>NZ_CP017297.1:2923735-4385603 GCF_001969445.1 Brachybacterium sp. P6-10-X1
GCCAACGCCCGCGACTGCGTGCTCACTCTGCGCACCGCCTCCGGCGCGCTGACCATCGGCGAGCTCTCCACCGCCACGGGCCTGTCCCGGCCCACCGTCGAGAGCGTGCTGCAGGACCTCGTCGCCGCGGGTACGATCTCCCCGGCCCCCACCGCCGACGCCGGCCGCCGCGGACGCCCCGCACGCCGCTTCACCCTGGACCCCGACGCGGCGACCGTCGCGGCCCTCGACCTCGGTGAGCGCACCGTGAGCTGCCTGCTCACCGATGCGCTCGGCACAGTCCTCGCCCGGAGCACCGTGGAGGTCGAGAGCGGGGACCACCTCGCGGCGATCGGGCGGGCGATCGAACGCACCGGGTCCCGGCCGGACGTCGTCGGCCTCGCCGTACCGGGAATCCTCGCCGCCGACGGCCGCGTCACCCGGAGCCTCGCCCTGGACGACCTCGTCGGCCGCGACCTCGCCGCGGAGGTCACCCAGCAGATGAACTGCTCGGTCGTGGTCGAGAACGACATCAAGCTCGCCGCCCTCGCGGAGCGCCACCTGGGCCCGCCCGCGAACTCCATCGCCTACCTGCAGATCGGCCATCGCCTCTCGGTGGCCCTCATCGTGGACGGGGTGATCCTGCAGGGCAGCCACCGCCTGGCCGGCGAGCTCGGCAGTCAGCGCGGGATGCGCTGGACCAGCACCTCGCAGCGCGGACGGCTGACCTGGTCCACCGGGGACGAGGCGAAGCCGCTGCTGGAGCGGGCGGCGGCCGGGGAGGAGATCGCCCGGCGCGAGGTCGAGGATTTCTGCGCGGAGATCGCGCCGCGACTGGCCACCGTGGCGCTGACCGTGGATCCCGAGCTGGTGGTCGTCGGCGGCGGACTCTCACGGGCGGGCGAGACCCTGCTCGATCCGCTGCGGCGCAGCCTGCAGCACCTGCTGATGACCCCGGAGCATCCCGAGGTGGTGGCCGCCCGACTCACCACGGACGGCTCGCTGATCGGCGCGCTCGGCCGGGCCTTCGAGCACGGCTCCGCCCGCGTCGCCGGGGTGCCCGGCGTCCCGGCACCGTGGCCACGGTTCCTCGCAACACCCACTCCGTCGGCCACCGCACCGTCGGCCGCGGCCCCGGACGCCGCGGCGTCGACGGCCTCGTCCTCCCGCACCTGACGCTCGAGCAGTCCTGTCCACCACCCCCGAGAACCACGGCACCCCGATCGCGAAGGAACCTCATGACCACCGGCATCCGCCTCGGCTTCAGCTCCTACAGCTTCCATTCCCAGCTCTCCACCGGCGGGATGACCCTGCCCGAGGTGATCGACTGGGTCGCCGCCGGCGACGGCGAGCACCTCGAGCTCGCCTCCCTCGGCGACGATCCCGGCGCCCCCATCCCCAACATCGCCTCCGACCCCGCCTACGTCGAACGGATCCGAGCACACGCCGAGCATGCCGGAGTGGCGCTGTCCACCCTGGCGATCGGGGCGAACTTCCTCACCGACGACCCCGAGGAGCTCGCCGCGCAGATCGACCGCGTGAAGGCCCACGTGGACCTCGCCGAGCGGCTCGGGATCCGCCAGATGCGCCACGACGTGGTCGCCCACGCCGGATACGAAGGGGACGACACCCCGCAGTTCGAGCAGGCGCTGCCCTCGATCGTCGCCGCGAGCAAGGAGATCGCGCAGTACGCCGCGACCAAGGGCATCACCACCAGCCTCGAGAACCACGGCTTCTTCGTGCAGGCCGCCGATCGCGTGCGGCGGATCGTCCACGCCGTCGACGAGCCGAACTTCGCCACCACGCTGGACGTGGGCAACTTCGTGTGCGTCGACGAGGACCCCACCGTCTCGGTCCCACAGAACCTGCCGTACGCGATGGTCGTCCACCTCAAGGACTTCTACATCCGCCCGGCCGACGCCGATCCCGGCGCGGGCTGGTTCCGCAGCCGCGGCGGCAAGCACCTGCGCGGCGCCGTCGTCGGCAACGGCGACATCGACCTGCGCTCGGTGGCCCGCTCGATCCGCGAGGCCGGGTACACCGGCTTCGTCTCGATCGAGTTCGAGGGCTGGGAGGACTGCCTGCTGGGCTGCGAGCGCGGCCTGGCCAATGCCCGCCGTCTGCTCGATCTCGACTGAGCCCGCTCCCCACCCCCGTCGCCACGACCCCCATCGGCCTCCCGGCCAGAAGGAAGCACCGCACATGAGCACATTCCGAGTCGGCGTCATCGGCGCCGGAACCATCGCCCAGTCCCACCTGACCGCCTACGCCGAGAACTCCGACGTCGATCTGATCGCCGTCGCCGACATGAACCTCGAGCGCGCCCGGTCCGTGGCCGAGACCTACGGCGCGAAGCGCGCCTACGCGGATCCCCACGAGCTCCTGGCGGACGAGGAGATCGACGGGGTGTCGATCTGCACCTGGAACAACTCCCACGCCACCTGGGCGATCGCCGCGATCGAGGCCGGCAAGCACGTGCTGGTCGAGAAGCCGATCGCCCGCACCCTGGCCGAGGCCCTCGAGATCCAGCAGGCCGTCGAGCGCAGCGACCGGGTGGTGCAGGTCGGGTTCGTGCGCCGCCACTCCCCCAACTGCCAGGTGCTGAAGTCCTTCATCGACGCGGACGAGCTGGGCGAGATCTACTACGCCAAGGCCAGCTGCCTGCGTCGGGTGGGCAACCCCGGTGGCTGGTTCGCGGACAAGGAGATCTCCGGCGGCGGCCCGCTGCTGGACATCGGCATCCACGTCCTGGACCTGTGCTGGTATCTCATGGGCTCCCCGAAGGTCGTCTCCGTCAGCGGGAACACCTACGACAAGATCGGCAATCGGGCGAACGTCACCACCATGCCGCGCTACAAGGCCGCGGACTACGACCCCGACCGGAACTCGGTCGAGGACCTGGCCAATGCGGTCATCCGCTTCGAGAACGGGGCCTCGCTGCTGCTGGACTGCTCCTTCTCGCTGCATGCCACGAAGGATTCGATCGACGTGGCGGTGTACGGCGAGAAGGGCGGGGCGGAGCTCGAGCCGGCCCTGCACATCGCCACCGAGATGCACGACTCCGTGGTGAACATCGAGCCGCAGATCGCCTCGCGCACCTTCGAGTTCGGCACCGGATTCGCCCGCGAGATCCAGAACTTCGTCGACGCCGGCCTGGGCCGTGCGGAGTCGGTCGCGCCGGCCTGGCACGGCGTGGAGATCGTGCGGATCCTCGAGGCGATCTATGCCTCCGCCGAGTCCGGCCAGGAGGTCCTGATCGCCTGACCCTCGCCGCGGCCGGGCCCGTGCTCGTCGGCGTGGATCGCGCCGGCGAGCGCGTAGGGTCGAGCCATGACAGATCGCACCACGTACCTCCTGGTCGACGGCGAGAACATCGACGCCACGCTCGGCATCTCCGTCCTCGGCCGCCGCCCGCAGCCGGAGGAGCGTCCCCGTTGGAACAAACTGCTCCACCACGCCGAGGTCACGTGGGACCAGCCCGTCACGGGCCTGTTCTTCCTCGCCGTCGGTGACAGCCTCCCCTCCGGCTTCGTGCAGGCGCTGATCGCCCTCGGGTACAAGACCATCCCGCTGCGCGGCGAGGGCAAGGTCGTCGACATCGCCATCCAGCGCACCGCCGAGGCGCTGGCCTCCCGCCCGGCCGACGTCATGCTGGTCAGCCACGACCGCGACTTCGTCCCGCAGATGCAGGACCTGGCCGCGACGCCCGAGCGCCGCACCGCCCTGATCGGCTTCCGCGAGTTCATGGCCGGAGACCTGCAGGAGATCCCGGGGATCGAGTTCCACGACCTCGAGTACGACGTCGCCGCGTTCACCAGTCGTCTGCCGCGGGTGCGGATCATCGACATCGACGAGTTCGACCCGCTGGATTTCATCTGAGAGGTCGGGGCCTCTCCTCGCGCCTCAGGTGGAGAGGTCCAGGACGATCCGTCCGCGGACGCCTCCTGCCTCGAGACGGCGGTGCGCCTCGGCGGCCTCGACCGCGGGCAGCACATCGGCCACCCGCAGCTCGAGCACGCCCTGCTCGGCGAGGTCCCGCAGTCCGGCGAGCATCCCCCGCTCCTCGGCGACATCGCGCACCATGACCGGTTCGACCCTCAGCCCGCGCGCACCGTCGCCCCGGTAGCCGCGGAAGGTGGCGACCGCTCCGCCGTCGGCGACGGCGGGCAGCACCTGCGCGGACTGGAGAGAGGCATCGGCCAGGCCGTCGACGCCGTCAGGGGCGATCTCCCGGATGCGCTCGGCGATGTCCTCGCCGCGGCGCAGGACGACGTCGGCCCCGAAGGAGCGGACCAGCTCCTCGTCCTTCTCGGCCGCGTCGGCGATCACGTGCAGACCGTCGTGGACGGCCAGCTGGACCAGGTAGCCCCCGAGGGTGCCCGCGGCGCCGGTGACGGCGAGGGTCTGCCCGGTCCCGAGCGCGAGCAGGTCGAGGGCGTGACGGGCCGTCAGCGCATTCATCGGAAGCGTCGCGGCCTCCGCATCCGAGGCACCCGTCGGGGCGCGGACCACCGATCCCACCGGCAGCACGATGTCCTCCCGGTAGGCGCCGTGCGGGCCGGTCGGCGTGACGATGCCGACCACGCGGTCCCCGACAGCAAGTCCGTCGCCGCCGTCCGGTCCGAGCTCCGCGACGACCCCCGCGACATCCATACCGGGGACGTCCCCGGGCGCGTCGGCCTGCTCCGCCTCCGACCGGGCCCCGCTGCGCACCAGGGTGTCCGTCGGGCTCACCGCAGCGGCGCTCACCCGGATCCGCAGGGTGCCGGGCCCGAGCTCCTCGACCGGGACGTCGATCTCCTGCAGGGCCTCAGGGCCTCCGTACCGTGTCACTCCGATGGCTCGCATGCTCCCTGCCTAACACTGTTCCGGAGGCGCGGCAACGGAGATGGACCGTCCGGTCGCCGTCGGCCGACGCACCCGCCGGCGGGACGACCGATCGGACGGTCACCTGTACAGGTCCTCCGGAACGGTCGAGGGTGGCCGTATGGCTGGATACACGACGACCAACCCGACCACGGGGCGGACCGACGAGGAATTCACCGGGCTCGACGACGGCGGGATCCAGGACGTGCTCTCCCGGACCGCTGCGGCCTTCCCGCGCTGGCGCGGCCTCGCGGCGCAGGAGCGCGCGGAGACCCTGGAGCGGGTCGCCGACGCCTACGACGAGCGCGGCCGGGAGCTCGGGGAGCTCATCGCGACAGAGATGGGCAAACCGCTGCAGCAGGCGATCGGGGAGGCCGAGCTGGCCGGTTCCATCTATCGCTGGTACGCCGAGCACGGCCCGGATCTGCTGCGCGACGAGCAGCTGGATCCACAAGGTGCCCAGGAATCGCTGGTGCAGACCGAGCCGATCGGTCCGCTCGTCGGCGTGATGCCGTGGAACTACCCCTACTACCAGGTGGCCCGCTTCGTGGCTCCGAACCTGATGGCCGGCAATACCATCCTGCTCAAGCACGCCGGGATCTGCGCCGCCTCCTCCGAGGTCATGGCGCAGATCCTCCACACCGCAGGCGTACCCCGGGACGCCTACATCAACATCTTCGCCTCCCATGGCCAGCTCGCCGACATGATCGCCGACGACCGGATCCGGGGCGTCTCGCTCACGGGCAGCGAGAAGGCCGGGGCAGCTGTCGCCGCCAACGCCGGGGAGCACCTGAAGAAGTCGGTGCTCGAGCTCGGCGGATCCGACCCGCTCATCGTGCTCGAGGATGCCGACATCGAGCGCGTCGCCCGGATCGTCGCCACGGCGCGGCTCTCCAATGCCGGGCAGGCGTGCAACTCCCCCAAGCGGATGTTCGTGCCCCACGGTGATCTGGACGCGTTCGTCGCGACCGTCGTCGAGGTCTTCGAGGGCGCGAGGGTCGGTGACCCGCTGGACGGGAGCGTCGACGTCGGTCCGCTTTCCTCGGTCGGAGCGCGGGACGGGGTCCTCGAACAGGTCGAGCGCGCTGTCCGGCAGGGGGCGACCCTCCACACCGGGGGCACGGCGATCGACCGCGCGGGCGCCTTCCTGCAGCCGGCCGTGCTGACCGGGGTCACCCCGGCCATGGACGCCTACTCCGAGGAGATCTTCGGGCCGGTCGCGGTGATCCACGGCGTCGAGTCGGTCGACGATGCGGTGGAGCAGGCCAACGACGTCCCCTACGGCCTCAGCGGCTCGGTGTGGGGCACCGATCTGGAACGTGCCCAGGAGGTGGCCGACCGTCTGGACGTCGGGATGGCCTACGTCAACGAGCACGGCACGACGCTGCCGGGTCTGCCGTTCGGCGGCGTGAAGCGCTCCGGCTTCGGTCGTGAGCTCGGCCGCTGGGGCATGGGAGAGTTCGTCAACGTCCGCCTGCGCCGCACCGCTGTCGCATGAACGACGGCGGTCGAGCGGGCGGCGTCAGCCGCGGCGCGCCAGCACCCCGTCGACGAAGCCGATCACGTCCTCGAGCACCTCATCACGGTTGGTCTCGTTGAGGATCTCGTGCCGGGCGCCCGGGTAGGTCGTCACGCGCGTGGCGCTGCCTTCGATGGCCTGCAGGCCGATCCGGCTCGCCGCGAGCGGGACCAGATGGTCGTCCTCGCCGTGCAGGTACAGCAGCGGATGGTCACCGACGGGGCCGGCCGCGGTGATCATGGCCAGGCAGCGGTCGATGGCCTCCAGGGTGGGGCGCTTGAAGTCGCCGTGCCAGACCAGCTCGTCCTCGGCATAGGCGGCGCCGACGGCGGGATCCCGGGAGAGGACGTCGGGGTCGATCGGGGTGGAGGGGATCTCCTCGAGCGCGAGCAACTCGTCCACGATCGCCCAGGAGCCGAGCACCGGCCCGGAGAGAACCGTCGCGACCAGTCGATCGGGGTGGATCTGCGTGTAGCGCGCGGCGATCATGCCGCCCAAGGAGTGGCCGATCAGCACGATCGGCAGCTCCGGGTGCCGGTCGCGGGCGTCGCGGACCACGAGGTCGAGGTCCGCCACGACCTGGTCGAAGTCCTCGATCAGCACGCGCTCCCCGTCACTGCGCCCATGGCCGACGTGGTCGACGGCATGGACCGCGGCGCCGGCAGCGGCCAGGCGGTCGGCCACCCAGGCGTACCGGCCGACATGTTCGCCGTATCCATGGGCGAGCACCGCGATCCAGCGCGGATCCTGACGGGTCCAGATGCGGCCGACGAGGGCACCGGCGTGGCCGGCGAGGGTGACGTGGTCGGAGGGGGTGAGGTCGTCGGAACGGGTGAGGGTGCTCATAGAGCCATGATGCCTTCCCGGCCATCGAGGCACACTGATCCCGCCGTCCCGTAAGGTCGGCATCTTCTGTCCTCGACTCCCGCGAGAGGCTTATGGACGCCACCACTTCGTCGACCACCGATCCGGACGACGAGCCGCGCCGAGCGCGTCGGCCCCGCCGTCGGAAGGCATTGATCGCGCTGGTCGTGATCGGCAGCCTCCTCGCCGTCGGCGGGCTCCTCACCAGCCGCTACCTGGGCTCGCTCGAGGAGGCCTACGAGAAGCGCAGCACGGTCAGCCTCGACCGCGGCGCGTCGGACGGCCAGCGGCCCGCAGAGGCGACGGACGACGGGCAGAACATCCTGCTGCTGGGCTCGGACCAGCGCACCACCGCAGAGGCCGCCGAGCAGGGGGTCAGCGGGCAGCGGTCCGACACGATGATGCTCGTGCACCTGCCCGCCGACGGCTCGGGGGCCTACGTGACCTCCTTCCCCCGCGACCTCTACGTCGAGATCCCCGGGCACGGACAGGACCGCATCAACGCGGCGCTGTCCTACGGCGGCCTGCCCCTGGCGGTGAGCACGGTCGAGGACTACACGGACACGCCGATCGACCACGTCGCGCTGATCGACTTCGAGGGCATCACGGGGCTGGTCGACACCCTGGGCGGGGTCGACGTGCAGGTGCCCGAGTCCTTCGAGCGGGACGGCATGCAGTTCACCGAGGGCACCCAGCATCTGGACGGCGAGGAGGCGCTCGTCTTCGCCCGGGAGCGCAAGCAGCTCGACGAGGGCGACTTCGCGCGCAACGAGAACCAGCAGCAGCTGCTCAAGGCGATCGCCGGAGAGCTGCTCAGCGGGGACACGCTCTCCAACCCCGGGGCGATGCGCGACACGATCGCGGCCCTCTCCCCATACCTCACGACGGACGAAGGCCTGGACTCCAGGACGATCGTGCAGCTGGGCGTGGAGAACCGGAACCTGCGCAGCTCGGACCTGCACTTCCTGGAGGCGCCGCACGGGGATCCGTACACCACCTCCGGCGGGGCGAGCGTCGTGGCCTCGGACGAGGAGGGCATGGAGGAGCTGCGCACCGCGCTGGAGGAGGGCACGATGGACGAGTACGCCGCCGAGCACGCGGACTGAGCCCGGCCACGGGGACGGGCGCCGCCGGCGAGTCCCGGGGGCGCCCTGCCGCTCCCGGGACGCCCTGTCGCCGGGCACCGCGGGCCCCCTCCCCTGGATGCGAAAATCCCCGGCTCACCTGGGTGAACCGGGGAATTCCTTGCGGTGCGCGAGGGGGGACTTGAACCCCCACGCCCTCTCGAGCACACGGACCTGAACCGTGCGCGTCTACCAATTCCGCCACTCGCGCATTCCTTCGACACCGGGTCACAGAGGCGCCGAGGCCGAAGGTTCCCTTAGGTTACCCCCGATGAACCCTCAGCCAAAACCGGCTCGCTCGAGCGTAATCAACGCCACGTTCCGGGAGATCGCGCGCGTCGGCGCATGGCCCCGCCCCGGGTCGGCGCACGGTCCCGTCCCGGGTCAGCGCATGCTCTCGGCTTCCGCGAAGGCGTCCTCGATATCGGCCGGGTCGATCCGCCGACGGGCGACGACGACGTACAGCACCGTCGCGATCAGCACGGCCGGGATCCCCACCATGGCGGCGATCTGCATGCTGGGCCGCACGGTGACGGTGGCGAACACCGCCAGCAGCCCCACCAGGCCCGCTGCCGCGGCGAGGATCCCGCCGGGCATCCGGAAGGTCGCGCCCGTGATGCCGCTGCGGCGGAACCGTATGTAGGTGACCAGGATCAGCGCCCACACCATGATCACGGCGAACACCACGAGGCTCATCATGTACCCGAACACGCCGCCCACCCCGCTGAAGGCGAGCAGCGCCGCACCCACCAGACCGATCGAGCTCAGGGCGATGCCGATCACCGGTACACGACGGGCCGTGGTCGTGGCCGCGAAGCGCGGGGCGAGCCCGTCCGAGGCCAGGGAATGGATCATGCGGCTGCCGGCGTAGAGGTTCGCGTTGGCAGCCGAGAGCGCCGCGATCAGCACCAGCAGGTTGGTGATGTCCGCGGCGCCGGGGATCCCGATCCGGTCGAAGACCATGACGAACGGTGAGGTGGCGACGTCCTCGCCGGCCCCGGCGGCCTGCCGCCACGGCACCAGGCACAGCACGATGCCGATGCAGAAGACGTAGAAGAAGGCCAGGCGCACGATGGTGGTGCGCGCGGCGGTGCGGATGGACCGGGCGGGGTCCTTCGCCTCGGCGGCGGTGATGGACAGCAGCTCGATGCCGCCGAAGGAGAACATCACGACCGACAGCGCGATCCACACCGGGGCCCAGCCCATCGGGGCGAAGCCCCCGTCGGCGGTCAGCTCGACGAATCCGGGAGCCGGAGCGCTCGGCAGCCCGAAGATGACCAGGACGGCGCCGATCAGGATGAAGACGAACACCGCGATGACCTTGATCGAGGACAGCACGAACTCCACCGCGCCGAAAGATCCGACGCTGGAGAGGTTGATGGCGAGGATCACCGCGGCGAACAGGATGATCCCTGCCCACAGCGGGATCGCGGGCACCCAGTAGGCGAGATAGGCGGCGCAGGCCACGAGCTCGGCTCCGGTCACACTGACGGTGACGATCCAGTACAGCCACCGCGAGAGGTAGCCCCAGAAGGGGGAGAGGTAGCGGGCTGCGAGGGTGCCGAAGCCGCCGCGCACGGGATGGCGGGAGGCCATCTCCCCCATCGCCAGGGCCACGGAGGCGGCGATCAGGGATCCCAGCGCGAAGGAGATGATCACCGCAGGGCCGGCGATGCCGATCGCTTCACCGGAGCCGAGGAAGAGCCCGGTCCCCAGCGCCGAGCCCATGGCGATCATCGCCATCTGGCCGTGGCCGAGGGAGCGGGCCAGGGATCCGTCGTGCTGTCCGGTCGCGGCGTCGGGGCGCACGGAGCCCGGGGAGGAGGTGTCGTTGCGTCGAGAGGTCACCGCACGAGGGTAGCCCGCGTGGAGCACCGCGGACGATGCCCCCCGCTGAACGAGCGAGTGCGACCTCGGAGACGCTTCCCCGTCAGGGGAGGCGTTCCCGAGGTCGCACTCGGTGGCGACGGCAGGCGATCAGGCCCTGCCGCACCGCCTGATCTCCTACCGCTCGTACCTCGCAGTACGTCGATCAGGCCTTACTGCACTGCCTCATCTCCTACCGCTCGTACCTCGCAGTACGTCGATCAGGCCTTGGCGGCGGCGCCCTTGGCGGCGACGACCTGCAGGGCGAGGGTCGCGAAGACGTCCTCGTGCAGGCGCACGGTGGCCTTGTGCTCGCCGAGCGAGCGGATCGGTGCCGGGAACTCGACGGTGCGACGGTCGATGTCCTTGTCGAACATCGCCTTCACGCCCTGGGCGACCTCCTTGGAGGCCACGGCGCCGAAGAGGCGACCGTTGTCGCCGGCGCGCTCGGAGAGCACGACGGGCTTGGACTCGAGGGTCGCCTTGAGGGCCTGGGCCTCGTCGAGGGTGGCGATCGCGCGCTTGCCCCGGGCAGCGCGGATCTGGTCGAGCTGACGCTGACCACCCTTGGTCCACGGGGTGGCGAGACCGCGGGGCAGCAGGAAGTTGCGCGCATAGCCGTCGCGGACGTCGACGACGTCCCCGGCGGTGCCGAGCCCCGTGACCTCGTGGGTGAGGATGAGCTTGCTGGTCATATGCTTCCCTTCCTCGCTCAGCGACCGGAGGTCGAGTACGGCAGGAGAGCGATCTCGCGGGCGTTCTTGACGGCCTTCGCGATCTTGCGCTGCTCCTGGACGGTGACGCCGGTGACCCGACGGGCACGGATCTTGCCGCGGTCGGAGACGAACTTGCGCAGCAGCGCGGCGTCCTTGTAGTCGACGGTCTCGAGACCGGCGGCCTTCAGCGGGTTCAGCTTCTTCTTCGGCTTGCGAAGAACTGGCTTTGCCATCGTGGTGCTCCTTCTTTCTGAGGGGAGCCCGGGCATGCACCCGGGATGGAATGGATCTGGAACTGCAGCGATCGACAGGGACGGCCCGAGGAGCTCAGGCTCGCCGGGCGTCCCCGGTCACGATCAGAAGGGAGGGTCGTCGTACCCGCCCTGGTTGCCGCCACCGGCCCACGGGTCGGCGGCAGGGGCGCCCTGCGGCGCGTTGTTGTAACCGCCCTGACCGCCGTAGCCACCCTGGCCGCCGCCCTGCGGCGCACCGCCGCCGAAGCCGCCCTGACCGCCGCGGCCGCCGCCGCGCTGGACCTTGTTGGCCTTCGCGGTCGCGTAGCGCAGCGAGGGGCCGATCTCGTCGACGTCGAGCTCGATGCTGGTGCGGTTGTTGCCCTCGCGGTCGGTGAAGGAGCGCTGCTTCAGGCGACCCTGTGCGACGACGCGGGCGCCCTTCTCCAGCGACTCGGCCACGTTCTCCGCGGCGTCGCGCCAGATGGAGCAGCGCAGGAACAGAGCCTCGCCGTCCTTCCACTCGTTCGCCTGACGGTCGAACATGCGCGGGGTGGACGCGATGGTGAACGACGCGACCGCGATGCCGGACTGCGTGAAGCGCAGCTCGGGATCAGCGGTGAGGTTGCCGATCACCGTGATGACGGTGTCATTCGCCATGGGTGCTCCTTAGCTCCAGGGGCTTCAGGTGTGGTGCGGGGGTCAGTGAACGCGGATCACTTGGCGTCGAGACGCATGACCTTGGTGCGCATGACGGACTCGTTGAGCCCGAGCCGGCGGTCCAGCTCCTGCGAGGTCTCGGCCTTCGCGGTGAAGGTGAAGACGATGTAGATGCCCTCGACCTTCTTGTCGATCTCGTAGGCGAACTTCCGCTTGCCCCAGATGTCGACGTTGTCGATGGTGCCACCCTCGTTCGGGATGACCTGCACGAGCTTCTCGAAGGTCTCGGTGACGGTCCGCTCGTCGACGGACGGGTCGAGGATCACGACCATTTCGTACTGACGCATGTTCTGGTACCCACCTCCTGTGGTCTCTACGGCCACGGTCTCTCCGTGGCAGGAGGGTTCATGCCGTCCGCGCGGGCGTCGGCGACGCACGCCACGGACCGGCCAAGCCTACCTGTCACCTCCGCCGGGGACCAGAGGTGGACGCGACGTGCGCCCGGGGTCACAACGGGCACCGGCGACGCCGGGGACGCATCAGCTGGTCAGCTGTCGCGAGGCATCGGCACCACCATCGGGGAGCCGCTGAGCGGATCGGCCGCGATCTGCGCGCGCAGACCGAACACATCGGCCACCAGCTGCTCGCGGAGCACCTCCTCGGGCGCACCGGAGGCGACGATCCGCCCGGCGTCCATCACCACCAGGTGGTCGGCGTAGCGGGCGGCCTGGTTGAGGTCGTGCAGGACGGTGACGACGGTGCGCCCCTGCTCGCGCATGTCCTGGCACAGATGCAGCACGTCGATCTGGTGGGCGACGTCGAGCGAGGAGGTGGGCTCGTCCAGCAGCACGTACTCGGTGTCCTGGGCGAGGATCATCGCGACCCACACCCGCTGGCGCTGCCCGCCGGAGAGCGCGGCCACCGGTCGCTCGGCGATCTGCTGGACCCCGGTGGCGGAGAGGGCGGCGGAGACCGCGTCGTCGTCCCCGGGCTGCCGCTGCCGCAGCGGCGAGTGGTAGGGATGGCGGCCCCGTCCCACCAGGGACCGGACCGTGATGCCGTCGGGGACCACGGGGTCCTGCGGCAGCAGGGCGATGCGTCGGGCGACGGCCTTCGGCCGCCAGCGGGACAGCGGACGCTCATCGAGCAGGGCGGCACCGGCCCGAGGGCGCAGGGTGCGGGCGAGGGTCTTCAGCATCGTGGACTTGCCGCAGCCGTTGGGACCGATCACCGCGGTGAACGCGCCGCGCGGCACCGTGAAGTCGAGCCCCTCCAGGACGGGCCTCTCGCCGTAGGCGACGGTCGCCCCGGCCAGGCGCAGGGACGAGGCGGTCTCGGGTGCGCTCATGCGTCGGACCTCTTCCATTCGGCGAGCAGCAGGTAACCCAGGTAGATGCCGCCCACGCCGGCGGTGATGACCCCGACGGGGAGGTCCTCCACCGCCGTCACGTGCTGGACGGCGAGGTCGGCCAGCACCATGATCAGCGCCCCCACGAGGGCGGACAGCACCAGCTGCGGGCCGGGGGCGCCGACCGAGCGGCGGGCGATGTGCGGGGCGGCCAGGGCCACGAAGGCGATGGGGCCGGCGACCGCGACCGCTGCCGCGGCCAGCAGCACGGACAGTCCGATCGCCGCGGTGCGGGTGCGCAGGGCGGAGCCGCCGAGAGCATCGGCCAGCTCATCTCCCAGATCCATCATCCGCAGGTCGTGGGAGACCAGCGCGATCAAGGGGATCAGCACCACCAGGGCGACGCCGATCAGCGCGGCCTGGTCGAGGCTGCGGGAGTTCAGGGTGCCCACCAGGTAGCCGGCGAGCTGGGAGGAGCGGTCGCGCAGGGCGACGGCCACGACGTACTGGGTCACGGCCAACGCCATCGCGGAGACGCCGATGCCCGTGATGATCACGCGGGCCGGGGAGGCGAAGCCGAGCCCGGTGGAGAGGTGGACGAGGCCGATGGCGACGGCGGCTCCCAGCAGGGCGCCGACAGGGGCGGGCACGAGGCCCGGTGCCAGCAGGGTCGTCAGCGCCACTCCGGCCCCGGCGCCGGCCCCGATCCCGATCACGTCGGGACTGCCCAGGGGATTGCGGGTGACGGTCTGGAACAGCGCTCCGGCCAGGCCGAGGGCGATGCCCGCGCCGATGCCGACCAGCAGTCGGGGCCCGCGCAGGCGTTCCAGCACGAAGGTGACCTTCGTGCCGGCCTCGCCCCGCGCTGCGGAGACGAGCTCGCCGGGCCCGACGCCGAGCTCGCCCCAGGCCAGGGTGGCCACGGCCCCGGCGAGGGTCGCCGCGACCAGCACGGCCCCGATGCCCAGGGGGCGGGAGCTCAGGACGCGAGCCATCAGGTCGTCACCTTCCCGCGTCGCACGGACCACAGCAGGAACGGGGCGCCGACGAAGGCCGTGACCACCCCGACCATCAGCTCCTGGGGACGGACGATCACCCGGGCGAGGACGTCGGAGCCCAGCAGCAGGGCGGCCCCCAGCAGCAGGCAGATCGGCAGCTGCCAGCGGTGATCGCCGCCGACGAGACCGCGCACCAGGTGCGGGACGGCGAGGCCGACGAAGGCGATCGGTCCGACGGCGGCGGTGGCGGCGGCGGCCAGCAGGGTCGCGGCGAGGATCGCGCCGGCGCGCAGCAGGCCCACCGGGGTGCCGAGGGCGGTGGCGACGTCATCGCCCAGGGCCAGCAGGTTCAGGCCCGGCGCCACCCAGGCCGCCAGCACCAGGCCGAGCACGAGCGCGGGGGCGATGGCGGCGAGGGTGGCGTAGGAGGAACCGGCCAGCGATCCCACCACCCAGTGGCGGTAGGAGTCGAAGACGTCCGGGCGGGTGAGGATCATGGCCTGGATGTAGGCGTACAGCACGGCGGAGATCACGGCGCCGGCGAGGATCAGCGGCACCACGGAGTGGGAGCCGGCGGGGCGTCCCAGCAGGACGACCACCACCACGGCGAGCAGCGCCCCGGGCAGGGCGACCCAGACGGTCGCTCCGCCGCCGGAGAAGCCCCAGAAGGCGGTCGCGGTGACCACGGCGGCGGAGGCGCCGCTGGTCACGCCGAGCAGGCCCGGTTCGCCGAGCGGATTGCGGGTGACCCCCTGGATGAGGAGCCCGGAGGCGGCCAGCGCGGCGCCGACGACGGCGCCGAGCACGGTGCGGGGCTCGCGGGCGTCGACCACCTGGCGCAGGTGCTCGGGCCCGGCACCGCGCAGGGCGTCCCACACCTCGGTCAGACTCGCGGCGCGCGCCCCGAGAGCGAGGCTCGCCGTCGCAGCGATCACGAGCAGCACGATGACCAGCACCAGCACGAGCCAGGGCGGAAGACGCCGGGGCCCCGACGGCACCGCGGAGGCGACGGCCGACGTCCCGTCCGACAGATCGTCGGCCGGGCCGTGCGGGGCGAGGGCGGTCCTGCTCACCTCAGGCCGTGGGGACCTGCGCGATGGCCTCGTCGATCATCGGGACGTAGCGCTCGAGGGCCCACGGGACGGTGAGCGGGGTGATGATCGAGGAACCGGTGACGAAGGATTGATCCGTGGGCGCCACGATCGCGCCGGCCTCGATGGCGGGGATCGAGGCGTAGAGCTCCTGACCCTCGATCTCCGCGCGGTTGGCCTCGTCGGAGTAGAAGGTGAAGATGAGGTCCGAGTCGGCCAGCAGGTCCGCGTTCTCCAGGCCGATCATGGCCGAGTCCGTCCCGGGCACGTCGAACTCGCCCAGCTCCTGGTTCACGGGGTCGACGGTGAGGCCGAGCGCCCGGACCATCGCCACCCGCTGCTCGTCCTCGTAGAAGACACCGAGGGTGCCGGGACCGGAGTTGTAGATGAAGGAGAAGGTGAAGTCGGCGTACTGCGGCTGCGCGGACTCCTCGAATCTCGCGTGGATCCCCTCGATCAGGTCGGCGGCGGGCTCGTCCTCGCCCAGGGCCTTCCCGATCGTGGTGATCTGCTCCTGCCAGGTGATCACCCAGGGCTGCTCGGCGTAGGCGACGGTGGGAGCGATGTCGCTGAGGATGTCGAACTGCTCCTGGGTCACGCCGGACCAGGGCGCGAGGATGACGTCGGGCTCGAGGGCGAGGACCGCCTCGACGTCGAGCTCGGTGCCGCCCGTGAACTGCTGGGGCAGCTCGCCGCCGGCGTCGGTGACCGCCTCGTGGATCCACGGCAGGTAGCCGGTGTCGTCCGCGCCCCAGGGGTACTCCTCGATGCCGACGGGGATGATCCCCAGCGCGATGGCGGTCTCCGCCGATCCCTGGCCGAGGGTCACGATCCGCTGCGGCTTCGCCGTGATCTCTGCGCTGCCCAGGGCGTGCTCGATCGTCACCGGTGCGAAGTCCCCCGCGCCGCCGCCGTCGGAGGTGCCGGGGCCGCCTCCGTCGGCTTCCCCGCTGCAGGCGGCGAGCGCGAGGGGGGCGGCGAGCGCGCCACCGAGCCAGGCGCGGCGGGTCAGGCGGGTGGTGGCGGTCATGGTTCTCCTGGGGACGTCGGTCGGCACGGTCGTCGGAACGACCGACGACTTAGGCAAGACTAACCTCACCAAATTCCGCTGGGAACATCCGCGGTGCCTGCCCGCGCCGTGATCCCGATCACCGCACGGGCCGGGCGGGGCTCAGGCGCCGCCGTCCCCCCGTCCGACCGTCGCCGGTTCCGAGGGCGGCAGGGCATCGGGGTCGCCGCCCCCACCGCCGTCGTCCTGGCCGTTCCCGCCGCCGGATCCCTCGGACTCCGTCCCTTCCGTGGGCTGGCCCGCGTCCTGGTCGTCGCCGCCGTTCGACGGCGACTCGCTCGGCGACTCGCTCGGGGACTCGCTGGGCTCGTCCGACGGCTCCTCGCTCGGCTCCTCGCTCGGCGACTCGCTCGGTTCCTCCGAGGGCGACTCACTGGGTTCCTCGGACGGCTCCTCGCTCGGCTCCTCCGACGGCGGAGGCGGAGGCGGCGTGTAGCTGCGCTCCTGGGTCTCGTTGTCCAAGGTGACCTCCTCCGGGAACTGCAGCATCTCCTGGCCCTCGAGGGACGTGGACATGATGTCGCCCCAGATGGCGGTCGGGTACGTGCCGCCGGTGATGCTCTCCTCCCCGCCGAAGGGCGTCAGCTGATCCGCAGTGGTGCCGTCCTCGGACGGCTGGAACATCCCCACCGCGGTCACCAGCTGCGGCGTGAAGCCGACGAACCAGGCGGAGCGGAAGCTCTCGGAGGTGCCGGTCTTGCCGGCCACCTCTCGCCCGTTCATCACGCCCTGGAGCTCTCGGGCGGAGCCCTCCGTCGGCGGCCCCTGCAGGGCGACGGTCGCGTTGGTGGCGACGTCCTCGTCCAGAACCCGCCGTTCCTCGGATTCGAACTCGTAGCGCGTGGACCCGTCGGGGCGGGTCACGTTCTTGACGATATGCGAGCCGTGGTGCACCCCGCCGGCGGCGATGGTCGAGTACACCTCTCCCATCTCGGTCACGGTCGGCGATGCGGTGCCGAGCACGTTGGAGGCCGCGTCGTCCAAGCCCGGGGTGGTCTCCGGCAGACCCAGCGCGATGGCCGTCTCCTTCGTGCGTCCCGGACCGATCTCGAGATTGACCTCGGAGTACGCCGTGTTGATCGAGTGTGTGGTCGCCTCCTGGAGAGTCACGCGGCCGTAGTCGATGTCCGAGAAGTTCTTGACCGTCCACCCCGGGAAGGACTTCGGCGAATTGCCGTCCCAGCGGGAGTCCAGCGGGTAGCCGTCCTCGAGGGCCGCGATCAGGGTGAAGGTCTTGAAGATCGACCCGGCCTGCATGCGGGCCTGGGTGGCGTCGTTGCGCGGCTGGGTGACGTAGTCCGCCCCGCCGTACATGGCCTTGATCGCTCCCGTGGACGGGTCGATCGTCACGGTGCCGACCTTGTTCTGCTCGGGCCGGTCCTCGGGCAGGTTCTCGATCGCCTGGACGGTGTTCTCCTGGATGGCCGGATCGATCGTGGAGACGATCGTGAAGCCACCGGTGTTGATCTCCTCCTCGGTGAACCCCTGCTCGAGGAGCTCGCTGCGCACCTTCATGAGCAAGTAGCCGTTGGTGCCGCCCAGGGAGTTCTCGTTCCTGGGCTCGATGGTCTCGGGGAACTTCATCGCATCGGCCTCCTCGGCCGTGAGGTACCCGAGATTGACCTGCCGAGAGATGACACGGTCCCAGAGCTGGACGGACTTCTCCTTGTTGTTCGCCGGATCGTAGGCGGAGGGTCCGGGGATGACCGCCACCAGCAGCGCGGCCTCCTCGTCGGTGAGCTCGGAGGCATCCTTGCCGAAGTACGCCTGAGACGCCTCCTGCACGCCGTAGGCACCGCGCCCGAAGTAGATCGTGTTGAGGTATCTCGAGAGGATCTCGTCCTTGCTCAGCTCCTGGTCGATCTTCAGCGCCATCACCGCCTCCTTCGCCTTCCCGATGTAGGAGGTGGTGGTGCCGGTGTAGTAGCGCTCGACATACTGCTGGGTGATGGTGGAGGCGCCCTGCCGGGACCCCCCCGAGAGGTTGTTGACCAGGGCGCGGGCGATACCGCGCGGGGAGACGCCGCGATTCTCGTAGAAGCTGTCGTCCTCGCTGGCCACGACCGCGTCCTTGATGTTCTGCGGGATCTCGTCGGAGGACAGCTCGGTGCGGTTGATCTCGCTGAACGTGCCCATCTCCGTCTCGCCGTCGGAGAAGTAGACGCGGCTGGTCTGTGCCAGGGCGAAATCGGACGGCTCGGGGACCTCGGTGTCGTTGTACAGCCACACGGCGAAGCCGAGACCGGCCAGGACCAGCAGCGCCATCGCGCCGACGATCAGCCGGAGGGAGGGGATCCAACGCCACGGGTTCTTGGCCCCGGCCCGGGGATAGTTCAGGAAGTTGGTCGCCGCCGCCTTCTTGCCCCGGCCCGTCCGCCCGCCATCGGTCCCGGCGCTCCGCGAACCGCCCGCGGCGGCCGTCGTCGCAGCGCCGCTCTTCGCCCCCGGACGCGCGTGACGCGCGTTGACGGAGGTGCGCCCGGCGGCATTCGCCGAGGAGGGCGATGCTGCCGCGGAGGCGCCCGCCCCACCCTGCGCGGCCGTCCGGGAGGTGGACTTCGGGGAGCTGGTTCTGCCGCCCCCTTTCCCGGAAGATCCCTTCGCGGCCGAGCCCGTGGCGGAGGAGCTCTTCGCGGCTCCCCCTGCCGCGGCGGCACCGGTCCCGGAGCTCTTGGCGGTGCGGCTGGTGCCCTTGGGCTCCGGGCCCTTCCCCGCCGGCTTGCCGGAGGATGCGCGGCGCACTCCGGCGGCGCGGCGTGCGCCACCGCTCGCCGGGGTCTTCGATCGTGAGGATCGACCCGACGGGCCACGGGACGAGCGGCGAGAATCGCTCATGACTGCTCCTGGTCCTTCGAGGGGACGGACGAGTGCGCGCCGGAGGGCGGCGCACGGCCTCCCAGTATGATCACGCCTCCCCCTGAGACGGAACGGTCCCGCGTCGAACCACACAGGGTGTGCACGTCTCGTGCGGCCCTGCTCACACGGTCCGGGCGGACGGTCACACGAGGTTCACCCCCGGCGGCGGAGGCACGAGCGGCGGCTCGGCGAGAGCATCGTGCGCTGTGATTCCATCCAGGGACGTGGAGCGCGCCATGGGGTATCGCCGCGTCAGCCGCGCTGACGAGCCTCCCACCAGGTGTTCAGCTCGGCGATGGCTCGCTCCTCGCCGAGCGGGCCGTGCTCCATGCGCAGCTCGAGGAGATGCTTGTACGCCTCGCCCACCTCGCGGCCCGGGGGGATCTGCAGGACCTCCATGATGCGGTTCCCGTCGAGGTCAGGGCGGATCCGGTCGATCTCCTCCTGCTCGGCGAGCTCGTCGATCCGGGCCTCGAGCTCGTCGTAGGCGCGGGCCAGGGTGCGGGACTTGCGCCGATTGCGGGTGGTGACATCGGCCCGGGTGAGCCGGTGCAGGTGCTGGAGGAGGTCTCCGGCGTCCGTGACGTAGCGCCGCACCGCCGAATCGGTCCAGGGCGAGTCGACGTACCCGTGGAAGCGCAGGTGCAGCTCGACCAGACGCGCGACCTTCTTGGTGGTGTCCTTGTCGAAGGTCAGCGCCTTCATCCGCTTCTTCGTCATCTTCGCGCCGACGGTCTCGTGGAAGCGGAAGGTGACCACACCGCCCGCCTCGAAGCGTCGGGTGGCGGGTTTGCCGATGTCGTGGAACAGCGCGGCCAATCGCAGCACCAGGTCCGGGGACTCGCAGGGCCCTCCGGAGCCGACCGGGCTCTCGAGATCGATGGCCTGGTCCAGCACGGTCAGGGTGTGCTGGTAGACGTCCTTGTGGTGATGATGCTCGTCGATCTCGAGGCTCAGCGCCGGCAGCTCCGGCAGCACGTGGATGGCCAGACCCAGCTCGACCAGGAGCTCGAGGCCGCCGCGGGGGTGGGCACCGAGCATGAGCCGTACGAGCTCCTCGCGCACCCGCTCGGCGGAGACGATCGTGATGCGCTCGGCGAGGGACTCGATCGCGTCGGCCGTGGCGTCCTCGATGCGGAATCCCAGCTGGGAGACGAAACGGACCGCGCGCATCATGCGCAGCGGGTCGTCCGTGAAGGACTGAACGGGGCCGACGGGGGTGCGAAGCACCGTGCGCGCGAGGTCGCCGAGCCCGTCGAAGGGATCGACCAGCTCGAGCGAGGGGATCCGCACGGCCATCGCGTTGACGGTGAAATCGCGGCGGGAGAGGTCTCCCTCGAGCGTGTCGCCGTACTGGACCTGCGGCTTGCGGCTGGTGGGGTCGTAGGACTCGGTGCGGTAGGTGGTGATCTCGACCTTCACGCCGTCGCGCATCCCGCCCAGGGTGCCGAACTCGCGGCCCATGTCCCAGATCGCCCCGTCGTGCGTCCACTGCCGCAGGATCACCTCGGTCTCCTCCGGGCGCGCGGAGGTGGTGAAGTCGAGGTCCGCGCTGGAACGGCCCAGCACCGCGTCGCGCACGGGCCCTCCCACCAGGGCGAGCTCGAAGCCGGCGGCCTCGAACCGGCGACCCAGCTCGTGGATCTCCTCGGGCAGAGCCCGGAACATGGACGCGGCCCGGAGGCGGGCGCGCGCGAGCCGGTCGGCGACGGAGGAGGTCTCGTCGGACGGGTCGACGATGTCGAGGGGATCGGGCACGGAGGGTCCTGTCGTGGGTCGAGGGCGGTCAGGCGTGAGACGGACGCGATGTAAGGGTCTCGTGCACCCGGGGGCCCTCTACGGTAGCGGCCGCTTACAGTGTCACCATGCCGTCGTCCCCGCTACCCGTGCGCCCGGTGCTCGCGGCACTGCTGACGGCACTGCTCATGGCCTCATCGGTGCTGGTGGGCGCCTCGGCGACCCTGACCCCGAGCGCTGCGGCCACCGATACCCCCGGTATGGAATCCCCCGCCGCCCCGCCGGAGACGGGCTCCGACGCGCCGGTGAGTATGGATCTGGTCTCCCTCACCCCCACCTCGCTGGCTCCGGGCGGCACCCTGACGGCCGAGGTCGAGGTGACGAACACCTCCTCGGAGCCGCTGCCGGCGGTGGACCTCCAGCTGCGCACCCGCACCTCTCGCGTCACCGACCGCGAGCAGCTCGAGAGCTGGCAGGAGGACACCTCCCCGGACACCTCCGGGGCGGCGCTCGCCGCGTCCGACGAGGTCGACGAGCTCGCTCCCGGGGAGTCCGCGACCTTCACCATCGCGGTGGAGGCCGAGGAGCTCGGCTACTCCGAGGCTCCCTACTTCTGGGGGACCCGTCGCATCTCCCTGACCGTCGTCTCGGGCGAGGATCCGCTGTCGTCCCTGCGCTCCTTCGTGGTGTGGCGCCCGGAGGACGCGACCGCGAGCATCACCCAGTCCGTGCTGCTGCCCGTGGCGGCCCCGGAGCCTGCCGCCGCGGTCACCGATCCCCAGGCGCTCCAGGAGTCCCTCGCCTCCGGACGGCTCGCCGATCAGCAGCAGCTCGCTCTGCGCGACGACGTGGACTGGTGGCTGGACCCGTCCCTGCTGGATCCGCCGCTGCTGCCGGTCGACACCGACGAGGGCAGCGGTGAGGACGCTCAGGACGAGGAGTCCGCGCAGGTGCCGCGCGAGTACGCGCCCGATCCGCAGTCCGAGGAGCTCGCGACCGCGCTCGCGGAGGGGGTCGGGGACCGCACCGTGCTGGCCATGCCCTACGGCCGGGCCGACATGGTCAGCCTGCAGGAGGGGGGCGCCGAGACGATCGCCGCCGTGGCGGCCGAGAAGGGGACGGCGACCTTTGAGGAATCGGGTATCGCCCCGCAGGCCACGGCGCTGGACGTGGAGGGGCCGACGGCCTCCGGCGACACCCTGGACGGGCTGATCGATGCCGGGGCGGCCGCCGCGATCCTGCCGTCGGCCGCCGTGCGGCCGGACCTGCGCGCGAGCGTCACCCCGAGTTCGGTGGGCACGTACGAATCCTCCGACGGCTCCGGGGAGGAGCTGCCGCTGCTGACGCCGGACCCCGTGCTCTCGGACGAGTTCTCCCACCTCACCGCGGACTCCGACACCGAGCAGACCCGTCAGCGCCTGCTCGCCGAGACCGCGACCATCGCCTCCGAGTACGCCACCGCCCCGCGCCATCTGCTGATCTCCCCGGATCCCGACGCCGCGCTGGATCCCGCCGCGGCCGGCGCCACCCTCGACGCCCTCGGGGAGGCCCCGTGGATCTCCCGCGGCCGCACGGGCGACCTGCTGGACGCCGCGGCCGGGCAGGAGACGACCACGGACCCCCGGGCCGAGGGCGACGAGCTCTTCACCCTGGGACGGCTCGGCAGCCGGGACGTGATGCCTGCGGCCCGCACGGAGGACGGCGACTGGGAGCACCTCGAGTCCGCCGCGGACCCCGAGCTGCTCGACCCCGAGGTGCTCGCCTCGCTCGAGGACAGCTGGGGACGACTCGGCACTCTCGCCACGGTGATGGAGGACGACTCCTCCCTGGAGCCGGCGCGGCGGGAGATGCTCGGGGCCGTCTCCATCCGGTGGCGCGGCCATCCCGAGATCCCGGCCCAGCGCGCCGAGGCGGCCGCCGCCCGGGCCGAGGACCTCGAGGGCAGGATCGAAGTGGTCCCCGCCTCCGGGTACAACCTGATTTCCGACTCCGTGGGCGTGCCGATCACCATCTCCAACGGATTGGACACGCCGATCACGGTGCACACGGAGGTCACCTCGGACCGCCCCCTGGTCCAGATCGGCGAGCACGGGGCCGTGGAGGTCCCGGCCCGGGGCCAGGTCGATGCGACCGTCCCGGTCGACGCGGTCGCCAACGGCACCGTCACCCTGACCACGGTGCTGACCACCGAGGACGGCACGGAGCTGACCGAACCGGTCCAGGTGCCGCTGACGGTGAACCCGGCCTGGGAGAACTGGACCACGCTGGTGCTGGTCATCGGCATGGGCGTGCTCGTGGTCGTGGGCGTGGCCCGCGCCCGTCGCACCGGATCCTCCACCCGCGCCCCGGCGGTCCACGGACCCGAGGACCCCGAGGAGCTGGCCCGTACCGGACGCTCGACGCCCGCACCGGAGGCCACCGGCGACACGGACGACGCGGTCGGCGAGGAGGAGCAGCGGATACCGCCCGCTGACGCCGACCCGTCGTCCACCGACGATCCGGACCCCGAGAGCCCGCACGCCGACACCACCGCCGACCGCCCCGAGGAGGACCGCCCGTGAGCACCGCCGGACGCGTCCAGCACGTCCCCCGCCACCGCCGCCACGGCGTCCCCGCCAGCCGCTCGAAGCTGATGCAGGCCAGCGTGGTGATGGCGGCCGGCTCGATGGTCTCGCGCCTGCTGGGCTTCGTCCGCAACTTCATGTTCGGCGTCATCCTGGCGGGCTCCACGTCCTCGGCCGCCAGCGCCTTCAGCGCCGCCAACACCCTGCCCAACACGATCTGGCTCCTGGTGGGCGGCGGCACGCTGAACGCCATCCTGGTGCCCGCGATCGTGCGGGCCGTGAAACGGCCGGATCGCGGCAGCGACTACATCTCGCGCCTGATGACGCTGGTGGCCGTGGTCTCGCTGGGCATCACCCTCGTGTGCATGATCGCGGTCCCGCTGCTGCTGACCGTGACCAGCGGTGTGCTGCCCCCGGAGACCTACGGGCTCGCGGTGCAGCTGGGCTACTGGATGATGCCGCAGGTGTTCTTCTCCGCGCTGTACGTGATGTGCGGGCAGCTGCTGAACGCCCACGACTCCTTCGGGCCGTACCAGTGGGCCCCGGTGCTCAACAATCTCGTGGGCATCCTCGGGGCCGGGATGTTCGTCGCCGCCTGGGGCAAGGTCGGTTCCCCGGCGGACTGGACGCTGCCGATGATCGTCGCGATGGCGGCGATGAACGTCGGCGGCTCGGCCGCGCAGGTCGTGTTCCTGTCCTGGTACGTCAAGAAGCTCGACCTGCGGCTGCGGCCCCGGTGGGGCTTCCGCGGCCTGGGTCTGGGCAAGCTCAGCCGGATCGGTCTGTGGACGCTGGGGATGCTGGGACTGGGGCAGCTGGGCATCTGGGCCTCCCGCTGGGCGACCGGCGGCGCCGTGCGCATGACCCAGCAGCTGAGCGACCAGCCGGAGCAGGCCGCGCGATACCCGGCGCTGCTGACCATGGACTGGGCGTACATGGCGTTCATGATCCCGCAGGGGGTCATCGGGGTGGCTGTCGTCACGGCGGTCTTCCCCGCGATCTCGCGACGGGCGGTCGACGGCGATCACGCCGGCGCCCTGGCCCGGTACGCGGAGACCAACCGCATGCTCGCGGTGCCGATGATGTTGAGCACCGCGGTGTTCATCGCCCTGTCCGGCCCGATCATGTGGGTGATCGGCGGCGGCACCGGCCCGATCGCGGCCCGCGCCAACGGCACCGTGCTGGTCGCCTACGTGCTGGGATTGGTGCCCTTCGCCGCGCTGTACCTGATCAAACGGGTGTTCTACGCCTACGAGGACGCCCGCACCCCCTTCCTCGCGCAGATCCCGATCGCCCTGATCAGCGTCGCAGCGGTCCCGGTCATCCTGACCTCCGTCGATCCGATGTGGGCGACGATGGCCGCGGCCGGCTCGACCAGCCTCGGCAATCTCGTGGCCTGGATCGTCGGCATGTGGCAGCTGCGTCGCCATGCGGCCACCCTGGGCACCACGCCGCCGAGCATCCGCACCGGCGCGATCACGACGGGCAAGCTGCTCGCGGCGACCGTCGCCAGCTGGGCCGTCGGCACCGGGCTGGTGGCCCTGGCCGGGGACCTGATCTGGTGGCACCGGGCCACCGCCGTGCTGCTGGGCGGGGTCGTGGCCGTGGTGATGGCGGCGGTGTTCGCCGCCATCGGCTCGGCGCTGAACGTGGGCGAGATCCGTCAACTGCTCGGTTATGCCCAGCGTGTCGTGACCCGGCTGTCCCGGCGCGGTCGCAGAGTGACCTCGTAGCATGGTGACGCTCGTGAGGGGCGCAGGAGGGCACGACGAGGTAAAGGACGGTCCGTGAACACGATCCCGCAACAGGACGCACTGCGTTCTCGGTGGACCCTGGAGGGGAAGATCCCCCTGTCCGGCATCGCCGACGGTGCCGTGTGGCACCGCGCCCGGACGGTGGCCACCGGGGAGGCCGTCATCCTGTTCATCGTGCGGGGCGAGGCGGCCCTCGAGGCCGCCGACGCCGTCCGGCGCGCCTATCTGGTCGAAGACCCGCACCTGCTGCCGGTCCGCGAGATCGTCGTGCTCGACGACCCGCGCGAGACCGACGAGGGCACGCCCGCCCAGGACGGTCCGACGACGATCGTGGAATACCCGCTGCCGCCCGCCCCGCCGCTGGCGGCGCTGCTGAGCAAGGCGCCCCTGCATCCGGAGACGGCACGCTCGATCATCGGCGAGGCCGCGACCGGCCTCGAGGTGGCCCGTCGGCGCGGCGTGCGCCACCAGCTGCTGGACTCCAACCGACTGTTCGTCGACACCCGCACCGGTGCCGTCGTGGTGCTCGGAGTCGGCGTCGAGGCGGCTGCCCACATCGGGCTGGACCGGTCACGGGAGACCGCGTCGTTCCAGGACACCGCCGCACTGGTCGCGCTGCTGTACCGGATCCTGACCGGTCGCAGCCCGCAGCACGATGCCTCCGGTGTCGTGCCGCGGCCGAGCACCGTCGTGGACACGGAGATCCCGCAGGATCTCGACCTGCTGTGCGACCTGGTGCTCAATGAGTCGGCCGACGACATCCCCGAGACCACCCGCGGGCTGATCGCTGCGCTGGAACCCTGGCAGTCCATCCCGGTCACCCTCGAGGCCTACCCGCAACCGATCCCGCCCGGTCGCCCCGCTCCCGGAACGTCCTCCGCGGCGACGACGGCGGGCGCTGCAGCACTCGCGGCGGAACCTGCGCCATCAACGGGCTCAGCGCCGTCGGCGGGCTCGGCACCGTCGGCGGACGCAGCGCCGTCCGAGCAGCTGCCGGAGGAGGACACGATCGCGCGACCACCGGCGGCGACCGCCGCTGCGGTCGGCGCGGTCGGGGCCGCCGGTACCGCCGGAGCCCTGGGGATCGTCGGGGCCGCCGAGGCGGCGAACGGCTCCGGGCAGCGCGCCGAGCAGGACGACGCAGAGCATGCCACCGCGCAACGGGCCGGGGAGGAGGAGTCTGCTCGCCGTTCCGCGGAGGCCCAGGCCATCGTGCACGACCTCCACCTCGACGAGAAGCGTGCGACCAGCCCGTTCCCCGGCCACCTCGACATCAGTGCGCCGGAACCGACACCGCGCACGACGGGCGATGAACCGCCCCGGGCGGCTCCCGGGGCGACGGGCACCTCCGACGGAGCCGGCGCCTCCGGAGCAGCCGTCGGTGCAGCTGCCGCAGGAGGCGCGGCCGCTGTCGGGGCGGGAGCCGCCGCCGTCTCCTCCGGGTCGGACTCCGCCGACGTCCCCGCCCGCACCGCGGGAACCCGGTGGCCACTCGCCCCGTCCTCTCCCGGAACCGCCGCCTCGAGCCCCTCCGCGGCCACGGCCGGTCCCCGCACCCCGGCGGAGACGCAGACCCCGTCGCAGACTCCGCGGGGAGACTCCGCGGCGGATCCTGCGGACGTGACCGGTCGCGGCGAACCGGTCGCCCCCGTCGCCGCTGCCGGCCCGATCGTGGTCCACGGACGCGGACGCTCCTCCTGGAACGACGACCCCGCGGAGAGCACGGTCGCCGCGTCCAGGAGCTCGCTGCTGCGGGACGTGGTCAGCGTGGCCGTCGACCACGATGATCCCGACAGCTATGCCTGGGGGCCGCAGCAGCCCGAGGAGCGCTCCCGCCAGTCGCAGTGGATCATCGCCGGTGCCGTGCTGTTGACCATCATCGCCGCCGTCTTCGCCGTGACCACCGCGACCTCCGGGCTGCGCGACCGGATGGCCGATCCGTTGGACACCTCTGCGGCACCTGCACCGACGGAGACGGAGACCGGCGAGGCCCCCGTCGAGCCGACCGCCGAGAACACGGAGGAGCCCGAGCTGCCGTCCCCGGAGCTCGACGGCGTCGAGCTGTCCTCCCACGGCGGCGGGGATCCCGATCACACCGACCAGCAGGACCGGCTCACCGACGGAGATCCCAGCACCTACTGGTCCACCCAGCACTACGCGAGCCCGGACTTCGGGGGCCTGAAGGACGGCGTCGGCATCCGGATCGATCTCGCGGAGAAGTCGGAGCTGTCCGCCGTCACGGTCACGACCGCCCGCAACACCGGCGGCACCCTGGAGCTGCGCACCGTGAACGAGGACGGATCTCCTGGCGACGTCCTCGCCTCCGGGGAGTTCGCGGGGGACAGCGAGGTGCGACTGGAGCCCGACGAACCCGTCGAGACCGGCCAGGTCATGGTGTACATCCCCGAACTTCCCCCGGACAGCGATGAGGCGGGGCGGTTCCGTGCCCGGATCGCGGAGATCAGCGTCGAATGACCCCCGAGGCGCCTCGCGACCCCGAGCGGCCGACGGCGACCCCTGCCCTGCATCGCCTCCGCCGACTGCCCGCGCGGTGGCTCGATCGGGGAGGATCCCGGCGCCGGCCGACCGCGCGTCCGCACGCATCCGCGGTGCTCGGCATCCCGATCCCGCTCCTGCTGACCGCTCTGGTTCTCGCCGCCCTGCTCGGTCTGCTGCTCTCGGTGACGCTGGAGGCGTCGACGGGGAACCGCTCCTACAGCGTCTCCTCGTCGGTCGAGCAGGACTCGGGCGCCGGGAAGAATTCCTCGGGTCTGCCCGTTGTGACGGAGGCGAGCTTGGGCACCGAGGTGCAGAGACTCGTCGACTCCGGCATGATCCAGCCGCCGACGAGCTTCGACGCCACCGCGTGCCTGCGGGCGCTGGGAGTCCAGGATTCGGTTCTGATCATGGAGGAGGTCGCATGGAGTGCCGACGAGAGCCGTGCCTGGCTGCTCGTGCACGGTCCCATGGACCGCGAGACCCTGCGCGCGAACGGTGGCACGGTCTCCGCCTCGGTGGTCCGCCAGGACTGCGGCTCCGGCACGGCGGACGGCACCGACCCGGCCGAGAGCCGACTGTGGGCCGGTGAGGTCATGATCGGCTCCCTATGAGATCACCCCGATTCCCGAGACCACCCGCCCTGCATCCTGTGCCCGACCGGGCCCCACCGTGGGCCCCCTGAGACCACCACGAACCCTCCGGAAGGACATCACCCCATGTCACAGCCCATCCAGGCCCTGAACATCCTCGGCGCCCCCTCGACCCCGTCGGCGGCAACCGCACCGGCGGCCGCGACCCCGGCCGACGACACCGTCCACGAGGTCGTCATCGTCGGCTCCGGTCCGGCCGGGTACACCGCGGCGATCTACACCGCGCGCGCCGAGATGAAGCCGATCGTCCTCGCCGGGGCCCTGGACGCCGGCGGAGCGCTGATGACCACGACCGACGTCGAGAACTTCCCGGGCTTCCCCGAGGGCATCCAGGGCCCTGAACTGATGACGCAGATGCAGGAGCAGGCCGAGCGCTTCGGCGCCGAGGTCATCTTCGAGGACGCCGTCGACCTCCAGCTCGAGGGGGACATCAAGACCGCCACCCTCGACGACGGCACCGTGTACCGCGCGAAGACGCTGATCCTCTCGACCGGCTCGGCGTACCGAGAGCTGGGGATCGATGGGGAGAGGCAGCTCTCCGGCAAGGGCGTCAGCTGGTGCGCGACCTGCGACGGCTTCTTCTTCAAGGACCAGGACATCATCGTCGTCGGTGGTGGCGACAGCGCCGTCGAGGAGGCGACCTTCCTGACCCGTTTCGGCAAGTCCGTGACCCTGGTGCATCGTCGCGACGAGCTTCGGGCCTCGAAGATCATGGCCCGTCGTGCCGAGGCCGACCCGAAGCTGCAGTTCTCGTGGAACAGCGAGATCGTGAGCATCAACGGTGAGGAGAAGGTCGAATCGGTGACCCTGCGCGACACCGTCACCGGCGAGGAGCGCGTCATGCCGACGACCGCGGTGTTCGAGGCGATCGGCCACCTGCCGCGCACCGATCTGCTGCGGGGCAAGCTCGAGCTCGATGAGCAGGGATACATCGTCGTGGAGGGCCGCTCCACCCACACGTCCGTGCCCGGCGTGTTCGCCGCCGGTGACGTCGTGGACCACACGTACCGTCAGGCCGTCACCGCCGCAGGCACAGGCTGCCAGGCCGCGCTGGACGCCGAGCGGTGGCTGACCGACCAGGCCGCCCTGGCCGACGAGCAGGCGAAGGCCGCAGCCGTCGCCGCTGCGCCCGCGGGCCGCTGAGCGCGCACGGACGCGCTCCTGGCGCCCCACCGATGACCGCTCCGGACGGCGACCTCGATCCTGCACCGGGACCCGAGGTCGCCGTCCTGCTGGTCACCGCTGCCTGGTCGGCGCCGGCCCGGCCCGCGGCCACCGTGCTGCGGGAGCTCGCACGCCGCTGGGGGTCGAGAGTTCACGCCCTCCTCGTCGAGGACGCCGACGAGGAGATGCTCGACCTCCTCGGCGTCCAGACGATCCCGACCTGGATCCGTCTCTCGAGGGCCACTGCCCGGGGGAGCGCGGTGAACTCCTCGGTGACGACATTCCACGAGACGACGTTCCACGATCTGCGAGCCACCGACCTCCACGGGAACCCCGTCGTCCTCACCGGCGCATGGACGATCACCCACTGCCGCAGCGGCGCTCTGCCGAAGCACGCCGTCGACGAGCAGTTCGGTCCGGACTCGGGTTCCGCCCCCTGACGTCCGCGGCTCGCCGGACTTGCTCCCGAGGATCGACCGGGTCCCACCGCGAGGACAGGGTCGAGCCCAGGTGATCCTGTCAACATGTCCGGGACGGTGCCGCGTCACGAGGGCCGACGCTGTTGTCCACAACGTCATCCACAGTGTTGTCCACTGCGAGGTGGGGGTTCATCCACAGAGTCATCCACATCCTCATGTGGACAACCGGAGGACGAGATTCTCTCCTCCAGGCGTGAGAATCCGCCCGTGACCTGCACAAACAGTGTTCCAGCGTTCGGCCGCCGACCCATAGGCTTCCTGTCAGAAGCACATTGACACGACGGCCGAGCACGCGTCTCCGGTCACGTTTTCCACAGAGTAACCCACACTGTGCACAAGACGTCGGTGGACGCGCTCCGCTGCATCGCCGAACCGCGCTCCGCCAGTGCCCCCGTCCGGTTCCCCGTGCTCCACGTGGAACCGGACGGGGGTGCCCTATATCGGTGTTCGGACGTCGGGGACCTTGTGCTGGCCACCGTCTGTTCGCGATCCGTTCATGCACGTGTCCCCTCACGACAGGCCCGGTTCCCCGTGAAACGTACAGCGACTCCACACCTGCACGGCGTCCCGTCATATCGCGGGCATCAGCACCGCTCGTGCCATCGGTCGAGACGAACCTGGGGAGCACGGGCACTCCTCCGATCCGAGGAGATTGTTCCGCGTGAAACCCCGCGGTCCAGGATGATCTCGCACTGGAAGATTCGGGCCGCGCCTACTCCCGGACTACTCTGCACTTGAGCTCACGGGGCGATCGGCCCGCATGAGGTCTCGTGGAAGAGTTGACGCCGACCAGTGACGCCGCTCGAACACGTTTCACGGGAAACAGCGCACGTGCGCGAAAGCGCACTGGAAGCAGGGCATCTCTCCACGCACTCCATTGCCTCCGCGGGGCTCACCACGCCCTGATCCGAACCCGGCGGTCCATCCACGCCGTTTCCCGTGAAACCGGGCGAGCTCCACCACCAACGCTCCGGAGAAGGTGTTCCACCAAGCTCTGGCAGCTCGAGCGTGTCCGAGAAGCCAGGGAATCACCCTGGCTCACATCTGAGGCGTTTCCCGTGAAACAGAGAGCGACGCGTCTACCGACTCCCCGTCGGGCTTGCTGCCTCCCACGAGTGGAGGAGGATCAGGCACACCGGGCCGGAGCTCTGGAGATTCCCCCACCCGGTTTCCCGTGAAACTCTGCGCGTATGACGTCACCGCACCGCACGCCGCGTGAACGACCGCCGCCGAGATCGCATCCACCGCGGGCTCAGTTCGGACGATGCTCAGATCGAGCACAGGGCAGGGCAGTTCGCAAGCCACCGACTTCGCCCACCAGTCATGGGGTCGACCATGCAATCACCGACACCGTCATCGACGACGTCTTCTCGCACATGGTTTCCCGTGGAACATGGCCGGCCGCGCACGATCCCCATCAGGTTCACCCCAGTCTCGGTGCCGTTCATTCACCGAGAGCTTCGACCGAGGTCGCGGTGAGGTTCGCATGGGCGTGCTCCACCCCCCACGGTGCCGCTCCTCTATGACGGCACGAGCCGGCCGTATGCCGAATCCGCGCCTGAGGAATGGGCAGCTTCATCGACAGCTTCATCGACAGCGCATACCCGTTCTGCACCGTGTTCCACGGGAAACTTTGCCGGAAGGGTGCGACGACCGTCGGCCGAGACGGGGTGTCAATCGTCAGATGCGCAAAGCCCACCGAACGAGCAACGCACCGAGCGACAGCCAAGCGGCAGCGAAGAGATCATGCATCTGAACGCGTCGCGGTGAGCACAACGAGCCGACCACGCCTGCGAGAGTTTCACGAGAAACGCGGCCAGTCACGCGTTCGCGAACATCGTCGTCTAAACCGTCATCACATCCAGTGATCGCCCGAGAGTGGCAGGGACGCCATGTGGTGACCGACTGATCTCCGCCCCGAGTTCTCACGTTTCACGAGAAACGTACCCGCACACGAGGAAAGGAGGTCCCTGCGGGGCGTACTTGCTGGATGCGAGGAGTTGGAAGGCAGCCAGCACTCGCCTCGCGCCCCATCACCGACCGATCCGCCGAGAGGTCCGCCGTGGAGGACCAGTCTCAACGGAGTCACTGATCCCAGGTCATGCGCGATCCGACAGCCCTCGGTGGACCAGAGTTTCACGTCGAACGATCGACCCGTGACCGCTGCTCACGACCAGGATGAGGCATCTCGGCAGCGACGCGGCGATACCCACGTAGGCATGCCGATCGAGGATCACCGTGCGTGGGGTGATGGCACGGCGCTGTGTCTCGGAGCGCCGTTCCCATCGGACGCGCCGAGACGACCGAAGCGGTTCCACGTGGATCATCCACAATGGTGTACACAGTGGTGGACAACGTCGCGTTCAGGATGCTGACCAGCATCGACACATCCAGCGGCACCGACGAGACGTCGTCAGGCTGTGGATGACAGTGCCGGCCAACGAGGACGCGGGGCGCGCGAGAACATGGACGATGGCGCGGGGTCATCACGAGGAAGAACAGCCGCAAGGATCGTAGCTGACGCAGTATGCTCTCGTGTCAGCACCCCGCACAGGAAGACTGTGTGTCCCACATCACATCCGGTGGGCGACGGTCCAGTTCCTCCCTACCAGTCCGTCCCCCACCAGTGCGGCCCCCCCCCCCCACCAGTGCGGCCCTCCACAGGTGCGACCCCACAGGTACGTCGACGTCGCCATCACGGAACTCTCCGTCCCCGGACGGGTAAGGCTCCCCGGAGTCGGCCGGACGGGGGTGTCCCCGGACAGAGAAGGGGGCCGGCGCGAACGCCGGCCCCCTGATCATTCACCCGGTGGGATCAGTCCTCGGACTCCTGAGCGGTACCCGGGGCGGGAGCATCCAACCCCATCGACTCGATCACGCGGTCGAGATCTTCGAGATTCGTGAACTCGAGAGTGATGCGTCCTTTGCGCTTGCCGACGTCGATGCGGACCGGGGTCTCCAAGCGGTTGGAGAGCCTGCTGGTGAGGTCGACGACGTGGGGGTCGTAGCTGCTGCGTCGGACCGTTCGGGCAGGCGCCTGCTGACCGCCGCGGGCCACGAGGCGTTCCACGGCGCGGACCGAGAGCCCCTCGGAGACGATGCGCTGGGCGAGTTCCTCCATCAGCGTCGGATCGTCGAGGGAGAGCAGGGCACGGGCATGTCCGGCGCTCAGGGCGCCGCTGGCGAGCCGGCGCTGAACGAGCGCGGGCAGGCGCAGCAGACGGAGCGTATTGGTGATCTGGGGGCGGGAGCGTCCGATCCGGTCGCCCAGCTCGTCCTGGGTGCACCCGAAATCGTCCAGCAGCTGCTGGTAGGCGTTGGCCTCCTCCAGCGGGTTGAGCTGGGTGCGATGGAGGTTCTCCAGCAGAGCGTCCCGCAGGAGGTCGTCGTCGCTGGTCTCCCGGATGATCGCGGGGATCGATGTGAGTTCGGCACGACGGGCGGCACGCCAGCGCCGCTCGCCCATCACCAGCTCGAAGGACTCGCCCTCCTCCGTGACGGGGATGGGGCGGACGACGACCGGCTGCAGCACGCCGACCTCGCGGAGGGAGAACGCGAGCTCGTCGAGTTCGTCGTCATCGAACATGGTGCGGGGATTGCGCGGGTTCTCCCGGACCTCGTGGATCGGAATCTCCGCGAACTCGGCGCCCGGGACGCTGAGGAGGCCGTTGCGGCTGCGCTCGGGCTCGCTCCCGGGCTCGGCAGCAGCATCCGGGCTCGCCCCGGCATCGACGCCGCCGTCAGCACCGGGTCCACCGTCGTCACCGTGGTCGGACATGGACCCCACGGACTCCTCCGGTGCGGCGTCGGACTGCGTGGCCTCCCCCCGATCCGGCTCCGTACCCCGCTGCGGCGGGTTCTCGGTCACCGATCGATCGGACGTCGTCGTGCTCGCGTCGACGACGGGCGACGTCGCCGGTCCCTGCACGGCCGTGGGTTCAACGGTCTGTGACGCGAGGTCCGGAGTCTCCTCCGGGGCCTCCGTGCGCCCGCTCGTCGATGTGCTGCTGGGGCGGGACGGACTCTTCGCGGTGCTCTTCGAGGTCGCCGAGCGCTTCGTCGTCGAGCCGGTGCGGGGCGCGTCCCCGCTCCCGGTGCTCCTCGCAGCATCCGTCCTCGCGGATCTCGGGGACGAGGACCTGTTTTTCGTCGTCGACGAGTTCTTCGTCGCCGATGATTTCCCCGCAGCCGCCGTCGACCGTGAGCTCGGAGCCGACGTCTTCGTCGGCGTCGTGGACGTCCAGGACGACTTCCCACCGCCGGACGTCGCCGTGTCGGACGCGGGGGCATCAGTCTTCGGACCACCGGATCTCTTCGCGGTGGCGGAACCGGTGGTCGATCGCTTCGCCGCGGTTCGTGCCGAGGTCGACGAGGACGTCGCTCCCACCTGGTCGTCATCCGACTCCGGGGAGGGGGAGGAGGCGCTGCGCGCGGAGGCCGTCCGACCTCGGCGCTGCGCGGCCGCGCGTGCCATGTCCCCGGCGAGGTCCGGTCGTCGGGCGCGTTCCCGCTGAGGACGATCGTCGTCCCGGGAAGCGCTCTCTCCGGAGAAGAACATGTCGACGGGGCGGTCGCTCGGCGTGGATTCCTCGTCGGCCGATTCCGGACGCACACGCGTGCGCAGCTCCTGCTCGGGAGCGGGGCCCGACCCCGCGCCCGGGATCAGGGCACCGAGTCCTCGTCCGAGTCCTCGCTTCTGCGTCATGGCCGTTGTCCTTCCGGAAAGTGTTCCACCAGGGGAGAAACCAGGAGCACGCGAGGCGTCGTCGCAGAGGTGCTCCGGGCTGGTGTCAGGGGGCGGGGCGGGTAGTCAGCTCGTGGGCGGCGGCCCGGTAGGCCAGGGCGCCGCTGGAACCGGAATCATAGGTCAGGACCGTCTGACCGTAGCTCGGTGCTTCGGAGATCCTCACGGAGCGGGGGATCGTCGTGGTGAGGGTCTGATCCGGGAAATGGTCCCGGACGTCCTGCGCGACCTGTGCGGCGAGCCTGGTTCGGGCGTCGTACATGGTCAGCATGATCGAGGAGACCACCAGCTCCGGGTTGAGGTGCTGGCGGATCAGCTCGATGTTGTTCAGCAGCAGGCTCAGGCCCTCCAGCGCGTAGTACTCGGCCTGGATGGGAATCAGCACCTCGCGAGCCGCGACCAGGGCGTTCACGGTCAGCAGGCCGAGGGAGGGCGGGCAGTCGACCAGCACGTAGTCCAGACGCGGCAATCCCTGCTCCTCGCGGAACTCGAAATAGTCCCGGAGAGCACCCCGCAGGCGGTTCTCACGGGCCACCAGGGACACCAGCTCGATCTCGGCACCGGAGAGGTGGATCGTGGCGGGAGCGCAGGACATGCGGTCCATGTCCGGGACGTCCTGGACCACGTCGGCGAGCGGAGTCGACTCGACCAGGACCTCGTACATGCTGGGGACCTCGGCGTGATGCTCGATGTTCAGCGCGGTCGAGGTGTTCCCCTGCGGATCCGCGTCGAGCACCAGCACGTGCAGACCACCCATGGACAGGGCGGCCGCCAGGTTCACGGCGGTGGACGTCTTGCCGACGCCGCCCTTCTGGTTCGCCACCGTGATCACTCGGGTCGCCTCGGGCGGGCGGAAATCCGCCGTCTCGAGCTGCTCCCGTCGCGCGTGGTCCCGGGTGAGCTCACGCATCAGCGGGGTGTCTTCCATCGCCCCGCGCCCCCGGGAGGAGTCGTCGCGCTGGTCAGCCACGTGTCACTCCCTTCCTGGTCGCCTGTGCTCGGCGACGCACGAGGACCACTGTAGTGGGAACCTCGACCTCGCCGACCCCGTACCGCTCGATGCGCGGATCACTCCCGCCGAGCTTCGTCAGCACTGTGCCCGCCTTGTCCACTTCGTCCGCCGCGGAGCCGCCTTTCAGCGCCAGCAGCTGTCCGTCCTCGGCGACCAGTGGAAGGGTCCAGCGGGCCAGCTTGTCCAACGCGGCCACCGCCCGGGCGGTCACCGCATCGAAGGTACGCCGCCCGTGCAGCTCCTCGGCGCGGGCGCGCACCACCTCGAGGCCCAGGCCGAGCTCGGCGTCGACCTCCTCCAGCCAGGTGGCGCGTCGCTGCATCGTCTCGATGAGCGTGACCTCCAGGTCCGGGCGTGCGATCGCGAGGACCACCCCGGGCAGGCCGGCGCCGGAGCCGACGTCGGCGAGGGTTCTCGCGGCCGGGTCGATCGCCTCGACCATCAGGGCGCAGTTGAGGACGTGCCGCTCCCACAGCCGCTCCACCTCGCGAGGGCCGATCAGACCGCGTTCGGGGCCCTGCTCGGCGAGCAGGGTGGTGAAGCGCTCGGCCAGCTCGAGGCGATCCGCGAACAGACGCTCGGCCGGCGGCCGCAGGGCATCGGGCAGAGGCAGCACGGGATGCCTCAGGAGGCCGGGTAGATGACGACGTGGCGGTTCTTGCCGTCCCCGTCGGACTCCGAGCGCAGCCCCTCGCGCTTGGCGACATCGTGGACGACCTTGCGCTCGAAGGGATTCATGGGCCGCAGCGGCACCGGCTCGCTGCCGTCCTTGGCCTCGGACACCGCCTTCTCGGCGAGATCCTCGAGGCTCTCCTTGTGCTCGGCCCGGAAACCGCCGATATCGAGCATCAGGCGGGAGCGGTTGCCGGTGCGGGTCTGCACGGCCAGGCGTGCGAGCTCCTGCAGCGCATCCAGCAGCTCCCCCTTGGGACGGTTGAGCCGTGCGAGACGGTCGGCGCCGGCGATCTCCACAGACGCCCGGTCGCCGTCCACGTCGATGTCGATGTCGCCGTCGAGGTCGGCGATGTCCAGCAGCTCCTCGAGGTAGTCGGCGGCGATGTCACCCTCCTCCTCGAGGCGCCGCATGCGGTCCTCCGCCGATTCGGCGGTCTCCGGAGCTCCATCCGTCTCGACGGAACCGTCGGTCGTCCCCGCGGACCCGTCGGCGTCCGGGGACTGCGGCGCCGACGCGCCCTCCGCGACGGCAGAGGTCGGCTGCTCGTCGGTCTCGTCGGTCGTGGGGCGATCGGACGTGGTCTCGTTCATTCGAATCCTCCGGGGAACATGCTCGGGATGTGAGAGGTGCGCCCCGGGAGCGTCGGCGCTCCCGGGGTGCGAGGTCACTTCTTGCGCTTCTTCTTCGCGCCCTTGTTCAGCGGCGAGGAACTCGAGGAGGGAGGCGGTTCAGGAGACTCCCCGGCCGCTTCCTGCGCCATGCGGCGCTCCTCGGCGGCCTTCTCCCGGGCGGCACGGGCACGCTCGAGCTTCTCCTGGTCCGACAGCTTCTTGCCGCCCTTGTTCTTCGCGGACGGCTGGATCCGGAGGTTCTGCTCCGGTTCGGGCTCCGGCTCCGCGGAGACCTTCTTGGGCGGGGTGAAGTCGAGCGGCTCGAGGCCCTTCCTCTCCCGCTTGGCGTTGATGCGCTCGTGGCGCTCCTTGGCCGCGTCCGAGCCCGGGGTCGGGGTGGCGCGGATGACGATGTACTGCTGGCAGAAGGTCCACACGTTGGTCGTCAGCCAGTAGATGAGCACACCGATCGGCATGCCCGGCCCCGTGATCACATAGATGAACGGGAGCATGTACAGCATCATCTTCTGCGTGTTCGCCATGGGGCCCTCGAGGGCCGCCTTCGGCATGTTCTTCATGGTCAGCGACTTCTGAGTGAAGAAGGTGACCGCGCACATGCAGGCGATGATGATGCCGGCGACGATCTTGGTGGTGATGCCTCCGTCGCCCGAGCTCAGGAAGCTGTCGGCGATGGTGACGTCGCCGAGGATCGTGGAGTGACTGGCGCTCTGGGCGAGTTCGGGGGTCAGGGGGCCGAAGCGGGTGCCGTCGGCGGCCTCCGGCAGCTTGTTGTACAGCACCCGGAACAGGCCGAAGAAGATCGGCATCTGCAGCAGCATCGGCAGACACGAGGAGAACGGGCTGGCCCCGGCCTCCTTGTAGATCGACATGGTCTCCTCCGCCATCTTCTGGCGGGAGGCCTGGTCGGTCTTGCCCTTGTACTTCTTCTGGACGGCCTGCAGCTCGGGCGAGACCATCTGCATCGCGCGCGAGGCGCGGATCTGCCGCACGAACAGCGGGATGATCAGGGTTCGCACCACGACGGTGAGGCCCACGATCGACAGCACCCAGGTGAGGCCGGAGTCCGGCTCCATGAACGTCGACAGCAGCGCATGGAACTTCACCATGAGCCATGCGACGGCCCATTCGATCGGATACAGGGGGTTCATCGGCCTGGTCTTCCTGCCGCACGGATGCGCATGACGTTCATACGAGGTGCCGGCTCTGGTCGGTAATCATGGACAAGGGTAGGCCCTAGGGGGCCGGGTGCCGCAGTCGGCGTGGATTCCTCCACATGCCCGGTGCCGGCACCGGGTCGAGGCCTCCTCGACTCACCGGATTGCAGCGCAGGATCCGTCCGACGGTCAGGATCGTGCCTTTGACCGCACCGTGCACCCGCAGGGCGTCCATGCCGTACTGCGAGCACACCGGGTCGTACCGGCAGCCGGGTGGGGTGTAGGGCGAGATCCCGACCTGATAGCCCCGCACGAGGAGGGACAGCGCTCGGCGGGGCAGATGCAGGCCCGCGCGGAGAATGCTGTTCCTGCCGGCCGGATCCGCTCTGGTCATCGCGCGACCTGTGCGCGACGTTCGAGCTTGGTCACGGCCGAGCCCAGGGCGGAGGCGACCTCGGCCTCGAGCTGCGCGAAGGGCACCCGGTCGATGCCGGGAAGGGAGCGCACCACGACGGCGGACCCCGGCGGCAGCTCCGCCAGGCGCGGGCGCACGATCTCCCGGAGCCGACGGGTCACCCGGTTGCGGACCACGGCGTTGCCGACCTTCTTGGACACGACGAATCCCACGCGGGCCGCATCGGAATCCTGCCCCAGCAGGTTCAGATGCACGACCACGTGGGATCGAGCGCTGCGAGTGCCACCTCGGGTGACGGCGCGGAACTGGTCACCGCTGTGCAGGCGACGACTGGACCAGTTCATGGACGTCTGGCGCGCTGCCCCTGGTCAGGGACCAGATCAGGAGGTGATCTCGGCGCGGCCCTTGGCGCGACGGGCGTTGACGATCGCCCGGCCGGCGCGGGTGCGCATGCGGGCGCGGAAGCCGTGCTTCTTCGCGTGACGACGGTTGTTCGGCTGGAACGTGCGCTTGCTCATCGGTTCTCCTCGATCATGGGCACGGGCGTACCCCTCGCGGTGGTCTGTGGTCTGCTGCACGAACGGACTGTTCGGGCGCACCCGCGGGGCGGGGCGGCTGCCGGGAACCGTGTCAAGACGGCGCGCAGCGCTGACTGCACGATCTTAGGAGCGCGGTGGCGAGGGGTCAACGGCCGGAGCCCTCAGCAGCTCGGTTGTGGCCCGATTCTCATCACCGGGCGCGCCGAGGGGCGTTTCGCGCCGCCCAGGGGCCACGGGAGAGCGGTGGGCACGCGCTCCTGATGCGGTGGAGGAACCTCTCATGGGTGATTGTCCACAGCGTCGATCCACAATACAGCGGCTACTGTGGAAAACTACCCGGACCGCCGAACCACCCTGTACGGAGAGACCACATGCCTGACGCGAACGTCGCCGCGATCTGGGAGCGCACCCTGGCCACCCTGCGCCGTGACGACGCCGTGTCCCAGCGCGTGATCGCCCTGCTGACGCTGTCCCGCCTGATGGCCGTCGTCGCTGACACCGCCCTGGTCGCAGCGCCGTCGACCTCCGCGAAGGAGCTGTTCGAGCACCGGGTCGCCGGCTCGCTGAAGGCCGCTCTCAGCGAAGCCGTCGGCCATGAGATGCGCTTCGCCGTGACGGTCGACGAGTCGCTCCTGCTGGAGGAGAACACCGACGACCACGCCGTGACCTCCGCGTCGGGGACCGGCAGTGCACATTCTGTGGACAGAGATGTGGACAGTCCCGCGCAGGACGTCCACACCGCGCCGTTCCGCCGCGACGAAGGCTCGATCCTGCCCCCCGCCGGGCAGCAGGGGCGCGCCGCACTGCCCGATCCTTCCTCGGTCGCGTCTGCCGGGGCACCCTCGACCGGTACCGCGGCGGAGGACCCCGGTGCCTTCGCCGGGCTCTCGGCGGTGACCGGCACGTCCGCCCCGTCCCCGGGTCCGGCGCCGCAGCGCCCTGCCCCCGCGGCCGACCGCACCCTCGGCGAGGACTCGCGTCTGAACGCCAAGTACACCTTCGACACCTTCGTGATCGGGTCCTCGAACCGCTTCGCCCAGGCCGCGGCCTCCGCCGTCTCGGAGACTCCCGCCAAGGCGTACAACCCGCTGTTCATCTACGGTGGCTCGGGACTCGGCAAGACCCACCTGCTGCACGCGGTGGGCCACTACGCCCAGAGCCTGTACCCGGAGGTCGTGGTGCGGTACGTGAACTCCGAGGAGTTCACCAACGACTTCATCAACTCCGTGCAGTCGGGCCGGTTCGGCCAGGCCCAGGAGTTCCAGCGCCGCTACCGGGACATCGACATCCTGCTGATCGACGACATCCAGTTCCTGCAGCGCGCGCCGGAGACGATGGAGGCGTTCTTCCATACGTTCAACACGCTGTACAACACCGACAAGCAGATCGTGATCACCTCGGATCTGCCTCCGAAGGAGCTCGGAGGCTTCGAGGACCGCATGCGTTCTCGTTTCGAGATGGGTCTGATGACCGATGTGCAGCCCCCGGACCTCGAGACCCGCATCGCGATCCTGCGCAAGAAGGTCGCTCAGGAGAACACCGGCGAGGTACCGCACGAGGTGCTGGAGTACATCGCCTCCCACATCGCCACCAACATCCGCGAGCTCGAGGGGGCCCTGATCCGGGTGCAGGCGCTGCATTCCCTCTCCCGGCAGCCGATGGACGTCACGCTCGCGGAGTCGGTGCTCAAGGACCTGCTCTCCCACGACGACGGTGCCCAGATCACCGCCTCGACGATCATCGCCCAGACCGCGACCTACTTCGGGATCTCCGTCGAGGAGATCGTGGGGACGGGACGCTCGCGTCGACTGGTCTCGGCCCGCCAGATCGGGATGTACCTCTGCCGGGAGCTGACGGACATGCCGCTGATCCGCATCGGTGAGGAGTTCGGCGGCCGGGACCACACGACGGTGATGCACGCCAACAAGAAGATCAGCGAGCTCATGAAGGAGCGTCGGGCGATCTTCAACCAGGTCACGGAGCTCACCGCTCGCATCAAGAGCTCCAACTCCGCCTCCTCCCGCCCGTGACGGAATGACATTCCTGGTCAGGGCGCCGTTCTCCCCAATTGTGGACAACTCTGTGGATAGTGTGGAGCGCGGAGCATCCACGCAGGACGCGATGTGCACGGTCGAATGACGAGAATCTGCTGTCGACGCCGAGATGTGCACACCCCACCCACGTCCGGCCTCTCGCGGTCAACGATCCGTCCACGACACCGTCATTCATGCTGACCTGCACTGATCTTGGTTGTCCACGGAGTCCACAGCCGTGATGAAGAGGACTGTAGTTCTGTGCTCGACGGGGATGTGGACGGGACGGGGTGCGGGGGAGGCGGAGAGGATCGTGTGATGCGGGGGCGCCGGGGCACGGGAGGAAGCACGGACGAGGAGGGGTCGCTGTCAAGGATCACCGCCGGTGTGTCGGCGGAAGGCCGTGGGAACCGATACGCTGTCTCCCGTTCTGGCTATCGACCACTGCGAAGGAGTGGCAACGGTGAAGTTCCACCTCGACCGCGGCGTCCTCGGCGACGCCGTCTCCTGGGCCACCCGAACCCTCCCCGTCAGGCCGGCGATGCCGATCCTGCAGGGCGTGCGGATCATCGCCGACACCAGCGGCGAGCTGCAGCTGTCGACATTCGACTACGAGGTCAGCGCCCAGATCCGGCTCGACGCCGAGGTGGAGCAGCCCGGTGAGGTGCTGGTCCAGGGCCGGATGCTCTCCGACATCGTCCGAGCGCTGCCCAACAAGGACGTCTCGATCGCCCTGGAGGGCACCAAGCTCCAGGTCCGCTGCGGCAGTGCCCGTTTCGCCCTGGCCACCCTCCCGGTCGAGGAGTACCCACAGCTGCCCACGATGCCGCCGGTGGCCGGCTCCGTCCCGGCCGATGTGTTCGCCGAGGCCATCGGCCAGGTCACCGTCGCCGCCTCCAAGGACGACACCCTCCCGCTGCTGACCGGCGTGAAGGTCGAGATCTCCGGCGAGACCATGACGCTCATGGCCACCGACCGCTACCGTCTGGCACTGCGCGAACTGACCTGGAACCCCTCGAGCCCCGGCGCCGAGCAGACCGCTCTGGTGCGCGGCCGCACCCTGCACGAGGTGGCCCGCTCCCTCGCCACCGGCGGCAGCGTCGACATCGCCCTGTCCGAGGACGACTCCGCGACCCTCATCGGTTTCGAGTCCGGCGGCCGCCGCACCACCTCCACCCTGGTCGACGGCGAGTACCCGCCCGTGCGCCGTCTGTTCCCCGACACCACGGCGATCACGGCCGTCGTCGCGACCGGACCGCTGATCGACGCGGTCAAGCGCGTCTCCCTGGTCGCCGAGCGCAACACCCCCGTGCGGCTGTCCTTCACCGAGGGCCAGGTCGCCCTCGAGGCCGGCGCCGGCGACGACGCACAGGCCAGCGAGGTCCTCGAAGCCCAGCTCGAGGGCGAGGACCTGGTGGTCGGTTTCAACTCGGGCTTCCTGCTCGACGGCCTCGGCGCCCTCGGCGCCGAATTCGTGCGCCTGACCTTCACCGACTCGATCAAGCCCTCGGTCATGAGCGGCCAGGAGTCCCTCGAGGGGACCCCCGACACCTCGTACAAGTACCTGATCATGCCGATGCGGATCTGAGGGAGAGCGAGCTCCCCTCCGTGCAGCTGACCTCGCTCGACCTCACCGATTACCGCTCCTACCCGCGCCTGACCCTGCCCGTGCGCCCGGGCATCACCGTGATGGTGGGCCAGAACGGCCAGGGGAAGACCAACATCGTCGAGGCGCTCTGGTACCTCGCGACCCTGTCCAGTCATCGGGTCCCCCACGATGCGGCGCTGGTCCGCCGAGGGGAGTCGACCGCGATCATCCGTGCGGGCTTCGTCCGTGCGGGCCGGGCGCTGCAGGTCGACCTCGAGATCACTCCGGGCCGGTCGAACCGGGCACGGCTGCAGGGCCAGAACGTCGGCCGCCTGCGCGACCTGCTCGGCGAGGTGCGGGCCGTGCTCTTCGCCCCGGAGGACCTGGGGCTGGTCAAGGCCGATCCCGAGGGTCGGCGCCGCTTCCTGGACGAGCTGCTGTTCGAGATCGCCCCCCGCTACGCCTCGGTCAAGGCCGACTACGACCGGGTGCTCAAACAGCGCTCCAACCTGCTCAAGCAGATGCGATCGATGCGCCGTGGGGGCAGCGGTCGCAGCGTCGGCGGCCTGGACCCGGCCGACTCCGCCGCCTCCACCCTGGAGGTCTGGGACCAGCAGCTGGCCCGTTTCGGGGCGGAGCTGCTGCGGGCCCGGCTGCACCTGGTCAACCGCCTGCGCCCCCACCTGGGGTATTCCTATCTCCGGGTCTCGACCGACGAGGGCGCCGAACAGGCCCTGGATCTTCCCCCGGACCAGCGCGGGAACCTGTCCTCCCCGGCCGACGTCGCCTACCGCTCCGCCGTGCTCGACGAGCTCGCCAGCGCTCCCGGCCAGCTGCCCTCGACGGGCGAGCTCCATGATGTGCTGCTGGAGATGCTGGCGAGCCGTCACGACGAGGAGATCGACCGCGGCGTCACCCTGACCGGACCCCATCGCGACGACCTCGAGATCCGCCTGCACGACTTCCCGGCCAAGGGCTACGCGAGCCACGGCGAGTCCTGGTCCCTGGCCCTCGGCCTGCGACTGGCCTCCTACGACCTGCTGCGCCTGGAAGAGGGCGACCTCGGGGACGGCGAACCGATCCTGATCCTTGACGACGTGTTCAGCGAGCTGGACACCCGCCGGCGCGAGCGTCTGGGCCGGATCGTCACGGGCGCTTCGCAAGTGCTGATCACCACGGCCAACGACACCGACATCCCGGATTCCCTGGACGGTGAGATCCAGGTGATCGACGTGAGCCTCGGTGCCGCGGTGCCGCGCGAGGGCGGCGGCCGGTCATGAGCCCGTCGCCCCGTCGGCCGCGGCTCGCGAACCCCTATGACCTCTCGACCTGGAACGCTGCCCCCGAGGGAGCTCCGCGGGAAGGTGGCGCCGCATCGCATCCACCCGCGGTCCGGGAGCCCGATCCACAGCCCGGACCCGATCAGGACCCCGAACCGGAGCAGGAGTTCTTCGACCCGCCGGACCTGCCCTCCCCGTCGGACCCCTTCGAGCTGGCCCGACGCACCGTGAACCGCTCCCGGGCGGCCGCGCGCGACCGCGGGCTGTTCCCGATCTCCGCGAAGACGCAGGCCCGGGACGTGCGGGACCGCTCCGGGAAGGCGCCCGGGTACTCCGGGTCCCGCCCCGCCCCCCGCGACCCCCAGGGCATCGATCTGGTGCTGAGGAAGGTGCTGGGCAATCTCGGGTGGAACGCCGGGATGAACGCCGGACGCGTGCTGGAGGAGTGGGACGAGATCGTCGGGGAGAAGGTCGGCTCCCACTGCCGTCCCGTCTCCCTCGAGGACGGGGTGCTGGTGGTCAGTGCGTCCTCGTCCGCCTGGGCCGCGCAGCTGCGCATGCTGACCGGCCAGCTGGTCACCACGATCGAGGAGCACGTCGGCTCCCACGTCGTCTCGGAGCTGAAGGTCACCGGCCCCGCCGCCGCCGAACGGTCCTGGAAGAAGGGACGGCGCACCGTCACCTGGCGCGGCCCCCGCGATACCTACGGCTAACCTGCTCGCCATGACCCATCGCCTCCGCTGGGCGGATCTCCCCCTCCCGGTGCGCTCCCGCGTGGAGGCCCGGCTCGGCGCACCGATCCTCGAGACCCGCTCCGCCACGGGCGGGTTCTCCTCGAGCTCCGCCGAGATTGTGACCACCGCGGGTGGCCACCGCGCCTTCGTCAAAGCCGTCACGTCCCGGATCAACGGGGCCTCCGAGGAGCTGAACCGTCGCGAGGCCGCAACGCTGGCCGCCCTGCCGCGCGAGGTGCCCGCACCTCGGCTGCTGGACGCCTTCAGCGAGGAGGACTGGTTCGTCCTCCTCATCGAGGTCGCCGAGGGGGCGCTTCCGCAGCAGCCCTGGCGGCCCCTCGAACTCGACGTCGTGCTGGAGGCGCTGGACACCCTGGCGCAGGTCGCGACCCCGACCCCGCTGCCCGAGGTCCCTGACCTGGAGACGCTGCTGGGCCCGGACCTCAGGGGCTTCGATCGGGTGACAGCGGATCAGCCGCCGGATCTCGACCCCTGGCTCCGCGAACGCCTCGGTCCGCTGCGCGAGGCGGCGGAGCGCGGGGTGGTCTCGCTGGCCGGTGACACCCTGTGCCACAGCGATCTGCGCGCCGATAATCTGCTGGTCACCGTCGACGGACAGGTCAGGATCGTCGATTGGGCGTGGGCCGCCCGCGGCGCCCGCTTCGCCGATGCGCTCCAGCTGCTCGCCTCGGTGGACGACCGCTCCGGCACTCTCGAGGTCTCCGCCCGGATCGACGCGGTCATGGCGCGCCACGGTACCCCGACCGAGGTCGCAACCGACCTGCTGGCGGGCATCCTCGGGTTCTTCGTCGATGCGGCCCGGCTGCCCACGGACCCGAGCCTCCCGACCCTTCGCGAACATCGCCGAGCCACCCGCGATCAGCTGTTCCCGATGGTCAGGGCGCGATGGACCCGTGAGGGCCGCGACTGACCGCACGGCGGCACCGAGGCGACCGGCTGTGAGACGCCGTTCATCGCCCGTCACGATCCTCCGCCGCCCCCCGCCACCGGTGCTACCGTAAGAGCAGACGAGCTGACAAGCTCGCGTGCACTGGGGTCGGTGAAATTCCGAGCCGGCGGTGACAGTCCGCGACCCGATGGCCTCTGGCCCTCGGCTGACCAGGTGGAACTCCTGGACCGACGGTCAGAGTCCGGATGGGAAGCGCACGCGGACGTCGTCCTGTGGACGACCGTCGGTCGCGCCTCACGCGCGTGACCACCGCAACCCTTTCCTCTCTCCGGACCGCGAGCCGCGGACCGGAGGAGAGATCATGCTGACCGACATCGAGCGCCGCGCGCTGCGCCGCGCCCTCGAGATCGCGGCCGACGACGCCGTGCCGCTCGGACCGAACCCCCGCGTGGGCTGTGTGCTCCTGTCCCCGGGCGGTGGGGTGCTCGCCGAAGGCCATCACCGCGGCGCCGGCACCGCGCATGCCGAGGCCGACGCCCTGGCCCGCGCCTCCGCTCCCCTCACCGGCGCCACCGCCGTGGTCACCCTCGAGCCCTGCACGCACGTCGGCCGCACCGGACCCTGCGCCGAGGCGCTGATCGACGCCGGCGTCTCCCGCGTGGTCATCGCCCGCCGTGATCCGAACCCCGTGGCCGCCGGGGGCGTCGACCGCCTGCGAAGCGCCGGGGTCGACGTCGAGCTCGACGTGCCGGAGGAGCTCGCCACCGCGGCGCAGCGCCTGAACCGCGGCTGGGAGCACGGGGTGCGGCATCAGCGACCCCTGGTCACCGCGAAGCTCGCCCTCACCCTCGACGGCCGCGCCGCCGCGGCCGACGGCACCAGCCGGTGGATCACCGGGGAGATCGCCCGCGCCGAGGTGCACGAGCTGCGCGCCACCAGCGACGTCGTCCTGGTCGGCAGCGGCACCGCCCGGGCCGACCGCCCCACGCTCACCGCTCGACGCGAGGACGGTGGCCTGCATCCCCGTCAGCCGCTCCGCGCCGTCATGGGCACCGGGCGTTTCCCGGCGCTGTCCACCCCTGAGGGCTCCGGGGAGGCGATCACCCTGGCCACCCACGACCCGTCGGTCGCCCTGGAGGATCTTCACGCCCGCGGCCGACGTCACGTGCTGCTCGAGGGCGGTCCCACCCTGACCGCCGCCTTCCTGCGCGCCGGGTGCCTCGACGAGCTGATCGTCCATCTCGCCCCCACCCTGCTCGGCGCCGGATCGCCGGGCCTCGGCGACCTGGGCATCACCACCATCGCCGACCGCCTCGATCTCGATCTCGTCGAGGTCACCCCGCTGCCCCCCGACCTCCGCCTCACCCTGCGGCCGCGTGCCGCCTGACCTGGAAGGACCACCATGTTCACCGGAATCATCGAGGAGCTCGGCACCGTCGAGACCCTCGAGCACCACGGCGGCGCCGCCCGCGTGACCCTGCGCTCGCCGCGGGTCCTGGAGGGCATCTCCCTCGGTGACTCGATCGCCGTCAGCGGCTGCTGCCTCACCGTCACCGCCCAGGATGGCCGGACCTGGTCGGCCGACATCATCACCACCACCCTCGACGCGACCACCCTGGGCACCCTGAGCGCCGGGGACCGCGTCAACCTCGAACGCTGCGTGCGGGCCGACGCACGCCTGGACGGCCACATCGTCCAGGGCCACGTCGACGCGGTCGCCGAGATCGCCGGCCGCGAGGAGGGCGACGGCACCACGCTGCTTCGCCTGAACCTGCCGGCAGGCCTCGAGCGCTACGTCGTCGACAAGGGATCGATCGCCGTGGACGGGATCAGCCTCACCGTCGCCGGGATCGAGGCGGGGGTCGTCACCATCGGACTGATCCCGGAGACCCTCGAGCGCACCACGCTGGGGACCAAGCAGGTCGGCGATGTCGTGAACCTCGAGGTCGACGTGCTGGCCAAGTACGTCGAGAAGCTCAGCGCCTCGCTCCTGCCCGGGGCGGAGGTCCGGCGATGACCGCGCTGCGTCTGGACCCCGTCGCCGAGGCGATCTCCGCGATCGCCGCCGGCCGCCCGGTGGTGGTCGTCGACGACGAGGACCGCGAGAACGAGGGAGACCTGATCCTGGCGGCCTCCGCCGCGACCCCCGAGCTGCTCGCTTTCGCCGTGCGGTACTCCAGCGGCTTGCTGTGCGCTCCGATGACCGCCGCTCGCGCCGACGCCCTCGACCTGCCGCTGATGGTGGCCGAGAACGCGGACCCCCTGCGCACCGCCTACACCGTGAGCGTGGACGCCGCCGAGGGCGTCACCACCGGGATCAGCGCTGCCGACCGGGCCCGCACCCTGCGCATCCTCGCCGGCGAGCAGTCCACGCCGAGCGATCTGATCCGCCCCGGGCACGTGCTGCCGCTGCGGGCCCGGGACGGCGGGGTGCTCGAACGCCGCGGCCATACCGAGGCCGCCGTCGACCTCACCCGGTTGGCGGGGTTGTCCGCGGTGGGGATGATCGTCGAGCTGGTCCACGACGACGGCACCATGATGCGCGGGCACGCCCTGCGCGCCTTCGCCGACGAGCACGCGCTGGCGATGATCTCCATCGAGGAGCTGGTCGAGCACCGTCGGCATCACGATCCCGAGCCGCTGGACATCACCGCACCGGTCACCCTGCCCACCGACCACGGCACCTTCGGGGCGCTCGCCGTCCGCGACGGCTCCGCCGAGCACCTGGTGCTGGTGCGCGGCGACGTCTCCACCGCCGAGCCGGTTCTGACCCGGATCCATTCCGAATGCGTGACCGGGGACGTCTTCGGCTCGAGGCGCTGCGACTGCGGCCCCCAGCTGCAGGAGTCCCTGGCGCGGATCGATGCCGCCGGCCGCGGCGTGCTGATCCTGCTGCGCGGCCACGAGGGACGCGGCATCGGACTGGTCGAGAAGCTGCGCGCCTACGCCCTGCAGGAGAGCGGGCGCGACACGGTCGACGCCAACCTCGACCTGGGCCTGCCCGTGGACGCCCGCTCCTTCGCGATCGTCCCGCGCATCCTCGATCACCTCGGCGTCGGCTCCATCTCGCTGCTGACCCACAACCCCGTCAAGACCGGCGCCCTGCGCGCCGGAGGCGTCGAGGTGAGCTCCGCCGTGCAGCTGGACACGCACGCCACCGCGGAGAACCTCGCCTATCTCACCACCAAGCGCGACCGACTGGGCCACCACCTCGTCGGCCTGCCCGCGACCGGCCCGACCGCGGGCACCGACCCGCAGCCCACCACGAATCCCACCACCGACCCGAACGGAGCGTCCTCATGAGCGGACACGGAAGCCCCACCTCCCAGATCCCCCACCTGCCCCACGCGCGCGTCGCGATCGTCGCCGCCTCCTGGCACGAGCAGGTCATGAACGGCCTGCTCGACGGCGCACTGCGCGGGTGCGCGGCGGCCGGCATCGACGCCCCGACGGTGGTGCGGGCCCCCGGCTCCTTCGAGCTGCCGGTGATCGCGGACCGTCTGGCGCGCACCCACGACGCGGTGATCGCCCTCGGCGTCGTGATCCGCGGGGGCACGCCGCACTTCGAGTACGTGTGCGCAGCCGCCACGGAGGGGCTGGGAAGGGTCGCCCTGGACCACGGCACACCTCTGGGATTCGGAGTGCTGACCTGCGATGATGAGCAGCAGGCTCTGGATCGTGCCGGACTGCCCGGCTCCGTGGAGGACAAGGGGTACGAGGCGGCCGCCGCCGCCTTGACCACGGTGGAGGTGCTGTCCTCGATCCCCGTGTCCTGACCCGCTCGGCGAGCCGGTCCGGCGCGGCCGCCAGACGGCGCTGTGGCGCGATGGCAGCCCGGGAAGCGTATGGGCCCCCGGCAGGCGGTCCGGCAGGGGCGCGAAGAGGCCGTCCCGTGCCGTCTGGTGCCCGATCCGCGTCGCGTTGTCCACACAGCCGGGGAGGTTAATAGGTTCAGCGGGCTCCATCCGCTAGAATATGGGCAGTTCGACCGACGTCTTCCGACGTCCTCGCGGACTTCGAAGCCGCCGGCTCGATCGCTGCGGCCTACGGGTGCTGATCGCGCGTGCGCGCGCGAGGCGCCCCCGTGGGCCGCGTGCGTGCTGAGCCGGAGGGCTCGTCCCCGCGGCCGGCCGGACCACCCTCGGCGCTCACCGGGCCGAGGGACCCCAGGACTGCGAGGAGCCACATCAGGTGAGCGACAGCGACCGACCCCTGCCCGACCAGGACGCGCCCCAGGGCGCGCCGGACCCGGTGCCCGATCCCGCTCCCGAGGTCGGCTCCGCCGGGGAGCGCGCGGCCCACGCCCCGACGCACTACGACGCCTCGGACATCACCGTCCTGGAGGGACTCGAGGCGGTCCGCAAGCGCCCCGGCATGTACATCGGCTCCACCGGTGAGCGCGGCCTGCACCACATGGTGCAGGAGATCGTGGACAACTCGGTGGATGAGGCGATGGCCGGCCACGGCGACACCATCGAGGTGACCCTGCTGGCTGACGGCGGCGTGCGCTGCGTCGACCACGCCCGCGGTATCCCGGTCGCCATGCACCCCACCGAGGGCAAGCCCGCCGTGGAGCTCGTGCTCACGGTGCTGCACGCCGGCGGCAAGTTCGGCGGCGGCGGGTACGCGGTCTCCGGTGGCCTGCACGGCGTCGGGTCCTCCGTGGTCAACGCGCTCTCGGTGCGGATGGAGGTGGAGATCCGCCGCGACGGCCACGTGTGGCGTCAGACCTACACCCGCGGCGTCCCCGCCACCGAGCTGGTCCGCGGCGAGGAGACCGATGAGACCGGCACCACGATCACCTTCTGGGCCGACGACGAGATCTTCGACGAGACCGTCTACGACGTCGAGACGCTGCGCAAGCGGTTCCAGCAGATGGCGTTCCTGAACAAGGGCCTGCGTATCACGCTGACCGACGAGCGTCGGGTGGAGTCCGACGAGACCGAGGACGAGGATCTGGTCGACGTCGAGCTCGAGGCCGAGGGCATGGAGAAGAACGACGGTCCGAGCGTCTTCTCCTACCACTACGAGCGCGGTCTGCAGGACTTCGTCGAGTTCATCAACACGGCCAAGCGGGCCGAGGTCATCCACCCCGACATCATCTCCTTCGAGTCCGAGGACACCGAGGCGGAGATCTCCGTCGAGGTCGCCATGCAGTGGACCGGCGCCTACTCGGAGTCGGTGCACACCTACGCCAACACGATCAACACCCACGAGGGCGGCACCCACGAGGAGGGCTTCCGCTCCTCGCTGACCTCGATCGTGAACCGCTACGGACGCGCCCAGGGCCTGCTGAAGGAGAAGGACGCCAACCTCACCGGGGAGGACATCCGCGAGGGCCTGACCGCCGTGGTGTCCGTCAAGCTCGGCGAGCCCCAGTTCGAGGGCCAGACCAAGACCAAGCTGGGCAACACCGTCGCCCGCACCTTCATGGTCAAGGTGATGACCGATCAGCTGCAGGACTGGTTCGAGTCCCATCCGGCCGAGGCCAAGTCCATCGTCATGAAGGGCCAGGCCGCGGCGGCCGCCCGCGAGGCCGCCCGCAAGGCCCGCGACGCCACCCGTCGCAAGTCGCCGCTGGAGACCGGGGGAATGCCCGGAAAGCTGCGCGACTGCTCCTCCCGCAACCCCTCCGAGTGCGAGATCTTCATCGTCGAGGGCGACTCCGCCGGCGGCTCCGCCGTGCAGGGCCGCGACCCGCGCACCCAGGCCATCCTGCCCATCCGCGGCAAGATCCTGAACGTGGAGAAGGCGCGGCTGGACCGGGCCCTGGACAACCAGGAGGTCCGCTCGCTGATCACCGCCTTCGGCACCGGCATCGGGGACGACTTCGACGCCACCAAGCTGCGGTACCACAAGATCGTCCTGATGGCCGACGCGGACGTCGACGGCCAGCACATCTGCACCCTGCTGCTGACGCTGCTGTTCCGCTACATGCGCCCGCTGATCGAGCTCGGCCACGTGTTCATCGCGATGCCGCCGCTGTACCGCCTGAAGTGGTCCAACGCCCCGCACGAGTACGTGTTCAGCGACGACGAGCGCGATGAGCGGATGGAGGCCGGCCGGGCGGCCGGGCGCCGCATCCCCAAGGACAACGGCATCCAGCGCTACAAGGGTCTGGGCGAGATGGACTGGAAGGAGCTCCAGGCCACCACCATGGACAGCGCCTCGCGCACGCTGAAGCAGGTCACGGTCGATGAGGCCGCCGACGCCGACACCATCTTCTCCGTCCTGATGGGCGATGACGTCGAGTCCCGTCGCCACTTCATCCAGGAGAACGCCAAGGACGTCCGCTTCCTCGACATCTGAGTCCGACCCCCCGGGCCGGCGCCGGCGAGAGCCCGAGCGCCCCCGGGGAGCGCCACGACCATCGGCCCTACCTGAAAGGCCTTCCGCATCATGAGCGACACCCCGCAGGACCCCACGAACCCCGACGAGACCCCGGAACTGCCCGCCTCCGTGGCCGGACAGGCCACCCCCGAGGGCGCCCACGAGGTCTCCGGCTCCGAGGCCGCCGACCGCACCGTCACCCTCGTCGATCCGCTCGACGAGGGCGAGGTCGACCGCATCACCCAGGTCGACCTGAACCAGGAGATGCAGCGCTCCTATCTCGACTACGCGATGAGCGTGATCGTCTCCCGCGCGCTGCCCGACGTCCGCGACGGACTCAAGCCCGTCCACCGCCGCATCGTCTACGCGATGTACGACGGGGGCTACCGTCCCGACCGCTCCTTCTCCAAGTGCGCGAAGGTCGTCGGCGAGGTGATGGGCAACTACCACCCCCACGGCGACAGCGCGATCTACGACGCCATGGTGCGCCTGGTGCAGCCGTGGTCTATGCGCTACCCGCTGATCCTGGGACAGGGGAACTTCGGCTCGCCCGGCGACGACGGCGCCGCCGCCCCGCGGTACACCGAGTGCAAGATGGCCCCGCTGGCCCTCGAGCTCGTGCGCGACATCGACCAGGAGACGGTCGATATGCAGGGCAACTACGACAACACGGTCGACGAGCCCGTCGTGCTGCCCGCTCGCTTCCCGAATCTGCTGGTCAACGGTTCCTCCGGGATCGCCGTGGGCATGGCCACCAACATCCCGCCGCACAACCTGCGCGAGGTGGCCGACGCCGTCCAGTGGCTGCTGACGAACCACGAGGCCACCAAGCCGGAGCTGCTCGAGGCCTGCCTGCAGTTCATCAAGGGCCCCGACTTCCCCAGCGGCGCCACCATCTCCGGCACCCGGGGCATCGAGGACGCGTACCGCACCGGCCGCGGCTCCATCACCCAGCGCGCCGTGGTCTCCACCGAGGAGATCAACGGGCGGATGTCGCTCGTGGTCACGGAGCTGCCGTACCAGGTCAACCCCGACACCCTCGCGCGCAAGATCGCCGAGATGGTCAAGCTCGGCAAGATCCAGGGGATCGCCGACATCACCGACGAGACCTCCGGCCGGACCGGTCAGCGCCTGGTCATCACGCTCAAGCGCGACGCCGTCGCGAAGGTCGTGCTGAACAACCTCTACAAGCACACCCAGCTGCAGGAGAACTTCTCGGCCAACATGCTGGCGCTCGCCGGCGGGGTGCCGCGCACCCTGTCGATCGACTCCTTCGTGCGCGAGTGGACCAAGCACCAGATCGACGTCATCGTCCGCCGCACCCGGTACCGCCTGCGCAAGGCCGAGGAGCAGATCCACATCTACCGCGGCTACCTCAAGGCGCTGGATGCGCTGGACGAGGTCATCGCGCTGATCCGCCGCTCGCCGGATGCCGACGGGGCTCGCGACGGGCTGATGGAGCTGCTGGAGATCGATGAGATCCAGGCCGGCGCGATCCTGGCGATGCAGCTGCGCCGCCTCGCCGCCTTGGAACGGCAGAAGATCACCGACGAGCACGATCGTCTGCAGGCCCTCATCGAGGAGTACACCGCGATCCTGGCCTCGCCGGAGCGTCAGCGGCAGATCGTCTCCGAGGAGCTGGCCGAGCTCGTCGACAAGTACGGCGACGACCGCCGCACGCGGATCGATCCCTTCGACGGTGACATGTCGATGGAGGACCTCATCCCCGAGCAGGACGTGATCGTCACCATCACCCGCGGCGGCTACGTCAAGCGCACCCGGGCCGATCAGTACCGCGCCCAGAAGCGCGGCGGCAAGGGCGTGCGCGGCGCCTCGCTGCGGGCGGACGACGTGGTCGAGCACTTCTTCACCACGACCACGCACCGCTGGCTGCTGTTCTTCACCAACCAGGGCCGGGTCTACCGCGCCAAGGGCTACGAACTGCCGGAGGCCCCACGGGACGCCAAGGGCCAGCACGTGGCGAACCTGATGGCCTTCCAGCCCGATGAGCACATCGCCTCGGTGCTCGCGATCGACAGGTACGAGGACGCCCAGTACCTGGTGCTCGCCACCCAGTCCGGCCTGGTCAAGAAGACCCCGATGACGGCCTTCGACTCCAACCGCACCGGTGGCATCATCGCGATCAACCTGCGCGACATCGACGGGGTCGACGGGACGCAGCCGGACCGCGTGATCGCCGCCCGCGCCGTGGACGCCGACGACCATCTGATCCTCGTCTCCCGCAACGGCCAGTCCGTGCGGTTCCCGGCCGCGGACGACGTGCTGCGCCCGACGGGCCGCGCCACCAGCGGCGTGACCGGCATGAAGTTCCGCCACGACGACGAGCTGCTGGCGATGGACGTGGTCCGCCCCGAGCAGTTCGTGGTCACGGTGACGGACGGCGGCTACGCCAAGCGCACCAGCATCGACGAGTACCGCGTCCAGGGCCGCGGCGGCCTGGGCATCCGGGTCGCGAAGCTGCCCGACGACCGCGGCCACCTGGTCGGCGCCGCCGCCGTCGACGAGTCCGACGAGCTGCTGGTCGTGATGGAGAAGGGTCGCGTGGTCCGCTCCAGCGTGGCGGAGGTCCCCTCGAAGGGCCGCACCACCATGGGCGTCGTCTTCGCCAAGCCCGGCAAGAGCGACCGCATCCTGCTGGTCACCACCAGCCCCGAGTCCGAGATCGACGAGGACGAGGAGGATGCGGCCGAGGGCGACGAGAACTCGGATCTGCCCACGGCCGAAGCGGGCGGGGACGCAGATGCTGTGGAGATCGGTGCCGAGGACGGGTCGGTGGCAGGGTCCTCCCCGTCGGATGATCTAGGCTCGGAAGCGTCCGCCCCGTCGCCGTCCGGCGACGACGACCCGATCGAGGAGTGATCCGTGAGCACGAGTGATTCGAGGACGGCCCCCGGCCCGTCCGCGTCTCCGGAATCGACCACCCAGCTCCCGTCGTTCCAGGACGAGAAGAAGCCGACCGCGGACGAGCAGACGATCGGTTCCGGCAAGGGCTCGGCCGCCAAGGGGGCGAGCCGCAGCCCGAAGAAGTCCCCGTCGGCGGCGAGCCCGGTCGAGGCCGAGAAGCGCGGACCGCGCCGGGTGCGCCTGACCCTCGCCCGGCTCGACCCGTTCTCGGTGATGAAGCTGTCGTTCCTGGTCGCCATCGCGATCGGCATCGCGACCGTGGTGGCCGTGGTGCTGCTGTGGAACCTGGTCGACGCGATCGGTCTGTGGACCCAGATCGACCAGCTCGGCCGTGACCTCAACGGCGGTGAGCCGCTGCCGTTCATGGAGTTCTTCCAGTTCTCCAAGATGGTCAGCTACGGCACCATCGTCGCGGTGGTGAACGTCGTGATCATCACCGCGTTGGGCACGCTTCTGGCCTTCCTCTACAACCTGGTGGCGGCGCTGCTGGGCGGATTGAAGATGACCTTCACCGACGAATGATCCGCGGACCGGGCAGCCGCCCGAGCCGCCGGGCGGGCACCTGACCCCACCCCACCCAATACCCCATCACCCATTCACCCGCCGAGTTCTGCGCTTTCGTTCCCACAGCGCGTTATGGGAACGCCTTTGCAGAGCTCGGCGCTGTGGTGCTGGGGTGATTGCTGGTGGGGGTGGGGGTGCTGGTGAGCCTCGGGTTCATTGCTGCAGCTCGGTGACCTCCGCGACCTGGGCGTCCAGGTACGTCAAGGCGGCCTCGGCGTTCACCGAGGCCGCGACACCGTGGGCCCCGGCACCGATCGAGATCCGCCGGGCCGGGTCCCCGATCAGGGAGGCATCGGCGATCACGGGCCAGGCCGTGGTGGAGCCGAACGGGGTGATCGTGCCGCGCTCGTACCCGGTGACGTCCCGGGCCACCTCCTTGTCCGGCATCGACAGCCGGTTCACCCCGAGCAGCGCACGCAGGAGAGGCCAGGAGATCTCCCGGTCGCCCGGGACCAGCACGAACAGGAAGTCGCCGTCACCGCGCCGCACCACCAGGGTCTTGACGATGTCGCGGGGCTCGACGCCGCGGGCGGCCGCCGCCTCCGCGAGCGAGCCGACCCGCCCGTGCCGCGTGATCTCGTGATCGAGGCCGGAAGCCGCCAGGGCCGTGATCGCAGGAGTGTCGCTCATGGACCCACGATAGAGGCCGACGGCGGGCGGGGAGGGGGCCCGTGGCGGTCACCACCGGAACCTGGGGCGAGAGCGGGAGCTTCGCTAAGGTCGAAGGATGTCCTGCTCCTCGACTCTGCCGGTGCCGACCGCCCCGTCCGCCTCGGATGTCCCGACCGTCCCCGACGCCCCGGAGGACTACCCCTGGACGGGGCAGTCGGTGCGCTCCGCGTTGTTGCTCAGCACCGGGATCGCGGAGCTCGATCCGGACAGCGGGGTGGAGGCTCCCACCGAGCAGCAGGGCCACCCGCTGGTGGACGTGGCCGCGATCGAGGCCGGCCTCGCCGCGGACGGGGCCGCCCCGCTGGCCGAGCGCACGCTGGTGGTGGCCGTCGGCTCCAACCAGACGCCCGAGACCATCGCTCGCAAGTACGCCCGCTCCGGACGTGATCTGCACCCGGCCACACCGTTCCTGCGCTGCACGATCCACCATCTCGCCGTCGGCCATTGCGCCCACATCTCCGCGCGGGGCTACATCCCCGCCGCCCCGTACCGCGCCGAGGGGGAGCGGATGGAGCTCGTGGCCACCTGGTTCGACGACGAGCAGCTCGCCGTGGTGGACGAGACCGAACCGAACTACGAGCGCATCCGGCTCGAGCAGGAGAGCTTCCCGGTGACGCTGGCGACGGGCGAGCGGCCGCAGCACATCGACGTCTACGCCTCGGTGTGGGGCGTCCTCGCCCATGAGCAGCCGATCCCGCTGCGCCACCTGCAGCAGGAGATCTTCGACGAGCTCGTGGCCCTCACCGGCGCCGCGCTGGTCCGCGGGGACGCGGCGGAGATCTGCGCGCGGCTCGAAGCCGCTCCCGACGCTCTGCAGAACCTGGCGCGCGAGCACTCCCTGGTGGCCGAGGACGGCCTGCCCCGGGGGTGAGCCATCGGGAGGGCGGGCAGTCCGCCGCGACTCACGCCACCGTGAAGTCGACCCGGTGCCAGCCGCTCGCCCCGTTCGGGGCGGGGTTCGCGCGCTCCTCGGTCTGCAGCTCTCCCTCGCCGTCGGTGGCCCGCACCGTCGCCGTGTGATCGCCCGGAGCGGGATCCTCCCAGCGCAGCGACCACTGCACCCAGGTGTCCTCGGTGACCTCGGCCCCGAGATCGGCCTCCCGCCAGTCCCCGTCGTCGATCCGCACCTCGACCGCCGCGATCCCGCGCTGCTGTGCCCAGGCCGTGCCTCCCAGCATGACGGCGCCGTCGGCGTCGGGCGCGAGCTCGGCGAAGGAGCGCGGCACGTCCACCCGCGAGGCGATCTTGATCGGGCCCCGCTCGGACCAGCCCCGCGTGGACCAGTAGGCGAGGTCGTCGGCGAAGCGCGTGACCTTCAGCTCCGTGAGCCATTTCGTCGCGGAGACGTATCCGTAGAGTCCGGGAACGACCATGCGCACCGGGTAGCCGTGCTGCTGCGGCAGCGGCTCGCCGTTCATGCCGACGGCGATCAGCGAGTCCCGTGCATCGGTGAGGGCCTCGAGCGGGGTGGAGGCGGTGAACCCGTCGATGGAGCGGGAGAGGACCATGTCCGCCCCGTCCTGCACGCCGACCCGTTCGAGCAGGTCGCGCACGGGCACGCCCAGCCAGGTCGCGTTCCCGGCGAGATCCCCGCCGACGGGGTTGGAGACGCAGGCCAGCGTCACGTGCTTGGCGATCATGGGCTCGGCCAGCAGCTCCTCGAAGCTCAGAGTGAGCTCGCGGTCGACCAGGCCGTGGATCCTCAACTGCCAGGAGGTGGGGTCCACGCGCGGCACGGCGAGGGCGGTGTCGATCCGGTAGAAATCCGCATTCGGGGTGACGTAGGGGGGCATGCCCTTCACCGTCACCTGGGCGTCCTCGGGGATCGGCTGGGCGGGCTCGACGGGTTCCGGCAGCACGTACTGCGCGGCCCGATGGGCCAGCTCACGGCTCGCCGTCACGCCGCGTGCGATGGCGGCGGCGACGACCGCGCCGACCCCGAGCGCTCCGATGCCGACGAGCGCGCGTCGTCGTTCCCACGCCGTCCCGATGGCTGCGGGGTCCACGGCACGGAGCATGATCACCAGCAGCGGCACCGCGGCCACGGTCCCGACCACGGTGGGGATCGCATCGGCGGCACCGGTGCCCGCCCGGGTCAGCACGATGATCGTCGCGAACAGTCCGAGCCCGGCGAGCGCGGCGGCGGCGAGCCGCGGGCGACCGGCGCCGAAGGCACCGATGAGGCCTGTGAGCACGACGTACACCGCGATCATGGAGGCGAACAGCACGAGCTTGTCGTGGGTTCCGAACAGGCCGATGGCCAGGTCCTTCACCCACGGCGGGATGATGTCGATGAACCCCCCGCCGACGGCCACGAAGGGGGCCGAGGAAGAGCTGAAGATCAACGAGAGGAGTTGCGCGATGGCCACCAGGGCGAGGCCCGCGACCACGCCCGCGATGGCGGACCACCACGGCACGGGCCGGTCGCGGGCACTCATCACAGCGCTCCCGCCGCGATGGGGTCTGTGGTCGGTTGTTCGGAGCCCCCCGCCGGCTCGACGGTGAGGCCGAGCTGCGCTCCAGGAGGCATCTCGTCGTGCATCACCACGGTCTGGTCCGGGGAGGTGATCAGCCCGGCACCGTGGGCGCCGTCCTCATCGATGAGCCACAGCTGATAGGTGCTCTCGCTGGGGAGCTCCGCCAGATCGGCGGCCTGGACGATCATCGCCTCCTGGTCCCGCGAGTACATCAGGTGCAGTGCACCGCCGGACTCGGCCGGCACCGTCAGCTGCGTCGCGTCGTCGGAGGCCATGATGGTCGAGACCATCTGCTGCTCCTGCTCGGCGTCCTCCTGCGCCGATCGCAGGGCCTCGATCGTGGCCTCCGACTCCTGCTGCGCGGCGCGCTCCGTGCTCCACAGTCCGACCCCGGCGACACTGGTGACCAGCAGAGCCGTCGCCGCGACGGCGAACCATCGGGTGCGCCGCACGGCGGATCGGTAGCGGTCCAGGGGGACGACCTCGGCGTCCGGCGAGCCGGCGGAGGCGTCGGAAGCCCCTGTCTCGGCCCGATGCGTGTTCTCGGCGGGGGCGGACGCCGTCGCGGTCTCGTCGGCGTCCTGGGCGTCGGGCGGCGGCAGTTGGCGTGTCCGCGCGATCCGCGCCATCACCGAGTCCTTGAGCTCGGGGCGCGGCGGAACCGGCTCCAGGCCGCGGGCGAGCTCGCCGGCGGTCTCCTCGAAGGAGCGGGCCTCGGCGGCGACCTCGGGGTCCTGGGCGAGCTGCTCCTCGACCCGGGCGCGTTCGTCGGCGTCCAGGGCGTTCAGGGCCCAGGCACCGGTCATGTCGTGCTCCTGCTCGTTCACGAGGTCACCCCCAGGCTCTCCCGCAGGACGATCATGCCGTCCCGTATTCGTGTCTTCGCCGTCCCGACCGGGATGCCGAGCAGGGCCGCCACCTCGCGGTGACTGTAGCCACCGAAGTACGCGAGGCGGATCGCCTCGGACTGCGGCGAGGTCAGAGCACGCATCGCCGTGACGACCCGCTGGGACTCGATTCTCAGGATTCCTTCCTCCTGCACATCCACGACCTCCTCCTCGATGGCTCGGACACCTTCCTCGGAGTCCCGACGCCGTGCGGCGTCGGTGGACCGGACGGTGTCGACGGCGCGCCGATGGGCGATGGTGCACATCCATCCGTGGGCGGAGCCGCGGTTGCTGTCGAACCGGGTGGCATGCTTCCAGATCTCCACGAACACTTCCTGCAGCACTTCTTCGCTGATCGACACATCCCGCACCACGCGCTTGATGAGCGCGAACAGCAGGGACGCGGTCTCGTCGTAGAGACCGGAGAAGGCGTCCTCGTCCCCCTGGGCGACGCGGCGCAGCAGCTCGGACAGCGGAGGTTCGGTGATCTCGTGGTCACCAGGTGCTCTCCCGTCCGGCCCTCGCGACCGTGGTCGCTCCGATTCTTCCTCGGGGGGATCGAGCGCCATGCACAGCTCCTTCGACGACGGCGTGAGCGGGTGGGGGAGAACCGTGGAAGATGCCGCCCACCCACTCATTGCGTCCTCACAGTGTGCGCTGTTCAGGCGGCGTCCGCCATCGACGGCGGCATCAGGACGGTATCGACCAGGTAGACGGTAGCGTTCTGGGTCTGCACGCCGCCGCAGATCACGGCCGCATCGCCCACCATCAGGTCGTCACCGCTGCCGGTGACCTCGACGTCCTCGCCCTGCACCGTGGTGTGGGTGCCGGTGATCTCGTCGGGGCTGAGCTGGCCGGCGACCACGTGGTACGTGAGGACGTCCGTCAGGCCGTCGGCGTCCGCGGCCAGCGCGTTCAGGTCGTCCTCGGGGATGGCCGCGAAGGCGTCGTCGACCGGGGCGAACACCGTGAACTCGTCCCCGTCGAGGGTGTCGGTGAGGTTCACGTCAGGATTCAGCTCTCCCGAGACGGCTGAGGTCAGCGTGGTCAGCATCGGGTTGTTCGAGGCCGCGACGCTCAAGGGGTCCTGGGCCATGCCCTCCACGGACCCGGCACCGTCCGGAACCATCTCCGCGTAATCGGCGCAGCCCGGGCCCACGAGGTGCGCAGCCGGATCCATGGCCATGTCGCCGCCGCCGTCGGACGCCATCGAACCTCCGCCGTCGGACGCCTGATGGCCCTCGTCCATGGACGGCTCATCGCTCATGCCGCCCGAGCAGGCGCTCATCAGGACGACCGTGGCCGCGAGCGCCCCCAGCTTCGGAAGCATCGTGGAAGTGCGCATGACAGTCTCCTTCGTGATCCTGTGCTGACACCCCAGCGGCGCCATGCAAGAAGTTCGGAGCGGACCGTGATCCGGATCGGTGCGGATCCCCGGACGTGCTGTGACCTCCCGTACAACGGCCCGGGACGGTTGGACGTCGCGGGTCGGAGCGCTGTAGTGTTGCCCGTCGGTGGCTGACACCGATGCACGTCGTACGTCAGCCTCCATGGGCCTATAGCTCAGTCGGTTAGAGCGCTGTCCTGATAAGACAGAGGTCACTGGTTCAAGTCCAGTTAGGCCCACTTCGAGGATCGGAGGACTCGTGAAGAAGCTCATCAGCTGCACCGCCGTCCTGATCGGCTCGACCGTCGCCGGACTCCTCGTGTGGCGCAAGGTCGAATCGGATCGCCACCGCGACGAGCTGTGGTCCGAGGCAGAGCGGGTCTCCGCTGCGCAGGACGCCGCCGAGGTCCGCGACTGATCCACCGGCGTTCTTCCCGCGCCCACGGCGCCCAGGGGGCTTAACTCAGTTGGTAGAGTGCGACCTTTGCAAGGTCGAAGTCAGGGGTTCGAATCCCCTAGCCTCCACAGATTTGCAGGTCAGAGGCCCTTCCTCGTCACGAGGGAGGGCCTCGTGCGATGCGCGGAGGCCGCCGGGGCGGGCCTACACCTGCCCCGCCCCGGGACCGCTCCCGGGACGTCCGACGCGGGGACCGCTCAGGGCGGAGCGCGTGAAGAAGGCGAGGAAACGAGCCGCCGCCCGGAGGCGGCGGGCTCGGGTGAAGGCCTGGCCGCGCAAGGAGATTCCCAGCCGCGCCACGTTCGCGAGGTTGATCGTCAGCAGTGTCCGGAGCGGCTGCGTGCCCGAGTCATCGACGGGGGCGATCTCGGTGGGAAGCGTGGTCAGCCCGGACAGCAGGGCCAGAGGCAGCCGGGAGCGGGTCGTCTTGACACCGGTCAGCTGCCACGCGCGCCCGGAGTCGTCCTCGAACCGCAGGGAATAGCGCATCGCCTCGTCGATGCCGCGGGGGAACAGGGACAGGGTGCCGGAGACGGGCGCCGCCGAGACGAGGCCGTCGACGTCGATCGCTCCCTGGATCGACACGATGTGGGCCGGGTCGGTGAGGAAGCGGTCGATGCTGCGCACCTCGGCGCTCAGTCGCATCTCGAGACGGGGACGGCGGCGACCGCACGTGGCCATCCGCTCGGTGAACAGCACGCCGTCGCCCCGGGTCGCCTCGTGCAGGGCCGCGGCGGCCGCGAACGCGGAGTCCTCGGGCACCGGCGCCGGCGAGAGGTCCTCCCATTCCGGAGCGCGCCATCCGGGGCGACCGGCGGCACGGATGACGGTCTCGATGGCGCGTTCCGTGGCGGCCAGGATCGTCGCCGAGGGATTCACGCCCGTGGCGGCCGGCAGGGTCGAGCCGTCCATGACGAAGAGCCCGGGGTATCCGTGCACCTCGCCCGCCCCGTCGACGACCCCGCTGTCGGCATCGGGGCCGGGCCGCACCCCGCCCAGCGGGTGGACGGTGATGGTCCTGCGCAGCAGGGACCAGGTCGGGGGATTGTACTGGCGGGCACCCAGCAGGCGGCTGATCAGGGGCCCCACACGGCGCTGGGACCTGTAGAGCTGGGACTGCCACCGATTGCTCCAGGCCAGCTCCGCCGTCCCGGAGGTGTCCAGGCGCAGCGTGCCGCGGCCGGAGTCTTTTCCCATGGAGAGCACGGCGAAGGTTCGACGCGGGTCCGAGCGACGGAGCCGCTGCCACCGGTGCCGTAGGCCGCCGGCGGGCAGCAGCGCATCGATGAGGGCCTGCAGCGGCGGAGGGATCGCACCATCCTGGACCTGGTACCACACCGATCGTCGGCCCTCCGGGACGGACAGCACCGTCGTGGTGGTGATCGTGGGCCCGGTCGTCATGTCCGTCCGGTCGCCGCGCAGCTCGGCCAGGGTCAGGAAGTCGCCGTTGCCGGAGAATCCGCGTCCCAGGTGTGCGGACAGATCCGGCAGCGTGCCGTGCCGATCCCGGGCGCGCAGCAGCAGCTCCGTGGTGGCCACGGCTCCGGCGGCGAGGATCACCCTCGGCGCGACCCATTCGCGAGGAGGTGCGGAGGGATCGGAGGGTGTCGAGGTGACCACCGTGTACTCGCGACCGTTCGACGCGGTGGGGAGGAGCTCGATCCGTCGGACCTCGGCGTCGGGGACGGCCTGCGCGCCATGGCGCTCCGCGAGCGCGAGGTAGGTGGTGTCCAGGGTGTTCTTGGCGCCGTGGTTGCAGCCGATCACGCACTCGCCGACGAAGGCGCATCCTCGCCGCGGGACGCCCTGGGCGTTGGGGCGCCACGTCTCGGAGTCGCCGAAGGTGACGGCGAGCGTGGGTCGGATGGTGCGCTCCGGGGCCCCCATCCCTTCCATCATCTGCTCGATGAGGGCGGTGCGGGGAGCGGCCCTGCCGGTGGCCGGATCGGAGCCGGTCGGCGCCACGCCCGTCATGTGCGCCGCCAGGTCGTAGTAGGGGTCGAGGGTCCGGCGACGCAGATGGGCGGGCCACCGCTCGTCCATCGCTCCTTCGAAGGGCCGGGCGAACACATTGGCGTAGACGAGCGAACCACCGCCCCAGCCCGAGGCCTGGACGCTGCCCATGGTGTCGAGCCAGCGGATGTCGTACAGACCGCGGTCGACCTCCCACAGCCAGCCGTCCTCGAGGTGGGGCCGACGGGGGAAGTCCCCGGGGTTCCATCGTCGGCCCCGTTCGAGGATCACGACGGAGAACCCTGCCTGTGCGAGGCGGGCGGCAGCCACGGCACCACCGAACCCGCTGCCCACCACGATCGCGTCGGCGGTGGGTCGATCGTCCATGACGGTCCTCTCCGGCAGGTCGTGTCCGTTCCCGGGCGCGAGGCGGTGAGCTCGACGCTAACGTCAGGGTCCAGCGTTGTCCACACGCACTCAGGGCCGTGGAGCAGCGGGGCCGATGGAAGGGTCGGCGCGCCGGACCGTCCGCACGACGAGCATCATGCGGACCGCGGCCCGTCGTCCCGCAGAGCGGAAGGCCGCCGGCCAGCACCAGGGGTCGCCGTGCCGGCGGAGATCGCCGGTCAGAGCCCGTCAAGGTCCCCGTCACGATCCGCGCCGTCCGCCATGCGTCCCGAGGTGGCCCGGGCCGCCGACATGATGTTGCGGGCCATCGCGGGGAAGACGAGCGCGTGGAAGGGGGAGATCCCCCACCAGTACAGACGACCCAGGAGGCCGTCGGGGAAGTAGATGGCGCGCTGGCGATAGCGGGTACCTCCGTCGCAGGGCTCGACGGACAGCTGCAGCCATGCGCGGCCGCTCATCCTCATCTCGGCGCGCAGGGTGAGGCATCGCCCGGGTTCGATCCTCTCGACCCGCCACCAGTCCACGGCGTCTCCGACCCGCAGGCGCCGGGGGTCGCGACGGCCACGTCGAAGGCCAGGCCCCCCGAGGAGCCGGTCCGCGAGACCGCGCAGGGCCCACAGCACGGGCGTCGAGTACCAGCCGGATGCGCCCCCGATCCCCTCGATGACACGCCACACCGAGGACGGGTCGACGTCGGCTCGTTCGCGCTGCCGCTCGTCGGTGAACACCGTGTTGCCCGCCCACTCCGGATCCGAGGGCAACGACGACTCGGGGACCCTCTCGTGCCCCAGGTCGGCGTCCCAGCGCGAGGCCAGGTCCCCGAAGCGCTCGGCCTCCAGGGCCGTGCGGACGGCTGTCCTGTACGGCATCGGCCCGCCGACTGGTGGAGGCAGGACCTCGTCGGCCAGAGGCCCGCTGGTGACGGCTTCGTGCTGCATCGATTGGGCGAGCGGCACGGCGATCGACAGCGGCACAGGCGTCACCAGGCCGATCCAGCCCCCCGACAGCAGCGGAGCCGGCAGCGGCAGCGAGAACACGCGCCGGCGCCGGAGCCCCGCGACCTCCGCGTACACGGTCAGGAGATCGGCGAATCGCAGGTCCGTTTCGCCGCTGCCCACCCCGTAGGTCCCGGAGACGTCTCCCGCAGCGATCACGGCCTCGACGAGGTAGTGGAGGACGTCGGTGACGGCGACCGGCTCGATCCTGTTGCGCACCCAGCGCGGAGCGGGCATGACGGGCAGCCGCTCGGAGAGGTGGCGGATGATCTCGAAGCCGGCGGAGCCGGCGCCGATGACCGTGGCGGCCTCCAGCACGGTCGTCGGCACGGTGCCGTCGCACAGGATGCGACCGACCCGGCGGCGCGAGGCCATGTGCTCGCTGAGCCGATCGGAGTCGGGATGCAGGCCGGAGAGATAGACGATCCTGCTGACTCCGGCGCGCTCGGCCTCGTCGGCCATGATGTGCGCCATGCGCGCCTCGCGCTCGGCGAAACCACTCCCGCCTGACATCGAATGCACGAGAAAGACCACGACGTCGACTCCGGAGACCGCGCGCCGCACGGACCGACGGTCGACGAGATCGGCTTCGACAGCCTCCACCCGGTCCCTCCAGGGCTGGGCGTCCAACCGGTTCATGTGCCGTCCGCAGACCCGCACCCGGGCCCCGCGATCGTCGAGCGCCGGCACGAGACGACTGCCGATGTATCCCGTCGCGCCCGTGACGAGGACGCGGGCCCGGTCGCCGCCGCCCTGGCTCGTCACCGCTGCTCCCCGTCCGTGCGAGCATGGGTCCGGAACTCTCGGAGGTCCTGGTCGGAGTCGAGCGCGGAGGTGGTCGGGACGATCCTCCCGCGGGAGGATCCGGACAGACAGCAGGCCGTTCCGCAGACGTCGGGCGTCTCCCCGAAGTCAGTGACCGCCTGACGAGGCGCCCCGTCGGTCATCCTCTCCTCGACGAGATCCGCCAGCGCGGCCACGAACCGCGGATCGGTGCCGGATGTCGGCACGCGGCGGAACGCCAGGCCGTGCTCCTCGGCACTCTGACGCGCCTCCGTGTCCAGATCCCAGATGACCTCCACATGGTCGCTGACGAACCCCACGGGAACCACGATCACGGCCTCGTGGGACCTCGACCGCGCGATGCGCGCGATGACGTCATTGATGTCGGGCTCCAGCCAGGGAACCTGCGGCGGGCCTGAGCGGGACTGGTACACGAGCTCCCAGGAGGAAACCGCGGGAGCCCCGCCCGAGACGCTCTCACGCCTCTCGCCGCCGACCACGGCGTCCACCAGGTATCGGCACACCGCTTCGTGCTGGGCGACGTACCAGCGCGCCGGGCCCGCAGTCCGCTCCTCCTCCGGGCCGGAGGCGTCGGCCATGACCTCCGGGATCGAATGCGTCGAGAACAGGATCCGGATGCGGGAGCGGTCGTGGCCCTCGGCCTCCAGATCCTCCAGGGCGGCGCCGATACCGTCGGCCATCGGCGACAGGAATCCCGGATGGTTGAAGTAGGGCCGCGCCTTGTCGATGCGCAGCGACCCCATCAGTCCTGTCTCCTCGAGAGCGCGGCCGAAGTCCTCCCGGTACTGACGGCACGAGGAGTACGAGGAATACGCGCTGGTGGCGAGGGCGAGGATCTCGCGGTGGCCGTCCTCGTGCAGAGCGCGCACGGTCCGGGACATGGAGGGCTCCCAGTTGCGGTTGCCCCAGTAGACGGGGAGGTCGATACCCCGCGCGTCGAGTTCCGCGCGCAGCGCATCGATCAGCACCCGGTTCTGGTCGTTGATCGGGGAACGTCCGCCCAGCGCCGTGTAGTGCTCACCGACCTCGACCAGGCGTTCGTCCGGTATCCCGCGGCCCCGCGTGACGTTGCGCAGGAAGGGCAGCACATCCTCGTGGGCCTCCGGTCCGCCGAACGACGCCAGCAGGATCGCGTCGTAGTCGCGCGCCGCGGCCCGGCGTTCCCGCGGCTCGGAGAACGTGTCGACGGTGACCTCCGCCCGCAGATCTGTGGTGGAAAGGTGGTGCGTCATGCAGACCTCCTGAGTTCCGGTACACGTCGTCGACTCCGCGACACTTTCGATAGTCTAGCTAATGATATGTGAGCGTGCCTGGTAGGGCATGAGGCTGAGGCCCGATGCGTCAGGCGGATCCAAGACGCAACTCGGAGCCGCGCAGCCGATATCCCGCGAAGAGCTCGTCCCATCCCAGGGACGGCTCGGCGAGGATCGTCGGCTCCTGTGCGAGCAGACGGGTCAGGAGCGCGTCGGTCTCGAGGAGGGCGAGGGAGCGCCCCGGGCAGCGATGTGCTCCGTCCCCGAAGCTCAGTCCTGATGCGCCGATACCGCGTGGCAGCGTCCGACCCGGGCAGAGTTCCAGCGGTGCGGTGCCGACGCTCGCTGGGTCCGCGTTCGCGCCGCGCACGTCGATGTCGACGAGATCGCCGGGTGCCAGGTGGTGCTCGCGGCCCTCGTCGCTGACGGTGATGTGGTCGCGGACGCGTCGATACAGGTGGCCGACGACCGGCTCGAGTCGGATGATCTCGTGCAGGATGCCGAGGCGCTCGTCCTGGCCGGCTGCGAGGTAGCGCGCTCGCAGCGGATCGTCCTCCAGCAGGTGCCAGCAGGCCATGGAGATGAACTCGCGGGTGGTGACCATGCCGGCGGTCCCGTAGGTCACGCATTCGACCAGGATGTCGGCCCGTCCGGCGCCCTGGTCCAGCAGCTGGCTGATCACGTCGTTCCGCGGGCGCCGGCGGTGGTCGCGCACAGCGGGGAGCACGTCTGCGAGGTAGAAGCGCAGCACCGGGGACAGTCCGTTGTACGCCGCACCCATCAGCTGCCGCTTCGTGCGTCCCAGGCGCGGCCGGGCGAGGTCGAACGGGGGCTGGCGGAAGAAGCGGGTCAGCCGCCGGGACATCGCCGGCACGGGTGAGGAGGTGAGCCCGACGACCTCGGCGGTCACGGCGACCGCATAGTGCAGGGCGAGGTCGTCCAGACGGCATCGACCGGCCCGGACGGCCTCCGCGATCATGTCCTCCGCGGTCGACTCCATGAGCGCCGCGTAGCGTTCGGACACCACGTTCGGGGCGAAGAGGCGGGCGAGAGACCTGCGCTGCTCGTCATGGAGGGCGCCGTCGGAGATGAGGATGGGGTGGCGTCGGAAGAACCCCCGGGGAATCTGTTCGGCCGTGAACCCGGCCTGGGTCGTCCGGTCGCGCGCACGCAGGACCTGGCGAGCTGCCTCGAGCGATCGGATCCGCCAGATCGGTCCGTCGCGCTCGACCCGTGGGCCGTCCGGCTCGTCGGGCCGCACCGCTTTGCGGCGCCCGGGGTGGCCCATCATGGTCGCGGCTCCTCCGATGGTCGTGGTCGACGGATCCGCCCCAGCACGCCCCGCCGCAGTAGGCCGCGCATCGGGGGAGAGATGATCTCGTGCCCGGTGACCCCCAGGCGTGCAGGAGCTCGTTGGCTGCGAGGAATCCGGTGGTGGCGGCGCGTTCCATGAGGGCTACCGGGTAATCGCACACGATGCGGTCCCCGGCGAGCACCAGGCCCGTCAGCGGCGTGACGACGCCCGGTTGCCGTCTGCGGGGTTCGGGATCGACCAGGGCGCAGTCGTCATCGACCCGGAGCTCCTCGGCGATGATGGCGAGGCCGGTGGTCTCCGGATACACGGCGCGCAGATCCGCGAGCAGCAGGCGGCGGATCCGGGCCGGGTCCGCCGTTCGCGGGTCGTGGTCGGCATCGAGGGCGTAGGCATGCAGCTCGAGGACGGAGCCGCTGTGGTCCTCGCTCCACCGGCGGGCGCCCTGCTCGTAGCGCTCCAGGACGGTGACGTTGTCGAGCACCGTGTACCCGCTGGTGCCGCAGAAGGCCTGGCGGGAGGGATCGACGTGGCCGTCGAGCCACAGGCGCAGCACGGCGAACGGCGGCGCGTTGCGCTGATGGGCGATGTCGCGCTGCCATGTCCGCACAGCGTCTGCATCCGGGGCGGACGCCGCGGAGTCGGGATCGAGCTGTGCGACCAGATCGCGGGTGGTGCGCGGGTCCGTGGCGAGGACCACGGCGTCGGCGTCGAGGTCGCCGTCCTCGGACGCGACGCACCAGCCGGCGGGCCGTTGCGTCACGGAGGTGACTCGCGCCGAGGTCCGGATGGACACCCCGAGGTGCGCGAGGTGCTCGCCCAGAGGCGCCCACAGCGTGGTGTCGTAATCGTCGGCGGGAACGTCGAAGAGGAGTCCTTCGCGGGATCCGACGAAGTAGGTGTGGAACATCGCCACGAGTTCTCCGGCGGCGAAGTCCTCGGGATGCGCGAAGAAGGAGCGGGCGAACACCTCCAGGGCCAGGTGCCGTGCGCCGCGAGGGAAGCGGAGCCGGTCGAGGAACTGCGCGGCCGAGACGCCGTCGAAGCGGGAATGGCTCGACGGGAAGTCCACGTCGATCAGCTCGAGCGCGGTGCGGAGGTCGATGTCGGCCAGCGCACGCAGCGGGAAGCTGGGGCTGCGCAGGACGAAGCCGGCGAGGTTCCACGGCGGCGTGCGCGGGATCGCCGCGAAGGAGTCGACGAGCCCGTCGGCGCGCTGCAGGGGGTAATCGACGATCGGCACGAGACGGGAGAGCTCCGGGTCGACGCGGCGGAGCAGGGACCGCAGGTTGTAGTACTGGCGGAAGAAGGCGTGGAAGCCGCGGCTCATGGTGCGGCCGTCGTCGAGGGGCCAGGCGGCGACGCGTCCGCCGAGCCGGTCGGTCGCCTCCTGGACGGTGACCTCGACACCTCGTTCGGCGAGGGCGGTCGCGGCGGTGAGTCCGGCGATGCCGCCGCCGATCACGGCGACCGATCGTGGGCGCGCCGGAGCGGACAGCCCGGGCCGCGGGGGGATGCGGACGACGTGGGGGTCCCGCGGCCCGGGGACGGCATCCTCAGTCCTCATCGGGGCCTCCTGGTGCACGGGCTGTGTAGGTGTGCAGGATCCCTCGGTGCCAACCACGACCGGTGCGGACAGCGACCTCCTCGAAGCCCGCCTCGAGGAGCCGGCGCCGGAACCGGGCGGTCGAGTCGTTGTCGCGGACGGAGTGCCACAGGTACCGGTAGAGACCGGGATCGGCGCCGACGATCCGGCTGAGAGGGATGACGATCAGCCAGCAGACGAGGCTCCACACGACCCGGGCGCGCAGGGACTCGCGGACCGAGTAGTCGTGCACGACCAGACGTCCGCCCGGTCGCAGGCGGGTGGAGATATGCGCCAGGGCTGCATCGCGAGCATCGGGAGCGAGGTTCCGGAAGAGGTACGCGGCGAAGATCCCGTTCGGCTGCTCCTGGAGAGCAGGTTCGGGATGCGTCGAGAGCTCTTCCACATCGCCGGTCACGAAGTGCGTGGTCGACGGCCAGGACTTGATGCGAGCCCGCGCGAGCATGCCCGCAGAGGCATCCAGGCCCGTCACGCGCGCCGTCGGCATCGCGCGCAGCAGGGCGCGGGTGCTGAGCCCAGAGCCGCAGCCGAGGTCCCAGATCCGGGGCGGAGGGCCCGCATCGTGGTCCCGCCCGCGTCCGATCCCGGCGGCGAGATCCTCGGCCGCTTCGCGCAGCTCGCGCCGGTAGCCGGGGTTCAGCCCGGTCAGGAGGTCGTACCGTCGGGCACTGCGGGTGAAGGCGTCACTCAGCGTCATCGTCAGCCCCTCGCCGGTTCTTCAGGTGCTGCCAGACCATGATCGTCAGAGTCATCATGGCGAACCCGAATCCGAAGTCCTCGATCGGGATCTCCCAGGGGAAACGGATACCGAGGAACTCGTCCGGATGGTAGATGACGATGGGTGCGGAGAGCTTCGTGAGCCACCCGTCGACGGGGATCTGGAAGGCCAGGCAGATCGCCATGGCGAGCCAGTAGGCGGGCCGGCGGAAGATGCCGGTGCGGAGCACGAGCAGCTCGAGCAGGACGACCAGGAGGATCCCGAGGACCGTGAGCACGGTGTATTCAGGAATGTCCATCACTGCGTCCTCCGTCGATCCGCGAGGCGGCGGCGTGCGATCCGCAGGACGGTCTCGACGCCCTCGTAGCTCAGGAGGGCGGCGAGGGGGATGACCACGAAGAAGACCAGCTCCTCGAGCGGCAGCGGGCCGATCATCACCCCGGTCATGTACGCGCTGTCGTACGTCCAATGCTCACGGACGATCCCGAGGACGTCCCAGAGACCGAAGACGAGCACGACGACGAGGATCGTCGGCAGGAGCAGACGCCATCGCCGGTAGACCCGGGCGCGGAGGACGAACTCGAGGGGCAGCGTGATCGCGACGCACGCACCCATCAGGAGCAGGTACTGGAACTCGGTCATGACCGTATGGTGCCCTCCGACGAGGGACGGTGGGAGGGACGTCGAGGCATGGGCGTGCGCGACGGGGAGGGTGAGTCATCCCCCCGCAGGCGTTCGACGAGTACCTCGGCGCTGATCAGGCACATGGGCAGTCCGATGCCCGGGATCGTGGACGACCCGGCGTAGTAGAGCGCGTCCACGCGGCGGGAGACGTTCCCGGCGCGGAAGAAGGCGCTCTGGCGGAGAGTATGGGCCGGGCCCAGGATGCCGCCGCGCCAGGCACCGAGATCGTCGCGGAAGTCGGCCGGCCCGACGGTGCGGCGCACCACCACGCGGTCGGGGAGATCACCGACGCCGGCCCACCGTCCGAGCTGCTCGATCGCCTCATCGGCGAGGCGCTCCACAGCGCCGGCCCCCGCGCCGTCCACCCCGCCGTGCCCCAGCGCTGGGTCCGCCGGCGCCGGTACCAGCAGGAACAGATTCTCGTGACCGGGTGGAGCGACCGAGGAGTCCGTGGCCGACGGCTTGCACACGTACGTCGATGCCGGCGAGGGGACGCGACCGTCGGCGATCGCCCCGAAGTTCGCGGCCCAGTCCCGAGTGAACAGGAGGGTGTGGTGGGGCAGCTGCGGCAGCTCCCCGCGGATGCCGAGCATCACCAGGACGCCGCCCGGGCTGCTGGTGCGCCGCCGCCACCACGACTCGGGGTACGTCTGCAGGCGGCGCGGCAGCAGGGTGGTCTCGACGTGGTGCAGATCGGCGGTCGCGACGACGACGTCGGCGTCCAGCGTCCGGGTCTCACCCTCGGGATCGCGCACCTGCACACCGCGGGCCGTCGCGCGGGCCCGGCCGCGCCGCCCGGTCGCGGTGACGATGCGTGTGGCCGCGGTGCCCGCATGCAGGCGCGCCCCGGAGGCGCGGGCCAGGTCGACCATGGCGTCGATGAGAGTGGCGAACCCGCCGTGCGGGTACTGCACCCCGCCGGTCAGGTCCAGGGAGCTCATGAGGTGGTAGAGGCTCGGCGTCCGGTCCGGTGAGGAGCCGAGGAACACCGCGGGATAGCCGAGGATCTGTCGGAGGCGGGGATCGTGGAAGCGCCGCGCGACGAGCGACTCGAGCGGCTCCAGCAACAGCTGCAGGAGGCGCGGCGCCTGGCGGACGACCTCGGTCGACAGGAAGGGCCGCACGGAGTCGAACGAGGTGTAGAGGAAGCGTTCGACAGCGATGTCGTAGGTGCGCCGAGCGGAGTCGAGGTAGCGCTCCAACTGCTGACCGGCACCCGGCTCGATCGCCTCGAAGCGCTCCATGTTCTCGGTCGCCGATGCGCTGATGTCGATCGGATCGGGGTGCCCCTCGAAGAAGACGCGATATCCGGGGTCGAGCCGCTCGAGGTCGAGCTGCTCGGCGGCGGACGTGCCCAGCAGGTGGAAGAAGTGGTCGAACACCTCGGGCATCAGGTACCAGGAGGGGCCGGTGTCGAACCGGAAACCATCCCGCTGCCAGCGCCCTGCCCGGCCGCCGAACTCGTCGCGGGCCTCGACCAGGTCGACGTCGTAGCCCTCACGGGCCAGGAGCGCCGCGGAGGCGAGCCCGGAGACGCCACCCCCGATGATCACGACCGAGCGTCCGGAATCACGACTCATCCGGTTCTCCTGGTCAGGGCGCGGGCGAGGATCCAGGCCTTCTGGGTGTCGGGCACCCGGATGCGGCGACGTCCGATCTCCGCGGCAGGAGTGGCGCGCAAGCGGTCCGCGAGGGCGCAGTACAGGCCGTGCGCGGCGCTGACCGCCCGCCGGCTGCTGAGGGGAAGCTCCCCGATGGCGGCGTCCGCGGCCGCCAGATCGGCGTCGATGTCCTCCAGCAGGACGTCACGGTCGGCGTCCGTGAAGGTGCTCCGGTCGATCCCGGGGAAGTATGCGCGCCCGAGCAGCTCCTCGTCGTCGGCGAGATCGCGCAGGAAGTTGACCTTCTGGAAGGCCGCTCCGAGCCGACGGGCGCCGGGTCGCAGGTGCTCGTAAGCCTGCGGATCGCCCTCGACGAAGGCGCACAGACACATGAGGCCGACGACCTCGGCGGATCCGTAGATGTACTCCGACAGGCTCTCCGCGGTGTGCGGGCGCGGAGACAGGTCCCGTCGCATCGAGGTGAAGAACGGCGAGACCAGCTCGTCGCCGATCCCGCACCGTCGTGCCGTCAGCGCGAACGCATGGACCACCAGATTCGCGCTCCGTCCCTGCGTCAGCGCACGCCCGGTCTCCTGCTCGAACCCGTCCAGCAGCTCGGCACGCAGCGACGGCGTGAGTCGCGGATCGGGGTCGTCGACGATCTCGTCCGCCACGCGGACCAGCGCGTAAGTGCTGCGCACGTGCGTCCGGACCGGTTCGTCCAAGAGTCTCGACGCCCAGCCGAAGGAGGTCGAGTACCCGGCGATGACTCGCCCCGACGCCTCCTGGGCGACCCGGTCGTACCGCGTGAGAGCGGGGAAGGGGCTGCGGCGCGCACTCATCCGGCCACCGTGCTCCGGGACCTGCGCAACTGCCGCACAGCCGCGACGACCGTGGCCGCGCCGACGACAACCGCGACGATGGTGGCCGCTGTCGCGGTGATCGGTGAGTGCGGCTCACCGGCACTGCGAGCGACCGCGATCCACCCGATCCCCCACGAGATGGCGACGGGGGCCGCGATCGCCCCCCGCCCGGAGGAGGCGAGAGCGATTCCGACCCCTCCGGCGACGGCGAGCACGAGCACCGCCAACCACTCCGGGTGACCGAGGTCCGGCGCCCCGGCTCCGACCAGAGCGGCGGTGATGTTCGCACACGTCGCCACGCTGACCCAGCCGAGGTAGAGGCCGAAGGTGCCGTCGACCACGAGCAGCTCCAGCGGTCCGCGGGCGGGGGCCTTCGAGGCGCGCTGGAAGAGCACGGCGAGGACGACCACCAGCAGGACGATCATCGGCACGGTGAGGCCGACCCGACCCGCCTGGACCAGCAGGATCCACGCGGCATTGAGCAGCAGGGAGGCGATGGCGGGCCCGGCCACGCGCCGCTCGTCGGCTCGGTCCCACCACTGCCACAGCGTGTACGCTCCCAGCGCCGCATAGATGACGGTCCAGATCGAGAAGGCGGGGCCGGCAGGAGCGATCAGGGTGGCATCGCTGGCCAGGAGCCCGTCGGCGGCCTCGGAGATCGACACGCCCCCGAGGGCTCCGGCGCCGATGGCGGACCCTACGATCGCGACGACGAAGCTCGCGGTCACCGCAAGACGTCGGGCGAGCGTGCGGGGTGGCGGCGAGGACGGTTCGGCACGTGTCATGATGCTTCCTCCCCCACGTCTGGTACCGGCACGAGCGCGTCCGTCGCGGTCGTGCGGATGTCGTCGACGAGGTCCGTGAGGGCGTCGGCCAGGGTCGTCGACAACCTGCTGCGCAGCGCGATCCGCAGCGCCCGGTCGAGGTAATGGTCGGCGAGATCCTGGACCGCGTCGCGTGCCCCGCACTCGGTGAGCGCCGCCCGCGCTCGCGCGGCGCCGCTGCGGTCGAGTCGACGGTCACCGACCAAGCCGTCCAAGGCGGTCCAGGACGGCGTGGACCGCGCGTGGGCGATGAGAGCGGTGGCCTTCCCCTCGCGAAGGTCCGAGAGCGCGCTCTTGCCCGTTCGACTCTCGTCCCCGAACACCCCCAGCAGGTCGTCCAGCAGCTGGAAGCCGACCCCGAGGCAATGCCCGATCTCCCCCAGGGCGGCAACGGTCGCCGGCGGCGCGTCGGCCAGCACGGCGGCCACGCGCAGGGGAAGCTCGAACGAGTACGAGGCCGTCTTCAGCGCGGCGACGCGCACCGTGGCGCCGACGACGGGCTCGAGTTCGAGGCCGAGCCCGAAACGGACGTCGGCGAGCTCGCCGGTCGCCGAGGTGTGCACGGCCTCGTCGAGGAGGTCCAGCAGGCGACCGATGATCTCCTGCTCCACGCCGCAGGTGGCGATCATGCGGGTGGCCGTCATCAGCGCGAGATCGCCGGCGAGGATCCCTGCCGCGTCGGCGTAGCGCTGCACGGAGGGCTCGGGGAGGTGACCCTCGCGGGCTTCCCCCGCGAAGGCACCGGAGACGTTCAGGCGGCCCCGACGCAGGTGGTCCCCGTCGATGACGTCGTCGTGGATCACGAACGCGGTGTGCAGCAGTTCGACCGCGGCCGCGGTCCGGGCGGCGGCCGCGGTCCGCGTGCCGCCGAGGCCCTCGTGGGTGACGAGAAGGAGGTGTGGTCGCAGTCGCTTCCCGCCCCTCAGCGCCTCGCTCACCGCGGTCCACAGTCGACGGTGATCAGCACCCAGTTCTCCGAATCGTGCAGAGCCGGTACGGATCTGCGCGTCCAGCTCGCGCTCGACCGCAGCGAGCGTCTCGTCTCCCACGTCGCCTCCCTCGAAGGATGGGCAGAGCCACAAACTAGTTAGCCTGGCTACGTACACGAACCGTACCATGTGCACATGGCTGATGACACGGCATCTCCGCCCTCGCCTGAGCGCAGCGCGGCACAGTGCGACCCCTCGAGCACGTCGTACTGGTTCGACGAGCGCGACACGGCCGTGACCGTGCTGCAGGCCGTGCGTGAGGTGCAGGAGGCGGGCCGCGAGATGCGTCGTCGGATGAGCACCGGCATGTCGATGAACACGACCGACCTGGAGGCCGTCCGCCATGCCATCGCCCACGAGCGAGCCGGTGACCCGCTGACGCCCAAGGCCCTCTCCCGGCACCTCGGCATCTCCGGCGCCTCGACGTCGAAGCTCATCGACCGCCTCACCCTCTCGGGTCATCTGGTCCGGGCCGACCATCCTCGGGACCGTCGTTCCGTCGTCGTGTTGGCCACGGATCACGCCCACGACCAGGTGCGCGAGCGATTGTCGGACATGCACGACCGCATGCTGACCGTCGCCCGGTCCGTGCCGGAGGACTCCCGGGCGGACACCGCCGAGTTCCTGCAGGCGATGGCGGAATGCCTGAGAGCGGAGCCCGCACCGCGCTAGTGCGCTCCCGCGACGGGGGGCGTCACGGAGATGGGGACAGGCGATCGTGAGCCCTCAGGGCGAGCGTTCCCAGAAAGTTCGGATCCATTCCCATCCGATCGGCCGTGTGCTCCGAACCACGTGGTGTCACCGTCCCCGACGGCCGCTCGACCGTCCGGTGCTCAACGAAGGAGTCATGATGCGCACGACGACGAAGCGAATGCTCCCCCTCCTCGCGGCCACGGCCATGCTCGGCACGTTCGGGATGTCCGGCGCCGCGATGGCCGAGGGTCCCGACAGCACCTCGCTGGAGGCGAACCTGACCCAGCTGAACGATTCCGGCGCCTCCGGCACCGCGTGGGTCACGGTCGAGGGCAACGAGGTCCACGTCAAGCTCGACAGCACGGGAATGCTCGCCGAGGCCCCGCACGCCCAGCACATCCACATCGGCGGCAAGAACCAGTGCCCCGATCCGACCATGGAGGGCACCGGGGTCGATGGCGCGATCCGCACCACCGACGCCGCGGGCGACTACGGCGGCGTCCAGGTCTCCCTGACCAAGGAGGGCGACACCAGCCCGGACAGCGCCCTGGCCGTCGAGCGGTTCCCCACCGGAGATGCGTCCTATGAGCGCACCTTCGAGGTGAGCGACGAGGTCGCCGAGAACCTGCGCAACGGGGACGGCTCGGTGGTCCTCCACGGCGTCGACCACAACGGCAACGGCACCTATGACGGTGATCAGATGTCCGATCTGGACGAGTCCCTGCCCTCCGAGGCGACCGATCCGGCTGCCTGCGGCGCGCTCGAGATGAGCCAGATGGACGCCATGCCCGAGGGCGGCGCCGAGACCGGTGACGGCACCACCGCCGGCATCGAGAACTCCGGCGCGATGCTCGCCGGCGGAGGCCTGCTGACCGCTGCGGCGGCCGGCGCGTTCGCGCTGCGTCGTCGCCAGAGCCAGAAGTGATATGACCCCTCGGGGATCATCCCGCCGGGGCGGCGGTCGTCGGAGGACGGCCGCCGCCCTGGCGGTCCTCGCCCTGGTCGGCGCGGCGCTGCTGGTGTTCTCGCTGACCAGTCAGGTCGGCGCACCCCCGGAGCCCGAGCTGCGCTCGTCAGCCCCCTCCGCCTCGGATGGCGGCGGCACTGACTCCGAGGACGCCACCACTGCCGCGGAGCCGTCGCCGACCCCCAGCACCGAGGCATCGGAACCCACCGAGCAGCCCAGCACCGAGGACGAGACGACCTCCGCGGTCGCGGCGCCGCTGGAGCCCTCCGAACCCACGAGCCTGCGGATCCCGTCGATCGACGTCGACGAGCAGCTCTTCCCCATCGGCCTGGGCGAGAACGGCCAGCTGCTGGCTCCCCGCGGCGACCGCGCGAACCGGCCGGCGTGGTTCGAGGGATCCCCCACGCCCGGTGAGAACGGCCCGTCGGTCATCGAGGGGCACGTGACCTGGCACGGTGATCCGTCGATCTTCTTCGATCTCGGGTCTCTGAGCACCGGCGATCGCGTCGAGGTCGAGCGCGAGGACGGCACGGTCGCGACCTTCGAGGTCTACGACGCGGCCCGCTATCCGAAGGACGATTTCCCCACCCTCGCCGTCTACGGGCGCACGGAGGGTCCGGAACTGCGATTGATCACCTGCGGCGGCGACCTCGGAGCGGACGGCCACCACCTCGACAACACCGTCGTCTTCGCCCGTTTGGTCGACAGCTGAGGATTCCGCCATGACCACCACCCGGTCCCGCCAGGGATGGTTCGGGCAGCTGCTTCTGCGCCTGCACTTCTATGCCGCGATCTTCATCGGCCCCTTCATCCTGGTCTCCGCGGCCAGCGGCGCGCTCTACGCGATGACCCCGCAGCTGGAGCAGATCGTCCATGCCGAGGAGCTCACCGCCGAGTCCGACGGGCCCGCACTGCCTCTCGCCGAGCAGGTCGAGGCGGCGACTGCGCACATGGGCCGGAGCGCGGAGCTCGCCGCGGTCCGTCCGGCACCGGAGCCGGGGGAGACGACGCGCGTGATGTTCGCGGAGGACTCGCTCGGGGAGAGCGAGACGCGCGCGATCTTCGTCGATCCCGTGTCCGCCGAGATCCGCGGCGACCTCACCGTCTACGGCACCAACGGCTCCCTGCCGCTGCGCACCTGGGTCGACCAGCTGCATCGCAGCCTGCATCTGGGCGACGTGGGCCGGTTGTACAGCGAGCTCTCCGCCTCCTGGCTCGGCGTGATCGCCGCAGCGGGTCTCGGGCTGTGGATCCGACGGGCCCGGCGCGCCCACCGGGCCCGGGACCTGATGAGACCGGACTTCCGGGCGCGCGGTTACCGTCGGACCCTGTCGCTGCACACCTCGGCGGGGGTCTGGGTGCTGCTGGGTGCGCTCTTCCTCTCGGCCACCGGCATCACCTGGTCGCAGTACGGCGGCGGGAACATCGGCACGATCCGCGAGGCCTTCGGGTTCACCACCGCGACGGTGAGCACCCAGCTGCCGACGAGTTCCGGCACGACGGGCGGCGACCACGGCGGTGAGCATGCGGGTCACGGCGATGGCGGGCACGAGGGCGGGGGCGCTGCCGAGCACGTGGCCCATGGGTCCGGCGGTCACGACTCGAGGAAGCAGCCGGGGACGGACCCGACCGTGATCGACGGCGTCCTCGCCGCCGGCCGGGCCGTCAACATCGACACCGGTCAGGTCGAGATCCTGCCGCCCGACGATGTGGAGTCCGCCTGGGTGGTGCAGGAGATCCAGCGCAGCTACCCGACCGAGGTGGATGCCGTCGCCGTCGACGGCGCCACCTTCGAGGTCGTCGACCGCACCGACTTCGCCGACCAGGACCTCGCCGCGAAGCTGACCCGATGGGGGATCGACCTGCACATGGGCACCCTGTTCGGTCTGGCGAACCAGATCGTCCTGGTCGTGATCGCCTCGGCGCTGGTCGCGATGATCCTCTGGGGCTATCGCATGTGGTGGCAGCGCCGGCCCACCCGGGGCGGGCGCAGGGTGGGCAGACCGCCGCAACGCGGAGCTCTGACCCGCGCCCCCTGGTGGGGCGTGGCCCTGGTCCTGGTCGGAGCCGTCGGCATCGCTCTGATGCTGCCGCTGATGGGTGCGAGCCTCACCGCCTTCGTGGTGCTCGACACCGCTCACGGACGCCTCACCGCGCGCCGGGAGAGGTGACGGCGCCCCTGCCGAGCCGGGTAGTGTTCCGGTCGACACGCCGATGCACGCAGAACGGGACCCCGATGACTCCGAAAGACCTGATCGTCCTGCTGGACTGCGGCGACACGCTCATCGATGAAGGGACCGAGATCCACCAGGACCCCGGCGTCGTCCTCTCGGGTGACCTGGTGCCCGGCGCCGATCGGATGGTCCGGGACCTCGTCGCCGACGGGTTCCGCCTCGCGCTGGTGGCCGACGGGCGCCACGCCTCCTTCGAGAACCTCTTGTCCCAGCACGGTCTCTTCGACCTGTTCGAGACGCTGACCTGCTCGGAGGCCATCCGGCACGAGAAGCCCAGCCCCCGGATGTTCAAGGCGGCCCTCGGATCGCTGGACCTCGCGGAGTCCGACGCCTCGCGCTGCGTGATGGTCGGCAACAATCTCGCTCGCGACATCGCCGGCGCCAACCGGATGGGGATCAGGAGCATCCACCTGGCCTGGACGGATCGGTACCCGAAGACGCCCGCCGACCCTGATGAGATCCCTGATCACACGATCAGCACTCCCGCCGAGCTGCTGCCGCTGCTGCGGGGGCTCGAGGACGAGCAACGACCCTGACCGGCCCGGGCGGGCCGGCAGCGGCGGTCAGCGCCCGTCGCGGCGGGCGGCCCAGACGGTGCGTTCGGTCCGCACCCTGAGGTCGTCCCGGCGCAGGATGCTGCGGGGACCGTCGGCATCCACCAGGTCATCGAGCGCGGCGAGGTCCTCGACGGGCAGGTGGTCGGCGACGGCGCCGCGGAGACGCTGCAGGACGCCGTGGGCGTACCGGCCGATCACCTCGTCGCCGGAGCCGTCGATGTCGACGTCGAGCGTGCGCTCGACCTCGACGGTGAACCCGGCTGCCGTCAGCGACGGGCCCCAGTCGGCCCCGCGGTGGGGCATCAGCTCCTGCTGGAGGCGGTCGGCCGCGCGGTGGACGCGCTCCTCCAGGCCGGGTCGGTCCGCGGGGGCGTTCTCGGGCAGGAAGCGCGGGTGCCCGGCCAGCTCCACGACGGCCAGGAGGGCGCCCGGGGCGAGGGCGTCGTGGACGGCGCGCAGGGCGCGGGCGGGATCGGTCAGGTGGTGCATCGAGGCCGACGCCCACACCAGTTCCGGAGACCCGAGCTCCGGCCACCGGTCCCCGTCGAGGTCGGCCTGGACCGTCCGCACCCGATCCTGGACGCCGCGGGCGAGCGCCGTCGCGCGCAGGCGCTCCAGGTGGTCACCGGAGACGTCGACCGCCGTCACCTGCGCCGTCGGGAAGCGGTCGAGGAGGGCGAAGGTCCCCGTTCCTGTGCCGCTCCCCAGATCCACGACGTGCTGCGGGTCGCTCCACAGGGGCAGCGAGGCCGTGATCGATGCGATGTGCTCGGCGAGCACCTCGGCGTCCAGGTCGAGGATCTCCGCCTGGTCCGCGTCGGTGGGGCCGGGACCGTGATCGTGGGACGAGGGGTGGGCATGGGTGTGCGGAGGCGAGAGGTTCACCCCCTCACCGTAGGGTCGCCATGCGTCACCAGCACCTCGGTTTGCTGTCCGCGCAACGAGGTGACCGTCGACGCGGCCCGCGGCGCACGGTGGAGCGGCGCGGACCACAGGCCGCCGGTCGTCCGGGCGCCCGGGGCCCTCACCCCTCGCGGATCGTCATCCGCGCGATGCGACCTCCGTCGATGTCGAAGGTGAAGGAGCTGCGGCCGTTGGCGTGATTGCTGCGCCAGTCGCCGATCACGGTGATGCGGTTGCCGTCGACGGCGACCTCCTCCGGGGTGAGCACCCCTCGGGCGCCGAGGAACTCCGTGTCGCTCCAGGTCTTGATGGCATCACGGTCGGGGAACACCCGCCCCCAGTCGTCGACCACGCCGTCGCCGGTGAAGGCGTCGAGGAAGGCCTGCTCGTCGTGCCGGTTGACGGCCTCGACGAAGGAGTCGACGGGTTCGGGAATGTCGGTCCGGGTCATGTCAGAACTCCTCGTGGCTCGCGATCGTCCGTGGCCCGAGCATGGCACGTCGGCCGACATCGGCGCCAGGCTCCGACCTCAGGTGCAGGACCCGTAGCCCCCACCGAGAAAGTCGAAGCCGATGGCCCATTCGTGGCTGACGGGCGGTGAGGACCATCCGCCGGGGCCGACCGCTTCGACGCTCACGTCGCCCGCCCAGGCCTGGTTCCAGCCCCCGGTGATGCCCCAGGCGACCGTGGAGGTCGTCGCCGGCACGTACGTCGGACTGTCGGCCGGGACGAGGGGGTAGCCCTCGGACGTCTGGCCGCTGTTCCAGCCGTCGGGTGCGCCGCCGTCGACGGTGATCGTCACCAGGTACCCCGAGACCGGCAGGCCGTCCGCGGAGGTGTCCAGATGCAGCAGGTTCGGGGCCCCGTTGCGTCCTTCGCACGTGGTCACGGCCGGGGAGACCGACGCCGCGCTCGCCGTCAGGCCGGCCGTCTCCTCGGACACCCAGGCGGCATCGGTCAGCTGGGGCGCCGTGGCGTCGAGCGGGCCGGCGGCGAGACCGAAGCCCGTCGCCGTGGTGAGCACCAGTCCGGCGGTCAGCGCGAGGCGTCGGCGTCCGGTCCGTCGGGAGTCGGTGGTCGTCATGGTGTGCCGTCCTCGTCCTGCTCGTCGTTCCTGGTCAGTGCGCGCCGTCCCCGGTGCAGCGAGGCCCCGAGCAGCAGAATGGCTGCCGCAGCGAGCAGCCAGACGGCCACGGCCATGCCGGTGGCGGCGAGGAACCCGAGCGGCACCTGATCGGCCGGTGCGTTCCCCGAGGACCCGGTGCTCCCCGTGTCGAAGCCGCCGGATCCCGACGCGGCATCGTCGGATGTGCCGTGGGACGGACGGGTTCCCCCGGTGGAGTCCCCGGACCCTCCGGACCCGTCGACGGAGGCTCCGCCGGATTCGTCGCCGGTGCCCCCACCCGGCGAGACGGAGAGATCGTCGCCGACTCCCCGCGCCCGCAGGCTCAGCGTGCCCGCCAGGGACTGGACGTCCTCCGCCGTCCCGTCGGGAAGGCCCACCCGGACCAGCAGCCACTGATGGTCGGTGGCCGCCTGGGAGCCGAGGTCGTAGGACCCGCCGGAGGGGGTCCCGCGGCCCTCGAGCAGGCTCGTCCCACCGGGGCACGTCGTGGAGGCCGGCCGAGCGGCGCAGGCCTCGACGCTCACCTCGACGTGCTCGGCGAGGTCACCGCCGACCACCAGGGTCCGCGAGATGGCTCCGTCCTCGACCCCCGGAGCCGAGATCTTCACGGCCCATGCCATGGTGTCACCGGGGGCGAGGGTCTCCGCCCCGCCGGAGGTCACCGAGACCAGCTCCAGGGAGCGACCTTGCACGAGCTGCTCGGTCCCCTCGGCCCGCGCGAGCGGGGACAGGGCGAGCAGGAGGACGAAGGCGGCGACGGCGGTGGCGATCCGTCGGGTCGCGGTCATCCCCGGCTCCTCGCCGGCGACCGGGGCCACAGGCCCCAGATGACGAACGCGGCGGCGATCATGCCCAGCGGCGCGAGCATCCTGGAGGTTCCCAGCTGCGCGACCAGCGGGGCGATGCCGGGGACGGAGAAGACCACGCGGGAGACCTCGGTGACCTCGTACGGAGCAGGATCATCCTGCTCGTTGGCATCGCCACGCAGGGTGAGGAGACGGGCGTCCGCCCGGTCGGCATCGTCGATCGCGACCACGCGGTGGGTGACCGGGAGCTCGCCGGCCCCGCGATCCACCGTGACGATGTCTCCCTCCTCCACGTCGGCCGCCTCGATCGATCTCACCAGGGCGGCGGAGCCCACCGGGATCGTCGGCTCCATCGACCCCGAGCTGAACAGCATCACCTGGAACCCGAGGAACGAGGTGAGCACGGCGAGGACGGCGCACAGCAGTCCGAGCGCCGCGGCGGCCCACAGGAGCACATCGCCGAGGACGCGCAGCGCACCGCGGGTGCGGTTGCGGGTGCGCGGGCGAGTGCGCCGGAGGACGGGGGTATCGGAGGTCGCGGTGGTCTGGGTCATGGGGAGTCCCCTCCGTGCGGGTCCAGGTGGTCGGGGATGATCGGTCAGAGCTGGGAGATCGTGACGGACAGGCCCACGGGCGAGCTCGTGCCCTGCACGTCCCCGCCGGCGTCGCCGTCACGGGGAGCGGCCACCCGCAGGTCCAGGCAGAGGCCGAGGGAGTCCTGGGCGTCCGCGCCGATCTCGGCGCTCGTCCCGTCCATCCCGGTGCCGAACACCTGATAGGAGTCCGGGCCGCCGGCGAGGTAGGTCGCCCCGGCGCTGAAGTCCGACGCGGTGCACTGGGCGATCGAGGCCTCCCGGACGACCACCCGGTACTCGAGCGCCTGGGCCAGAGCACCCTCGGCGGAGACCTCGTCGAGCTGCACCGTCCCGCCCCGGGTGGATCCCGAGGCGGTGCGGAGGTTGAGCCAGCCGTAGTGGGAATCGCCTGCGGTCGGGGCCACATAGGTCCCGCCCGGCGCGAGCCCGGTGAGGTCCGTCGCGAGGATCGCGGGATCCCCGGGGCCGTGGTGGGCCCAGTCGCTGCCGGCTGTCTGCGACTGGGTTTCGAAGGTGCCGGCGGTGAACGTGGCCGAGGCCGCCTGCGGGTCGTGCCAGGCCGCCACGGTCACGGCGCTCGCCATGCCGAGGGCGAGCCCGCCCGCCAGGAGGCCGAGCACCCTGGCGGGACGGGCCGTGCCCTCCCGGGTCTCCTGGCGCGCGGACATCAGGCCAGCGAGCTGCCCGAGGTGCCGGTCAGCGTCCAGGTGACGTCGGCCGTCTCGTTCTGCGCGAGCTCCGAGTCCGCGGTGACGGTGACCTTCAGGTACACCACTTCCTCGAGGGAGGTGAGATCGAAGATGTCGTCGTGGGTGGTCCCCCCGGTGACGGACTCCGAGCTGATCATCGTGCCGATCGTCTCCGTGGCGTCGATGTCGTTGACCTGCTGGATCGTGAAGGTCAGGTTGTCCGCGGCGGTGCCGGTCGCCGTCACGGCACCGTCCACGGTCGCCGCGTAGTCCGAGGACTGTTCCAGACGCACCGCGTACACCGCGGTGGCCGAGTCCGAGGGGGAGAGGTTGTCCGCCAGCCCGTCGAAGTCCAGCGTCAGGGGAGACTCCGGGGCGGTGGCCGCGAAGGTCTCGCCGTCGGAGCTGCTCTCGAGGGCGAAGGAACCGGCGGCGAAGCTGCCCTGGGCGGACTCGGTATCCGTCCACGACGCGAGCGTCAGGACTCCCCCGAGCCCGAGCACGAGCCCGCCGGCGGTGATCGCCAGCAGCTTGCGACGACGCTGGGAGGGCTCGCGCTCCTCGGTGATGGTCTGCGTGTTCCGGGTGTTCTCGGTGGTCATGGCCCCTGCTCCGTCCTGCCGGTCCGTACCGGCCCTTTATGCTGGTGAGACCAGTAGGCGTCAGGAACGGCAGAGTCGTCGGCGACCGTGCGTGGAAACACGCAGATACTGTGGTGCCAGCTCCCGCGCACCGGGCGGGATCGGGGAGGAGTGGCCATGCGCAGCGGAGGTGCTGCCGGACGGCGCGCTCGTCCGCTGCGCGTGAGCGTCGTCGAGGACGAGGCGCTGATGCGCTCGATGCTGGCCCGGACGATCGACGCAGCCGACGGGATGCGTGTCGTCCACGAGCTCGACAGCGCGGCGGCCGCGCGGCTCGCGATCTCACCGCGCAGCACGGACATCGCCCTGCTCGACGTGAACCTCGGCGACGGCAACGGCGTGAAGCTCGGCCTCGACCTGCAGAGGGCCGACCCCCGGATCGCCATCATGCTGCTGTCCAGTCTCGACGTGATGGGCCTGTTCCTGTCGGTCCAGGACGAGGTCAGCGAGCCCTGGAGCTACCTCTCCAAGCGCTCCTCCTTCACCCGGGACGTGCTGCTCGGCGCGATCGAGGCGACCGCCGACGGCGAGACGGTCATCGATCCCAGCCTCGTGCAGCGCTCGCGCCCCCGTGCCGGGACACCGGTCGCGGGGCTCACCGCCGCACAGTTCGATGTGCTGCGGCTTGTCGCCGAAGGTCTGTCGAACGAGGCGGTCGCCGGGCGGCTGCACCTCTCCGAGCGCTCGGTGGAGAGCCATCTGCTGGCCATCTACCGCCGCCTCGGGGTCGACGGCGAGGGAGCGAACAGGCGCGTCCGCGCCGTGCTGATCTTTCTCGAGCAGACGGGCCGCACATGGCAGCGATGAGGGGCCGGCGCCTGGGGGTCGTGGCCTCCGTCGGCGTGCTGAACATGGTGGGCTTCGCCGTGCTGGTCGCTGAACAGGCCATCGAGTGGAGCGCGGGGGGCCCGGCGGCCCCGCTGATCTGGTGGGTCGGAGGGGTGACCCTGGTGATCGGGCTGGTGCTGGTGGCCGCGATCCTGCTCCTCGCGGTGCTGGTCCGGCTCTGGTGGCTCCGGCTCGGTGTGGGCGTGGGCCTCGTCGTGGTCCAGGCCCTGGTGCGGACCCTGCTACTGCTTCCCGCCATCGCGGCCGACGGCGGCCCGCCGGCAGCCGTCGTGTGGGCCACGGGGATGACCGGCTATTCGGTGGCGCTCGGTGCCGGTCTCCTGGTGGGTGCGCTGCTGGTGCGTGAGGACCGGGAGCGGGAGCGACGGGAGGCGGAGGAGGGCCGGGCACGGCAGGCGATCGCGGAGCTGGAGGGAGAGGAGCTGCGCGTGCGCCGGATGGTCGCCGATCGCCTGCACGGCACCGTGCAGCATCGCCTGGTGGTCATCGCGAGCGGTCTGGACCACGCGGCCGCCGACCTCGAGGGCTCGGGCTCCGGGAGGTGGGTCCCGACGCTGCGCGAATGGGCCGCGGACCTCGACGAGCTGCGCGAGGAGCAGGTGCGCTCCCTCAGCCACAGCCTGTTCCCCTCCGGTGCCGACCTCGGCACCTACGAGGCGATCTGCGCCCTGCTGGACCGCCTGCCCACGAGCGTGGCCACCACGGTGGTCCTGGGCCCGCGGATGCGCGATATCGTGCACGAACACGGGTCCCCGCTGCCGCTGGTGGACCGCCTGGTGGCCGTGTATGCGGTCGAGGAGGCCGTCACCAACGCGCTCAAGCACGGCAGGGCGGAGGCGGTCACGGTCACCATCGAGATCGCGCAGGACACCGAGGCCCTCTGGATGCTCGACGTGACCGTCGACGACGACGGCTCGGGCCCGCCGGCCGGGCCGACGGTCCTCTCCGGCCTCGCCCGGCACCGCTCCCGCGCGGAGGCCCGCGGCGGATCGCTCGAGCTCACGCGGTCGCCCGTCGGTGGTGCCCGGCTCCACCTCGTGCTGCCGTTCGTCCCCGAGACCGGTCAGCCCGCCGTCGCGCCGGCCTCTCCCGGCACCGGGTAGTCGACGAAGGCGAAGGCCGAGCCGTCCGGCGCCCAGCTGGGGACGTTCATCGTCCCCTGGCCGCCGTGCAGCGAGACCAGCGTCGTCGGCTCCTGCCACGCCCCGACCCGCACCAGCCGCAGCTGCACGGGCCGGTTCTCGGGATGGCCGATGGTGCCGGGCGGGAAGCTCACGTAGCAGGCGACGTCCCCGGTGGGGGCGACCTGCGGGAACCAGTTGACCCGCTCATCGGCCGTGAGCTGCTCGAGCCTGGTGCCGTCGGGCCGGATCCGTGCCAGCTGGGCATGGCCCGGCGAGGTGGAGAACTGCTCGGTGTTGAAGAGGATCCATCGCCCGTCGGGGGTGAAGACGCAGCCGTCGGCCGGACCGGGATCGGTCGTCACCGCGCGGTCCCCGCGGCCGTCCACTCCGATCAGGTGGATCCGGGCGGAGGCCGGGAGGTCCCCGCCCTGCGGCTCCAGGCGCACGTAGGCGAGCTGCGTGCCGTCCGGGCTCACCCCGTGCAGGAAGTGCAGGGGACCGTCCTCGTGGGTCACCCGACGGATCGGGCCGCCGCCGAAGGGCACGTGCCAGATGTGGTGGTCGCCGGCCGACGCGAAGACTCCGGAGCCGTCGGGTGCGAGCACGTGGTCGTTGTTCACCGGCGGCAGCCCCGGCGCGTCGAACGGCTCGGGCGCGGCGGACCCGTCGGCCGGCAGGAACCACAGCCTCCCGTCCCCGTTGACCAGCAGGCGCCCGTCGTCGGTCCAGTTCGGCGCCTCGTAGAGGCGCTGGCCGGACTCGTGCACCGTGCGCACGGCACCGCTCGCGCGGTCCCAGACGCGGATCCTCGCGCGCTGGCCGGGAAGGAGGGTCCGCCAGGAGATGCTCTCGCTCATAGGCGGAAGTCTGGCACGACGGAGATCTCCCCGGCGTCGGTTCTCCGGCGGCGCCGCCGTCATCCCCCCGGCCCCATGACGACCAGCATCAGGACGACGAGGAACAGCGCCAGAGCACCGAGCGCGGTCCCGATGGCGGCCGGGAGCACCTTCGGGGCCGCCCCCGTGTCGTGGCGACCGATGCCGATCAGCCCGAGAACGACCGCGGTCACCGCGACCGGGGCGGAGATCATGTCCCCGACGGCCGGGATCACCAGGCACCCGACCGCGGCCAGGCCGAAGGTCAGGGACCAGTCCCCGGCGGAGTATCGCTTGGGCTCACGCATCGCCCCATCATGCCCGGTCCTGCTCATCGATCACCTCATCGAGGATGTCGATCGTGTCCACCTGCCGGGCGACCTCCTGCCGCAGCCGGTCGCGATAGCCGCGCAGGGCGGACACCAGGGCCCCGGTGCGGTGCTCCTCGGCGATCATGCCGGGCAGGACCGGTCGGATCTCGGAGCTCGTGAGCCCCGCGGCGAACAGGCGCTGGATCAGCACCACGCGATCCACCGCCTCGTGGTCGTAGCGGCGGTGTCCTGCCGGGGTGCGCCGTGCCGACAGCAACCCCTTCTCCTCGTAGTACCGCAGGGAGCGGGGGGTGACACCGGTGAGAGCCGTGAGGCCCCCGATGCTCAGCGGCGCCTCGGCCTGGGGTCTCACATCCGTGGCAGATATCGACATACCTGCAGTGTAGAGAGCGCCGGGGACGGATCACGAGACCTTTCCACGCGTGTCAGATCGAGACCGTCGGGAATCCGCCACCAAATTCCCTTGGCACCGCCGACGCCACCTTGTACCGTCGCCCGGATCCACGGATCATCGTCACGAGGAGTGATGTGCATGGACCCGGGGCTCGGCTCCGGGCAGGACCCGCGCTCGATGTCGAGCGCCACCGGCCCCGCGCGCCGGCCGGATCCCTGATGCGCGCCTCAGATCATCCCGGCACCGCCCGGACGGAGTCCGCGCAGCGTGCCATGACGAGGACGAGGTTCTCCCCATGCCCAGGAACGATCCGCACCATCTCACCACCACGCCCCTGGAACGTCGCGCCCTGCTCCGCGCGGGCGGGGTCCTCGGCGCAGCCGGCGTGACCGGAGCCGCCGCGTTCCACCCCGCACCCGCCCATGGCGAGGGCCCTCCCGCCCCGTGGCTCCGGCCCGGTGACCCGGGCTACGAGGAGTCCCTGGCCCGGTTCAACATCTCGATCGACCACCATCCCGAGGCCGTCGTCCTCGCCCATCACTCCCACCACGTCCAGGAGGCCGTGCGCTATGCGGGGCGCCAGGACCTGCCGGTCGCCGTGATGGCGACCGGTCACCAGGCCTCGGTCCCCTTCGACGGCGGGATCGTGGTCAACACCGCAGCGATGGATCGCATCCGGATCGACGAGCACCGCTCGGCCGCGACCCTCGGCCCCGGGGTGCGCTGGGGCGAGCTCGCCGAACGCGCGGCGGACCACGGTCTGGCCGGTCTCGCCGGGTCCTCCGGCAGCGTCGGCGTCGTGGGGTACACCCTCGGCGGCGGCCTGAGCCCCGCGATCGGCCGCCGGCACGGCTACGCGGCCGACCACGTCTCCCGTCTGGAGATCGTCACGGCCGACGGGGAGCTGCGCGAGGCGAGTCCCGAGTGCGAGGAGGACCTCTTCTGGGCGGCGCGCGGCGGGAAGGGGAACTTCGGCATCGTGACCTCGATGGACGTCGGACTCTTCCCTGTCCCGACGCTGTACGCCGGCGCGCTCCTGTTCGCCGCCGAGTTCGCGGAGGACGTCCTGCCGGCATGGAGGGACTGGGCCGCTCAGGCTCCGGAGGAGATCACCACCTCGGCCGCCTTCGTGCGGGTGCCGCCGGATGCACCGCTGCCCGAGCCGGTGCGCGGCAGACTCGTGGTGAGCGTGCGGGTCTCCTACGACGGTGTGACCTCCGAGGGCGAGCGGTTGGTCGCCCCGCTGCGCGCGGCGGCCCCGGTGCTGACCGACTCGATCGCCGAGATCCCGTTCACCGACTGGGAGCAGATCCACAGCGATCCGGCCGGTCCGATCCCGGCGTACGAGCGGACCACGCTGCTGGGAGAACTGCCCGATGAGGCGATCTCGGCGATGATCTCGCTGGCCGGCGCCGAGTCCGAGTCACCGATGAGCCTGGTCGAGGTGCGCCAGCTCGGCGGGGCTCTGGCCCGGGAACCCGAGGTCGGCAACGCCGTCGGCCGCCGGAGCGCCGCCTTCACCTTCTTCACGATCGGGGTCGCGCCGCCGGAGCAGGTCGACGTGGTGCGTGCCTACGGGGAGCGACTGATCGGGTCGATGGTGGCCTGGAGCGACGGCGGTGCCTACATCAATTTCCTCTCCCGCGACGAGTCGGACCCCGAGGACGTGCGCACTGCCTACATCCCGGAGATCTACGACCGTCTCGTCGAGGTGAAGACCGAGGTGGACGGCGAGAACATGTTCCGTCTGACCCACAACATCCCGCCCGCCGACGACTGAGAGATCATTCCAGCGGGTTCGGCTGCGGGGGCAGCGCCTCGATGATCGGGTGGTCCTTGTCGATCACGCCCATCTTGGCGGCGCCGCCGGGCGAGCCCAGGTCGTCGAAGAACTCGACGTTGGCCTTGTAGTACTCGGCCCACTGGTCCGGGGTGTCGTCCTCGTAGTAGATGGCCTCGACGGGGCACACCGGCTCGCAGGCCCCGCAGTCCACGCATTCGTCGGGCTGGATGTACAGGGAGCGGTTGCCCTCGTAGATGCAGTCGACGGGGCACTCGTCGATGCAGGCGCGGTCCTTGACGTCCACACAGGGCTGTGCGATCACATAGGTCATGAGGGTCTCCTTCCCGTTCCGGCTGCCAGGACCGTAAGATCTCAAGTGCACTTGAGGTCAAGCGGAGGAGGGTGAGGGTGTCCGTGCCGCACGAGCCCGAGGAGCTGTTGACCATCGGCGAGATGCGCCGGCGCACCGGCGTGGCCGCCTCGGCGCTGCGCTACTACGAGGACCTCCATCTCATCGCCGCGGTGCGCACCAGCGGCAACCAGCGCCGCTACGCCCGCCACATGCTGCGTCGGGTCTCGCTGATCTCCGTCGCGAAGCGCTTGGGCGTGCCGCTGGCCGATGTGCAGGTGGCTTTCGCGGACGTCCCGATGGACACCACGCCGTCGCATGCCGACTGGCAGCGCGCTTCGCGGCGCTGGAAGGCGCAGCTGGAGGAGAGGCGGCGCGGGCTCGAGCGGCTCGAGGCCGAGCTCACCGGCTGCATCGGCTGCGGCTGCCTGTCGCTGAAGGCCTGTGCGCTGCTGAATCCCGACGACGCCCTCGCCGCGACCGGGGCCGGTCCGCGCCGCCTCGCGGACATTCGCGCGGAGGAGGACCGGGATGACGACGAATGACCGGACGGTTTGGCCTCAAGTGCACTTGAGGTCTTAGGGTCGAGGTATCCACGGTCTCCCCTCGACGAAAGGACCGATCATGGCGGACTACACGCTTCCGGATCTCGACTACGACTACGGGGCGCTGGATCCCTCGATCTCGGGCAGGATCATGGAGCTGCATCACTCCAAGCACCATGCGACCTATGTCAAGGGTGCGAACACGGCGTTGGAGAAGCTGGCGGCGGCTCGGGAGTCGGAGGACTTCGGGGCGATCAATCAGTTCTCGAAGGATCTGGCGTTCAACCTCGGTGGGCACACGAATCACTCGATCTTCTGGAAGAACCTCTCGCCGGAGGGTGGCGACAAGCCCACCGGTGAGCTGGCGGCCGCGATCGATGAGTTCTTCGGGTCCTTCGACGCGTTCCGTGCTCATTTCACGGCGGCGGCGCTGGGGATCCAGGGGTCGGGTTGGGCGATCCTGGCCTATGAGCCGGTCGGTGGGAACCTGGTGATCGAGCAGTTCTATGATCAGCAGAACGGTGTGCCGGTGGCGACGATCCCGTTGTTCCAGCTGGACATGTGGGAGCACGCGTTCTACCTGGACTACCAGAACGTGAAGGCGGATTACGTCAAGGCGATCTGGAACATCGTGAACTGGGCCGATGTCCAGAAGCGGTTCGAGAACGCCCGCACCGTCGGCGCCTCGCTGGTGGCCCCCCAGGCCTGAGACGCGATGCGCTGAGCCATCGCGACGGCCGGTCCCGAGCAGCGGGACCGGCCGTTCGCTGTGCTCGGGACGTGACGGTTCCATCGACGGACCTCGTCGCGAGGACTGGGGGCCGCGAGGACTACGGGGTCGGACGACGCGCACCGCGCGATCGGGAGCGGCGGCAGACCGTTGCGGATGTCCTGCGCCCCCGGGCCCGGCGATGGGCCGGCAGGTCGCCGAGGGTCTGCTCGGCGATCTGCGTGGGAAGTGCGCGGCGAGGTTCCCGCTGGCCTGCGCCATCCCCTGCATCGGCCTCGGCCGACGGGACGAGTGGATCCAGCTGGTGCGTCCCGACGACACCCCGATCGACATGACGCTGACGGCCGCCTCGGCGCCTGGGACAAGGAGTGGGACAAGGACATGGTCTGCCGCGGCGCCGCGTGGGCGGCGGCGAGCCCGACTCTCGGGATCCCGGTCCCTGCCCGGGCCCTGGTTCTCCCGGCGCGATGCCGCTCCTCGCCGAGACTCCCGTGAACATCGCTGACTCCGGAATATATCTTGACGAGTATATACCGATGATGGTAGACAGTGGTCGTGCCCACTGCCTACACCGCGCTCGCGCTGCCTCTGCGCCGCGACCTCCTCGATGCCCTGCGGGCCGGCCGCTCGACCGTCGGCGCCCTCGCGGAGCGACTCGACGTGCCTCAGGCCATCGTCTCCAAGCAGCTCCGAGTGCTTCGCGAAGCCGGTTTCGTGCGGGTCGAGGCCGAGGCCCAGCGCCGCTGGTACACCCTGCGGCCCGAGGCGTTCGCCGAGGTCGCAGACTGGCTGGAGCCGTACCGCTGGCTGTGGGAGGACCGGCTCGACCGACTTGGTGAGCGGTTGGATCAGATGCAGGACGAGGAGCGGACATGACCACCCCCGACCCCACGCTCACCCACGCCGACGGACGCTCGGCCGTCGTCGTGCAGCGCCACTACCCGCACCCGGTCGATCGCGTCTGGCGGGCCGTCACGCTGCCGGAGCACCTCGCGCAATGGTTCCCCGGCGCCCCGGAGTTCGAGCTGCGCGAGGGCGGCACGGTCCGCTTCCCCGACTTCGCCGGGACCGAGGCGGAGTCCGGCACCGTCCTCGAGTGCGTGATCCCGTACCGGCTCCGATTCTCCTGGGACACCGATGAACTGCTGTTCGAGCTGTCCCAGGACGGCGATGGAACCCGGCTCGTGCTCACCCACGCCTTCGACGACGCCGCCGGAGCCGCGAGCTTCGCAACGGGGTGGGAGGCCTGCCTCGCCGGACTCACCGCGGTCATCGCCGAGGAGGACGTCCCCGATCCGGGCCCCCGCCGCGAGCGCCACGAGGAGCTCGCCCGACGCTTCGAGCTCGGTCGGCCCGTCGTGACGCCGACCGCGCAGGGCTGGGCCGCCCGCTTCGAGCGCCAGCTCGTCTGCTCTGCCGGGATCGCGTGGGAACTCTTCCTCGGCGGTGCAGCGGAGCCCGAGATCGAGCATCCCGTCCCGGAGATCGGCAAGGAGCTCCGGGCACCGCAGGCGCCTGAGGTCGTGCTCGGCATCGTGACGGAGGTCCGAGCGCCGAGGCTGCTCGCCTTCGATACCGGGCCTGGCGAGCCGGGGGATCATGTGCGCCTCGAGCTGATCGACGGGACCGGGCACGGCGCCCGCCTGCTGCTCACCGTGGGCGGGTCCGATCCGGCGGAGAAGGACGCCGCGCTGGAGCAGTGGGGGCTGGGGGTCGTCGAGGCCATCGCCCAGGCAGCGCTGGAGGCGAGCTCGACCGCCTGAGGTCGTCTCAGGTCGCGGCGCGGATCACCCCTTGACCGATCCCTGCATCAGCCCGGCGCGGTTCCCGGGCCACGGTGTCGGCCTGCCCGGGATCTCTCGTCGTTCCCTAGAACGGGGGGGGGTCGTCGGGGCGGTGGTCGGGCGGGGTGTTGGGGTCGGGGTGGGAGCTGCCGTGGTGGCGTTGGGTGAAGCGCGTGGCTTCTGCTGTTCGTTGTTCGGTGACGCGGTCGCGGTGGGGGCGGCGGGCTTCGATCTCGCGGTGGTGGAGGGCGATCTCACGGGCGCGGTGGTGGGCGGCCCAGGCGGTATCGAGTGCTCGGGCGAGGGTGGGGGTGAGGAGGTCGACGTCGTCTCGGGTGGTGGTGTGGACGGTGTCGTCGATGTCCCACCAGGTCACGGTCGGTTCCACCACCGCGTGGGCATGCTCGCGCGGGGCAGTGGGGCCCGGCAGAGGATCCAACGGCAGAGGATCCAGGTGCAGGGACCCGGGCGGGAAGTCGAGCAGTTCCGGTGGCGGGCCCGGAGGCCTGGTCGTTGCCGGGGGACTGTTCGCCCCGTTCCCGGCACTGTCGCGGTGGGGGTCGATGTGGCGGGCGGTTTTGATCGTGTGGTGCAGCCAGCACAGGCGGTGGAGGTTCGCCAGGTCCGTCGCCCCACCCTGGGTGGGGTCATGGTGGTTGAACTCCTCAATGTGGTCATCCTCGGCCGCCAGCGCGGTGGGGCGGGTGCAGCCGGGAGCGGCGCAGACGGGGTGACGCAGCCGGAGTTGGAGTCGCATCGCCGCAGTGGGGGTGTAGGTATCGGCGGTGGCCGGGAGGTAGGCCCCGGTGGTGGGGTCGGTGAGGATCCGCTGCCAGGTGTTCATCCCCGCGGCCAGGGCGCGGGCCTGTTCGGCCGGGATCGGGGTGAGGCCCTCGATCAACCCCGGCGCGTCCTCGATACCGAGCAGCGTCATGGCCGGGACGGTCACCAGGAGCTTGTAGACGCTGGCGGGTTCGGGCACCGGGCCGGTATCAAGCATCGAGTGGGTCAAGATCGCGTACCGCAGCGCCGCTAACGACAGGGGTCTGCCGCGGTCGCGGAGGGTCTCGTCGATGTCGAAGGGGATCTCACCGGTGTCTGTGTCGTGCAGGGCGGCGCGTTGGGCTTTCTGCACCACCAGGGCGGTCACGTCCAGGCGGTGGGCGAGGTCTGTGATCTCCGGGATCGGCCCCGTCACCATCAACGTGGCCAGCCCGCACGCCGGGTCGGTGACGTCGAGATCGACGCGCCGCTGTGTCTGCGGTGCTGTGGGGAGGGTGCCGGCGGTGATGCGGACGATCAGCGTCTTGAGGTGGGTCTCGAACGTGTGCCGGGAGATGTTTCTCAGATCCCACCCAGCGACGTGCCCATCGACCATCACCACTTGCTCGTCGGTGAGGGAGCGGACGTGACGGACCAGGTATTGGTGGAACCCCTCGGGCATGTCCCCGGCAGCGAGATGGGTGAACGTGGCGGGGAGCAGGTCCACGGATCGGTGGGCGTCGCGGATGAGTCGTTCGGCCTGCCGGGTGGTGAGGCGCATGCCGGTGGCGATCTTCATCGCGGAGATGTCGGCCTCATCGATCAGCCCGTCGGTATCGGGGTCGTCGGTGAAGAACTCCACCAGCAGTTCCTGCTGGCGGGCGTAGAGGATGGTGCGTTCACGCACCGTCGCATGCAGGTGAAGGACGCGGTAGGCCTGGTCACTGGCGGGCTCGACGCCCGCGAGTTTCACCATCCGCTCACCGGTCAGCGGCACCCGCGCATCCACCGCCCACGCCCGCACCGGAAGCACAGCCCCGGCATCACCAGCGGCCGCAGGGCCATCAGCGGCAGCACCAGACGCCGTGGCCGCAGAGACCGTGTCCCCGGCGGTGGTCGAGGGATCGGAGGCCGGGCCATCGGGTGCGGAGGCGTCGGTGGCCTGGTCCTCGGCCCGCTGCTTGTGTCGATCAACCACCGGACCGAACGCACTCGCAGAGGACCGCGCGGGGCGATCCTCGGCATCGGGACCGGACGGGCCGCGGGAGACGGGACGGGACGGCACCGGGGGACCGTCGCCGGGCCCGTGATCGGACTCGAACTCCTCACCCACGACCCTCACCTCCCATCCCGAACAATCATCGCCCGCACCACTGCGGACAACACCATCGACCTCGATGTCGACGTGTTCCCACACTACGACCCAGCCCCGACAATCGAAACCCACGACCCCGACCCCACAGAAAATGTGGATAACCACCCCATGTGGAGGAAAGGCAACCCCGGAGAACACCAGAACCAACCCCCACCCCACGACCCCGAGACCGAACCCCGAGGCCGTGACAGACCGATCCGAACCAGCTCGGTCCGGCCCGACCTGACCGAGCTGTTCAGCCAGGTCCCGGAGTGCACTCAACCCCTCGACGGCCTGGACTCACCACCGCAACGGCCTGCGCTTCACCTCGCGACCTGCGCGGTGTGGATAACCACCCATTGTGGAGGAAAGATCGCGACTGCGGCGTGCCCGTCGATGATCATGAAGAACCCCCTCCTGGCAGGTGAAATCTGCCATGGGGCACGTCGTTCGAAACACGTGCACGCCCGCGGGCTGTTCTGAACGTCGCTCTCGAGCACCGTGTTCCGGGCCTCACCGGACCCGCTGGGGCGTTCACGGGGACATCGCCGGGGAAGACGTCCCGACTCCCGAGCCAGTCGATCCATGTGTGCGGCCCCCATGGACGCCCCCGGCGTGACCTCGGTCCCGAAAGCCGGGACAGCGCGTCTGCAAGGATGAGCACCATGACCGTGCTCGTCGCCTACGCGACCCACTCCGGCGCCACCCGCACCCTGGCCGAGACCCTCGTCGAGACCTTGCGCGAGGAGGGGCTGAGTCCTGTGCTCGCCGATATCGCCGAGGACCCGGATCCGGGCGACCATGAGGCGGCGATCATCGGGTCCGCCGTGCGCGTCGAGTCGTTCGAGAAATCGTTCGTGAGCTGGGTGGACAGGCATCGCGCACAGATCGATGAGCTGCCCCTGGCGCTGTTCTCCTGCTCCGGCTCGGCCGCCGATCCCGCCCGGGGCGGCCGGCAGAAGGCGACCGACACCTTCCTCGAGCGCACTGGCCTGGACCCTGTCGCGGTGAAGAACCTCCCCGGCTGGGTGCTCATGGACCGGATCCCGGTCCATGAACAGCTGCTGCTGAAGTCCATGCGCACTCCCACCGGCGACTTCCGGGACCTGACGGCGGTCGCGGCCTGGGCCCGGGAGATCGCGCCGCTGCTGCCTCGCTGATCAGCGACCGACGACCCGCTCCAGCAGACGACGGTGGAAGCGGTCCTCCCCGGAGACCTCCGGATGGAAGGACGTGGCCAGCAGGTTCCCCTGCTCGACGGCGACGATCCGGCCGTCGTCGAGGCCGGCGAGCACCTCCACCGTCGGCCCGACCTCGGTCACCTCCGGGGCGCGGATGAAGGTCGCCGCGACGGGGCGTGATCCGAGCGCGGGCACCGCGAGGTCCGTCTCGAAGGACTCGTTCTGGCGGCCGAAGGCATTGCGTCGGACGGTCATGTCGAGGCCCCCGAGCGTCTGCTGACCCACGATCGCGTCGTCCACCCGATCCGCCAGCAGGATCATCCCGGCGCAGGTCCCGTACACCGGCAGACCCCCCGCGATCGCTGTACGCAACGGCTCACGGAGACCGAACGTCCTGGTCAGTCGGTCGATCACGCTGGATTCACCCCCGGGCAGCACCAGGCCGCCGATCCTCGTCAGATCCTCGGGCCGACGCACCAGCACGACCTCGGCGTCGAGACCCGCGAGCATCCGCGCATGCTCGCGGACGTCGCCCTGGAGGGCGAGGATCCCGATCCGCGAGCCCGAGCCTGGTCCTGGCCCCGAGCACGGTCCGCCGGGACTCACCAACCGCGCTCGGACAGGCGGTGCGGGGCGGGGACGTCGGCGACGTTGATCCCGACCATCGCCTCGCCGAGCCCGCGCGAGACCTCGGCGATCACGGAGGGGTCGTCGTAGAAGGTGGTGGCCTTGACGATGGCGGCGGCCCGCGCGGCGGGATCGCCGGACGTGAAGATGCCGGATCCGACGAAGACCCCGTCGGCCCCCAGCTGCATCATCATCGCGGCGTCCGACGGGGTGGCGATCCCGCCCGCGGTGAACAGCACCACCGGCAGCGAGCCGGTCTCGGCGATCTCCTTGACCAGGGAGTACGGCGACTGCAGCTCCTTGGCCGCGACATAGAGCTCGTCCTCGCTCTTGGCCGCCAGCGCCCGGATCTCCGCTGTGATGGTGCGGATGTGCTTGGTGGCCTCGGAGACGTCGCCGGTGCCGGCCTCACCCTTGGAGCGGATCATCGCGGCGCCCTCGGTGATCCGACGCAGGGCCTCGCCGAGATTCGTCGCGCCGCAGACGAAGGGCACGGTGAAGGGGTGCTTGTCGATGTGATTCACGTAGTCGGCGGGGGAGAGCACCTCGGATTCGTCGACGTAGTCGACGCCGAGCTGTTGCAGCACCTGCGCCTCGACGAAGTGGCCGATCCGAGCCTTGGCCATGACCGGGATCGACACCTCGGCGGTGATCGCGTCGATGAGGTCCGGGTCGCTCATGCGGGCCACGCCGCCCTGGGAGCGGATGTCCGCGGGGACGCGCTCCAGAGCCATGACGGCGACCGCGCCGGCGTCCTCGGCGATCCGTGCCTGCTCGGCCGTGACGACGTCCATGATGACGCCGCCCTTCAGCATCTCGGCGAGTCCGCGCTTGACCGTGCCGGTGCCGGTGGTGGATGTGCTCATGGGCTTCTCCCGTCGCTCGCGCGGCGCGGGCCGAGCGCGTCCGCTGCGCCGACCCTCCCTGCACCACATAGGCCTATGCCAAAAAGTATCATGGCGCATGCCAAGAATCGAGGCCCGTGGGGGCCCATAGACTCGGGTCCGTGAGCACCGACGCGCAGCACGGCAGAAAGCCCGGCAGAGAGCAGGTGGACGCGCCCATGATCAGCGGCAGCACCGCCGCCGAGATCGCCGACAGCGTGCGCGGCCTGGTCGAGCGCGGTGCCCTGGCCCCGGGCCACCCCCTGCCCTCCGTGCGGGCTCTCGCGGAACAGCTCGGCATCAACCGCAATACTGCCGTGGCCGCGTATCGCACCTTGGCCCGCTCCGGAGTCGTCGTCTCCCAAGGCCGAGCCGGCACCCGTGTCGCCCAGCACCCCCGCGTCCCCCAGGAGGGCTTCGCCGCCGCCGGTTCGCTGCGCGACATCGGCACGGGCAACCCCGATCCGGTGCTGATCCCGGATCTGCGGCCCGCGCTGGCCGCAGCCGTCGGGCGCCCCGTGCTCTACGGCGAACCGGTCATCGATCGCGACCTGGAGAGCTGGGCGCGGGACTGGATCGCGCCTGACCTGCCCGGTGCGCCCACCGCGCCCGACGTCGTCACCGATGCGTTCCGTCTCACCCTGACCAGCGGTGCCGTCGACGCGGTCGAGCGGCTGCTGGCCCAGGCCCTGCTCCGCGATGACGCGGTGGCCCTCGAGGACCCGTGCTTCCTGGCCAGCATCCACCTCTCCCGGCTCGGCGGCTACCGAGCCGTCCCCGTTCCGGTGGACGCCGAGGGCATGACCGTCGACGGGCTCCGCCGTGCTCTGGACCAGGGCGTTCGCGCCGTGGTGAGCACCCCTCGGGCCCAGAACCCCACCGGTGCCTCGCTCAGCGCCGAGCGGGCCGCGCAGCTGCGCGAGGTCCTCGCCGAGCACCCCTACGTGCTGGTGATCCAGGACGACTACTACTCCTACCTGTCCCGTCGGCCGTTCCACTCGATCATCGGCCCCGAGCACGAGCGCTGGGCGCTGATCCGCTCCGTCTCCAAGTTCGCCGGGCCCGACATGTGCCTGGCCGTGACCGCCTCCGACCCGGGGACCGCCGCCCGACTGGCGATGCGCCTGAGCCCGGGCACCACCTGGGTGAGCCACCTGCTGCAGCGGCTCGCGCATGCGGTGATGACCGACGGCGACGCACTGGACCTCATCGAGCGCGCCGGTGCCCACTACGCCGAGCGCAACGCCGCCTTCGCCGAGCTGCTCACCGCCCACGGACTCCCGGCCCGGGCAGGCGACGGGCTGAGCCTCTGGGTGCGCGTGCCCGCGCCCGCCCGGGACATCGCCGAGCGCCTCATGCGGCGCGGCTGGCTGGCTCGCACCGGGGACGAGTTCCGGCTCGAGCCGACGGGCGAGCCGTCCCATCACGTGCGGCTGACCGTGCACGACCTGGACGAACAGGAGACAGCGACCCTCGCCGCCGATCTCGCCGCCGCGGCGCGCGAAGCCCGTTGAGGCCGCGGGCCCGGCAGCGCGCGGTCGGAGGGCGCGGTCAGAGCTCCCGGATCACTCGCGCCGGATTCCCGACGGCGACCACGTTCGCCGGCACGTCCCGGGTGACCACGGCGGCCGCCCCGATCACGGAGTTCTCGCCGATGGTGACGCCCGGCAGCACGGTGACGCCCCCGCCCAGCCACACGTTGTCCCCGATCGAGATCGGTTCGGCACGCTCCCACTTCGCGCGGCGCGGGCCCGGCTCCGAGGGATGGATCGGCGTGAGCAGCTGGACGTTCGGACCGATCAGGCAGTCATCGCCGATGGTGATGGTCGCGACGTCGGCCGCCGTGAGGAAGTAGTTCACGAAGGTGCGCTCCCCGAGCACCACGTGGCTGCCGTAGTCCACCGACACCGGGGGCCGCACCACGGTCTCCGCCCCCAGCCCTCCCAGCAGCTCGGCGAGCAGGTCCTGAGCCTCGGGCGCGTCCGCGAGCCACGCCCGGTGGTAGCGATCGGCCAGAACCGCCGCCCGGTGCTGAGCCTCGCCGAGCTCGTCATCGGAGACGTACCAGTCGCCCGCGATCATCCGCTCGCGCTGGCTGCGGTCGTCGGCAGGATCCGGGACGCTGGTCATGGGATCGAGGGTAGCGGGCCGAGCCGACGCCCCGAGATGTCGGCCGACGAGGTGCAGACTGAAGGGGTGAGCACGCCCTCGGACCCGAGCCCGTTCCCGGGCTACCGCACCAGCGATCCCGAGTACCGTCGCATCACGATCGCGCTGTTCTTCGCGGGGATCGCGACCTTCGCGACCCTGTACAGCACCCAGGCGCTGCTGCCGGAGCTCGCCACCGCCTTCGACGTCACCCCCGGCCAGGCCACCCTCTCCCTGTCGGTCGCGACCATCGGCCTCGGGGCCGCCCTGCTGGTGGCGGGCGCCCTGTCCGAGGCCGTCGGACGCACCCGGCTGATCCACCTCTCCCTGACCGTCTCGGCCCTGATCGGCCTCGCCTGCGCCCTCGCCCCGAGCTGGGAGGCGCTGCTGGGGCTGCGTCTGCTGCAGGGCATCGCGCTGGCGGGGCTGCCGGCGGTCGCGACCGCCTACCTGCGCGAGGAGATCCACGCCCGGGTCACGGCCCGCGCGGCCGGTCTCTACATCGGCGGCACCGCCCTCGGCGGGATGACCGGACGCCTGGTCACCGCAGGGATCGGCGGGACCCTGGGGTGGCACTGGGCTCTCGGCGCGATCGCGGTGGTGGGCCTCGTCTGCGCCCTGGCCGTCCGGCTCCTGCTGCCCGCCTCCCGGAACTTCGTGCCCGTCCCCGCCCGGCCTCGTCGGCTCGCGCGCATGATGGCCGGGGCGCTGCGGGACCCCGCGCTGCTGGCGCTGTATGCGATCGGCGGCTGCTCGATGGGTGCCTTCGTCGCCGCCTACAACGCCCTGAGCTTCCGCCTGGTCTCCGAGCCCTTCGCGCTCAGCCTCGGCGTCGCCGGGCTGGTGTTCCTGGTCTACCCCGTCGGGACCGTCGGCTCGATCCTCGCCGGCCGCCTCGCCGACGTGCACTCACGCCGCCTCGTGGTGCCGATCGCCAGCGCGGTGCTGGCCGCGGGGCTGCTGCTGACGATCCCCGCGCAGCTGGCCGTCCTGGTGCTGGGCGTGGCCGTGATGACCGGCGGGTTCTTCGCCGTCCACGGTGTCGCCAGCGGATGGGTGCCCGTGCGCGCCCACGCCGCGGGCCTCGCCCCCGGGCCCGCGGCCTCGCTCTACCTCTTCGCCTACTACCTGGGTTCCTCGGTGTTCGGCGGCCTCGCCGGCCTGGTCTGGTCCGCCGGCGGGTGGTCCGGGGTCATGGCGCTCACCCTGACGCTCACCGCGATCGTGGTGGTGCTGGCGCTGCTGCTGCGGCGCACCCGGTCGCTGGAGACGGGACGGCGCTGATGGAGCTCGCCCTGCTCGTGGTCGTCGGCGCGGTGCTGCTCGGCGTCACCCTGCAGCGCACCAGCGGGATGGGCACCGGCCTCGTGCTCTCCCCGACGCTGGTGCTGGCGATCGGCCCCGTGGCGGGGATCCTGCTGACGAACATGACCACCGTGGTCTCGGCGGTCTTCCTGACCTTCGCCGTCCGGGCCGACATCGACTGGGGTCGCTACGCCCGGATCGCGCCCGCCGTCGTCCTGGGGTCGGTGCCGGCGGCCCTGCTGGTGCACTCGGTCGGATCCGGGTGGCTCGAGGTCATCATCGGCTCGGTCCTGCTGGCCTCCCTGGCGGCCACCCCGCTGCTGCATCGGCTGGGGGAGGTGCCGGTCCTGCCCGCCGGGTTGGTCGCGGGTCTGCTGGGCGGCTTCCTGAACACCGCGGTCGGCGTGGCCGCCGCCGCGATGCTCGCCTACGCGCAGGTGACCCGCTGGGAGCAGAAGGCCTTCGCCGCCACCCTGCAGCCGATCTTCCTCACCATGGGACTGACCTCCGTGGCGACGAAGGTGCTGGTGGGCGCGGCCGGCCAGGGGCAGCCCCCGCCATGGCCGCTGATCCTCGCCGCCATCGGCTCCGTGCCGCTGGGCGTGCTGCTCGGCGGAGCCGTCGCCCGCCGGGTCCCGGCGAGGGCGGCCCGTCGGGTGGCGGTGGTGGTCGTGCTGCTGGGAGCGACCGCGACCCTCGTGCGCGGTCTCGGCCAGGTCCTCGGCGCCCCGGTCCCGTGAACTTCTCGGGGCCGCTCCGGTCAGGTGAGAGACCCGTACCAGGGGCGGCAGACGCCCTCCTCGGTGGGGGCCGTGGTGATCTCCAACAGGTGCCCGGTATCGGTGCGGACGAAGGTCGGGGAGTAGTTGGGGCAGTAGTTGTTCCAGGGGTCCTCGACCGGCACCGGGGCCGGCTCGACCACCCAGCGGATGTCTCCGTGCAGGGCGCGGTTCCGGGTGCGCAGCACGACCTGTCCGTTGTGCTCCGAGAGCCGCCCGTCCGGCAGGTAGTGCATCTGGGAGCCGAGGAGCACGGAGCCGTCCTCGTCGATGGTGAGGGTCGGGGTGTGGCGGGGCTCGGTGCCGTCGCTCGCCCGGATCAGCGGGTCCCGGGCGGTGACGGATCCCCACTCGCGGGGGTCGTGCGAGGTGCGCACGTAGGTGCGGCAGTGATCCTCCGGCCCGCAGACCTCGTAGCTCATGGCCCAGTGCCCGCTGCGCAGGCGCCGGACGTTGGGCATGCCCGGCCGGGCCGTCGGGTCCTCCAGCTCGATGATCGGTTCTGGATCGGTCCAGGTCAGGCCGTCGGTCGAGGTCTGCTGGACGATCTTCTGGGAGTGGTTGTCCCCATCGGTCTCGTCGCAGTACCAGAGCACGAGTTCGCCGTCGTCGGCGACGGCGAACTCCGGCTCCCACAGGCCGCCCTCGTTCGCGGCGACCGCGGTGATCGCGATCCGCTCCCAGGTTCGGCCGACGTCCGTGCTCGCCCAGATGCGGATCGACATCCGGCGGTCCGCGATGTCCTGGCCGACCGACGCGCTCCACAGCAGGGTTCCCTCGGGAAGGTCGCCCACTGCTCGGGGCAGCTCGTACAGCGTGGCGCAGCACAGACCCTCCCCGGTCCCGGTCGCCTCGTCGGAGACGGCGGCGACCTGCGCGAAGGTGGCGCCGCCGTCGGTCGACTCCCAGATCCCGCCGTAGCCGGAGGGGCCGTCGAAGGAGACCACGGATGCGAGCAGGCGATCGTTCGCCGCGCCCTGATGGGCGAGGCGCACCACCCGGGGATAGAGGCCGGTGCCGTCCAGCAGCAGCTTCGGGGGTCGGCCCTCGGGGGTCCGGCCCGGACCGGTCCCGTCGGGGGGACCGGCAGGGCCTCCGGCGAGGGCAGAGCCGGCGGCGCCGACGGCAGCGGTGCCGGTCAGGGCTGCGGTCAGAGCAGTGGTCAGGGTGCGTCGTCTCATGGTCGTGCCGTCACTTCCTGGTGGGGTGGGGGCGGGTCGCCGTCCGCTGAGATGTCGGCACCACCGGCGATGGTGGTGACGCCACCGCAGCCGTCGGGGTCGGTGCGCGGGGCGGGGTGCAGGGCGGACGTGGCGTGCAGGGTCATCGGTGACCCCTTCGCCCGCGGGATTCAGGAGGGGAAGAGGCCCGCGGTGGGATGCGGGGTCAGCGTAGTTCAACGATGTACTTCGCGCCACACCCTCGCGGCGGCCGCGGTGATCCCGGTGGTCCTCCGGCTGGGAGCGGCGGCTCGCGGACGTGGGATCCTGATGGCCGTGACCACCTTCGTCCTCGTGCGCCCCGGGCAGTCCCGGCTCGACGCCGTCACGGCGGGTGACGGGCGATGACGACACCGACGCCCCGACCCCGGGCGCGCACTGTGAGGATGCGGGACATCGCCGACCGGCTCGGGGTGTCGATCAAGACCGTCTCCAACGTGGTCAACGACCGGCCCAACGTGGGGCCCGGCACCCGGGAGCGGGTCCAGGACGCGATCCGCGAGCTCAATTACCGCCCCCAGGCCGGCGCCCAGCAGATGCGCACCGGCACCAGCGGGCTGATCACCCTCGCCATCCCCTCGCTGGCCGGCACCTACTTCTCCGAGCTCGCCCAGGCCTTCGCCGACGAGGCGCAGCGACGACGGCGCAGCATCATGCTCCACAGCACCTCAGCGGGCCGGGAGGAGGAGCAGAGCGTGCTGGTCGGCTTCACCCGCGTGCTCGGTGACGGCGTCGTCTTCAACCCCTTGCAGATCGGCGAGGACGTCCTCGCCGATCTGGGACGCACCATCCAGCCCACCGTGTTCATCGGCGAGCACGTCGAGGAGGCGGACCTTCCTGCGGGCAGCGACTACGTGCGCACCGACAACCGCGGCGCGGCCTACGACGCCACCTCGCACCTGCTGCGCCAGGGGCGCGAGCACCTCGCATTTCTCGGCGCGCTCGAATCACCTGTGGCCCGGCAGGAGCATTCCACCAGCCGGCTGCGTCTGGATGGGTTCCACCGCGCGCTCCAGGGCACGGGCGGGGCCAGGGCGATCGTCCAGCCGGTGGGGACCTGGAGCCTGGAGGGCGGCCTCGCTGCGGTGCGCACGCTGCTGGCCGAACATCCGGAGGTCGACGGGATCGTCTGCGGCAATGACGACCTCGCCCGCGGCGCGCTGCTCGGGCTGCATGCCGCAGGGATCGCGGTGCCGGGTGAGATCGCGGTGATCGGGCACGACGACATCCACGAGGCGTCGTTCAACACCCCGTCGCTGACCACCATCGATCCGGACAAGGGCACCCTCGCCGCGACGGTGCTGGACCTGCTTCGTGAGCGGATCGACGGGTACGACGGCCCACCTCGCGTGGTCGAGGCGCCGTACCGTCTCGTCGAACGGGGGAGCACCGCGCCCCGCGGCTGACGCCGGATCAGTCCCGGGTCAAGGCGGCGCCGGTGGTGCTCGAGAGCTGTTCGTTGACGCCGAGGTTCGAGATCCGCGCGTCGGTGATGCCGAAGGAACCGAGTCGCGCGGTGTGCTTGGCGACGTAGCGGGCGGCGGAGTCCTCGTCGGCGAAGAGGTATGCGCCGCCGGCGACGGCGGTCTCAGGATCCTCCGTCCAGACCTTCCAGATCAGGCCGTCCTCCGCGGCGATGTCGGCGGCCAGTTCGGCGTACGCGGCGGCGGCCTCCTCGCCGAAGGGGCCGTCGGAGGAGAACTCGATGGAGACGAGACGGGGCATGGGATCACTCCTGAGGTCCGGTGGATGTGCACCCAGCGGACCACGGTTCCCGGTCCCCGGCGGAGTCCCGGCCACCGGTTGCCACGAGCGCCGTCACACCACGCAGAACTCGTTGCGCTCCGGGTCGGCCGACACCCTTGACACCGCCGACCACTCCGGGAAGGCTTACGCAAGCCGCTTTCGAAAAGAGCGCCCGTCCGGCCCGAAAGGTTGACCATGACATCGTCGTCACCCCCCGCCGAGCCGTTGCGCATCGGCGTCATCGGTACCGGCGGGATCTCCCGCGCCCACGCTCCGGGGTGGCTCGAGGTCGGTGCCGAGCTGCACTGCTTCAGCCTCGAGGGCGCGGAGGAGTTCGCCGCGACCTTCGGCGCCACGATCCACGGGAGCCTCGAGGATCTCCTGGCCGCCGTCGACGTGGTGGACGTCTGCACCCCCACCGCCGTGCACGCGGAGATCGTCCACCGGGCCCTGGACGCGGGCAAGGACGTCGTGTGCGAGAAGCCGCTCGCGCTGACCAGCGAGGATGCTCGTGCCGTGGTGGAGCATGCCGAGCGCGCCGGCCGCGTGCTCCTCCCTGCGCACGTGGTGCGGTACTTCCCCCAGTACGCCGCCGCCCAGCGCGCCGTGGAGGCCGGCACCGTCGGCCGCCTCGCCGTGCTCCGCTTCGAGCGCACCGGCTCCTTCCCCACCCAGCCCTGGTTCGCCGACGAGGAGCTCTCCGGCGGCATCGTCATGGACCAGATGATCCACGACATCGACCAGGCGATCTGGCTGGCCGGGCCCGTCCAGCGGGTCTACGCCCAGCAGTCGACCTCCGCCGCGAGCGACACCGTGCGCACCGCCCACGCCGTCCTCACCCACACCGGCGGCGCCATCAGCCACTGCCGCGGGCTGTGGGGCCCACCCGGAACCCAGTTCCGCTACACCTTCGACCTCGCCGGGGACAGCGGCCGCCTGCAGTACGACTCCGCCGGCGATCCCGGCGTCGTCCTCGACGACGTCGCGGCCGCGCGCCAGGAGAGCGGGGACGGGTTCCTGCCCGACCTCGACGGACTGCGCAGCCCCTATGCCGAGGAGATCGTCGAGTTCGCGGCCGCCCTGCGCACCGGCGGTCCCACCCGGGTCGTCGCGGCCGACGGCGCCTACGCCGTGGAGATCTCCCGAGCCGCCCTCGAGTCCCTGCGCACCGGACGGAGCATCACGTGCTGACCGAGAACCCCACGCCGCCCCTGCGGATCGCGCTGATGAGCTGCGCGCACACCCACGCCGGCGCCTACACCGCGCGGCTCGACCCCCGCGCCGACGTCGACCTCGTGGTCGCCGACCCCGACGGATACGGGGACGTCCCCGCCGAGCGCCTCGTCGGCTCCTACCAGGAGGCCTGGGAAGCCTGGCCCGAAGGGCCCGACGCCATCGTCGTCACCAGCGCCAACGCCCACCACAGGGACCTCGTGCTCGAGGCCGCCCGCCGCGGCGTGCACGTGCTGTGCGAGAAGCCCCTGGCCACCTCCGTCGCCGATGCCGAGACCATGGTCGCCGCCTGCCGCGAGGCCGGCGTGGTGCTCATGACCGCCTTCCCGGTCCACTTCGCCCCGGCCGTGCAGAGATTGCGCGCCGCCGTCTCCGACGGCACCCTCGGCGAGGTCATCGGCCTGACCGGCACCAACAACGGCAAGCTGCCCGACACCCGCGCCTGGTTCACCGACGTGGAGCTCGCCGGCGGCGGCTCCCTGGTGGACCACACCGTGCACCTCGCCGAGATCCTCGACTCGCTGTTCGGTGCCCCGGAGTCCGTCCACGCCACCACCAACCGCATCCTGTGGGCCGACCGGGCCGGCGAGGGCGCGGAGACCGGAGGGCTGGTCACCCTGACCTACGCGAGCGGTCTCGTCGCCACCATCGACTGCTCCTGGTCGCAGCCGGCCGAGGCCCCCACCTGGGGCGGGCTGCGACTGCAGGCCGTCGGCACCGGCGGTCAGATGCAGATCGACGCCTTCGCCGAGCATGTCGGCGGGCCCGGGAAGTGGTTGCCCTACGGGGCCGATCCCGACACCGCGCTGCTGGCCGCCTTCCTCGACGCGGTCCGCGCCGGGGAGGGCGTCGAGCCGTCGGGCGACGTCGGCCTGCGCACCGTGCGGGTGGTCGCCGCCGCCCAGGAGTCGGTGCGCAGCGGGCAGCCGGTGACGCTCGCGAGCCTCTGACCTCAGCGCTCCAGATCGCGCTCGAGCACCGGGGCGAGGCGGAAGGGGATGAGCTCGCCCATCGCCAGCGAGGTGTCGGCGCGGAGCACGCCGTCGCAGGCCAGCACCAGCTTGTTGATCCGATAGAGGTCCTCCGCGTCGCGGCACACGCAGCGCACCAGGATGTCCCCCTGCCCGCTGAGACCGTGCACCTGGACCACCTCGGGGATCTCCCGCAGCTGCGCGATCACGTGCTCCAGGCGCGGCTGATCGACCTGGGTGATCATGAAGACGGTCAGCGGGTACCCCAGCGAGGCCGCGTGCAGGCGCCGGTCATAGCCCTGCAGCGCCTGACCGGATTCGAGGGCGGCCAGGCGGGACTGGACGGTGTTGCGGGAGAGCCCGAGACGCTCTGCGAGCGCGACGATCGTCGAGCGGGGGTTCTCCGTCATGGCCAGCAGCAGGTGTCGGTCGGTGTCATCCACGGTGCGCATACTGCGTGATCCTACGGGGCCGTAGCCTCGCAGACTGCGCATTCTGCTGAAAATGGAGCGTTCGCGTTGTACGTCATGCACCCTCGGCGTAGCGTGGCCAGGGACGACGACGTCCCCCGCACCCACCCGGTGCAGACGTCCCATGCGCCCACCCGGCGCTGCGGAACCCGGAGGTCCGAATGTTGACGACCACGTCAGCTCCCGACCAGGACCTGGTCGATGGACTCGCACAACCTCTGTTCGTCCTCGGCGAGGACGGCACCCGACATCCCGACGGCACGCTCGACCCCGTCATCCATGACGTGGACGAGGCGCTGCTGACCGGCCTGTACCTCGACATGGCCGTGATCCGCGCGATCGACGACGAAGCCGTCGCCCTGCAGAGGCAGGGTGAACTGGGACTGTGGCCCCCGCTGCGCGGTCAGGAGGCCGCCCAGATCGGCCTGGCCCGTGCCCTGCCGGAGACGGACTTCCTGTTCACCTCCTACCGGGAGAACGGCCTGGCCTGGTGCCGGGGCGTGAGCCCGGTGGAGATGCTCGCCGTCTGGCGCGGAACCACCCTGTCCGGCTGGGACCCCTTCGCTCACCACATGGCCACCCCGCAGGTCATCATCGGGGCGCAGGCGCACCACGCCGTCGGCTATGCGATGGCCACCCGGGCCCAGGGCAAGGACGACATCGCCGTGACCTGCTTCGGGGACGGCGCCCTCAGCCAGGGCGACCTCAACGAGGCCATGGCCTTCGCCGCCTCCTTCGCGGCGCCCGTGCTCTTCTTCTGCCAGAACAATCAGTACGCGATCTCCGAGCCGGTCGCGGTGCAGGCCACCGTTCCGATCGCGCTGCGCCCCACCGGCTTCGGCATCCCCGCCCTGCGCGTGGACGGCAACGACGTGCTCGCGACGCGGGCGGCGAGCCTGGTGGCGGCGCGGCACATCCGCTCCGGGAAGGGGCCGATGTTCGTCGAAGCGGTGACCTATCGTCTCGGCCCGCACACCACCAGCGACGACCCCACCCGCTACCGCGACGAGGAGGAGCTGGAGACCTGGCGGCGCCGCTGCCCGCTCGGGCGCCTGGAGCGCCACCTCGACCGGCTCGGCGCCTCGCCCGAGGATCTCCGCGCCGAGGCCGAGCGCCGCAGCCAGGAGGCCACCGGCGCCCTGCGGGAGGCGGTGGCCGCACTGCCCGCGCCGGCCCCGGAGAGCCTGTTCGACCACGTGCTGTCCACCGAGCATCCGGGCCTGCTCCGACAGCGGGAGCAGTTCCGGGCGCTGACCGCCTCGCTGGCCCCCGAGGACGCGGAGGCGGCGCAGACGGAGGGATCCTCGTCATGACCACCACCATGACCATGGCCGCGGCCCTGAACGCCGCTCTGCGCGATGCTCTGGAGGCCGACCCCGACGTGCTGCTGATCGGGGAGGACATCGGCACCCTCGGCGGCGTCTTCCGCATCACCGACGGGCTGCAGGACCGGTTCGGCGCCGCCCGGGTCATCGACTCCCCGCTGGCGGAGGCCGGAATCCTCGGCACCTCCGTCGGCATGGCCTACCGCGGTATGCGACCCGTGAGCGAGATCCAGTTCGACGGCTTCATCTACCCGGCCTTCGACCAGATCGTCGCCCAGGCCTCCCGCCTGCACTTCCGCACCGATGGGCGGGTGCGGATGCCGCTGACGATCCGGGTGCCCTTCGGCGGCGGCATCGGTGCCGTCGAGCACCACTCGGAGTCGCCCGAGGCGTACTTCGCGCATACTCCCGGTCTGCGGGTGGTGACCGTCGCCGACCCCCAGGACGCGTATTCCACGATGCGTGCCGCGATCGAGTGCGACGACCCCGTGATGGTGCTCGAGCCCAAGCGCCGCTACTGGGCCAAGGGCGAGGTGGACACCTCTGTGACGACGGACCTCTCCTCCGCGCGCGTCCTGCGGCGGGGCGCCGACGCGACCCTCGTCGCCTACGGCCCGCTGGTGGTCACGGCGCTGGAGGCAGCGGTCGCCGCCGAGGACGACGGCATCAGCCTCGAGGTCATCGACCTGCGCACGCTCGCGCCGCTGGACCGCGACACCGTCGCCGCCAGCGTGCGCCGCACCGGCCACCTGGTGGTCACCCACGAGGCCCCGGGGACGGTCTCGGTGTCCTCCGAGGTGATCACCTCGGCGGTCGAGGACTGCTTCGACCACCTGGAGGCCGCCCCCGAACGGGTCACCGGCTACGACACCCCCTATCCACCGGCCGCGGTGGAGGACCACTACCTGCCCGGCATCGACCGGATCCTCGACGCCGTGGACCGCACGCTGGGCCGGCGCAACTCGAGGGAGGCTGCGTGATGAGCGACTTCCGACTCCCCGATCTGGGGGAAGGGCTGACCGAGGCCACCATCGTGTCCTGGCTCGTCGCCGTGGGCGACGAGGTCCTGCGGAACCAGGCGCTCGCCGAGGTGGAGACCGCCAAGGCCCTCGTCGAACTGCCCAGCCCCCACGCGGGCCGGATCGCCGCCCTGCACGCCGCCGAGGGCGAGACCCTCGCCGTCGGGGCACCCCTGATCGGATTCGAGGAGGCGGGGGCGCAGGCGCCGACGACGGGAGGAGCTCCGGCTGACGAGGAGGCGACAGCATCCGGCACAGGGTCCCCGACCGATCCCTCCGACGCGCCCTCCGCGCCGACCGCGTCCGCCGCTCCACAGCGCCAGCAGGTGCTGGTCGGGTACGGACCGGTCCTGCCCGACGCCGGACGGCCCCGCCGTCGACCGCGCTCCTTCGAGACGGTCCCCTTCGTCGGCCGCAGCGCGGCGGAGGCGGGGCGCGAGAGGCCCTCGGCGATGCCCCCGGTGCGCCGCCACGCCCGTGACCTGGGCGTGGACCTCGGCGCGGTCCGGGGATCCGGACCCGGGGGTCGGATCCTGCGCGCCGACGTCGATGCCTGCGCACCCGGTGGGACCGGTCCGCAGGGCACGAGATCCGTCCGTGCCTCCACCCGTGTGCCGGTCACCGGTCTGCGCCGTGAGACCGCTCGGGCGATGACCGATTCCGCCTTCACCGCCCCGCACGCGTCGGTGCACACCACCATCGACGTCACCGACGCGCTCGAGCACCTGCACCGCCCGGGCCGGGACGGCCGGAGGACGTCGTTCCTGGCCACCGTGTGCAGGGCGATCCTTCCAGCCGCCGCGCGGACCCCGTCGGCCAATGCCCGCTTCGACGCGGAGGCCGGGGAGATCGAACAGTTCGCCGACGTCGTGCTCGGCATCGCCGTGGCCACCGAGCGCGGCCTGGTGGTCGCGACCGTCCCGGACGCCTCGGAGGTCGACGGCGCGACCCTCACCGAGCGGATCGCCGAGCAGGCCGCCCGCGCCCGGGACGGCAGCCTGACCCCGGCGGAGCTCACCGGCTCCACCCTGACCGTCACCAACGTCGGGGTGTTCGGGGTCGACGGCGGCGTCCCGATCCTCAACCCCGGGCAGTCCATGATCCTGGCCGTCGGGGCGATCCGCACCCAGCCCTGGGAGTACCGCGGCGAGGTGGCGCTGCGAAAGGTGGTGACGCTGACGGTCTCCTTCGACCATCGGGTGCTCGACGGGGCAGAGGCCTCTGCGTTCCTCACCGACGTCACCGACGTCCTGTCCGATCCCGCGATCCTGCTGACGAGGTAGCCCATGGACGTCTTGACCAGCACGATCGACCCCTCCGCGGCAAACGGGCGCGCCGAGGGGATGGCCGCGCTCGTGAGCGATCTGCGCACCCGGCTCGCCGCCACCGCGGTCGGCGGCCCCGAAGCCTCCCGCGAGAAGCACCGTGCCCGCGGTAAGCTGCTGGCGCGCGAGCGCATCGACCACCTGATCGACGAGGGCACCGCCTTCCTCGAGCTGGCGCCGCTGGCCGCCGACGGGATGTACGAGGACGCGGCCCCGTCGGCCGGAGTCATCGCCGGCATCGGGATGGTCCACGGCCGTCGCTGCCTGATCCTGGCCAATGACGCCACCGTCAAGGGCGGGACCTACTTCCCGATGACGGTCAAGAAGCACCTGCGCGCCCAGGAGGTGGCGGAGCAGAACCGCCTGCCCTGCCTCTACCTGGTCGACTCCGGGGGCGCCTACCTGCCGATGCAGGACGAGGTCTTCCCCGACCGAGACCACTTCGGCCGGATCTTCTATCACCAGGCCCGGATGAGCGGGGCCGGGATCGCCCAGATCGCCGCCGTGATGGGCTCCTCGACCGCGGGCGGCGCCTACGTGCCCGCGATGAGCGACCAGACCGTCATCGTCCGCGAGCAGGGCACCATCTTCCTCGGCGGACCGCCGCTGGTGAAGGCCGCCACCGGGGAGGAGGTCACCGCCGAGGAGCTGGGGGGCGGGCAGCTGCACACCGAGATCTCCGGGGTGGCCGACCACCTCGCCGAGGACGACGAGCACGCCCTGGCGATCCTCCGCGACATCGTGGACACTCTCCCCGACCCCGAGCCGATCTGGTCGCGCAGCGGGACCCGGGAGCCCGCCGTCGACCCGGCGACCATGGGCGCCGCGGTGCCGACGGATCTGTCCACCCCCTACGACGTGCACGAGGTCATCGCCCGGGTCATCGACGCCGGGGAGTTCTCCGAGTTCAAGCCGAGCTACGGATCGACCCTGGTCACCGGGTTCGCCCGGATCCACGGCCACCGGGTCGGCATCGTCGCCAACAACGGGATCCTGTTCCGCGAGTCCGCGCTCAAGGGCGCCCACTTCGTCGAGCTCTGTGACCAGCGCGGCATCCCCCTGGTCTTCCTCCAGAACATCGCCGGGTTCATGGTCGGCGCCGAGTACGAGCGCGGCGGGATCGCCAAGGACGGCGCGAAGATGGTCACCGCCGTCGCCTGCGCCCGTGTCCCCAAGCTCACCGTCGTCATCGGCGGGTCCTTCGGGGCCGGGACCTACTCGATGTGCGGGCGCGCCTACTCCCCGCGGTTCCTGTGGCTGTGGCCGAACGCCCGGGTCTCGGTGATGGGCGGCGCCCAGGCCGCCGCGGTGCTCTCGACCGTCCGGCGCGATCGGATCGAGGCAGGCGGCGGCACCTGGAGCGAACAGGAGGAGGCGGAGTTCCGTCGGCCGGTCATCGAGGAGTACGAGGCGCAGGGCAGCCCCTACTACTCCACCGCCCGGCTGTGGGACGACGGCATCATCGAACCCGCCGAGACCCGCACCGTGCTCGGCCTGGCCCTCGACGTCGTCTCCCGGGCGCCGCTGGCCGAGCCCGTCCGCGGCGTCTTTCGGATGTGAGGCGCACGATGCTCAGCTCCGTCCTGATCGCCCATCGCGGCGAGATCGCGATGCGGATCCTCCGCACCGTCCACGACCTCGGCCTCACGGCGATCGCCGTGCACACCGACGAGGACTCCGGCGCCGTCCACGTCGCCGCGGCCGATGCGGCGATCCGGATCGGCTCCTATCTCGACGGGGAGCAGATCATCGCCGCCGCGACCGCTTCCGGTGCCGAGGCGGTCCACCCCGGGTACGGCTTCCTCTCCGAGCGCGCCGACTTCGCGCGCGCCTGCGCCCGGGCAGGGCTCGTGTTCATCGGCCCCGACGCCGCGGCGATCGGGACCATGGGCGACAAGATCTCCGCCCGCGCCGCGGTGGCGGCCCGCGGGGTGGCCACCGTGCCGGGCCTGGCGGAGCCGGGCCTGGACGATGCCGCGCTGATCGCCGGCGCCGCCGATGTCGGGTTCCCGCTGCTGGTCAAGCCCGCGGCCGGCGGCGGGGGCAAGGGGATGCACCGGGTCGCCGATCCCGACCAGCTGCCGTCCGCGCTGGACACGGCGCGACGCGAGGCCGCCGGCGCCTTCGGCGACGACACCCTGTTCCTGGAGCGGTGGATCACCTCCCCGCGGCACATCGAGGTGCAGATCCTCGCCGACGCCCACGGCACCGTGGTGCATCTGGGCGAGCGCGAGTGCTCCCTGCAGCGACGCCACCAGAAGGTGATCGAGGAGGCCCCCAGCCCGTCCCTGACCCCCGCGCAGCGCGAGCGGTTCGGGCAGGCCGCGATCGCCGCCGCCCGGGCCGTCCGCTACCGCGGCGCCGGGACCGTCGAGTTCATCGTGGACGCCGCCGCGCCCGAGCAGCCGTTCTTCCTCGAGATGAACACCCGGTTGCAGGTCGAGCACGCCGTCACCGAAGCCGTGACCGGATACGACCTGGTGGCCGAGCAGATCCGGATCGCCGACGGGCAGCCGCTGTCGATCCGTCAGGACGAGGTCCGAGCGAGCGGCCACGCGATCGAGGCCCGCGTGTACGCCGAGGACCCCGACGCCGGGTTCCTGCCCACCGGCGGCACGGTGCTGGACCTCGCCCTGCCGGAGGGCGTGCGGGTGGACCACGCGCTCGCCGTCGGCACGACCGTCTCCAGCAGCTACGATCCGATGCTCGCGAAGGTGATCGCCCACGCCCCCACGCGCGAGCAGGCGGTGGCGTCCCTGGATCGCGCCCTGGCCTCCACCCACGTGCTCGGCGTGGTCACCAACACCGCGTTCCTGCGGGCCCTGCTCGCGCTGGACGAGGTGGTGGCCGGAACCGTCGACACCGGGCTCGTCCAGCGCCGCCTCGACGAGCTCACCCGCCCTCCACCCGGCCCGCGGACGCTGGCCGTCGCGGCCCTGGTGCGCTGGGACCGGATCGCCCGCAGCCGCCCCGACGACCTCTGGCACGCCCCGACGGGGTGGCGGTTGGGGGCGCAGGCCCCGTTCACGGTCCGCTTCGACGCAGCCGACGGCGCCGGTGAGCCCGGTGCGGTCCCGCGGACGGTCGAGCTGACCGGCTCGCCCGCCGCGGCCCGGGCACGGATCGACGGGGAGGAGATCGCCCTGACCCTGCATCCCGGGGCCGTCACCGTCGACGGGATCCGCCTGCCCCTGATCCGGCACGGCACCGAGACGGCGGTGTGGATCGGTCTGCCCGGCGAGGACCGGGAACTGATCCTGCACTCCCCGCGCCGCAGCGTCGGCGTGCGCGATGCGGCCCCCGCCCTGGAGTCCCCGATGCCCGGGACGGTGACCGCCGTGCTGGCCGCCGAGGGGGCCGAGGTCGCTGCCGGGGACCCGGTGCTGGTGGTGGAGGCGATGAAGATGGAGCACACCCTGTCTGCGCCGAGCGCCGGGACGGTGCGCCTGCGCGTGGCGGTCGGGGACCGGGTGGCCCGCGGCGCGGAGCTCGCCCAGGTGATCACCGAGCAGACCGTCCCCGACGAGAGCCTCCCGGACGAGACCGTTCCCGACCGGACCAGGAGGCCCGACGATGAGCCCTGACCCCGAGCACGTCCCCCGGATCGTGCAGCGCGGTCTGTACGCCGACGAGCTGCAGGTGGGAGCGATCTACGCGCACCGCCCGGGCCGCACGGTCACCGAGGCCGACAACGTCCTGTTCTCCACCATGACGATGAACCCGCAGGCCCTGCACCTCGACGCCGCCTGGAGCGAGTCCACCGAGTTCGGACAGCGCCTGGTCAACTCGATGTTCACCCTCGCCACCGTGGTCGGGGCCTCCGTCGCCCAGCTCACCCAGGGCACCCTGGTGGCCAATCTCGGCTTCTCCGAGATCACCTTCCCGCATCCGCTGCACCTCGGCGACACCCTGTACAGCGAGACGGAGGTGACCGCGGTCCGCCCCTCGCGGTCCCGCCCCGGCCAGGCCGTCGTCTCCCTCGTCCACACCGGGCGCGACCAGCACGGCGAGGTCGTCGTCCGGGCGGCGCGAGCCACGCTGATGCATCAGTCGCAGGGACCGGTCTCATGAGCGCGCCGGAGGCACCGCGCGAGGCCGACGAGCGGGAGAGGCTCCCGCTGGGACCGGCGCTGATGTTCTGCCCCGGGGACCGACCGGACCGCTTCGGCAAGGCCGCTGCCCGGGCCGACGCCGTCCTGTTGGACCTCGAGGACGGCGTCGGCCCCGCGCACAAGGCCGCTGCGCGGGAGGCCGTCGGCGCCCACGGGCTCGACCCGGCTCGCACGGTGGTCCGGGTCAACGCTGCCGGCAGCCCCCAGCTGGCCGCGGATCTCGCCGCCCTCGAACCCCTGCGCCCCCGGTACGTGATGATCCCCAAGGCGGAGAGCTGCGAGGACGTCGACCGCATCGCCGCCGCGCTGCCCGGAGCCGGAGTGCTGGCGCTGTGCGAGACGGCCCGCGGGGTGCTCGCCGCCGGTGAGATCGCCGCCCACCCCGCCGTGGTGGCGCTCATGTGGGGCGGGGAGGACCTGATCTCCTCGCTGTCCGGCACCTCCTCGCGGCACGCCGACGGCAGCTACCGGGACGTCGTCCGCCATGCCCGATCCGCCGTGCTCCTGGCCGCCCGCGCCCACGGACGCAGCGCCCTCGACGCGATCCACACCGACCTCGCCGACGCCGACGGCTGGCGCGCCGAGGCCGAGGACGCCGCCGCCAGCGGCTTCACCGCCACGGCCTGCATCCACCCCGCCCAGGTCCCCGTCATCCGTGCCGCCTACGCCCCCACCCCCGCCCAGGCCGCCTGGGCCCGCGATCTCCTGGCCGCCGCGGAGGCGGCCGGGTCGGGGGCGTTCGAGCACGACGGCCGCATGGTCGACGGGCCGATCCTGCGCCACGCCCACCTGCTGGCGGAGCGATCCTCGCCTGCGCCGTCCCCACCGCCCCCGCCCGACGCCTGAGCCCCCGCGCCGCACCTCCCACGAAACCACCGAACCGCCACCGAGCCGCCACCGAGCCGCCACCGACCAAAGACGTCCCGAGAAGGAGCCCCCGTGAGCACCACCTCCACCCCCGTCCCCGGCACCGAGCTGCTGAGCGAGGAGCACCAGCGGCTCGCCGCGCAGGTCCGCGAATTCGCCGACGAGGTGGTGGCGCCGGCCAGCTACACCTATGACACCGAGCGCCGGCTGCCGATGGAGATCATCGCCGAGATGGGACGGATGGGGCTGTTCGGGCTGCCGATCCCCCGCGAGTTCGACGGGCAGGGCAAGGACTACCTCTCGCTCTGCGTCGCGGTCGAGCAGCTGGCCCGGGTGGACCAGTCCATCGCCGTCACCCTGGAGGCCGGGCTCGGGCTGGGAGCGATGCCGATCCTCAGCGTCGGCACCCGCGCGCAGCAGGAACGGTTCCTCCCGGCCCTGGCCCGCGGCGAGGAGCTGGCGGCCTTCGGGCTGACCGAGGCGGATGCCGGTTCCGACGCCGGGGCCACCCGCACCACGGCCGAGCTCGTCGACGGGCAGTGGGTGATCGACGGGACCAAGCAGTTCATCACCAACTCCGGCACACCCATCACCTCCCTGGTGACCGTCACCGCCGTCACCGGGCAGCGTCGGCGCCCGGACGGACGCTCGTCCCCCGAGCTGACCAGCATCATCGTTCCCACCGACACTCCGGGGTTCACGGCCCTGCCGGGATACGACAAGGTCGGCTGGCACACCTCCGACACCCATCCGCTGCTGCTCGAGGACGTCCGCGTGCCCGAGGAGAACCTGCTGGGGGAGCGGGGCCGCGGCTTCGCCAACTTCCTCGCGATCCTCGACCAGGGGCGGGTGGCGCTCGCCGCGCTCTGCGTCGGCGCGGCCCAGGGCTGCCTGGAGCAGGCGACCGAGTACGCGAAGCGCCGGATCGTCTTCGATCGCCTGCTCGGCGACAACCAGCACATCGCCTTCACCCTCGCCCGGATGCAGGCCCGGGTGGCGGCCGCCCGCGCGCTGATGCACGAAGCTGCGCACCGGCTCGATGCCGGGATGCCCTTCAGCCAGGAGGCCTCGCTGGCCAAGCTCGTGGCCAGCGAGGCCGCGGTCGACAATGCCCGCTCCGCCTGCCAGATCTGGGGCGGCAACGGGTTCCTCAACGAGAACGTCGTCGCCCGTCATCACCGCGACTCCCGGGTGCTGGAGGTGGGCGAGGGCTCGACCGAGGTGCAGCTGTCCATCATCGCCAAGCATCTGGGCTTCCCCAAGGCGCTGACCGGCTGAGGTGCGCGCGGGGCGGAGGAAACCGCTCGGTCCGGCGCGGCGAGGCCAGTACCCTATTGGAAGAATGATCACCGAGCCCGGGGGGTCGGGCCGACGTGGTCCCCTCTCCCGGAGATGAAGGGAGCGCCGCGATGGCCATCCGACGACAGGTCCTGCGCGACGAGGTCGAGGAGCTCATCCTGCAGCGGCTGCTCGAATCGCGCTGGGCGCCCGGATCCCGCCTCAGCATCGACGGACTGGCCCGTGACCTGGAGGTCTCCCCGACACCTGTGCGTGAGGCGATGGTGTCGCTCGAGCGTTCGGGACTGGTCGAGTACGTCGCCCTGCGCGGCTACGTGGTCGCGCCGCCGCTGGACGCCGCGCACATGCGGGAACTGCTGGACGCGCGCAAGGTCGTCGAAACCGCCGCGCTCGGCCGCGCCTTCACCGAGTGGGACGCGCTGGTCGCCGACCTCGAGGAGGCCCACCGTCATCACGCCGAGGTCCTCGAGCGCATCGATGCGGCGGGCCCGGAGGACTACGCCCTGCTGGACGAGCACTTCCGGGCCGACTGGGCCTTCCACCGGGTGTTCTTCGCCCATGCCGACAACCGCTACCTGCGCACCATGGTGGAGAACCTCAGCACGTACTCCCACCGCATGCGGCAGACCTGGTCCGGCGGGCCGGGGACCTTCGACGGCCACACCGCGCACGAGGAGCACGGCCTGATCCTCCAGAAGGTGCGCCAGCATCATCACGACGGCGCGCTGCTGGCGCTCTCGGCCCACCTCGATGCGGTGCTGGGGCGTTCCCTGCCGGTGGAGGAGGACGTCGTCGTGGGGGCGGCAGACGCGGACGGCTGACCGGGCCCCGCAACGTCAGCGGTCCGCCAGCGGGTCCCGATACTGGTCGGGAAGGTGCCGCCGCAGGAACTCGGAATGCACGTCGAGGGACCGGCTGACGCCGGTGATGATCTCCCCCTCGATGCGGTCCACCTCCGCGCCGAGGGCCACGAGTTGCCGGTCGATGCTGCCCAGATTCGTCAGCGCCTGCTCGCGGGCCTCGCTCGGCCGAGGGGTGAGGAAGCCGACGGTGTCCTCCAGGGCGCCCATCAGATCCGGGACGTAGCGGTCGGCCATGCCCTCCAGCATCAGCAGGTCGCTGTCGGAGGGACGGCGCGTCTGCAGCGCCGCGGACCCCACCAGGGCGTCGACACGGTGCAGCAGCGTCTCGGCGCGGTTCAGCACCGGCGTGACGACCGGCCCGGATGCCCTCCGTCGCATCCGGGCCAGACGTCGACGCTCCTGCTTCGTGGACCGCACGACCTTCTCCAGCACGGGGCGGGTGCCTCCGGGCATCTCCCCGGCGGCCCTGGTCAGGCGGACCGGCCCCGGCTTCCGGTTGCGCAGCAGGAGACCGGCGCCTCCGCCGACGACGATGCCGATCCCGAGGCCGGCCACCAGCGGAGCGAGCAGTCCGGCGCCCCCGATCAGACTGCTCACCCCGAGCAGGAGGAAGCTGCCGATCCCGACGCTGCCGCCCAGGACGGTGGGCACGCCGACGGTGAGCCAGCGGCCGCGCTGACGCGGCACCGTCATCCGTCGCGAGCTCGGCGCGTGGACCTGTCCCACCAGGGGGTGCGGCGGAGGAGGGGCGGGGGCGCCGCGATCCGCCGTCCCCGGCACCGGTGGCGCCCCCGTCCACGGTCGGCCCGTGCGCCGCGGCGTGCTGCGCCGGAAGGGGCTGCGACCCCTCCGGTCCTGCTGCGCGCTCGCTGGTCGGCTCTGGGCGTTCATGACTACCGGCGGACCTCTCGTAGGACGGGGCTGAGGTCAGGGGCGCGGTGCCCGCCGGCCGCACGGGTCGACCCGGCAGCGCTCCACGCCATCGACCCTCCCCAGGGTATCGCGCACACCCGGGACCGGCCTGGGTGCAGGTGCCCCGTCGGGCCCGGGGGGCATCCGGAGGACGGGTGGCCCGGTGACGCGGGGCGCCGAGGTCAGGTCCGTCGGCCCGCGGCGTGGGCCTCCGCGATCCGCAGCAGCTCGAGGTAGCCCTCCAGCCGCCACGCGGTGCGGCCGACGAACAGGCCGCTGACGTGCTCGATCCCGAGCAGGTCGGCGGCGTTGTCGAGGTTCACGGAGCCTCCGTACAGCAGCCCCGAGACCTTCCCGGAGTAGGCCGCACCGAGCGCGGCGAAGGGCGCGACGAGCTCCTCGGCGGTGGCCGGACGGCCCGCCTCGCCGATCGCCCAGATCGGCTCGTAGGCGATGACGACGCGGGCGAGCTCCCCGGCGTCCAGACCCTGCAGCGCGCCGGCGGCCTGCTCGAGGATGAACGCGCTCGAGCCTCCCCGCTCCTTGACCTCGGCGCTCTCGCCGATGCACAGCAGAGGCGTCAGCCCGTGGCGCAGCGCCGCGGCGACCTTCCGTCGCGTGGTCTCCACGGTCTCCCCGAAGTGCTCACGACGCTCGGAATGGCCGATCTCGACGATCTGCGCCCCGGCATCCTTCGCCTGCGGGACGGAGACCTCCCCGGTCCAGGCGCCGGCGTCCTCCCAGTGGGCGTTCTGCACCCCGAGCAGCACGGGGGAGTCCTCGCCGAGCACCTCGGACACCGTGGTGGTGGCGGTGAAGGAGGGGATCACGAACGGCTGCACACCGGACGGGGCCGTGGCTCCGCGCGCGCCGTCGCTCGCCGTGTCGCCCGCGCTGTCGCTCGCCGTGCCGCCGCCCGCCGTGTCGCCGAGGTGATCGCGCAGGCCGGTGGCCCAGGCCCGGGCCTCGGCGAGGGTCTTGGTCATTTTCCAGCTGGTACCGATCCAGAGGGTGCTCATGGGTCTCCTTCGTCGTGTCGAGATGATGATCGCAGCAGGAACGGGACGTGAGCGGCACGGGGCGACGCTCTGGCTCGCCGCGTGCCGCTCACGTCCCGGAACTGCTGATGAGACCCGAGCGAACGATCCTCTGTCTCGCCGCAGCCGGCGTGGTCGCTGCTGCCGACGATGATCAGCTCTCCGGGACGTGCTGTTCGGTGGGCGGTGGCGCGAAGGGCGGGTGATCAGGAGAGATGCGCGCCGAGCTCGGTCATGAGGATCGAGAACGAGATCGCGCCGGGGTCGGGGGCGCCCAGCGATCGGTCACCGAGGACCCGGGCACGGCCGAGGACCGCGGTGATGTCGGCGGTGGCGTCGGCGGCCCGCCGCGCGGAGCTCGCCGCCGACCGGATCGCCGGGGCGGCGTTCTCGCCGGTGAAGGCGTCGGCGAGGGCGGCACGGAAGGGAACGGCGGCGTCGATCATGGTCTTGTCGCCCACCCGGGCCCCGCCCAGGCGCTGGACCGCGTCGATGCCGGCATCGAGCGCCTCGACGATCGTGCGCGGCGAACAGCCGTCGTCGTCGGTGAAGACGCCGCCCGCGGCCGTCAGCGCTCCGCCCCACAGCGCGCCGGAGGTGCCCCCGGCCGACTCCGCCCAGGCCTCGCCGGCGCGGACCAGGACGGTGCGCGCCCCGGCCCCGTCCTCGAGAGCGGCGCGCGCCGCCGCCGCGGCGCCTCGCGACCCGTAGGCCATGCCCTGACCGTGGTCGCCGTCGCCCGCGATCGCGTCGATGCGGCCCAGTTCGGCCTCCTCACGGGCGCAGACCGCCTCGAACAGGTCGAGCACACCGGCGATCGTCGCCGCGACCTCGCGGGACTCGTCCGTGGAGGCGGGGGTCCGGTCGGCCCCGGGCTCCCAGAAGGACGTGCGCAGCGGGCGCTCGACGTCGGGCATCGCGCCGCGGTGGTAGGCGGGGGTGTCGACCGGAGCCAGCCAGTGAGCCTCGAGCTCCTCGTCGAGGAACACGAGGGTCAGGGAGAGCCCGGCCATGTCCAAGCTGGTGACGAACTCGCCGACCTCCGGGCGCACCGGGGTGATGCCGGCGGCCTCGAGCAGCTCGCCGACCTTCGCGTAGACGATGAACAGCTCCTCGTACTTCACCGTGCCCAGACCGTTGAGGATCACCGCGGCACGACCCTGATAACCGCCCTCCGTCCGAGCCGGCTGCTCGGCGAGGATGCCCTCGACCAGCAGCGTCGCGATCTCGTCGGCCGAACCGAGGGGCTCGTCGCGCACCCCGGGCTCGCCGTGGATGCCCAGGCCCACGCCCATCTGGCCCTCGGCCACATGGAACAGCGGCTCGTCCGCACCGGGCAGGGTGCAGCCGTCGACGGCGACGCCGAAGGAGCGGGTGGCGTCGTTCGCCGCCCAGGCGATCCGCTCGGCCTCCTCGAGGTCCGCGCCGGCCTCGATCGCGGCTCCGGCGATCTTGAACACCGGCAGATCACCGGCGATGCCGCGGCGGTCGCGGTGGTTCTCGGGGGAGTTGGAGGCGATGTCGTCGCTGACCTTCACGATCCGCACGTCGATGCCCTCGGCGCGCAGCTTCTCGGCGGCCGCCCCGAAATGCAGGACGTCGCCGGCGTAGTTGCCGAAGCCGAGGATCACGCCGCCGCCGTTCTCGGCGTTGCGCGCCACCGAGTGGACCTGGGAGGCCGACGGGGAGGCGAACACGTTGCCGCAGGGGGCTCCGTGGCCCATGCCCGGGCCCACCCAGCCGGCGAAGGCGGGGTAGTGGCCGGAGCCGCCGCCGATCACCAGGGCCGGTCGGCCGGCCGGGGTCTCGGTGGCCCGCACCACGCCGCCGTGCACGACGGCCACATGATCGGGATGGGACAGGGCCAGGCCGCGGACTGCGTCGGTCGCGAAGTCGGCCGGGTCGTTCAGCAGGTAAGTCATCGAGGTACCTCCACGGCGTCCGTCCGGGAGCGGCGGCGCACTGGTCGTTGCCGGACACGGCGAGGCGCATGCCTCGCGTCATCCGTAATCCTATAGGAAATGTGAGGTGGGGCCGACGGGTGGCCGAAGGGCGTCGACGGGCCGCCGACGAGGCGTCGACGGGCTGGTGCGCCGCCTCGCCCGGAGCCGGTGCGTCAGGAGACGATCACCCAGGTCAGGCTCACGATCACCATCGCGCTGAAGCCCAGGATGGTGGTCAGCACCGACCAGGTGCGCAGACCGTCGGCCACGGAGAGCCCGAGGAACTTCGTGGCGATCCAGAATCCTGAGTCGTTGATGTGCGAGAGCGACACCGAGCCCAGTCCGATGGCCAGGATGATCAGCGCGACCTGGAGGCTCGAGAAGTCTCCTGCCGCGACGGTCCCCTGGACGATCCCGGCCGCGGAGAGGGTGGCGACGGTCCCGGAGCCCTGGGCGACCTTGAAGGCCAGGGCGATCAGGAAGGCCAGCAGCAGGATCGGCACGCCGGCGTCGAGCAGCAGGCCCGAGACGGCATCGCCCACGCCGGTCTCCGTGAGCACCTCGGCGAACACGCCGCCGGCGCCGGTGACCAGGATGACGATCGCGGCGGGGCCGAGGGCGCCGTCCATGACCTGGCTGATCTGCTCACGGCCCCAGCCGTGCATGATGCCCAGCAGGTACATGGCGGCGAGGGTCGCGACCAGGAGGGCGAGGGCCGGAGCCCCGATGAACGACAGCACGTTCGCGGCCAGGGAGCCCTCGGTGGTGACGAGGGTGCCGACCGTGCCGCAGGCGATCATCAGGATGGGCAGCAGGATGAGCCCGACCACCAGGCTCGCCGGGGGTCGCCGGTCGGAGGAGCCGTCGGCGGCATCGTCGGCGCCGGGGTCGGTGCCCGCCGTGCCGGATCCGGTCGCCCCGGAACCGAGGTGCGCGGCGCCGGCGGCGGCGTACTGGGCCTCGACCTCGGTGGTCAGGGCGAAGCTGCGGCGGAGCACGCGCCTGCCGACCAGGTGGACCAGGAAGCCCATCGGGATCGCGAGGGCCACGCCCAGGATCGTCACCAGCCCCATGAGATCGGGGCCGAGCAGCGTGGTGGAGCCGACGACGCCGGGGTGGGGCGGGACGGTGTTGTGGATGAACACCATGAAGACGGCGATCGGCATGCCGATCGCGACCGGGCCGCGGTGGCCGGCGGCCTTGGCGAAGGCGAAGATGATCGGCACCAGGATGATGAAGGCGACGTCGAAGAAGATCGGGACGGCGACGAGGCCGGAGGCGATCAGCAGCGCGGACTCGAGCCGCTTGGGACCGAGGACCTCGGCCGCGCGGTGCGCGATGATCTCGGCACCGCCGGTCTTCTCGATGATCCCGCCGAGCATGGCGCCGAGCCCCACCAGCAGGGCGACGGAGCCGAGGGTGCCGCCCATCCCCTCGATCATCAGCGGCACGACGTCCTGGATCGCGATGCCGCCGGCCAGGGCTGTCAGGACCGAGACGACCAGCAGCGCGACATAGGCGGGCCACTTGAGCTTGATGACGGTGAACAGGAGGATCGCGATCGCGACGGCGGCGATCCCGACCGGGAGCAACGGGTCCATCTTCGGGCCTTTCGTACGGGTCCGGGGCGGCCGTCGGCGGCCGCCCCGGCAGGAGGGTCTTCGGGTCAGCGCTCGATGGAGTCGATCTCGAGCATGCGGGCGAGGACCTTGTCGAGCTCGTCGTCGTCCCAGACCTTCGTCCAGTCGGACTTGATGATCGACTCGCGGCCGTAGTCCATGGCCCGCAGGCAGGCGTCGGAGAACGGGTTCGAGCCGCGCAGGGCGTTGGTCAGGGAGATGAAGATGTGCCCGTGGAACAGCGCCTTGACCGCGTCCTCGGGGATCCCGACCTCGTCGATCGCGTGGTCCATGGCGTCCTTGAGGAACTGTCCGATCATGCATCCGGTGGTCTCGACCAGGGTCGGCTCGAGCTGGGCGAGCTGCTTGACGCTCACCCAGTGCACGTCGATCACGGGGGCGTAGATCGCGCGGATCACGGCGGCGGTGCGCTCGCGGATCGCCTCGTCATCGCCCTCGTAGGCCGCGACGACCTCCTGCGGCGCGGCGATGCCGCCGAACGTGTCGGCCCACTCCTCCTTCGTGGTGCGCTCGAGGAAGACCGACGGATGGGCGGGGTGCGCGCAGGCCTGGTGGACGTCCTCACGCTCGGTGAGCAGCCCGGCATAGGCAGCGGCCGGATCGAGGGTCAGCAGCACCGAATCTGCCTTCATCAGCGGCACGACCTGTGCGGAGACGGTCCCGAGGGCCGTATCGGGGATGGCGAGGATGACGACGTCGGCCGCCGCGGCGGCCTCCTCGATCCCCGTGACCTCTCGTCCCAGCTCGGCCAGGCGCTGCCGGCCGGCCTCGGACGCTTCGACGTAGTGGACGGGGGCGTCGGTGAGGTTGAGGTTGTTCGAGACGCGGGTGCCCATCTTCCCGGCGGCGCCGACGACGGCGACGGAGATGGCGGGGTCGAGCTCGACGGTCTTGCCGAACAGGGGATTCAGCTCTTTGCTGCTGGTCATGAGGGGTCTCCTTCGGGACGGTGCGACACGGGGCCGCGGGATGGGTGCGGCCGAAGCCGCGCAGGGTGCGACCGAGGTCGCGGAGCAGGGCGACCGGACGGGTCGCGGGAGAAGGCCGCGCAGGCCGGGGACGGATCAGCCGAGGTCGGAGGGCGGGAGGTGCTCGGCGCGCCAGGCGCGCAGGGCGGTCAGTGTGCGGTCGGTCCAGGCGCGCTCGGTGGCCAGGGTGGTCTCCAGATCGCCCTGCCAGGGCAGCCAGTGCTCGACGATGGCGCGGGGGGTGCGGCGAGCGGTGCCAGTGGTGGCTCGGCCGGGGTCCGCCGAGCGCTTCCCGGCCGACGGGGCGCCGGCCCCGTAGACGGCTCCCAGCTCGAGATCGAGATCCAGCAGGCCCTCCCCGAGCGGGGCCCCGGAGTAGACGAAGCCGACCCAGCCGGCCTGTCGGGCGAAGGCGAAGTCCTTCACGTGGAGGTTCACCGTGCGCGGGGCGCAGGAGGTGATCACCTGCTGGGGATGCTCGAGGCCGGCCACGCAGTTCGCCGGGTCCAGGCAGACCCCCACCCGCGGGGAGCCGACCGCGTCGATGATCTGCAGCAGCGTCGAGGTCGGGACCTGTTCGTAGGTCTCGAGCGCGAGCGTGATGCCGGCGGCCTCGAGGCGAGGGAGGAGGCCGCGCAGCATCTCGGCGGCCGCATCGGGGCCGTCGGTGATCCCCTCGGCGGGGATCATCGAGCGCAGGAGGCGGGTCCCGAGAGCCTCGGCGATGTCGAGATGGCGTCCGAGGTGCTCGGGGTCGATGCCGCGGGTGCCGAGTTCCAGCTCCAGGCCGAGGATCTCGGCGCGCTCGCGGAGCCTCTGCAGCGCGACCTCGTCGCACTGCTCGATCCGGGGGTCGTCGCAGAACTGGAACACCTCACAGCCCAGGTGGGCGGCGCGGTCGATCATCCCCTCCGGACTCAGCGGGCTGGGGTTCGCGTCCTGGAACTCCCAGAACAGGGCATAGCTGCCGATGCCGATCTTCATACGCGTGTCACTCCGTCGTGGGGTCGCGGGTCGCGGTCGTGGGTCACCGTCGTGGGTCACCGGACGCCCGCGGTCCGGGTCGATGCTCGGACCTTAGACGCCTCGACCGCAATTGGTCAACCGGTTGGCCAGTTCGACTCAGCGCCGTCGAGCGTCGCGCTCCCGGTAGCCTGAGGCGCTGTGAGCACTTCCGAGCAGCCCCCGGTCGACGATGCGACCGCACCGCGCTTCGGTCCCGGTCGCGTGGTCCGCGACGGCCTGAGCCGTTCGCCGAGCAGTGCCGTGACCTACCGTCTGCTCGACCTGCTGCTGGGGGAGTCCATGCGCCTCGGCGACCGCCTCCCGGGAGAGAGGGCGCTGGCCGAGGAGCTCGGCGTGGGCCGCAGCGCGGTGCGCGAGGGGATCTCCGCCCTCGAGGTGCTCGGCGTCGTCGAGACCCGTGCCGGATCGGGCACGTATCTGCGCTCGAGCACCTCCGAGCTGCTGCCCAGCACGCTGAGCTGGTCCCTGCTCATGGATCAGGACCGCACCATCGAGCTGAACGTCGTGCGCGGCGCGCTCGAACGATCGGCCGCGCAGCTGGCCGCGCTCACCGCGACCGCGGAGCAGAAGGACGAGCTCCGCCGCCTCGTGGCGGCGCAGCGAGCCGCGGCGGATGACCGCGAGAGCTATGTCGCCGCGGACGTCGCCTTCCATCGCGTGCTCGCGGAGATCGGCGGGAACGGCCTGGTCGGAGAGCTCCTGGCCACCACCAGGACGCTTCTGCGCGTGTGGTTCGACCGGGCCGTGGACAACCGTGAGGACATCGATCGGGCGATCCGTGAGCACGAGGAGATCGCCCGGGCCGTGGCCGCCGGCGACGCGGTCGCCGCGGGGGAGGCGATGGAGCAGCACATGGAGACCGCCGCTGAGCGCATCCAGCGGGAGGATCCGCGGTCCGACTGACCGTCGGCGACATCGATCTGCGCGAAGCGCTTCCCTCGACGCCGAATGATCCTATAGGATCGATGGGACGCGTCATCACCACGGAAGGACAGCGATGTTCACAGCGGAGACCTGGCCCATCGGAGCCAACATGCTCTCCTTCGGGAGCAGGACCCCGGACGGCACCCCCACCGTGGAGGCCTCCTCCGCCGTCTGGGCCTCCCAGCTGCGGCAGGTCAAGGAGCTCGGCGTCGACCAGATCGACCCCACCGATGCCTGGCTGCCGCTGGCGCAGCTGAGCGACGAGCGCGTCGAGGAGTTCCGTCGGGTGCTCGACGGCGAGGGCATGACGCTCTCCTCGATCTCCATGACCCGCAGCTCCGTCGTCGACGTCGACTCCGGCGAGCAGAACCTCGCCGACGCCCTGCGCTTCCTCGAGATCGCCCCCAGCTTCGGCGTGGGCGTGGTCAACACCGGCTTCATGCAGGCCATCACCCCGGCCCAGCAGAAGGCGATCTGGTTCTGGCTGGCCGACGGGCACGTCGACGACCCCGCCCTGCGCGACCTCGCGATCGAGCGCGTGCGCACTCTGGGCGACGCCGCCCGGGGCCACGGCATCGAGGTCAGCCTCGAGATGTACGAGGACACCTACATCGGCACCGCCGACGACGCCGTCGCCTTCCTGAAGGATGTCGACCACGAGTCCGTCGGCCTGAACCCCGACCTCGGCAACCTGGTGCGCCTGCACCGCGAGGTCGAGCCCTGGCCGGACATGTTCGAGAAGGTCCTGCCGCACTCGAACTTCTGGCACATCAAGAACTACTCCCGCGACCACGACCCTGCGACCGGGGCCTACGCCACCGCGCCGATGCCGCTGAAGTACGGGTACGTCAACTACCGCACCGTCATCCGCCGCGCTCTCGAGCTCGGCTACTCCGGCCCGTTCTGCTGCGAGCACTACGGCTCCGACTCCCTCGGCGTCGTCGCCGAGAACGTCCACTACATCCGCCAGGTGCTGGCCTCGGCCCTCGCCTGAGTCGCCCGCCGCACTCCCGCGTGGAGCCCCTGAGAACGAAGGAGTTCTGATGGATCCGATCCTGCTCATCGCGCTGCTCGTCGGTATCGCGCTCATCGTGGTCATCGTGCTGAGAACGCGTCTGGACGCCTTCTCCGGACTGTTGATCGCCTCCGTGGTGATCGGGCTGATCGCCGGACAGGACCTGCCGGCCATCGTCGGATCGATCAAGGAGGGATTCGGCAGCACCCTCGCCTCGATCGGCATCGTGATCGGCCTGGGCGTGGCCATCGGCAAGATCCTCGAGGTCTCCGGGGCCGCCCAGGCGATCGCCGTGGCGTTCCTGCGCCTGTTCGGGAAGGGCCGCGAGCCCTGGGCGATGACCAGCATCGGTGCCCTGATCTCGATCCCGGTCTTCTGCGACTCGGGGTACGTGATCATGAACCCGCTGGCCCGGGCCATCGCGAAGGTCAAGAAGTACGGCTACGCCACCCTCGGCATCGCGCTCGCCGGAGGCATGGTCATCACCCACCACTTCGTGCCGCCCACCCCGGGCCCGCTCGGTGTGGCAGGCATCCTCGGCGTGAGCGTCGGCTCCGTGATCATCACCGGACTCGTCTTCACCGTGTTCATGATCCCCGTGGTCACCATGTATGCGAAGTGGATCGGCCCCCGGGTCGAGCACCTCGTCTCCGCGGAGATCCAGGAGACCGTCTACGGCGACGTGCGCGCCGAGCGCACCCCGGTGACCGTCGGCGCCGGCTCCGACAGCGGGGACGTCGCCGTCGACCTCGAGAACCTCACCTCCGAGAACGCCCAGCTGGGCGAACGGCCCGAAGGAGCGACACCCCACCGGGTGGGGCCGGTGATCGGCCTGCTGCCGCTGGTGGTGCCGATCGTCCTGATCGTGGTGAACACGGTCGTCTCCGCGATCGACATGGAGAACCGGGGCATGCTGCCGGCGGACTACGAGCCCTCGGCCTGGGCCGGACCGTTCGTGTTCATCGGCGACCCCGTGATCGCGCTGCTGATCGGTCTGGTGCTGGCGGTCTACCTGCTGCTGCCCCGCTGGACGCCGCGCACGCGGAGCCACAGGTGGCTCGGCGACGCCGCGGCGGACGCCGGCCTGATCCTGCTGATCACCGGCGCCGGCGGAGGTCTCGGGCAGGTGCTGCGCGACACCGGGATCGGCGACGAGCTCGCCCAGGCGATCGGAGGGCTTCCGCTGCCCTCGTTCCTGCTGCCGTTCCTCATCGCCTCGATCGTGCGCATCGCGCAAGGCTCCGGCACCGTCTCCATGATCACGGCGGCGTCCGTCACCGCCCCGGTCATGGCGACCATCGGACTCGACCCGCTGGTCGCCGTGATGGCCTGTGTGGCCGGCGCGATGGTCTGCAGCTACTTCAACGACTCCTACTTCTGGGTCGTCACCCGCTTCATGGGCCTCGAAGGCACCGCGGCCCTGAAGGCCCACTCCGGGATGACCACCGTCATGTGGGCGGCGTCCATCCCGATGCTGTTCGTCCTGAGCCTCGTGCTCGGCGCGTCCGGCTGACCCCTCGTACCGCCCGACGGGGGCATCCCGTCGGGTGCCTCTCTGCACGGCATCCTGCAACCCACGACGAACGGAGAACCCATGACCCTCGAGATCACCCGCATCCAGCCCTTCCCCGACCAGCGCACCGCCATCGTCACCGGCGCCGGCGCCGAGCGCGGCATCGGCCGCAAGGTCGCCCGCAAGCTCGCCGCCGAGGGCTGGAGCATCGTCGCCGCCGACCTCGACGGAGCCGCCGCCGAGGCCTTCGCGACGGAGCTGGCCGGCCAGCTGCCCGCGGACTCGGGCCAGAAGGCCCTCGGCCTCGCGGTCGACGTCAGCGACCAGTCCGCCGTCGACGCCGCCTTCGTCCGGATCGACGCCGAGATGCCCCCGGTCGCGGCGCTGGTGAACCTCGCCGGGATCCCCAGCCCTCATTCGATCTTCGAGATCACCGCGGAGATCTGGGACAAGGTCATGGATGTCAACGCCAAGGGCACCCTGCTGATGACCCAGGCCGCCGCGCGGCGCATGATCGACGGCGGCTTCGGCGGGCGCATCGTGAACACCGCGTCGATCACCGCCCTCGACGGCGGCGGCACCTTCTCCAAGACCGGCTACGCCGCCGCCAAGGCCGCCATCCAGGGCCTCACCCGCGGCAGCGCCCGCGAGCTCGGCCCGTACGGCATCACCGCCAACGTGATCCTGCCCGGCCCGATCGACACCGACATCATGGGCGGCACCCTGACCGATGACCGCAAGACCGGCATGAGCGAGAACATCCCGCTGCAGCGCGTGGGACAGCCCGAGGAGGTCGCCGGCCTGATCAACTTCCTGGTCGGCGAGGACTCCAGCTACGTCAACGGCACCTCGATCAGCGTCGACGGCGGCAAGCACATGCACTGAGGCGCCTCGGTCCCGGGCGCCCCCCCGGGACCCCGCGCCGTGCACCGTCGCACCGCAGCACCCGCCACACCGACTCGAAGGAGAGACCCCATGGCCGACTCGACACTCTCTGGTGCCCTGGAATTCGCGAAGATGCTCGCCGCGGGCGGCTTCCGCCTGGACCCGGTGGCCTCCGCCCCGTCCATCGAGGACCTCCGGCTCCTGGCGAAGAAGCGCCTGCCCACGATGGCCTTCGACATCATCGACGGCGCCTCGAACCACGAGATCACCCTCGACGCGAACACGCGGGACCTGCGCGAGGTGCGCTTCCGACCCCGCTGGCTCACCGACATCTCCGCGATCGACACCGCCACCGCCGTCGACGGGATGGACCTGCAGCGCCCGTACGTGCTCGGGCCGCTCGGCCTGCAGCGCATGATCGGCGGCGAGGGCGAGCTGGGCGCGGTGCGGGCCGCCGGGACGGCGAACATCCCCTTCACGGTCTCCACCGCCTCGAACTGGTCGATGGAGGAGCTCGCCGACGAGGCGACCGGGCCGCTGTGGTACCAGCTGTACATGTACAAGAGCGACACGATCGTCTCCAACCTCCTGAACCGCGCACGGGCCATCGGGGCCGAGGCGCTCGTGGTCACCGTCGACGTGCCGCTGAACGGCAAGCGCTACCGCGACCACCGCAACGGCATGTCGATCCCGCCCAAGATCACCCCGCGCAACGCCGTCCAGGCGATCCGCCACCTCGACTGGACCCGCGCCATCATGCGGCCGCCGACGATCGGCTTCCGCAACCTCGCCGGCGAGATCCAGGGCGACAATGCCGTCTCGCATCAGGAGTTCGTCGCCAAGTACCTCGCGAACCTCACCTTGACCTGGGAGAACATCAAGGACGTGCGGCGACAGTGGGACGGGCCGATCTATCTCAAGGGCATCCTCACCCCGGAGGACGCCCAGCGCGCGAGGAGCGTCGGCGCCCAGGGCATCTACGTCTCCAACCACGGCGGCCGACAGCTCGACTCCTCGCCCAGCTCCATCAGCGTGCTGCCCTCGATCGTCGACGCGGTCGGGGACGACATGACCGTCGTCTTCGACGGCGGCGTGCGCACCGGCGACGACATCGCCAAGGCCCTCGCCGTCGGCGCGGACCTGGTCTCCATCGGACGTGCCTGGGGCTACGGCAACGCGGCCGCGGGCGAGCGCGGCGTGCTGCGCGTGCTCGAGATCCTCGACGAGGAGCTGGAACTGGCCATGGGTCAGCTCGGCGCGACCAGCATCGACGCGCTGGACCGCGGCTTCGTGGACTACCCCGAGGCCTGGCACGGCGTCGGCCTGCACCGCGACCCGGAACGATCCGCAGCTGCCCGGGCTGCCGGATTCAGCGCGGGCCCCACCGAGGAGTCCGTCTCATGAGCACTCCGTGGAAACTCGCCGTCACCGCGGACTACGCCGAGGCCGACGGCTCGACCATCTACGGGGACATCGGGCTCGGCTCGCTGGCCGCCCACGGCATCGAATGGTCCTTGGTCGGCGAGTCCGGCCGTGACCTGCGCGGCGAGGAGCTCGAGGGCTTCGATGCGCTCCTCCTGCTCAGCGGCACCCCCTTCGGCCGCGCCCAGCTCGAGGGCGTCACCACCCTGCGGCACGTCGCCCGCTTCGGCGCCGGCTTCGACTCCGTGGACCTCGCCGCCTGCGACGAGCGGGGCATCACCGTGACCAACGCCCCCACCGGGCTGCGGGTCCCGATGGCGCACACGGCGCTGACCTTCCTGTTCGCCCTCGCCCACTCCCTGCTGCCCAAGGACCGGCTGGTCCGCGAGGCCGCCTGGGACCGCAAGGCCACCCACCGCGGCCCGGGCCTCGCCACCGCCACGATCGGCATGATCGGGCTCGGCGGCATCGGCCAGGAGACCGTGCGCCAGCTGCGCGCCCTGAACCTGGACGTCATCGCCTGGAACCGCTCCCCGCGCCCCGAGTTCTGCGCGGAGGCCGGCATCGAGCAGGTCGAGTTCGATGCGGTGATCGCCCGCAGCGACTTCCTCGTCGTCACCGTCGCCGCCACGGCCGGCACCCGCCACCTGATCGGGGCGGAGCAGCTCGCGGCGATGAAGGACTCCGCGTTCCTCATCAACATCGCCCGCGGCGCCGTCGTGGACGAGCCCGCTCTGGTCGCCGCCCTGCAGGACGGCACCATCGCGGGGGCCGGCCTGGACGTGTTCGAGGTCGAGCCGTTGCCGGCCGACAGCCCGTTGATCGCGCTGGAGAACGTGGTGCTGTCCCCGCACGCGCTGTGCTGGACGAAGGACTTCGCCGAGGCGACCGGCGCCGAGGTGCTGGACGAGGTGATCGCCGTGGCGAACGGGGACGGTCCCCGCCACGTCGTGAACCACCCGGCCGGATCGGCCGGCCCGTGAGCGGGAGCTCTGCGGCCGGCGGTGAGCGCTCCGTCGCCGACGAGGCCCGTCTGTCGGAGCTGACCTGCCTCGTCACCGGCGCCGCCTCCGAGCGCGGCATCGGCCGCGGGGTCGCGCTGGCCCTCGCCGCCCAGGGTCGCCCGCTCGCCCTGCTGGACCGCGACGGCACCGGTCTAGACGCCGCCGCCGAGGCCGCCCGGGAGGCGGGCGCGCCCGTCGTGGTCACCGCCGAGGTGGACGTGGCCGACGCCGCGAGCGTCGACGCGGCGATCACGGCCCTCGAGGCCGCGAGCGCCGCAGGTGCCGGGACGCTGCCGCCGATCGGGGCGCTGGTCCACTGCGCGGGCATCGCTGATCCGACCCCGTTCCTGGAGATGACCAGTGCGGGCTTCCAGCGCACCCTGGCGGTCAACACGCTGGGCCTGTTCCACCTGGCCCAGCGCGTGCTGCCGGGCATGCTCGAGCAGGGCCTGGGGCGGATCGTCGCGATGAGCTCCACGGCCGCGCAGGACGGCGGCGGGAACTTCTCGACCTCTGCCTACGCCGCCTCCAAGGCCGGGGTCGAGGGGTTGATCCGGGGGCTCGCGAAGGAGGTCGCCGGCACCGGCGTGACCACCGCCGCGATCGCCCCGGCCAACATCGACACCGACATCATGGGCGGCCGGCTCGAGGGGGAGCGGCGCGAGCGGTTCGTCGCCCGCACCCCGGTGGGACGCCTGGGCACCACGCGCGAGCTCGGCGAGCTGGTCGCCTTCCTCGTCGGTCCCCACGGCGGGTTCACCACCGGCGCCACCTACAACCTCAACGGCGGTCTCCGGGTGGGCTGACGAGCCGCGCGACCGCAGCGTCAGGCGGGCCGGCCGCCGCGCTGCCTCGTGGTGAGGAACAGTCCGAGCGCCGCCCCGGCCATCAGCAGCCCCATCGAGGAGAAGGCGAGACGGTAGTCGTCGAGCCCCGCGCGGCCGTCGGGCGCGAGCACGTCCAGCAGCACACCGATCAGAAGCACCGCCAGCAGCGAGGTGGTGTAGCCGCCGATGTTCACCATGCCGGTGGCGGTGCCGATCGCGCGCCGGGGAACCCCGGTGCGGGCGAGGTCGAAGCCCACCGAGCAGGTCGCCGAGCCGACCGAGAGGGCGACGATCAGCGGCAGCAGCTGCCAGGCGGTGAGCGGACCGGGGATCAGCAGGGTGGCGGTCCAGACGACGGCGAGCACGCCGCCCGCGATCCAGCCCAGCCGGGCGCGATGGCGGGGGAAGCGACCCGTGGCGACCCCGACCAGCGGACCGATCATGACCATCACCACCACATTGACGGTGAGCAGCACGCCCACCTGGGCCGGGTCGAGCCCGTGCCCGGTGGTCAGGTACGGCACGCCCCACAGGAACAGGAAGGTGTTGACACTCGCCAGGGTCAGGGAGTGCAGGAAGAACCCCGACCAGGCCGCCCGGGAGGTGAACACGTCACGCAGCACCTGTCCGGCGCGCGGCCGTGCCAGGGCGACGGCACCCTCGTCCCCCGGTGGTTCGTCGCGCACCACGGCCAGCACCAGCAGGACGCTGAAGACCAGCAGGAACGCCAGGGACGACCACGCCGCCGTCCAGCCGTAGCCCACCAGCACCGCCAGGAACGGCACCGCCGCCACGGCTTGGCCGAATTGGCCGATCATCGTCGCGAGCTGGGTGAACACCGGGACCTGACCCGTGGGGAACCAGGTCGCGATCAACCGCACCACGCTGATCAGGGTGGCCGCGTCGCCGACGCCGGTGAGCATCCGCGCCACCAGCGCCGTGGGCACGTCGGTGGCCAGGGCGAGCAGCAGCTGGCCCGCGGCCATGGTCACCGCGCCGAGGACCATCATGCGGCGCGGTCCCACACGGTCCAGCAGCAGACCGGCCGGGATCTGCGCGGCCGCGTAGGTGCCCAGCTGCACCACCCCGAACAGGCTCAGCACCGCCCCGTCGACCCCGAATCGCTCGGACGCCTCCACGCTCGCCACCCCGAAGGAGGCCCGCCCGGAGACCGCGCACAGGTAGGCGAAGACCCCCACCGCCCAGACCAGATGGGCGCGGGAGACGCGGGAGGCGGCAGAGGACATGAGGGCGGGGATCACCGGGGGATCGAGGAGGTGGATTCGTCAGGGACGGTATTCGAGGTGGGCAGGGGCTCGCCACGATCGTCGAGCCCATCCGTGTCGGGATCGCTCAGAGTCCCGTTCCGGCCCAGGAACCAGGACGCGACGAGCGGCGCGGTGATCGCCGAGATCAGCACCGCTGTGGCCACCTGCACGGTGGCGACGTCGACGTACTGCTCGAAGCGCGGATCGGCCGACGCGATGATCGCGGGGGTGACGATCGAGTTCCCGGCGGTGGCGCCGGCGGCGAAGCCGATGCCCGATCGTCTGCCCCGTCGCAGCAGGAATCGATAGGCCAGGTACGTCGTGCCGCCCGTGAACGGTGTGACGACCAGTCCGAGGACGATGCCGGTCAGGCCGCCGGTGAGGATCGCGCTGAGGTCGATGCCGGTGCCCAGCCCGAAGGCGAAGAAGGGGATCACGATGTTCGGGACCGGACGCATGATCTCGGTCCAGCGGTGGTCGACGTTGCCCACGACGATGCCCAGGACCAGCGGGATGATCGCGGCGGCGAAGGCGTCCAGCGGGATCGACCCGAGACCGGCGGCGCCGATGAAGAGCATGGTGAAGAACGGTCCGTCGTTGACCGCGGAGGCGACGTAGGCGCCGCGATCGGTCCGGGTGCCGTATTTCCCGGTGAAGGCCAGCCAGATGCCGCCGTTGGAGTTGTCGAAGGTGGCCAGCAGAGCCAGGATCGAGATCCCGAGGATGCCGTCCAGGCCCACGGCGAAGCCGAGGGCGACCACGAGCAGACCCGGGACGACGGTCTTGCCCAGCAGGAGCGCACCGGTGGTGCCGGCGACCGGTCCGATGCTGCGTGGGGTGATCTGCATGCCGGTGGCGAAGATGACCAGGGCCATCAGAGGCATCGGGGTGGCGAACAGCGCGGTGGTGAAGCTCCCGAGCTCGAGGACGTCCGGGACGGTGGTGGCCACCACCGCGCCGAGGACCAGCGGGATCACCATGGTCCCGCCGGGGATCCTGTCCATGGTGCCGTAGAGCGGGGACCGCAGTGTCGTCGAGTCAGCGGAGGGGTCAGGCATGGAGGGGCTTCCTTCTGGCCTCGTCACGAGAAGGGGGCATCGCCCGGGTCGAGGAGATCGTCCCGGCGGGCTGATGCGCCAGGACCCCGAGGTGACCATCAGGGCTTGCCCTATAGGATCTACGCCTTGCGCGAAGGGGTCAAGAATCGGCCGTGTCGTCCCACGCCTCGGGAGCGTCGGCCCGTCCCGGCCGGGCAGGCTGCACCCCCGCCGGCGGCGCTGCCGCCAGGATCGCCCGGAACACCACGTCCACGCTGGGCGAGGTCGTGCGGCGGTCCCGGGTGGCCGCGACCTGCCGGCCGTCCGCCGCGGTGCCCACCGGCACCACCACGGTCCCGGAGGTCTCGCAGATGCTGGCCGCCAGGGCGTTCAGCACTCCGATGCCCAGCCCCGCCCGGGCCAGGTTCACCACCGTCTGCGGCTGCTCGGACTGCCAGGCCAGCGGGATCTCGAGCTCCCAGGCCCGCAGGGCGCTGCCGGTGTCGGGGTCGACCGCGGCCCCCGGCTGCGCGATGGCGATCAACGGATGCGCCTCGAGCGACTGCGGGGACAGCCCGCCCCTCGCGGCCTCGCCCTCCCTCAGCAGCGGGTGTCCCGGCGGGATGATCGCGACGTAGCGCTCGGTCCACAGGTGGACGCTGCGGAGGTCCTCGGACGGAGGATCTGCCGCCAGGGAGTGGATCGCGATGTGGAAGCGCCCGGAGACGATCCCGGAGACCAGATCCGGGGTGGTGTGCTCGGTCAGCTCGACGCGGACGAAGGGGTGCGCGGCGTGGATCGCGGCCAGCACCCCGGGCAGGAAGCCCGCGCTGACGCTGGGGTGGCATCCGATCACCACCCGCCCCCGCGGTGTGCCGGTGTGGGCGTCGACGGCCTCCGCACCCTTCTGAAGCGCCTCGAGCACGGCCCGGGCGTGGGGGAGGAAGGCGGTGCCGAGCTCCGTCGGCCCGATCGGACGGTGGCTGCGGTCCACCAGGGTCCCGCCCAGGGTGCGCTCGAGCGCGGCGACGTGCGTGCTGACCCGGGACTGCGCCCGATGCAGTGCCCGCGCCGCCGCGGAGAAGCTGCCGTGGTCGATGACCGCCACGAAGGTCTCCAGCCAGTCCGTCTGGTCGATGCGCGCCATCGCGTCCGCCGTCCTCCCGGGTTCCTCGCGCGCAGCGCGAGGGTCACGATCCGATGTCGGTGGTCCTCCGGGGCCCGGCATCCCCGCAGGTCTGCCCCGGAGTGTGACCTACCTTATCAATATCGCATATAGGATTTCCGGATCGCGGATCGCGTCATCGATCGCCGCGGCTCCCGGCGTTGGTAGTTTTCAGGGCACCTCGCAGGGGGCAATGCCTGGTCACGGTCCCGAGCACACTGCTGTGCAGACGCCGCCCCCGCGATGTGCATCCATCCCGACCCGCACGATGAAGTGGAGTCCGCCATGACGCACACGCCCCGATCCCGCCCCCTGCTCTCCTCCCTCGCCGGCGCCGCAGCACTCGCACTCGTGGCCACCGGATGCTCCGGCGGCGCCGGCGGCGGGGGCGGCGCCGACCGGGAGGCCGTCCAGGCCTGCAACGACATCAACGCCGAGTACCCCGACGGCCCCGTCGAACTGATCGTCCCCTGGGCCGCCGGCGGCGGCACCGACGGCGTCGCACGCCTCATCGGCGACCAGCTCTCGACCCAGATGGGCAGCAACATCAACGTCGTCAACCGCACCGGCGGCTCCGGCGTCGTCGGCCATCAGGCCATGGCCGACGCGGATCCGGACGGCCAGACCATCGGCCTGGTCACCGTCGAGATCGGGATGATGCACTGGCAGGGCCTGACCGACCTCACCGGCGAGGACCTCACCGCGATCTCGCAGATGAACGAGGACGGCGCCGGGATCACCGTGGCCGCCGACGCCGAGTGGGACAGCGCCGAGGAGCTGCTGACCTACATCGAGCAGAACCCCGGGGAGGTCACCTCCTCCGGCACCGGCCAGGGCGGCATCTGGCACCTCGCCCTGCTGGGCATGCTGATGGACAACGGTCTGCCGGTGGACTCGGTGAACTTCGTGCCCTCCGAGGGGGCGGCCCCGGCGCTGCAGGAGATGGTCGCCGGCGGCATCGACATGACCACGAACTCCCTCGGCGAGTCCCAGACCATGCTCGACTCCGACCGCGCCAAGGCGCTGGCCGTGATGGGCACCGAACGCGACCCGAACTTCCCCGACGTCCCCACCCTCGAGGAGCAGACCGGCTCGGACTACAGCATGACCGTCTGGCGCGGCATCGCCGGCCCGAAGGACATGGAGCCCACAGTGGTCGAGGAGCTCGAGTGCCACCTGGGCCTGATCGCGGAGTCCGAGGAGTTCAACGAGTTCATGGCCGACTCCGGGCTGGGCGTGAAGTACCGCGGCGCCGAGGAGTTCCAGCAGCTCATGGCGGAGGACGACGCGGCCAAGGGCGAGGTCATGGAGGAAGCGGGGCTCGCGAAGTGACCTCCGCGGAGACGGACAGCTCGCGGGAGGGCGCGAACCCTGTGGACAGCTCGCTGCGCGTGAACCTGGTGATCGGCGCCGCGAGCGTCCTCCTCGGCGCCGTGGTGATCCCCTACGGGGCGTCGATGCCGTACATCCGCGAGGGCATTCCCGGTCCGGGCCTGTTCCCGATGATGATCGGCGGCTTCCTGGTCCTGTTCGGGGCGCTCGTGATCATCATGAGCCTGCGCGCGGCGCGACGGAGGCAGGCCGCTTCCGCCCCGGCGGCGGAGGCCGGGCCGGTCGCGGTCGCGGCGACCGACGGGGAGGACCCCGCCGCCGCCCCGGAGACCCGGGCGGTGATGGACACGGACATCGGGTCCGACGGACCCCGCCGCTGGATCAACGGCGCGATCCTGATGGGCGGCATCGTCTTCTTCGTGCTCGCCGCCGAGCCGCTCGGGTTCCCGCTGACCATGGCGATCCTCGTGTTCGCCATCGTGTTCTCGCTGCGGGCGAGGTGGTGGGTCGCGCTCCTGACCGCCGTGCTCTCGTCCGTCGGCCTGTGGGCCATGTTCGAGCTGGGCCTGATGGTCCAGCTGCCCGACGGCATCATCCAGGGGTTCTGACATGATCGGGAACTTCGAAGGCGCCCTGGCCCTGGTCGCCGATCCCACGACGATCCTGGTCATGGTGCTCGCTGCCCTGTTCGGCCTGGTCATCGGGTCTCTGCCGGGCATGACCGCCACTCTCGCGGCGGCCTTGCTGGTGCCGTTCACCTTCTTCCTGGATCCGGTGCCGGCGATCGCCGCGATCATCACCATGTCGGCCATGGCGATCTTCGCCGGCGACATCCCCAGCGCCCTGCTGCGCATCCCTGGCACCCCCTCGTCAGCGGCGTACACGGAGGACGCCTTCGCCCTGACTCGCAACGGCAAGGGATCGCTCGGCCTCGGTGTCTCCCTGATGGCCTCCGTGCTCGGCGGGCTGTTCGGGGCGGTGGTGCTGATCTTCGTCTCCCCGATCCTGGGCGAGTTCGCGCTGCGCTTCACCAGCTTCGAGTACTTCTGGGTGGCGGTGCTGGGCCTGACCGCGGCGGTGATCGTCTCGAAGGGAGCGCAGCTGAAGGGCGCGATCGCCCTGATGATCGGTCTGCTGGTCTCGACCGTCGGCCTCGACGTCACGCTCGGGCACCCGCGCTTCACCTTCGGCAACGAGGAGCTGTACCGGGGCGTCGACTTCATCGCCGCGATGATCGGCCTGTTCGGGCTCTCGGAGGTGCTGCGCGCGGTCACCGCCCGCAAGGGTCAGTCGATGCCGATCCCGCGGGTCGAGGGCAGAGGCGCTCTGCGCTCCGCCCTCGCGGCGATCGGACGGAACAAGACCCGCGTGGCCTCCGGCTCGACCATCGGAGGCGTGGTCGGCGCCCTGCCCGGCGCGGGCGCCGACATCGCGGCCTGGATCTCCTACGCGTTCACCCGATCCACCAGCCGGAAGAAGCCCGGCGACACGGCCGACGACAAGCGCCTGGAGGCGATCGCCGGTGCCTCCAGCGCCAACAACGCGGGCATCGCCTCGGCCTACGTGCCGACTCTGGCCTTCGGCATCCCCGGGGACACCATCACGGCGATCCTGGTCGGCGTGCTGCTGGTCAAGGGCATCACCCCTGGTCCGGACCTGTTCCTGTACCAGACCGACACCCTGTACGCGCTCTACCTCATCTTCATCGTCGCCAATCTGCTCCTGCTGCCGCTGGGTTTCCTGCTGATCCGGGCCTCCGGGTTCGTGCTCCGGATCCCGCGGACGGTGCTGATGGGGCTGATCGTGTCGATCTCGATCTGCGGGGCCTTCGCCATCAACAACGGCTACCTCGAGGTGGGCCTGATGGTGATCTTCGGAGTGCTGGGATACCTCTTCGAGAAGGGCGGCATCCCGCTGGCGCCGGTGGTGCTGGGGATCGTGCTGGGCCCGATCGTCGAGAGCAACTTCATGCAGTCGGTGATCAAGACCGACTGGGACCTGACGCAGTTCTTCACCCGTCCCATCAGCGCGGTCCTGATCGTCCTGGTGATCCTGGCGATCGCGGCCTCGCCGATGATGAGCTGGCTGGGCAAGCGCGCCGAGCGGTCGGCGTCGATGAAGGCGGTGCAGGACGAGGAGGGCTCCTCGGTCAGCTCCTGACCTGCTGGACGACGACGGAGCCCCCGACGGAGATCCGCTCTCCGCCGGGGGCTCCGCGCGGCTGCGCGGGGCTCCGCGCCGCGGGCTCAGGAGCGGGTGCGCAGGTTCGTCATCCCGCCGTCGATCGGCAGCAGCACGCCGGTGGTGGAGCGGTTGCGGGGGGAGGCGAGGTAGCAGTGCGCCTCGGCGACCTCCTCGGGCTCGACCAGCCGGCCGTGCGGCTGCCGAGCGTTCAGCGCGGCCCGCTCGGCCTCGGGATCCTCGGCCTTCTCCAGCAGGCGGCCGATCCACGGGGTGTTCGCGGTGCCCGGCACCACGGCGTTCACCCGGATGCCCTCGGCGACCCAGTCCGCGGCCATGGCCAGGGTCATCGCCTGCACCGCTCCCTTGGAGGCGGAGTAGAGCACGCGCTCGGGAAGGCCCAGCATCGAGGCGATCGAGGCGGTGTTGACCACCGCGGCGGCGTCGGACCTGCGCAGATGGGGGAGGGCCGCCGTCGTCACGCGCGCCACGGAGATCACGTTGACGTCCAGCACGCGCGTCCACTCGGCGTCATCGTTGGCCTCGACCCCGCCCTGGGCGCCGATACCGGCGTTGTTGATGACGATGTCCAGACCGCCGAGCTCGGCGGCGGCGCGGTCCACGGCGGCCCGCACGGCGGCGGAGTCGGTGACATCGACCTCGATCCGCACCGCGCCGTCCGGAGCGCCCGACGGGTCGAGATCGAGGGCGGCGGTCGCCGCTCCACGGGCCTGGAGGGCGTCGATCGTGGCCGCGCCGATCCCGGCGCCACCACCGGTCACCAGGGCAGTGAGCCCGGCGAATTCGGGATCCGTCGCTGCAGTCATGGGGTGTTCTCCTCATCGAGTCGTCTTCCCTGCAGGATATGGGAAGCGGCCCGGGTCGTGCTGTTCCGCCGTGGGGCGCGGACGGTCGAGGGGGCGATGCCGTCGCCGCGGACCGCCGCCAACGACCCGTCCATGGGACGTCCGTACCGGTGGGAGGCGCGAACACGACAGATTGTCGAATTCGGATACGGGGTTCCCGGAACGCGGATCGCGCGGACCGGTTCCGCGCTCTCCGTCGCTGATAGCGTCCCCAGGAGGTGATCCAGCCGGCGTGCTCCGACCGCATCGGAGGCGTCGACGTCCGATGTCTCGGCGGGGTCTCGGCCGGTCGTCATCCGCAGCGAGGCCGGTCGCCCCGCGCCGCCCACGGGTCACCGCCGCCACCGCCGACCGCCCTCCCGTGAGGAACCCCCGTGCGAGCACTCGTCCTGACCGACTTCCATCAGCTCGACCTGGTCGAGACCGCGCGGCCGGAGCCCGGTCCGGGCGAGGTGCTGCTGCGCATCTGCGCCACCGGCATCTGTGGCTCCGACTTCCACGGTTTCACCGGGGACAACGGTCGCCGAGGGCCCGGTCAGATCATGGGCCACGAATCCTCCGGCACGATCGCCGCCCTCGGCGCGGGGGTCGACGCCGCGGCGCTGCCGGTGGGGGCGCCGGCCACCTTCAACCCGGTCGTGGTCCCCGACGAGCTGGTCGAGCAGTACCGGGACCGGGAGCAGCACGCCCCCGGCAAGCAGGTCATCGGCGTCGCCCAGGAGGTCCAGGCCTCCTTCGCGGACTACCTCGTCGTGCCCGAGCGCAACGTCCTGCTGCTGGATCCCGCGATGCCGCTGCACCTGGGAGCCCTCATCGAGCCGCTGGCGGTCGCCGTGCACGCCGTCGGCCTGGGCGGGCCCCGACCCGGGGAGACGGCACTGGTGGTCGGCGGCGGCCCGATCGGTCAGAGCGTCGTGCTCGCGCTGCAGCGTGCGGGCGCGCGGGACATCGCGGTCTCCGAACGCGACCCCCGTCGCCGGGAGCTGGTCGCCGCTCTCGGCGTCACCGCGCTCGACCCGTCGGCCGCGCCCCTGGCCGAGCAGGTCGGCGCCGTGCTGGGGGCGCCGGCCGACCTCGCCGTCGACGCCGTCGGCCTCAGCGCCACCCTGACCGACGCGCTCGCCGCGACCGCGCTCGGCGGCCGCGTGGTGCTCGTGGGCATGGGGTCGCCGCGACTCGAGCTGGACGCCTTCGCGATCAGCACCGAGGAGCGCTCGGTCATCGGCTCCTTCACCTACTCCGCCCGGGACTTCGCCGACGCCGCCACCTGGATCGGCGAGCACGTCCACCAGGTGACCCCGTTGGTCAGCAGCATCGTCGGCCCCGAGCAGGCCCAGGAGTCCTTCACCGCGCTCGCGGCCGGACGGGGCCCGGCCGGCAAGATCCTCGTCCGCTTCGACGAGCACGACCCGTCCGACCGGCTCGACCAGGAGGAACGGCCCGCATGAGCACCCACCAGCGCACCATCGCCCATGTCCGCGCCCACACCGTCACCGGCGGCGGCGCCGATTACCACGATCAGGGCAGCGACCACTGGATCGACGACCATATCGCCACCCCCATGTCGGTCTACCCCGGCTACGCCGACTCCCGCCAATCCTTCGGCATCAACGTGCTGGGCACCCTCATGGTCGAGATCGAGGCCGATGACGGCACCGTCGGGTTCGCCGTCTCCACCGGCGGCGAGCTCGGGGCCTGGATCGTCGAGAAGCACCTGGTGCGCTTCCTCGAGGGCGCACCGGTCACCGACCTCGAGCGGATCTGGGACCAGATGTACCGCTCCACGCTGTTCTACGGCCGTCGCGGCATCGTGCTGAACACGATCAGCGCCATCGACCTCGCGCTCTACGACCTGCTGGGCCGACTGCGGCAGGAGCCGGTGTACGCGGTGCTGGGCGGCCCGGTGCGCGAGGAGCTGAGCATGTACGCCACGGGCGCCCGGCCCGACATCGCGAGGGACCTCGGCTTCCTCGGCGGCAAGATGCCGCTGCACCACGGCCCGGCCGACGGCGAGGACGGGATGGAGCAGAACATCGCCCTGCTCGCCGACATGCGCGAGCGGGTGGGCGAGGACTTCTGGCTGATGTACGACTGCTGGATGTCGCTCGACCTCGACTACGCCACCCGCCTGGCGCACCGGGCCCACGAGCACGGACTGCGCTGGCTCGAGGAGGCGCTGATCCCCGACGACTACTGGGGCTACCAGCAGCTGAGGAAGAACGCGCCGCCGGGGATGCTGATCACCACCGGCGAGCACGAGGCCACCCGCTGGGGCTTCCGCCAGCTGCTGGAGATGGGCGCGGCCGACATCATCCAGCCCGACGTCGGCTGGTGCGGCGGCATCACCGAGCTGCTGAAGATCTCCGCGCTCGCCGACGCCCACGGCGCGATGGTGGTCCCGCACGGCTCCTCGGTGTACTCCTACCACTTCGTGATCACCCGGACGAACAGCCCCTTCAGCGAGTTCCTGATGATGCACCCGAGCGCCGAGGAGATCGTTCCGATGTTCTCCCCGATGCTGCTCGGCGAACCCGTCCCCGTGGACGGGAAGATCCGGGTGCCGGACACCCCCGGCTTCGGGGTCGAGTTCAACCCCGAGATCCCGACCCGTCGGCCCTACACGCACTGACGGCCGACGGACCGGACCCCGAGACATCGGACGTATCATCCCTCGGGCGGCGCGACGGACGGAGCCCGGGCCTGGCATCGTGGGCACGAGACCAGACCGGTGGCCGCCACGACGTCCGAGCCACCACCCCTTCGAAGGAGAGACCCATGCATCTGCGACGACTCGGCCCCCTCGGACAGGAGAAGCCCGCCCTCGTCCGCGACGGCGTCACCTATCGCCTCGACGCCCTCACCGACGACATCACCGGGGCCTTCCTGGTCGACGGCGGGCTCGAGAGGGCCTCGGCCGCCCTCGACACCGGCGAGCTGCCGGTATGGGACGGGGCCGAGAACGAGCGCATCGGCGCACCCATCGCCCGCCCGGAGGCCGTCATCTGCATCGGTCAGAACTATGCGGCCCACGCCGCCGAGTCCGGGGCCGAGCCGCCCAGCACCCCGATCGTGTTCTTCAAGCACCCCAACACCGTGGTGGGCCCGCACGACGACGTCCCGATCCCGCCCGGGGCCACCAAGGTCGACTGGGAGGTCGAGCTGGGCGTGGTGATCGGGAAGCGCGCCTCCTACCTGGAGGACGAGCAGGCGGCGCTCGACGTCATCGCCGGCTTCGTGACCAGCCATGACGTCTCGGAGCGGGACTACCAGCTCGCCGAGTCGGGCGGGCAGTGGTCCAAGGGCAAGTGCGCCGAGAACTTCAACCCCGTCGGCCCCGGCCTGGTGCCGTCGAACGAGGTCCAGCAGCGGGACCTGCGCCTGTGGTCGAGCGTGAACGGCGAGGCCCGCCAGGACTCGACCACGGCGGACATGATCTTCACCGTCGCCCAGCTGGTCCACCACCTGTCGCAGTACATGGTGCTCTCGCCCGGCGACCTCATCAACACCGGCACCCCGCAGGGCGTGGCCCTGTCCGGTCGCTTCCCGTACCTCAGCGACGGCGACGTCGTGGAGATGGGCATCGAGGGCCTGGGGGAGCAGCGCCAGAGGTTCGTCCAGCGCCGCTGAGACCGCTTCCGCTCGCACCTGCGCGCACGCGCCCCGGCCGCTCCTGGATCGTCTCCAGGAGCGGCCGGGGCGTTCTCGTGCCGTCGGGCGCGATGCGGCGCTCAGCGGGCCGCGGAGAGCCCTGCGTCGATCTTGCGGATGGCCGTCGTCCTGCGCCAGGCCAGCACCAGCGTGGGGATCGAGAAGATCAGCAGCGCCAGGGCCAGGGCCGGGTTCCACGGCCAGGCCACGGCGGCCAGGCCCGCGATGATGACGGTCAGCAGGAGCATCACCCGGCGGCTGCGCTCGTAGGCCTCGCGCATCTCACCCAGCTCGGCTTTCAGCTGCTCCTGCTCCGCGGAGGTCGCGGCCTTCGGTCCCCGGGCGGCCTCGGCAGAGGCCGTGCGGTCCGCCCGTGAGGTGATGACCAGCCGCACGCCGTAGACCACGGCGGCGACCAGCACCAGGCCCATGCCCAGCCAGTTCTCCCGCGAGGCGAAGAGCCAGGACAGCACCAGGCACGACGCGATCGCGATCAGGTACACGGGGGTGCGCATGGTCCCGGATCCTCTCACGGGGGCAGGGGCGGTCGTCGTGCTCATCCGAGGAAGTTCACGAAGAACTGGACCAGCGCGATCGCCCCGGCGATGAACAGGAAGATCGAGCTGATCAGCACGACCACCCGCAGCGCCGGGTGCATCTGGAACGCCTTCGGGAGCACCTTGTGCTCCGTCCACAGCTGGGCGAAGCCCCACACGCCCAGGGACAGCACGCCGCCGAGGATGCCGGCGAAGGAGATCACCGCGGTGTAGCTGACGCCGCTGAACAGCAGGAACGTCGCGCCGAGGAAGGTGTACGCGGCCACGGCGACGCGGATCTTGTGCCAGTGCTCGGGATTGCGCAGGAACGTGAACGAGGGGGCGAAGGCCTCACGGACCGTGTACGGGTAGATCGTCGAGAACAGAGCCTGCAGCGAGCCGAAGAAGGCCGCCCAGATCGCGATCTGGTACAGGTACACCAGCACCGGGGAGATGACGGAGAAGAACGCCGCCTGGTCGCTGAGGATGTTGTCGTTGTTCGGCACGGATTCCGCCGCGCCGGTGCCCAGCACCACGTCGCCCAGGATCAGGAAGGTCAGTGCCAGGATCGTCACGGAGACGAAGGACGCGACCACGTCCAGCTGCGCGGCACGCAGCCAGGCTCGGCCGTTCTCGAGGTTCTCGCCGTCCTCGGCCAGCGGGATGCGGGCCACGTCGGTGTCCAGGCGGTCGAGCTTCGCCTCGAGCTCGGCGGGGTTCGGCACACCGAGCATGCCCCAGCGCTTGGCGCGCAGGGAGCCCACGTAGCCGATGTAGTCGTAGCTGCCGCCGCCGAGGGCGCCGAGGTAGGCGATGATCTCCAGCGGGATCGGCCGCGCGGCGACGTCGGGGAAGCCGTCCTTCACCCATTGGGGGTAGTCGGCAGGGGCTCCCGGGATGAGGCCGCGCAGGGCCTCGACCCACGGCGGGTTCGAGACGAAGACGGCGATGAAGGCGAAGATGATCATGAGGCCGACGACGACCGTCTGGAAGTTCTCCACGATCTTGAAGCTGCGGATGAACACGGTCGCGAAACCGATGACACCCCAGATCATGCCCCAGATCATGGGGTTGATGTCGGTGTGGAACGTCCAGTTCGACCACTGCCCCAGGCCCTGGAAGTAGGCGACCGCCCAGGAGGGGAAGCAGGCGACGGCCAGGATGCCCAGCAGCAGGGCCAGCCAGTTCCGGGGCCCGGGGATGATCTGGGCCCAGCGCTGGAAGGGGTGCTCGCCGGTGAGGGTGATGTAGCGGGCGCCGGAATAGACGATCGCGGCCTTCATGATCGCGCAGAACACGAAGGTCCAGAGGATGGCGACGCCGAAGACGGCGCCGCCGCGGGAGGCGGAGAACACCTCGCCGTTGCCGATGGTGACGGAGGCGAGGATCATGCCGGGCCCGGTGAAGGCCAGCAGGTTCCCGAAGCTCCATTTCTTCAGTCGGGGATCCGCCTCGGGGAAGCGGAGCTCCCCGAGCCCGAGCTTCTCAGGCTGTCCTGTAGTCATGTCAGCTGGTCCTCCTTTGGGCCAGTCGTCGGATGTCTCCGGGGGAGAACGTTGCCGTCGCCCGGGGCGCGCCGCAGTCCTCGCGGTGGGTTGCCGGTCTCGGGCGGGAGCTCCCGCGTGAGGTCCAGGATGGAACCTGGGTCACATTCGCCCTGAACCTAGGCCGTGGGACCGCCCGTGTCAACCAGTTCCTACAGGATCGTGGATCGATGGTCGTCGAGAACGACCTGTCCCTCCGGAAGGATGGCAGGCCGCGCCCCGGGGCGGGCGAGCCGTGGTGGCTGCGCCCCGCGGCGGCGCGGGCGTCCCGGGCCGGGGCAGGGGGAGTGGTGGGATAATGGGCGGCGACCCGGCCGTGACCTGGCTGTGACCGGAGGTGCACGAGCGGCTGACGGCTGCGTCGCACGACGCCGTCGCCCCCAGGGGCCGAGAGGGAGCCTGGGACGACCTGCCGAGGGCGCCCCCTCTCGCATCCTCGGACAATATCCAATAGGATTGCGGCAGTAACAGCAGGCCGTGTGTTCGCTCCGGAGAGTCCCGGTGCGGCAGCCGCGGCACAGGCGCCTTCCCCGTGGCGGCGCACAGCTCGGACGAAGGAGTTCTCCATGACCATCTCCACCGTGACCATCGTCGGCGCCGGCTACATGGGCGGCGGCATCGCCCAGGTCCTCGCCATCGCCGGGTTCGACGTGACCATCGCCGACGTCAGCGTCGAGAATGCCGACGCCTCCCTCGAACGGCTGCAGCAGGAGGCCCGCGACTTCGAGCAGCAGGGCCTGTACTCGCCGGGCAGCGCCGACCTCGTCGCGAAGAACATCTCCGCGGGCAAGAGCATCGAAGAGGCCGTCTCCGACGTCGACTTCATCGAGGAAGCCGTCTTCGAGCGCGTCGACATCAAGCGCGACGTGCTGGCGAAGATCTCCGAGCACGCCCGGCCCGACGCGATCATCGGCACCAACACCTCGACCATCCCGGTCCGCGAGCTCGTCAGCGCGGTGAAGAACCCCGAGCGATTCCTCACCGTCCACTTCTCCAACCCCGCCCCCTTCATCCCCGGCGTCGAGCTCGTGGCCGGGGAGGCCACCACCGACGAGGCCGTCGCGGCGGTCAAGGAGCTGCTGGAGAGGTCCGGGAACCAGGGCGCCCAGGTCGCCGACACCCCCGGCATGGTGCTGAACCGCCTCCAGTACGCCCTGCTGAAAGAGGCCACCGCTGTGGTCGAGGAGGGCGTGGCGACCGCCGAGGACGTCGACACCATCGTGCGCACCACCTTCGGCTTCCGCCTGGGGTTCTTCGGTCCGTTCGCCATCGTCGACCAGGCGGGCCTGGACGTCTACGCGAGCTCCTTCGTGACCTTCGAGGGCGCCTTCGGGGAGCGGCTGGCCACCCCGCAGATCCTCACCGACGCCGTGGCCGAGGACCGCAAGGGCGTCAAGAACGGCAAGGGCCTGCTGGGCGACTACGACGAAGCCACCGCCGCCGAGCTGGTCGCCTACCGCAACAAGGCCTACGCGAAGATGTCGCAGCTGCTCGCCGAGCTCGGCCCGGCCCCGAAGGCCGCCCCCTCCGCCGACTGACCCGCGACCGGGCGGGCCCGCACCGGGCTCGCCCGCCCCGTCGGCCCCCGATGATCCAGGGCCCCGCGCACCCCGCGCCGGGCTCCGACCCCGTCCGCCCGTCGCCCCCACCGACTGAGGGGCCGCCACCCGTTCACTGGAGAACCACCCCGTGGAAGACCTCGTCCTCGCGGAGCGGCCCGTCTGGCTGCTCCTGACGATCGCCGTCGTCGCGATCGCCCTCCTGCTCGTCCTCATCATCAAGGCGCGCCTGCACGCCTTCTTCTCCCTGCTCATCATCGCGGTCGCCACCGGTCTCGCCGCCGGCATCGGCGTCGGCGACGTCATCGACGTGGTGATCGACGGCTTCAGCAGCACCGTCGGGACCGTCGCCCTGCTGGTCGGCTTCGGCGCCGTGCTCGGCAGACTGGTCGAGGTCACCGGCGGCGCCCAGGTGCTGGCCGACAAGATGCTCGACACCTTCGGCGAGAAGCGGGCGCCGCTGGCCCTCGCCGTGGCCTCGCTGTTCTACGCGTTCCCGATCTTCCTCGACGCCGGGTTCATCGTGATGCTGCCGGTCATCTACACGGTGGCCCGGCGCCTCGGCGGCTCGTTCATGCTCTACGTGCTGCCCTCGATCGCCTCGTTCATGACGATGCATGCGCTGCTGCCTCCGCACCCCGGCCCCACGGCCGCGGCGACCGTGATGGGCGCCGACATCGGCCTGGTCGTGCTGATCGGACTGCTCATCGGCCTGCCCACTTGGTACGTCGGCGGCTACCTGGTCGCTCGCGTCATCGCCCGGCGCTTCCCGGACACCCCGGTGCCCGCCCTGCTCGGCGACCCCCGCGATGTCCCCGAGGAGGAACGGCCCGGCTTCGGCGCCATCATCCTGGTGCTGCTGCTCCCGCTGGTGCTGATCTTCTTCAACACCGGCTTCTCCACCCTGGAGGCCCAGGGCACCGTGAGCGCCGACAACATCGCCTTCCAGGTCTCCCGGCTGATCGGCGCGACCCCTGTGGCACTGGCGCTCTCGGCGCTGCTGGCGATGATCCTGCTCTACGTGATCCCACGCCGCCGCCGCGGCGAGAAGGTCGGCGGACTGCTCGAGGAGCTCGTCGACGACGCCCTCGCCCCCGTCTGCTCGATCATCCTGATCACCGGCGCCGGCGGTGCCTTCGGCGCCATCCTCACCGAGACCGGCATCGGCAACGAGGTGGCCGACGGGCTCGATGCGCTCGGGCTGCCGCTCATCGTCGCCGCCTACCTCGTGACCATGGCGATGCGCATCGCGCAGGGTTCGGCGACCGTGGCCGCCACCACCGGCGCCTCGATCATGGCCCCGGCGATCGTGGCCGGCGACTTCGGCACCATCGCCGTCGCCGCCGTGGTGGTCGCGATCGGAGCCGCCTCCATCGGCTGGTCGCACGTGAACGACTCCGGCTTCTGGCTGATCGGCAAGTTCTGCGGCTTCGACACCGTGACCACCTTCAAGACCTGGTCCGTCGTCGGCACCACGATCTCGCTGGTCGGCTTCGCCCTGTCCGCGGTGGTGTTCGTCCTCGCGGCCTGACCCGCGGCGCACCGCCCGCCCCCGGGGCATCGGGAGCGGCGTCCGCCCCCGGACGTCGGGGAGGTCCTCCCTCGCTTCTGCGCGAGGATGGGGGCACGCCCCGACGTCGACCCCTCGATCCTGGAAGAAGGTCCCCGTGCCCGAGAACGCTGATCGCCGCCTGCTGGTCCTCGACGACGACCCCACCGGCTCGCAGTGCGTCGCCGACGTCGACGTGGCGTTCGACCTGGATCCGGCGATTCCCCGCGGCGTCCTCGCCGAGCCCGGGTCGATCTGCTTCGTGCTCACCAACACCCGGGCGCTGGACGAGGAGGAGGCCGTCGCCCTGAGCGGTCGGATCCTCTCCGGCGTCCTCGCCGAGCCCGGCGCTCCGGATGGCCTGCACGTCGTCTCCCGCTCCGACTCCACATTGCGCGGCCACGTGATCGCCGAGCCGACCGCGATCGCCGAGGAGCTCGCCGCTCACGGACGGGAGGTCGACGCGATCCTGCTGGTCCCCGCCATGCTCGAGGCCGGGCGCTTCACCGAGGGCGACGTCCACTACGCCGTCGTCGGCGGCGAGGCCCGGCGCGTCGAGGACACCGACTTCGCCCGCGACGCCACCTTCGGCTACTCCCACTCCGACCTGCGGGATTTCCTGCAGGAGCGCTCCGGGGGAGCGATCGCGGCGACCGACGTGCTGAGCATCGGACTCGAGGACATCCGCACCGGCGGCATCGAGCGGGTGGAGGAGATCCTCCGCGGTGCGCGCGACCGGCGCTGGGTGGTCGTCAACGCCACCGAGTACTCCGACATGGAGATCGTCGCGGAAGCCGTCGCCCGACGGGAACAGGCCGGCCGCACGCTGATCACCCGCTGCGGACCCTCCTTCGTCCGCCCGCTGGCCGGGCAGAGCGGGGCGCGGGTCGTCGAAGCGGGCTCCGTCTCGATCCCCGAGGGGCGCCTGGACCACGGCCTCGTCGTCGTCGGCTCCCACGTGGGGCTCACCACCACGCAGCTGCGCGCCGTCCAGGCCCGCGGCGCCCTCGTCGAGGTCGAGCTCGACGTGCCCTCCCTGCTCGATGATCGGCGCGAGCGGCATCTCGGCGCGGTCGCCGAGCGCGTGCGGGAGGCGCTGGGCGGGGACGACTGCGTGCTCTACACCAGCCGTGACCTGGTGCGCACGGAGGACCCGGACGAGTCCCTCGCGATCGCCCGCAGCGTCTCCGACGCCGTGGTCGAGGTGGTGCAGCGGGTGCGTTCGGCCCGGCCGGCGTGGGTCGTGGCCAAGGGCGGGATCACCTCGCACGAGGTGGCCGCTCACGGGCTCGGGATCCGCCGCGCCCGGGTCGAGGGCCAGTTCTGGCCCGGCCAGGTCTCCCTGTTCTCTGCGCAGGAAGCCCCCGAAGAGGTCACGGGCACGCCGTACGTCGTGTTCCCCGGCAACGTGGGCGGCGAGCAGGCGCTGGCCGACGTCGTCGACCGTCTCACCGCCGCCGTCGCCGAACGCTGACACCGGCTCCGCAGCGCAGACCCGCCCGCCACCTGTTCAGGAGAAGCTCATGACGACACCGACCGCCCCTGCGCCCGCCACCATCGGCTGGATCGGCCTGGGCGCCATGGGCGCGCCCATGGTCCGCACCGCCGGCGACGCGGGCTTCCCCGTGCGCGCCTTCGACCTCAGCCCGAGCGCCCGTGAGGCCGTGGCCGACGTCGCGACGCCCGTCGGGACGGCGATCGACGCCGCCACCGGCGCCGACGTCGTCGTGGTCATGGTCGCCACCCCGGCCCAGCTCGAGTCGGTGCTGTTCGGGGAGGGCGGCAGCGACGGAGGCATCGCGGCGGCGCTGACCGCCGAGACCACCCTGCTGATCATGTCCACGGTCGGCCCCGCCGCGATCGAGGCGACCCTGGCCGCGCTCGACGGCGTCACCGCGCACGTGGTCGACGCCCCCGTCTCCGGCGGCGTGGCCCGGGCCTGCACCGGTGACCTGCTGATCATGGTCGGGGGCGCCGAGGCCGACGTCGCCGCCGTGCGGCCGCTGCTGGATGCCCTCGCCGCGAACGCTCCCGTCGTCGGGGCCCGGCCGGGCGACGGTCAGCGCTTCAAGGTCGTCAACCAGCTGCTGTGCGGCGTCCACATCGCCGCGGCGGGGGAGGCCCTCGCGCTCGCCGACTCCATGGGCCTGGACCTGGAGCAGGTCCACGAGGTGCTCGGCACCGGCGCCGCCGCCTCGTTCATGTTCGCCGACCGGGGCCGGCGGATGGTCGACGGCGACGTCGACGACGTCCGCTCGGCGCTCAGCATCTTCGTCAAGGACATGGACCTGGTCGGCGAGGCCGCCCGCGAGGTGGGACAGGACGTTCCGCTCGCGACCTCGGCCGAGGCGATCTACCAGCGCGGCAGGGAGCTCGGTCTCGAGCGCAAGGACGACTCGATCGTGTACCGGGTGCTGCGCGGGGAGTGAACCGGAGGGGCACATGTCCTCCGGGCCGCCGTCACTCCTTGACGCCGCCCTCGGCGACGCCCCGGAAGAAGACGCGCTGCAGTGCCAGGAACAGCACGACCAGAGGGAGCACGGCGATGATGGTCCCGGCGGCCACCACCTGGGGGTTGTCCGCGAAGGTGCCCTGGAGGTAGTTCAGCCCGACGGTGAGGGTGTACTTGTCCGGGTCCGAGAGGATCAGCAGCGGCCACAGGAAGTCGTTCCAGCTGCCCATGAACGCCAGCAGGGCGACGACGGCGACGGTGCCCTTGACGGCCGGCAGCCCGAGGCGCAGGAAACGCTGCCAGACCGTGGCCCCATCCATCAGGGCGGCCTCGTCGATCTCCCGGGGGATCGCCAGGAAGGCGTTCCACATCAGTAGGACGCTGATCGCGCTCATCATCGTGGGCAGGAAGACGGCGACGAGGGTGTTCCCCAGCCCCATGGCGTTCACGACCTGGGTGAGGGCGATCATCGAGCTCTCCTGGGGGATGAGCAACGTGGCTCCGAAGATCCCCAGCGCGATGAGCCGACCGCGGAAACGCAGTCGTGCGAGGGCGTACCCGGCCATCGCACATCCGACGACGCTGAGCGAGACGTTGAAGAACGCGACGAACAGCGAGTTGCCGATGTAGGACCAGACCGGGATCACGTCGGTGACCGCCGTGTAGTTGGCGAGGGTGGGGTCCGAGGGCAGGAACTGGGGCGGGGAGGAGTACGGGTTCTCGCCGACGCCCTTCAAGGAGGTCGAGAGCTGCCAGAGGAACGGCCCGATCGAGATGACCACCACGCAGAGCAGCAGCAGATAGCGCATGACCAGCTCGGGCGTCCGTGCCGTCGCGCCGTCGGACAGGAGGTGCTGGCGCGGACGACGGCGCCTCGGGGGCAGGCCGGCGCTCGCAGGGGCGTCGGTGACGGTACCGGTGGCCATCTCAGCTCTCCTTCCGGGAGGACAGGCGCAGGTTCGCGATCATCAGCAGGACGGTCAGCAGGAACAGGACGATGGAGATGGCCGAGGAATAGCCCAGGCGACCGGAGAGCCCGGTGCCCGACTCCCGGATCAGCATCACCAGAGAGCTGGAGCGGCCTCCTGGCCCGCCGGTGCCCCCGGAGAGCACGAAGATCTCGGAGAACACGCGGAACGCGGCCAAGGAGGAGATCACGCCGATCAGGAGCATGGTCGTGCGCATGGCGGGAAGCGTGACGGTGAAGAACCGCCGCACGGGCGAGGCGCCGTCCATCATCGCGGCCTCGTGCAGCGAGGTCGGCACGTTCGCGAGCACGGCGAGGTAGACGACCATGTAGTAGCCCAGGCCCTGCCAGACGGTCACGATGACCGAGGAGACCAGCAGCAGGTACTCGTCGGTCAGGAACGGGATCGGGCTGCTGATCACCCCCAGGGAGGACATGACGGAGTTGACCAGCCCGCGGGAGTCCAGGATCCAGGTCCAGATCAGACCGGTCACCACGACGGAGGCGATCACGGGGGTGTAGACGGCTGTCCGGATCGCTCCGATGCCCGGTACTGCCTTGCGCACCAGCATGGCCAGGAGCAGCGGCAGGACCACCAGGGGCGGGACCGCCCCGACGACATAGAGCAGGCAGTTGCGCAGAGCGACCCAGAACATGGGATCGGCCAGCAGGTCGCGGTAGTTCTGCAGGCCGATGAACGAGCCGCCGACGAGCGGCTGGGCATCGGTGAAGGAGAGCACGATCGTGTTCAGGAAGGGGAAGAGCACGAAGGCGATCGCCGCCAGCAGAGCCGGCGCCATGAGCAGCCAGGGCGAGAGCGGGGAGTGGGTGCGCAGCCCGCGACGGCGCTCCGGTCGAGGTACGGCGCGATCGGTCGCCGGGCGGTCCTCCACCGCGGGGGCGATGGTCGTGGACGATGCGGTCATGAGCTGGCTCCGATCAGTCGGTTCGCCTGGCTGACGGATGCCTCGAGCGCGTCCCGGGCGCTGGTCCGGCCGACGACGGCATCCGAGATCTGGCGCTGCAGTTCGACCCGCATCTCCTCGGTCCAGACCACGGGCTGGTGATTGCGGGCGTCCTCGATCTGAGCGGCCGAGATGACGCGCACGTGGGTGCCGTCGGCGCCGTCCTCCTCGGTGAAGTAGGGGTCCTCGAGCGCGCCGACGGTCGAGGGGAAGACGTTCACCAGGCGGGAGAACTCGGTCTGCTTCTCGGCCCCCGTGACGAACTCCGCGAAGGCGAGGGCGACCTCGGGGTGCGCGGTGCGGGAGCTGACCGCGATGCCCTGCGAGGTCATGTTGGCGTGCCCGGTGTTCGTGATCGCCGAGGTGATGCCGAGGTTCTCGTACAGCCGCGGGGCGTTCTCCCTGAAGTTCTCCAGGTCATAGGCCGAGCCGGGGGACAAGGCGACCTGGCCGCTCTGGAACCGCTCGCCGGCGGTGGTCGCGGTGAGCACGGTGGCATCGGGCAGCAGGCCGCGGCGCTCGTACGCCTCTCGGAAACGCTCGACGAAGCTGACGGCGAGATCGCTGTCGAAGGTGAAGCGCTCCTCCGCGTCGTCCATCACGGCGACTCCGTACAGCCCGAAGTCGGCGATCACGGGCAGTTGGCCGATCATGTAGTACTCGCCCTGCGCCGCATCGCCCATGACCAGAGCCTGATCCAGCAGCTCGCCCCAGGTCGTCGGCGGAGCATCGGGGTCGAGGCCGGCATCGGCGAACAGGGCGCGGTTGTAGTACGTCGGACCGGTGTTGAGATACCAGGGGTAGGCGAAGGAGCCGTCGGCGGCCTCGTAGGTGTAGTCCTGCCAGGCGCCGTCGAGATAGGCCTCCGCTGCGTGCGGCCGGGCCTCGGAGATGTCCAGGAGCAGCCCCGCCCGCGCCAGGGGCAGCGCGAGATCGGGGGAGACGTTGACGACGTCGGGCAGGTCCAGATTGGCGGCGTCGACCTGGAGGCTGTCGGCGTAGCCGTCGGCGGGCTGGTCGATCCAGTCGATCGAGGTTCCCGGGTGAGCGGCGACGAACTCGTCGATCAGGCCCTGGAAGTAGTCGAGGTACCCGCTGCGCAGGTTCCAGGTCTGGAAGCGGATGCTCCCTTCCAGGCCTCCCTCGGCGGTGATGGGGCCGGGCGGCACCGTCGGCCCTCCGGTGGCTCGCAGTCCGCAGCCGGACAGGAGCAGCAGGCCGCCCAGCGCACCACCTGCTACGAGTCCTCGACGTGTGAGCATGTGCTCCTTCTTTCTCCCGCCATCGGAAAAGAGTGGTCAGGGCACGCGGCCTGCCTCGGCGAGCCGAGCGCCTGCGCCGGGATTCGCCCGGCGTCGGGTGCTCCGCGCAGACCGAACACCGCGCTATAGCGCTTAAGTCGCGGACCACTGTAGCGCTTAAGCGCCGACTTGGCACATCGCGGGAAGCTCCCCCATCGCGAGGAGCCGGGTCTCGCGATCGCGGCGGCGGCGGGGAAGCCGGCCCGGGGGCCCGACCACCAGGTGGTCGGGATCGTTCCGGCGCCCGCGGCTCGCCGGGCGAGATGTCGGTGCTAGGATTGCTTAATCGCTTTAGTCGACACGTTGCGAAGGTGATCTTCCGTGCCGAAGCCCATGCTCGGAGCCAACTACACCCCCCGACAGGGGTGGTTCCACTCCTGGGGCTCGTTCGAGCCGTCCCCGGTGCAGGAGGACCTCGCCCAGATCGCGCAGCTGGGACTGGACCATGTGCGGATCTTCCCGCTCTGGCCGGTGCTGCAGCCGTCCCGGACCCTGATCTCGCCCACCGCGGTGGACGACGTCCTCCGGGTCGTGGACCTGGCGGGGGAGGAGGGCCTGGACATCTCGGTGGATCTGCTGCAGGGTCACCTGTCCAGCTTCGACTTCCTGCCCGCGTGGATCTCGACCTGGCACCGTCGCAATCTGTTCACGGATCCGGACGTCGTGGCAGCCCAGCACGAGCTGGCCCGGGTGCTCGGCACCGAGCTGGCTCGTCGCCCCCACGTCACGGGCATGACGCTCGGCAACGAGATCGGCCAGTTCGCCGTGTCGTACCACCCCGATCGGCACCCGACCACGAGCGAGCAGGCCACCGAGTGGACCCGTGCGCTGCTGGAGACGGTCGACCACCACCTCCCCGACCGCCGTCACCACCACAGCTTCGACGACACGCTGTGGTTCAAGGACGATCACCCCTTCACCCCGGCCGACGCGGTCACTCTCGGAGCCTCGACCACCGTCCACTCCTGGGTGTTCACCGGCGCCGGCCAGACCTTCGGCGAGGGGCACCCCGCGCTCGCGCTCTACGGCCGCTACCTCGTCGAGGTCGCCGATCTGTGGCGACGGGAGCTCGGCGCCCCGGAGGACCGGCGGATCTGGCTGCAGGAGATCGGTGCGCCCACGCCCTGGGTCGACGCCGAGCACGCACCGCAGTTCGCGGACACGAGCATCCGCGCGGCCGTGGCCCACCCCGCCGTCGAGGCGGTCACCTGGTGGTGCTCCCACGACGTCAGCCGCGGCCTCGGCGACTTCCCCGAGGTCGAGTACAGCCTGGGCCTGTTCGACGAGCACGGTCGCACCAAACCGATCGGCGAGGCGATCGGCTCTCTCATCGCGGAGCTCCGCGCGGAGCACGTCGACGTCGGCGGTCCTCCCGAGCAGCCCCTCGCCCCCCTGCCCGTTCCCGCCCTCGCCCGGGACGGCTCCGACCGCTCCGTCCTGGGACCCCGGGGAGAGGTCTTCGCGACCTGGGCGGCCGAGGCGCTCGAGGGAAGGCCGCGCCCCCTCGCCACCGCCGACGTCGGGGCTCTCGCCGCCGGCAGCACCGACCACAGTTCCAGCCCCTCGGCACCGATCAACGAGCGCCGCGCGGCGCGGTGCTGACCCGTCCGCCACGAAGGAGACATCGTGCACGACAACCGACCCACCAGCGAGGACCGAGTCCGCCGCTTCCTCCGCGAGCTCCTGCCCGCCCGGAGGCACCTGGACACCGCCCCCTTGCACATCGAGGCCTGGGAGGTGCCGGACGAGCCGGTGCCCTTCGAGGTCGCCCGCGAGCAGGAGTACACCCCGATCTCCGTCGGCGACCGCTGGGGCCGACCCTGGTCGACCCTCTGGCTGCACGTGACCGGGACGGTCCCCGAGCACTGGACCGATGACGCGGAGAGCGACATCGAGCTGCAGCTCGACCTGTGTTTCACCGACATGCCCGGTTTCCAGGCCGAGGCCCTCATCTGGACCCCGCAGGGCGAGACCGTCAAGGCGATCAACCCCTTCAACCAGTACCTCACCCTTGAGCCGGGCCAGCAGGTCGACTACTACCTCGAGTGCGCCGCGAACCCGAACGTCCCGGGTGACTGGACCTTCGCGCCGACGGCCCTGGGCGACAAGGACACCGCGGGCGACGACCCGATCTACGACCTCACCCAGCTGCGCCTGGCCTGGCGCAGCAGGACGATCTGGGAGCTGGAGCAGGACGTCGTGGCCCTGAACGGCCTCATGCACACTCTGCCCGAGCAGTCACCACGCCGCTTCGACATCCTCCACGCCCTGACGGCCGGCCTCGATGCCGCGGATCCGGATGATCTGCACGCCAGCGCCCGCGACGCCCGGGACGCGCTGCGACCCGCGCTCGAGGCCCCCGCGAACGCGTCGGCCCTGACCGTGATCGCGACCGGCCACGCGCACATCGACTCCGCGTGGCTGTGGCCGCTGCGGGAGACCCGCCGCAAGTGCGCCCGGACCTTCTCCAACGTGTGCTGGCTGCTGGAGCACTACGAGCAGCTGACGTTCTCCTGCTCCTCCGCCCAGCAGTACCAGTGGATCCGGGACGAGTACCCCGGGCTGTGGAAGCGCATCAGCCGGCATGTCGGCGAGGGTCGCTTCGTGCCGGTAGGCGGCATGTGGGTCGAGTCCGACACCAACATGCCGGGATCCGAGGCGCTGGCCCGCCAGCTCCTGCACGGCAAGAAGTTCTTCCTGGAGGAGTTCGAGATCGAGACCAAGGAGACCTGGCTGCCGGACTCCTTCGGCTATTCGGCCTCCTTGCCGCAGATCTGCGCGCTCGCCGGGAACGACTTCTTCCTGACCCAGAAGGTCTCCTGGAATCAGTACTCGACCTTCCCTCACCACACCTTCCGCTGGGAAGGGATCGACGGCACCACGCAGTTCACCCACTTCCCGCCGATCGATGCCTACAACGGTCAGCTGACGGCTGCCGAGCTCGCCTACTTCGAGAAGAACTTCAAGGACAAGGGAGCCAGCCACATCGGTCTGACCCCGACGGGCTGGGGCGACGGCGGTGGTGGGCCCACCCGGGAGATGATCGCCTCCCAGGAGCGATTCGCGGACCTCGACGGCGCCCCGAAGGTGGAGTGGTCCACGTCCATGGATTTCTTCACCCGCGCCCAGCGGGAGCATCCCGACGCGCCGGTCTGGAACGGCGAGCTGTATCTCGAGCTGCACCGCGGCACCTACTCCTCGCAGATCCACGGCAAGCAGGGCAACCGCCGCACCGAGGCGCTGATGCACGACGTCGAGCTGTGGAGCGCGACCGCGACCCATCTCGTCGACGCGTTCGAGTACCCCTACGAGGAGATCGACTCCCTGTGGGACAAGCTGCTGCTGCTGCAGTTCCACGACATCCTGCCCGGTTCCTCGATCGCCTGGGTGCACCGCGAGGCGGAGCAGTCCTACGAGTACATCACCGAGCGGGGCGAGGCGCTGGTCGCCGCGGCGCTCGAAGCCCTCGGCGACGAGGACGGCAGCGTGCAGCGGGTGAACTCCCGTTCCCGGGCCGTGCAGGGCGTCGCAGCGCTCGGGGCCGGTCCCACGGGGGCGGCCGCCGACGCTGCGGTGCTCTCCCGCGACGGGGCGTGCCTCGTCGTCGACACCCCGTCCCTGCACGTCGAGATCGACGAGTCCGGGCTGCTCACCTCGCTCCGGGCGGGCCGCGGCGGCCGCGAGGCGATCGCTCCGGGGGCCGCCGGTGCGCAGCTGCAGCTGCACCGCGACGCCCCCAACGCCTGGGACTCCTGGGACATCGACGAGTTCTACCGCCACGTGCACCGGGACCTGGAGGCGGAGTCCTCCCCGGAGGTCACGACCGACGAGGACGGCACCGTGCGGGTGGCTGTCGCCTACCGCACCCGTCCCGAGGACGCACGCCCGCGTCCGTACAAGGGGGCTCCCTCCGTCGGCACGGGGTCGCGGATCGTGCTCACCTACGCCGTCGCTCCCGGCGCGACGGAGCTGGGCATCGACCTCGACGTGGACTGGCACGAGCGCAAGAAGGTCCTCAAGCTCGCCTTCCCCTTGGACGTCCGGGCGGCCACCATGTCCAGCGAGATCCAGTTCGGCCACATCGACCGACCGATCCCGGTCAACACCAACGAGGACTTCGGTCGGTTCGAGACCTGTGCGCACCGATGGGTCCGCGTCGCCGAGCCGGACTTCGGCGTCGCGCTGGCGAACGACTCCTCCTACGGACACGACGTGCGCCGCGTGCTGCGGGAGAAGGGGAGCGGCACCACCACCGTGGTGCGCGCGACCGTGCTGCGCGCGGCCGAGTTCCCGGATCCTCTCGCCGAGGAGGGCAGCTACGCCCTGCGCTACGCCATCCGGCCCCAGGCCGAGATCGCGGATGCGATCGACCTGGGAGAGGGACTGAACCAGGCCGAGCGCACCGTTCGCCGCCGGGAGCCGCTGGATCCGGTGGCGAGCCTCGAGACCGGCAGCGCACGCATCCAGACCGTCAAGAGTGCTGAGGACCGCTCCGGCGACCTGCTGGTGCGGCTGTACGAGTCGGAGGGCCGCCGAGCCGTCACCTCGCTCACCGTGCCGGGTGCCCGCTCGCTCACCGTCGTGGACCTGCTCGAACGCCCGCTGGACGAGCAGTCCCCGCTCGCCGCGCGAGCGGCGCAGGCCCAGGGGGAGCGGATCCCGCTGACGCTGAACCCCTTCGAGATCGCGACGGTGCGCGCGACCTTCTGACCTCGCGGCCCCGGTGCGGTGGCCGGCTCGTCGGTCCCGCACCGGGGCCGACGAGCCGCGCGGTCCGCTGATTCTCGTGCGCGGTGTGGTCCTCGCCGCAGGTCAGCGCGGCACGGCCTCCCATGCCCGGCTCGCCGCGGACCGCACCACGGCCTCGCAGACCTCGGCGGCCGCGAGCCCGTCGGCCGCGCTCGGCGCGAGCTGCGTGCCGTGGGCGAGGTCGGAGAGGAACTCCGCCGCCTCGATGGTCTTGAGGTCGTCGAAGCTCATGGGGATGCCGGGCCCGGGCTGGAAGCGGGAGTAGTCGCCGTGGCCGGGGCCCGCCGGCACCGTCGTGTAGCCGTGCTCGCTGCCGCCCTCGCCGAGCATCACCTCGAACTCGTTCATCCGCGTGAAGGACCAGCGGGCGGAGCCCTCGGTGCCGAACAGCTCCAAGGCGTAGTCGCTGCGATGACCGCGGGCCACGCGGGAGGACTCGAGCGTCGCATGGGCCCCGTCGCTCAGGTGCGCGAGCGCGGCGACCCAGTCCTCGTTCTGCACCGGACCGCGCTCGCTGCCCACCTCGATGCCGCCATGGCCCACCCCGGCGGAGGTCGGGATCGGCCGCTCGGGGATGAACACGTCGGAGGTGGCGGTGAGCTCGGCGATCCGCTGGCCGGTGACGTAGGAGACCAGGTCCGCGCCGTGGGAGAGCAGATCGCCGATCACGCCGCTGCCGGCCTTGTCGCGGTCGTAGCGCCAGGTCAGCGGGCCGTCGGGGGAGGAGGCGTAGTCGGCGTCCAGCCAGCAGCGCACGTTCGTGATCCGCCCCAGGCGCCCGTCGGCCACCAGGGAGCGCAGATGCTGCACGGCCGGGGCGTGACGGTAGTTGAAACCCACGGCGGTGGCGACGCCGGCGGCGGCCGCGGCGTCGTGGATCTGGCGGGACTGCGCGGCGGAGACCCCCATCGGCTTCTCGATCCAGAACGGCTTGCCGGCCTCGGCCGCTGTGACCGCGAAGTCGCGGTGCAGGAAGTTCGGCGAGCAGATCGAGACGGCCTCGACCTCGGGATCGGCGAGCACCTCGTCGATGCTCGCCACCGCCTTCTCGAACCCGAACTGCTCGGTGGCGGCGTGCTGGTTCGTCTCCAGCGGGTCCGCCGCGACCACCAGGCGAGGGCGCACGCCGAGCTCGGGGAAGCGGGACGGGATCCGCTGGTAGGAGGTGGCGTGCAGACGTCCCATCCAGCCGAGGCTGACGACGCCGATGCCGATGTCTCGCATGCTCACTCCCCGTCGAACTCCGCGAGCAGGCGCTCGCGCATTCGCACGTTGATCGCGTCGGCCTCCTCCTCCCAGCCGAACACGCACACGGACATCGGCCCGTCGTACTCGCGCTCGCGCAGGTAGGTGAAGGCGGCGTCCCAGTCGATCTCGCCGCGACCGATCTCGTTGTGCTGGTGGATGCGGGCGTCGGCCCCGGGCGGGTTCATGATGTAGCGGTTGCCGACGTTCGCGGTGTGGTCGAAGACGTCCGCGATGTGCAGGTGCCGCAGGCGATCCCCGGCGTGGTCCATCATCTCGCGCGGGTCCCGGGCGCCTCGGCCCAGGTGGTACGCGTGCGGGAAGCAGAACTCGTAGTTCAGCCAGTCGCGGTCCACACCGCGGATGATCTGGACGGCCTGGTCGTTCTCCTCGACGAAGTCGTAGGGATGCGCCTCGATGGTGCACTCCAGACCGTACTTCTCGAAGACGGGGACCAGCTCCTCCATGGACTTGTAGAACTGGTGCTCGGAGGTGAGCGCCCGATGCGGGTCCCCGGAGAACTCGGTGGCGATCAGCGGCACCTCGAGGGCGTCGGCGATCTCGAGCATCCGCCTCCAGTTGCGCACCTGCGCCTGGCGTTCCTGCTCGTCCGGCGCGGCCCAGTCGAAGACCGGGTTGAACGACCAGATCTTCACGCCGGTGTCCGCCATGGCCTGCTTCACCTCGGCGATCTGGTGCCGGTCCACCTTGGGATAGTGGTGCCACTGGTGGAAGTCGGCGCGCGGAGACAGCTCGAGGTAGTTGAAGCCCAGCTCACGGGCCTTGTGCAGCTCGCCGGCGACCGAGAGCTGGGGGTGGTACATGGACGGGTCCAGCAGGATCTTCACCATCGGGTCGCTCTCCTTCTCACCGTACGCCGAGGCCGCACTCGGCCAGGAACTCGCGGGTGGCGATCGCGTTCGGCAGCGGCAGGCCGGGGTCGCAGGGGTAGAGGTCCTGCTCGCAGATCACGTAGAGCTCCTTGTCCAGGGCGGTGAGCTTCGCGACCAGGTCCTTCATGTCCGGCAGGCCCTTCGGCGGGCATACCGAGGCGCCCTTGGCGACGGCCTCTCCGAAGGGCCAGTCCTTCTCGTGGGCCTCCCGGGTCAGATCTGGGTCGAAGGCCTTGATGTGCACGTAGCCGATGCGCTCGGGGTACTCGTCGATCATCGCGATCGGATCCCCTCCGCCGTAGACGATGTGCCCGGTGTCCAGGCAGAAGCTCACCAGCTCCGGATCGGTGGCCTCGAAGATCGCGGCGATCTCCTCCGGGGTCTCGATGTGGCTGTCCCCGTGGGGGTGCAGCACCATCGTCAGCCCGTAGTCCTCCGTGAGCAGCTTGCCCAGGCGGTTGGCGTTGGTGACGTACCGCTTCCAGGCCTCGCCGGTGAGCTTCCGATCGTCGGTGAACTCCCAGGTCTTGTCGTCGCGGTACAGCGGGGGGAGGTGGACCATGTACTCCGCGCCGACGGCCGCATGGGTCTCGGCGATCGCCCGGAAGGTCCGCTCCGTCTCCGCCCAGGCCTCCTCCTGGTGCAGGATCCCCCAGCCGGTGCCGGCGACCACCTGGAAGCCGTGCTCGTCCATCACGGACTGCAGCTGCTTCGCGTCCTGGGGGAAGTAGCCCCAGGGCCCGGTCTCCATGACGGAGAAGCCGGCCTCGGCCATCTCCCCGAGCGCCGTGCGCCACGGGATCTGCTTCTCGTCCTCGGGGAACCACACGCCCCACTGGTCGGGGCACACCCCGATGGTGAGCTTGTCGAACGGTGGCTCGGGGTTGCGGGAACGGTCGATCGTCATGGGGACATCTCCTGCGGCACGGGACGGTGAGGGGGCAACTCCGTGATGTCGGGGCGGGACCGGCGCGGCCGACCCCGCCCCGAGCACGGGATCAGTCGTGGGTGGGGAAGCTCATCGAGGACTCGACGGTCTCGTTCTGCGCGGGCCAGCGGGTGGTGACGGCCTTCTGCCGGGTGTAGAAGCCCAGCCCCTCGGGACCGTGCGCGTGGTGCTCGCCGAACAGCGAGTCCTTCCAGCCGCCGAAGGAGTAGTAGCCCACGGGCGTCGGGATCGGCACGTTGATGCCGATCATCCCCACCTGGATCTCCTCCTGGTACCGCCGCGCGTAGTGCCCGGAGTCGGTGAAGATCGCGGTGCCGTTGCCGAACGGCGAGGAGTTCACCAGCTCGACCGCCTCGTCGAAGTTGTTCACGTGCATGACCACCAGCAGCGGCCCGAACACCTCGTCGGTGTAGGTCGGGTGCGTGCTCTCCAGGTCCGTGATGACGATCGGGCCGACGAAGTTGCCGTTCTCATGGCCCGTCACGACCAGGTCGCGGCCGTCGACGAGGATCGTCGCGCCGGCCTGCTCGGCCTCGTCGGTCATGCGGATCACGCGCTCGCGGGCGTCGGGCGTGATCACCGGGGGCATGTCGGTGCCGGGGTCGTCGCCGGGGCCGACGACGAGCTTCTCGGCCTCGGCCTTGATGGCCTCGAGGAACGGCTCGTGCGCATCGCCGACGGTGACCGCGACCGGGACGGCCATGCAGCGCTCGCCGGCGGAGCCGAAGGCTCCCGAGGCCACCTGCGAGGCGGCCGAGGCGATGTTCGCATCCGGCATCACCACGGCGTGGTTGTTGGCGCCGCCGAGGGCTTGGACGCGCTTGCCGGCGGCCGAGGCGGTGCGGTGGACGTGCTGCGCGATCGGGGTGGAGCCGACGAAGGACACCGCGGAGATCCCGTCGTGGGTGCACAGCGCGTCGACCGTGTCCTTGCCGCCGTGGACCACCTGGAAGACGCCGTCGGGCAGGCCGGCCTCCTGGTAGAGACGGGCGACGACGTTCGAGGCCGACGGGTCCCGCTCCGAGGGCTTGAGCAGGAAGGCGTTGCCGGTCGCGATCGCGATCGGGTGCATCCAGAACGGCACCATGGCCGGGAAGTTGAACGGGGTGATGCCGGCGACCACGCCGAGCGGCTGGCGCATGGTGTGCGCGTCCACGCCGGTGGAGACGTTCTCGGAGAAGCCGCCCTTGAGGTCCTGGGTGATGGAGGTGGCGAACTCGAGGGTCTCCAGGCCGCGGGCGATCTCGCCCTTCGCGTCGCCGAGGGTCTTGCCGTGCTCGCGGGAGATGTGCACGGCGATCTCGTCGGTCGCATCGATCAGCAGCTCGCGCATCCGGTACATCACCTGGGTGCGCTTGGCGAGGGAGACCTGGCCCCATGCGCGCTGCGCGGCGGTGGCGACCTCGACGGCGCGGTCGACGGTGGCGGCGTCGCCGAGGTGCAGCCTGCCGACCTCCTGACCGGTGGCGGGGTTCATGATCGGCTGCGTGCTGCCGGCGGTTCCGGCCTCCTCACGGCCGTCGATCCAGTGCTGGACGTCGTATCCCATGGGTGTTCTCCTCGGTGTGCTGAGCGGTCCGGGTGATGGTCTGCGTGGTCCCCGGCGGGCGCGGCGGGATGGCGCGGCCGGAGGTGACGGGGAGCCGGGCCGGTCCGTGCGGCCGGCGGATCCCGGGTGATCAGGAGTCTGTTCGGGTCAGAGGTAGTGGCGCTGGGGCGCCTTGTCCGCCTCGTACTCGGCCGAGGCCCGCTGGGTGGACTCCAGGCGGGAGACCTGCGGGACGGGCACGTCCCACCAGCCGTTGCCGGGCGGGTTCGGTCCGTACAGGTCGGTGTTCACCACGATCGCGGTGGCGTCCTGGGACGCCTCGGCCCGGCGGTAGGCGTCGCGGAAGTCGACGGCGCTGGAGACCTCCTGGACCTCCAGGCCGTAGGAGCGGATGTTCGCGGGGATGTCGAAGGGCAGCTTCTCCCCGTCCAGCATCCCGGTGCTCTCGTCGCGCATGCGGTACTTGGTGCCGAAGCGCTGGGAGCCGTGGGACTGGGAGAGCGAACCGATCGAGGACCAGCCGTGATTCTGCAGGATCACCAGGATGACCTTGACCCGCTCGGCGACGATCGTGGCGATCTCCTGCGGAGCCATCTGGAAGGTGCCGTCGCCGATGATCGCGACCACCTCGGACTCCGGCCGGGCCATCTTCGCGCCGAGGGAGGCGGGCAGCTCGTAGCCCATGCAGGAGTAGCCGTACTCGAGGTGGTACTGGATGGGGGAGCGGGCCTTCCACAGTGCCTGCAGGTCACCGGGCATGGACCCGGCGGCGTTGATGACGATGTCCTTCTCGCCCATCAGCTCGTTCAGAGCGCCGAAGATCTCGGTCTGGGCGGGCAGCTCCTGGTCGTGGGGCTGGAAGCAGGGCTCGATCAGCTCCTCCCACGCGGCCCGCAGGGTCTGTGCGCGGGCGGCGTGCTCGGCCGGGCTGCGGTATCCGCCCAGCGCCTCGCGCAGGGCGTCGAGGCCGGCACGGGCATCGGAGACGACCATGGTGGCGGAGTGCTTGGCGGCGTCGAAGGCCTTGACGTTGAGGTTCACGAACCGCGCCTCGGGGTGGCGGAAGGCGGTGTGGGAGGCGGTGGTGAAGTCCGTGTAACGGGTGCCGACACCGATGATCACGTCGGCCTCCGCGGCGAGGTCGTTCGCGGCATTCGTGCCGGTCGCGCCGACGCCGCCGATCGCGAGCGGGTGGTCGGCGCTGAGCGCCCCCTTGCCGGCCTGGGTGTCCAGGACCGGGATGCCGGTGGCGTCGGTGAAGGCGGCGAGCGCCGCGCTCGCCTCGGAGTAGACGGCTCCGCCGCCGGCGATCAGCACGGGCCGGCGGGCGGAGCGGATGACCTCGGCCGCGCGGTCGAGGGCGGCGGGCTCGGGAACGGGACGGGCCACGTGCCAGGTGCGCTCGCGGAAGAACTCCAGCGGCCAGTCGTGGGCCTCGGCCTGCACGTCCTGCGGCAGGGAGAGGGTCACGGCGCCGGTCTCGGCGGGATCGGTGAGCACCCGCATCGCCTGCAGCGCGGCCGGGATCAGCTGCTCGGGCCGCCAGATGCGGTCGAAATAGCGCGAGACCGGGCGGAAGGCGTCGTTGACGGAGACGTCCCCGCCGGACTCGTCCTCGAGCTGCTGGAGCACCGGATCCACGGTGCGGGTGGCGAAGATGTCGCTGGGCAGGATCAGCACCGGGATGCGGTCCACGGTCGCCAGCGCTGCCCCGGTGATCATGTTGGTGGACCCGGGGCCGATGGAGGCGGCGCAGGCGAGGGCCTGCAGGCGGTTCTTCGTGCGGGCGTAGGCCACGGCGGTGTGGACCATGTTCTGCTCGTTGCGCGCCTGGTAGTAGGGCATCGGGTTCTCGCCCTCGGCCGGGTCGGTCGCGTTCTGCAGCAGCGCCTGGCCGAGGCCGGCCACGTTGCCGTGGCCGAAGATCCCGAAGGTGCCGGGCAGGAAGCGCTCGCGCACGCCGTCGCGCTCGGTGAACTGGGCGGCGAGGAAGCGGACGAGGGCTTGGCCGACGGTGAGTCGGATCGTGCCGGTGCGGGCCGACGTGGGGTCGCTCATGCTGCCTCCGTGGTGCGCGATCCGCGGTGGGGACGGATCTCGAGGGGCACCGTCGGCCGCGAGGGACTCGACGGTGAGTTCATGGGCTCCAGCATGCCCACGCTCTCCGCGCTTGTCAATAGTTTGTCAGGACAAGATTCTTCCCGAGAGTGTGCTGGTGGGGCGTCGCTGCCTGGAGATCCGCCCGCATCGCACCTTCCGCGGGCCCGGATCTCTGTGCTAGCTTGCCGGTTAGTCAGTGAGTCCCAGACACTTAGACCGAACATTTTGCATCCATGTGGTGACACACGCATGACATGTGGTGCGTGCCCTCGGACCCCGACTCGCCGCCGGTCACCGGGCCGGCGCCCGACGCGACGAGCCCCGCTCGCGCCGGACTCACGTTCCAAGGAGGGAACATGAGCCAAGCCCACCACGCGGAACGAGCCCGTATCCCCGACCTCGTCCGCACCACCGCGGCCGCCGGCCCCAAGCGCTCGATCGGCTTCCTCGCCGTCGTCGCCTGCCTGGGCGGCTTCCTGTTCGGCTACGACACCGGCGTGATCTCCGGTGCGCTGCCCTACATGTACATGCCGAAGGAGGCCGGCGGCCTGGCCCTGACCTCCCTCGAGGAGGGCCTGGTCGGCGGGTTCCTGCTGGGCGGCTGCGCCGTCGGCGCCGTCGTCGGCGGTCGCCTCTCGGACCGCTACGGTCGCCGACACAACATCACCATGCTCGCCCTCGTGTTCTTCGTCGGTGCCGTGGCCTGCGCCCTCTCCCCGAGCCTGTGGGTGCTCTACCCGGCGCGCTTCGTCCTGGGCCTGGCCGTCGGAGGCGCCTCGACCACCGTGCCCGTCTACCTCTCCGAGACGGCTCCCAAGGAGCAGCGCGGCATGCTGGTCGCGGTCGACCAGCTGATGATCGTCACCGGCCAGTTCGTCGCCTTCGTCATGAACGCCCTGATCGCCTCGATGCAGGGCGGCCCCCGGGCCGTCGTCGCCGAGGACCCCTCGGGCACCTACGAGGCCGGGGAGTCCATCTCCTGGTCCCTGCTGTCCGGCATCGGCGGCGTGGCCGTCTCCGACGGCAACGGGCACGCCTGGCGGTGGATGCTGGTGCTCTGCTCCATCCCGGCGATCGCCCTGTGGCTCGGCATCCGGATGATGCCCGAATCGGCCCGCTGGCACATCGGCCGCGGCGAGCTCGTCACGGCGATCGCGAACCTCAAGCGCGTGCGCGTCGAGGGCAGGCACGACGTGGCCGTCGAGATCGCGGAGATGGAGGCGAACCGTCGCGCCGAGGACAAGCGCGAGAAGCTCAGTCTCCGGGCAGGGCTGCGGGTCCCCTGGCTGCGCTCGATCATCATCTTCGGCGGCGTCTTCGCGATCCTCCAGCAGCTCACCGGTGTGAACACGATGATGTACTACGCCCCGAAGGTGCTGATGGCCGCCGGCTTCGACGCCCAGGCCTCGATCGTCCTCAACGTCTTCACGGGGGTGGCGTCCGTGATCGGCTCGGCCGCCGGGCTGCTCGCCCTGCGCCGCTTCGGCCGACGCCAGGTGCTGCTGGTGGGCCAGACGATCCTGACGCTCTCGCTGATCGCGATGACCGCGATCTTCCTGTTCGGCATCCATCCGTACCTGACGGCCGACGGGGCGGTCTCCGAGGACGTCCCCGGCTTCGTCCCCTACCTCGTGGTGGTCGTGATCGTGCTGTTCATGCTGGGCATGCAGTCCGGCCCCGGCCCGGTGATGTGGGTGATGCTCTCGGAGATCTTCCCCAACGCCATCCGCGGCGCGGCCAACGGCTTCGCGGTGATGATCCTGTGGATCGCGAACCTGGTGGTCACCGTGACCTTCCCCGTGATGATGTCCGGGCTCGGCCCGGTGGCGACCTACGGCATCTTCGCCGCGATCAACATCGGCGCGGTGATCTGGTATTTCGTGCGCATCCCCGAGACCAAGAAGTTCACCCTCGAGCGCATCGAATGGGAGTTCCGCGAGGCCGGCGGCGTCATCCGCCTGCGCTGAGCTCTCGCGCCGAGTTCCCGCGCCGAGTTCCCGCGCCGATGAGGCGCCGATGAGGCGCCGATGAGGTCTGACGCGTCGTTCTCGACCCCTCATACCGACGCGTCAGACCGTCTCGACGCCTCCTGTGCCCCGCACCCCCACCTGAACCCCGCACCACCTCACCCCTTCCCGGGAAAGGACCTGACATGACCGCAGCACCTCTGTCCGTGGCCGTGATCGGCGCCGGCATGGCCGGCAGGACCCACGCCAACGCCTGGCGCCAGGCCGGCACCGTCTACGACCTCGGCCTGCCGCCGGTCCGGCTCGCCGCGATCGCCGACGCCCACCTGCCCTTCGCGGAGGACGCCGCCGCCCGCTACGGCTACGAGAAGGCCGTCGGCGACTGGCGCGACGTCGCCGAGGACGACTCGATCGACATCGTCTCGATCGTGGTCGGCAACGCCCTGCACCGGGAGATCGCCGAGGCCATGGCCGCAGCGGGCAAGCACGTGCTGTGCGAGAAGCCGCTGGCCGGCACCCTCGAGGACGCGGAGGCGATGGCGGCGCTGGAGCAGGAACATCCCGACCTCGTGCTGGCCACCGGCTACACCTTCCGCCGCAACGCGGGCGTCGCCATGCTCGCGAAGCTCGCCGCCGAGGGGTCCCTGGGGCAGATCGCACACCTCGACGGCCGCTACTGGTGCGATTACGGGGCCGACGAGAACGTGCCCATGGCCTGGCGCTACAAGGGGCCGATGGGCTCCGGGGCGCTCGGCGACGTCGGGTCCCACCTGGTCGACTCCGCCGAGCTGATCCTCGGCCCCGTCGTCGAGGTCTCCGGCGCGCAGCTCGTGCAGACCATCGCCGAGCGTCCCGTCGCCGGCGGCGCCGTGGCGGGAGGACGCGGGGTCGCGGCCTCCGCCGGCTCCCCGAAGGAAGCGGTGGAGAACGACGACGTCGCCACCTTCACCGCCCGCTTCGCCTCCGGGGCGGCCGGCACCTTCTCCGTCTCCCGCGTGGCCCATGGCCTGCCCAACTACAAGGCGCTGACCGTGCTCGGCACCGACGGCACCGCGAGCTGGTCCCTGGACCGCACCGGCGAGATCCAGATCGCCGACGGCTCCTCGCCCCAGGGCCTCGGCGGCATGCGCCAGGTGCTCGTGAACCCCGAGTTCCCCTACTTCGGGAACGGCTCCTCGATGGCCTTCGGCGGCGTCGGCCTGAACCAGATCGAGCAGTTCACCTACCAGGCGCACGCCTTCCTGCAGCAGGTCGCCGGGATCACCGAGGGCGCGCTGCCGCCCTGCGCCACGTTCGCCGAGGGGCACCGCCAGATGCGTGTCCTGGACGCCGTCGCCCGCTCCGCCGCCGACGGCGGCCGTGCCATCTCGATCGACTGATCCGGCCGCCGGGCCCGGTGGCCGCGCCATCCGGACCCGTCGGCCGCCCGGCCCGGAGCAACCCGCTGAAAGGACCCTCACCCATGACCTTCACCTACGGTGCCTACACCGCCTGCCTGCAGGACCGCACCCTCGATGAGGCGCTCGACGTCCTCGCCTTGGCGGGCCTGCACGGGGCGGAGATCAACACGGGCGGGTTCATCCCCGCCCCCCACGCGCACGTCGACGCCCTGCTGGGCAGCGAGCGGGCGCGGCGGGAGTACCTGCGGGTCTTCGAGGACAAGGGGATGGCGCTGACCGGTCTGACGGTCTCCGGCAACCCGCTGTCCCCGCTGCCCACCGAGGGCATCGGGCATGCCCATGACCTGCGCCGCACCATCGAGCTGGCCGGGAAGCTGGGCGTGCGCGACGTGGTCGCCATGTCCGGCACCCCCGGCACCGATGCGGGCGCGCGCTACCCTGCCTGGATCGTGAACCCGTGGAACGGCATCGACCTCGAGATCCTCGAGTACCAGTGGTCCGTCGCCGTCCCGTTCTGGCGGGAGATCGACGCGCTCGCCCGGCAGCACGACGTGCAGATCGCCTTCGAGATGCACCCCCGCAACCTGGTGTTCTCCCCGCCCACGTTCGAGCAGTTCCTGGACCGGGTCGAGCCGACGAACATCGGCGTGAACCTCGACCCCTCCCATCTGTTCTGGCAGCAAATGGAGCCGATCGACGGCATCGAGCGCCTCGGCGCCCACATCACCCACGTCCACGCCAAGGACACCGCGGTGCTCCCCGGCGCGGCGACCCGCGGCGTGCTCGACACCGCCTTCGACCCGGTCCCCGAGGATCCGGCCCTTCGCACTCCCACCGGCATCGGGCACCACTGCTCCACGTGGCCGGCCGATCCCGCCTGGCGTTTCGTGGCACTCGGGGAGGGGCACGACGTGGACTACTGGACTCGATTCCTCACAGCGCTGGCCGCGGTGAACCCTGACCTGCACGTCAACATCGAGCACGAGGACGCCGCCTTCGGCCAGGTCGAGGGTCTCGAGCGCGGGGCGCGCACCCTGCTCGCCGCCGCCGAGCGCGCACGGGTGTGAGGCGAGCCGGCCGCGGTTCGCGTCCTGCCCTGCACGCCGATGACGTCCGACGCGTCGCTCTCGGCCCCTCATACCGACGCGTCAGACCGTCTCGACCGCCTACCGCGAACCCACAGCACCCACGTCGCCTCCCGGAGCACCACCGCCGCACCCACACCGCATCCAGGGCTCGCAGAGCCCGGACAAGGAATCGATCATGCCCCTGGTCCGCATCACCCAGCAGGACGTCCGCACCCCGGCGCAGGCACGCCAGATGGCCGACATCGTCCAGGACGTCATGCTCGAGCTGTTCGCCGCCCCGCCCGGGGACCGCTACCAGATCCTCGAGACCCTGCCCGTCGGCTCGATCCTCGCCGAGGACACCGGGCTCGGCATCGAGCGCAGCGACGGCGTGGTGATCATCCACGTCACCCAGCAGGGCCGCAGCACCGAGCAGAAGCAGGCGGTCTATGCCGCGCTCGCCGACCGCCTCGCGGCGGCGGACCTGGTCCGGCCCGAGGACCTCATTCTCTCCGTGGTCCACAACGACCGCGAGGACTGGTCCTTCGGCCACGGACGGGCACAGTTCCTCACCGGCGAGCTGTGAGCGCTCTTCGCGCCGAGCAGCTCCGAGCAGCCTCACCCCGGGCTCTCCGAGCAGCCTCCCACCGGCGCCCTGAACAGCCTCCCCTCGGGAGCCCCGAGCACCTCCCGTCGGGCCCCCGACCCCCGCGGGGCGGCCCGACCACCCCTGCGGGGAGCCCCGACCACTCTCGCGGGGAGTTCTGGGCACCCCCGAACATATTCGACAGTTTGTCTGGACAAAGAAGCGCAAGCATGGGACGATAGGACCATCGAGCGGCACGACCCAGCGGAACACCCCTGGTCACCGCCCGGATTTCGACGCAGAGAGGCTCTGAGATCATGGCAGCACCCGACCTCGACATCATCACCTTCGGTCGCAGCGGTGTCGACATCTACCCCTTGGAGATCGGCAAGGGCCTCGAGGACATCTACAGCTTCGGCAAGTTCCTCGGCGGCAGCCCCACCAACGTCGCCGTCGCCGCCGCGCGCCTCGGCCACACCCCCGCCGTGATCACCGGCGTGGGGAACGACCCGCTCGGCCGCTATGTGGTCCAGGAGATGGAGCGCCTGGGCGCCTCCGGCCGGTTCGTCGTGACCGACGACGAGCTGAACACCCCGATCACCCTGTGCGAGATCTTCCCGCCGGACGACTTCCCGCTGTACTTCTACCGCCGGCCCAGCGCCCCGGATCTGCAGGTCGCCCCCGAGCACCTGGACCTCGACGCGATCAGAGAGGTCCCGCTGTTCTGGTTCTCCGGGACGGGGCTGTCCGAGGAGCCCAGTCGTTCGGCGCACTTCGCGGCGCTGGAAGCCCGGGGCCGCACCGCCCACACCGTCTTCGACCTCGACTACCGGCCCATGTTCTGGGACTCCGTCGAGGACGCCCGCGCGCAGTACCGCGAGGCGCTGGCGCACACCACGGTCGCCGTCGGGAACAAGGAGGAGTGCGAGGTCGCCGTCGGCGAGACGGAGCCCGAGCGCGCGGCCGACGCCCTGCTCGAGGCCGGCGTCGAGATCGCCATCGTCAAGCAGGGCCCCAAGGGCGTGCTCGGCAAGACCCGCGAGCACCGCGTGGAGGTCGCCCCGAATCTCATCGAGGTCATCAACGGTCTCGGCGCCGGAGACAGCTTCGGCGGCTCCCTGTGCCACGGCCTGCTGGCCGGCCAGGACCTGGAGACCATCCTGACCCGCTGCAACGCCGCCGGCGCGATCGTCACCAGCCGCCTGGAGTGCTCCACCGCCATGCCCACCTCCCAGGAGATCGACGCGCTGATCGCCGGCGAGGACCCCAATCACGGCCGGACCGTCGACCAGATGCTCAGCGCCCTGCGCAACCGCGGCGTCACCGAGGAGGAGACCGCATGAGCACGACGACCGGAACCGGCTTCGTCAGCACCTACGAGGAGGTCACCCGCGTCCGTCTGGAGGACCCGGGCCGGATCGCCCGCCTCGCGGCCACCCGTCGCCGCCGCACCGTCGCCGACACCGACGGCACCATGATGGTGATCGCCGCAGACCATCCCGCCCGCGGCGCCCTCGGCGTCGGCAGCCGCCCGCAGGCGATGGCCAGCCGCCGTGAGCTGCTGGACCGCATGCGCGAGGCGTTGGCCGTGCCCGGGGTCGACGGGGTGCTCGGCACCGCCGACATCCTCGAGGACCTGCTCCTGCTGGGCGCTCTCGAGGACAAGATCGTCTTCGCCTCGATGAACCGCGGCGGCCTGCAGGGCAGCTCCTGGGAGATCGAGGACCGCTTCACCGCCTACGACGCGTCCGCCATCGCCGCCTCCGGCTTCGACGGCGGCAAGATGCTCACCCGCATCGACCTCGACGACGACCGCACCTCCTTCATCCTCGAGGCCAGCGCGCAGGCCGTCACCGACCTGGCCCGCCACGAGCTGATCGCCATGGTCGAGCCGTTCCTGTCCTCCCGCCCCGGCGGCGGGAAGATCGTCAACGACCTCACCCCCGAGGCGGTCATACGATCCATCCACATCGCCCAGGGCCTCGGCGCCACCAGCGCCTACACCTGGCTGAAGCTGCCGGCCGTCGAGGACATGGAGCGGGTCATGGACGCCACCACGCTGCCCGCCCTGATCCTCGGCGGCGACCCCGCCGACGACGACCCCGGCACCCTGCGCGCGACCTGGAAACGGGCGCTGGACCGACCCAACGTGCGCGGGCTCGTCGTCGGCCGCACCCTGCTGTATCCCGCGGACGACGACGTCACCGCCGCGGTGAGCGCGTCCGTGGACATGCTCCGCTGAGCCGCCCGCGGGGTGTCGCCGGTTCTGCGTCGTCGACCGGCCGCGTCGGTCGGCCCCGTCGGCCCACCTCATCGACCGCCTCGTCGGCCCACCTCATCGACCGGCCCTTTCGACAGGAGAGAGATCATGACGACCGTTCCCGACAGCGCCGAACTGCACCTGCCCGCCGGCTCGACCGGCCGCGGCACCTACGAGGCGATCATCGACCCCGGAGCCCGCGACGGCTGGGTCCACACCGGGCTGCGCGTGCTCGCCCTCGGCCCCGACGAGAGCGAGATCGTCACCGCGAACAGTGTCGAGGTGATGGTGGTGCCGCTGAACGGCGGCTGCGACGTCTCCGTCGGCGGCGAGCGGTACTCGCTGCGCGGCCGCACGGACGTGTTCGCCGGCGCGACCGATGTGCTCTACGTGCCCGTCGGCTCCCAGCTGACCGTCTCCTCCGCCGACGGCGGCCGCTTCGCCCTGGCCACGGCCGTGGCCACGACGGAGCACCCGGTCGCGCTGATCCGCGCCGAGGACGTCCCGGTCGAGGTCCGCGGCGGCGGGAACATGACCCGCCTCGTGCGCAACTTCGGGACCGTCGGCTCCTTCGACGAGATGGACAGTCTGATCGCCTGCGAGGTCATCACCCCCGGCGGCAACTGGTCCAGCTACCCCGCCCACAAGCACGATACGACGGTCGACGACGGCGAGCACCGCGAATCGGAGCTCGAGGAGATCTACTACTACGAGATCCAGGACGCCCCCGACGGCGGCCCCGGCTTCGGCTACCACCGGACCACCTCCAGCGGCGAAGGCACCGAGATCGACGTGCTCAGCGAGGTGCGCAGCGGCGACAGCGTGCTGGTCCCGCACGGCTGGCACGGCCCCTGCGCGGCCGCCCCCGGCCACGCCATGTACTACCTCAACGTGATGGCCGGCCCGGAGCCCGAGCGCGCCTGGAACATCACCGACCACCCCGAGCAGACCTGGGTGCGCGGCACCTGGGACGAGCTCGGCACCGATCCGCGCGCCGGCGACTTCCGCTGACCGCGACCCAGATCCCGACCACACCGCAGGAGACCCTCATGACCTCCACCGCCCGCAGCGATATCCCCCCGGACGTGCGCGTCGGCGTCATCGGCGTCGGCCAGATGGGCGCCGACCACGTCGCGCGGATCACCGAGCGCATCAAGGGCGCCCGCGTCAGCGTCGTCGACGACTACGTGCGCGGGACCGCCGAGAAGGTCGCCGCCGGCGCGCCCGGATGCCGCGTCGCCGAGTCCTGGCAGGAGCTGATCGCCGCCGACGACGTCGACGCCGTGCTCATCGCCAGCCCCGGTCGCTTCCACCGCGAACAGGCCACCGCCTGCATCGACGCAGGGAAGCCCGTGCTGTGCGAGAAGCCGCTGGCGATGACCCCCGAGGACGCCTACGCCGTGGTCGAGGCGGAGAAGGCGGCCGGTCGGGCCTACGTCTCCCTCGGGTTCATGCGTCGCTTCGACCGCGAGTACGCCGAGCTCAAGGACGCCCTGGACGTCGGAGAGCTCGGCGAGATCAGCGTCATCAACTGCAAGCACCGCAACGCCCACACCCTGCCCGGCTTCGACGACACGATGATGGTCCACGACTCCGCAGTCCACGAGATCGATGCGATCTCCTACTTCCTCGGCGAGGTGGTCACCGAGGTGCAGACCGTGCTGCCGGTTCCCGGGCCGCGGGCCGACGACGGCCAGCACGACCCGATGCTCCTACTGTTCCGCACCGCCTCCGGCCGCATCATCACCGATGAGCTGTACGTCAACACCGACTCCGGCTACGAGGTGCGCACCGAGGTGCTCGGCTCCGCGGGGATCGCCACCATCGGCCAGGAGATCCATCGGGTGACCACGCAGCAGGCCGGCGGGCGATGGAGCGGAGCGATCCACCCCGACTTCCGGCCCCGCTTCGTCGACGCCTACGACGCCGAGGTGCAGGCCTGGGTCGCGGCCGTGGCCGACGGCAGCTTCGTCGCCGAGCGTTCGGCGACCACCTGGGACGGCTATCTCGCCGCGGCCACCTGCGCCGCCGCCGAGGAGTCGCTGACCGCCGGCCGATTCGTCCCGGTGGCCACGCGGCCGCGTCCCTGATGCTCTACTGGGGACGACGCGCGGGAAGCGCAGGCGGCACGGGACGGGCGGGACGCGCCGGATGACGGCGCCGGCGCCCCGCAGCAGCACGGCACGGACGACGAGGAGGGGTCATGGGCCCACGCACTGACGACGGCACCACCCCTCTGCAGGTCGACATCGACCGCGGCTCGGCCGACCCGCTGTACCTGCAGCTGGCGCGGGCGATCGAGCGGGCCATCCACGACGAGCACCTCACCCCGGGCTCCCGGATCGAGAACGAGGTCGCCCTCGCCCGACGTCTGGGCCTGTCCCGGCCGACGGTCCGCCAGGGCATCCAGGAGCTCGTGGACAAGGGCATGCTGGTGCGCAAGCGCGGCGTGGGCACCCAGGTGGTGCAGGCCCCCGTGAACCGGCAGGTGGCGCTGACCTCGCTGTACGACGACCTGCGCACGGCCGGCAAGGCCCCGCGCACCGAGATCATCGAGTACCGCGTCGGGCGGCCGTCGGCGGAGGCCGTGGACCGCCTCCAGCTCGCCCCCGGAGAGCAGGTGCTGGATCTGATCCGGGTGCGGTACGCCGATGACGAGCCGTTGGCCGTCATGCGCAACACCGTGCCCGAGCGGATCGCCCCCTCCCGCGCGAGCCTGGCCGACAGCGGCCTGTACGCCTCGCTGCGGGAGGCCGGCATCGTCTCGGTGCTCGCGCACGAACGGATCGGTGCCACCGTCGCCGACGAGGAGCATGCCGAGCTGCTCGACGAGGAGGTCGGCGCGGCCCTGCTGACCATGGAGCGGAAGTCCTTCGCCAACGACGGCAGCGTCGTCGAGTTCGGGTACCACGTCTACCGCGCCTCGCGGTATTCCTTCGAGGTCACGCTCGTCGACTCCTGAGGCGGGGTGCGCGGTTCGCGCCGTCAGGGGCGAGCCGGGGCGCGGTCCCGTCACCTATCGCGGCTGCGGTTCCCCGCTGCTCGAAGGAGGTCAGCGAGGCGACCCCGGGGACGGCCAGGGCCGCAGCGCTCGCGATGGTCCAGGCAGCCAGCTCCGGACTGGCTTGCCGCGAGTCGTCGACGCCGGTGCGCTGGGCTCCGTAGCCCGCGGACGGGGTCGGTGCGGAGTCCTCGCCGCTCACAGCGCGGTCATGCCGCCGTCGACGGCGAACTGGGCCCCGGTGGCGAAGGCGCTCTCCTCGCTCGCCAGGAAGACCATGATCCCCTCGATGTCGTGCGCGGAGCCGGCGCGGCTCAGCGGAATGCGGCCGACGATCGCGGCGCGCTCGGCGGGATCGTCCGAGATCGTCGTGACCAGAGGGGTCTCGGTGTACCCCGGGACGACGGTGTTCACGCGGATCCCGTCGGCCGCATAGGCGGCGGCGACGGTGCGGGTCAGGCCGTGGATGCCGGCCTTGGTGGTCGCATAGGCGGTGAAGTCGTTGCCTTCCCCGGTCACGCCGGTGGGGCTGCCGGTGAGGATGATCGAGCCGCCGCCGGTGGCCAGCATCGAGCGCACCGCATGCTTGACGGTGAGGAAGGTGCCGGTGAGATTGACGTCCACGGTGCGCTGCCAGGCGGCCAGTTCGAGCTCAGCGATCTTCGCGTCCTGTCCGAACAGCTGCACACCGGCATTGCCGACCACGACGTTCGGGGCCCAGCCCGCTGTGCTCAGCTCGGCGAAGCCCGCCTCGACGGCCGCCTCGTCCGAGATGTCGACGGTCAGCGCCCGAGCGGTGCCCTCGCCGGTCTCCTCGCAGATGCTCTGCGCCGCACTGGCCGCGGAGTCCCCGTCGCGGTCGGCGATCACCACTCGGGCCCCCTCGCGGGCGAACCGGGAGGCCACGGCGAAGCCGATGCCGGAGGCGGCCCCGGTGACGAGGGCGGTGCGGGAGGCGAGACGAGTCATCGGTGACCATCCGTTCGAAGGGAGCGTCGTGGCTGTCGGCGCGGGCAGCGCCTCGCTGCCCCAGTCTGCACAACCGGTTGACCAATCTCAAGGCCTCGGGTGCGCGCATGCCGCCGACCTGTGGCGATGTGCTGCGACGCGCCGGGATGACGGGGCCGAACGGTGCCGCGGGAGCCCGTCGGGGGTCCTGCGGCGACCCCGCGGGACTCCCGGTGCCGACGGGGTGCTCAGTCCTCGATCTCGAGCAGGTCCCGGGCGTTCTTCTCGAGCGACTCGCCCTCGGCCGGGTCCTTCTGCATCCGCTCGAGGTAGGGCTGGGCCCGCTCCACCTGGTGCTCCAGCGCCGTGACCGTGGACAGGAAGTTCTCGTTGGCCTGGGTGCGGAAGGCGTCGATCCCGTCCATCGTGGTGAACAGGTTGTCGAAGGCCTTCTGCAGGGTCTCCGGGGAGACGCCCGAGCTCGTGGCCTGCTCCTGGATCTTCAGGGTGTTGTCGGCGAGCATCTGCGAGGTGCGGTCGATGAGGGAGTCGGTGGTGCGGTTGACCGCGTCGATCTGGTCGAGGACGATCTTCTGGTTCTCCAGCGCCTGGGCGGTGATCACCGCGGTGCGCAGGGCCGTGACCGTGGTGGTGCGGGCCCGGTCCACGCCCTGGGCGAGCTTGGTGTTGTTGTCCTCGATCAGGCCCATCGCCAGGTAGGCCTGCACGGTCACGGCGATCTGCGTGGCGACGTCCTGGCGGCGCTGACGCACGGCGAACAGCACATCGCGCTCCAGGGCGTTCGCGTCGTCGGCCTTCCCCTCCGCACGCGCCTTCTCGGCGCGGCGCACGGCCTGCTGGTCCAGCAGCCCCAGCAGGTGAGAGGCCTTCTGCAGGGCGCCGAGGTCGTCCCACAGAGCCCGGCGCTCCACCGCGAGCTCGGCATTGTCGCGCTGGAGCATCTCCTGGCCGCGGCCCAGGGCGGCGATCACCTCGTCCAGCTGCTTCTGGTTCGATTCGAAGCTGCGGAAGTAGCGCTTGGCCACGTTCCGGCCGGGCAGGAACGACAGCGCCTTGTCGACGAAGGTGTCGTCGGACGGCGCGAGATCCTCCATGGTGGTGCGCAGCTCGGACAGGGATTTCGAGACCGACTCCTGCGCGCTGCCGGAGCCCTTCGCCTCGCGCAGCGACTGCTCCATGAAGCGGGAGGACGTGCCGGAGGTCCGCTCGAAGGTCCGACGGGCCACCGACCCCAGGGCGTCGACCTGCGCGGAGAACTCCTGGGAATGCGGGTTCAAGGCGGTGATCTGGTCCAACCACTGATCGGCCCGGTTCTCGAGGTCCTGCTGTTGCTCGGCCGGCAGCTCGGTCAGCATCGAGACGGCCTCGTCCTCCTCGATCTGCTCGACGGGCTCGGAGGCCTCGATCTCGGGGGCGGGTGTGGGCGGTTCGAGCTTGTTCATCGGGGTCTCCTCGACGGGGTGCGGTGGAAGGATGAGATCAGGACGACGGGGACGACGGGAGCGACGGAGGCGGCAGAGTCGGTGGACGCGGGGTGCTACACGTCGATGATCGGGTTCAGGTGCTGGTCGGCGAAACGGGTGCGCAGGAACTCGGCATGGACCTCGAGGGAGCGGGAGACGCCGGCGACGAGGTCGCTCTCGATCTGCTCGAGCCCGTCGCCGAGCACGGCGAGCTGGCGGTCGATGCCCTCGAGGTTCTCCAGCGCTTCCTGCCGCGCGCTGCCGGCGAAGGTCTCCAGGAAGCCGATGATGTCGGCGGCGGCGTCGACCAGCTCGGGCAGGTACCGGGTGGCCATCCCCTCGAGCATGGTCACCTCGCCCTCGTAGGGGCGCTGGGCGCGCAGCTGCTCCGAGTCGGCGAGGGCGTCGATCCGACGCAGCAGGGTCTCGACATGTTCCAGGGTGAGGCCGACGGTCGGCTCGGAGGCCCGGCGGCGCAGAGCCCGAGTGCGCTCCCGGGTCTCGGCGGTCGCGCCGCGGACCTTCTCGAGCATCTCCGCGGTGCCCTGGGGTCCGACGGGGCCGCTCGTGACCTGCGGAGTCCGCGGGGAGCGGAGGGCGCGCACGGCCACCCCGCTGCCGCCGGCGGCGAGGAGTCCGGCGCCGGCGGCGATGCCGAGGGCCCCGAGCGGACCGAGGATCGCGGTCCCGAGGCCCACGACAAGGCACGCCGCACCCACCAGGCCGCCCGCCAGAAGGGGTATGCCCAGCGAGAACAGGCCGGAGCGGCGGCGGCCGACAGCGCCGGAGGCGGGGTCGTGGACGGTGCCCTCGAGCGGCTTCTCGATCGGGCCCCACAGGTTCCGGCGCTCCGGGGTGGCCTTCCAGGGCAGGTCGACGTCGCCGGGGGCGACGGGGTCCGCGGATGAGGCGGCGCCCTCCCGGGCGCGGTCCCGGGGCGCCGCAGGGTCTTCGGCGGCGGTGGCGTTCTCGGGCGCGACGGGGTCGGGGGACGTGCCGTCCCCTGTGCTCGGCCTCTGGGCCGGCTCTCCGTTCCCGTCACTCACACGGATCCGCTGCTCCCTCCGGACGGCGGAGACGAGGCAGTCCGCGGAGTCGGGGACCGAGCCGGGGCCGGCCTATCCGGCCGCGGGCGCCTCGTCATGGCGTGCTCGAAGGCTATCGCGAGCACCTGGGCGGCTCCAGGGGGCTGGCCCTACGGCACCGGGGAACGGGCGCCTCGGTGGGTGCGCGTGGGTGGGCGCGCGTGCTCGATGACCGCCATGACGGCGATCATGTCGTGGGCGCGCCCGTCCAGGTCTCGGGCGCGGCTGCGGTTGCGCAGCCCACTTCCATGAGGGGAAGCACAGCCATGAGGGGAAGCACAGCGCGCCATGGCGTCACCCGGCGGACCGTGAAGGGCAGTTCGGCCCTCGCCCTCGGCATTAGCCCGGCCCTGACTCCGGCCGGATGGCGGTCACGCAGAGCTGTCCTCCACGGCGTCGGCGAGGGCGGCGAGGGAGCGGTCGAGGAACTCCTTCTCGAAGGGCGGGAACCCCAGCTCCACGGCGAGCTGCGGCGGAGTCGCCGTCCAGTCGAAGGTGAGTCGCACCCGCGAACCGGCCGGGTCAGGAGCGAGGTCGTACCGCCAGATCCACCCGCCCCCCTGCAGGGTGCCGTCCGCCCCGTACTGCGACGGCGCCCAGGAGATCGCCCGGTCGGGCTCGAGGACGAGGACGCGGTTGTGCATCTCGTACCGCCCGCCGGCGTTGACGTGGAACATCTCCATCCCGAACACCTGGTCGAGCTCCGTGATCCGAGCGGGATCGGTCTCCAGTGATCCGCGCACCCAGTCCGTCGGCTCCGTCAGATGATGTTTCGACGGGTCCGTGAGCAGGGCGAAGACGCTCTCGGGCGTGGCGCGGATCGTGTGTTCGGCATGCAGTCGAGCGGTCTCGGCGGAGGTGTGCAGGTCGGTGGTCATGCAGAGGTCCTCCCGTAGAGTCCTGCGATGTCGGGGGAGTCGAGCCACCGCTCGTAGGCCTCGCCCTGCGGCCACCCGTCCGGGACGTCCTGCCAGGCCTCCTGGCGGCCCCAGGGCAGCACGTCCATCAGGGCGAAGGTGTAGGAGAGCTGCTCGACGCCACGGCTGGTCGTGTGCCAGGTGCGATAGACGGTGTCGCCGTCGCGGAGGAACACGTTCACGGCGAAGCCACCACCGGGCGGGGCGTCGACGTCGGCCCCGAAGGAGCTGTTCGCGGTCGAGTACCAGTCCATGTCGTTGCCGACCTTCTCCCGGTAGGCGAGTGCTTCCCGGATCGATCCCTGCGTGACGACGACGAAACGGGCGTCGTAGCGGCGCAGGAAGTCGAGACGGGTGAACTGGTGGGTGAAGCCGGTGCATCCGCCGCACTGCCACTCGGCTCCCGGGGACCACATGTGGTGGTAGGTGATCAGCTGGGACCGGCCGTCGAACAGGTCGACCAGGCGCACGGGCCCGTCCTTCGACTCCAGCGTGTACTCGGGCATCTCGACCATCGGCAGGCGACGACGCTGGGCGGCGATCGCGTCGAGCTCGCGGGTGGCTGCCTTCTCGCGGGCACGGAGCTCGGCCAGCTCGGCGCGCCAGGTGGAGTCGTCGACGACTGGTGGGTGAGGCGTCGCGGTCGTGGTCATCGTGCTCTCCTTCGAGACGGTGCGCTACAGTCCGATGTGAACGCTGTCCACTTTGGGTGTGAACACCGTAAACTTCGTCGGGAGGGTCGTCAAGAGTGTCGGAGAGGTCTCGTCCCTATCACCACGGTGACCTGCGTCCGGCGTTGCTGGCCGAGGGATTGGAGATCGCCCGCACGGATCCCCGGACGCTGTCCTTGCGCGAGGTGACGCGTCGCGTGGGCGTCTCGCCGGCGGCTGCGTACCGTCATTTCCGCGACCGCTCGGCGCTGATGAGCGCCCTCGCCGAGGAGATCCAGGTCCGCATGGTCGCCCGGATGCGAACCCGGGACAGGAGCGCCCGGTCCGCAGATCGGGAGACGGCTGCCCTGGGGCGCCTGCGCGGCGTAGGTCTGGGATACATCGACTTCGCGATCGAGGAACCGGGCTGGTTCGAGTTGGCGTTCTTCGGGCCGGCCGACGGGGAGGGCCGGTCCTCGACCGAACGGGCGTCATCGGCGGACGGTGCCCGTCCGGGGGCCGGGACCGCGAGCGAATCCGGTCCGGACGGCGCGCCCGGGCGCGCCGCCGTTCCGGCGAGTTCGCTGCGAAGCGGTGCCGTTCCGGCGAGTTCGCCCGCGAGAAACGAGGACCCGGCGAGCTCGCCCGCGAGCGGCACCGATCCGGCGAGCTCGCCCGCTCTGCGGCGGGTGCCGCCCTTCGCAGAGCTGGTGGCTGCGCTGGATGAGTGCGCGGCGACCGGTGCGCTGTCCCTCGAGCGCCGGCGTGGGGCCGAGTTCTCCTGCTGGTCGGCGGTGCACGGGTGCGCCGAACTGATGGTGCACGGTCCGCTGCGTGGAGCTCCCCGCCCCGTGGTGCGTGAGGTCGCCGAGCGCGTCGTCGACGACATCATCGCGGGGATCCGGTGAGCCGCGCGATGCACGGACGGCAAACTCTTCGCACGACACGCAGAGAGGCGCCCCGTCCGATCCATCGATCCGTTTCATCCGCGATGCGTATCGGTGGAACGGGCAAGAGGTTCGAGGCGTGTCGGGTCTTGGGGCCCCGGGCAGCGCCTCGTGGGTGCCGCGCAGATTGCGCCGCATCGCGCAGCCCGCGCCGCATCGCGCAGCCCGCGACGCACCTCACGGGCTGTACACGGCACCGCGTGACCGCACGCAGCCCCACGTGACCGCACGCACCGCCACGTGGCCCTGCGAGTCGGCCACGGTCAGCTTCGGGGGCCCCCGCCGGTGAGCACGTCCTCGGTGGTGGGGGCCGGGATCTCGTCGTCGAAGGGGATCATGGGCCGGCGGATCCGGGAGTGGCCCAGACGCACCAGGTTCTGGTCCACGCCGCCCGGGGTGAGGGCCAGCAGCCAGTCCGCGGCGGCCTCGTACTGCTCGGGCTCGAGGTAGCCCATCTTCACGGTGACCACGTCGAATCCGGTCATCGACAGCCCGAGCCGTGCGAACATCTCCTGCCGCGCCCACTGGGAGCGCCGCCCCGTGACGACCACGGTCAGTCCCGTCAGCCGCTCCCCGTCGAGCACCCGCAGCGCCGCGGCGCGGCCCGTCGGCCCCGACTCGTCCAGCGCCGCCACCTCGGCGCGCAGCGACACCGGTCCCGGATCGCGGGAATCGATCCGGCCGCCGATGGTGAACCCCCCGCGCCCGCCGACGCCCAGCTCCCACGCCGTGTCGGCCGAGACCGGATCGACCAGGGAGACCATCATCGCGCTGACCTGCCCGGAGAGGATCTCCTCGCGGTCCAGGAGCCGGGCCAGGCAGTAGGTGGTGTCGTCGGCGCCGCCGGCGCCGGGGTTGTCCCCGGAGTCGGAGATCCAGAACGGGCGGGCCTCGGAGGCGATCGCGCGGTCCAGGCACTGGGTGAAGGTGCCCGTCGGGGCGACGAACTCGAAGCGATGACGGGCCTGCCAGAGAGAGCCGGCCAGCTCGAGGGCGGCGTCCTGGACCGCCGCCTCGTCGTCCCCGACGGCGACGATCGCGGCCTGGCAGCGGGGCTGATCGGCCCAGGCGAAGCCGATCCAGCAGGAGACGTCGGTGATGCCGTCGCGCTCGGTGAGCGCGGGGATCCCGCCGTAGATCGAGGCGGCCGGTTCGATCCGGGTGGAGGTCTTCTCCCCGGGCAGCAGGATCGGCACGTGCACCAGCGCCTTGTACGGCAGGGCACCGCCGTCCCGCACCCGGGCCGCGGCGGCGACGAGATCGCGCAGACCTCGCTCTCGCGTCTCCCAGGCGTCGATGTGCGGGGCGTGGCGGTAGCAGGTCAGCAGGTCGCACGCCTCGAACAGGGTCTCGGAGACATTGCCGTGCAGGTCCATCGCGGTGCCCACCACCACGTCGGGGCCGATCGTGCCGCGGATCGCGGTGATCAGATCCCCCTCGGCGTCCTCGAGCCCCACCACGCTCATCGCCCCGTGGATGTCGAAGAAGAAGCCGTCCAGCGACTGCTCCGCGTGCGCTGCGGCCAGTCCCTCGACGATCTCGCGCTTCCAGCCCTCGTAGACCTCGCGCTCGAGCTGCCCGCCGGGCAGGGCGCGGGCGTGGAGGACGCCGACGTAGTCCGCCGCCCCGCGCAGCACCCGTCCGGATTCCGAGGCATCGGCGAAGAAGGGGAAGCGGTCCAGGATCTCCGCGGTCCCGCGGCGCACCTCGAAATCGTCGGCCCCGGAGCGGTAGGGGGTGAAGGTGGAGGACTCGATCGCGATCCCGGCGAGGCCGATGCGGGGTCCGGCGGGGCCGTCCCCGGCAGCAGGGCCATCCCCTGCGGCAGGGCGGTCCCGCCCGGACGGAGACGGGGACGGTGTCGTGGCAGACATGGATGCTCCCGAGGCTTAAGCGGTTGATACTGGTGTGGACATCCTTCCACCCGTCCGTCGTTCCCGCCATCCCGACGGTCGAACCGCCATGAGCGCGCCGAGGCGCTCGCAGGAGCCCACCCATGATCAGCTTCGATGACCGCAACGGTCCCGCCGACGCCGCCCCGGCGACGGCCTACCCGGACCTCACCGTGCCCGGCTGGTACCGCGACGCCAAGCTCGGGCTGTTCGTGCACTGGGGTCTGTACTCGGTGCCCGCCTGGGCGGACGTGCTGGATCGTCGCGACGTCACCGCCGAGACCGCCTACGCCCGCCACCAGTACGCCGAGTGGTACGCGAACACCGTGCGCATCGCGGGCAGCCCCACCCGGGAGCGGCACGAGCGGCTCTACGGCGTCGGGCACTCCTACGAGGACTTCGCCGACGACTGGCATCCTGCTCCCGACGCCGTCGCCGGGATCGTCGACCTGGCCGGACGGGCCGGTGCCCGCTACGTGGTGCCGACGACGAAGCACCACGACGGGTTCTGTCTGTGGGACTCCGCGACCACGCCGTTCACCGCCGCTCGGCGCGGTCCGGGCCGGGATCTGATCGCCGAGGTCGCCGCCGCCGTGCGCGGGGCCGGCCTGCGCCTGGGGCTGTACTACTCGGGGGCCCACGACTGGCACGCCAGCGAGTTCCCGCCCCTGACCTCGCACGATGATCTGTTCGCGCTGCGCCGCAACGACGAGGAGTTCGCGGCCTTCACCGCCGCCCAGCTGCGCGAGCTGATCGACGGCTTCTCCCCGGACCTGCTGTGGAACGACATCGACTGGCCCGACGCCGGCAAGGCCGACGGGCCCGATGCCCTCCAGGAGCTCTTCCGCGAGCACCTCGCCGCCGTGCCGGACGGCCTCGTGAACGACCGCTGGGGCGTGCCCGTCCGTGGTGTGCTCACCCGCGAATACCAGGACATCACCGAGGTGCAGCAGGAGGTCTTCGAATCGACCCGCGGGCTCGGGCTCTCCTTCGGATACAACGCCGACGAGTCCGCCGAGCACGCCCTGGACGGAACCGCGCTGATCCGCCTGCTGGCCGACGTGGTCTCCAAGAACGGGAACCTGCTGATCAACGTCGGCCCCCGCGCCGACGGGTCGATCCCCGACCTGCAGCGCAGTGCCCTGACGGAGCTGGGGGAGTGGCTGGGCCGGCTCGGGACGGCGATCTACGGGACCCGGCCCTGGTTCCACGAGGCGGTGCGGACCCCGCCGGAGGGGGTGCGCTTCACGCTCGGGCCGGCGGCCGACGGGAATGACGGGACCGAGGGGGCCGGCGGGAGCCAGGTGCTGCATGTGCTGCTGCTCTATCCATCGGTCGGCCCGGTGACGCTCGATAAGTCGGTGTCGGCCGCGGTCCGGGAGATCGCGCACGTGCCGATGGCCGGTGCCGAATCCGGCGCAACCAGCACGTCGGCCGCAGGTGATGTACGGACACCTGGCGTGTGGCTCACGAGCGATCGCATCACGCTGATCCCTGGGGCGGGGGAACGAGCAGTCTCGGTCGTGGATCTGCCTCTGCGGTGACGCTCACAGATCTGGAAGAAGACCTGGTCACTCCCGAATTCGACGACGACGTCCGCCCCCGACAGGACCTCCTCGATCGCCTGTCCCCGGTTGAGAGGTCGAACATTTGCGACGCTCAGGTCGAACAGTCGCGGGAGCCGGAGTCGATCGTTCACCAGGCACAGGTCGAGTGGTCGAAGGGGCTCGGGCCGCCATTGCCGAGGGCCTGGCTCAGCTGGCCAGCAGCACCACGCTGTAGATGACGATCCAGATGATCCAGCCGAGCCAGCCCACCAGGCCCATCAGCCCGGAGACATGGGGGCGCGAGATGCGGTACGGCGTCGCGGACGCGGCGACGAACAGCAGTGATGCAGCCAGGAATCCGATCACGGCATGCCACACCGGAACCAGGCCGGCGATGAGACCGGCGAGGGTGAAGCCCAGCAGAGCAGCCGCCAGGAACACCTGGTTGAACCCGAACAGCACGATGCTCAGGATCCACAGCCCGCCGACGGTGCCGCGGGCTCGTGCGGCGCCCTCGGCGACGGCGAACCGCAGAGCCTCGACGACGGTGAAGGTCGCGTTCTGCAGGAGAACCCCGCCGAGGCCCACCAGCGCCCAGGTCTGCGCCGTCGGCGTGGTGCCCCACAGCTGCGCGACCAGTCCGGCGGCGAAGACGGTCAGGCACAGCCACGAGAGAGGCGCGAGGACCGCAGAGCGCCGCAGTGCGGACCCGGCGCCGTCGAATGCCGCGGTGACCTGCTCGGTATCCCCGCCCGCAGTCGGCAGCGGCAGACCGCTTCGGCCGTAGATGATGTTGACGGCGATCGCGACCATCACGAACCCGAGCCCGCCCACGGCAGTGATCGTCGCGGCCATCAGGCCCCCTGGTGAGGGAGCGTTGCTCGACGCAGTCCGTCGATCATCGCCGTCAGGCCGAGGTCGAAGTGGCCCCCGCGTTCTGTGCTCGCCGCGGCTGCGGCCAAGACGGAGAATCCGGCCGAGCCCTCCTCCGGACGGCCGCTGCGCTTCGCCTGTTCGTCCTGGTTGCTCATCGCGAGCGCGTGGCCGACGACGAACTCGTTGACACAGCGCGCCACTTGCAGCGCATCCGGGCTCGGGACGCCCTCGTCGGCCATCTTCAGCAGGGCTCGCACCGCCCACTCGGTCGCGTCCGCGGAGCGGACCGGTCGGCGCGCGAACAGCAGCACCGCCGGGGGGTGGGCCAACAGTGCGTCGCACAGAGCGGTGCCGTACGCGCGGACGAGAACCGGCCAGGGCTCCTCCCACGGCAGCCCCGAAACGTCCACGCCCCGATGCATCTCTGCGACGACCTCGTCGAACAGGTCCTCGCGGTCCTCGAATCGGCGGTAGATCACCATGGCATCCACCCCGAGCCGGGCGCCCAGCTTGCGCATCGAGAACGCGTCGATCCCGGCCGCGTCGATCAGGCCCAGGGCGGCGTGGGCGATGCTCGCGCGGGTGAGGGATCGTGCTGACTGCTGACTGCTCATGCGCACCATCCTTGCACCGTCGTTCCGTCGTTCCGTCGTTCCGTCGTTCCCGTGCTCGATGTCTACACTGTAGACAGATAAGCGCGAACACTGTAGTTTTTCCGCATGACAGATGCGACCGAACGGCGAGAGCGCAGCACTGCCCCCTTCCTGTGGGCGTGGCGGGTCCTGCTCACGGTGGCGGCGGCGGGATACCTGTTTCAGGCGGTGTCGGCCGGGCAGTTCCTGCAGGGCGACTACGCCTTCCTGCGCTTCCACCAGGTCGGCACGACCACCCTGGACGTCGTGATGGTGCTCGCGCTGCTGGCCGCGGGCGCGCTCAGATGGGTCGCCCGAGGGCCGCTGCTGCCGCTGCTCGGCACCCTGGGGGTGTTCGCGGTGTCCCAGGCCCAGGCCGGCACCGGTGCGGCGCGCATGGTGTGGCTGCACGTGCCGCTCGGTGTGGTGCTGATCGGCCTGGTGTGGCTGCTCGCCTGGTACGCCTGGACGTCCGTGCGGCGAGAGGGCAGGCGGTGACCGTGGCTGGAAGCGGTCGTCCCGGGATCAGCCGACGCACCGCTCTCGGGGTCGGAGCGGGAGCCGTGGCGGCCGGTGTGCTGGCGGTCCCCACCGTGGCCGGTTGGCGCGGGCAGAGCTCCACCGGCTCGATCCTGCGCAGCAAGATTCCGCTGCCCCCGCCGTTCCGCAGCCCCTTGGTCATGCCCCCGGAGGCGGCTCCCGTCCGTCGTGCCGAGGGGGTCGATGAGTACCACGTGCGCCAGTATCCGGTGCCGATCGACGTGCTGCCGGGCTACCGCACGACGGTCTGGAGCTATAACGGCAGCTTCCCGGGGCCGACCTTCCGCTCCGAGGTCGGGCGGCGCACCGTCATCACGCACACGAACGACCTCCCCGTGCCCACCGTGGTGCATCTGCACGGCGGTGTCACACCGCCGGAGCACGACGGATACCCCACCGATCTCATCCTGCCCGACGCCACCTGGAAAGGGTCCGGACACGGCCGGGACACGACGGTTCGCACCCGCACCTACGAGTACCCGCTGCAGCAGCGCGGCGCGACGCTGTGGTACCACGATCACCGCATGGATTTCACCGGGCCGGCGGTGTGGAGGGGGCTGGCCGGGTTCCACCTGGTCACGGACGCCGAGGAGGAGCGGCTGGATCTGCCCAACGGGGAGCGAGAACTGCCGCTCGCCCTGATGGATCGTGCCTTCGATGCCCAGGGGCAGTTCCTGTACCCGAGTCTCGATCCCGACCTCGTCGACCCGCCCGGCGTGCGCAGTCCGTACGAGTCGGGCATGCTCGGAGACGTCATCCTCGTCAATGGCCGGGCGTGGCCCCGTCACGAGGTTGACACCGCTCTGTACCGATTGCGGCTGCTGAACGCCTCGAACGCACGGCGGTACCGGTTGCGTCTCGAGGTCGACGGAGAGGAGACCGACCTCCCGATCATCCAGATCGGCTCCGATCACGGGCTGCTCGCAGAGCCGATGCGGCACGAGGAGCTGACCCTCGCCCCCGCCGAACGCTTCGATGTACTGGTGGACTTCCGATCGCTGGCGCCGGGGGCGCAGGTGCGGCTCGTGAACGATCTGGGCTCGGGCACCACCGCCGACGTGATGCGCTTCGACATCACGCGCCGGGTGAGCGATGATCGAGCGATCCCGGACCAGCTGAGCAGTGATATCGACGTGCTGCAGGAATCCGATGCTGTCCGGCGTCGCGCGATGACCTTCCGTTCGCAGTCCATCGACGGCATGCACGGATGGGTCGTCAACGGCGAGCCGTTCGATCCCCACAGGGTGCACGCGACCGTCGAACTGGGCAGCACCGAGATCTGGGAGCTCACCGGCGACTTCCACCACCCGGTCCACCTCCACCTGTCGCCCTTCCAGGTGCTCGGGCGCGGAACCGGTGGCCCCGGACCGTTCGACGGCGGGTGGAAGGACACCATCGACCTGCGGCCGGCCGAGACGGCGCGCATCATCGTCCGTTTCGACGGGTACCGGGGCCGGTACGTCTTCCACTGCCACAACCTCGAGCACGAGGACATGATGATGATGGCGAACTTCGACGTGGTCTGATGGCTCTCCGCGGCGACCCGGGAGAACCTGGTCAGCCCACCAGCAGCCGCACCCCGGTGCCCAGCGCGAGCAGAGCGCCGACGAAGCCCATCGCCATCACCATGCGTTGGATGGCTTTCTCCCGCAGCCGCTTCTGCACGGCCTCGCCGAGGAAGATCGATCCGACGACGATCACCGCGATCGCGATCCACATCCCGGCGGGCATGTCGGGCAGCTGACCGTCGTCCCATGCCAGCTTGGAGGCGAAGGAGACCGACGAGACCAGGATCCACAGCGGCTGCAGGGTCGCCACCATCGGCAGCACCGGCCAGCGGGAGAGCACCGCGTACACGGTCACGGCCGGTCCGCCCACCCCGCCCAGGACGGTGCCCAGTCCCGAGCCGATGCCGGTGATGACCTGGGCACGTCGCCCCTCGACGGTCCTCTGCACGCGCACCAGCGCCACCGAGATCATCAGGCTCAGCAGCACCAGGGAGGCGACGACGAGATACAGCGGGCCGGGCGGGGAGATCGAGGAGACCCAGGCCGCCGCGGGCATCACCGCCACGGCGGGCAGTCCGATCCAGGCGACCGTGCGCCACTCGATGTCGGACCAGATCCGGGGCAGCAGCAGGATCGGCATCAGGGTGCCCAGGAAGTTGGCGAGCATGATCCCCTCGTGCGCCCCGATCAGCACGACCGCGTAGGGCGCGAAGAGCATGCCCAGGCCCAGGCCGACCACCCGCTGGATGGTCGCGGCCATGAGGACGAGGGCGAGTAGGGAGATCGACGTCGCGAGGGTCACACGATCAGCTCATGGTCCACGGCGGCTCACACGCTTCCTGGTCGGTGTCGGTGATCGAACACCATCCTCTCGGGGAAGCGCGTGGGGCCGCCAGGGCGTCCGTCAGCGGGGGCCCAGCAGCTCCGCGATCTGCGGGTGACCGGCGATGTAGCCCTCCACCAGCTTCGCCCCCAGCTCCGGGGAGCTGACCAGGGGATGCGTGGCGAAGCCCTGCCAGGCGGCATCGCGGGAGCCGGTGGTGGCAGCTTCGAGGATCTTCCGCTCGGCCGCGCGCAGTGAACTCATCATGCCCAGCCGTCCCAGTTCGAGGGGTGCCACGGGCAGCGGGTGCACGCCGGTGCCGTCCACCTCGCACAGCACCTCGAGCACGGCGTCGGCCGGAAGCTCCGGGACGATCCGCTCGGAGGCCGGCGCCTGCTGTCGATCGGCGGCGATGTTGCCGACGTCGAGGATCATCCGCTCGCTCCGGCCGGTGGCCAGCGCCGTCATCAGCCGCAGCGCCACCTCCTGGTAGCCGCCGCCGGCGACGTCCTCCTCGCGGCGCTCCTCGTCGCGGGACTCGGCCATGTAGGTCGCCTCGCGCTCGTGGAGGGTGGAGCGCCAGAGCTCCAGCGGCGAGGTGCAGCAGGACGCGTCCGTCGGGGCGACCGCATGCGCGGACGTGGGCTCCATCGCGGGCGTGGCGGGCGTGGCGGGCGTGGCCGGCGTGGCCGGCGCGACGGCGTCTGCCGCCGCGAGGTAGAAGTCGCCCTGCTGCTTGGCGAGGAACTCCCCGCGCGTGGTCGCGGCGGCGGTGATCCGCTCGAGGGCCGCGGTGGTGTGCAGGTAATAGAAGAGGTACTCGTTCGGCAGCGCCCCGTCGGCCCGGACCCAATCCTTCCCGATCAGGCGCGCTTCCTCGATCTCCTCCAGTGCGGCGTCGTCGGCCAGCAGGCCCGGCAGGCGATCGGACCCGTCGACCGTCACCGAGCGCAGCCAGCCCAGATGGTTCAACCCGATGTAGTCGACCTCGGCACCGCGCTCGCCGGCGACGAGGTCCATGCCCAGCAGGCGACCGACCCGCCGCACCAGCCCGATGGGGGTGTCGCAGATGCCCACCACGCGGTCCCCGAGGACCGAGCGCATCGCCTCGGTGACGATGCCGGCCGGGTTGGTGAAGTTGATGGTCCACGCCCTCGGCGCGACCTCGGCGATCGTGCGGGCGATGTCGAGGGCGACAGGGATGGTGCGCAGGGCGTACGCGAGGCCGCCGGGGCCGATGGTCTCCTGGCCCAGCAGCCCCAGGTCCAGGGCCACGCGCTCGTCGACGGTGCGGGCCTCGGCGCCGCCCACCCGCACGGCGCTGAAGACGAAGTCGGCCCCGGTGACGGCCTCGCGCAGATCGGTGGTGGTGCTCAGGTGCGGGGCATGGGCGACCCGTCCGTCGGCCTGCAGCTGCGCCTGCAGCCCGGCGATGACGTCGGCGATCGCGTGCAGCCGGCCGGCGTCGACGTCCTGCAGGGCGATCTCGTCGACCTGCAGTCCGGTGGCGCCGGTGGCCACGGCCTCGTACACCAAGGGCACGCGGAATCCGCCGCCGCCTAGGATCGTCAGCTTCATGGCAGCAGGACCTCCAGGTCCTCCCCCTCGGGGAGGGTGAGTGCATCGGGATCGGGGCAGCGGTCGGTGATCAGGCCCGTGAACCTGTTCAGGCAGGAGACCTCGAGGAAGCCCGAGCCGGGCAGCTTCTCGTGGTCGGCCAGCAGGAACGCCGAGGTCGACACCTCGAGCAGGCCGCGCTTGACCGGAACCTCGCTGGGGGTCGAGTCGAGCACGGTCCCGTCGGGCCGGATCCCGGAGGTGCCGAGGAACGCGGTATCGACCCTCACCTGGCGCAGCGCGGACTCGGTCAGGGTGCCCACGAGGGACTGGTAGTTCGGGCGCAGCAGCCCGCCGAGCACGACGATGTCCACGTCGGGCGCCTCGGCGAGGGCCTGGACCACGGCGAGCGAGGCGGTGACGACGGTCAGCGACCGGTGCGCGAGCAGGGGGCACATCGCGGCGACGGTGGTGCCGATGTCCAGGGCGATCACGTCGCCCTCGGCGATGCAGGCCACGGCGCGCTCGGCGATCCGGCGCTTCGCCGTCGACGCGGAGGTGGCCACGTCGGCGAAGGCCCTCACGTCGGCCTCGGGGCGGATGCTGCCGCGCACGTCGCAGGCCCCGCCGCGCACGCGGCGCACCGCGCCGGAGTCCGAGAGCAGCTCGAGGTCGCGGCGGATGGTGGCCTCGGAGACGGCGAAGTCCGCGCTCAAGCGGCTGACGGTCGCAGAGCCGTGGCGGCGCACGAGGGCGACGATGGCCTCGTGGCGTTCTTCGCTGAGCATGGCGTCACCGTAGCACCGTCCGCGCAATCTCGAGCATGAACGAGCGTGACTGTGCACGAGCCTGCATATGCGAGCATGGTGTGGCACCATGGTGCTCTGCGCCACAGCACCGCGGCTGTCGCCGCCCGCATCCAGGAGGACCCCATGCGTCGTCTGTCCCGTCGTCATCTGCTCGGCACGAGCGCCGCCGTCGGAGGCCTCGGTCTCCTCGCGGCCTGCGCCCCCGGCTCCGAGAGCGATTCCGGCGCGAGCGACCGCGGCGGCTCCGGGCCCTCCGCCTCCGACATCGAGACCGATCCGGCGGCGATGGGCGAGATCACCCTGAAGGTCTGGGACCAGGAGGTCCGCGGCGCCCAGAACGACGCCATCGAATCGCTCATCGAGGCGTTCGAGAAGGAGTACCCGAACATCACGATCGATCGGGTCAAGCAGTCCTTCGACGACCTGCAGCAGCAGTCCGGTCTGGCGCTGTCCGGCAACGACGTCCCGGACGTCCTGCAGGTCAACAACGCCCGCGGCGACATGGGCGAGTTCGTCAAGGCCGGGCAGCTCACCGACCTCACCGGCTACGCCGAGGCCTACGGCTGGGAGGACCGCTTCCCCGAATCGGTGCTGTCGAAGATGCGCTACTCCGCGGACGCCGTCACCTTCGGCAAGGGCTCCCTGTGGGGACTCCCGCAGACCGGCGAGGTGTGCGGGATCTTCTACAGCGCGGCGAAGCTCGAGGCTCTGGGGGTCGAGCCCCCGGCGTCCTGGGACGCGGTGTACTCCCTGGTCGAGACCGCGTTGGAGGCCGGGGAGCTGCCGATCAAACTCGGCAACCTCGAGCAGTGGCCGGCGCTGCACGTCTTCGGCCCGCTGCAGGCCGACTTCGTGCCCACCGACGACATCATCAAGCTGGCCATGGGCAACGAGGGCGCGGACTGGACCAGCCCGGAGAGCGTCGATGCCCTCACCCAGCTCGCCGACTGGGCGAGCAGCGGAGCGCTCGGCGGCTCGCCCAACGGCCTCGCCTACGACACCGCGTGGGCGGAGTACACCGAGGGCGACGGCGTGCTGCTGATCGGCGGTTCCTGGCTGGGCCCGGACATGGAGGCCGTGATGGGGGAGGACCTGCACTTCATGGCTCCGCCGGAGGGGGTCGAGGGGAAGCTCGCCACCACCGGCGGGACCGGGCTCCCGTTCTCGATCCCGGCCGCCGCGGCGAACGCCGACGCGGCCGCCGCCTACATCGACTACATCACCTCGGACTCCGCGATGGAGCTGATCGCGAAGGCCGGCGGCATGCCCGTGCTGCGCACCGCGGAGCTCGCCCCGGAATCCGGCGTGAACAAGGAGATCTACGAGGCCTTCGACAAGGTCTCGATCGACGGGGTGCTGCTGCCCTACCTCGACTACGCCACGCCGACCTTCGCCGACACCGCCGGATCCGCCCTGCAGCAGGTCATCGGCGGCCAGAGCGACCCGGAGGGCGCCGCGGAGGAGCTGCAGACCGACTACGTGGAATTCACCGCGGAGGGCTGACGCCGCCGATGTCGAAGAGCCCGCCCTCGGCGGTCGTGCGCTCGCGCGTGACCCCGTACCTGTTCATCCTGCCCGCGTTCGCCGTCTATGCGGCGTTCTCGCTGTACCCGCTGGTCCGGGCCGCCCAGTTCTCGCTGTACGACTGGCCCGGATTCGGGCCCTCGACCTTCGTGGGCCTGGCGAACTACGTCGACCTCGCCGGGGACGAGGCGTTCCGGGCCGCCATCGGCAACGCCCTCGTGCTGATCGCGTTCTACGCCCTGCTGCCCTTGGCGATCGGTCTGGTGCTGGCCGCGATCTTCCGCCGCGGGCAGGTGCGCGGGATGGGCTTCTTCCGCTCGGTGATCTTCCTGCCCCAGGTGATCGCGCTGGTCGTGGTCGCGGTGGCCTGGCGGAACATCTACGCCCCGAACGGACCGCTGAACGAGCTGCTGCGCGCCGTCGGGCTCGACGATCTGGCCCGCGGCTGGCTGGGCGATCCGGGAGCGGCGCTGCCCGCCGTCGGATTCATCGGCACCTGGCTGGAGATGGGGCTGGTGATGCTGCTGCTGCTGGCGGGCATGAGCCGCATTCCCGACGACCTCTTCGAGGCGGCGCGCCTGGACGGCGCCGGCCCGGTGCGGGAGTTCTTCGCCATCACCCTGCCCTCGGTGCGCGGCGAGATCGTCGTCGCCCTGGTGCTGACGATCATCGCCGCGCTGAAGACCTTCGACCTGGTCTACATGACCACCTCCGGCGGGCCCGGCAATGCCACCACCGTGCCCAGCTACGAGGTGTACTACCGGGCGTTCCAGCTGCGGGAGGTCGGCTCCGCCAGCGCCGTCGCCGTGGTGCTCACTCTCCTGGTGTTCGCGATCAACGTGCTGGTCACCCGGATCGGGGAACGCGCGTCATGAGGGTCTCCGCCGCTGAGCGCACGATGAACTACGTCGTGCTGGTGCTGTTCGCCCTGTTCGCCCTGGCCCCGATCCTCACGATCCTCGCCACGGCCGTCTCCCCGCAGATCGGTGATCCGGCCGGACTGCATCCGGGCAACTTCGTCGAGGCCTGGCAGGTGGGCGGCTTCGGCCGTTCGCTGGGCAACTCCCTGATCGTCGCCGCGATCGTGGTCACCGCCGCCGTGACGCTGTCGGTGCTGTCCGGCTACGCCTTCGGAACCATGCGCTTCCGCGGCTCGACCGTGCTGTTCTACGTGTTCCTGCTGGGGCTGATGATCCCCACCGAGGCGACCGTCATCCCGCTGTTCTTCGACCTGCGGTCCCTGGGCCTGACCGACACCTACGCCGCGATCGCCCTGCCGCAGATCGCCCAGTCCGTCGCCTTCGGCACCTTCTGGCTGCGAGCCCAGTTCCGCACCCTGCCCGTGAGCCTGCTGGAGGCCGCGGCGCTGGACGGGGCGGGTCCGGTCCGCTCCCTGCGCAGCGTGGTCGTGCCCGCCTCGGTCCCGGCCCTGACCACATTGCTGGTGCTGGTGTTCATGTGGACCTGGAACGAATTCCTCATCGCCCTGGTCATGGCCCCCGGCGGGAACCTGCGCACCGCCCCGCTGGGTCTGTCCAACTTCCAGGGCCAGTACACCGCCGAGCTCGCCCTGCTCTCGGCCGGAGCCGTCATCGTCGCGCTGCCGATGGTGATCATGTTCCTGTTCCTGCAGAGGCACTTCATCCGCGGAATGCTCGAAGGAGCCGTGAAGTGATGACCGAGAACCGACCGACCCCCGATACCCCGGCCCCGGACCGTCCTGACGCGGCCCGTCCCGCGCCGAGCCGTCCGCCGTCGGACCCCGACTCCCCGACCACGGACAGCGCGCCGGCGGACCCGGCCCCGCCGACGTCGGCCGCGGAGCGCCCCTGGCTCACCGCCCGGGAGGCCGCCGCCATCGACGCCGCCTCCGACTGGGATCCCCTGGCCGCGACCCGCGGCCAGGAGGACCCGCCGCTGGACGTGCTGCTGTCCGGAACCGTCTTCTTCGACATCGTCTTCACCGGGCTGGAGCGTCTGCCCGCTCCCGGCGAGGAGCTGTGGAGCAAGGGCATGGGATCCAGCCCCGGCGGCATCGCGAACCTCGCCGTCGCCGCCGCCCGCCTCGGCCTGCGCACCGGGCTGGTGGCCGGCTTCGGCGACGACGCCTACGCGGACTGGATGTGGCACACGATGGCGCACGAGGAGGGCATCGACCTCTCCGCCTCGAGGCGCTTCCCCGACTTCCACTCGCCGCTGACCGCCTCCGTCGCCGCCCAGGGCGACCGGGCGATGGTCACCCACGGCCACGACCTGCCCGAACCGCTCTCGGTGATGATCGCCCGCGCCCCGGCGGCCCGCGCCGCCGTCGTCGACCTGGCGGGAGAGACCGGCTGGTGGGCGGACCTCGCCCGTCGCGGGTCGAAGATCTTCGCCGACATCGGCTTCGACGAGACCGGCCGCTGGGACCTGGCCGACCTCGCGCCGCTGGCCCACTGCCACGCCTTCACCCCCAACGCCGTCGAGGCCATGGGCTACACCCGCACCGAGAGCCCCGACCGGGCCGTGCGGGCGCTCGCGGAGAAGGTGCCGCTGGCCGTGGTGACCGACGGCGCCGCCGGCTCCTACGCGATCGACGCCTCCACCGGCGAGGAGGCCTACTGCCCGGCCGTGCCCGTGACCGCGATCGACACCACCGGTGCCGGGGACGTCTTCGCCGCCGCCATGGTGCTGGGCAGCCTCGCGGACTGGCCGCTGGCCGAGCGGTTGAAGTTCGCCTCGCTCTGCTCCGCGCTGGCCGTCCAGCAGTTCGGCGGGTCCCTGGCCGCCCCCGGCTGGGGCGACATCACCGACTGGTGGCGCCACCTCTCCGACGCGGCCGACGGCGGGGACCTGCGCGCCGCCTACACCCGCGACGGCTACCGATTCCTCGACGACGTCGTCCCCGACCACCAGGTCCAGGGCCGACGCCGCGCCCAGGGCACCTTCGCCCTGCGCTCGGACGCCGGCAAGCACTGAGCGGGGCATCGAGAGCTGCCGCGGCCGCGCGACGACGCGAGGTCGCGGGAGCCGCCCGAGACCATCTCGAGACATCCCGACCTCGTGCCGCATCGCCGCGGCGCCCCGTGAGAGACGAGAACCCCATGTCGCACCCTGCCCCCGTGAACGCCTCCTCCTGCATCGATCCGGCCGCGCCGACCGACCTCCGATCAGCCGACGCCCGGCGCGGTCCGTTCAGCAGGCGCCGACTGCTGCAGGGGTCCGCTGCGCTGGGCCTCGCCGCCGGCGCCACCGCCCTGGACCTCAGCTCCCTCACCCCGGAGGAGAGGGCGCTGGCCGACGGGACCGTCGACCTCGACATCCTGTACATCGGGGCCCATCCCGACGACGAGGCGTGGACGCTCGCGGCCCTCGGCCAGTGGAACGAGTTCGCGGGACAGCGGGCCGGGGTCATCACCGTCACCCGCGGGGAGGGCGGCGGCAACGCCGTCGGCCTCGAGGAGGGCCCCGCCCTCGGACTGATCCGCGAGACCGAGGAGCGCACCGCCGTCGGCTACGCGGGCATCGAGCACGTCGTCAACCTCGACGCCGTCGACTTCTTCTACACCCTCTCGGCCCCGCTGACCGACGAGGTGTGGGGCGGCTCCGAGGTGCTCAGCCGCGTGATCCGCGTGGTCCGGGCGACCCGGCCCGACGTCATCATCACCATGAACCCCTCCGCCGTCGAGGGCAACCACGGCAACCACCAGCAGGCCGCGAAGTTCGCCGTCGAGGCATACCTGCTCGCCGGCCGCGAGGACGTGTTCCCCGAGCACGTCGAGGAGGGTCTGCGGCCCTTCTCCCCGCGCAGGATCCTGCGATCGGGGTCCGACGGCAGCGCGAGCACCGGACCGGACGCCGTCGCCCAGGGGTTCGAGCCGGAGGTGGCCAGCGACATCGTCTTCGGCGCCTGGGACGGCACCGGATCCGAGCGTCACGGCAAGCGCTGGAGCGCCGTGCGGGACGACGCCGTCCACAGCTACCGCACCCAGGGCTGGTTCGCCATCCCGCCCTCGCCCACCGACCCCGCGCAGATCCCCGCCACCTGGTTCACGCTGCTCGCCTCCCGGACCCCGGTGGTGGACCCCACCTCCTCCGACACGGCCGCGCTGCAGGGGGCGAGTCTGCCGATCGACGGCGGACTGCCGCTCGGCACCACCGTGGAGATCGACGCCGACCGCTTCGCCGTCCTGCCGGGCCAGGACCTCGAGGTGACCGTCACGGTCGGCTCCCCGGGCCGAGCCCTGCCCGGAACCGCCGTCGAGCTCGAGGTGCCGCAGGGCTGGTCCGTCGGCGGCTCGCAGGAGATCGGTACGGTGCCGGCGAAGCAGGAGCGCACCGCGGCCTTCACGGTCACCGTCGCCGAGGACGCCACCCCGGGTGAGCACCTGCTCCTGCGCGCCCGGGCCTCCTCGCGCGGGTCGAGCGGGCAGAACGTGCTCCCGCTGCGCACCGCCGGCCCGGTCGAGGCCGGCCTCGCCGAACGACCGGAGATCGCGGAGTTCCTGGCGTGGACGGAAGAGCTCGGGATGCAGCGGCTGGACACGCTGGTGCCGACGCGCCGTGCGCTCGGCTCCGGGCTCGCCGAGACCCTCGAGGTCGTGGCGCACAACCTGTCCGAGGACGAGCAGGACGCCGAGGTGGTCCTCGACCTCCCCGAAGGATTCTCGGTCGATCCGGCCCAGCTGCTGGTCGAGGCGATCCCCGCGGGCGGGGAGAGCACCATCGAGGTGCGGATCGAGAACACCGACGCCTCGCTGCCCACGGCGAACCGGGCCCCCGACGGCGGCGTCTACCCCGTCACCGTGACGGCAACCGCCGCCGGTGTCACGGCGCCCCGCTCCCAAGGGCTGCATCTGGTGCCCCGCCTGGTGGCCACCCGGACCGAGGGCATCGAGGTCGATGCCGCCCGCGGCACCGGGGAGTATCCGGGGGACGGCATCGACATCGGGACCCTCTGGGAGGGGGACGAGGTGACGCCCGAGGACGCCTCCGGCACCACCTGGGTGACCTACGACGACGAGAGTCTCTGCGTGTTCGTGAAGGTCGTGGACGACACCTCGGGCGCGCTGCTGCCCCCGGAGGACAACAAGCAGCGTTTCCGCACCGACTCGATCGAGATCATGATCGATCCTCGCGCCGCCTCGGAGAACACGGCGACCACGTTCATCCTCGGCGCGCTGCCGGGCACCGCGTTCGACGGCGGGATCGGTGGCCCCGCCGCCGGCCGCGACCATGACAACCGGCAGGGGCCGATCGAGGAGACGGCCCCCGGCGTGCGGATCGACGCGATCATCTCCGACCCTTACGAGGGCTACGTGGTCGAGACCCGCATCCCCTTCTCGGAGCTGCCCGACGGCATCGACCCGGCGCACCTCGGCTTCAACGTCGTCGTCTACGACTCCGACACCCAGGACCGGACCGGGCAGTCCCGGATCGGCTGGTCGACCTTCCCCGGGGTCCAGGCCGACCCCTACCGGTGGGGGCTGCTCGAGCTCCCCGGGCTCGCCGAGGCCCCGTCGGACCCGGTCGAGCCGCGGATCCCGGACACCGCCGCCCGGTCCGTCCAGTCCCCGGCCTCGATCATCCAGGCGGCCGACGACGGCACCGGCCTCGGCGGCGCGCCCGCGCTGTCGGCCAAGGCCCTGCGGCTGGACAAGGTCTCGCGCACGGCCGACGGTGTCTCCGCCCGGGTGCGCACCCGGGAGGCGGGGACGGTGCGCCTGTACCTGTGGGACGGCAGCGCCATCGTCGGCGCCCTCGACGCCCGGGAGGTCGGCGCCGGCACGGAGACGCTCGCGGTGCCGCTGGCCGGGGAGGTCGCCGAGGACGGGACGCTGACCCTGGCCGCGTCCCTGGAGACGGAGGACGGCACCGCCGCCGCGAGCACCGTCCTGGAGTGACTCGGTCCCGGTGCGTGCAGCAGACCCGGCCCGAGCTCTCGCGTCGCCCCGCCCGGTCATGGGGAGAACTCCCCGGGGAGTCCGACCGGGGGAGTCCGCCCCATCGCGCTCCGCCCGGATCGCCCCTAGATTCTGGGCACCGGGTGCGGGTCCTGCGGGGGACGCGGGGACGGGGCGGGGGCCCGTCCTCGCTGGGGGAGCCGGCCCGACGACGGGGGTCGTCGGGCCGGCACGGGGTCAGCCGCGCAGGTGGGCGAGCACGGCGGTCGCGGCCGCCTCGGTGGCGACGCCAATGGTCGGCTGGAGGTCCGGGGACCACAGCGGGCTGTGGTTGGGGTAGGTCTCCCGCCCCTCGGCATAGGCGCCGACGCCCCAATAGCAGTACGGCGCCCCGAAGGCGTCCGGCACGATCGAGAAGTCCTCGGAGGCGGTCACCGGGGACATCTCCTCGACCCGCTCCTGCCCGAACTGCGCCACGAAACCGTCGCGCACCACCTCGGCCGCCGCATCATCGTTCGTGGTCAGCGGGTAGCGGTCGGAGATCTCGATCTCCGGCTCGCGCGGGGACCGGGCGGCCTCGCACTCGGCCCGCACCATCCGTTCGACGCCCGCGATCAAGTGGTCCAGGATGTCCTCGTCGTAGGCGCGGAAGTTCAGCAGCATCGTCGCGCTGTCGGGGATGATGTTGGCGCTGGAGCCGGCCTGCAGGGAGCCGACGGTGACCACCCCGAAGTCCGCCGGGGACAGCTCCCGGGCCACCAGGGTCTGGACCCGGGTGACGATCGCGGAGGCCAGCACCACCGGGTCCACCCCGAGATGCGGCATCGAGCCGTGGGAGCCGGCGCCGTGGACCACGATCCGGGCCGATGTCGCCGTGGACATCACCGGTCCCGAGGTCACGGCCACCTTCCCGGCCACCGGATCGGTGAGCACGTGCTGTCCCAGGCACACGTCGGGGGTGGGGACCTGCTCGACCACGCCGGCCTCGACCATGGAGCGGGCCCCGGCGGCCTTCTCCTCTCCGGGCTGGAACAGGGCGATGTACGTCCCCGACCAGTCCTCGCGACGCTCGGCCAGCAGCTTGGCGGCGCCGAGTCCGGCGGTGATGTGGAAGTCGTGGCCGCACGCGTGCATCGTCGGCTGCTCGACCCCGTCCGCATCGGTCTGCGTCGCGGTCGAGGCGTAGTCCAGGCCGGAGGCCTCCTGCACGGGCAGGCCGTCGATGTCGGCGCGGAACAGGACGGTGCGGCCCTCGCCGCCCCGGCCGCCCTGGCCACCCTCGCCGCCCGTGAGCACGCCGACCACGCCGCCGCCGATCTCGTGGACCTCGTAGCCGTACTTCGTCAGCTGCGCGGCGATCACGTCGCGGGTGCGCTCCTCCCGCATCGACAGCTCCGGGTGGCGGTGGAAGTCCTTCAGCAGCGCCTCCTGCCAGGAGGTCTGCTCCTGGAGCGCGGCATTCATCGCGGTGCTGAGCACGGTCATGAGTTCTCCTTGTCGGTCGGGTCGATCCGCACGGCGCGACGGGTCGATCCGCACGGCGCGAGGGGAAGTCCCCGTCACTCGTCGTCGTAGCCCTCGCCGTGGTCGCCGTCCTCGTCGTCCCCATCATCGTCCTCGTCGTCGTCCCGACGGGGTGCGGGGACGAAGAACGTGAGCTTCACCAGGGCCGCTCCGACCACCAGCAGCACGAGCACGGTGATGCCCATGCCGACCAGAACAGTCAGCTCCCACCCGCTCAGGCCGAAGAAGATATTCACTGTCCCACCCCTATTTCCGCCGGCGCTCCGGTCGGCTTCCTCCGGCGCACCGGTCGACGGTCGGCGCCCGCGCGGCAACCGCTCCGAACTCGCGCGCCGGACGCTCTGGTCGGTGTCAACCTACCGTCGGGCGTGGCCGCCCGGGAGCTCGCAGCGTGGTTCGGGCACGGGAAGCACGCTCGTGGTGAGAGGCTGGACCCCGCCACCGCGGTCGATCCGCGATCCACCATCCGACAGAGCCGACGGAGTCCAGCACTATGACCAGCAGCGATCCCGCCCGCCCCGAGCGACCGTTCACCATCGTCGGCCACCGCGGAGCGATGGCGAGCGTCCTCGAGAACACGATCGCGTCCTTCGAGGAGGCCGAGCGCGTCGGCTGCCAGGAGATCGAGCTCGACATCCGACCCAGCGCCGACGGCCGCCTCGTGCTCACCCACGACCGCAGCCTGGATCGCATGATGGCCGAGGAAGATCGCGGGCTCGGTCCCGTGGACTCCATGGAATGGGTCGAGCTGCAGACTGTGGTGCTGCGCGGCGGCCATCGGGTGACCACCCTCGAGGAGGCCATCAAGGCGACCAGCGTCTTCCTGCAGGTCGAGATCAAGGATCCGGCCGTGGTGCCGCTGCTGGCCGAGCGGGTCGATCAACTTCCGGCGCTCACTCACAGGGTGCGTCTGACCAGCTTCGACACCGAGGCCCTGGTCCACGCCCGGGAGCTGATGCCGCAGATCCCCCGCGGTCAGATCATCCACGGCCTGCCGCTGCCCGAGGACCGCCACGAGGATCTGGAGAGCATCCTCGAGCGGACCGGCGCGGACGCCCTGTACTGCGGGTGGAAGGGCCTGACCGCCGAGGTGGTCGCCGAGCAGCACGCCGCGGGCCGGCTGGTGCACGGCTGGCCCACCCGCAGCGAGGACGATGTTCGTCGCGCGCTCGAGCTGGGGCTCGACGGGACCACGGCCGACGATCCCGAGGCGGCGTTCGGCTGGTACGAGCAGGCTCGCTCCGGGGATGGCTGATCAGCCACTCCGTGGCGCCGACAGCGGGGGCTCCCCGTCGGCGGAGCTCACCGGCGGCGCAGCACCATGACGGCATCCAGGTGCTCACCGTGCGTGCCGTCGGGGCTGACGGCGGGACGCCGGCGGTCCTCGGCGACCTCCACCACCCAGTCGGCGGCGGGCTGTGCGAGCTGCTCCGCCTCCGTACGCACGTCGACCATGTGCGCGGGATGGTGCTCGGCCCAGGAGGGCGGGGCCGCATGGGAGATGGTCACCAGATGTCCGCCGGGGCGCAGCGCGGCGGCGGCGCGCCGCAGGATCGACACCCGGTCCAGCGCCACCTCGGACTGGAAGAAGGAGGCGGTGACCAGGTCTGCAGACTCCGGCTCCGGCCGCCAGGCATCGAGGTCCGTCGCGGTGAACGAGGCACCCTCGAGACCGCGGGCTGAGGCCTCGGACCGGGCGCGGTCGACGGCGGTGGGGGAGATGTCCAGGCCGTGCGCGATCCAGCCCTGCTCGGCCAGCCATAGCACGTCCCCGCCCTCGCCGCAGCCGAGGTCGATCGCGGTGCCGGGAGTGAGGTCGGCGGTCACCTCGGCGAGGGTCGCGTTGACCTGCCCGGACCAGATGCGCTCGGAGTCGGCGTAGCGCTGCTCCCAGTGATCGGTGGGGGAGAGGGACGGATCAGCTGCGGTGTGATCGTGCGGGGCGGCGTGCTGGTGCTCGTGGGCCATGGAACGAGAGTGGCAGGTCCAGGGGCGGTGAGGAAGTGCTCGTGCGCGGAACGCCCGGTGGGGCAGGGGCGCGGATAGGCGGGTCGGGCCGCTCTGCTCCTCGTGGACGACCTGCGCGAACGTGGCGTCGCGCTGATCATCGCTCACCTCCACCCAGGCCACGGAGCGTCCCCACGGATCGTGGGGCGGCTCGGCATGATGCCGTCCGACGTTGTCGTCGACGGGGAGATGCAGTGGACCGGGCCCTTTGCCTGAGGTGGTCGGGCGCCGTCTGGGAGACTGGGCACCGCACCTGGCGCCGCAGCTCAGCGGCTCCCTGATGAACCGAGGTCAACGATGTCCATGCAGCACCGCACCCCTACCCGGCTGGGCCGCCCGCTGTCCGTGATCGGCCAGGGATGCTGGCAGATCGGCGCCGATTGGGGCGAGGTCTCCGACGATGCCGCCCATGCCGTGCTCGATGCCGCGCTGGAGGCGGGCGTGAGCTTCTTCGACACGGCCGATGTGTACGGCGACGGCCGCAGTGAGCGCCTGGTGGGCCAGATGCGGAACGCGGCCGCGGACGGGGCCGAGGGCGCCGGCCCGTCGGCCCCGCTGTTCCTGGCCACCAAGGTCTCCCGTCGGGCCGATCCCTTCGCCCCGGCGTCCTTCACCGAGGAGCATCTGCGCGCCTGGGTGGAGCGCTCGCGACAGAACCTCGCGATGGACACTCTCGACCTCGTCCAGCTGCACTGCCCGCCGCCGGAGATCTACCGCGACGACCGGGTCTTCGATGTGCTCGACTCCCTCGCCGCGGAGAAGAAGATCGCTGCGTGGGGCGTGAGCGTGGAGACGTGTGAGGAGGCGCTGATCAGCCTCGAGCGCGAGCATCTCGCCTCGATCCAGATCGTCCTGAACCCGTTCCGACTCAAGCCCCTCGAGGCCGTCGTGCCGCGGGCTCGCGAGAAGGGCGTGGCGATCATCGCCCGCGTCCCGCTCGCCTCCGGTCTGCTCACCGGCAAGTTCTCCGCGGACACCAGCTTCGCCGCGAACGACCACCGCAGCTTCAACCGCCACGGGCAGGCCTTCGACCAGGGCGAGACCTTCGCCGGTGTCGAGTACGAGCTGGGGCTGGAGGCCGTCGCGCGCCTCGAGCACGCGCTGCGCTGGGAGATGCCACTGCCGGAGGCGTCGCTGCGCTGGATCCTCGCCCAGGACGGCGTGACCGCCGCGATCCCCGGGGCCAGCAGCGGTGAGCAGGCCCGGCGCAACGCCGCTGCGGGCAGCGTCGCCACCGACGAGCAGCAGCAGATCCTCGCCCGCTTCGACGAGACCGTGCGGGAGACCTACGACGAGCTGCTGCGGGAGTCGATCCACCCGCGATGGTGAGCTGGAACGGTGTCGCGGACCGGACCACGCCGGCGCGGCCGGCGGTGCGCGACGACCAACTGTCCGCCCGATCTCACCGGTCCTCGGTCGCGTCCTCCACGGCATCGGTGGTGTCGTCGGCCGTGACGTCGTGGCTGGTGTCGCCGCGCAGCTGCGCCCCGCCGACGGGGTCGTTGACCCAGGAGCTCAGTTCCCAGCCGCGGTCGGGATGCCCCGTCAGCACCACCAGGCCCGTGTTGTACAGCGGTTGGTCATCCAAGGTCTCCAGGGCGAGGCCCGCCGCGACGGTGGCATAGATGCGGATCGCGGCGCCGTGGCTGACCACGGCGATGGTGGCGTCCTCGGGATGCTCGTCGCCGATCGATCGCAGCGCGGCGTCGTAGCGGGCGAAGAAGGCGTGCCCGTCCTCGCCCCCGGGGATCGCGTGGTCGAGGTCGCCCTCCGCCCAGCGCACGAGGTTCTCCTGGTAGGCGGCGACCGCGGCGTGGCCGCGGCCCATCTCGTGATCCCCGGCGGCGATCTCCTCGAGACCCTCGGCGACCTCGGCGGTGAGCCCGCGCGCCGACGCCAGCGGGGCGGCGGTCTGCTGGGTGCGCAGCAGCGGGGAGACGCGCAGCGAGGCGATGTCCTCCCCCGCCAGTGCCTCGGGGACCGCCCGGGCCTGCTCGTGGCCGAGGTCCGTCAGGCCGGCGCCGGGGCGCTCGGTGTCCAGCGCTCCCTGGACGTTGCTCGAGGTCTGGCCATGGCGGAGGAGGAGAAGACGCATGTCCAGGACCATAGGGCACCGGGATCATCGCCGCTCCCAGCAGGCCCCACGGATCCGACCGCCCGCCGTCGGCGGCTCGGCCACGGCGTAGCCTGGGCCTCATCCCCTCCGACGAAGGAGCATCCATGCGCCGCAGCATCGTCAACGACCCGGACGACCTGATCCCCGAGGCCCTCGAGGGCTTCGCCCTGAGCCACCCCGACCTGCTCGCGCTGCACGCCGAGCACCGCTTCCTCACCCGCGCCGAGCCCGCCCGCGACAAGGTGGGCCTGGTCTCCGGCGGCGGATCCGGCCATGAGCCCCTGCACGCGGGGTTCGTCGGCGCCGGGATGCTCGACGTCGCCGTCGCCGGCGCCGTCTTCGCCAGCCCCACCGCCCTGCAGGTCCTGGAGGCGACCAAGGCGGCGGACTCCGGCCGCGGCGTGGTCCAGATCGTCAAGAACTACACCGGCGACGTGCTGAACTTCCGCATCGCCGGGGAGATCACCGAGGACGACGCTCTGGAGTCCGAGATGGTGCTGGTCGACGACGACCTCGCCACCGACACCGGTGACGAGGAGGGGCCCGGCCGGCGCGGCACCGCCGCCACCGTCATCATCGAGAAGGTCTGCGGCGCCGCCGCGGAGGAGGGCGCGAGCCTGGCCGAGGTCGCCGCGATCGGCCGCCGCGCCGCGGCGTCGGCCCGCACCATGAGCCTCGCCCTGTCCGCCGGCACGCATCCCGGGGACGCGGAGCCCCAGTTCGCTCTCGAGGACGACGAGGTCGAGCTCGGCGTCGGGATCCACGGTGAACGGGCGGCGAAGCGCGCCTCCTTCACCAACGCGAACGGGCTCACCGACCTGCTGCTCGAGCCGTTGCTGGACGATCTCGACCTGAGTCGCGGCGACGAGGTCATCGCGATCGTCAACGGCCTGGGCTCCACCTACCCGCTGGAGCTGAATCTCGTCGCCCGCGCCCTGCACCACCGGCTCGACGGGGAGGGCATCACGATCAGCCGCTCGCTCGTCGGCCCCTACGTGACCAGCCTGGACATGCACGGAGTCTCGATCACCCTGATGCCGTTGGACGACGAGCTGCGCCGACTCTGGGACGCACCCGTCCGCACCCCGTCCCTGACCTGGTAAGGAGCACGTCATGAACGATCAGACCCCCAGCATCCCCCTCCCCGGAGGTTTCGGCCGCGCGTTCGTCCTCACCCTGCGCGAGGCCCTCGTCGGCGCCGCCGACGACCTCGGCGACCTCGACCGCCGCGCCGGCGACGGCGACTTCGGCACCAACATCCGCACCGCGGTGAAGCACCTCGACGCCAACCTCGAGGCCGACGACCCCACCAGCTACCGCGAGTGGCTGACCGCGCTGTACATGGCGTGGCTCGGCGTGGGCGGGACCAGCGGGCCCCTGTTCGGCATGTTCTTCCGCGAGCTCGCGAAGGCGGCGGAGGACGGCAACGCTCCCACCGCGGCGCAGTTCGCCGACGCGCTCGCCGCCGGCCAGGCCACGGTGCAGCGCTACGGCGAGGCGAAGGTGGGCGACAAGACGATGATCGACGCCCTCGACCCGGCCGTCGCCGCCCTGCGCACGACCCTCGAGGCCGATGTCGAGACCACCGCCGTCGAGGCCCTGTTCGCGGCGGAGGACGCCGCGATCGCCGCGGCCGCCGCCACGGCGCAGACCACCGCGCGCCGCGGCCGCGCCAGCTACGTCGGCGACGCCTCCCAGGGCGTCATCGACCCCGGCTCCGCCGCCATGGCCCTCGTGATCGGCTCCGCCCGCGCCGGCGCCGACGGATCGGGCACCGTCGACCTCTCCTGGATCGCCTGACAGGATCTCGGCCCGCCCCGCCTGGCCGCCCCGCCCCGCCTGGCCGCCCCGCCCGCTCGAGCGGCACGATGGGCGGGGGCGGGAGCGTGCGACGGGCCGGCGGGAGCGCGCGATGGACCGACGGCGGGAGCGTGCGACGCGCCGACGGCGGGCGGGCCCGGTGGACCGACGGTTGGAACGCGCGGTGGACCGGCACGGCTCTCGGTGATCGTCGCTGGTAGCTTCGACTCCCGTGTCCGACCTCGCTGCCCTGATCCCCACGCTCGCCACGGCCTCCTGGCTGCTGGTGGCGGTCGGTGCCGTCGTCGTCGGCCTGTCCAAGACCGCGATGCCCGGGGGCGGCACGATCGCCGTGGGCCTGTTCGCCCTCGCCCTGCCCGCCAAGGAATCCACCGCCGCGCTGCTGCTCCTGCTCATGGTGGGCGACGCGACCGCGCTGTGGGTCTACCGGCGCGAGCCGGACGTGCGCACCCTGGTGCGGCTGATCCCCAGCGTGCTGATCGGCATCGTGCTGGGCACGGTCTTCTTCGCGACCGTCGGCGGGGACACGGTGCGCACCACCATCGGCGTGATCCTGCTGGCCTTGATCGCGGTGACCGTCTGGCGCCGCCGCGCCGCCCGGACGAAGGCGCCGGAGACGGAGGAAGCGACCACCGTCGGATCCGGCACGAGCACGGCGCCTGCGCCGACCGCTGGGCCCTCCCGCCTCGGGGTCGCCCTCAGCCGGGCCGGGTACGGGGCGCTCGGCGGCTTCACGACCATGGTCGCCAACGCCGGCGGACCCGTGATGTCGATGTACTTCTACGCGATGCGGATGCCGGTGCTCACGTTCCTGGGCACCTCCGCCTGGTTCTTCGCGATCGTCAACGTGGTCAAGCTCCCGTTCTCCGCGGGCCTCGGCCTGATCACCCGGGACACCCTGGTCATGGACCTGATGATGGTGCCGCTGGTGCTGCTGGGTGCCTATTGCGGGACGAAGATCGCCCGTCGGATCCCGCAGCGGGTCTTCGAGTCCACGGTGCTGGTGCTCACCGTCGGCTCGGCGCTCGCGCTGCTGATCATCTGACGCGCTCCGGTCGGATCAGGCCCCGGTGAACCAGAACCCGTCGAAAGCATCCTTGTAGACCCGGTAGGCCATGGTCGAGGAGCCGTAGCGGAAGGTGCCCAACAGCTGCCCGTCGGCCCAGGCCGGTGAAGCAGGTCCCGTCCTCGGCGTGGCACGTCCTCAGCTCGGGTGGGACGAGTCTCAGGATGCCCGTCCCCTCGTCCGCCCTCGACGCTCACGGTGCGTCGGGGGCCAGGTGGGCCGTGGCCGCCCGGGCGCTGATCTCCTGCAGCACGGTGACCAGCTCGGGCGGCTCGATCACCTCGATCGGAGCGCCCAGACGACACAGGTGCAGGGCGATCCAGTGCAGGTCGTCGGCCTCGGTCCCCGCCCGGAGGATGCACGCTCCGTCCCCGTCGGGCGTGACGGTCGCGGTGCGCGGCGGGACCCGGTCGGCGATCTCCGTGTAGGGGGCGAGCAGCCGCACGGTCAGGGTCCGCGCATAGGCGCCATGGGTGATGGAGGCGCGCACGGTGGCCTCGATGTCGGGCGTCGGCCGCGGCGTGATGCGGAAGGTGCTCGCGTGCACCGCATGCATGCGGTCCAGCCGGAAGGTGCGCCAGTCCTCGCGCTCCAGGTCCCAGGCGAACAGGTACCAGTGTCCGTCGATCGAGAGCACCCGCCGCGGCTCGATGCGGCGCTCGAAGCGCTCCCCGTCGAGGCGCTCGTAGTCCACGCGCACCCGCAGCCCGTCGCGCACGGCGGTGGCCAGCGCGAGCAGCACCTCCGCACGGGCGGCGGGCAGCGGGCGGGCGACCACCCCCATCGCCTCGGCCACCGCGGAGACCTCCGAGCGCACCTCGGGCGGCAGGATCCGGTCCAGCGCCGCCAGAGCACGCAGCGCGTCCGCGTCGAGACCCTCGAGACCGGAGGTGGCGGTCAGGCGCAGGCCGACGGCGACCGCGACGGCCTCGCGCGCGCCCAGCAGCAGCGGCGGCAGCTCCCGGCCGGCTCCGAGCTGGTAGCCGCCGCCGTGCCCGGCCGAGGTCAGCACCGGATACCCCATCGCCCGCAGCCGGTCGATGTCGCGCCGCACCGTCCGTACCGTCACGCCGAGCTCGGCGCCCAGCTCCGGGCCGGTCCAGACGGAGCGGGACTGCAGCAGCGCGAGCAGCCGCAGGGCTCTCGTGGTCACGTCGCTCATGGGAGCAGTCTGGCCCACTTCGCGGACAGGATCTGTCCGCCCATGCCGGAAAGGTGTGATCCGACAGCACAGGGAGGGCCATCCGGGCCCGCCCGTCCGGCGCCGGCCCTCAGGCTCGCCGCCGCACCGATCGAAGGAGACCACGATGCCGTTCCTGACCGCAGAGACCACCCATGAGCTCGACAGCCTCGCCACCTTCGCCGGCCAGCAGATCGAGCAGGTCGCGACCGCCCTGCACGGGCTCACCCCCGCACAGATCCGTCAGACCCCGAGCGCGTCGGCGATGAGTCTGGGGGCTCTCGCCCGCCACGTCATCCTCGTCTCCGACAGCGCGGCGATGCGCATCGCCGCCGCTCCGGGAGCAGGGGATGATCCGCAGCGCACGCCGGCGCAGTTCCAGGCCGAGGGCGGCATCGCGCCGGAGGCCGTGCGGGAGGAGGACACCGCCGAATCGCTCATCGCCGAGCTCCAGCAGGTCGCCGAGCATCTCACCGCTGCCCTGCGGGCGTCGGACCCTGAGGCCGAGGGCCAGTTCCCCGACCAGCCCTGGTTCGAGGGCAGGACGACCTGGACCGTGCGCTGGTACGCCCTGCACCAGATCGAGGAGAACGCCCGGCACGCCGGGCACGCCGACATCCTGCGCGAGAGCATCGACGGGAAGGGCGCCTACGAGCTGAACGCCCTGGCGGCCGGCCAGGAGTGGCCGCCGGCGGGCTGGTGAGCATCGAGCGGACGGAGCACCCTGACGGGGCCGACCCCGTCGGATCGCCGGCCTCCGACCCAGGGCCGCGAAGGCCGCACGGCGCGGCCCAGATCGACCGAGCGCACGATCACGAGAGCAAGGAGAATCGCCATGACCAGCAACGATCCGAACAGTGCAGCCGCAGAGCCCATCGGGAGGGACGGTGACCTGCCCACTGTGCTGCTCGACCAGATCGAGTACCACGTCGGCGAGTTCGCACGGCCCCAGCTCGACGGGCTGACCGATGCGGAGTACTACTTCGACCCCACCGCGAGCGGCACCGCCTGGACCATCCACCCCCGCGCGGCCGACGGCGAGAGGCCGCCGACCTCGATCCAGGGCGGCTCCGGGGACGTGGTCATCGACTTCGAGTTCCCCGAACCCGATCCGGCCCCGCTGACCACCATCGCCTGGCGGTTCGGGCACATCATCGTCGGCGTGCTCGGGACGCGCAGCCATGCGCATTTCGGCGGCCCGCCCGCGGACTACATGACCTGGGACTACCCCGACACCGCGCAGGAGGCTCTGGCGCAGTTCGATGCCGCGTACGAGCGGTGGATCGCCGGCGTGCGCACCTGGAGCGAGGACGACCTGCAGGTCGCCGTCGGTGAGGCCGAGGGGCCGTGGGCCGAGTACTCCCGCGCCACCCTCGTCGCCCACATCAACCGCGAGCTCATCCACCACCTCGCCGAGATCGCGCTGCTGCGGGACCTGTGGGCGCACCGGGGATGAGGGCGCTCGCAGCGGCCCCTCAGGACCTCGCCGCCGCCGCTCGCGTCCATCGGGCCACCAGCAGGTGCAGCGGCAGCGTCAGAGCCAGGACCGCCGCCGCGATCAGCGGCAGGTGACCGGGGGAGAGCCCGGAAGCCAGGGCCACCCCGCCGAGACCGCCGCCGAGGGCGCTGCCCAGCGAGATCGCGCTCGCGTTCAGCGCCATCACCACGGCGACGGACCCCGGGGCCATCGCCGCCAGGCGCGTCTGCTGCGGGACGGCATGGCCCCCGTTGCCGATGCCCGCCAGCAGGAACCACGCCAGGCTCCCCGCGGCGACGGCCAGCGGGGCGGCCAGGGAGAGGGCGAGGGCCCCGAACAGGGAGTTGACCAGCAATGCCGCGAGGATCACGGTGAGCACCCGCACGGGCGAGAAGCGGTCCACCAGACGCCCCGTGACGGCATTGCCGAGCATGCTCGCCAACCCGTAGCCGCACATGATCACGATGATCATCCACCCGGCCGGATGGGAGGGCTGCAGGATCAGCACCGCATAGGTGAAACAGGTGTAGCTCGCGCACAGCACCCCGGTGGAGACCAGCAGCCCGGCGACCAGGCGCGGCCGGGCCAGTGGCCGCAACCGGTCGACGAGTGACGAGGAGGGATAGCGCAGCGGCGGCAGGCGCAGTCCGATGCCGACGAGCGCGACCGCGCCGACCACCGAGACCAGCACCAGCGGCAGCCGCCAGGTGGACTGGCCGAGGATCAGGCCGACGGGGACCCCGAGCGCGGTGGCGGTCATCCAGCCTCCGAGCACGAACGACAGCGCGCGGCCCCGGTGCCGCTCCGCGACAAGATGCACGACGTACCCGGTCACCGCCGCGGCCAGGAGACAGCCGCCGAGCGCCGCGAGCACGCGTCCTCCCAGCGCCAGCGCATAGGTCGGGGCGACAGCGGTGATCATATTGCCGAGCACGAAGGTGGACAGCGCCGCCAGGATGGTGCGGCGCTGTTCCCACCCGCCGGTGGCCGCCCCGAGCACCGGGCCGGCGACGGCCGAGGTGAGGGCGAAGACCGACACCAGCTGTCCGGCCAGGGCCGCGGTGACCTCGAGATCCGCGGCGATGTCCGGGAGCAGGCCGGCCAGCACGTAGCCGTCGATCCCGGTGGTGAAGGTCGCGACCGCGAGCCAGATCAGCGTCCGATACGGGACAGCGGGTGGCGATGTGGTGGCCGGAGCATTGCTGGTGGTCATGGCAGGGGAGCGGCGTCCACGACGTCACGATGGCCGGCGAGCTCTGCGCTGTCGTGACCATCAGCGTGTGTGGTCACGGCACCGCAGAGCTCGAGAGCTGACTCAGGGTCGGAGCCGCCCGGACATGACCGGCTCCGACCCGATGTCAGCACGTCGTCATCGCGTCGTCAGCGCGTCGTCGGCTCGCGGCGTCAGAGGCTGATGACGTCGGCGACCTTGCCGGTCGTCGAGGACTCGTAGGCCGCGAGGATCACGCCGAGCACGCTGACGCCCTCGACCTGGTTGTTCAGCGGCCGATCGCCCGTGGTGAGCACGTCCACGAAGTGCGCGATCTCGGCGGCGAAGGTGTCCACCTGCTCGTGCTCGAAGACCTGCACCTCCTCGCCGCGCAGCTGCACGCGCAAGGTGGAGCCGTCCGAGCTCAGCGAGCCCTTCTCACCGACGGCGGAGAAGCGATCCGTGCCGGGCGCGGCGGCGTAGGCCCACGACGTGACCATCTGGCCCACCGCGCCGTTGTCGAAGCGCACCAGCACCTGTGCGGAGTCCTCGCCCTCCATGAACTTCAGGCGGTGGGTCGAGAGCATGGCGAACGCGCTGACCGGGGTGGCGCCGGCCAGATGCAGCATCAGGTACGTGGGGTGGTAGCCGGTGTCGATCAGCTCGCCGCCGCCGGAGGTGGCGGTGTGCCCGCGCCAGCCCATCGACTCCGGGTCGAAGTCGTTGAAGAAGGAGTCGGTGGTGCGAACCTCGTAGATCGGGCCGAGAGCGCCGGAGTCGATGACCTCCTTGGCCTTGGCCACGGCCGGCATGAACAGCTGGTTGTGGGCGCACATCAGGGTCACGCCCGTCTTCTCGATCACCTGCGAGACCGTCGTGGCCTCCTCCGGAGTCAGACACAGCGGCTTCTCGCACAGGATGTGCTTGCCCGCCTCGGCGGCCGCGACGATCGCGGGGGTGTGCAGGTGGTGGGGCAGGCAGATGTCGACGGCGTCGACGTTCGGGTCTTTCACCATCTCGGTGAAATCGGCGTAGCCCGTCGCGCCGGTCTCCTCGACGCGCTTGGCGAGGGTCTCCTCGCTGGCGTCGGCGATCGCGGTGATGGTGACGCGGTCGGGGATCTGGCGGTAGCCGTTGAGGTGGGCGTTGGCGATGCCGCCGCCGCCGATGATGCCGATGCGGACGGGGGACTTCACGGTGCTGGTCATGGGGTGCTCCTCGATGGGGTCGAGCTCGTGGTCAGAGGGGTCGGGTGTCGGGGTCGGCGGCATCTGGCACGTGGGAAGCGCCGGGTGTCGCGGTGGTGGGACGGATCGGATGCGGCCGTGGCCGACGGGTCCGGTCTACGGAATCGGCCGGTGGGTGGGGGACGGGATGGTCGACGGCATCTCTCGACCCCGGTCCGGTCCGCCGAGCGGGATCAGGCGGCCGCGGCGGCGTTGGCCGCGACGACCAGGGCGGTCAGTGCCCGGGCGCGCTCGAGGTTCTCGGTGGTCTCCTGCCCGCTGCGGATCGCCTGGACCCACTGGGCGAAGGGGTTCGGGACGTCGGCCGGGACGTCGAGGGCGACGGGCCCGTCGCCGGTGTCCAGGACCATGCCGCCGTCGGCCCCGAGCCCGTAGGTCAGGGTGCCGGAGGTGCCCTGCACCTCGATGGAGAACGGGCTCGCCGGGGTCACGAAGCCGGTCTCGACCACGCCGATCGCGCCATCGGGACTGGTCACGGTGACCACCGCGTTGTCCTCGACGCCGCGACCGGTCATATCGGTGTAGGTGGCCGAGGCGACGGTGACGTCGGTGCCCAGGATCAGCTGGGTGAGATAGGCGGGGTGGGCGGCGAGGTCGCTGAACGCCCCGCCGATGGCCGCCGCCGGGTCGTAGAAGCGCGCCGGCAGCCAGTCGGCCGTCGAGCCGTTGTGGGCCAGGCGCACTCGGGAGTAGCTCAGGCGACCCAGCGTGCCGCCCTCGAGCACCTCCCGCAGCGCCACGGTGTAGCCGTGGGCCAGGCGCGGCAAGGACACGGTGACCTGCACGCCGGCGGTCCGCGCGGCCTCCAGCAGCTCGTCGCACTCGGCGAGCGTCGGGGCCAGCAGCTTCTCGGTGAACACGTGCTTGCCGGCGGCGATGACCTTCCCGATCACCTCGCGGTGCACGGTGGTGGCGGTGGTGATGGTGACACCGTCGAGGTCCTCGCGGGCCAGCAGAGCGTCGAGGTCCGGGGCGAAGTCCACGCCGACGGTCGCGGCGAGGGCCTTCCCGCGCTCGACGTCGTCGTCCCAGACGGCGACCAGCTCGGTATCGGGGTGGTTCAGGGCTTCTCGGGCGTACTCCTCGGCATGGACATGCCAGGCGGAGAGCGCAGCGATGCGCAGCGGTGCGGACACGAATCCTCACGATCCAGGGTCGGGGGAGCGGCGTGCCCGCAGGACTTACAGCCGCGAACGGTGTGAACCAGCCTACAGAGAGATGCCCGTGGATCGCACCCTCGCACCGTACTTTTTTGCCAAAGACTTAACCGCTTCGGACAGCGAGGTCGGCCCCGAGAGGTGCTCTCCGGGCGACCGGCAGGGAGCGGCGTCTGAGCGGATCAGCAGGTGGCGGGTCGATTCGATGGGCGCGGCCCTCCGGGGCCGAAAGATGACCGGGAGGTCACGGTTGTGCGAAATCCGCCCCCGATCGCGCGCTGCGGGGGGAGGATGAGGCATGTCGCTGGATCTGGCCCCCTTGGAGCTCCTCGCCGCCGCGCTGTTGGCCGTGATGCTCGCGATGCCGATCGCGTTCCCCGTCGCCGCCGCCGTGATCGCCGCCCCCCGCCGACTCCGGAGCGGCGCGGGTCTCGCCCTCGGCCTCGGTCTGCTGATCGGGGTCGGTGCGGTGATCGCGGCGCATTTCGCGGGCTTCCGAGGGATCGCCTCCGGGATCTCCGGAGTCGCCCTGGTGCTGGGACTGCTGGGCGCGATCGCCTCCGCCGTGTTCATCGTGGTCCGTTCGGAGGGCTCGGCGATGACGGCGGTGGTCGGCATCCTCGCCTGCGTGATGATCGGGCTCGCCGAGCCCGGCCAGACGCTCCCGGCCATGTTCGGCGTTACGCAGTCGGCGCTGGTGGCGCTGACCGCCGTGGCGATCGAGGCCGTGGTGGTGGCCCTGCTGGTCGCCGCCCTCGTCGCGGCCGGGGGTCGCGTCCGTGCCCTGCAGATCGGGGTCGCAGCGGCCGGGATCGTGGCCGCCGTCCTGATCGGGATCAGTGTCTTCGCGAGCGCGCTGGGCGAGGCCGCGACGGTCGCTGAGCCGGGCATCCCGCTGTCCACCCAGCTGATCGTGATCGTGGTCGTTCTCGTGCTCGGCACGATCGGTGGTGGCGTGGCGTCGGGGGCGCGCTCCCGACGAGCCGTCGACGCCGAGCCGGTCACCGAGCGGTGAGCACGCCCGACCGCATCCTGAGTTTCCTGGCGTATGACGCCGGACAGGATGCTGTGCGCGCCCTTGTGGCCGCCTTGGTCATCTGTGCTGCCGTGCACGCTGCGCCGCGGAGGCACCGGTGGCTGACGATTCTGGTGACGGCGGGGGCCTTCCTGCTCGGCAGCGCCTTCACGCTGTTCGTGCGCGTTCCCGGGGGTGCAGGACCGGACCTCCCGGGCGAGCTCACGATGCGCGTCCTCGTGCAGCGCGCGATCGGCGCGATCCTTCTCGTGGGAATGCTCTGTGCGGTGGTCGCGGCATGCTCGGTCCGGTGGAGGGCGCCGCGCCCCGGGCGCTCCGGCCGTCTGAGCGTGCTCGCCGGCCTGCTCGTCGGCCTCGCCGCCCCCCACGGATTCCGGCCCCACGGTGAGCAGATCTTCTACCCCGTGTTCCCACATCGAATCGTCCCGAACCCCGACGCGTCTGGCGCCGAGGTCATCGTGCACGACGGGATGGGGGAGACGGCTTTGGGCATGGGGACTGGCATGCTCGCCATCGCTCTGCTCGTGGCCGGTCTTCTGGTGCTCGGTCGGTGGGCGGAGCCGACGAAGACCGGCGTGCTCACGGCGGCGATCGCCGGGACGTCGCTGACCCTCCTGACCTCCATCGCCGGCCCGGGGCCGATGCTGATCACCTGCGTCCTCGCCGGCGTGCTGGGCACGATCGCCGGTGGTCTCCTGGAGGGTCGCTCAGCTCGTCGCGGCGACCTCGAAGCCCGCGGGGGCGAGGCGTGAGAGCTCCTCGCGCAGCAGGGCGCCGATCTCGGCGCGGCGCCGCTCGTCCATCCGCTCGATCGGCCCGGTGACGCTGACCGAGACCGAGCGCCCCCCGGGGCGCACCAGGGCCACGCCCACGCAGGCGATGCCGGCCTCGTTCTCCTCGATCTCCATCGACCAGCCGCGCTCTGCGGTCCGGTCGACGACTTCCGCGAGGTGGTCGAGGGAGATGACCGCTCCCGGCTCGGCCGCCGAGGACCTGGTGGCGCGGGCGTACGCGTCGAGCGCCGGACCGCGGACCCCGTCGGCCGCGAGCAGGGCCCGGCCCATGGCGGTGCGCGCCGCGGGGGCCCGCTTGCCGATGCTGGACCACACGCGCAGGGTGCGCTCGGGCTCGACCTTGTCGAGGTAGAGGACGTGGGGGCCGTCCATCTGCCCCAGGTGGACCAGCTCCTGGGTGCGTTGGGAGACGCTCGCCAGCCCCGGGGCGAACAGCACCGGCAGATTCTCGCCGTCCCCGAACGAATGACCCAGCTCGAGCGCGGCGGTACCGAGCCGGTAATGCTGATCGCCCGGGGACTGGTCCGCGAAACCGCGGTGCATGAGTGCCCGCAGCAGGCGGTGGACCGACGCCTTGTTGAAGCCGCTGGCCGCGGCGATGTCCCGCAGGGTCGTCCCGTCGGGTCCCGCCGACGCGAGGATCTCGAGGAGGACCAGGGCTTTGTCGACGCTGCCGACGGGGGAGGCATCAGGAGGTGGCGTGGTGGTCATGGGTCCCTTCTCTCCGGGAGGTTGCGCGACAGGTTGCGAGCCGGGTGCGGGAACCCGAGGAGTCAGCGCATTGCCGGGCACTCCTGTACAGTCTATGCTTGTCGCGCATAACAAAACTAGAGTTTTGGCATGCGAAACGCAAGGGATTCGGTCCGGCGGTGGCACATTGAGGCGGCGTCGCCACGGATCGGAAGCAGGCTCTCGCCCTGCTCGCCTCCGGCCGTCGGGCCGCATGACCCCTTGGCCGGGGATCGAGGAGTGAGTCGATTCGGTCGGCGCGATCGCCCCTGAGGGCGTCTCGAGCCGTTCGACTGCCGCTCCTTCCCACGGAGACAGGTTCCCCGCCCGCGGGGGAGAAGCATCGACACGGGACGCCGCCGACGGCGATCCGACGAGGAGACACGATGAAGTGCAAGGCCTTGCTGAGCGGCGTCCTCGCTCTGGCGCTGACGTCGCTCACCGCCTGCGCCCAGTTCACCCCCATCGACGAGAGCGCGCTCGGTGACGAGGGCTCGGGGATCGAGGCCGAGACGGTCTATCGCGTAGCGTTCAACCAGCCCGAGACGCATCCGCAGTACGTGGCGCTCTCCCACCTGGGGGAGCGGATGAGCGAGGCGACGGGCGGCGCCTGTGCGCTCGAGGTGTTCCCGAACGAGTCGCTCGGGCCCCAGGCGGACACGATCGAGCTCGTCCAGGCCGGGAGCGTCGACTTCGCGATGGTCGCAGGTTCCCTGATGGAGAACTTCAACTCGGACTTCGTCGTCTTCAACCTGCCGTATGTGTTCGACTCCAAGGAGCACCAGCGCAGGGTGCTCGACGACCCGGAGATCACGGGTGAGCTGTTCAGCTCCCTGGAGAACAAGAACATCTCCGTGATCGCCGGATTCCACGGCGGTATCCGCAACGTTTACAACTCCGTGAAGCCCATCGAGACCCCGGAGGATCTCGCGGGAATGAAGATCCGTGTGATCGGGTCCGACACCAACATCGCCATGATGGAGCTGATGGGCGGGTCGGGCGCCCCGATGGGACAGGGCGAGGTGTACACCGCGATCCAGTCGGGGATCCTGGAGGGCGGCGAGAACAACGAGTCGATCTACGCGAACCTCTCGCACGACGAGGTCGCGCCGTACTACTCCTACACGCAGCACCTGATGTTCCCCGACTACCTCATCTCCAACCCCACCACCCTCGATCGGATGGCCCCGGAGTGCCGCGAGTTCCTCGAGGAGGACATCGCCAACGCCACCGCCGAGGAGGGCGAGCTCTGGACGGAAGAGGTCGAGCGCTCGCACGAGATGGCCGTGGAAGCGGGTGCCCAGTTCAACGAGGTGGACATCGACGCCTTCCGCGAGGCTGTCCAGCCGCTCGTCGACGAGAGCCTGGACAGCCCCGTCACGCGCAACCTCTACGACGACGTGCGCGCAGCCGCCGAGTGAGCCGGAAGGGAATCATCACATGAACAAGATCAAAGGAGGGCTCGACCGAGCTCTCGAATGGACATGCTTCGGGCTCTTCGTCGCTCTCGTGGCCACTGTCGCCTGGCAGGTCTTCTCCCGGCAGCTCCTCAACAACCCCAGCGGCTGGTCGGAGGTGCTCGCCAAGTACATCTTCGTCTGGCTCGGCCTGTTCGGGGCGGCGCTGGTGTTCGGCGAGCGCGGGCACATCGCCGTCGACTTCCTCGTGAGGAAGCTGCCGGGGACCCCGCAGAAGGCGATGGGCATGCTCACCCACCTGCTCGTCCTCGCCTTCACCGCACTGGTGCTGGTGTACGGAGGCTTCGCCATCTCCGAGCTCGCGTGGGAGCAGACGATCCCCGCTCTTCCGGTGAACGCCGGGCACATGTACCTGGCCATCCCGGTGTCCGGGATCCTGACGCTTTTCTACTGCGTCCACCACCTCATCGCCATCGGCACCGGCCGGCAGGCGCCCGTCGAGGCCGACCAGGCAGAAGCCCTCTAGGAGTCACTGTGGACATCAGCACCCTCATCGGACTCATCCTCCTCGTCGGGATCTTCCTCCTGCTCGCGATCGGTCTCCCGATCGCCGTCGCCGTCGCCATCCCCTCGGCGGTCGCCGCGGTCGTCGCAATCGGCTTCGACAACGCCATGCTCACCTCGGCCCAGCAGATGTTCCGCGGGGTCGACTCGTTCGCGCTCCTCGCCATCCCGTTCTTCGTGTTGGCCGGGGTGATCATGAACAACGGCGGCATCGCGCTGCGTCTCATCAATGCGGCCAAGGTGCTCGTCGGGTGGGCGCCCGGTTCGCTGATGCAGACCAACGTGGCGGCCAACGCTCTGTTCGGCTCCGTCTCCGGCTCCGCCGTCGCGTCCGTGGCGGCGGTCGGCTCGACGATGGCGCCGTTGCAGGCCAAAGAGGGGTACGACCGGAACTTCTCCGCCGCGACGAACATCGCCTCGGCTCCTTCGGGCATGATCATCCCGCCGAGCAACCTGATGATCGTGTACTCGCTGGTCTCAGCGACGTCGATCGCCGGGCTCTTCGTCGGCGGGTACATCCCCGGGATCCTCTGGGCGCTGACATGCATGTTCATCGTGTACCTGTACGCGCGCAAGCGTCCTGAGCTGAGGGTCAGCGAGCACATGACCTGGGGTCAGCGGGGGAAGGTCATCCTCGATGCGGTGCCCTCGCTCCTGCTGATCGTCATCGTCATCGGCGGGATCCTCGCCGGCGTCTTCACGCCGACCGAGGCCTCGTGCATTGCCGTGCTGTACGCCCTGATCCTGTCGTTCGTCTACCGGGCGATCAAGCTGTCGGACCTCAAGCCGATCTTCCTCGATGCCGCACGCACGACCTCCGTCGTGCTGTACCTCATCGCCGTCTCCAGCGTCATGAGCTGGGTCATGTCCTACGCCCGTATCCCGGCGCTGGTCGCCGACGGTCTGTTCGCGATCAGCGAGAACCCGTACGTGCTCCTCGCGCTGATCATCGCGGGACTGCTGGTGGTCGGTGCGTTCATGGATGCGACGCCTGCCGTGCTGATCTTCGCCCCCATCCTCCTGCCCATCGTGACGTCGTTCGGCATGGATCCCCTCCACTTCGGGGTCTTCATGGTCATGGCGCTGTCGATCGGCACCATCACCCCGCCCGTGGGGCCCGTCCTATTCGTCGGGGTCCGCGTCGCGAACCGCCGGATCGAGGACGTCATTCGTCACCTGATCCCGTTCTTCCTCGCTCTCGTGCTCCTTCTCGCGATCGTGGCCTACACCCCCTTCCTCTCCACCTGGCTGCCCGGCCTGCTGGGCCTCTGAAAGGACTGACATCATGGACAAGATCGAACAGCGCTACGCCACGCACCCCGGGGACATCCCGCGGATGGACACGGGGGAGATCCGCGACCGCTATCTGGTCGACGACCTCTTCGCCCCCGGCCAGATCCGGGCCGTCTACACCCACCATGACCGCATGGTGCTGGTCGGGATCGCCCCCACCGATCGACCGCTGTCGCTCGAGGGCTTCCCCGAGATCCGCTCCGAGCAGTTCTTCGCCCATCGTGAGGCGGGCGTCGTCAACGTCGGCGGGGATGGCATCGTCGACGTCGACGGCGAGGTCCACCCCCTGGCCCATGGCGCATGCCTGTACATCGGTCGGGGAGCAGCGTCCGTGACCTTCTCCTCGGAGGAGGGGGCCGAGGCGCGCTTCTACGTCGTCTCGGCACCGGCCCACACCGCGTACCCGACGACCTCCGTCGCGCCCGGCCAGGGCACGGTGCGGGAACTCGGCGACCCGCTCACCTCGAACCGTCGGACGCTGAACCAGTACATCCACGAGAACGGGGTCCAGTCCTGCCAGGTGGTCATGGGCGTCACCACCCTGCATCCCGGCTCCATGTGGAACACGATGCCCGCGCACACCCACGACCGGCGCACGGAGTGCTATCTGTACTTCGATCTGCCGGAGGACGCGCGGGTCATCCACCTCCTCGGGCGCCCGGACGAGACCCGTCACATGACCGTCGCTGATCAGGAAGCGGTCATCTCGCCCAGCTGGTCTGTGCACTCGGGGGTGGGCACGTCCGCCTACTCCTTCGTGTGGGCCATGGCCGGTGAGAACAAGTCGTTCGACGACATGGACACGTTCCCCGTCTCCGACATGCGGTGAGCACCCGTCGTCTCCGCGCCGACCGCATGATCGTGCGCGGGATTCGCCGCTTGGCCCCCAGCTCTTCCCCCGGACAGATCTACGAAAGGCTCCAGACCATGACCGATCACACGGTAGTCATCACCGAGTGCGACCACGACGGCTTCGATCCCGAATCCGCTGAGGCGGCCAAGAACGACCTGACTCTGCGCATCGAGCAGTCGACGCCGGAGGACCTCGTCGCCAACATCCAGGACGCCGACGGCATCCTGGTCCAGTATTCGCAGATCACGGCCGACGTCATGGACCAGGCCCCGCGGTTGCGGGCCATCGGCCGGTACGGCGTGGGGGTCGACACCGTCGACATCGACGCGGCGACCGACCGGGGCATCGCGGTCACCAACGTCCCCGACTACGGCACGGAGGCGGTCTCCGATCATGCGATCGGCCTCGCGGTCTCCCTCGCGCGGGGCATCCCCCTGCTGGACCGCAGCATCCGCGCCGGCCAGTACGATGTGTCGCTCGCGAAGCCCCTGTTCCAGATGACGGACCGCACCTTCGGCGTCCTCGGTCTCGGGCGCATCGGCACCGCCACCGCGCGGAAGGCCGCAGGGCTGGGTTACCGCGTGATCGGCCACGACTTCGGCATCGAGTCCGGGACACGGCACCACGGCGTCGAGGTCGTCAGCTTCGAGGAGCTGATCGAGCAGTCCCAGGTCCTCTCGGTGCACGTCCCGCTGACCGAGCACACCCGCGGCATGATCGGCCGGGACCAGCTCGCTGCCATGCGATCGGACGCTCTGCTCGTCAACACCGCGCGGGGCGGCATCATCGACACCGACGCTCTCGTCGAGGCTCTGCGCGCGGGCGGCATCGGCGGCGCGGGCATCGATTGCCATGAACAGGAGCCCCTGCCCGCGACCCATCCCATCGCTGCGCTAGACAACGTGGTGCTGACGCCCCATGCCGCCTGGTACACCGAGCAGTCCTACGTCGAGTTGAAGCGGCGCACACTGGAAGGTGTCGCGGACGTCCTCGCCGGCCGGAGTCCGCGGAACCTCCTGAATCCCGCAGCGCTCGATCATCCCCGCGTCATCGGGTGAGAGGCCCGCGATCGGGGGCGCAGGCAGGGTCACCGCCGCTCAGGACAAGCTCAGAGCCCCCGAAGGCCCCGTATAATCCATGCATCATTCGGAACTGAGGTTCCGCACGACGGAACGTCACGGGGCGGTGGTGCTGTTGGTGCCGCTCGACGTCGGGGCGGTCCATCCCATCCACCACGCCGGAGGATCCTGTCATGAGCATCGAACACATCGACGTCACCGTCACCAGCCCCGGCCGGAACTTCGTCACCGCCGTCGTGACCACGTCCGACGGGATCGTGGGCCTCGGCGACGGCACGCTGAACGGCCGGGAGCTCGCGGTCGTCTCCTACCTGCGCGACCACGTCGCCCCCACCCTCATCGGTCGCGACGAGTCGCAGATCGAGTCCACCTGGCAGTACCTCTACCGCAGCCCCTACTGGCGTCGCGGACCGGTCACCATGGCCGCCGTGGCCGCGATCGACATGGCCCTGTGGGACATCGCCGCCAAGAAGGCCGGCGAGCCGCTGTACAAGCTGCTCGGCGGCGCCTCGCGCACCGGGCTGCTCACCTACGCCCACGCCTCCGGCACCACCATCGATTCGCTGCATGACGCGATCCGGGGCTACGTCGACCAGGGATTCCAGGCCGTGCGCATCCAGTCCGGCGTGCCGGGGCTGGGCCAGATCTACGGCGTCCACGACGCCGCCCCCGGCGGGAAGTACGAGTACGAGCCGGCCGGGCGCGCCGCGTCGGGCGCTGCCATGCGGCCGACGGAGGAGACCTGGGACACCGCCGCCTACCTGCGCCATCTGCCGACGGTCTTCGCGGCCGTGCGCGAGGAGTTCGGCCCCGAGCTGCGTCTGCTGCACGACGGCCACCACAGGATGAGCCCCATCGAAGCGGCGAAGCTCGCGAAGTCCCTGGAGCGCTACGACCCGTTCTGGCTCGAGGACGCCACCCCGGGCGAGGACCAGACGGTGCTGCGCCTGGTGCGCCAGCACTCGGTGACGCCGCTGGCGATCGGCGAGGTCTTCAACTCGGTCCACGACTACCAGACGCTGATCACCGAGCGGCTGATCGACTACGTGCGCTCCTCCGCCACCCACGCCGGCGGCATCACCGGACTGCGTCAGATCATGAACTTCGCGGCGATCTACGGCATCCGCTCGGGCTTCCACGGGCCGACGGACGTCTCCCCGGTGGGCATGGCGGCGAACCTCCATCTGGGCCTGGCGATCCACAACTTCGGCATCCAGGAGTACATGCCCCACTCCGAGACCACCCTGTCGGTGTTCCGCACCAGCTACCGCTTCGCGGACGGGCTGCTGCATCCGGGCGAGGCCCCCGGTCTCGGCGTCGAGCTCGACGGGGAGGCCGCCGCCGAGCACGAGTACGTGCCCGCCTACCTGCCCGTGAACCGCTTGCGGGACGGCACCGTGCACGATTGGTGAGCCGACGGGGCGGCGCCGGCCCGGACCGGCGGGCGCGTGGTGGGTTCGGACCGTCGGCCGCGTGGTGGGTGCGGACCGCCGGCCGCGCGGTGGGTTCGGACCGGCGGGGCGCGCGGTGGGTTCGGACCGGCGGGGCGCGCGGCGCGGGCAGTGCTCGCCTGCCTAGGCTGACGCCATGCTGAGCGAACGCGCCCTCCCGCCCTCCGGCCCCTCCCCGGAGCGCTCGCCGCTGCGGCGGCGGACCCTCCTCGCCGGCGGCGCGAGCGCCTCCCTCGCCCTGCTGGCGCTGTCCGCCTGCACCGATGAGGACACCGAGCCCGGCCCCCAGGAGCCCGACAGCGAACAGGTCTCAGCGCTGGCGGTCGTCTACAGCGAGAACCCCAGCGCCCGCGGTGACTGGACGGTCTGGTCGGTCTCCTACGACCTGGCCGAGGACCAGGAGGCGCCGCCGCTGTACGACGCCTCCACCCAGCAAGCGCGGCACGAGGCGCTGGAGTCCAAGAAGGCCGAGAAGCAGTGGACCTTCGAGGATCCCCTGGTGGTGCTCGACCCCTACGGCAGCACCCGCACCGGCTTGTACGTCCACTTCGAGGACGCCGCGGGCGGGCGGCTGGACGTCCTCTGCCAGGCGGCCTCGACCGAGGACTTCACCCACACCGCCGCCAACCACGCAGCGGAGACCGGATTCGAGGGCCTGGTCATCGGGGCGATCCCCGGCGCCCACAACACCCTGACCTTCACCTGGCGGCCCGAGAGCGGCGACGAGGCCACCGCAGAGCTGCGGATCAAGGCCCCCACCACTGCCTCCGGATACGGCACCGCCGTGACCGCCGAGATCCTCGACGCCGACGCCCTGACCCCGGGCCTCTTCGCCCTCAACGGCGTCACCGACCTCAGCAACAACACCTACCTGTTCGACAACACCGGCACGATGCGCGCCGAGCTGCACGCCGAGGACACCGCCGCCCACCACGTCGTCCCCGAGGGCGGCCGCATCGTCACCACCACGGGATCCCGCCAGCTCGGCGTCCTCGACCCCTTCGGCCACGCCACCACCCTCATCGACCTGGGCGAGCACAGCGTCCACCATGACCTCGCCGTCGTCGACGACCGCGCGTACCTGCTGACCTCCCAGGCATCCTCCGGCCGGGTCGAGGACCGCGTGATCCGCGTGGACCTCGGCACGGGGGAAGTGGCCCAGGTCGTCGACCTGCAGACCGTGCTGCCGGAGTACGAGAGCGTCACGCACGCCCAGGAGGGCGAGGCCGGCGGATCCGTCGTCCAGGGCAAGGACTGGATCCACATCAACTCGATCGACGTCACCGACGGCGTCATGATCCTCTCCGCCCGCGAGACCTCGACGATCATCGCCCTGGACGACGCGCTCGAGCCCGGCTCCGAACCGTCGGTGCGCTGGATGATCGGGGTCGAGGCGCTCTGGGAGGGGACCGGCTACGAGGGCCACTTCCTGGCCCCCGAGGGCACCGTGATCGGCAACGCCGGTCAGCACACGGTGCACCGCATCGACGACGACGCCCTGCCCGAGGGGCAGTTCTACCTGGAGATGTTCAACAACAACTACTGGCGGCTGAGCACCCGCGAGGACGCGGAATGGCAGGACGTCGGCCCCGTGGACGCCACCACGGACGAGCACGACGGGGTCAGCCACGCCCTGCGCTACGAGGTCGACGAGGCGGCCGGCACCTACCGACAGGACGAGGCCGTGGAGCTGCCCTACTCCTCGGTCGTCTCCAGCGTGTACCGCCTCGGCGACGGCGGGATCGACCAGCCGATGGTCGTCAATTCCGGGCGCGCCAACGAATACTCCGAACGGTCGGCCGACGGGACGGTGCTGGCCTCCTACCGCTACGACTCCGCCAGCCACGGCTACCGCGTCTACAAGGACCCCTTCGCGGGGTTCTGGTTCGCCGCCTCCTGAGGTGAGCGTGGTCGGCGACAATGGGCGCGTGACCACTTCCTCCGCCACCCTCGACTCCGTCCTCGATCTGCTGCGTGCGCAGCCGCACGGAGAGGAGCAGCTCGAGCTCCTCGCGCACGAGGTGCGACGGCTGCCCGTCGGCGAACTCGTCTATCTGGTGGAGACCCGGGCCGAGACCGAGGCCGCGCTGCTGTTCCGCGTGCTGGACAAGGAGCTGGCGCTCTCGGTCTTCGAGGCGCTGCCGCCCCAGCACCAGGCCGACCTGATCTCCGCCCTGCGCACGCCGCAGGTCGCCGACATCATCGGCGAGCTCGACCCGGACGACCGCGCCCTGCTGCTGGACGAGCTGCCGGCCTCCGTCACCGAGCGCCTGATGCATGGTCTCGACGCCGACGAGCGCGCCATGACGACCGCTGTGCTGGGGTACTCGCGCGATGCGATCGGGCGGTACATGTCCCCCGAGGTGCTGCCGCTGCGGCCCACGATGACCACCCGCGAGGCCCTCGAGCACGTGCGCACCCACGCGGAGGAGCCCGAGACGATCTACATGCTCCCCGTGGTCGACCGCACCCGGCGCCTGCTCGGTGTGATCGGGCTGCGCCGTCTGCTGCTCAGCGACGGGGACGAGGTGGTCGGCGACGTCGCCCACGAGGCCGTCCATGCCCTCGCCACCGATGATCGTGAAGACGTGGCCCGACGCTTCTTCACCGCGAAGCTGCTGGCCATGCCGATCGTCGATTCCGAGCAGCGGCTGGTCGGCATCCTCACGGTCGACGACGCCGTCGAGATCCTCGAGCAGGAGAACGCCGAGGACTCCGCCCGCACCAGCGGTGCCGAGCCGCTGTCGCGCGCGTACCTGTCCACCACGATCCTGGGCATCGTGCGCAGCCGGATCGTGTGGTTGCTGGTGCTGGCGATCTCCGCGATCCTCACCGTGCAGGTGCTGGAGATCTTCGAGGACCGCCTCCAGCAGCTGTCGGTCCTGGCCGTGTTCATCCCGCTGCTGACCGGGACGGGCGGGAACACGGGCAACCAGGCGGCGACCACGGTCACCCGTGCCCTGGCGACGGGGGAGGTGAGGCTGCGCGATCTGCCCCGTGTGATCTGGCGGGAGCTGCGGGTCGGCCTGGTGCTCGGCAGCGTCCTGGGCACTCTCGGCTTCGTGATCTCCGGGCTCGTCTACGGATGGCCGATCGGGCTGGTCATGGGGACGACGCTGCTGTCCGTGTGCACCATGGCCGCGATCGTGGGCGGCCTCATGCCGCTCGTGGCGAAGAAGGTCGGTGCGGACCCGGCCGTGTTCTCCAACCCGTTCATCTCGACCTTCTGCGACGCGACGGGGCTGATCATCTACTTCACGATCGCCACCGCCGTGCTGGGGCTGTGAATGATCTGCGAACTCCGGGCTCGTGCGAGGCGGCGCACGCGAGAACCTGGCTACCCGAGCACCTGGGCACCTGAGCCCGCGGGTTCCCGACCCCTGTACCCGGGCACCGAGCCCCCGAGCATCCGAGCACCTGAGCCCGCGATGCTGTGCACCGAGAGTGCAGTGTCGGGCGCCTCCGGTGATCGGGAGGACCCCGGAACAACACTGTCGATCTGCCGAGCGTCCGCGCACGGGCCAGCGGGAAGCCGCCGGCGCCCCGCGTCGGCCCGCACGTCGGCAGCGGCGGGCCTCAGACCTCGTCGCCGACGGTGATCGCCTCGGCCTCGTCGGCCGCATCCAGGGGAGCTTCCTGGTGGTGCCGGCCGATCGCGCTGAGGTGGCGTCGGCCGATCAGCAGCATGGCGATCGCGACCACCAGGGCGAGGGAGGCCATCAGGTACGGGGCGCCGGCGTTCGTGGCCTCCGCCAGCGGGCCCGCGACGGCCGGGGCGATCGCGCCGCCCAGGAAGCGCACGCCGGAGTAGGCGGAGCTGGCCACGCCACGCGGGAGGTCGGTGGCCTCCATGACGGTCTCGGTCAGTGCGGTGTTCATGATGCCCAGCAGCAGGCCGCCGATGATGATCAGCGAGACGATCCCTGCCATCGAGCTGTGGAACAGCGTCAGGGCCAGCATCACCGCCGTGAGCAGGGACAGCGTGGTCAGCAGCGTCGGGACCAGCCCGAGGCGGCGGGTGAGGACGGGGGCGACGAACACCGAGGTGATCGCCAGGCCGAGCCCCCAGCCGAAGAACACCCCGCCGATCCCCATCGCGCCGAACTCGGTGCCCTGGGCGGCCGCCGCCGCTTCCAGCGGGAACGGGGAGTAGGCCAGCAGGACGAAGAACGCGAAGTTGTAGAAGATCGCGGTCAGGGCGAGGGTGCGCAGCGCCGGGTGGGACAGGGCGCGCAGCGAGGCCAACGGGGAGACGGGGGCGGGCAGCGGTTCGCGGCGCAGGAGCAGGACGATCGCGAGGAAACCGACGGCCATCAGCACGGCGGTGCCGGCGAAGGGGGCGCGCCAGGAGACGGAGCCGAGCAGTCCACCCACCAGCGGCCCGAAGGCCATGCCGATCCCGAGCGCCGTCTCGTACAGGATGATCGCGCCGCCGGAGGGACCGGCGGTCGCACCGACGATCGCCGCCAGGGCGATGGAGATGAACAGGGCGTTGCCCAGGCCCCAGCCGGCGCGGAGGCCGATGATCTCGTTGACAGAGCCGGCGGTGGAGGCGAGCGCCGCGAAGATCACGACGAGCGCGAGGCCGATCAGGAGGGTGCGCTTGACGCCGATGCGGCTCGCGAACCAGCTGGTGAAGAACATGGCGATCGCCGTGATGAACAGGTAGCTGGTGAACAGCAGCATCGCCTGGGACGGGGAGGCGTCCAGCTGCGTGCTGATCGCGGGGAGGATCGGGTCCACCAATCCGATGCCCATGAAGGACACGGTCGCGGCGAAGGCGATGGCCCAGACCGCCTTGGGCTGATGGAAGGCGTCCCGCAGCGTGGGGGCGGCCGACGAGGGGGCGGGGTGCTGTGCGGCGGCCGACGCCGTCGACTCGGGAGCGTGGGGGGTCATGCGGAGAGGAGTCCTTCGATCGGAGGGAGCGTCGGGGCGGGCGGCCCGACGGGGCGGCACGACCCCGGAGCGAGGCCGGGCGTATTCGTGGACCGGGCCGGAAGGGCCGGGCCGGCGGACGGGCGCAGCACGCGCCGGGCGGGGTCACCCGTCGTGAGCGTCCACGAGGTGGGCGAGGATCTCGGCGGCCCGGTCGAGGGTCGCCCGGTCCTCGGCGGGCAGCGGGTCGAGCAGGCCCCCGACGCCGACGGCCAGCTGAGCGCGCCAGGTGGCGAGCTGCGCGGCCCCTTGCTCCGTGGTGCGCACCAGCGAGGAGCGGGAGTCGGTCGGGTCGGTCGCCCGCTGGACGAGCCCTTCCTCCTCGAGCCGCTTGATGACGGTGGTCGCCGTGGGGCGCGAGACCCGCTCGCGATCGGCGATCTCGCTCAGGCGCAGCGGGCCGTGCCGCTCGATGGTGGCGACCACGCGCCAGGAGACGGTCCCCACGCCGACGTCCGAGCGCCGGGCGGCGAGCCGGGAGAACTGGCTGCACACCAGCGCGAGGTGCTGGGGGAGGCTGCCGTCGGGCGTGCGGTTCGTCGTCACGGTTATCCATAGTAGTTAGCAATGCGAACCAGTGCAAGTGATATTCGTATCGCCTGGTCACCGGAATAGTCGCCCTCCGCCTCCCGTTGCCGAGGGCGGGTGCGTCGTCCCTCCCGGAGCCGACGGCCCCACTCTCGACCAGCGGCCGCGCGCCGTGAAGGAGGACTCCCCGCATGTCCGATCTGATGACCCCGCTCGACCTCGGAGCGCTCACGATCCCGAACCGGATCGTCATGGCACCCCTGACGCGGGCGCGCTCCGGCGACGACCGCGTCCCCACGGAGCTGATGGCCGAGTACTACACGCAGCGGGCCGGGGCCGGGCTGATCATCAGCGAGGCCACCAGCGTCAGTGCGCAGGGCGTCGGCTACCACGGCACCCCGGGCATCTGGAGCGACGAGCAGGTGGCCGGGTGGCGGATGATCACCGAAGCGGTCCACGCCGCCGGTGGCCGCATCGTCCTGCAGCTGTGGCACGTCGGGCGGATCTCCGACCCGGAGCTGCTCGGCGGCGAGCTGCCCGTCGCCCCCAGCGCGATCGCCCCCGCCGGGCGCGTGAAGCGGCTGCGCCCGAAGCGGGACTACGTCCAGCCCCGAGCGCTCGCGACCGAGGAGATCCCCGGCATCGTCGAGGATTTCCGGCGCGGCGCCGAGAACGCGCTGCGCGCCGGCTTCGACGGGGTCGAGGTCCATGCCGCCAACGGCTACCTGATCGACCAGTTCCTCCAGGACGGCACCAACCGTCGCGAGGACCGGTACGGAGGCTCGGTGGAGAACCGGGCGCGGTTCCTGCTGGAGATCACCGACGCCGTGATGGACGTCTGGGGCGCCGACCGCGTGGGGGTGCATCTGCGCCCGCGCGGCGAGGAGCACGACATGGGTGACAGCGATCCGCGCTCGATCTTCGGTCATGTCGCCGAGGAGCTGGGCAGGCGGAGGGCGGCCTTCCTGTTCGTCCGTGAGGTCGAGGCCGCCGACAGCCTCGTCGGCACGATGCGGACGCTGTTCGGCGGGCCGGTGATCGCCAACGACGAGATGGACGCCGACGACGGCCGTCGCCATCTCGAGGACGGCACCGCCGATGCCGTCGCCTTCGGCCGGGACTACATCGCCACACCGGATCTCGCCGAGCGCATCGCGGTCGGCGCCGCCCCGAACCCGCAGAACCCCGCCACGTTCTACCCGGACACCGGGGAGCCTCTCGCCGTGGGCTACATCGACTACCCGACGATGGTCGAGGCCCCGCTGACCGTCTGACCACTCCCGGTCAGCGGATCACGGGACCAACGCGTCCCGAGGGAAGCTCACCGCGGTGAGCTGCTCGGAGGCGGTCCACAGACGGCGCGCCATGGCAGTGTCCCGCGCTCGTCGGGAGCGTCGCGCGAGGGCGGGAGCCCCCTGCCATTCCAGGAACCCACCAGGGCCGATATAGGTGTCTCCCGGCAGATCGACGGTGGCGGCCACCAGGGCGGGCTGCGCGCCCATCTCCTCGGGCTGCGCCAGGCGCATGCTGAGCCGCTCGATCCGGGTCAGGCGCTGTCCGCGGCTCAGCAGCTGAGTGGCGGAGACGCCCGGATGGGCGGCCAGAGCGCGCACCGTCGATCCGGTCGCGGTGAGCCGGCGCTGGAGCTCGCTGGTGAACAGCAGGTTGGCGAGCTTGGACTGGGTGTACGCGGTCAGGGGTCGGTATCTGCGGCGCTCCCAGCCGAGGTCCTCCGGCACGATCCTCCCGGACCGGTGGCCGAGCGAGGAGATGGTGACGACCCGGTCCCGGAGCCGGGGGAGCAGCCGGGCGGTCAGGGCGAAGTGGCCGAGGTGATTGGTGCCGAACTGCAGCTCGAATCCGTCCGCGGTGCGACCCAGCGGAGGGACCATCACCCCCGCGTTGTTGATGAGCACGTCGACGGGGCCGTCGAGCTCCTCGGCGAAGGTGCGGACCGAGGAGAGGTCCGCCAGGTCGAGTCGTCGCACCTCGACGTCCCCGGGCATGGTCGCGGCGGCATCCCTGCCCTTCTGGACGGACCGGACGGCGAGGACGACGTGGGCGTCGGCGGCGGCGAGGGAGCGGGCGACGATGCGGCCGATGCCGCTGTTGGCGCCGGTGATGACGACGGTGCGGCCGGCGAGGCGGGACGGTGCGGGGCGGAGCGTCGGTGACATGGCGCAAAAGTAGACAGTGACAACACATGTTGTCAAGAGCAACATCGCCTAGCATGGCGGTCATGCCAGCATCCGGGGAGGGTTCCTACCATCACGGTCGATTGCGGGAGGCCCTGCTCGAGGCGGCCGAGCGCACCGTGCGCGAGCAGGGGCCGGACCAGCTCTCCCTGCGTGAGCTCGCGCGGGAGACCGGCGTCAGCCACGCCGCCCCGCGCCGGCACTTCGCGGACAGGCAGGCTCTGCTCGACGCCCTCGCCGTCGTCGGATTCGAGCGCCTCCACGCCGAGCTGCGCGACGGGCCGGCCGCCGATCCGGACGGCGGCTTCGCGGCGCGGCTCGAGGCCGCGGTGCAGACCTGCCTCCGTTTCGCCACACGCGACGCGGCACTGCTCGAGCTGATGTTCGCCGGCAAGCATCGTCCCGGGGCCGACGACGTCCGAGCCGCCGCGGAGCGCACCTTCGGTCTGCTGGATCAGCTGATCCACGAGGGGGAGCGGACCGGGGATCTGGAAGCCGGCAGCGCGACGGACGTGGGCACGGTCCTGTTCGCCACGCTCCTGGGCCTCGCCGCCCTCGCGAACACGGGCATGACCACGCAGGAGGAGCTGGAACGGCTGACCGCACGGGCCATGGCGCTGATCCTGCGCGGCGCGCGCCCCCGCTGAGGGCGTCCCTCCGGGGGCCGGCGGGCTCAGCGGCTGACGGGGTCCGCGGCGCCGCCGCCGAGCAGGGCGTCGAGGTCCGCCGGTCGCGGCGCTCCCTCCCAGTCCCCGGGAGTGGTGCAGGCCAGGGCCCCGCAGGCGTTCGCCCGCGCCAGACGCGCCGGCACGTCGAGCCCGTCGAGCTGGGCGCTGAGGTAGCCGGCGACGAAGGCATCGCCCGCCCCGACGGTGTCGACCACGGCGACCCGGTGCCCGGGCGCCTCGACGATCTCGCCCCCTGTCGGCACGGCTGCGCCGCCGGCGAGCGAGGCGTGGCCGCCGACCGGCACGGCTGCGCCGGCCACGGCGGCCCCGCCGTCGGCGCCGAGCTTGGCGACCACCTGGCGACCGTCGACCGCGAGGGCCCGCAGAAGGCCGCGATGGTCGTCCTCGGCGACGCCGGGGGCGAGGATCGACAGCTCCTCCGGACCGCCGAAGAGGATGTCCACGCGCTCGAGGATCTCCCCCAGCAGCTCGGCGAGGTGCTCGCGTGAGCCCAGGCGGGAGCGGTAGTTCACGTCGAGGCTGACCAGTGTCCCGGCGGCCGCGGCGCGCTGGACGGCGGCGACGTTGGTGGCGTGGGCGGTGGGCGACAGCAGCGGGGTGATGCCGCTGAGATGCAGGACGTCCGCCTGTTCGATGAGCCCCGTGGGCAGGTCGCCCGCGGTGAGCGCGGAGGCGGCCGAGCCGGCCCGGTAGTAGTCGACCCGGGTGGTGGTCCCGGTGGGGCGGGACTTGATCATCAGGCCCGTCGGCCGTGTCGGATCGATCGCGCAGTGCACCTCGACCCCCTCGGCGCGGATCTCCCGCGTCACGCGCGTGCCCAGCGGATCATCGCCCACCCGGCTCACCCAGGCCACGGGCACGTCCAGGCGCCGCAGCCCGATGGCGAGGTTCGACTCGGCGCCGCCCAGGGAGATGTCCACCGAGGGCAGATGGGCGAGGGAGCCGACGGTGCCGCTGCGCATCATCGCCATGGTCTCGCCGATCGCGACCACCCGCGGGCCGGGGCCGATGGTGGTCGCGCCGGCGACTGCGGACTCGGTGCTCATGCGCCGGCTTCCCGGGTGGTCACGCCCACGAACTGCGCGGCGCGGTCGGCCAGGGCCTCGAGGTCTCCGCCCGTGAGGGCGTCGCCGAGCAGCGGGCCGCCGACGGAGACTGCATCGGCCCCGGCCTGCAGCCAGGCCGCGGCCGCCTGCAGGTCCACGCCCCCGGAGGGGATGACCCGGATGCCGGGGAAGGGCCCGCGGAGGTCCTTGACGTAGCCGGGCCCGACGACGCTCGCCGGGAACACCTTGACCGCCGCCGCCCCCGCGACCCAGCCGGCGTGCAGCTCGCTCGGCGTGAGGCCGCCGGGGACGATCGCGATGCCGGTCTCGGCGGCCGCCTCGAGCAGGTCGGCGCGGGTGATCGGGGTGACGATGTAGTGCGCGCCGTGGGTGGCGGCGGTGCGGAGGTCCTCGGGGTCGGTGACGGTGCCGATGCCGATGTCGAGCTGCTCGCCGAACCGCTCCAGCAGGCCCGGCAGCTCCTCGAGGGTGCCGGGGGTGGACAGGGTGAGCTCCACGGAGCGGATCCCGGCGCCGGCGAGGGTCTCGAGCACGGGGGCGTACTGGTCGGCGCGTTCGCCGCGGATCACGACGATCAGCCGCGCAGCGGCCGTGCGTTCGGGGAGGGAGGGGCGGTCAGTGCTGGTCATGACGATCTCCTGGTCAGGTAGCGGGGGGGGGGGAGGGTCACGGGGGAACGAGTGTGCCGCAGTGCGGTATGCCGGGCGACGGTGCCGGGTCGGGAGGGTCGACGCGCACGCCGTCGGCCCTCCGATTCTCACAGCTCCAGCAGCACCTTGGCGGAGCGGGAGGCGTCCTTCGCGGTCGCGAACGCCTCGACCGCGTCGGCGGCCGGGAGGGACTGGGTGACCACCGCATCGAAGCGGGCGTCGGACGCCAGCACCTCGATGGCCTCCTCGATCTCGGTGTCGAAGCGCTGGGTGCCGCGCAGCTGGACCTCCTTGGCCACCAGCGCGGCGAGGTTCACGGGGATGTCCGTGTTCGGCAGGATCGCGACCTGCACGATGATCCCCGCGGGGCGCACGGCGCGCACCCCGGACGACAGCGAGACCGGGGCCGCGGAGCACTCGAGCACCACGTCGTAGGTGTTCTCCTGCGGGGACTCGTCGGGAACCTGGAAGGTGGTGGTGGCACCGAGGGCCGTCGCACGCTCGAGCGGCTCGGGGCGCACATCGGTCACATCGACGGAGGCGGCCCCGCGGTGCAGGAGCGCGGCCACGGCCAGCAGACCGATCGGGCCCGATCCCAGGACCAGGCACTTCTTTCCCGTCACGTCGCCTGCGATGCTCACGGCGTGCAGCGCCACAGCGAGCGGTTCGGCCAGCGCCCCGCGGCGCAGCGGCAGCGATTCCGGCAGGCGACGGAGGTTCGCGCGGTCGATCACCATGAACTCGGCGGCGGCCCCCTGACGGTGCGGGGTGACGCTCGCGCTGCCCAGGTAGTCGCCGCCGGGCCACAGGTGCGGGCGGTCCTCGATATCGGGGGCGCTGGTCCCGTAGCGCGCGGGGTGCACGGTCACCGGGGTGCCGGGGGCGAACTCGCCGCGGGGGTCGAGATCGACCACGGCCGAGAGCTCGTGGCCCGGGACCAGCGGCTCGGTGATCACGAACGCCCCGTTCGCGCCCTGGAAGTAGTAGTGCAGGTCGGAGCCGCAGATCCCGACGTACGCGATGCGCAGGCGCACCTCGTCCCCGGTCGGCTCGACGTCCGGAGCCTCCTCCCAGCGGATGTCCTCGGCAGCGTGGATGGTCAGGGCCTTCATCAGCGGTTCTCCTTCAAGGATGCGGCGAGGGCGTCGGCGGCCGCGGCGCGCGGTCCCGATGTGACGATGGTGGTGAGCAGCTCGCCGACGGCGACGACGAAGTCCTCGCGCTCGGCCAGCCGCTCGGACAGGCACCCGCTCTCGAGCAGGGCCCGGGCGTGCTCGGCGGGCGTGGTGGCGCGCGCCGTGATCTCCTGCAGGCGCGTCCGGTCGGGATCGGTCATCGCCCGGGCCTGCTCGCCGGGCTCGAAGCCGCGGGGCGGGACGACGCAGGCGAACCAGGCGGCGACGGTGAGCGCGAGCAGGGCCGGCATCCGCCCTTCCTCCAGATGGAACAGGGCCGGGGCGGGGATCCGCTGCGGCAGCCGCATCGACCCGTCGGACCCCACCTGACGGGTGCGATGGCCGAGGTCGTGGTTGTGCCAGCGGTGCGTGAGGTCCTCGATGTACTCCTCGACGTCCAGGCCCGAGGGCAGGTCGATCGTGGGCAGGTTCTCGCCGCGGATCAGCGCCAGGGTGGACTCCGCGATCCAGTCCTGCTCGAAGGAGGCGGGGATCGTGGCGCGGCCGTCGAGCGCCCCGAGGTAGGCGATCAGGGAGTGGGGCCCGTTGAGGATCCGCAGCTTGACCTGTTCGTACTTCGCGACCTCCGAGGCCTCGTCGGACATGATCGCGCCGCCCAGGTCCCAGGCGGGACGGCCCGCGGGGAAATGGTCCTCGATCACCCACATGGAGAACTGCTCGGCGCGCACCGGGGCGTCGTCGCGCACCCCCAGCAGCTCGGCGACCTGGTCGGTGGTGCCGGGCGTGGTGGCCGGGACGATGCGGTCGACCATCGCGTCGGGGAAGGCGACCTGCTCGCGCACGTAGGACAGCACGTCCTCGGCGGCGCCGGAGTGCTCGAGGAACTCGGTGACCATGCGCCGGGCGGTCCGCCCGGCGGAGGAGACGTTGTCGCAGGGCAGCACGGTGAACGGGTCGCCGCTGGTCGAGCGCTCGGTGAGGCCGCGGGCGAGCAGGCCGATCACGCTGTGGGGGGTCGTCGGATCCGAGAGGTCCGCGCGGATCGCGGGGGAGTCGACGTCGAGGTGCCCGGTGCGCGGGGAGACGGAGTACCCGCCCTCGGAGACGGTGAGGGTGAGGATCCGGCGCGCGGCGGTCGTGATCTCGCGCACGACGGCGCGGGGGTCCTCGGCCATCACGCCGAACCCGCGGTGCACGTCGACCACGTCGGCCCGGGTGCCGGTGTCCGCCAGCTCGAGCACGCTGTACAGGCCGTCCTGTCTGCGCATCGGGTCGGTCACGGAGCGGGAGCGGTTCGCGAAGCCGACGATGCCCCAGTCGCCCTCCTCGGCCGCGAGCGCCCGGGCGGTGTGCACCGCGGCATGGGCGCGGTGGAAGGCGCCGAGCCCGAGGTGGATGATGCCGGCGCGGGCGGGGTCGCGCGGAGCGGCGGCGCCGAGCAGCGGGAGGCTGTCGAGGCGTGTGCGGCCGAGGGCGGGGACGGAGCCGGAAGACGACACGTGGACCTCCTGGTCGATGCCCGGTCGCACGGTGGTGCGCGCGTCAGCGGTGCGCACCGGACACCTGACGAGCCTATTTTGCGATTCGGAACACTAGTTTTGTGGACCGTAACAGCGTATCAAGGCGGTGGGGGAATCCTCGATGCGGTCCACGGTAGGCGGTTCGGGGCGAGGGCGGCGCCCGGCGGGCTCCCGGGGCCCCTGAGTTCCGAGTCACGCCGCGAGGGTGGCCAGGTCGAGCGGGTGTGATCGCGAGCGCTGGAGCGACACGCACCGTGGGCGCTGCCGGTTCCACTGATCCGGCCCGCTGCTGAAGCGCATCGGTGGAATCGATGAGCGTGTTGCGGAGACCCGGGCGTGAGGGCGGCGACCCCGGCCCGCCCCGGCGGCCTCCGGCCGGCCCGCCCCGGCGACCCCGGCCCGCCCCGGCGGCCTCCGGCCGGCCCGTCGGCGGCGTCCGCCCGGCCCCCGGGGGCGACGGGGCGGCGCCGAGAGGCTGAATGAGTCCTCGCCGGTGCGAACCGGTACCGTGCCCCGCTGGTGGTCCCGCTCGGAGGGTGCCGTGGTCGCGCCCGACGGGGCCCGTGCCCGTCGCCCCGCCGCGCGGACGATTCCGCCGAAGGCCCGTGCGCCGCGGGCCGCACTGACCCCGGCGTCACCTCGAACCGACGGTGCGGCCGACTTCGGCGGCCCCGCCCCATCCCGACGAAAGCGAGCAGACATGGACTGGATACAAGAGACCGGATGGGAGAGCTGGCTCGGTGCCGGCGGGCTGATCGCCGTGGCCGTCGCGGCCGTGGCCGCGCTGCTGGTCATGGTGATCAAGCTCAAGATCCACGCGTTCCTCGCCCTGATCCTCGTCAGCCTGTTCACCGCTGTGGCCGCGGGGATCCCGGCCGGGCAGGTGGTGCCGACCATGATCTGGGGCTTCGGGGACACGCTCTCCAGCGTCGCCCTGCTGGTCGCGATCGGCGCGATGCTCGGGGCGATGGTCGAGACCTCCGGCGGCGCGCGGGCGCTCGCGGAATGGATGATCCGACTGTTCGGGGAGAAACGCGCTCCCTTCGCGCTGGGCGTGTCCGCCCTGTTCATCGGCTTCCCGATCTTCATGGACGCCGCATTCGTGCTGATGGTCCCCATCATCTATGCCGTGGCCCGGCGGCTGGGCGGGAACCTGCTCGCCTTCGGCATCCCGGTCGCCGCGGCCCTGTCCGTCATGCACGTGTACCTGCCGCCCCATCCCGGGCCGGTCGCCGCCACCACGTTCCTCGAGGCGAACCTCGGGTACGTGATGATCCTCGGCCTGCTGCTGGCCTTCCCGACCTGGTTCATCTCCGGCCACCTGTGGGGCATGTTCGTCTCCCGGCGCCACCGCATCAACGTGCCGGACACGGCCTTCGCCGGGCTCACCGGCGACGAGGAGGAGGTGACGAACCCTCCCGGCCCTGCGACCGTCCTGCTGATCCTGATCCTGCCGCTGATCCTGATCCTGCTCAATACCGGGTTCGACGCCCTCGGGAGCATCGGCGCCGTCGACCCGGACTCGGCGATCGTGCAGGTGATGCGGATGGTCGGGGAGACCCCCATCGCCCTGCTGATCACGGTGCTGTTCACCGTCATCGTGCTCGGTTTCCGACGCGGCAAGAGCGGCACCACCATCGAGAAGACGATGGACAACGCCCTCGGCCCGGTCTGCGCGGTCATCCTGATCACCGGCGCCGGCGGCATGTTCGGTGGCGTGCTGCAGGCCACCGGCATCGGCGACGCGCTCGCGGACTCGCTGGCGAGCATCGGCATCCCCCTGATCCTCGCCGGCTACCTCATCGCCGTGGCGCTGCGCCTGGCCCAGGGCTCAGCCACCGTCGCTCTGACCACCTCCGCCGCCCTGATCGCCCCCGGCATCATCGGCGGCGACTTCAGCGGGATCGAGACGGCCTGCATGGTGCTGGCACTGGCGGCGGGCTCGGTGTTCGCCGGGCACGTCAACGACTCGGGCTTCTGGCTCGTCGGCCGACTGCTGGACATGGACGTGAAGACCACCCTGCGGGTGTGGACCGTCCAGCAGGCGATCGAGTCCGTGGTCGCCTTCGCGATCGTGCTGGCCGTTTACGGGGTGGTCAATCTGTTCTGATCGCCCCGGGCCGCCGCGCCGACGAGCCGGGCCGCCGCACCACCCTCGAGCCGGCCCTCCCCGCGACGGGCCGGGGCCCGGGCGCCGTCGTGCCCCGGGCCCCGGCCGCACGTCGTCGCAGCTCTCAGCGTGCGGGGGCGCGCAGCACGCGGGCCTGCTGCTGGGCCGTCAGCGCCAGTTCGACGGCCTTGAAGGCGTGATCCTGGGTCATGGCGTTCTCGGTGCGGTGCAGCACGTCCAGGACGAGTTCGCCGAAGAACGGGTAGCCGACCTTCCCGGTGGCGTCGATGCGGTGCTCTCCCTCGGCGTCGACCAGGATGACCTGGCCGCCGCCGTTGTCGGTGGTGACGTCGACGTACTTGCGCAGCTCCATGTACCCCTCGGTGCCGAGGATGAAGGTGCGGCCATCGCCCCAGGTCCGCAGCCCGGCAGGGGTGAACCAGTCCACTCGCACGAAGCCGCTCGCCCCGGAGGACAGGGCGATGTGGGCGTCGCCGTAGTCGTCGAGCTCGGGGTGTTCGGCGTGGCCGAAGTTGCCGATGGAGCTGGAGAGGATCTCGGCGTCGTCCGAGCCGGTGAAGGTGAGCATCTGCTCGAAGTTGTGGCTGCCGATGTCGGTGAGGATCCCGCCGTAGCGGGCGCGCTCGAAGAACCAGTCGGGGCGAGTGGACGGATCGCCCATCCGGTGGGGGCCCATGCCCTGGACCTGGATCACCTCACCGATCGCACCGCGGTCGATGTACTGCCCGGCCAGCACGGCGGCCTCCACGTGGAGGCGCTCGGAGTAGTAGACCATGTACTTCTTGCCGGTGCGCTGCACGGCGGCCCGGGCCTCGGCGAGCTGGTCGAGGGTGGTCAGCGGGGTCTTGTCGGTGAAGTAGTCCTTACCGGCCTCCATCACGCGGATTCCCAGCGGGGCGCGGTCGGCGGGCACCGCGGCGGCGGCGACCAGCAGCACCTGCTCGTCGGCGAAGATCTCCTCCTCGCTGCCGGCGATCCTCACCTCCGGGAACTGTTCGGCGAAGGCCTGGGCGCGCTCGGGCTGGGGGTCGTAGACCCACTTCGGAGTGCCGCCGGCGCCGATCAGCCCCTGCGTCATCCCATGGATGTGGCCGTGGTCGAGATGCATGACGGCGAAGACGAACTCGCCGGGCTCGACGACCGGCTTCGGCATCGCGGCGGGGGCGTAGTTGGCTCCTTCGGAGACAGCCATGGGGGTCCTTTCGACGGTGATCGGTGGTGATCAGGATTCTGCGTGACGGGGCCGGGCGGGGGGAGGGCCGACCAGAAGACGAGCGGAGACGCCGACGAGCCGGGGAACGGTCGGTGGGACGGGGTGGGGCAACCGGCCGCATCGTCGCGGGTGGGCACTCGGGCCGCAGAGGGCCGTCCCAGGAGTGTCCTGCACCACTCGCTCGGGGGCAGTGAGGTGCCGGATGTTGCCAGGGGCCTGGGGCCTGGGGTCGGGGCCGAGGACCACGGGCCGGGGTGGACGGGCACCACAGGTGGAACGGCGCCGGCACGAGCTGTCCGCGCCGCAGACGACCCGTGCGGGGCGGACCCGGGTCCCCGCCTTGCTAGCGTGCAGGCGTGGCCCTCTTCTCCCGCTCCCTGACCGCGCTGCTCACCGCGGTCGCCGAGCTGCCCGATACGGCCTTCGCCCAGCCCTCCGGGTGTCGCGGCTGGCTGGTGCGGGACCTGGTGTGCCACCTGGTCATCGACGCCCAGGACGTGCTGATGACCCTCGCCACTCCGGCCGAGACCGCTCCCACCCACGACGCGCTCAGCTACTGGGCCCCGTCGTCCGCCATGCCGGACGGCACGGACCCCTATGACGCGCTCACCGTGCGCCTGGCCGGGGCCTATGAGGACCCGCGGCTGCTGCGCGACCATCTCGAGGACGTGGGCGGCGCGGCCGGCCGGGCCGCCCTGCTCGCCCACCCCGAGCTGCCGGTGAGCACCCAGGGAAAGACCCTCACGGTGCGGGACTACCTCGGCGCCTACGTGCTCGAGTGGACGCTGCACCACCTCGATCTGGTCGCGCACCTGTCGGCAGCCGCCGCTCCGCCGCACGAGGGGACGGCCGCCGCTCGGGAGATGCTCGAGCGCAGATTGCGGGTGAACCTGCCTGCGACCTGGGTCGACGCCGATGCGCTGGGGGTCGCCACGGGCAGACGGCCCGCGACCGGGGCCGAGCGCGCCGAGCTGGACGCCCTCGGCGTCCGCGGCCAGATGCTGCCGCTCTCGCTCGGCTGACCAGGCTCCGCGGACTCGGCTGACCGGGCTCCGCGGACTCGGCGGACCGGGCCCCGCGGACCAGGTGCTGCCGGCCTCTCGCCGGACCTCGCGACGTCCCGTCGTGACCTCGGACAACTCCCCGGGGCATGGCCCGTCGGCCCCGACTATCGTGGACGAGAACTCCACACCGCAGTGCCCGCGCTCGAGGCGCACCGGCCCGGTGCTCGGCTGCGGGCCCGGGAAAGGTTGATCGTGATCGAGGTCCTCGAGGGGAGCCCGCTGCTCACGCTGTTCCTGGTCGTCGCCACCGGGGCGGTGCTGGGCGCCGTCCCCTTCGGTCGCGTCCGCTTCGGCGCCGCCGGCGCGCTGTTCACCGGTCTCGCCCTCTCGGCCGTCGCACCCCACCTGGGCGCCGGCATGGACATCGTGCAGTCCCTCGGGCTCGCCCTGTTCGTCTACACCGTCGGGATCTCCGCCGGCGCCGCCTTCTTCGCCACCCTGAACCGGCAGCTGCCGCTGCTGGCCGCGGCGACGGTCAGCACCGTCCTGGCGGCGATCGCGACGATCGTGCTGGGGCATGTGCTGGGGATCGCCAGGGACCTGTCCCTGGGGCTGTTCACCGGCGCGCTGACCGCGGCACCCGCTCTGGATGCGGCCGGGCGCGTGACCGGGAACTCCGCGCCCTCGGTGGGCTACGCCTTCGGCTACCCGATCGGCGTGATCGTCGGGATCGTGCTGGTCTCCACGGTCGTCTCGCGCAGCTGGCCCGGCCGCAAGGACACCCCGTCCCTGGCCGGCACCGGCTTGACCTCCACGACCGTGCACGTGCTGCATCCGGTGAACCTGCGCGACGTCCCGCAATGGAGCCAGCAGCAGGTGCGCTTCTCCTACCTGCGCCGCGAGGGCACGGTGCGGGTGATCGTGCCGGGGGAGGACCTGCTGGCCGGCGACGAGGTGGTCGCCGTCGGCATGCCGGAAGCGGTCGAGGCGGTCACCCGGGATCTGGGCGAGCACAGCGACCAGCACATCGCGCACGACCGCTCGCTGGTGGAGTTCACGCGGCTGACCGTCTCCAACCCCGATCTGGCCTCGCGGTCGATCGCCGAGCTGAACCTGTCGGTCCGCTTCGGGGCCGTCGCGACCCGGGTGCGGCGCGGTGACCTCGAGCTGCTCGCCCGCGACGACCTGGTGCTGGAGCCCGGCGACCGCCTCGCCGTGGTCGTGGACCGCTCGCGGCTCGATGCCGTCCACGCCGTCCTCGGCGATTCCGACCGCAAGGCCAGCGAGCTCGACGTGCTCTCGCTCGGGCTCGGCCTGGTGCTCGGCTTCGCGCTCGGCCTGGTGACGGTGCCGATGCCGGGCGGCGGCAGCTTCTCCTTGGGGCCGGCGGCGGGCCCCCTCCTGGTGGGCATGGTCCTGGGCGCGCTGCGCCGCACCGGGCCCGTGGTGTGGGCCCTGCCGGGCAGCGCCAACACCACGCTGCGCCAGCTCGGCCTGCTGCTCTTCCTGGCCGGACTGGGCCTGACGGCAGGGCCCGACGTCGCCGCCGTGCTCACCTCCCCGACGGCCTGGCGCGCCGCCGTGCTGTCCGTGGCCGTCGCCGCGATCAGCTGCATCGCGATGCTGCTCGCCGCGCGGTGGGTGCTGGACCTGTCCGCCCCGCGGGCCGCCGGGGCCGTCGCCGGCTTCCTCGGCCAGCCCGCGGTGCTCGAGGCCGCCAACGCCAAGCGCGCCGACGAACGCATCGAGACGGCCTATGCCACCCTCTTCGCCTTCTCCATCGTGGTGAAGATCCTGCTGGTCCCGGTGATCTGGAACCTGTAGCGGGGGTACGCGGGCCCGGCCGGACGGGTGTCCGGGCGGCCGGGCGCGCCGCTGCCCCGCGCTCCGGCGGCCGAGGCGGCGTCGCGTCGCCGGTCAGATCAGACGGTGATGCGCACGTCATCCAGGGCGACCGCCGCAGGCCGCCGGACGGTGCTGGTGATCTCCTCACGAGATCCGCTGCGGGAGGACTCCAGAACCGCGTTCATCACCTCGAGCACGTGCTGTCCGAGCGCTCCGCCGGCCCGCAGCTCACTGCCGCGCACCGCCATGTCCTGCAGGCCGATGCCGCGGGACGCCTCCACGTAACCGGCGGCCACGGGCAGCGTCTCCCAGGCGTCACCGCCCAGTCGGCGGACCTCCACGTCCCCGTCGAACCGGTTCGGATCCGGCACCGCGAGCGTGCCCCCGGTGCCGTGGATCTCGATCGGGTGGATCGTGGTGGCGACCGCGTCGAAGCTCATGACCAGCGTGGACAGCACCCCGGACTCGTGCACCAGCACTCCGGTGACGTGGGTGTCGGTGCTGACCGGGATGGTCTCGCCCTCGCGTGGGCCGGAGCCGATGGTCCGCTCGCTGCGCAGACGGCTGGAGGCCCCGATCACCGCGGAGACCGGGCCCAGCAGCGTGACCAGGGCATGGATGTAGTACGGGCCCATGTCCAGCAGCGGGCCGCCGCCGGGGACGTAGTAGAAGTCCGGCTGCGGGTGCCAGCGCTCGTGCCCCGGGGTGACCATGGTGGCCATCGCCGCGATCGGGGTGCCGATGGTGCCGTCGTCGATCGCGGAGCGCGCCGTCTGGGTGCCGGTGCCCAGCACGGTGTCCGGGGCGCTACCGACGACCACGCCGGCCGCGGCGGCGGCCGCGAGCACCCGCTGCCCCTCCTCGGTGGTCACCGCGAACGGCTTCTCCGAGTAGACGTTCTTGCCGGCGGCGATCGCCCGCAGGTCCACGTCCGCGTGCGCGGCGGGGATGGTCAGGTTCAGGACCGTGTCCACCTCGGCGTCGACGATCAGCTCGTCGACGCTGAGCGCCCGCACCCCCTCGCGACCCTCGGCGGCGGCCTCCGCGCGCGCCCGGTCCAGGTCGGCGACCGCCACCAGCTGCACGTCGGGCAGCTGATCGAAGCTCGCCAGGTACTGCCGCGAGATGACTCCGCAGCCGATCATGCCGACCTTCATCGGGTCGCCCCCTTCGTGCTCTGCTCGCCGCGCCCGCCCTGGCCGGTCTGCCCGCCGTGGTCGCCGTAGGGCTGGTCGCTGCCGCGCGCGGCCCACAGCAGGCCCCGCTCGATGATCGTGCGGACGTTCTCGTCCTCGAGCACCTCGACACGGTGCCCCGGGGTGGACACGAAGATCCGCCCCTCGCCCCATTGCCGGGTCCAGACCGCCGGGGAGGTGATCTCGCGATGCCACGGGTCCCACTCGCGCACCTTCTGGGTGGTGGTCGCGAGCACGTCGACGTAGTCGTCGGACAGCACCCAGTACTGCTCGGTGACCAGGTCGAAGTCGCTGATGCCCCGGGTGATGGGGTGGTGGGACGCCGCCGGGAGCATGTTCACGGTGTACGGCACGTAGTTGTCGGCCTGCTCGCCCCGACGCTCCTCGGGATGCTTGCCCGGGTGGCAGCCGAACTGGCCGCCGATCAGGGTGAGGTAGTCGGACTCGTGGCGATAGGAGTCCGCGATGCCGCCGTGCCAGCCGGCCAGACCCGTGCCCGCCTCGACCGCCGCCCGGAGCCCCTCGAACTGGGGTCGCTCGATGCTGGACATGGTCACGCACTGGAGGATCAGGTCCACTGTGGCCATGTATTCGGCGTCGGCATAGATCGCGGGGGATTCCTCGACCCGCACCGTGAAGCCGTTCTTCTCGAGGAAGGGGATGAACATGTCGGTCGCCTCGACGGGCTGGTGCCCGTCCCAGCCTCCGCGCACGACGAGGGCGGTGCGGGGCGCGGGGTCCTCCTCGAGGAAGATCCGGGTCGAGGCGGTGGTCCGGGGGTCGGTCATCGGGTGTGCTCCTGCGTGGTGGGGGACTGGGAGGTGGTGGGGGCGCTGGTCGCCGCGGCGCCTGGGGCGCTCGGGTCGCCGGCCGGGGCATCGCCCGGGGCGTCCGCGGCCGCGGGGGGGACGTCCTGCCAGCGCGAGCCGTCGGCCGAACTGCCCTCGACGGCGGCCAGGACGCGCTGGACCTGCAGCGCCTCGTCGAACGACGGGGACGGGTCCGTGCCCTCGCCGATCGCCCGCACGAGGTCGGCGATCTCGTGGGTGAAGGTGTGCTCGTAGCCCAATCCGTGCCCGGTGGGCCACCACGCCGCCGCGTAGGGGTGCTCGGGCTCGGTGGTCAGCACGCGGGTGAAGCCCTGCCGGCCGCCGGGGGCGGTCGCGTCGTAGAGCTCCAGCTCGTTCATCCGCTCGAAGTCGAAGGCGATCGACCCCGCCGAGCCGTTGATCTCGACGCGCATCGCGTTCTTGCGGCCCTGCGCCATGCGGGTGGCCTCGAAGGATCCCAGCACGCCGCCGGCGAAGCGGGCGGTGAACAGGGCGAGGTCGTCGACCGTGACCTGCCCCCGTTCGCCGGAGACGTCTCCGGTGCCGCCGAGACCCTGGGCGGTCCCGGCCGCCGGGCGCGTCTCCACCACGGTCTCCAGCGTGCCCGCGACCGCGGCGATGTCCTGTCCGGTGATCCACTGGGTGAGGTCGATGATGTGGGCACCGATGTCGCCGAGCGCCCCGGAGCCGGCCGTGTCCTTGTCCAGGCGCCAGGTCATGGGGGCGTCGGCGTCGGAGAGCCAGTCCTGGAGGTACTGGGCGCGCACCTGCCGGATCTGCCCGACGAAGCCCTCGGCGACGAGCCGACGCGCGTAGGCCAGGGCGGGGGTGCGGCGGTAGGAGAACCCGCAGATCGACCGTACCCCGCGGGAGCGGGCCTCGGCCGCTGCGGAGGCCATCCGCTCGGACTCCTGGACGGAGTTCGCCAGCGGCTTCTCGCACAGCACGTGCTTGCCGGCCGCGAGGGCGGCCAGGGCGATCTCCGCGTGGGTGTCCCCGGGGGTGCAGATGTCGATCACGTCGATCTCGGGGTCCTCGACGAGATCCTGCCAGCGGGTGGTGGTCCGCGCGAAGCCGTAGCGCTCGGCGGCCGCGGCCAGCGAGCTCTCGGTGCGCCCGGCGAGGGTGGACAGCACCGGGGTGAGCGGCAGGTCGAAGAAGCGGTGGGCGGTGCGCCAGGCGTGCGAGTGGGCGGCGCCCATGAAGCCGTAGCCGACCATGCCGATGCGCAGCGGTCGGGTGGAGGTGGAAGGGGTGGTCACTGCAGGTCTCACGGCTCCTCGGGAGATGAACGGTGGAGGGCGGCGGCGGCCGACGGGAACGTTCCCGTGAGCCGCCGCTGTCCATGCTATGCGGTGGTCACTTGCCGGCGCCGGCGGTCATGCCGCTGACCAGGTATCGGCGGCCGACCGCGTACAGGATCACGATCGGGATCGACGACAGGGTCACGGCGGCCATCACGACCGGGATGTTCGTGGCGTACTCGCCCTGGAAGGACCACAATGCCAAAGGGAGGGTCCTCTTGTCCGGGCTCTGCGTCAGGATCAGCGGGAACAGGAACCCGTTCCAGGACAGCAGCGCCTGGTAGACGGCGACGGTGACGAGCGCCGGGCTGGTCATCGGCAGGGCGAGTCGCCACATCTTCTGCCACTCGGTGCATCCGTCGATGTCCATCGCCTCGAACAGCTCCTTGGGCACGTCACGCATCGAGTTGGCGATGATGAGGATGCTCAGCGGGAGGCCGAAGGCGATCCCCGGGAGCATCAGCGCCGCCAGCGAGTCGTACATGTGCAGGCGGATGATGATCAGGTAGATGGGGACGATGGTGGCCTGCACCGGGATCGCGAGCCCCAGCAGGAACAGGTTGCGCACCGGAGTGAAGAGGCGCCGATGGCCGCGGACGATCGAGTACGAGGCCATGAAGGACATGATCACCATCGGGACCACGGTGCCGACGGCGACGACCACGCTGTTGACGAGGTACATCCCGAAGTCCGCTTCGAGGACCGCGATGAAGTTCTCGATGACGGGCGGGATGGCCGGGACCACGGGGTTCGAGCCGAAGTAGGCGGCCATCGACTTGAAGCTGGTGATCAGCACGAAGTAGATGGGCAGCAGTACGACGAGCAGCCAGAGCCAGCCGAGGGTGCCTCCGAGCCAGTTCCTCTTCATGTCAGGCTCCTTCCATCTGGCTGGCGCCGGCGTCCTTGCCGCCCAGGCGCTGCACGCCCAGGGCGAGGCCGAGGCCGATGACGACCAGCAGCACCGCGAGGCCGCTGGCGACGCCCATCTCGTTGCCGCGGAATCCGGTCAGGTACATGTCCAGCGGCAGGATCCGGGTGGCGACTCCCGGCCCGCCCTGGGTCAGCACGAAGATGAGGTCGAAGTAGGTCAGGGCGCCGACGACCATCAGCGTCGAGCTGGTGATCATCGTGTACTTCAGCTGCGGGAGGGTGATCGAGAGGAACTGGCGCACGCGTCCCGCCCCGTCGATCTGGGCCGCCTCGTACATGCTCTGGGGGATCTGGCGCACGGCCCCCTGGTAGATGAGCGTGTGGAACGGGATGAACTGCCAGGCGATGACGAACAGCACCACGTACCAGACCAGGGTGGTGTCCCCCAGCCAGTTCAGGGCGAAGGAATCCAGGTTCAGCCCGCTGGCCAGGCCGAAGTTCGGGTCCAGCAGGGACTTGTAGGTGATGGCGATCGCGGCCGACGACAGCAGCAGCGGCAGGAAGTACAGCACGGCCAGCACGTTCCGGTAGCGCTGCGGCCCGGCGAGGAAGGCCCCCAGCAGGATGCTGAGCGGAGTCTGCGTGAGCCAGGTGGCGACCACCATCAGCAGCACCAGCACCAGCCCGTTCCACGTCGAGCTGCGGGTGAGCACCTCCTTCCAGCTCGTCAGACCCGTGAACTCGATCGGGCCGATCCCGTTCCAGGTGGTGAACGACAGGGCGATGACCCCGATCAGGGGCAGCAGAGCGAAGACGCCGAACATCACCAGGGCCGGCAGGGCGAACAGGACGTGGGACAGCTGGGGCCGGTCCCTCGTCGGTCGGCCTGTGGTGGACGGGGCATCGTCCCGGGAGGCGGGCAGGTGCGAGGTGGCGGTGGTGGTCATGCTCAGCTCGCCGATGCGGCGTTCATGGTCTCGGCGAACTGCTCCGGCGTGATCGAGCCGAGGAAGAGCTGCTCGGTGTTGACCAGGAGCTCCTCGGCGACGGTGGGCTGGAGCGCCTGGTCCCAGGACTGGGTGAAGTCCGGGGCCTCCTGGATCGCAGCGTAGATCCACTCCAGATAGTCGGAGTCCTCGCTCGCGGCCATGGCATCGTCCTGACCGGTGACGACGGGGACTCCGCCGGTGGCGATGATGGACTCGGCCACCGCATCGGTCATCACGCCGTCGGTGAAGTAGGCCCGGGCGACCTCCTTCTCCTCGTCGCTCGCGTCGGCGGAGATCGACAGGTAGCCCGCCGGGTTGCCGACGAGGTTGGCCAGATCGCCCTTGCCGCCCTCGATGGTGGGGAAGGGGTCGTAGCCGAGCCGGCCGTCCTGGACGAAGCCGTCCCCGCTGGTCTTCATCGAGCCGTAGGTCCAGCCGCCCTGGAGCATCATCGCGGCCTGGTCGGTCCACAGCAGCGCCTGGTCGCTGTTGGAGTCGGCGGCCATGGACTGGAACCCGTCGACGAAGGCCTTCGCGTCGATCAGCTCCTCGACCTTCTTGCCCATCTCCACCACAGCGTCGTCGAGCCAGGCGTCGGGCTCCCCGGCCGCGATCCGCTCGAAGACCTCCGCGCCGCCGATGCGGTCCAGCAGGTACTCCAGCCACATCATCGAGGTCCAGCGCGACTGGCCGGCCAGGGAGATCGGGGCGACGCCGGCGGAGTTCGCCTTCTCGACGATGCTCATGAGGTCGTCCCAGGTCGTCGGCGCCTCGGCGCCGATGTCCCCGAGGACGGTCTTGTTGTGGAACAGGATGATCGGCTGGGTCGACTCGTTGGGGATCGCGTAGATCTTGTCGTCGACGGTGGCGGCGCCCCAGACGGCCTCCACGAAGCGATCCTTGACCTCGGAGTTCTCCTCGAAGAACGAGGTGAGGTCCTCCACCTGCTCGGCGGCGGCGTAGGTGCGCAGACCGCCGCCGCCCCAGCCGTAGATGATGGTCGGCGCCTCGCCGGCCCCGATCGCGGTGCGGATCTTCTGCTTGTAGGCGTCGTTCTGGAAGAACGTGAGGTCGACGGTGCCCTGGTCGAGCTCGTTGAAGGCGTCCACGGCGCCCTGGGTGATCCCCTCACCGGGCTCGCCGGAGAGGTCCCAGTAGGTGGCGGTGTTGCCACCACCGCCGCCGGAGCCGCCGGGACCGGAGGTGCCGCATCCGGCGAGGGCGAGGGCGGAGGCGCCGGCCGTGGCGCCCAGCAGGGTCCGGCGGGAGAGCTGGAGGTTCTTCATGACCTACTCCTGATGTCGACGGTGACGGGGTGCAGCGGTGCGAGGGTCGAGAGGCGCACCCAGGTAAGTGTGCCTAACTTACAAACCGAAAGTTCTGGGGTCAAGAGAGTTCGAACTTTCGGGATCGCTGCACCGGGGGCGCCGCATCTCGGGAGGGAGGTCTGCGCTGGACATGGCCCTGATCAGCCGGTCGCGCCCACGATGGTCACAACATGATGTCGACAGGTATCCGAAAGATTTTGCGCCGACCGGCCGATCGATTGCGGGATCGAGACGGGAGCATCAGGGGCGGGAGGAGCGGGCACGTGCGGCGCACTGCGTTCGGCGCGCAGCGGCAGACCCGGGAGCTCGCCGTCGTCGCTCGAGCCTTCGCGCGGCGCGTCAGTCCGCCGGGCCGACGGTGCGAGCGATCCAGGCGCCCGGGGAATCGAGGATCGGCCAGATCGCCGCGCGGGCGGCACCCCACAGCGCCGGCGCCTCGAGGTCGTCGGACCGCTCGATGACGACCTCGTCGACCTCGGCCGCGAGCGCATGGCGGTCCACCGTCTCGCGGATGAACGGGGCGATCTCGCCGGCGATCGGGCCGAGGTATCCCGAGAGCACCACGGTGGACAGGTCCAGGACGTTCAGCGCATTGGCCAGGGCGAGGCCGAGGGAGCGACCGATGGTTCCGATGACCTCCGCACGGTCGGTGCTGCGCGAGAGCTCCTCGACCAGCTCGTCGATCAGGACGTCGGTGCGCAGGCCGGCCCGCTCCCGCAGGGCGTGGTACGAGATGTAGGCCTCCAGGCAGCCGCGCCGGCCGCAGCGACACAGGGCGCCGCCCGGCTCCACGACCGTGTGTCCGAACTCCCCGGCCCAGCCGTGGACCCCGTCGAGCACCGTGCCGTCGAGGACGATCGCGCCGCCGACGCCGGTGGAGCCCCGCACGTACATGAACGACTGCTCGGGCCGCCGGGCGATCTCGGTGAGCACGGACAGGCGGATGTCGTTGTGCACCTGGACGGGCACCCCGTCCAGCTGAGGGGTCCGGGCGAGCTCGAGGCCCAGGGGGACGTCCGTCCAGTCGAGGTTCGGGGCGGCCAGCACGGACTGCCCGTCGGGCGACATGCGTCCGGGAACGGCGGCGCAGACACCGACGAGGGTGGCCCCGGGCACGTCGGCCCGCGCCCGGTCGACGAGCCGGGCGCAGGCTCGGGCGGTCTCCTCGACGGCGTCCGCATCCACCCGGAGGTACTCGGTGTGCATGCTGAGCTGGCGACCGGCCAGATCGATCCCGAGGCAGGAGATGTGCTCGGCGGCGATCTCGAGTCCGATGCCGAGCACGGTGCCCTTCGCGGGCTGCAGGGGGACCATCGGGCGACCGCTGCCCTGCGAGACGGGGGCGTGCTCCTCGACGAGCCCGGCGGAGATCAGCTCCTCGACCAGCTTGGAGACCGTGGGTTTGGTCAGCTGCGTGGATCGGGCCAGCGTCGCCCGGGAGATCGGTTCGGTCGCCGTGGCCACGGCGCGCATGACGACCGAGAGGTTGTGCTCGCGCAGGTGCGTGGACTGCATGGGGACCCTCTTCGTCGGGCGGTCTGTGGCCGGGTGGCTTGTGATCCGAGGGCAGACCGTCGTATGTTAGTTACTCAAACATACTAAGCGGCTCGAGGACAGGGGTTCCCCGGAATCACCGGTTCTGCTGCGGGCATCGTATGACGACGCCCCGGGCCGCGAGGGACCTGACGAGGCCGTCCGACCAAGGAGCTCGACCATGACTGCACCCACCCCCACCCGCGAGGACAAGTTCTCCTTCGGTCTGTGGACCACCGGCTGGGAGGCCCAGGACCAGTTCGGGTCCGCCTCCCGCCCGCCGCTGGAGCTGAGCGCCCACATCCGTCGGCTCTCCGAGCTCGGTGCCTGGGGCTTCACCTTCCACGACAACGACGTGGTCCCCTTCGACGCGACCGCTGCGGAGCGCTCGCGGATCATCGACCAGCTGAAGAAGGTCACCGAGGAGACCGGCCTGGTGATCGAGATGGTCACCACCGACACCTTCGCCCATCCCGTGTTCAAGGACGGCGCGTTCACCTCCAACGATCGCGACGTGCGCCGCTTCGGCCTGCGCAAGGTGCTGGCCAATGTGGACCTCGCCGCCGAACTGGGCGCGAGCACCTTCGTCATGTGGGGTGGCCGTGAGGGCGCCGAGTACGACGGCTCGAAGGATCTCTTCGCCGCGCTCGAGCGCTACCGCGAAGGGATCGACACCGTCGCGGGCTACATCAAGGACAAGGGCTACGACCTGCGCATCGGCCTCGAGCCGAAGCCCAACGAGCCCCGCGGCAACATCTTCCTGCCCACCGTCGGCCACGCGTTGGCCTTCATCGAGCAGCTCGAGCACGGCGACATCGTGGGGATCAACCCCGAGACCGGTCACGAGCAGATGGCGACGCTGAACTACACCCACGGTCTCGCCCAGGCGCTGTGGTCCGAGAAGCTGTTCCACATCGACCTCAACGGGCAGCACGGCCCGATGTACGACCAGGACCTCGTGTTCGGCCATGGCGACCTGATCAGCGCCTTCTTCACGGTTGACCTGCTCGAGAACGGGTTCCCGTCCAAGCCCGGTGCCTACGAGGGCGCCCGCCACTTCGATTTCAAGCCCTCGCGCACCGAGCACGAGAAGGGCCAGTACGACGCGGCGGCGGCGAACATGGAGATGTACCTGATGCTCAAGGAGCGTGCGATCGCGTTCCGTCAGGACGCCGAGGTGCAGGAGGCGCTGAGCTACTCCGGCGTCGACGAGCTCGCGCAGCCCACCATCGCCGAGGGCGAGTCCCTCGCGGACCTGCTCGCGGACCGCTCCACCTACGAGGAGTTCGATCCCGACAAGGCCGGCGAGCGCAACTACGGCTTCGTGCGCCTGCAGCAGCTGGCCCTGCAGCATCTGCTCGGCTTCCGCGCCTGAGGCCGGCCCGGGGCGGCTCGGGCCCCCGCCGGGCCGGCCCGGGCCGCGGACCACCCCGGGCCGCGGACCGGCTCGATGCCTGGGTGGGGTCCGGCAGGTCCTGCGTCCTCGGACGGTGCTCGCGGGGATGCCGGATGCGCTGGTGGCAATCGCGTCCACTGGCGATATAGGAGCAAGGCCCCTCGATATCAGGCTCCCTCGATATCAGGCTTGCCTGCTCGTATAACGCCAGTGGATGCGAACGCGCCCCGTACGCTAGCTCGCACGCCCCTCTCCGCCCACGACCCGCAAAGGATCCCCGATGGCCCCCACAGTTCTCGGCATCGACTCCTCCACCCAGGCCACGAAAGCTCTGCTCGTCGACGCCGAGTCCGGGGAGGTGCTCGAGGAGCGCCGCGCCGCCCACCCCGAGGGCACCGAGGTCGACCCGCGGGCCTGGCTCGCGGCGGTCGACGAGGCGGCATGCCCCCTGCTCGAGCGGGCCGAGGCGGTCTCCGTCGGCGGGCAGCAGCACGGCATGGTGCTGCTCGATGACCGGGGCGAGGTGGTGCGGGACGCCCTGCTGTGGAACGACACCCGTTCCGCCCCGCAGGCCGAGGCCCTCATCGAGGAGATGGGCGGCCCCGAGGCATCGGTCGCGGAGATCGGCAGCCTGATGGTCGCCTCCTTCACGGCCTCCAAGCTGCGCTGGGTGCGCGACGAGGAACCCGACACGGCGCAGCGGGCCGCGAGCGTGCTGCTGCCCCACGACTACGTCTCCCGGCACCTGGCCGGCGGGGGAGAGGCCTTCACCGATCGCGGCGACGCCTCCGGCACCGCGTACTACTCCACGGCCACCGAGGAGTGGAAGCCCGAGCTGGTTCAGCTGGCGCTGGGCCGTACCCTCGAGCTGCCCCGCCTTCCCGACGCGCCGCAGGAGATCATGGCCCGCACACCGGACGGCGCCGCGATCGCCGCGGGGACCGGCGACAACATGGGCGCCGCGCTCGGACTGTCCCAGAGCGAGGGCGACGTCTCCGTCTCGATCGGCACCTCCGGGGTGTGCGCGATGGTCAGCCCCACCCGCCCGAACGATTCGACCGGCGCGGTGACCGGCTTCGCCGATGCCACCGGCCGCTTCCTCCCGATGGCCACCACCATCAACGCCGCGCGCATCCTCGACGCCGGTCGCTCCCTGCTGGGGGTGAGCCACGAGGAGATGGCCGAGCTCGCCCTGGCCAGCGTGCCGGGAGCGCACGGTGTGACGCTGCTGCCCTACTTCGACGGCGAGCGCACCCCGAACCGCCCCGAGGCGAGGGCGACGCTGACCGGTATGAGCACGTCCACCACCCGCGAGGACGTCGCCCGCGCCTATGTCGAGGGCCTGCTGTGCTCCTTGGCCGACGGCATCACCGCGCTCGAGGACATCACCGGAACCGCCGCCGCGCGGATCACCCTGATCGGCGGCGCGGCTCGGAGCGAGGCGGTCCAGCAGCTCGCCCCCGCCGTCTTCGGCCGGGAGGTCACCGTGGCCCCGGCCGCGGAGTACGTGGCGCTCGGCGCCGCCCGCCAGGCCGCCTGGGCGCTGTCCGGCCAGCAGGAGCCGCCGGCCTGGGAGATCTCCGGCAGTCGGGTCGTCGGGGCCGATCCCACTCCGGAGGTGCTCGATGCCTACCGCGACCTGAAGGATCGCACCGAGGGCTGGACCCACCCGGCCTGAGCCGTCGGCGCTCCCGGCTCGACACGGACCCTGCCGATCTGCCAGGAACCCCTCCCTGCCGGACACGGAGCCACCGGTCCGAGCCCTCGGACCTCCACCCGGAGCACCTCCCCTGAAACTTTCAGGTGGAGGTGTTCTGTCGTGAACGCCATGATGCCCAGGTGATAGAGCATTGACCGCGATACTCGGACTGTTCTAACCTGACGACGCCCGAAAGCTTAGAGAAAGCTTTCACAAAGAGTCAGAAAATGTCGGGCGATGCGAGTCCTCGCGCGCTCGACGGTCGTGCGAAGGAGCACCTCATGACCGTTGATCCGTGGAGGGATCCCTCGCTGAGCACCGCACAGCGCGCCGAGGCGCTGCTGGCAGACCTCAGCCCCGAGGAGAAGATCGCTCAGCTCGGCAGCTACTGGAAGCGTCCCGAGATCGGCGACGCCGAGGGCTTCGCCCCGATGCAGTCCACCTTCGACGCGGACCGCGATCCTTTCGAGGAGGCGGTCCAGCATGGGCTGGGGCACATCACCCGGGCCTACGGCAGCGCACCGCAGACCGCCGAGGAGGGCGTGGAGAACCTCCGCCGGATGCAGCGCGCGGTCACCGCGGGCTCCCCGCACGCCATCCCCGCGATCGCCCACGAGGAGTGCCTGACCGGGCTCATGGCCCACGAGGCGACCACCTATCCTGCGGCCATCGCCTGGGGCGCCTCCTTCGCCCCGGAGCTGATCGGCGAGATGGCCGGCCGGATCGGGGCGGACATGCGGGCGCTGGGCACCCACCACGGGCTCTCCCCGGTGCTCGACATCGTGCGCGACTACCGCTGGGGCCGTATCGAGGAGACGATGGGCGAGGACCCGTACCTCACGGGCGTCCTCGCCGCCGAGTACGTCAAGGGGCTCCAGGGCGCCGGCGTCATCGCGACCCTGAAGCACTTCGCCGGCCACGCCGCCTCCCGCGCCGGCCGCAACCACGCACCCGTCTCCATCGGCATGCGCGAGCTGCACGAGATCGACCTGGTGCCCTTCGAGATGGCCGTGCGGCGGGGAGGGGCCCGCTCCGTGATGAACTCCTACGCCGACCTCGACGGCATCGCCCCCGCCGCCAGCCGGTGGCTGCTCACCGAGCTGCTCCGCGAGACCTGGGGCTTCGAGGGCACGGTGGTCTCCGACTACTGGGCCGTCAACTTCCTGCAGTCCATGCACCGCGTCGCGGGGACCACGCGCGACGCGGCCGTGACCACGCTGCGCGCCGGGATGGACGTCGAGCTGCCCGAGACCAACACCTTCCCGGAGCTGCTGGACGCGATCGCGGCCGGGGAGCTGGAGACCGAGGTGCTCGATGCCGCAGTGCGCCGCGTGCTGCGCCAGAAGGTCGAGCTGGGACTGCTGGACCCCGACTTCGACCCCGCCACCACCGGCGAGGCCATCGACCTGGACCCGGCCGAGAACCGGGACCTCGCCCGGCGCCTGGCCGAGGAATCGATCGTGCTGCTGCGCAACGAGGACCAGACCCTGCCGCTGGTCGCACCGAGCCGCATCGCCCTGATCGGCCCCAGCGCCGTCGAGCCGCGCAGCTTCCTGGGCTGCTACAGCTTCACCAACCACGTGCTCTCGCGCCTGGAGGACAAGGGGACCTCGGTCGCCGTGCCCTCCCTGGCCGAGGCGCTGGCCGATGAGTTCCCGGCCGCCGTGCTCACCACCGTCGCGGGCACCGACTTCACCGGGACCGACACCTCCGGCATCGCCGCGGCCGTCACCGCCTCGGAAGCCTCCGACGTCGCCGTCCTCGCCGTCGGGGACATCGCGGGCCTGTTCGGGGCCGGCACCTCCGGGGAGGGCTGCGACGTCGCCGATCTGCAGCTGCCCGGTGCCCAGCACGAGCTCGTCGAAGCCGTCCTGGCCACCGGCACCCCGGTGGTGCTGGTGCTGGTCACCGGCCGGCCCTACGCCCTCGGGGACTACGTCGACCGCTGCCACGCGATCGTGCAGGCCTTCATGCCCGGGGAGGAGGGCGGCAGCGCGCTCGCCGGCGTGCTCTCGGGCCGCGTGAACCCCTCCGGACGCCTGCCGATCGGCATCCCCGGCGGCATGGGCGGCCAGCCCGGCACCTACCTCGCCCCGGTCCTCGCCTGGGTCAGCGACGGCATCTCGAACATCGACCCCAAGCCACTGTTCCCCTTCGGCTTCGGACTCGGCTACGCGCCCTTCGAGTACTCCGACCTGCGCCTGTCGGCCGACGAGATCGCCGCCGACGGGACCGTCGAGATCTCGGCGACCGTCACCAACGCCGGCGACCGCGACGGCAAGGAGGTCGTCCAGCTCTATCTCAGCGATCCCGTCGCCTCCGTGGTGCGGCCGCTGAAGCGCCTGGTCGGATTCACCAAGGTCGCCCTCGCCGCCGGCGAGAGCGCCGAGGTCACCTTCCGGCTCCACACCGACCGCACCTCCTTCGTGGGGGAGGATCATCGGCGGATCGTCGAGCCGGGCGAGTTCCGGGTGCGGGTGGGCGCCTCCAGCGAGGACTTCACCCTCGAGGGCTCCTTCCGCGTGGTCGGGGACGCGCGGGTGGTCGGTGACGGGGAACGGGTGCTGGAGACCCCGGTGGATGTGCGTCCTGACGCACCCGGCAGGATCGATGCCTCCGTGCTGGCGGGAACTGCCGGCTCAGCGCCGGCCGGGGCCGAGTGAGCGGGCCGTCCGTCGGGTCCGACGTGAGGTCCGCCCGGGTCGAGGATGCTCGGGTGCGGATCGTGGACGAGCACGGTGAGCCGATGGTGGGCGCCGACGTCGAGGTCGAGCAGATCCGGCATGCGTTCGGCTTCGGGTGCACGGCCTTCGAGCTGCGGCCCGATGAGCCCGATGCGTGCACGTCCCTGTGGCTGGACCTGTTCACCATGGCCACGCTGCCGTTCTACTGGCGATGGTTCGAACCCGCTCCGGGCGCTCCCGACACCGAACGGCTCCGACGCCTGGCCGGATTCCTGCACGCCCGGGGCGTGACCCTCAAGGGGCACCCGCTGCTGTGGCACACCCTCGCCCCGTCGTGGCTGCTCGACCTCGATGCGCAGGACGTCGAGCGGGCGATCACCACCCGGATCACGCGGGAGGCCTCGGACTTCGCAGGCCTCATCGACCAGTGGGACGCGATCAACGAGACGGTGATCCTGCCGACCTTCGAGGCGGAGGACAACGCCGTCACCCGGCTCGCCCGGGCCCGTGGGCGGATGCATGTCATCCGCCTCGCGTTCGAGACGGCGCGGGCCGCGAACCCGCACGCCCGTCTGGTGTTGAACGACTTCGATCTCTCCTCCGCCTTCGAGGACGTCATCGAGGAATGCCTGGACGCAGGGATCGACATCGGCGCCATCGGGCTGCAGACCCATATGCACCAGGGTTTCCGGGGAGAGGAGCAGATCACCGAGGTCATCGAGCGCTTCTCCCGCTTCGGTCTGCCGATCCAGCTGACCGAGACCACGCTGGTCTCCGGCGATCTCATGCCGTCCCACATCGTCGACCTCAACGACCACGTCGTGGAGTCCTGGCCGACCACGCCTGAGGGGGAGGACCGGCAGGCCGATGAACTGGTGCGGCACTACCGCACCGTCCTCGCCCGACCCGCGGTCGAGTCGCTGACCTATTGGGGCCTGGGGGACGCGGGAGCGTGGCTGGGGGCGCCGGCCGGCCTGGTCCGTGCGGATGGGTCGCCCAAGCCGGGCTACCACGCGCTGAAGCAGCTGATCCGCGACGAGTGGTGGATGGGCCGCCACGTGCTTCGCACTGACGACGACGGAGCGGTCGCGGTCCGTGGCTTCGCCGGCGACTACGAGATCGGCGTCGCAGGGCAGAGGTCACAGATCTCGATCCCGCGCGGCGGGGGATCGGTGGAGCTCACTCGGCCTGCGCCGTCTCGTCCGTGAGGACGAACCTCTCGGTCAGCAGCTGGGCGACGGGCTTCTCCGAGACCCAGAGGGCGAAGGTCAGGAGTGATCCGGTCACCAGGAGCAGGAATTCGCCGATCACGAGGATCAGCCCCAGCGTCAGCACGCCCAGCGAGATCAGCGCCAGCGTCGACAGCGGCTTGGTCAGCAGGGTGAACGCCGTCAGGCGGTAGACGTCGATGGTCCGGAAGGAGAAGGCCGAGACGATCGACAGTGCCCGTGTCAGGACCAGCAGGGCGAGGACCGCCAGCACCCCGAAGACCGCGTTGAGGGCGCGGGTGTCCGCGGCATCCCCGTGAGCGATGTTGAACAGGAGCAGCCCGAGCACCAGCAGCGCGGGCCCGCCCACGGACATGCTGTCGCGCAGATTCACCCGATAGCCGTGCAGGAAGCGGCGCGCCGGGACCAGCTCGTCATCCGTGCTCCGGGCCCTCCAGGTGTACAGGGCCCCCGAGATCGCCGGCAGCAGCGGGAGCGCGGCGATCGCGAACAGCAGCGCGTTCAGCTCGCCCTGGGCGATCAGCGTCCAGACCACAATCGTGGGCGCCGAGGTGAGCACGAGCATCACGTCGATGACGAGGAACCAGTAGACGGTCTCGGTGATCTCGGTGAAAAGACCGCGTGATCGGCGAGGTGGCGCCATGAGTCCTCCTGGACGGTGTCCGAGACGGTGTCCGACGGTCTGCCAGGACCCTAGCATGCCATCGAAAACGAAACTTTCGTGACGATCGTGTTCGAAGTTGCAAGACTGTTACCTGCCGATTCGGTGGCTGTGCGTGCTGGGTGGCCGCGAGATTGAGGTGTATGACCTGGTCATGGCAGCTCCAATCCTCGACCGCGGCGTCGCGGGCGTATTTGTGGGATCTCTTGACCTACGTTACTCTCGCCATTAAGTTAAGTGCAACAACGAAACTTCAACGAAAGTCTCGGTAATGCAGTCGGTGCCGCGATGCTGCGGTACCCAGCACGATCGGGGCCCGCGCTCTCCGTGCAGGAGTGCTGCCGGCCCCACCGGCGGCCCGACCGGCCCGTCCTTCCGCCCTCGTGGCGGCGGATGAACCGATGAGGGCACGTCGGGCATCCGTTCCGATGCCTCCGCCGCACCGTCCCGGTGCTGCGACCATCCCGATGAGGAGACGGCAATGACGCTCAACCCCTTCCACCTCTCGCAGTCCCGACGAGGTTTCGTCGGTCTCTCCGCTGCCGCATTCGGCTCGATCGCCCTCGCCTCATGTGGTGCGAGCAGCGCCGAGGACGAGCCCGTCGACGTCGACGCGCAGAACGTCGGCGCCATGGAGGACTTCGCCGCCGACACCCAGTTCACGGCGACCGAGCCGATCGAGGTCGGCATCCTGTGGACGGACTGGCCGGAAGTTCCGGTCGAGGAATCCTGGAGGATCTTCGACCACATCAAGGAGCTCACGAACGTCGAGCTGAAGTTGACGCATATCCCGTTCAGCGACCACGAGGAGAAGCGCAGCCTGCTGATCAGCGCAGGCGACGCGCCGACCCTCATCCCCCTGGTCTATACGGGAGAGGACTCTCCGTACGTCTCCTCCGGGGCGGTGGTCCCGATGAGCGATTACGTCGAGCACATGCCCAATTTCCAGAAGTACGTCAAGGAGTGGGAGCTCGGCCAGATGATCGAGAACATCAAGCAGGCCGACGGGAAGTACTACATGCTCCCCGGCCTGCAGGAGGTCTCCGTCCCTGTCTTCTCCCTGGTCGTGCGCAAGGACGTCTTCGAGGACGTCGTCGGCGCCGTCCCCACCACGTGGGAGGAGCTGCGAGACGGGCTGCGCGCCGTCAAGGAGGCGTACCCGGACTCGGTGCCGCTGGCGGACGGGTTCGAAGCGCAGTCGATGCTCAACTACGCCGCGCACGCCTTCGGCACCATCGCCGGCTGGGGCTTCGGCGGCGGCTATATCGACTCCGAGGGGGACGAGCTCGTCTACGCGCCGGCGACCGACGAGTACAAGTCGCTGGTCGAGTACTTCCACTCGCTGGTCGAGGAGGGGCTGATCGACCGCGAATCGCTCACCGCGTCCAACGACGGCTCCGGTGCCGCGGACGTCAGCGAGAAGTTCGCCAACGAGCTGTGTTTCGCGGCATCCGGTTCCTCCGGGACGGCCATCGAGTTCGCCCAGGCGCTGAACGAGACCGTCGGCGAGGGGAACTTCGAGGTCTCTCTGATCCCACCGCCGGCCGGCCCGGCCGGTGATCACGTCGAACCCCGCAACTTCTGGCACGGCTTCATGCTCAACTCCGACATCACCCAGTCCGAGAACTTCCTGGCCACCCTGCAGTTCACCGACTGGCTGTACTTCAATCCCGCCGCTCGGGAGATGCTGCGATGGGGTATCGAGGGAGAGACATACACGAAGGCGGACGACGGCACGATCGAGCTGAAGGACGGGTTCGCGATGGAGTCGTACAACATCAACAGCGGCGCCGAGGTCGACATCAACGCCGACCTCGGGTTCGCGACCTTCCCGGCGGAGTCGACCGAGTCGCGATCGCTCAAGGAGTCCTACAGCACGCCGGAGTTCGTGCAGTACATCGAGGACGTGCTGTCCACCCGCGATCCGCGGGACCCGATCCCGCCGGTTCCCCTGGAGGAGGCAGAGCTCGAGAAGGCCTCCCTCATGTCGACCCCCCTGAAGGACGCCGTCGACACGGCGACGCTGCAGTTCATCATGGGCGAGCGCGACTTGGGCGAATGGGACGATTTCGTCGCCGAGCTCGAGGCCGCGGGCATGTCCCGCTACATGGAGCTCATCAACACTGCGCGCTCCCGCTTCGTCGAGGCGAATGGGTGAACGATCCCACCGACGACGAAGGGACCCTTCCATGACGACGACCAAGACACGGAGGGCCGCGACGCAGGATGCGGTGTCGAGGCCGGCGCCGCTCAAGCGGCGGCCCGGCTCCTGGAAACGCACGCTGAAGCGCGACTGGCCGCTGTATGCCTTCGTCGTGCTGCCCCTGATCTATCTCGCGATCTTCCGCTACGTGCCGATGCTCGGCAACGCGATCGCCTTCCGCCGGTTCCGTCCGGGCGGCAGCATCTTCGGCGAAGAGTTCGTCGGCCTGTTCTACATCAAGCTGTTCATCACCGACCCCGCGTTCTGGAACGTCTTCGCGAACACGGCGATCATCGGCACGATGACCCTGGTGGTCTGCTTCCCGCTGCCGATCATCCTGGCGCTGATGCTCAACGAGGTCCGCCGTCGGCACTTCAAGCGGATCGTGCAGTCGATCAGCTACCTGCCGCACTTCCTCTCCGTGGTGATCGTGGTCGGCATGATCTACCAGCTCCTGTCCCTGCAGGGCACGGTGAACCAGCTGGTCGAAGCCTTCGGCGGGGATGCGATCTCGTTCCTGCAGCAGGCCGAGTGGTTCCGCTTCATCTACGTGGCCTCCGAAGCCTGGCAGACCGTCGGCTGGGGCACGATCCTCTACCTGGCGGCGCTGACCGCGGTGGACGATCAGTTGTACGAGGCGGCCCGCATCGACGGCGCCAATCGCTGGAAGCAGACCTGGCACGTGACGCTCCCCGGCATCCGGCCGACGATGGTGACGCTGCTGATCCTCAACATCGGCAACTTCCTTCAGGTCGGCTTCGAGAAGGTCCTGCTGCTGTACAACCCGATGACGTATTCGACCGGCGACGTCATCTCGACCTACCTCTACCGGGTGGGTCTGGTGTCCAACAACCTCAGTTACGCGGCCGCCATCGGCCTGTTCCAGGCGATCATCGGATTCGTGATGGTCATGGGCGCGAACATGATCTCGAAACGACTGGTGGGGACGAGCCTATGGTGATCGAATCGATGCAGGCGGAGGCCCGCAGGCCCGACCCTGTCGTCCGACGGAGCACGGCGATCAAGGATTCCCGGTCCTACCGGATCTTCACCGTGTTGAACATGACCGCGCTGCTGATCATGTGCGCGATCATGCTCTACCCGTTCGTCATGCTGCTCGCTCAGTCGTTCAGCTCGGCCGGGGCGATCAACGCCGGCAAGGTGAGCCTGTTCCCCGTCGACTTCAACCTCGACACCTACCGGGCGGTGGCGCGCAACGAGGACTTCTGGCGCAGCTACGGGAACACCGTGCTGTACACCGTCCTCGGCACGACGATCGCGATGGCATTGACCACCACGTATGCCTGGGTGCTGTCGAAGAAGCATCTGCGAGGCCGTAGCCTTCTGATCGGCATCGCCGTCTTCACGATGTTCTTCAACGGCGGCATCGTGCCGAACTATGTCCTGATCTCCTCGCTGGGCATGAAGAACACGATGTGGGCGGTGATCCTCCCGCCAGCACTGTCGGTGTTCAACCTCCTGGTCATGAAGGCCTTCTTCGAGAACCTGCCGAATGATCTGGAGGAGGCCGCGCAGATCGATGGACTCTCCTGGTTCGGCATCTTCTTCCGGATCGTGCTGCCGCTGTCGAAGGCGGTGATCGCCACGATGGTCCTGTTCTACTCGGTGCAATACTGGAACGACTGGTTCAACGCCTTCCTGTACCTGGACAAGACGGATCTGTTCCCCGTGACGCTGTTCCTGCGGAACCTGATCGCCGGGGCCTCGACGGCGGCATCCGAAGGTGCCGCCGCGTCCGGCGGGAGCGTCGACGCGATCAACGCCAACATCCAGTCGGTCACGATGATCCTCATCCTGATCCCGATCCTGTGCGTGTACCCGTTCGTGCAGCGGTACTTCGTCACCGGCGTCATGCTCGGCTCCGTCAAGGGCTGAGACGACATGCCCCGATATCGAGCGGGGGCCTGCGGCCGTCGGCGGATGGACGCTTCGGGCTCAGAGGCGGTCGCGCAGCCGGTCGAGCTGGCGGTCGAGCTGGCGGCGCTGCTGGAGCGAGCCGCCGCCCTCGTGGTGGGACCGACGCGGTGCGCGCCGTCGATGCCGCACGGACGCTGCCGGGGGCCGACAGGCGTGTCGCGGGCAGCAGCCAGGGGCGGCGGGCTCGGGGGACTCCTGCCGCGGGTCAGCGATCCGGGGGCGGCGGGACCGGGGCCGGCCGGGTCCCACGACCCGGACACGACCAGAAAAGGAACGAAAACTGTCGGAAAACTATGATTTGGTTTACGCTATGGGGAGTGGCATCCGCGGTCACGGCGATCGGGTGCGGAGAGCGCGCCGCCGGGCGGATATCCTCCACAGGACGATGCCGTGATGGTGCCGCGCTGTGACGGTGCCGCGATCGACGGGGAGGATGTGGAGATGCCGGAGGACGGTTCGCGGCAGGGCCGCGTCACCTTGAAGGACGTCGCCGAGCGGTCCGGGGTCTCTCTCGCGACCGCCTCGAAGGTCATGAACGGGCGGGCCGACGTACGCGACTCGACGCGCGAAGAGGTGGCCGCCGCCGCGCGGACGCTCGGCTATCAGCCCAAGCGGCGCGAGACCGACCGCCGACGCTCCGTGATGATCCACTTCGACACCCTCACCAGCCCCTACGCGCTCCAGGTGCTCGAAGGCGCGGAGCAGTCCGCCCGCCGGGCCGATGTCGACCTGCTGGTGGTGAGCGTGGACGAGCGCGGCCCCGGCTACCAGGGCCCGACCCGGGCGATGATGGCGGACCTCTCCGCCCGCGGGGTGGAGGGGCTCATCGCCGTGACCTCGCCGGTCGGCCCGCAGCACGCCCGCTGGAGCCGAGACCTCAAGCTGCCGCTGATCGCCATCGACCCTGTGACCATCGGTCCCGACACCAAGGGCATCGTCGCGATCTCCGCAACCAACTGGGAGGGCGGCAACAGCGCCGTCCAGCATCTGCTCGACCTCGGGCACCGGCGGATCGGCATCATCGGCGGCCCGGAGGAATCCGTTCCCGCCCGGCAGCGCGTCCAGGGGTATCACAGCGCCCTCGCCCAGGCCGGGGTCCCCGTGGACCCCGCGCTCATCGAGCACGGCAGCTTCGGCTACGAGGACGGTCAGCGCAGCGCGGAGACGCTGCTGGACCTGCCCGAGCCGCCCACGGCGATCTTCGCGGTGGCAGACACCCTTGGCGTCGGCGTGCTGCGGGCCGCCCGCCGGCGCGGGGTTTCCATTCCGGAGGACCTCAGCGTGGTCAGCTTCGACGACACCATGATCGCCAGCTGGACCCATCCGCAGCTCACGGCCGTGCGCCAGCCGCTGTTCTCGATGGGTCAGGTCGCCGTGGAACGCCTGCTGGCGCTGTCCTCGGACCCGGGTCTGTTCGCCCACCCGTTCAAGCTCGAGACCCAGGTGATCGAGCGGGAGTCGACCGCACGGGCCGCAGAGAGCTGACGTCGCGCTCGGACTCACCCCCGAAGCCGGGCGCCCGGAGGGCCCAGGCACCCGTCCGTCTGCCCCGGGGATGGGCCACTGTGGCTCGGATGTGCGACGCACGGTAGGGAGCACAACTTCTCTCATGGCTGGCATCGAACAATTGGGTGACCACTGAAAGCGATTGTTGTAAGCGTCCCATTTCGGACATCAAGGGCGTTCCCCCTGATGTCAATGCAATCCTCGGGCTCGCCACCTGGGCAGTCGCTGAAAATCATGTATGGCGAGCTCGGTGCGGCTGATTCAAGCTTCGTTACCCGGTCGTGACCCGACGGATATGACCGTTTCGACCGCCTGGTAGGGCGTTGCGTGCATGCGTATCGCCAGGTCGTGGGCTCCTTTGACGTTTGTGCCTCCGACGCGGACCACACTTGCGGGGCGCGTGAAGGTCGTGTATCACGCGCGTTGAGGAAATTCTCAGGAAAGAACGCGTCAACCCTTGACGGACTCTCTTTCCTCCATGTTGGCTGGGTACGTTGACGATCAGGACCAGGCGGAATTCTTCGCTCACCTCTTCGACGATCGTCAGCAAAATAATGCCCGGTGACGTCGCGCGAGAGAGGGAAACCATGCTTGATCCCGAACGAGGACCACTCGTCAACCCACCCCCACCTCGACGACGGCGCCCTTGGCGACGCCGGGTCGCTCGCGGTGCAGCGCTCGGGGTGGCGGGTGCTCTTCTGACCGCTGGCCCCGCCTCAGCGCTCGGCCTGAACACGTACCCCGACGAGCCGACGGAATCCGAGGCCAGCGTCGTGGGGATGTCGCTCGGGGACGAGGACATCATCGGCCTCGGGCAGTCCCAGGCCGGTTCCGACTCGAACCCGGGCCCGAACACCGAAGCGTTCAACGGCGCCATCGGTGGCAACGAGGTCGTCGACTTCGGCTCCGGGTACCAGATCCCGCTCGATGAATTCCTCGAGTTCGGTGAGGTCGGGACGATCCAGAGCCAGTCGACCGCGACGGACGCCCAGAACGGCGAGGCCATCACTGGTATCGCCGGGGCCGATGGCGGGCTCACCCTCGATGGCACGGACGGCGAATTCGGCACGGCCCGGATTGATCTCCTGTCCATCGCCAAGGCCAGCGGGGCCGACACGATCACCGATCAGATGATCGATCAAGCCGATCTGAGCTTCGGGCTCGGCGGTGCGTGGGTCGAGTCGGTCAACGGTGAGTTCCAGGATCCCGACGCCGTGGGCGAGATGGGCCAGTACCGCGTCGGCGATATGAAGCTCGAACTCCACTCCCCGGCCGTCCAGGCCGCCGGCGACGGACTCAGCGACGCAGCCGGACAGATGGAGCAGGAGGTCACCGGCACCATCAACGACAGCCTGGACCTGGCGGGTGCACTGCCGGTCCCCGGTCTCACGGTGGACACCGAAGTCTCCAGCACTCTGCAGGAGGACGTCCTCGACGCCACCCTCCTCGGACCGATCGCCACGGATGACGGCCTCGCCGAGATCAATCTCAGCGAGGGCACCGTCGTGGTCGACCTGGGCCGGATCGGTGGCAACGACGACGGTCTCATCGATCGTCCCGTCGGCATCAACAACCAGAACCCGAACACCGAGCTCATCGATGACGAGACCTACCCGTTCATCGCGAGCAGCGTGCACGATGTCATCGACGAGACCGTCGACCTCTCCGTCGGGACCGCGATGGACTCTCTGGAGAGCGTGAGCATCAGCTCTTCGGTGTCCGCCCCCGACGGCACCACGGCCTCGTGGGACATGACGCTGGCCGGAGAGGTCACGAACTTCGAGTGCGCCCCCGGCGGTCTCACCGGAGCGGCGACCTGCGCGGCCCTCGAGGGCGCGATGAGCGCCATGGGGCCGATCATGACTCCGATCAACGAGACGATCACCAACCCCGAGGGCGTGATCTACGAAGCGTTCACCACCATCAAGACCGACCTGATGACGGTCCCGGTGCGCGCCGCTCTGGATCCCTTCCTCGAGCTGATCGCCAACAACCTGTTCTCGGTGCAGATCAACCACCAGGAGACGCAGACCTGCCAGATGCCGGATGGCTCAGAAGCAGTCTCGGGCCTCGAGGTCTCGGCATTGAGCATCGGCGTCCTGGACGGCACATCACGCTTGGGCATCGGCAACGCCGGCGTCCGGGTCGATGCGTGTGATCTCGCCGCCACGGACCCCCTGATCGGCGCTTCGAGCCCGGCTCCGGCGGGTGGCGAGTCCACTCTGACCGGTGAGGGCTGGACCCCGGACACGGACGTGTCCGTGCAGCTGACCGATCCGGACGGCAATGCCGTCGGTGATCCGGTCACGGTCACCACCGACGAGAACGGCGCCTTCCCCGAGGGCTCCGTGCTCCCGATCCCGGAGGGTGTCGAGCCCGGTGACTTCACGGTCGTCGCGACGGATCCCGAGGGCAACGAGGCGACCGACACGCTCGAGATCACTCCGGCGGATTCGGCCGATGAGGCGACCCTTGAGGCGTCCTCGCCGGTCCCGGCCGGTGGTGAGTCCGACCTGACCTCCGAGGGCTGGACTCCGGGCACGGACGTGTCGGTGCAGCTGACCGATCCGGACGGCAACGCCGTCGGCGATCCGGTCACGGTCACGACCGATGAGAACGGTGCCTTCCCCGAGGGCACGGTGCTCCCGGTTCCCGAGGGCACCGAGCCCGGTGACTTCACGGTGACCGCGACGGATCCCGAGGGCATCGAGGCGACGGACACCCTCGAGGTCGTCGCGGCGGACGCCCCGCTGGTGGATGCGTCCACCCCGGCCCCGGCCGGTGGCGAGTCCACTCTGACCGGTGAGGGCTGGACCCCGGACACGGACGTGTCCGTGCAGCTGACCGATCCCGAGGGCAACCCCGCCGGCGATCCGGTCACGGTCACCACGGACGAGAACGGTGCCTTCCCCGAGGGCACGGTGCTCCCGATCCCTGAGGACGCGACGCCGGCTGATGGGTACACCGTCACCGCGACGGATCCCGAGGGCAACGAGGCGACCGACACGCTCGAGGTCACCCCGGCGGATTCGGCCGATGAGGCGACCCTTGAGGCGTCCTCCCCGGTCCGCGTCGGTGATGACTCCGAGCTCGTCTCCGAGGGCTGGACCCCGGACACGGACGTGTCGGTGCAGCTGACCGATCCGGACGGCAACGCCGTCGGCGATCCGGTCACGGTCACCACGGACGAGAACGGTGCCTTCCCCGAGGGCACGGTGCTCCCGGTTCCCGAGGATGCGACGCCGGCTGATGGGTACACCGTCACCGCGACGGATCCCGAGGGCATCGAGGCGACGGACACCCTCGAGGTCGTCGCGGCGGACGCCCCGCTGGTGGATGCGTCCACCCCGGCCCCGGCCGGTGGCGAGTCCACTCTGACCGGTGAGGGCTGGACCCCGGACACGGACGTGTCGGTGCAGCTGACCGATCCGGACGGCAATGCCGTCGGCGATCCGGTCACGGTCACCACCGATGAGAACGGTGCCTTCCCCGAGGGCTCCGTGCTTCCGATCCCGGAGGGTGTCGAGCCCGGTGACTTCACGGTCGTCGCGACCGATCCCGAGGGCAACGAGGCGACCGACACGCTCGAGATCGTCCCGGCCGATGCAGCCGAGGCCACGATCGACGCGTCCTCGCCGGTGCGCGTGGGCGATGCGTCCACGCTCGCTTCTGAGGGCTGGGCCCCGGACACCGAGGTGTCTGTCCAGCTGACTGATCCCGAGGGCGATGCCGTCGGCGATCCGGTCACGGTTACCACGGATGAGAACGGTGCCTTCCCTGAGGGCACGGTGCTCCCGATCTCCGAGGATGCGACGCCGCGTGAGGGCTACACCGTCACCGCGACGGATCCCGAGGGCAACGAGGCGACCGACACCATCGAGGTGGTGGCGGCCGATGCCGAGCTGTTCTCGCTGGATGCCTCCTCGCCGGCTCCGGCCGGTGGCGAGTCCACCCTGGAATCGGCGGGCTGGGCCCCGGAGACCGAGGTGTCCGTCCAGCTGACCGATCCGGACGGCAACGCCGTCGGCGATCCGGTCACGGTCACGACCGATGAGAACGGTGCCTTCCCCGAGGGCACGGTGCTCCCGGTTCCCGAGGATGCGACGCCGGCAGATGGGTACACCGTCACCGCGACGGATCCTGAGGGCAACGAGGCGACGGACAATCTCGAGGTCACTCCGGCGGATTCGGCCGATGAGGCGACCCTCGAGGCGTCCTCTCCGGTGCGCGTCGGTGACGACTCGGAGCTCGTCTCCGAGGGCTGGGCCCCGGAGTCCGAGGTGTCGGTGCAGCTGACCGATGCCGAGGGCAATGCCGTCGGCGATCCGGTCACGGTCACGACCGATGAGAACGGTGCCTTCCCCGAGGGCACGGTGCTCCCGATCCCCGAGGGCACCGAGCCCGGTGACTTCACGGTCACCGCGGTCGGCCCCGAGGGCAACGAGGTCACCGACACCATCGAGGTCGTCGCGGCGGATGCGCCGCTGGTGGACGCCTCGCCGGCTCCGGCCGGTGGCGAGTCCGACCTGACCGGTGACGGCTGGACCCCGGACACCGATGTGTCCGTCCAGCTGACCGATCCCGAGGGCAACCCCGTCGGCGACCCGGTCACCATCACCACCGATGAGAACGGTGCCTTCCCCGAGGGCTCCGTGCTTCCGATCCCCGAGGATGCGACGCCCGGCGATGGCTACACCATCACCGCGACCGATCCCGAGGGCAACGAGGCGACCGACACGCTCGAGATCACTCCGGCGGATTCGACCGAGGCCACGATCGACGCGTCGTCCCCGGTGGCTGTCGGCAGCGACTCCGAGCTGGTCTCCAGCGGCTGGGCCCCGGATACCGAGGTCTCGGTGCAGCTGGCTGATGCCGAGGGCAATGCCGTCGGCGATCCGGTCACGGTCACCACGGATGAGAACGGTGCCTTCCCCGAGGGCACGGTGCTCCCGATCCCTGAGGATGCGACCCCGGGCGAGGGCTACACCGTCACGGCGACGGATCCTGAGGGCAACGAGGCCACGGACACCCTCGAGGTGACTCCGGGCGAAGGCTCCTGCGTCAGCAATCAGACTGTCGCGATCGAGCCGGATTCCGCCGAGGCCGGTGCAACCGTGACCGTCTCGGGCAGCGGGTTCGCCCCCGGTGCCGCGACGGTCGCGCTGGTCGACGCCGAGGGCAACCAGGTCGGAGCCACGGTGGAGATCGAGGTCGGTGACGACTGCGGCTTCGTGAGCGAGGTCACGGTCTCTGAAGATGTCGCTCCCGGCGACTACGAGCTGATCGTCACCGATGGTGACGGCAACTCCGCCTCGGACGCCATCACGGTCACCGAGGCGCAGGGCGGCGGTGATCCGGCGCCGGGCGGCGAGGATGACTCGACCGTCGGCGGCGGCTCGGGCGATGGCAGCGGCTCCGGCGACGGCGACGATTCGTCCTCCGGCTCCGGCGACGGCGACGATTCGTCCTCCGGCGCCGGTGCGGGCGACGATGGCGACGAGTCCGGGACCGGGACCGGCGGCGACCTGGCGCATACCGGGTTCGACGTCCTCCCGGTGGCGGCTGTCGCTGCGCTGCTCACCATGGCCGGTGCTGCCGCACTGGTGACGCATCACCGTCGGAAGGTGTGAGCGAACACCATCCGATGAGGCAGTAACAGGAATGGTGGCGGCCCGTTGCGGGTCGCCACCATTCCGCTGTCCACAGACATCAACGCGTCGGACCCAAGAAGGGTCAGCATGTCGGCCGGCAGGTCGTACTGGGAGAGGTCGATGAAGTCGATGAAGTCCGTGAGCAAGCGCAGGATCGCCGTGGCGGCGCTTCTGGCGATCTGCGCCGGGGTACTCGTGTGGGTCGTGGCCGTCGGCCCCCAGGGATCGCCGCCCGACGCGTCGGAGGAGCAGACGACGGCGGCTGCGCCCGCGGCCGAGCTGGACTGCGGCGAGGGGCAGGAGATCTCCAGGTCCCTCTCGAGCGGGGCGACCTGGTCGATGTGCTGGTCCATCGACCCGGACATGGGCCTCGTCGTCTCCGACATCCACCTGACCCCGCCCGGCGAGGAGCCGATCAGCATCATCGACTCGCTGTCGCTGTCGCAGCTCGAGGTGCCGTACGACGACGGCGGGCGCAACACCCATGACATCACCGAATCCGGGTTCGGCGGCACCAAGATGAAGACCCTCGGCGAGGACATCTGCACCGGGAGCATCCTCGACGCGGACATCCCGAACATCGGCGACGGCACGTACGGCGAATCGGAGACCCGGGGCGTGCTGTGCTCCTCCGAGGTCGACGGCGGCGTCGCCTACCATTCGAGCGACGCCGTCGCCCCCGCCGCGACCCGGAAGACGGATCTGCAGCTGTTCACCGTGTCCCGCGTCGGCTGGTACGAGTACATCACCGAGTACACCTTCGGCGCCGACGGCTCGATCGACGTGCAGCTCGGCGCGACCGGGGACCTCTCGCCCGTGGACTACAGCGACGAGGAGCACGGATGGGACGTGGGGGAGGACGAGCACGCCACCAGCCACTCGCACAACGCGGTCTGGCGCGTGAACTGGGCCCTCGGCGGCGACGGGGGGATGCAGGTCCAGCAGTTCGATGCCGAGCGCACCGGAGAGATGGGGGACGAATCGGCGGAGCTCACGGGGCAGCTCACGTCGCTGACGCACCCCACGACCGCGAAGTGGCAGGATCGGCGCTGGTGGAGGGTGCTCAATCCCGAGGTGCTGAACGAGGACGGCCATCCGATCTCGTATCAGATCGAGATGGAGAAGACCGATTCGTTCGTCTTCGCCGATGTCCTCGCCGACGCCGGAACGGATGCCCATGCCCACGCGCACGAGACGGGATACGACGTCGCCTTCACCAACTTCGACGAGTGCGAGCGCTTCGCCGTGAAGAACACCGGCGACTGCGGGGACGGGGTCGAGGACTTCGTGGACGACGGCGCCGAGGAGACGCTGGACGACGTCGTCTCCTGGGTGGCCGTCGGATATCACCATGTTCCCCGCGACGAGGACCAGTCTCCGATGGAGATGCACTGGCAGGGGTTCGCCCTGCAGCCTCGTGATCTGACGGCTCAGCGGTTCGACGTCCCGGAGGGCCACGAAGAGGTCAACGGGGTCCCGGACTCCGAGTGGCGCGAGTCGCCGACGGGGTGATCGGGCCGCGCCTCCGCCTGCCGTGGCGGCGCGGGCGGGAGCCCGGCCGCCACCTGCTGGAGCTGCAGCCTCTGGCAGCAACAGGCCGTTGAACACGCCGCCGCCAGGACCGCATCTGTCGGCCTCGCCGCCGTGATCCGTCGGGCAGCGACGGATCGCGGTTGCTCGGCGCGCTGCGCCGGCAGCTCCACGTGCGTCCGTACGGGCAGATGGTCGCGCGGGAGGGCTCCGTCGAGACGGAAGCCGTCGACGCGCGCGTCGAGCACGCGGACGTCCTGGCTGAGCAGGATCCCGTCGATGCGGAACTCAGGGATTCGCGCATCCTCGAAGGCGCGGAACGTGCCTCAGCTCGGGCTGAGCCGCTTCTCCGCGGCGAGCCAGGAGTCCTGCTGCTCGGAGTCCTCCACCAGCACCGCAGAGGCCGGGGAATCCTGGGCCACGGAGTTGAGATCGCCGGTGACGATCGTGGGCAGTCCCAGCAGATGGACCTGCCGGAGGAGGTCGGCGATCAGCGTGGAGGCCCAGCAGGTCCGGACGGTCGCGGGCGAGCATCTCCTCGATCGCGGGGGCGCGGTCTGCCCAGTGTCCGGGGTCGCCGGGGGAGGCCGCCATGGCCTCCTGGGATCAGAACGCTGAGTGTCCGATCCTTCAAGGGTGACGAGCGCACTGATTCTTCTCATGCCCGTTCGTGAGGCGGCCCGTCCCCTCCCGGGACGATGCCTGGAATCGCAGGGTGCGCGGGCGCACTGCGCTGTGAGGCGGTCGGGTTCGGTGCCCCTCACCCCCGCGCGAGGATCGCGTCGGCGAAGATCTCGGTGACCTCGGGGACGAGCTGGAGGTTGAACAGGGGCTCGAACAGCTCGGCCTCCAGCAGCACCAGGCCGTGCGGGGCGGAGTCGACGGTGTCGATCCGGCCGTACAGCGGCAGGGGCAGGCCGGTCACCTCTTCGACCGCAGCCAGCACCGTCCCGGCGAACGCCTGCTCCTGCGCGGTGGCCTCGAGGACCACGGGGCTCTCCTGGTAGGCGCCGCCGCGCAGGCCTCCGCCGCGCTGGAGCAGGGCTCCCTTCGCGATCGCGTGGGTGACCTGACCGTCGACCACATAGAGCGCCTTCTCCCGGCCCTCGGAGAGCTCCGGCACCTCGGGCTGCAGCATCACGACACCGCCCTCGGTGAGGATCGCGCGACCGAGCTCGAGCGCGGCGGGGGAGTGGCGGGCGAACAGGCCCGTGTGCCGTGCTCCCGCGCCGACGGTCGGCTTCACGACCACGTGCGGCGTCGAGGCCGCCTGGGACGTCAGCGCGGTTTCGAGGGTGGACATCTCGTGGTGGTAGCTCGTGGGCACGACGGGAACGCCGACGCCCTCGAGCTGGGCGAGATAGCGCTTGTCCATGTTCCATCGCACCAGCTCGGGCTCGTTGAGCACGGCGGTGAGCGCATCGACCCGCTCCAGCCAGGCCGCGAACTGCGCGGGCCGCCCGGCGTAGTCCCAGGGGCTGCGGAGCACGAGCAGGTCGAAGGCGGCCCAGTCCACGGTCTCGTCGTGCCAGACGGTGAGTTCGGCGTCCGCACCGCGACGCCGGAGCGCCTCGCGCAGCGGCGCCGCGTCGAGATGGGGATCGGCCGCGGTGAAGGTCGTGGGATCGGTGACGACGAGGCCGATGCGGGTCATGGGCCTGACCTTAGCAACGGTGGGTGCCCGCGATGTCGACCGGGAGGCGGGGCGAGCTGGGCGGGCTCGAGGGGCGGGGCGCCCGGGCCTCCGCGTGTGGGGTTTCCGATCACGAGGGCGGGCCCGCGACGATGGCACGGACGACACCGGGCCCCTGCACGGCCCACGCAGGCGGCTGACCACTCCGTGTGCTGCATCACCATGCAGGGCGAGCTGACAGCGTCGGAATCTGCTTGTCCGACAATTACTTTTGACGCTCTGACCTGCACGTGTGAGCGTTCACGGGTATCTCCAGCTGGCAATCAGAGTCCTCGTGTGCGAGTATCTATGCGGCCCTAAGGGTGCTGGTGATGCGCAGGACCGCCTTCGCGACGAGGTCGAGTTCTGCAGCAGTCGTCGAGAGGCACATCCCCGGAGCAGGCGCGAGGCGCCGCCCGGGTCGACGTCGGACGGCACGCGCTCCAGGGCCGCCTGCCGGTGGCCCGCTGAAGGGACCCCTGACGTCAGCGCGCCATCGCGCCGGCGTCGCGGTGCACCGGCCGAGAGTGACCGGAATGCCCGCGATGAAAGGAAGTACGCAGTGCCGCCCGCGCCCACAGGAGAGACCTCCCAGCTCGGAACCATCGGAGTGATCCTCCTTCTGCTGCTGTTCTACGGCGGCACGATGTGGATGTCCGTGGCGATCTCCCGCAGGAAGGAGAACGCCGACGACTACATGACCGCCGGCAACAAGATCGGCTTCGGCGTCTCCGCCGCCTCCATGACCGCCACCTGGATCTGGGCGTCCTCGATGTACGCCTCGGTGACCGCGGGCTACACCTACGGCGTCTCCGGCCCCATCCACTACGGGCTCTGGGGCGCGCTGATGATCCTGTTCATCTACCCCTTCGGCAAGCGGATCCGGAAGGTCGCACCCAAGGCGCACACCCTCGCCGAGGTCATGTACGCCCGGCACGGCCGCTCCTCGCAGCTGATGCTCGCCGGCTCCAACGTGCTCGGCTCGGTCATCTCGTTGACCTCCAACTTCATCGCTGGTGGCGCGCTGATCGCGATGCTCTCCCCGATGAGCTTCGGCAACGGCATCGTCATCATCGCCGGCGGCGTGCTGCTCTACACCCTGTGGTCCGGCTTCCGCGCCTCCGTGCTGACTGACTTCGCACAGGTCATGGCCATGCTCGGCGCGGCGGTCGTGATCATCCCGGCCGTCTTCTTCGTCGTCGGCGGTCCGTCGATGTTCGCCGACGGCGTCGCCGCCGGCCATGTCACCCCGCAGCAGGAGAGCTTCTTCTCCTCCGAGGCCTTCATGAACCAGGGCGCCCCTTACATCGCCGCGGTGCTCGCCTACGCGATCGGCAACCAGACCATCGCCCAGCGCCTGTTCGCGGTGCGCGAGGACCTCATCAAGCCCACCTTCGTCACCGCCACCATCGGCTACGGCGCGACCGTGATCGGCATCGGCATGCTCGGCGTGATGGCCCTGTACCTGGGCATCGAGCCCATGAACGGCGACATCAACAACCTGATGCCGCAGATGGTCGGCACCTACCTGCCCGTCGGCCTGATCGCATTGGCCTTCATCATGATCATCGGCTCGCTGTCCTCCACCGCCGACTCCGACCTGTCGGCGCTCAGCTCGATCGTGATGACCGACATCTACGGCCAGTCCGTCGGTCGCCAGAAGGTCGACCCCAAGAAGATGCTGCTGATCGGCCGCCTCACCATGGTCGTGGCGACCGCCGCGGCGCTGTACTTCGCCACCGCGCAGTTCAACATCCTGGATCTACTGGTGTTCGTCGGCGCCCTGTGGGGCTGCCTGGTCTTCCCGGTCATCGCCTCCTTCTACTGGAAGAAGGTCACCAACAAGGCGTTCACCGTCTCCGTGATCGCGGCGCTCGCCGTCTTCCTGCCGGTGCGCTTCGCGCTGATCCCTCTGGTCGGGCCCTGGGCGCTGTTCGTCGAGCTGCTCGCGATCGTCGGCGTCGGCGTGGTGCTGGGCATCATGTCCTTCGGCTTCTTCGGCCTGCGCCCGGCGGTGATCATCGGCGCGATCGCGACGATCGCCGTGCTGCCCTTCGGCTTCGACTACCTGCGCGACTACGAGACGCTGTCCGGCTCGCTGGTCGCCTACTCGGTCTCGTTCCTGGTCTGCTACCTGATGAGCGTCCGCTCGAAGCAGGACTTCGACTTCTCGGTGATCCGCAGGGTCACCGGCGACTTCGACGAGGAGGACGAGAGCGTCGGCTCCATCGCGGGCGATCCTGCCTCCGACGGCTCCGCGACGGACGGTCCGTCCCCGGCCGCCGAGGGCGCCGGCACCACCGACCGCTGACCCCCACCACTGACCCCTTCGCCACCCCACGGCGGGGCCTCGCCCCGCCACCCTCTCGGAAGGAGAGACCCATGACTGCTCTGCTGACCGCCTACGTGCTCATGTGGCCGGTGCTCGTGTTCGGCATCCTGGTCACCATCGCCGGCGGCTTCCTGAAAGACGTCAAGGAAGCCCGCAAGGCGGGCCGCTCGGTCATCTGACCCGTCCGGACAGGCTCTGGCCGGCCCCGGCCGGCCCTGGGCGACGCAGCACGTCGGCAGGGCCCGAGTCGGCGCGTACGGCAGCTCCGGCACCACGACGGCGCCCGCCGCTCCCGAACCGGGGGCGGCGGGCGCCCTCGTGTGTGCTGTCGGATCAGGCCGACGACCGGACTGAGCGGAAGGGAGCGGATGTCACAGCGCTTCGTGGTCCCGGTCTCTGATCCGAGCTCCCCATGGCCGGGCAGAGAGATGGTGGCGCTTCCGATGCGCCCTGGCTGCATGATGCCCAGGACGTGGTGGCGGCTCTGTCATCCCGGCGCGCTGCTCGCTCGCAGTGCGGGGAGCGACTCGGCGAGCGGGCGGAGCTCCGGTGTCTCGAGTGCTTCGTCGAGTGCGTCCTGCAGTGCTTCGTCGTGCGTGGGTCGAGCGCGCTCGAGCAGTGACCATCCGTCCGGCGTGAGCTCCGTGTAGATGCCTCGTCGATCGTCCTGGCAGAGGATCCGCGTGAGGTAGCCCCGGTCCTCGAGCCTGGTGACGAGCCGCGTGGTGGCACTGTTGGAAAGGGCGGCGGCGTGGGCGAGCTGCTGCATCCGCATGTGCCAGCCGTCCTGCCTGCTCAGCGCGTCCATCACGCTGAACTCCACCACGGAGATCGCGTGCTCGCTCTGCAAGGCACGCTCGAGCCGAGTCTCGATCAGGCTGTGCAGGGCCGTGAGAGTTCGCCAGCCGCGCGCCCGGATCTCGACAGCGTCGTCCGCAATACCCATGGATGCTCCTCCTCGTGTTGCTCGGAACTCTACCAGCTTGCGCCTATAGGCGGCGCGTGCAAGTATCTGTGGCTGCGTGTGCAACAGTTGCACACGCTTCCAATCCCTGTGTTCGAGGAGCATGTCTCATGCCTGTAGCTCTCTTCGCCCTGGCCCTCGGCGGCTTCGGCATCGGGCTCACCGAGTTCGTCATCATGGGCTTGCTGCCCGAGGTCGCGGCTGATTTCGGCGTGACCGAGACGGTCGCCGGCTACCTGATCTCCGGCTATGCCCTGTCCGTCGCGATCGGCGGCATCGTGCTGACCACCGCACTCGGGAAGATCGATCGCAAGAGGGCTCTGCTGTCCCTGTTGCTGCTGTTCATCGTCGGGAACATGCTGTCGGCACTGGCCGATACGGACGCCCTGATGATGCTCGGCCGAATCATCGCTGCGCTCTGCCACGGTGCCTTCTTCGGCATCGGCGCGGTCGTCGCCGCCGACCTCGTCGCTCCCCATCGGCGCGGACAGGCGATCTCGATCATGTTCGCCGGGCTGACCATCGCCAGTGTCGCCGGCGTGCCGCTGGGCACCTTCCTGGGGCAGGCTGCCGGCTGGCGCGCGACCTTCTGGGCGATCACCGTGATCGGCGTGATCGCGCTGATCGGCATCGCGGTGCTCGTCTCGGCGACCCCCGCTCCCGAGCGCACCGGCAGCGTGCTGGGCGAGTTCCGCATCTTCCGCAACACCCAGGTGTGGCTGTCGATCCTGGTGACGATCCTCGGGTACGGCGGAATGTTCGGAGCCTTCACCTACATCGCCTTCACCCTCACCGGCGTGAGCGGCTTCAGCGCCGGCGCCGTGCCGTGGCTGCTCGTCCTCTTCGGCGCAGGTCTGTTCCTCGGGAACCTGCTGGGCGGCCGCTTCGCCGACAAGTACCTGTTCGCCACTCTCGTCACCGTCCTGGCGGTGCTCGCCGTGGTCCTGGCCGTGTTCGCGCTCGCTGCGACATCCCAGGTCGTCACGGTGATCGCGCTCGTCCTGATGGGTGGGTTCGGGTTCGCGACCGTGCCGGGACTGCAGATGCGCATCATGAACCACGCCTCGGCCGGGCCGAGCCTCGCCTCGGGCGCGAACATCGCAGCGTTCAACCTCGGCAACGCCTTCGGCGCCTGGGTCGGAGGCCTCACCCTCGCCGCCGGGCTCGGATTCACCGCCCCGCTGTGGGGCGGCGCCGCGATCACCCTGGTCGGACTCGCCGTCTACCTCGTGGCCGGGCGCCTGCGCGGCGGCGAGATCGCGCCGCGCCCTGCCAGCGTGAGCGAGCCGTCGCTCGCGCTCTGACCCCACCACGTCACGCACCCACCAAGAGAAAGAGAAAGACCATGTCGACAAACATTCCCGCCATCACCCTCAACGCAGGCATCCAGATGCCCCAGCTCGGATTCGGCGTCTTCCAGGTCCCCGATGACGACGCCCAGGGCGCCGTCGAGAGCGCCCTGGCGAGCGGGTACCGCGGCATCGACACCGCAGCGATCTACGGCAACGAGACGGGGGTCGGGCGCGCGCTGGCATCCGCCGACGTAGCGCGCGAGGACGTCTTCGTCACCACGAAGCTCTGGATCGAGGACCACGGTCGAGAAGCCTCGCGAGTGGCGCTGGAAGCGAGCCTCGAGCGCCTCGGCCTGGATCATGTGGATCTCTACCTGATCCATTGGCCGACCCCCGCCACGGACGCCTACCTCGACACCTGGCAGGGATTCGAGGATCTCGCCGCCGCCGGCCTGACACGCGCCATCGGAGTCTCGAACTTCCTTCCGGAACACCTGGAGCGTGTGGTCGCCCTGGGCGGCACGGTGCCCGCCGTCAACCAGATCGAGCTGCACCCCGCCCTGCAGAACCGGGAGACGGTGGCCGCGAACACCCGGCTGGGAATCGCCACGGAGGCCTGGAGCCCTCTGGCGCAGGGCGCGGTGCTGAAGGATCCGGCTGTTCTCGCCGCGGCCTCGACGCATGATGTCTCACCCGCTCAGATCGTCCTCCGGTGGCACCTGCAGCACGGCAACATCGTGATCCCCAAGTCCGTGACGCCCGAGCGGATCGCCGCGAACCTCGATGTCTTCGGCTTCGAGCTCGATGATGCGGAGATCGCCCAGCTCGATGCACTGGAGAGGAACGGACGCACCGGCCCGCACCCTGCGGAGTTCAATGGCTGATCAGGGGCGCATGGACAGGGGGAACGCACTGCGGATCGGTGCGTTCCCCCTGTATCCCACCGAAGAGCATCACTGCATCGACACAGGTTGCGTGGGTGACGTGGCACCCTGACCGCGGCCTGCACGAAGCGTCACCGCCATCAGGATTTCCTGGCGCTTCTCGAGCAGTTCTCCTGCGGCTGCCCCTCTGAGGTGCTGCGCCTGGTGAGGGACGACTGCGCCGCCCACAGGACGCCGGAGGCCCGGGAGCGGCTGACGGCGTGTACGGCACGACCGCAGCCGGTGGATAGCATCAGAGAAGGGAGTTCCAGAGGGAGTAGCCGACCAACGACGAGACGCCGACGGTGAACAGCGTGCTCAGCCATGCGGCGGACGTCAGGTTCGAGAAGGCGGCGAGGGTGTCACGTGAGCTGCTGGAGGCCTCCGACATGAGCATCGAGCGGATCGCCTCGGACTCAGGATTCGGGACGAGCGCTTCGCTGCGCCAGTTGTTCCACCGGGCCCTGGGGGTCTCTCCCCAGGCATATCGAAACACCTTCCGAGGGGCGGAGGTCACCCCGAACGGAGCACCAAGATCCCCCGGAACCGCAGCGTGAGGGCGCATACGGACGACAGCCCGTGACGTCTCGATGGAGACCGCCGGGTGGATGCGGTCCCGAGCCCACCACAGGAGGGACCCTGACGACGACGAACTCGCGGCCGCCGTCGCCGGCCTCCGCCCTCACGGCCGAGGACGCCACCGTCGCGCGGTGCCTCGGGTGCCTCGTCAGAATCTGCTGAGCCCTCCGGTGCCTGCGGGCTCGGGCCGGCGGGCGCGTTCCGTCAGTTCCCGACGCCGCTGTTGGCGTAGGCGTCCTTGAGGATCTCGAGCGAGGCCATGGCCTCGCCGGGACCGATCCAGAACGGGTCGGGGCCGTCCAGGGAGGCGTAGAAGTCGCGGATCAGCTCCTCGTGGGAGACGCCCCAGTAGGCCCGGCCCCCTGCGGTCGCGACCCGGTCGGAGTAGGTGTCCACGCGGCCGTCGGCCCAGCGCACGGTGAGCCCGCCGCCGCGCCCGGACCGCACCTCGAGGTAGGCGTTCTCGGTGGCCACCTCGAACTCGACCGGGCGCGCCACCGGCGCCGTGAGCGTGGCGTAGAAGGTGGTGGTCACTCCCGAGGCGTGGTGGAGCACCAGATCCGCCGTGTCCTCCACCTCGGTGACCGAGGCGAACTTCTTCTGGGAGACCAGCCCCTCGGTGCGCTCGACCGGACCGATCAACCACTGCACCAGGTCCAGGGTATGGATCGCCTGGTTGATCAGCAGCCCACCCCCGGCGTTCTCCCACCGGCCGCGCCACGGCTTGGCCGCGTAGTAGTCGCCGGTGCGGCTCCACACCACCGAGGCCCACGCGCCCTGCACCGCGCCGAGCTGTCCGCTCGCGAGCAGGCGCGCCAGCTCCTGGCCGGCCCGGTTGTAGCGGTTCTGGAAGCAGATGCCGATCTTCGGCGCGCCCGCACCGCCGTCGGCCCGCGGTGCGGTCACCGCGCCGAGCGCGTCCACCAGGCGGGAGCCCTCGGCGAGGGTATGGGCGAGCGGCTTCTCCTGGAGCACGTGCACCCCGCGCTCGAGCGCCGCCAGCGAGGGGCCGACGTGCTGGTCGTGCGGGGTGGTCACATGAACGCAGTCCGGTCCCAGCGCGTCGATGAGCTCCTCGACGGTGGGATACGTGGGCAGACCGGTCTCGGCAGCGGCCCGGCCCCGGGCTGCGGGATCGCGGTCGGCGATGCCGACGAGCTCGAGGCCGTCGATCGCCTCGATCGCTCCGACGTGGACGACGGACACGTCCCCGTAGCCGACCAGACCGATACGTCGCTGGGCCATGTGCTGCGCCTCCTCGCCGCTGCGGTGCGGCACGTGGGTGAAAGGGTCTCCGTCCCATCCTTGCCGGTCGGCGCAGTTCACGGTAGAGGTTGCCGCGCGGTGCCTGGCGGGCCGGTGGTCAGGCGGTGCCGCGGCTCAGGGCACGATCCACCCGGCCGCGCGGAACAGCTCGTACCACTCGGGCCGGGTCAGAGGGATCTCGGAGCCGGCGGCGGAATCGGTCACCCGTTGCGGGGTGGTGGTGCCGAGGACCACCTGCATCTGGGCCGGATGGCGGGTGATCCACGCCGTCGCGATCGCCTCGGGGGAGACCTCGTACCGTGCGGCCAGGCGGTCGATGACGGCGTTGAGCTCCGCATAGTCCGGATGGCCCAGGAACACGCCGTCGAAGAACTTCGCCTGGAACGGCGACCACGCCTGGACCGTGATGTCGTGGAGGCGGCAGTAGTCCAGGATCCCGCCGCCGTCGCGGACGATCGCCTGGTCGGTGCCCTGCATGTTCGCCGCGATGCCCTGGGCGACGAAGGTGGAGTGCGTGATCGACAGCTGCAGCTGGTTGGCGACGATCGGCTGATTCAGATGTTTCGCCAGCAGGTCGATCTGGCGCGGGGTGTGGTTGGAAACACCGAAGTGGCGCACCTTGCCGCTCGCGTGCAGCTCGTCGAAGGCACGGGCGACCTCCTCGGGCTCGACCAGCGCGTCGGGCCGGTGCAGCAGCAGGATGTCGATGCGGTCGGTCTGCAGGGCTCTCAGCGACCCCTCGACGGACTCGATGAGGTGCTCGTAGGAGTAATCGAAGTACGGACCCTCGGGGACGATCCCGGCCTTGGTCTGGATCGTCACCTGATCCCGCTCGGAGGGCGTCAGCTGCAGGGCCTGGGCGAAGCGCTCCTCGCAGCGGTGCGCGGAACCGCCGTAGATGTCGGCGTGGTCGAGGAAGTCGATACCGGCGTCCCTGGCGGTGCGCACCAGGGTGCGGATCTCGTCGTCGGACTTCTCGGCGATGCGCATCAGCCCGAGCACGACGTTCGGCGCGGAGATATCGGTGTGCGGCATGGCGAGATGCTTCATGGGATGACCTCAGATCGCTGGGGGTGTCGCGGGGACCTGGTCGCCGGGACCGGGCGCGGCGTCGTCGCGGTACGACGGTGCGGGGACGAGCCTATGCCCGGCGGCAGACGGAGCGCACCTCCGCGCGAGCGCTTTCCACCCTTCGGGACGAGGATGCTCTCCTGCCTGCCTCTGCTTAGGCTGGACCCGGTGACCACGCCCTACCCCTCCTCCCACGTCCCGCCCGTCACGCCGCACCGTGAGACGGCAGGAGCCCGGATCACGTTGACCCTCGCCTCGTTGGCGATGATCGGGCCGTTCAGCATCGACACCGTCTTCCCGGCCTTCACGCGCATCGGCGCGGAGTTCGGCAGCGATACGGTCGCCCTCCAGCAGCTGGTCTCCGCCTACCTCGCCGCCTTCGCGATCATGTCGATCTTCCACGGTCCCCTCTCGGACGCGCTGGGCCGCAAGAAGGTCATGATCGGCGGGCTGGTGATCTACCTGATCGGCATGCTCGGCAGCGTGCTCGCCCCCACGCTCGGCAGTCTGATCCTGATGCGCGTGCTGCAGGGGATGAGCGCCGGCGCGGCCACCATCGTCTCCCGCGTGGTCATCCGTGACATGTTCTCCGGGACCGAGGCCCAGCGCCTGATGGCCCGGGTGATGATGATCTTCTCGGTCGCTCCCGCGATCGCGCCGATCCTGGGCGGCTGGCTCCTGCTGCTGGGGGACTGGCGGTGGGTGTTCACGGGGGTGGGCCTGTACGGACTGATGGTGCTGCTGGCGGCCACCCGATTGCCGGAGACGCTGCCGCGCGAGGCCCGCACCCCCTTGCGCGTGGGAGCGCTGCTGGGGTCCCTGCTGCACGTGGGACGCTCCCCGGTGATGCTGCGGGTGGCTGCCGCCTCGGCCTTCGGCTTCGCCTCCCAGTTCGTGTTCATCGCCGGCGCGTCGATCGTGGTGGTGCGCCTGCTGGGCCTGGGGGAGCAGGACTTCTGGGTGCTGTTCCTGCCGTTGATCCTCGGCATGACCTCCGGCGCCTGGCTGGTGGGTCGCGCCGCGGACGTGATGGACCGCGCGCGCCTGATCAGCTTCGGCTTCGTCGGCACCGTGCTCTCGACCGGCCTGAACCTGGCGCTGGTCAGCATCGCGCCGACGTTCACCGGCGGACTCAGCTGGTCGCTGCTGCTGGCCGTGGTCGGGCCGATGCTGATCGCCTTCTCGGTGGCGCTGCTGTTCGCCCCGATCCAACTGGAGGTGCTGGACCTGTTCCCCCATGAGCGCGGTGCCGCCGCCTCGCTGGGCACCTTCTTCGGCCTCGTGCTCAACGCGCTGCTGGCCGGTGTGGTCGCTCCGCTGGTGACCTCGAGTCTTCAGGTCCTCGCTCTCACCGCACTCGGCTTCGCCGTGGTGGGCACGGCGCTGTGGGCCTGGCACCTGCGCGCCGTCCGTGCCCCGGCAGAGAGCCGCGTTCCTGTCCCGAGCTGACCGCGGCCGCCATGGGGTCGCGAGGGGCCGCGGTCTCCGTGGGGTCGCGAGGGGCAGCGGTCTCCGTGGTGGCACGGACCACCACCACACTCCATCATTCGGTTGATCCCCTGGTCATGCATGATTCCTAGAGTCGAAGACATGACACGACTGCTGAACACCGCCTTCGCCTACATCCTCCTCGGACTCGCCTCCGGACTCTTCTATCGGGAGTTCGTCAAAGCCACCGACAACGTCGGGACGCACACCCAGCTGAACACCCTCCACACCCATCTGCTCGTCCTCGGCATGGTCATGTTCCTGCTGATCCTGGCGCTGGACGCGATCTTCTCCCTGACCGGTCGGCGCTCCTTCACGGTCTTCTTCTGGACCTACAACGTGGGTCTCGTGGTCACCGTGGCGATGCAGGCCGTGCGCGGCATCCTCACCCTCGACGGCCAGGACCCGACGACCACCAGCGCCGCCATCCCCGGCATCGCAGGGCTCGGCCACATGCTCCTTGCCGTCGGGCTGATCGCCCTGTTCCTCGCCCTGCGCGGCGGGATCAAGGACCGCCTCACCGCCGGCGAGAAGGACGCCGTCACCGTCTGACCGCTCCGGGGTCTCTCCCGTGACGCGAGTTCTCCTCCCTGCAGCGAGTTCACCCTTCAGCGAGTTCACCGGTGCCCGTCGCGTCCACTGGCGTCATACGAGCAGGCTCCGCCTTATACGGCGGAGCCTGCTCGTATAGCTCCACCGGATGCGAGCGGTCGGGGTCCCTGCGAACGATGTCGAGTGCCCCGTGTCGCGCCCGGACCGGTCTGGGCGGCGACCCGAGGCGCCGTTCACCTGCTGTTTCCTCGGCCCTACCTGTCCGCCGGGTAGAGTCCGACGAACCCGCACGGCATCACCGCGCCCGGTCAGGCCACTGATCCGCCCACCCGAACCGCCGACCTGCCCAGCCGAACCACTGATCCGCTCCGCCGAACCGCCGAACCAATCGACCTGCCCAGCCGAGCTATCGACCTACCCAGCCGAGCCACCGACCTGTCCAGCCGAACCACCGGCCCGCACCAGCGAGGCACCACGACCCCGACGACGATGACGGAGGCCCTCATGACCACTCCTTCCAGCACCTCGACTCCTTCCGACCCCTCGACCGCTCCCGACCGCAACCTCGCCCTCGAACTGGTGCGCGTCACCGAGGCGGCCGCCATCGCCGGGGCCCGCTGGGTCGGAGCCGGGGACAAGAACACGGCCGACGGCGCCGCGGTCGACGCCATGCGCTCCTTCATGGATACCGTGCGGATGGACGGCACCGTCGTCATCGGCGAGGGGGAGAAGGACGAGGCGCCGATGCTGTTCAACGGCGAGAGCGTCGGCGACGGCTCCGGCCCCCACGTCGACGTGGCCGTCGACCCCATCGACGGCACCCGGCTGACCGCGCTCGGGTACAACAACGCCCTGTCGGTCTTCGCCGTCGCCGAGAAGGGCAGCATGTACGACCCCTCGGCCGTGTTCTACATGGAGAAGATGGTGGTGGGGGCCGAGGCCGCCGAGTTCGTCGACCTGCGCCTGCCGGTCGCTCAGAACATCGCCCTGGTCGCGAAGGCCAAGGGCAAGCCCATCAGCCAGGTCACCGTGTGCGTGCTGGAGCGTCCGCGCCACGAGCCGTTGGTGGCGGAGATCCGGGAGGCCGGTGCGCGGGTCAAGTTCATCATGGACGGAGACGTCGCCGGGGCGATCGCGGCGGCCCGCGGGGCCGGCGTGGACATGCTGCTGGGCACCGGCGGCACCCCGGAGGGCATCATCGCCGCCTGCGCGGTGAAGGCGACCGGCGGGATGATCCAGGGGCGCCTCGCCCCGATCGACGACGCGGAGCGGCAGAAGGCGCTCGACGCCGGCCACGATCTGGATCGGGTGCTGACCACCTCCGATCTGGTCACCTCGGACAACTGCTACTTCACCGCCACCGGAATCACCGACGGGGACCTCGTGCGCGGGGTGCGCTACGAGGGCGGTCGCATCATCACCGAGTCGATCGTCATGCGCTCCACCTCGGGCACCGTGCGCCTCATCGAGGCCGAGCACCGACCGGAGAAGTGGGCGCGCTGGATCGCCGAGTGACAGGTCCTCGGTGCGGCGGGCCCATCCTCTGCGCGGCGGGGCAGGTCATCGCCGTGGCGAGCCCGCACGGTGACCGACCTGCTGAGTGACAGGTCACCGACCGGTGACGCCCCAGGTCGTCCGCGCTGTGAGGGATGCCGCACGGCGTGATGCTGTGACCCGCACTGCACCAGGAGTCACCGTGACCATAACCAGTTCTAGGGTGACCCCATGGCCTCCTCCGTCGAAGACATCCGCGTCGCCGTCGACCTCATCGTCCTGACCCTGCGGGACGATGCCCTCAACGTGCTGCTGGTCCGGCGCGACGACGAACCGCACCGCGGTGCCTGGGCGCTCCCGGGCGGATTCATCGAGTACGAGGAAGATCTCGAGGACGCCGCCTACCGCGTGCTGTCCGACGAGGCCTCCCTCGGCAGCGGCGCCGTGCACCTGGAGCAGGTGCGCACCTTCGGGACCCCGCACCGCGACCCGCGCGGCCGCGTCGTCTCGGTGGCGTTCATGGCCCTGGGTGCGGATCTGCCGGATCCGGAGCGCGGCGAGGACGTCGCCGACGCCCGCTGGTGGAGCGTGGACGACCTGACCGAGATCGAGCTCGCCTTCGACCACGCCGACGTGCTGGGCTGCGCCGTCGAGCGCGCCCGCGCCAAGCTCGAGTACACGACCCTCGCCGTCACCTTCCTGCCCGAGGAGTTCACGATCTCCCAGCTGCGCGGGGTCTACGAGAGCGTGTGGGGCACGACGCTGGACGCCGGCAACTTCCACCGCAAGGCCACCCGCACGGACGGATTCCTCCTCGAGCTGGACAAGCACGCGGCCCCCACCGGCGGCCGTCCCGCCCGCCTGTACGGCGCCGGCGCAGGCACCGCCCTGGTCCCGCCCCTGCTTCGCTCCGGCCAGTAACGGGGCCGCGGCCGACGCTCCCGCGCGCGGCGGTCGATTCATCGTGGCGCTGCAGCGTGGCGCTGCTGCGCGGCACTTCTGCGTGGCACGGCTGCCTGGCACCGCTCCGGGGGAGCGCGCCGCGTCGACGCCTGCCGTGACAGGATCGGCCTGTGATCATCGACGCCGCTCAGCCGCCTCCTGACCCCCAGCAGGACACGATCGCCGCCGCCTACCGCGCGCACCGCGACCGCGTCCACGCCGTCGCCCGAGCGATCCACGCCGACCCCGAGCTCGCCTTCGCGGAGCACCGGGCCCACGACCGGTGCGCGGACCTGCTCCAGGGGTCCGGTTTCATCCTCGAGCGCGGCCTCGCCGAGCTGCCCACCGCCTTCCGTGCCACCATCGGCTCCGGCTCCCTGGTCGCCGCGCTGTGCGTGGAGTACGACGCGCTGCCCGGCATCGGTCATGGCTGCGGGCACAACATCATCGCCGGCTCCTCGCTCGGCGCGGCCCTCGCCCTGGCGGACCTCGTCGACGAGTTGGACGTGACGCTGCAGGTCATCGGCACCCCGGCCGAGGAGCACGGCGGTGGCAAACAGCTGCTGATCGACAGGGGCGTCTTCGACGGCGTCCACCTCGCACTCATGGCCCACCCCACGCCGCACACCGACACCTATGACGTGCTGGGCTCGGCCAGCCAGGCCGTCGGCCGCTGGCGTGCCACCTACACCGGTCGCGGCGCGCACGCCGCCGCCCATCCGGCCGACGGGATCAATGCGAACGACGCCGCGGTGATCGCACAGGTCGCCGCCGGTCTGCTGCGCCAGCGGATCAAGGACGGCCAGCGTCTGGCCCTGGTCCCGCAGCAATCCGGTGTCACCAACATCGTCCCCGAGACCGCGGTGGTCGACCTCGAGTGCCGTGCGCTGACGATGCCCGAGTTCGAGCTCGCGATCGACCCCTCCGAGCCCGTCTACGAGCCGTTGGATCAGGACGAGGTGCTCGGCACCGCGTGGAACGAGGCGATGGCGGCGCTCGGCCGTCCCCTGGCCGGCTCGCTCGGCGTCAGCAATGCCTCGACCGACATGGGCAACGTGTCCCGACGGGTGCCGGGGCTGCACCCATTCGTCGGCATCACCGGCGCGGAGGCCGCCCTGCACACCCGGGAGTTCGCCGGGCACGCCGCGAGCGCGGAGGGGTACCGGCTGATGGACGACGCCGCCGTCGCGCTGGCGTGGGTGGTCCGCTCCGTCGCCGCCGATCCCACCCAGCGTGCCGCAGTGCGCTCCCGCGCCGCCGAGCTCGAGGGTGCCCACCGCGCCCGCGCCGCCGTTCGGGACTGATCGCGTCGGGCCTCGCCCGTCCGGCGCGGGGGCGGCGGCCCGGTCCTCAGCGGCCCCCGGTGTGGTGCTCCAGGAACTCCAGCTGGAGACGTCTGTGCTGCCACTGGCCGTGCTCATGCCCGTCGTACGGGTAGGTGCGCAGGATCTTCCCGGCGCCCGCGTAGGCCTCGTAGGCGGCCATGACGCCCTGGGGCGGGCACACCGGATCCTGCAGGCCGACGGCGAACAGGGCGGGAGCCCGGGCACGGGAGGCGAAGTGCACCCCGTCGAAGAACGACAGGGAGGCGAAGACCGCCTCCTCGTCCCCGCGCCGGGTGCGCAGGTAGTCGCGGATCTGGCGGAACGGTCCTTCCGTGGCCGTGTCCACCGCGCGAGGAATGTCGCACAGCAGCGGCACCTCGATGAGAGCGCCCGCGATCCCTTCGCAGAGCGCCGCGGCGGCCAGAGCGGTGGCGCCACCCTGGCTCCCGCCGGCCACGAAGACGTGCTCGGTCCCGGGCGTCTCCAGACGGCGGACGGCGCCGATCGCGCACACGGCATCGACGAACAGGCGGCGGTAGTAGTAGGACTCCGGGCGGTGGATCCCCATCGTCATGCGGCCGACGATCTGTGGACCGCTGCCCACGGGGTCCGGGGTGTCGCCCACCGAGGCGGGGCCGGACTGGCCGCGGTTGTCCATCACGAATGTCGTGTACCCGGCGCTCGGCAGCACCGTCCACTGCTCGGGCAGTCCGCGACCGGTGTTGTTGCCGAGGAACTGGACCACGGTCCCGCGCGATCCGCCGTGGGCGGGGGTCAGCAACCATCCCTTCACGGGGTGCCCGTCGAACCCGCGGAAGGTCACGTCCTGGACGACGATGCCGCGCAGGGGAGTGGTCACCGTCTCGAGGCGGGCGACGCCGCGGCCCGCGTGCTCCGCGATCGTCGCCTGCCAGAACTCGTCGAACCCATCGGGTCCGGTGGGGGCGGGGCTGTCCGGGGGCGGGACTGCCTCGGGTGCCCGGTCGGTCGGCGGCTCCATCGGGCATCCTCTCGGGTCGGGTCGGGTCGGGTCGGGTCGGGTCGGGTCGGGTCGGGTCAGGTCGGGCCTGGTCGGGCCGGCCCAGTGCGGTGCCCGACCGCGGAGTCGCTTCACGATAGGGCTACACAAGATGTGCATCAAGGGTTGACGAGTGGCGATGCTGATGCAAAAGTTGTGCACCGTCTCCGGACCTCGACCCACGCACCGCCGCGTCGGAAGGATCTCGCATGCCCCTCGCATCCGGACGCTCCCTGAGTCGTCGGCGGTTCGCCGGTGCGCTCGGAGCCGCTGCGGGAGCAGCCGCCGTCGCCGGCTGCTCGTCCACCGCGGCGAAGGACATGGACACCCTGCAGGTCTGGGGTGGCATCCCGGCCGAGAGCGGCCCCCAGGCGCTGATCGACAAGTTCCACGAGCGGTACCCGGGCACCCACGTCACCTACACCCGTTACGTCAACGACGACCGGGGGAACCTCAAGGTGAACACGGCGCTCCAGGGCGGCGTCGACATCGACGTCTTCTTCACCTACGGCGTCCCGAACCTCACCATGCGCGTCGATTCCGGCCTGGCCGCCGACGTCGGCGATCTCGTACGGGCCACCCCTGAGCTGGAGATCTTCCTGGACACAGAGGATCCGAAGGCCCTCATCGACGGGGACGAGATCACGGCGCTGGCGACGACCCGGATCCCGCAGATGGTGCTGTTCAACGAGACTCTCAGGGAGCGCGCGGGGATCGAGCTGCCCACGACATGGACCGTCGAGGAGTATCTCGAGGCCATCCGGGCGCTCGCCGGCGACGGGAAGTACGGCACCTATCTGCTGCCCGACCTCGCCCGCATCGAGCTCGGGCCGAACTATCGGTACACCCCGGAGGGCGACTCCAACTTCTCCCACCCCGCGTTCCTGCGCCACTTCGACCTGGCCGCGGAGCTGATCCGCGACGGCGTGCTCTATCCCTGGTCACAGGCCCTGGCCCGTCAGCTCGAGGCGTACCAGCAGAACAATTTCATCGCCGAGGACTTCGGACTGTGGACCACGGCCCCCTACTCCCTGCGGTTCCTCACCGACCAGGAGGAGTACCCCCACGACTTCACGGTCGCCGCCGCGCCGGTGCCGACGCTGGATGGACATGAGTGGAACACCGGGGAGTACGGAGCCTTCATCCAGATCAACTCGAAGAGCCCCAAGCAGGAGCTGGCCTGGGAGTTCTGCAAGTTCTGGCTGCTGGAGGGGGCCGAGGACCTGGTCCATGCCGGCTACATCTCCCTGCTGGGCGACGTCGACGACGAGCAGCTGCTGGCCGGGATCCTCGGCGAGGACGCGGAGGAGTTCTTCGACGTCGACTCCTTCCGACGGACCCTCTTCGAGGACGAGCCGAGGATGCACCTGGACACCGAGCTGACCGCGTACACCGAGATCACCCAGAAGTACGAGCAGCAGCGCGATGTGTGCTGGCTCCTCGAACGCACCCCGGCCAAGGCCATCGACACCGTCGACAAGAACGCCCAGGCACTCATCGACCGGTTCGAGGAGGACTGACATGGCGACCGTCGACACGAGCATCAGGGCGGCCGAGGAGCCGGGCGGGACCGGGGGCGACCGACCGCGACGACGGGGACGGGCGCCGTCGGAGCCGTCGCCGTACGTGGGATGGCTCTTCATCGCGCCGAACCTCCTCGGCGTCCTGGCATTCACCTTCGTCCCGCTGATCTCGGTGGTGCTGCTCTCCTTCACCCAGTGGAACCTGGTGTCGGGCATCGCCGGCATCGAGTTCGTGGGCCTGGACAACTTCATCGCCGTGTTCCGGGACCCGACCTTCTGGCGCAGCCTCGTGATCACGATCCTGTACGCCGGGGTCGCCGTGCCGCTGACCCTCGTGGTGGGCCTCGCGCTCGCCCTGGCGCTGAACCGCGACCTCCCGGGCCGAGGCCTGCTGCGCGCCGCCTTCTTCGTCCCGTACATCGTGAACATCGTCGCGATCGGCATGACCTGGCAGATGCTCCTGGATCCGGGGGCCGGCCTGGTCAACCAGTTCCTCGGCTTCCTCGGGGCGGAGAACCTGCCGCAATGGTTCGCCTCCTCGCACTGGGCCCTGCCCGCCCTGATCCTGGTGACGATCTGGTCCCAGGCCGGGTACGCGAACCTCATCTACCTCTCCGCGCTGCAGGACGCTCCCGTCCAGCTGTACGAGGCGGCTCGCATCGACGGCGCCGGGCCCTGGGCGTCGTTCCGCGCGATCACCTGGCCGTCCCTGCTCCCCACCACCGTGTTCCTGCTGGTCACGCTGTTCGTCGGGATCTCGCAGACCTTCGGCATGATCGCCCTGATCACGAACGGCGGTCCCGGGAGCTCCACCACCACGCTGTCGTTCTACATGTATCAGACCAGTTTCCAGTTCTACCGGTTCGGCTACGCCTCCGCGGTGGGCCTGGTGACCTTCATCGGCATCTTCGCCATCATGATGCTGATGTGGCGAGCCCAGCGAGGGAGGGCGCTGCATGACTGACGCGACGAGAACCGACCGGAGCGGGCAGGCGGGGCGCGGAGCCGGAGGCCCCGGCCCCGGCACGGGCCCCGGACGGAGCGTGGGCCCCGGACCCGGCGTCGGCATGGACGAGCGGCAGGCGCTGCGTGCGCGCCGCGACCGCGTGCGCCGATGGGCCTGGGGCATCCCGCTGTGGCTCCTCGCGCTGCTGTTCCTGCTGCCCTTCGCCTGGATGATCTCCACGTCCCTGAAGCCGGATCTGGAAGCTTTCCGGATTCCCATGCAGTGGATCCCCGACGAGCCGCGCTGGGAGAACTACACGGAGGTCCTGTTCGGGGAGAACTCGATCCTCGTCCCCTTCGGGAACTCCGTGTTCGTCGCCGTGCTCCGCGTGCTCGGCGAGCTGAGCACCGCGACCCTGGCGGGGTACGCCTTCGCCAAGCTCCGCTTCCCCGGGCGCGGAAAGGTGTTCATCGCCTACCTCGCCACGTCCCTGATCCCGGCGCAGCTGCTGCTGGTCCCGCGCTTCGTGTACTTCGAGAAGCTCAGCCTGTACGACACGCTGTGGGCGCTGATCCTGCCGGGCATGTTCACCGTGCTGGGAACCTTCCTGATGCGCCAGTACTTCGTCTCCCAGCCGGAGGAGTTCGCCGAGGCGGCGCGGATCGACGGTGCGAGCGAGTTCCAGATCTTCTTCCGGATCTACCTTCCCAACGCCATGTCGATGATCAGTGCTCTGGCGATCCTCACCTTCGTCTGGTCCTGGAACGACTACGAGACCCCTCTGGTCTTCCTCTCGAGCCCGGAGAACTACACCCTCCCCGTGGGGCTGACCAGCTTCACCGACGAGAACGGGGCGATGGCCGCCGGTCTCTCGATGGCGGCGTCGGTCATCTCGATCGTCCCGATCCTGCTGGTGTTCCTGGTCTTCCAGCGCCGGTTCGTGCGCGCGATGACCGAGAGCGCCCTGAAGTGATCCGCGGGCCCCGACCGCCTCGAGCACACTGGACGTCGATCGAGGCAGCAGGCCCATGGCCTGCCTTCGACGCCAGCAGCCCCCGAGAACGCACAAGGACGAGCACCCGATGAGCACTCCCGCCGACACCACCGCGCCCTCGGCCCTGCAGCGCCTTCGCGAAGGCCTGCCCGGGCTCAACCCGGGCGATCGGCGGATCGCCGAGACGATCCTCGCCGATCCGCTCGGCGCCGGGGACTCCTCGATCACCACTGTTGCCGCAGCTGCCCGGATCTCGCCCGCAGCTGTCTCCCGGTTCGCACGCAAGCTCGGATATGCGGGGTTCCCGGCCCTGAGGGCAGCGATCGCGCTCGACAACGGCCGGGCCGCCCAGTCCGGGTGGGAGCGGGACATCGGCACGGCGATCACCCCGGCGGACACGTCCCAGGACGTGCTGGACATCCTGGCCGGCACCGCGGCCCGCGCGCTCCGCGACGCCGCCGCAGTCATCGACCTGGTGCAGGTCGAGCGCGCGGCGGAGGCGATCACCGGCGCCGAGCGGGTGCATCTGCACGGGGAGTGGGGGGACTCCATCGCCGTGCGGGAGCTGTATCTGAGACTCCAACGGATCGGTGTCGCGGTGTGGTGCCACGAGACCGGACCGCACACGCTCGACCTGGTCGCGCGCACTCTCACCGCGCGCGATGTGGTCCTGGTGCTCAACCGCTCCGGCGACGACGAGACCGCGCTGCGGCTGGTCCGGGACGCCGCGCGGGCCGGCACGACCACGATCGCGGTCCACGGGGCGCCAGGTTCCGCGCTCGATCAGGCGGTCGACATCGCTGTGTACACCGGTATCCGGAACGGCTCCGTGTGGACGCAGCATTTCGCCGGCCGCGCCAGCGACACCCTGCTGACCAGCATGCTCTGGCTGCTCGTGGCACAGCGGCGCTCCGCCGACCCCACCATGCGCTTCGTGGACGACGGGACCCTCGAGCCGCACCTGTCGGCCCCGCCGCGCGACACCGACCGCTGACCTCGCTCATCACCCCTGCAGGAAGGACCCCCATGCTCACCGAAACCGTCACCACCGACATCGTCGTGGTGGGAGGAGGCCTCGCCGGCGTCTGTGCGGCGATCGGAGCCGCACGGCAGGGCAGCAGGGTCGCGCTGGTCCAGAACCGGCCCGTCCTCGGGGGGAACTCCTCGAGCGAGGTGCGGGTATGGGTCTGCGGCGCCACGGCGCACGGCATCCATCTGTTCGCGCGCGAGACCGGGATCATGGGCGAGCTGTACGTCGAGAACCAGTTCCGCAACCCCGACGGGAACCCGTACTACTGGGACCTGCTGCTGCTCGAGAAGGTCCGCGCGGAGCACGGCATCGAGCTGTTCTTGAACACCGAGGTCTCCGAGGTCGCGGCCGACGGTCCCGCCGACGCGCGCGAGATCCGGTCGGCCACGGGATGGATGAGCGGCTCCGAGCGGAGGATCACCTTCCGCGGCGGGACCTTCATCGACTGCAGCGGCGACGGCTTGCTCGGGCACCTGGCCGGGGCGGAGTCCATGCGGGGCAGCGAGCCGCGCGAGACGTTCGGGGAGTCCTGGGCCCCGGAGCGGCCGGGGGAGGACATGCTCGGATCGACGATCCTGTTCTACACCAAGGACGTCGGGCACCCGCAGAAGTTCGTCGCCCCGCCCTTCGCGGTCGACATCGCGGCCACCTCGATCCCGCAGAACCGGGTGATCCGCGAGACCATGAACGGCTGCGACTTCTGGTGGATCGAATGGGGCGGCGACCTCGACGTCGTTCACGAGAACGAGCGGATCCGCGATGAGCTGCAGGCGGTCTGCTACGGACTCTGGGACCACATCAAGAACTCCGGGCAGTACGACGCGGACACGCTCAGCCTCGAGTGGGTGGGCGCGGTGCCCGGCAAGCGCGAGTACCGTCGATTCGTCGGCGACCACGTCCTCACCCAGGGCGACGTGCTCGGGCAGACGGAGTTCGAGGACCGGATCGGTTTCGGCGGCTGGTCGATCGACCTCCACCCCGTCGGCGGGGTGTACGCCAGTGAGAAGGGGTCGCGGCACTGGCACCCCGACGGCAACTACCACATCCCGGTGCGCGCGCTGTACTCCCGCAACGTCTCGAACCTGTGGATGGCCGGCCGCGACATCAGCGCCAGCCACGTCGCGTTCGGGAGCACCCGGGTGATGGCCACCTGCGGCGTCCTCGGCGAAGCCGCCGGCATCGGTGCCGCGGTCGCGGGCCGGCTCGGGGTGGGCCCTCGTTCCCTCGCCGCCGATCACCTGCCCGAGCTGCACCGGGCGATGGTGCGCGCCGACGCCTCGCTGCTCGGCGTCGTCGACGACGACCCGGCGAACCTCGCGCTCGCCGCCGAGGTGAGCTCGTCCTCCCGCAAGTCGACGCTCGCCTCGACGCGGAGCACCCGGCGGATCGCCCTGGACCACGACCTCGCTCTCGTGCTGCCGGTCGATCCGATGCTGGCCGAGGTGGAGATCCTGGTCGACGCCGCCGAGGACACCGAGCTCCTCGTCGAGCTGCACAGCGTGGGCAAGCCGCAGAACTACCTGCCCGCGGCCCGCGAGCGCAGCGTCGTGGTGCCGGTCCGCCGGGGACGGTCCTGGGCGCGGGCCGAGCTGGGCTGGGAGCCCGACGGCGCCCAGAACGCGGTCGTCGTGCTGCGGAGGAACCCCCTGCTCGAGGTCCATCAGGGCGAGCGGGCAGAGCCGGGGACCGTCACGATGAGGCACCGGGATCTGCCGCCGGGGGAGGAGAGCCCCGAGCAGTGGCGGTCCTGGAAGGAGACCCTGCACGGGACCGGCATCTGCTTCCGCGCGACCGCCCCGACCCGCGCGTTCGGCCCCGAGCAGGCGGTCGGCGGCTATGCACGGCCCTACGGCGGTCCCGCCCTGTGGGTCTCCGCCGACGCCGCCGAGGACCCGCAGCCCTGGCTGCAGCTCAGCTGGTCGGCCCCGCAGGAGATCGCGACGATCGACCTCGTGCTCGACGACGACGTGAACGAGGACCTCATCAACCTGCACCACCACCGCACCCCGGGCGACACGATGCGGACCCTGGTGCGCACAGCCCGCCTGGAGGCGCTCGTCGGCGCGCAGTGGCAGGAGATCGCGCGGCTCGAGGAGAACCGCGAACGCCACCGGAGCTTCCCCTTCGAGCGTCCGGTGCACACCGCCTCCCTGCGTGTCGTGGTCGAGGACACGAACGGAGCACCGTCGGCGCACCTCGTGGCGCTGCGCGCGTACGGGGACTGAACCGCCCGACCGCAGCCCCGCGGTCGTGGCGAGGAGCCGGGCCTCGTGGCCGCTCGAGCGCTCGTGGCGAACGCCCGGCCGGGGGAGGGGGTTCCTCACATGATGATTGAAAGTTCATCGAAGCGGAGGCATGATGGGCGGGACGACATCGATCGAAGGGATCGCCCCATGACCGCCTCGCCCCTGACCGTGCCCGGCGACTCCGGCGCGACGGACGGCCAGCACCTCTCCGCCGACCTCGCCATGGATGCCGTGACCCTCCACGTCGGCGACCTCGAGCTCATGAGCTCCTACTACGAGAACGCCCTGGCGCTGGCCCCGATCGAGGAGAAGGCCCGCGTGGACGGCGAGGTCCACCGCGTCCTCGGCCGCGGCGCCGTGCCCTTCGTGCGCCTGGTCGCCACGCCCGGTCTGCCTGCCGTCGATCCCCGCCAGGCGGGACTGTTCCACACGGCCTTCCTCTTCGAGGACCAGGCGTCCCTCGCCGGCACCGTGCTGCGCGCCGCCCAGGACCCCCGCTCCCGCTTCGTCGGCAGCAGCGACCACCTGGTCTCCGAGGCCTTCTACTTCGCCGACCCCGAGGGCAACGGCATCGAGCTGTACCGGGACCGCCCTCGCGATCAGTGGACCTGGTCCGGCGGTCAGGTCGCCATGGACACCCTGTTCCTCGATCCCGACGAGTACCTGCGCAGGCACCTGACCGACGACGTCGCCACCAGCCCAGGTCTGCGCCCCGGCATCGTCGGCCACGTCCACCTGCAGGTCGGCGACGTCGACGCCGCGCGGGCGTTCTACGTCGAGACCCTCGGCTTCGAGACCACCGTCGGCACCCACCCCGGCGCTCTGTTCGCGGCGGCCGGCGGTTACCATCACCACGTCGCCATGAACAGCTGGAACAGCCGCGGCGCCGGCCCGCGCGCCACCAGCCTCGGCCTGGCCGACGTCGCCATCACCGTCCCCGGCCGCGACGACCTCGACGCGTTGACCGGCCGTCTGACGGCGGCTCGCAGCCAGTTCGCCGACGACGGCCGCTCCGTGAGCGTCACGGACCCGTGGGGCACGCCGGTGACCATCTCGCTGCCCGGCACCAGCACCGAGGAGCTGCTCGCCCGCTGACGCGCAGCACCGCACGACGCCGACGGGCCTCGCTGATGCAGCTCCAGGGGCGGGCATCTCGGCGAGCGCCCGGGTGGTGACACACTGGCCGTATCGCCCGTCGCTGCCCTGCCAGGCCGACTCACCGCCGACCAGGAACCTTATGCCTTCCGAGCTGCTGCACCCCGCTCCCGCCGTCACCTCCCGCCGCGTGCTGCCCGCGCCCGCCCCGAAGGTGGCCCGCCGATGAGCTCCGCCCCCACTCCGGACGATCCCACCCAGGACGTCGCCCCGGGTGATCCCGCCGAGGGGATCCCGTCGGGCGATCCCGCCGGAGACGCCGCCGCCCGCTCGTCGCAGCTCCGTGCCGAGCAGCCGGCGCCGCCCGAGGACGCGTGGGTCCAGGACGCGCCGTCGGCCCCCGCAGATCCCGCATCCGGCGCCGACGACGCCGAGCACCCGGACGATCCGGACCGGGATCCCCCGGGGGTCGACAGCGAGCGTGTGCGGGCCTTCCCGGTGCCGGTCACGATGTCGCCGCGGGCCAAGAAGCACGGCTGGGCGCGGGAGTCACTGCTCCCGGGGTGGTCCTCGACGGACGCGACAGCACCGGGGAGCGGGCGGACCCCTGCCGCGGAGCCGCGTTCGACGACGGATACCGCAGCGCCGGTCGGCGCGACGAGCACGTCCGGGCCGCGCGTCCCGGACGCGCCCGACCCCGCGCCGACGATCCCGGCGCCCGGATCCGGTTCCGCGTCCGTCCCCGCCCCGGGATCCTCGACGGCGTTCGCGCCTGCCGACGGCCCGGCGCCCGAGGCGTCCGCCGACGATCCCGCCGCCGGCACCTCCGCTGCCGAGGCCCTCGCCGACGAGCCCGCGCCCGGCGGGCCGCTGCAGCCGGTCGTGCAGGTCCTCGGCCCCTCGCTGCGCACCCATCGTGCGGCGCTGATCACCGGCGGCTCGGCCCTGCTGTTGAGCGTGTGGATGCTGATCGCCCTGCCCTTCCCGCTGAAGTACGCCCTCGACGCCGCGGTCGCCTCCACCGGCGCGGACCTGCCCGCCCTCGCCGGCATCCCCGACCCGGACCGAACGCTGACGATCAGCGCCATCGTCTTCGGCGTGCTGCTGCTGGTGCAGGTCGCGACCCGGTTCACAGCGCTCGCCGCCCTCGGCCGGGTCGGCACCCGCATCGCCACCGACCTGCGCACCCGACTGCTCGGGCACTTCCATTCCCTGACTCCGCAGGCCGATGACCCCGCCTCCGTCCCGTCGCGCCGCGACGGCGCGAGCGAGCCGGAGGCGGTGCGGCCGCTGATCGACGACGTGGCCACGCTGCGCGATGTGCTCGCCCATGCCGGCCCCCGCGTCGCCGCCGGTGCCCTGACCCTGCTGTCCCTGCTGATCATCACGGTGATCGCCGCGCCGTTGGCGGCGCTGGTGCTGGTGGTGACCGGAACGGTCCAGGCGCTGGTCGCCACGCTCGTGCTGCGTCGCCGCCGCGCGGCCCGGCTGAGGGCCCGGACCGAGGCGCGTCTGCTCGCCGAGACCGCCGACGAGCTGGTCGCCGCGACCGGCACCATCCAGTCCTACGGCCTGGAGTCCCGCGCCGAGCGCGGGCTCGCCGAGGCCGGGGAGCGGGACGGCCGCGCCCTGACCCGGGCGCGCCGCACCGATTCCCTGCTCCAGCTGGCCACCCAGGTCATCGCCGGTGCCGGCGTCCTGGCGACCCTGCTCCTGGGCGGGGCGCGGGTCGCGGACGGCACCATGACCCCCGGCGACGTCGTGCTCGTCCTCGCCGATCTCCTGATCATGATCCTGGTACTGCGCGAGCTGCTCGAGCACACCGGGGCCCTGCGGCCGGCCCCGGAGGCCGGGCGCCGCATCGCCGAGCTGCTCGACCGTCGGGCCGGGATCACCGATCCGGAGCGCACCCAGGGGGTCGGCCGCGTCGGCGGGGAGATCGTGTTCTCCGCCGTCGACACCGCGGGCGGGACCGGCGGGCCGCTGTTCGAGACCGTCTCCCTGGTGGTCCCGCGCGGCCAGCACGTCGCCCTGCTGGACGGCACCGGGGCCGAGGCGGCGGCACTGATCTCCTACCTGCTGCGCTTCGACCAGCCCGACACCGGCCGGGTGCTGCTCGACCGCTTCGACACGCGCACCCTGTCCCTGGCCGACCTGCGCCGCCAGATCGCCGTCGTCCAGCGCGAACCGGTGCTCTTCACCGACACGGTGCGGGAGAACATCCGCGTCGGCCGCCCCGAGGCGAGCGACGCCGAGGTCGAGCAGGCCGCCCGTCGCGCCGGCATCGACGACGTCATCGCCCGGCTCGAGGCCGGCTTCGACACCGTCCTGCGACGACGCGGGGACGTGCTGTCCGACGGGCAGCGACGCCGGGTCGCGATCGCCCGGGCGCTGCTGCGCGATGCCCCGATCGTCGTGCTCGAGGCCGCCGATGCGGACCTCTCCGTCGCTGAGCGTCACCCCGTGATGGCGGCCCTGGCGACCCTCGGGGAGGGTCGGACCGCGATCGTCAGCAGCCGTGACCCCGAGACCGTCTCCACCCTGGACCGCGTGCTCTGGTTCGAGGCCGGGCAGATCCGCGAGGACGGCGCCCCGTCGACCCTGGCCGCGGATCCGGACTCCCGCCTCGCGCGCTGGCTGCGGAGTCAGGGGGAAGGCGTCTGACGCGAGCGGCGGACGACGGCCCCTGACGCGAGAGGCCGACGGCACCTGACCCGAGACGTCGCGGGACCCTCGTCCGCACTCCACCGTGCGGCCACCTCCCCGTCACCCGGGAGGGTGAGGCTGGGGCCACTGTCCGAGCCCCGCGGGGTCCGTCGGCCGGACCGGTGAGCTCCCGGGGCAGCGCGAGAAAGCGGGTCCGCGATGTCGACCTCCCTCCGCGGCGCGGGTGTCGCCCGGCGCCGGACCGACGCGTCTGAGAAAGTCCTCATCGACGGCTCATCGTCCCCTCATGGCCTCTTGTCATTCTCCTGGTGTTCATCGAGCACACAGGAGGTGGATGAGCCATGGCGGCCACCACGATCGCGCTGTACTCCCACGACTCCGTGGGACTCGGCCACGCCCGCCGCAATCGGGCGCTCGCCTACACGCTGGCCGAGCACCTCCCGGCGCTGACCGGTACCCCCGTGCGCGGACTGCTGATCGCCGGGCACCCGGACGCCGGCCGCGATCCGCTCCCCGAGGGCTGGGACTGGCTGGTGCTGCCGGGCCTGACCCGTCGCGGTGACGGCTACGCTCCGCGCCGCCTCGGCACCGACGCCGCCGCCCTGCGTGACCTGCGCAGCGCCACCATCGACGCCGCGCTCGCCGCACTTCGCCCCGACCTGCTGATCATCGACCGCCACCCCTTCGGCATCGACGGGGAACTGCTGCCCGTGCTGCGCCACCAGCACGCCCGCGGCGGCCGTGCCGTGCTCGGCCTGCGCGAGGTCCTGGATGCCCCGCGCGTGGCCGTCGCGGAGTGGGACCGGCTCGGCGGCGCCGAGCACGTGGCCCGCCACCTCGATGCGGTGTGGGTCTATGGCGACGAACTCGTCTACGACCCCCGTCGCACCGGGGAACTGCCGCGGCCGCTCGCCGAGCTCGCCACCGCCACCGGGTACCTCGCTCACGGCCGACCCGCCGCGCGTCCCTCCGCCCCCGGCCGGGCCCCCGTCGCTCCGGTGCCGCCGTACGTGCTGACGGTGCTCGGCGGCGGCTCCGACGGCGGGGAGCTCGCCCGATTGGCCGTGGCCGCAGAACTGCCCGCCGGCCACCGTCACCTGCTGATCACCGGCCCCCAGATGGCCCCCGAGGAGATCGCCGGGCTGCAGGAGATCGCCGATGAGCGCACCACGGTGGCCCGCAGCGCCCCCGACGTGCCGGAGCTGATCGCCGGAGCCTCCGCCGTGGTGTGCATGGGCGGCTACAACACGGTCGCCGAGCTGCTGGTCACCGACACCCCCGCGCTCGTGGTGCCCCGCAGCCGCCGCCGTCAGGAGCAGCCGCGCCGCGCCCTGGCCCTGGCCGCCGTCGGCGCCCTCGAGACCCGGCAGATCACCGACATCGCCGCCGACGACATCACCGCCTGGTGGCGCCGCGCCGTCACCGGCCGCACCGTCCGCGACGGCCTCGACCTCGACGGCCTGGTCGTCGTCCCCCCTCTGGCCGCAGCCCTGCTCCGGGCCGCCGCCCCGACCCCCGCTGAGGTGAGCATCCATGCTGTCTGAGCAGCCCCGCCGCATCGGCTACGTGCTGAAGATGTACCCGCGCTTCTCCGAGACCTTCATCGTCTCCGAGATCCTGGCCCGCGAAGCCGCCGGGGAGGAGATCGTCATCTTCTCGCTGCGCCCCCCGACCGACGCCCGCTTCCACCCCGAGCTGGCACGGGTCCAGGCCCCCGTGATCCCGATCGGGCGCTCCTCCAGCCCCCGTCGGCTCTGGGAGACCTGGCGCGAGGCCATGGCAGACCCGCAGATCGCCGACGGCCTCGCGTCGAGCCTGGAGGAGATGGTCGCGGTGGAGGCCGACGAGGCCGAACAGTCGATCACGGTGGCCCGTCTCGCCCGCGAGCACGGCGTCACCCATCTGCACGCGCACTTCGCCTCGATGGCCACCACCGTGGCCCGCCTCGCCGGGCGTCTGGCCGGCGTGCCCTATTCCTTCACGGCGCACGCCAAGGACATCTTCCACCGCGACGTCCGGGACGAGGACCTCGCCCGCAAGCTGCGCGACGCCCACCACGCGATCACCATCAGCCGCTACAACCTCGATCATCTGCGCGAGCGCTTCGGCGACGCGGCGGTGGAGCGCCTGCACCTGGTGCGCAACGGACTCGAGCTGGGACGGTTCCCGTATCTGCCGCGGCCCGAGATCCGGACCGTGCCGCGCATCCTCGCCGTCGGCCGTCTGGTCGAGAAGAAGGGCTTCGTGCACCTGATCGACGCCGTCGCCGCGCTGCGCGAGGCGGGGATCGCGGTGAGCGCCGAGATCGTCGGCGACGGCCCGTTGCAGGAGACGCTCACAGAGCGGATCGAGACCCACGGCCTCGAGGAGTCCGTGCAGCTGCTGGGCCCCCGCACCCAGGAGGAGGTGCGCACCCTGCTGCAGGAGGCGGACCTGTTCGCCGCCCCCTTCGTGATCGCCGAGGACGGCAACGCGGACGGGCTGCCCACCGTGCTGCTCGAGGCGATGGCCAGCGGCATCCCCTGCGTCGCCGCCGACGTCACCGCGGTCGCCGAGGTGGTGCGCAGCGGGGAGACCGGCTGGCTGATCCGCAGCGACGACACCGCCGCGCTCGCCACCGCGCTGCGCGACGCGATCGCGGCGGGCCCCGCGCGGCGCCGCCTGACCGACGCCGCCCGCGCGCTCATCGAGGCCGAATACGCCTCGGACGGGCAGGCCACCCGGCTGCGCGACCTCGTCGAGGTCGCGGACCGGCCCGTCGCCCGCGACCGTGCCATCGCGCCCGTGCTCGCCGCCGCCCCCACTCCGAGGAGCTGACCATGCGCATCGCGTACATCCTGCTCGATCCCGGCATCGGGGTCTTCGGCACCAAGGGCGCCTCCGTCCACGTCCAGGAGGTCGTCCGGGCGCTGCGGGCCGACGGCCACCAGGTGACCGTGTTCTGCACCCGCACCGACGACCACGTGCCCGCCGATCTCGCCGACCTCGAGGTGCGTCGCCACCGCCTGCCCCGGGGGAGCGGCGCCGAGCGCGAGCGCGCAGTGGCCGAGGCCGCCGCGGAGATCGCCGCCGAGATCGCGGCCGACGGCTTCGACCTCGCCTACGAGCGCTACTCGCTGTTCTCCGACGCCCTGGCCCGCCTCACCCGCCTCCCCGGACCCGCCTCCGCCGCCCCGATCCCCACGATCCTCGAGGTCAACGCCCCGCTGATCGAGGAGCAGCGCCGACACCGCCACCTGCACGACGAGCCCGCCGCGCAGACGGCCACCCGCGCCCAGCTGCGGACCGCCCACGTGGTCTCCTGCGTCTCCGAGCCCGTGGCCGCATGGGCCCGCGGCCAGGGCGCGAACCCCGAGCGCGTCGTCGTCACCCCCAACGGGGTCAACACCGCCCGGATCACCCCGCGTCGGCGGGCCCCGTCGGCCGCGGCCGAGGTTCCGGAGGCCGCCGCGCTCCCCGTGACCGTCGGCTTCGTCGGCACCCTGAAGCCCTGGCACGGCACCGACCTGCTGCTGCAGGCCTTCGCCCGCACCCGGGCCGACCTGCGCCTGGACATCTGCGGGACCGGCCCCCAGCAGCCCGAGCTCGAACAGCTCGCCGCACACCTCGGGATCACCGACCGCGTCACCTTCCGCGGCGCCGTCGCCCCCGAGCACGTCCCCGAGGTGCTGGCCGGTCTCGACCTCGCCACCGCCCCGTACCCGGCCGGCGAGCACTACTTCTCCCCGCTGAAGGTCTACGAGTACCTCGCCGCGGGACTGCCCGTGATCGCCTCCGCGATCGGCACCATCCCCGAGGTGCTGCGCCAGGGGGAGCTCGGTGTGCTCGTCGCGCCGGGGGATGTGGACGCTCTCGCGGCGGCGCTCGACGAGCTCGCCGCCGACCCCGCCCGCCGCTCCCGTCTGGGGCGCGCCGCGCGGGAGGCCGCGGTCGCCGAACACGACTGGCGCAGCCGCTGCCGAGCCCTGCTGGATCTCGCCCGGATGCCGGTCTCATGAGCGCCGCCGCCCGCCCCACGAAGGACCGCATCGATCCGTCGGCCCTGCGCCGCACCCTGCGGATCGTCCGGCCCCACCTGCCGCGTCACCTGCTGCTGTGCCTGCTGGGCCTGGTCGCGCTGCTCGCGGACGTGGTCTTCCGCGTGCTCGAGCCCTGGCCGCTGAAGTTCGCGATCGACGCCGTGTCCGCGTCGCTGGGCGCCTCCCTGCCCGACGTCACCCCCTTCGGCCTCGACCTCACCGAGACGGTGATCGCCGCGGCCCTGGCCCTCGTGGTGATCATCGCGGGCCGCGCGGGCACGAACTACCTCTCCACCGTCGCCTTCGCGAAGGTCGGGGCCCGGATCGCCACCGAGCTGCGCACCCGCGTCTTCGACCACGTCCAGGCCCTGTCCCTGCGCTACCACCAGAGGGCCTCCATCGGGGACACCTCCCAGCGCCTGGTGGGGGACATGGGCCGCCTGCAGGACGTCGCCGTCACCGCGGGCCTCCCGCTGGTGGGCAACGTGATCACCCTCGTGGTGCTGATGGCGGTGATGATGATCCTGGAACCGACGCTGGCCGCGATCGTGGTGGTGGCCGCGATCGGATACCTGCTGCTCTCGCGCAGCTCCTCCCCGGACATCGTCACCGCTTCCCGCAGCACCCGCAAGGGTGAGGGGTCCCTGGTGGGAGCGGCCGCCGAAGCGCTCGCCGCGATCCGCGTGGTGCAGTCCTACGGGCTGGAGAAGACCGTCGCCCACGAGTTCGCCGACGGCAACGAGAAGGCGATGAAGGCCGGGGTGACGGCCAAGCGCCTGGCGGCCGGACTGGAGCGCTCCACCGACGTGCTGGTGGGCATCGCCCAGGCCGCCGTGCTGGTCGCGGGTTCGCTGCAGGTGCTGCGCGGCTCCATGACCCCCGGCGACCTGGTGCTGTTCATGATGTACCTGAAGATCGCGATGAAGCCGCTGCGCGACATGGCCAAGTACACCGGCCGCATCGCCCGTGCCACCGCCTCCGGCGAACGGATCGCGGACCTGCTCGACGAGCGCGTCGAGATCGAGGACCCGAGCGATCCCGTGCCGCTGCGCGGAGCCCCGGGCACCGTCTCCTTCTGCGGGATCCGCTCCCGCGACGGGCACGGTCGGCCCCTGTTCGAGGGCCTGGACCTGACGATCCCCGCCGGTCAGCACCTGGGCATCCTCGGCCCCTCCGGCGGCGGGAAGTCCACGCTGGTCTCCTACCTGATCCGTCTCGCCGAGCCCGAGGACGGCACGATCCTCGTCGGCGGGCACGACACCCGCACCGTCACCCTCGAGGACCTGCGCCGGCACGTCTCCGTCCTGCCCCAGGAGTCCGTGCTGTTCTCCGTCTCCGTGCGGGAGAACATCCGCTACGGCCGCCAGGACGCCACCGATGCCGAGATCGAGGAGGCCGCCCGTCGAGCCGGGGCGCACGCCTTCATCACCGGCCTCCCGCAGGGCTACGACACCGAGCTCGGCCACCGCGGAGACACCCTCTCCGGCGGCCAGCGTCAGCGCATCGCGATCGCCCGCGCCCTCATCCGACGCTCGCCCGTGGTGGTGCTCGACGAGCCCACCACCGGCCTCGACCCCGCCTCGAGGGCCCAGGTGGGCGAGTCCCTGCGGGAGCTCGCCCGCTCGCGGACCACCATCTCCATCACCCACGACGTCGGTGCCGTCGAGGGCCTGGACCGCGTGCTCTGGCTGGAGGACGGCGCCATCCGCGAGGACGGCAGCCCCGCCGAGCTCGCCGCCGACCCCGACTCGCACTACGCCCGCTGGCTCCTCCAGCAGCGCGCCGCCGAGGAGGGCGCCGAGGACGAGCTCGACGTCGACGGGGACCCGGAGGCCCGGGGCCCGGAGGCCCGGGACTCGGAGGGGCGGGCCCCGGAGGCGCGGGGCCCGGAGAGGCGGGACCCGGAGAGGCGGGACCCGGAGGCGCGAGACCCGGAGACCGAGGACGTCTGGCAGCTGGGCACCCCGATCCTGCCGAGGGAGGTGCGGGCATGACCACCACGAACCGTCCGCCCGTCCTGGACCCGACCGCGCTGCTGGCCGCCTACACCGACCTGCCCGGCGCCGGGACGCTGCTGGACGCCGCCTCCCTGGCCGCCGTGCACGGCCACCCGCTCACCCTGACCCGCGCCCGCCTCAAGCCCGGCGCCAGCGCCCTGGTCTCGCACCACCGGACCGAGGCCGCGTCGGCCGGCCAGGCGTCAGCTCCCGGCCACGCGCTGTCCGACGTCGGCTGGACGCTGTTGATCGCCTCGCGCGACAAGCGGGACGGCGCGCTGCGCCGCGCCGCCCGCTCCGGGGTCCCGCTCACCCAGCACCCGAGCCCCGCCGGCGGTCCCTACCTGCTCAGCGGCGGCCTCGAGGCCGATCCGCGGATCGGCCGCACGGGGCACCGGGTGCTCAGCTCCCTCGGCCCCGCGGGCCCCCGCGATACCGCCGGTCGCCACGACACTGCCGGCTGCCACGACACTGCGGGCCCCCACGACGCTGCCGGCTGTCACGACACTGCCGGCCGCCGCGACGCTGCCGGGCGCCACGTCTCCGCGGGGAACGCCGAGTCCGCCGGATCCGCTGACGGGGACGCACCGCGCGTGCTGAGCTTCAACCCCGCCCGCCACGCCGTCCTGCACCTGCCGGGATCCGGCCAGGTGCTGCGCCTGGCCGCGCGGGACCTGGACGGCATCATGGAGGTCACCCGGTCCTGGCTCGCCCTCGGGGTGCCCACTCTCGAGCAGCGTCCCTGGCGCGGGAAGTCCTCGGTGCTGATCGGTGAGCACTGGGGGGACGGCGACCTCGCCCACCACGCCCGCCACGACCAGGCCGTGCCCGCCGCGGCCGCGACCGGTGCGGCCCTCGCCCGCCTCCACGGCGCCGCGCTCGCCGCCGACGACCTGCCCGAGGCACGCCTCGGCGCCCCCGTGCCCGCGGCCCTGGAGGCGATCACGCAGCTGCTGCCCGGCAGCGCCGGCGCGACCGGCCGCCTCACCCGGCAGCTGCGGGGTCGGCTTCCCACTCGTCCTCGGCACGGCCTGATCCACGGCGATCTCACACCGGACCAGGTGCTGGTGAGCCTCGATCCGTCGGCCGGCCCGTCGATCGCGCCGTCGGCCGACCCGTCGATCGTGCCGTCGGCCGACCCGTCGCCCGCGCAGATCCGGATCATCGATCTCGACCGCTCCGGCCGGGGCCCGCTGGGCGCGGACCTCGGATCGTGGCTCGCCTCCTGCCTGGTGACCCACACCGAGGAGCTGGCCCGAGCCTTCCTGGACGGGTACGCCCGGGAGGGGCACGTGCCCGTCCCGGAGGAGCTGGCGGTCTGGACCGCACGGGCCCTCGTGGCCGCCGCGGCCGACCCGATCCGTCGGTTCCACCCCGACTGGCCCGTCGCCGTCGCACGCCGACTGGAGCTGGCCGAGGAGATCCTCGCCGCCCCCGAGATGCTCCCGCTGCCGAGGGCGGCCGCCGCCGGCCCCGCACCGCTCGTTCCCGCGCAGGTCGTGGCGGGCGGCGCCGTCTGGGAGGTGGCGCGGGCCTGGCCCGACGACGGACGCGGCCTGCCGCTCGAACTGCGCCGCGACGGCGGCTCGAGCGAGAGCGGGTCGACCGGGCGGGGATCGACCGCGGGTGGGCCTGCCACGGGTGATCCGGCGGAGGGCGACTCGGCCGGTGCGGAGCAGCTCCACGGAGCCCGGCTGGACCCCGTCACCGGCACCGCCACCGTCTTCGCGGCCGGAACGGACCCGCGCCTGCCCGGCCTGGCCCGCTGCCTCGCCGCGCACCCGGAGGGTCATATCGTCTCCCACCGGCCCGGCAAACGCGCCGTGCTCCGGATCGGGAACCCGGGGGATCCCGAGGGCGAGCGGTACGTGAAGATCGTCCGCCCCGGGCGCGCCGGCCGCCTCCACGACGCACTGACCCGCGCGAGCTCCTTCGACGGCCCGTTCCGCCTCCAGCGCGAGGTCGCCGCCGACGAGGAGTCCAGCACCACCGCGGCCCTGGCCGGGACCACCCTGCACGAGACGCTCCCGAGCGTGGACGGCACCTGGCGACGCGCCTGGCGCGACACGCTCCTAGCCTGGGCCGAAGCGCTCGCCGTCGCCCCGGCCCCCGTCGGCGGAGCCGCGATCCACGGCCCCGCCGAGGAGATCGCCGTGCTGGAGACCTGGCACGAGCGGGCCGCCGACGTCGACCCGGCCGGGGCCGCCGTGCGCGAGCGGGCGCTCGGCTCGGCCCGGCGCGAGCTGTCCCGGCTCGAGATCCCGCCCCGGCCCGTGCTGATCCACCGCGACCTCCACGACAAGCAGATCCTCCACGCGCCGGGCCTGGCCCCCGGGCTGCTCGACGTGGACACCGCCGCGATCGGTGACCCCGCCCTGGACCTCGCCAACCTGCGCGCCCATGCGAGCTGGCGCGAGAGACAGCGGATCTGGGGCCCCGAGCACGCCCGGATCGCGCGCGAGGAGATCGACGCCGCCGCCCTGCGCGGCCGGATCCCCGCCGCGACCCTCGCCGCCTACGAGGCCGGCACCCTCGCCCGCCTGGCCTGCGTCTACGCCTTCCGACCCCGCTGGCGCGACCTCGCACGATCCCTCGCCGCCGACCTGGTGCCCGTCCCCGGGGACGGCGCGAGCATCCCCGAGGAGCGAGAGCGCATCCCCGACGACCCTTCGACCACCCCCGATGAGAGGACCGTGACGTCATGACCCTGAAGATCACCGTGATCGGGATCGGCTACCTCGGAGCCGTCCACGCCGCCAGCATGGCCCAGCTCGGCCACGAGGTTGTCGGCCTGGACGTCGACCCCCAGCGGGTCGCCGCCCTGCAGGCCGGCCGCGCCCCCTTCCACGAGCCCGGTTTCGCGGAGCTGCTGGGGCGCGGGCTGGCCAGCGGGCGCCTGCGCTTCACCACCGACTACGACGAGCTGGCCCACGCCGACGTGCACTTCCTGGGGCTCGGCACCCCGCAGCGCGCCGACGGCTTCGGCGCCGATCTCAGCCACCTGCGCTCCGCCGTCGCCTCCCTGGCCGCCGTGCTGCCGGCGCGCGATGGAGCCACCACCCTCGTGGTCGGCAAATCCACCGTCCCCGCCGGCACCAGCCGAGAACTCGCCGCCACGATCGAGCAGGTGCCGGGGGCACGCCTGATGTGGAACCCCGAGTTCCTCCGCGAGGGCTTCGCCGTCCAGGACACCCTGACCCCGGACCGGCTCGTCTACGGCATCCCGGACCCGGACGTCGCCGACGAGCGGGTCGCCCTGCTCGATGCCGTCTACGCCCCGATCCTCGAGCACGGGGTGACCCGGCTGGTGATGGGGTACGAGGCCGCCGAGCTGGTGAAGGTCTCCGCCAACGCCTTCCTGGCCACCAAGATCTCCTTCATCAACGCCGTGGCGGAGATGTGCGAGGCCACCGGGGCGGACGTCACCGACGTCGCCCGGGCGCTCGGCATGGACGACCGCATCGGCAGCAAGTTCCTGCGTGCCGGGGTGGGCTACGGCGGAGGCTGCCTGCCCAAGGACCTCCGCGCCTTCCTCGCCAGCGCCGAGGAGCGCGGGGTCGGCGAGGCGTTCGGGTTCCTGCGCGAGGTCGACACCGTCAACGAGCGGCGCCGCGCCCGCGTGGTCACGCTCGCCGAGCAGACGCTGGGCGAGCTGGACGGTCGCCGCATCACGGTGCTCGGCGCGGCCTTCAAGCCCGACAGCGACGACGTGCGCGACTCCCCGGCCCTGGACGTCGCCGCCCGGCTGCTGGAAGCCGGCGCCGACGTGCGCGTCACCGACCCGGAGGCCCTGGCCGGGGCAACCCGACGCCTGGGCGAGGACCGCGTGGTCGCAGGGACCGACGACGCCCTGACCGGGGCGGAGCTGGTGGTGCTGCTGACCGAGTGGCGCCAGTACCGCGACCTCGATCCGGCGGTCGCTGCCGAGCTCGTCGCCGCGCCCCGGATGATCGACGGCCGCAACGTCCTGGACCCGCGGCAGTGGCGCGAGGCCGGCTGGGAGATCCGCAGCCTCGGCCGGGCACCGCTGCCACGTGGCGTGTCCTCCCCGCGCGCGACGCCACGCCCGGCCGGGCATCGGCTCGTCGCCGACGCTGCACCGACGCCAGGAGGAGATTCCTCCCGGGCCGGGCGGCGGCAGCTCGTGCGCAGCTGAGCGCCCGGGTGGCACCGGCACAGCCCGCAGGTGACACCGGTGCGGACCCCGGGGTCCCGGCGCGGGCCTGAGGGGGCATCGGTGCGGGCCTCAGGGGGCACCGGCGCGGGCCCAGGGGTCCCGGAGCAGGCCGGACGCGGAGAGTCGTCGGGAACTGGCGTCACCGCGTGCACGCTGCCCATATCGCCAGGACGCACGCTGTGACGCCAGTACCCGACCACCCGGGGCAGGGAGTTCGGCGGGGAGGGGAACGGCAGCAGGCGAAGGTGACTCATCGTGAGGGTGCCCGTCGATGGTCGCGTCGGCGCAGCACGGCCAGCAGATGGCCCCTCGTCACCGGCCACTGGAGGAAGACCTGTTCCCAGGTCAGACGGGTCACCACGTATCCCAGCGAGCGCAGCCGCAGGTCGCGGGCCCGATCTCGATGAAACTGCGCCATCGAGTCGTGATACCGCACGCTGTCGCACTCGATGATCCAGCTGCGTCCCACCAGAAGGTCCACGCGGCCCACGCCCTCGATCAGCACCTGGGGGGTGACCGAGACGGTCAGCGACTCCAGCCACCACCGGACAGCCGTCTCGGTGCCGGATTCGGCGAGCGGGCTGACGCGTCCGAGGGGCGTGCGCAGATGCCGGGGCAGACGCGACAGGCACTCCTGGACGGCGTGCATCGTGAGATCGTGCCGATGGAGAGCGGATTCGAACAGGATCGCCGCCTCCGGGATCGGCAGGCATCGTGCGGCATGCTCGAGGGCGAGGGACAGCTCCGCCACAGGATCGGTGTCCGGCCAGCTGCGCAGACCCGTCCCGTGAGGGACGAGCTCGGCCACCGACCCGATGACCTGCGCATCGCGCGGTCTGTAGACATGGGTCCCGGAATGCAGCGGTATCCACAGCCCGTGGTGCGCCGCCGCGGTCAGGCAGGTGGCGCGTAGGCCGAGCTCAAGGATCGGGAGCAGGTCCGCAGGCGCCTCCGCCGTGACGTACCAGGTGCCGACACGACGGATATGCCCCTGCCGAAGCAGTCGGCGTCGATCCGCGTCGGAGATCCCGACGGACGGCAGCCCCGAACGATGGATGATTCCAGGAATCCTCATCGGGGCAGTCCATCGAACAGGATGCCGGCGCGGGCCAGGACGGCACCAGATGTGGAGGGCTGCACGGTGGGGAGGATGGGTTCAACGGCGGGGCGGGGCCGCTGGTGGGGTGGGGCCGCTGGTGGGGTGGGGCAGAGGCGGGCCCGGAGTGGGGCAGATCCTGGGGGCAGGTCCCCGGGGCAGGTCCCGGGGGCAGGTCTCCGGGGCAGGTCCCGGGGCACGTCCGTGGGGGCAGGCCGCTGGGGCGGGGCATGGTCGAGTACTGGCTACATAGCGGATGCCTTGGCGATATAGCCAGGAAGCCCGCCATGGCGCCAGTACCCGACCGCGAGCAGGGCGGCCAGAGGTCAGGCCCTCTCGGGCTCGGGATCGTCGAGGCAATTGGTGCCCTGTGTACCCGCTGTGCCCTGTGTGCCTTCTGTACCCGCTGTGCCCTGTGTGCCTTCTGTACCCGCTGTGCCCTGTGTGCCTTCTGTACCCGCTGTGCCCTCGGTGCCCTCTGAGCCCTCGGCGCCGCCGGTGTTGAGGTGCGTATCCCTGCCCGAGGCTCCACCACCCCCTGCCCCGCGGGGCCCGCCTATCTCGTCGGCCCATCGCCGGGGCCCTCCGCCCGCAGCGCCCCCCGCCGCTGCACCACCGCTCCGATCAGCCCCAGCGCGACGCCGAGCACCAGCCAGCCGCCGAGCCACAGCAGGTCGCCCCGCGGATCGATCCAGCCCCCGCCGATCGCGCCGCGGAAGGCGTCCACGGCATGGGTCATCGGCAGGAAGGGATGGATGGCCTGGAAGAACGGCGGCAGGGTAGCCACCGGATAGGTGCCGCCCGCCCCGGAGATCTGCAGGGCGATCAGCACCAGCGCCACGAACTTCCCCACCGGTCCGAACAGAGCCCCGAACCCGTGGTTCAGCGCCACGAACACCAAGGACGTGACGGCGGACAGGGCGAACATCAGCGGGAGGTCCTGGACGGTGATGCCCACGGCCCAGTGGAGGGCCGCGACCGCGATCGCGGACTGCACCAGGCCCAGCAGGAAGGCCGGGACCAGACCGCCGGCCAGCAGCCGCACCGGGCCCGCCCCGCGGGCGGCGGCCTGCTCGGAGAACGGCGGCATCATCAGGAAGATCGCCATGCCGCCCACCCACAGGCTGATCGCGAGGAACAGCGGCGCCAGACCCTCGCCGAAGCGCCCCACGCCGTGCTCGCGCTGCAGATCCATCTGCACCGCGTCGGAGGCGGTCTGCGAGAGGTGCTCGTTCTCGGCGTCGGTGTAGGAGGGGACCTGCTCCTCGGCGTCCTCGAGGCCGTCGCGCAGCTCCGCGGAGCCGTCGGCCAGTTGGCCCGCGCCCTCGTCGAGGTCCTGCGCGCCGTCGTCGAGCTCGCGGGCGCCCTCGTCGAGCTGCCGGGTGCCGTCGACGGCTTCGTCCGTGCCCGTCTCGAGCTGTCCCGCGCCGTCGGCGAGCCGTCCGGCCCCCGACCGGGCATCGGCCGTGCCGTCCACGAGCTGGTCGGCTCCCGTGCCGAGCTGCTCGGTCCCGGCGGCGAGCTCCTCGGCGCCGCTGCGGGCGGTGCCGACGCCGTCGGTGTACTGGTCCACGCCGGAGGCCAGGTCGGAGGCGCCGCTGCTCGCGGACCCGGTGGCGGCCGCGAGCTGCTCCGCCCCGGTGGAGAGGTCCTGGGCGCCGGAGTTCAGCCGATGGATGTCCGTGGCGCCCTGCTCGAGGGAGGAGTAGGCCTCGGGCAGCGCCTCCGCTGCGGTGCGGGCCTGATCGGCCAGCTCCGCGGCCAGCTCGGCGGCCGAGGCGTCCTGCGAGGCTCCGGGCGCGGCCGCCACGGCATCCTCCCGCACGGCGGCGAGGTCCGAGTCCAGGCTCGAGGCGTCCTCGGCGAGGGAGCCGGTGGTCCCGGCCACCTGGGACGTGCCGTCGGCGAGCGTCGAGGTCGTGGTCGAGAGGTCCTCGAGGTAGGTGCCGATGTCCCCGGCCGACGACGAGATCCGGTCCGCGGTGCCCGAGACGTCGGTGGACATGTCCGCGGCCTCCCCGGCGGCGGTGTCGGCCGTGGTCGCGTCGGACTCGGCGGCATCGGCGTCGTCCCGCGTGGCCTGCGAGCTCCCGGAGAGCTGCGTGAGCTCCTCGCACAGGGCCGGATCGGCCCCGCCCGCGGCATCGTCCTCGCCACCTCCGTCGCCGGCGTCCCCGCCGTTCCCGCCGCCGTCGGCGCAGTACCGGGACGCGAGGTCGTCGACCGTGGAGGTGTACTCCCGGACGCCGTCGGCGGACGTCGCGGCGCTGTCCGCGGCGGTCCTGGTGGCGTCCTGCGTGCCCTGCACCGCCCCGTCGAGCTCGTCGACGTCGGCGGAGATGCTCCCGGCGTCCTCCTGGAGGGTCCCGGCGTCCTCGGCACGCTGCGCGGTGTCGTCGGCGAGCTGCTGCGCGGCGTCGTCGACCCCGGTCGCGGTCTCGTCCAGCCGGTCGGCCGCCGCGGTAAGGGTGCCGGCGTCGGTCGCGGGCTGCTCGAGCCGGTCGGCGGCCGCGGTGGCGGCGCCCTCGAGCTCGTCGATCGCGGTGGTCAGGTCGTCGCTGGTGTTCTGGACGCTCTCGGAGTTCACGCCGAGCTCGTCCAGGCGCTGCTGGGCGGCGGCGACGGTCTCGTCGAGCTGCTCGGTCCCGCCGGCGACCTGGCTCGCCCCGGTCGAGAGGTCCGAGGCGCCCGAGGCGATCTCGCCGGTGCCCGCGGCGAGCTCGGAGGCACCGGCCTGCAGGGGTCGGCCCTTCTCGTCGAGCGTGACCAGCCCCGCGCTGAGCTGCTCTGCGCCGGTGTCGAGCTGAGCGGCGCCGTCGCGGAGCTCCACCGCGCCGGCGGCGAGCTGGTCCAGTCCCACCACCAGGTCGAGGCTGCCCTGGTGCAGCTGCGAGGCGCCCGCCGAGAGCTGCTCGGAACCGTCGACCAGCTGGGCGGTGCCGTCGGTGAGCTCCCCGGTGCCGTCGACCAGGTCACCGGTGCCGTCGGCGAGCTCGGCGGAGCCGTCCGCCAGCTCGGTTGAGCCGTCGACCGCGTCGGCGATGCCGTCGTGGATCGTGGTGAAGCCGACGTAGACGTTGCTGAGATAGTCCTCGAGCACGCTCGCCCGCAGGGTGTCGGTCAGCGCCGTGCCCACCGACTTGGTGAAGTTGCCGCCCACGTAGTTGACCGAGTCGTTGGTGGTGACTGTCAGCAGCGCGGGCGCGGCGTCCTCGGCGTCGCCGCCGAGCGAGGCCACGTTCGCGGAGAAGTCCGAGGGGATCTCCACGGTCGCCCCGTAGGTGCCGTCCTCGAGTCCCTGCCGGGCCTCGGCGGGGGAGACCTCGACGAAGTCGTAGACGGTCTCCTTGTCCATGTCCACCAGAGTGTCGGTGAACTCGGCGCCCACGTCGATGTGGCTCTCGTCGCTGCTGTCGGTCCCTCCGGGCGTCGTCACGGTGGCGCCTTCGTCCTCGTCGACCACGGCGGCCGTGACCCGGTCGAGGTTGTTGCTGGGGTCCAGGAAGGACCACGTCATGTTGCCGGAGTAGATCAGCGGCACCAGGGCGAGGCCCACGACGAACAGTGCCGCGATCGGCTTCTTCCACTCGCCCGGCAGCAGGGCGATGGCCCCGGAGCCGGCCGCGCGCAGGCCACGGCCGACGGCGGCGAGGCCGTCGCCGAGACGGCGCGCGCCGGCGCCGAGCCCGGACCGGACGGCGCGGAGCACGGAGGAGAAGATGGTCAGGAGTGCGCGGAGGATTTCCATCACGCCTCACACGATACACTCATGTATCGAGTTGTGTTACTCATGAGTAGCAAGTGTGGCGCGAGGAACGGCGCGGCGGTCAGCCGGGATGCCGGGGTTGCGGCGACCGGAGTGCCGTGCGCGACGTTCCGGGGAGGAGCTCGGCGCGACGCGCCGGTCGGTTCCACCGATGCGTGTCGTTTCCGGGTCGGATCGGTGGACCCGGCACGCTCGGGCTGCGTGTCGTGATGGTTCGTCGGGCCCCGACGCTCCGGGCGGGTCCGCCGGGGGTGGTCGAACTGCCTCAGGTGGGCAGGTCCACCACCCAGGGCTCCGACGCCGGGGACCCCGGGGAAAGGGACGCGGGCTCCCAGCGCTCCAGCACGTCCGCGGCGGTGCGGCAGTCGGGCAGCCCCAGCGAGTCCCCGATGCGCCCGACGATCTCCGCGACGGACTCGCCGCGCTCGCGCCGTTCGCGCAGCGTGACCGCGCCGTCCCGCTTGGCCAGCCGTGCCCCGGCGGTGTTCACCGCGAGGGGGACATGGGCGTAGCCGGGTTCGGGCAGTCCCAGCAGGTGCGCCAGGTGCGCTTGACGGGGTGCGGAGCTGAGCAGGTCGTCGGCCCGGGTCACCTGGTCCACCCCGGCGGCGGCATCGTCGACGACGACCGCGAGGTTGTAGGCCACCACCCCGTCGCCCCGGCGCAGCACCAGATCGTCGACCGCGCCCGTGACCGTGCCGGCCCACAGGTCCTCGACGGTCCACTCGGGGACTTCGGCGCGCAGGCGCAGAGCCGGTTCCCGCTGCAGCTGGCGCATCCGCGCGCGGCCGGCTGTGCGCTGGGTGGAGGTGAGATCGCGGCAGGTGCCGGGGTAGGCGCCCGGCGGGGCGTGCGGAGCGCTCGGCGCGTCCTGGATCTCGCGGCGGGTGCAGTAGCACTCGAACACCAGGCCTCGATCGACCAGTCTGTCGATGGCCGCGTCATGGGCAACGCCGCGATCGGACTGCCGCACCACCTCGCCGTCCCAGTCCAGACCGAGGGCGGCGAGATCCGCCAGCTGCCGTTGCTCGGAGCCCTCCTGCACACGATCGAGGTCCTCGACGCGCAGGTGGAAGGAACGTCCGGTGCGGCGTGCCAGCGCCCAGGCCAGGATCGCGGTGCGCAGGTTTCCCAGGTGCAGGTCACCGCTGGGAGAAGGAGCGTAGCGTCCGGCGCCGGCACTCGGGGAAGGGGGCGAGAGGGACCGGGTGTCCATGGCGCCCGAGTCTAGGTGGTGCTCCGCCGCGACAGCGGTGCGTCGGGCGGGCGGATCAGCAGCACGTCGCGCGGCCGATCGCCGGGGACGGGCCGGTCCGGCGGGGCGGGGGAGAAGCCCAGCCGAGCGGCGAGGGCGCGGGAGGGAAGGTTCTCGGCAGCCGTCACGGCGAGCACTTCGTGATGGCGGGCTCCGAGCGCGGGGCGGGCGAGCACGGCGCTCATCGCTTCGGTGGCGAGGCCGTGACCTGTCGCCGCAGGGTCCAGGCGCCAGTACGCGCTGAGGGCCTGCTCGCCCGTGAGCGGGGTGAGTCCGACGACGCCCAGCAGGGGCCGGCGTCCGTCTCCCGTCGCTCGGGGGCGCACCGTGAGGTACCCGGTCCCGTGACGGCGCCAGCTGTCGATCCACTGTCCGAGCACCCAGCGCATCTGCGCGAGCTCGGTGAGCGGCTCGGTGAGGTCCTCGGCGAAGGCGCGGGGGTCCGCATGCAGGTCGAACAGCTCCGCGAGGTCGGCCGAGGAGACGGGCGCCAGCCGGAGCCGGGGCGTGATCACGGGCGAGAGCGCAGACAGAGACACGGCGCGGCGATCACCGTCGGAGGACGGGATCGCCGCGCCGTGCACGGGATGCTGCGGGCTCAGAGCGCCGGGACGGAGCTCAGGAGTCGCCGCGGTGGGTTCCGCGCTTCTCGTCGTCGCTCGCGGCGGCCTCGTCCGCATCCGAGTCGACCTTGACCTCCTTGGGCTCCGTGTCCGAGGAACGGTCGTCGCCCTTCAGGGACTGGGCCACGTCCCCGGCGTCGGCCGAGCCGACGGTGTCGGAGACGGTGGAGGAGTCCGCGTCGGAGGAGGCGGAGGCCGGGTAGTGCGCACGGGCGAAGTCCGCGGGCGGCGCCCACGGGTCCTCGACCGGGCGGGTCTTCTGCCAGGCGATGTAGCCCGCAGCAGCACCGGCGGCGGCCAGTCCGACGACGAGCAGCAGCTTGCCGGCGCGACTCTTCTTCTTGGCCGGCTCCGGCTGCAGGGCGGCGGCCTTGATGTCGCCCTGGCCCTTGTCGAGCTCCTGGCGGGCCGCGTCGACGGCGGCCTTGAGGACGGAGCCGGTGGTCTCGGCGGTCTTGCGGGCGCGCGGGAGGTAATCGTCCTGCACGTCCTGCTTGAACTTGTCGGCGCGCGGGCCGAAGGACGAGGACAGCTCGGAGAGCTTCTCGCCCTGCTGACGGAACCGCTCCTCGACGCCCGGGCCGTACTGATCGACCAGATCGGTCGCGCGCGAACGGGCCTCGCGGGCACCCTCGGACACGACCGGGCCGACGGTCGCGGCGAGCTTCTGCAGCTCCTCGACGGCCTTCTCGGCACGCTGCCCGGTCGAACCGGCAGCCTCGGCGGTCTTCTGGGCCTGCTTCTTGGCCTTCTTGGTCTCACGCTTGGAGGTCAGCGCCATGAGGTTCCCCTTTCGGTCGAATCCGTCGGGTCGGGCCGACGGTGGTCCCTGGGTCGGGGCATCCCGGAGGATGACGCGACCCGTGTGGGACAACTCTAACGCGACCGAGTATGGGTGCTCCTCGGACAATGGTCAGGTTCGCTCCCTGCCGAACGGTCGGCTCCGGCCGACGGGTCGCCGGAGTGTGCCGATGCCGCGCGCGAGGTCGTCTGTGCGAAGATTGCGCCATGTTCGCAACTCTGCACACCAATCGCGGGGACATCCGTCTCGAGCTGTTCCCCGACCATGCCCCCAAGACCGTCGACAACTTCGTGGGCCTCGCCGAGGGCACCCGCGAGTTCACCGACGCCGAGAGCGGCGAGAAGGTCACCCGCCCGTTCTACGACGGCGTGGTATTCCACCGTGTGATCTCCGGCTTCATGCTCCAGACCGGCGACCCGCTGGGCACGGGCACCGGCGGTCCCGGCTACTCCTTCGACGACGAGATCTCCGAGAAGAACTTCAACGAGCCCTACGTGCTGGCCATGGCCAACGCCGGCAAGCGCATGAACGCCATCACCGGCAAGCCCGCGGGCACCAACGGGTCGCAGTTCTTCATCACCGTCGGCCCCACCCCGCATCTGCAGGGCAAGCACACCGTCTTCGGTCAGGTCGTCGACGAGGACTCCAAGAAGGTCGTCGACGAGATCGGCGTCACCAAGACCGACATGCGCGACCGTCCTCTCGAGGACATCGTCATCGAGAAGGTCACCGTCGAGAAGTGACCCGGCGTCGGCCGCGCTCGCGCTGAGCGAGCGGCCGGCTTCGCGGGAAGAACCGCCCGTCCCTCCTGCCGAGGGCCGGGCGGTTCTGCGTGCGGCGGGGCTCCGCCGGTCAGGCGCGGTGTGCGGCGGCCGGACGCGAGGGCCACCACATGCGGTCCCCGATCAGGGCGAACAGCGCCGGCACCAGCACGGTGCGCACCACCAGGGTGTCCAGCAGCACGCCGAGGCCCACGATCAGACCCAGCTGGCCGAGCACCACCAGGGGCAGCACCCCGAGAGCGGCGAACACGGCGGCCAGCACCACGCCGGCGCTGGTGATGACCACGCCGGTGGAGCCGACGGCCCGCACCATGCCCTGCGTCGTCCCGTGGGTCGCGGCCTCGTGGCGGGCGCGGTGGACCAGGAAGATCGTGTAGTCCACACCGAGGGCCACCAGGAACAGGAAGGCCAGCAGCGGCACCGTCACATCCAGCGCGGGGATGTCGAACAGGAGCCGGCCGGCCCACAGCCCCAGACCGATCGCGGCCACGGAGCTCGCGACGTTCACCGTCAGCAGCACCAGGGGTGCGACCACGGCCCGCAGCAGAGCGATCAGCACCAGCAGCACCACCGCGAGGATCATCGGCGCCACCACCAGCAGGTCCCGGGCGGAGTCCGCGCGGACGTCCAAGGCGCTCGCCGTGGTCCCGCCCACCAGGGCGTCCGCCCCGGGCAGCGCATGCAGGGCATCGCGCAGGCCCTCGACCTCGTCGATCGCGGCCGGGGACTCCGGCTCGGCCGTGCCCACCGCGGAGAGCACGGCCCAGCCGTGCGGGGTGGTGCCGGTGACCGAGGCCCGGTCGATGCCCGGCACCGTCTCCGCGGTCTCCACGGCGGCGTCGGACGCCTCCTCGCGCACCACGATCCGGTGCGGGGCGCTCTCCCCCGCGCCGTAGTGCTCGGCCATCGCGGCGAATCCGATGGAGGATTCGTTCGAGGAGGCGAACTGCTCATCCTGCGACAGCCCCACGCGGGTGCCGATCAGGCCCGTGGCCAGCACGCCCAGCAGCATCACCGAGACGATGACGGCGACGGCCGGACGACGGGTGACGGTGCGGGCGACGGCCGCGAACGGCCCGTGCTCTGCGTCGTTCCGACGGTCGGCGGCGTTCTCGGTGTTCTCCGCCCGGGGCACGAAGGGCCAGAAGACCTTCCGGCCCACGACGGCGAGCAGGGCGGTGAGCGGGAACAGCACCGCCGTCAGCGCCACCAGCAGGCCGGCCGCAGCGGCGATCCCGAGCCCGCGGGTGGCGGGCATGACCGCGAACAGGAGGGTCATCAGCGCCAGCACCACGGTCACGTTGGAGGCGATGATCGCAGGGGCGGTGCGCCTCCACGCGGTGGCCAGGGCGGCGCGGTGGTCGGTGGTCCCGTGCAGCTCCTCGCGGTAGCGGGAGATCAGCAGCAGCGCGTAGTTGGTGCCCGCGCCGAACACCAGGACGCTGATCACGCCCGCGTCGAACGCCAGGGAGAACTGCTCGCCGAGCATCGAGGTGAGGGCGCCCGCGGCGCCGTCGGCGAGGGCGACGACGGACAGCGGCACCAGCCACAGGATGGGGGAGCGGTAGGTCAGCAGGAGCAGCACGGCCACCACGGCGATGGTCACCGCCAGCAGCGTGAAGTTCGCGCCGGAGAAGGCACCGCGGATGTCGGAGCCGACGGCGGGACCGCCCGTGACCGACACGGTCAGCTGCGCCGGGGCGGATTCGTCGGCCGCGGTGCGCAGATCGGCGATCATCGCGTCGACCGCGTCGTCGTCGGCCTCGGAATCGACCGTGGTCATCACCAGGTCGGCCTCGCCGTCCTCGGCAGGCATGGGGCCGACGGCGTCGCGGCCTGAGACCTCGGCGAGGTCTGCGCGCAGCGTCTCGATCGCGCTGGTGTCGTCGGCCGTCAGCTCGGCGCCGTCGTCGCGGGTGACCACGGCGAACACCGGCTGATACCGGTTGTCCTCCATGCTGTCCGCGATCGCGGCGGCGCGCGAGGACTCCGACGCGCCGGGCAGGGCGTCCATGCCGGCGGCGGGGCCGGCGCCGCGCAGACCTCCCGCCATGGCGACCAGCAGCGCGACGAAGACGGCGAGCATCACCCAGGCCGAGCGGCGGCCCGTCAGGGCGGCGGCGATCCGGATGCCGGCACGGTCGAAGGGGCCGGGCGGATCCTCGGCCCCGGTGGGCTCCGGGGCGGCGTCCTTGAGGCGACCGTCGGCCGACGGGTCGGTGGGGGCGGGGTCGACGGCCCGGTGACGGCCGGTGGTGCGGGTGGGTGCGGGCACGGTGGGTCCTTCGTGAGAAAACCGCTGGTGGCGGCAGGGGATACGGTCCCCGGACGGGGGTGCTTCTCACGCTATGGAGGTCGGGCCGGCCCCGGATCAACCGATCGATGTATTCGCCGGTGGGGCGTCGGTGGTGCTGGTTACGCTCGGTCCATGACGCAGCGACATCTGGCCGGTGCCCGGATCCTCGCCCAGGGCTTGGTGGGGCCGTCGCGCTTCGCGGGCCCGACGGAGGCCGCCCGGGCCTTCGGGGCGCACCAGGGCCAGGACCTGGCCGGGGTGATGGCCTCCCTCGCGCTGCGCACCGGCGGAGACCTCGAGGGGGTGCTCGCGGCCTTCGACCGCGGGGGGATCGTGCGCGGCTACCCCATGCGCGGCACGGTGTTCGCCGTCGCCGCCGACACGCTCGCCTGGCTCACCGAGCTGTGCGCCGCCGCCCCGCTGCGAGCGGCGATCTCCCGGCGCGGACAGCTCGACCTGGCCGAGCACCATGTGGGCCGAGCCCGCGAGGTGCTCGAGGAGATCGCGACAGAGCATTCGAGACCGGGCAGCGGCCGCGGGGTGCTGCGCAAGGACCTGCTCGCGGCGTGGGACGCGGCCGGGATCGACACCGGGCAGGGCCGCGGCTACCACCTGCTCAGCGAGCTGATCTCCGTCGGCGTCGCCGCCTACGGACCGTGGCGGGAGGGGGAGACCGCGATCGTGCTGGCGCGGAGCTGGCTGCCGACGGGCAGCGACCTCGACGGGACCTTCGGCGGGGACGAGACCGCGGCGGCCGGCGAGCTCGCCCGACGGTACTTCCTCAGCCACGGGCCGGCGGGGGAGCGGGACCTCGCCTGGTGGTCGAAGCTGCCGCTGCGCACGATCCGCGCCGCGCTGCCGCGGATCACCGACCAGCTCGAGACCGGCTACGCCGACCGCGACGGCAGGCTCCACACCACCGCCGCCGCGGCCCGCGGCGGCGATGGCGAGCAGCTGTGGTGGCGACCGGGGCTCGTCCAGGAGTACGCCGCCGCGGAGAAGGAGACCATGCGGGAACTGCTGCTGCCGGGGTTCGACGAGCTCGTGCTCGGCTATCGCGACCGGCTCTACCTGATGGACGAGGCCCGGCACCGCGCGCTCGTGCCCGGCAACAACGGGATCTTCAAGCGCTCCGCGATCCGTCGCGGCGAGATGGTCGGCACCTGGACACGTACCGGCACGGCGGGGCGGCGCCGGCTCGTCCTGTCCGCCGAGCGGCCGATCAGCGACCCGCAGCGCCGACGGTTCGAGAAGCTCTTCGCCGCTTTCCCGTACGCCGCGCCCTGAGCGAGGCGTCGCGCTCCTCGCCGCCCGGGGCCCGGCGCCGGCCCAGCTCCCCATGGTGGAATGGCCCCCATGGAACGCCCCAGCTACGGCTACAGCGCCGAGGACCACCCGGAGCAGCAGGCACCCCCCGTCTGCCCCCGGCACCCCGACCGGGTGAGCTATGTGCGCTGCAAGCGCTGCGACCGCCCGGCGTGCCCGGACTGCCAGCGGCCCACGTCCGTGGGCGTGCTGTGCGTGGACTGCGAACGGGAGATCAGCAAGCAGCAGGCCGCCTCGCGCCCGCGCAACGCGATGGGCGGCGGGATGGGCCGTGGCAAGCCCGTGGTCACCTACACGGTGATGGGCCTGTGCGTGCTCGCCTACCTCGGCCAGATGGCAGTGCCCGCGATCGTCTACGGGCTGGGCCTGTTCGTGCCCGGGTACGCGATGGCCATGCCCTGGACGTTCCTGACCGCCGGTTTCCTGCACGGCGGGATCATGCACCTGCTGCTGAACATGTACGCGCTGTACGTCGTGGGCCAGTACCTCGAACCGACGATGGGCCATGCGCGGTTCGCCGGCGTCTACGTCACGTCCCTGCTGGGCGGGCACACCGCCGTCTACCTGATCGCCGATCCCATGAGCCAGGCCTGGTACTCCGGCACCCTCGGCGCCAGCGGTGGCGTGTTCGGCCTGTTCGCGGCGATGTTCATCGTGAACAGACGCCTGGGCGGGCAGACGGCGCAGATCGTCGTGCTGATCGCCCTGAACCTCGTCATCACCTTCACGTTCCCCAACATCTCCTGGCAGGGGCACCTGGGCGGACTCGTGGTCGGCGGCCTCCTGACGGCGGCCCTGTTCGCCCTGCGCCCCAAGGCCGCCCCCGGCGCCGACCGGCAGGCCCTGGCCAAGCGTTCGGCGCTGCTGCACGCCGGGGCCATCGCCGCCATGGTGCTGCTGTGCCTGGTGCTGATCGTCGTCAAGACCCTGACCCTCCCGGCCTGAGCAGAGTTCCTCCGAGCCGAGAGGCCGCCCTGCGGTCCGAGGCATCGCTTCCACCGGCCCCGGATGCCCCGTCCGCCGGCCCCGGATGCCGCTTCCACGGGGCCGAGGCACCGCCTCCGCGGGTCTGAGATGCCCGTTCTGCGGACCCGCGATGCCGCGTCCCCGGATCGCGATGCCGCCCACCGCCGCCTCGGCGGGATCTCGCACACCGTCGCCGACGTGAATGACACCGGTGTGACTATCCCCAGTTGTGGACGGAATTGGGGACGAAGAGCGATCGGCGGGGGACGATCAGGGACTTGCTGTGGATAACCGAGGATTCGTTGTGGACAGAAGGTGGGTGCGGTGGACCGACAGCCCGACGCATCACGACGTGAGCGCAGACGGTGCACCGGCTCCTGGCCAGCGCGTCCTCTCTGGCCGGCCCGTTCCGGAGGACGCGGGTCGGGCAGGCCCCAGGCGTCACGAAACTTTCATGACCTGGGGTGACGGCGAGGTCTTCGCGGCGCAGCAGTGTGGGGGAGCCGAGGTGACTGATCGGTCAGCAGACACCCCGGACCCCTGACATCCGACACGCCGTCCACATCGCCCGTACCTGCGAAACTACAAGTCTGTCATTCGTCCCCGTCTGTGGACAACATTGTGGATAACGTCTGGATCCAGGCGTCGAGACGGTGTTGACAGACCGTCACGGTGGATAGTGAGAGCCGATGTGCACAGTGTTCGTGCACCCCCGTGGACGTCTGCGCGGGAGTCTGCTACGGGTGCTGCGGCTCGGAGCCGGAGTCAGTGCTCGGTGCCACCGGCCCGCTCGAGATCGGTCGGCGTGTCCAGGGCGACCCTCACCAAGAGGGCCAGGGCCCGTGAGGCGGTGACGGCATCGATCACCTCGGCCGCGGGCACGTGGACGAAGCCTCCGCGGATGCCGGTCAGGCTCGTGTCGGCCGCGAGCAGGTGCTGGAGACGGTAGAAGACGTCGTTGCACACGTAGGTGCCCGCCGTCTGCGAGACGGAGCCGGGGACGCCCTCTTCCGACAGGGCCGCGACCATCGCCTTGATCGGCAGGACGGTGAAGTGTCCGACCGGGCCGCCGGGCACCACGGGTTCGTCGACGGGAGAGGCGCCGGCATTGTCGGGGATCCGGGCATCGCGCACGTTGATCGCCACCCGCTCGGGGGTGATGCCGCGGCGTCCGGCGGCGAGTCCCACGGCGACGACGAGCCGCGGATGATGCTCCCGCACGGCGCCCGCGAGCAGGTCCCCGGCGCGGCCGAACTCGACCGGCAGCTCGACCGCGGCCACCACGAGCCCGTGCTCGCGCAGCTGCGGCGCCGCGCCGCGCACGGCCTCCCAGGACTCGTTCGTGGCGGCCCCCGCGAAGGGCTCGAACCCGGTCAGCAGCACGTCGATCGCCATGGACTCCACTGTAGGGGCGGCGCACCCCAGCCGTGACGCACAAGACATGAGTCTTTGACGCTCAACTTTGGAATACGGTGGTGACTCAGGGAGTTGGACCCGGTGTCAGCGCCTCGACGGCGCCACCCCAGAGCACACCAGGAGGACACCCATGGCTCGCACCCTCAGCCCCTTCCACGAGGTCGACCGACTCTTCTCGGACCTCGCCCGCACCCCGGCCTCGGTCGGCATGCCGATGGACCTCTACCGTGACGGCGACGCCTTCACGGCGGAGATCGACCTGCCGGGCGTCGACCCGTCCAGCATCGATGTCGACGTCGAGGACCGCACCCTGACCATCCGCGCCGAGCGCCCGGTCCCCGCCGCCGACGGAGAGGGAGCACGCGCCTGGCTCGCCCGGGAGCGCCCGTCGGGCACCTTCGCCCGTCAACTCACCCTGGGCAGCCGCGTCGCCCTCGACAAGATCGACGCGAGCTACACTGATGGCGTTCTGCGGCTGAGCATCCCGATGGCCGAGGAGGCCAAGCCCCGCAAGATTGCCGTCTCCCATGCCGAGCGCTCGGCATCGGCCGGGGAGCAGCAGGAGACGCGAGAGGCGTCCGCGGCACCCGAGGATGCCGGATCGCGCGTCCCGGTCGCTGCCGGGGCCTGACCCCGCGCCCCGCAATCGCGGAGCGCACCATCGACCGGAGGGGTCGGCCGCTGCGGCGGCCGGCCCCTCCGTCCATCTCCTGCCGCGGCCGACGAAAACCGCGTGCCCGCGGCGAGCCCGCTCTCTACCCTGGGGCGATGACCGCCTTCGCCCCGTTCTCCACCGTGCACCCGCCCTTCGGCCTCGTCATCACGGCCGGGGACCTCACCCTGCGTCCGCTCGCCGACGCGGACCTGCCGGAGTACGCCGCGCTGATCCGTCGGCCGATCTTCGCCGACCCCGACTCCCCGCACGTGTTCGGCTGGTACCGCCATGACCCCGACACCCGGGTGCGGGAGGCGCTGCGCTTCCAGTGGCGGCTGCGCGCCGAGCTGACCGCCGAGCAGTGGACGATGCCGCTGGGGATCTGGGCCGACGGGCGCCTCATCGGGTGCCAGGACATCGCCGCGCACCGCTTCGCCGAACGCCGCACCGTCACCTCGGGCTCCTGGCTCACGCGCGACGCGCACGGGAAGGGCTGGGGCACGCTCATGCGCCAGGCGATGCTGACCGTCGCCTTCGACCACCTGGGAGCACAGCGTGCCGAGTCGGCCGCCGTGATGGGCAACGACGCCTCCTTCGCCGTCTCGCGCCGCTGCGGCTACGCGGACAACGGCACCCAGATGTCCACCGAGCCCGGCCCGGCCGTGCTCCAACAGCGCTTCCTGCTGACCCCCGAGCAGTTCCGGCGGCCGGAGGTGCCGGTGGAGGTCGAGGGCGTCACCGCGGAGCTGCTGGCGCTGCTCGGCGCCTCGTCGTGACATCCACCGGCGCGGGGCGAGCACGCAGGAGCCGTGTGAACGGCTCGTTGCTCGCCCAGCGCCAGTGGATACGACGGCGCGGGAGAGCGGGGTGACGTCACGGGGCGAGCCGTCCGGGCACGCGCCTCACATCGATTCCTGCCACGCCTGGTAGAGCGCGGCGAAGCGGCCGCCGGCGGCGACCAGCTCGGTGGGGGAGCCGTCCTCGACGACCTCGCCGCCGTGGACGACGAGCACACGGTCGGCGATCATCACCGTGGTCAGGCGGTGCGCGATGATCAGCGAGGTGCGGTGCCCCAGAAGCTTCGTCAGCCCCTCCTGCACCATCCGCTCCGAGGGGATGTCCAGCGAGCTGGTCGCCTCGTCGAGGATCAGCACGCGGGGATCGGCGAGGAAGGCGCGGGCGAAGGAGATCAGCTGGCGCTGGCCGGCCGAGACGCGCCCGCCGCGCTTGTTCACGTCGGTGTCGTAGCCGTAGGGGAGCTGCTCGATGAAGGAGTCCGCTCCGATGGCCTCCGCCGCGGTCTCGATCTCCTCGCGGCTCGCCCCGGGCTTGCCGAGCGCGATGTTGTCCGCGACGGTCCCGGAGAACAGGTAGGCCTCCTGGGTGACCATGACGATGTTGCGGGTCAGATCCTCCATGGAGATGTCCCGCAGGTCCACGTCGTCGAGTCGCACGCTGCCCTCGGTCGCGTCGTAGAAGCGGGAGATGAGCTTGGCGACGGTGGACTTGCCGGCACCGGTCTGGCCCACCAGGGCGATCGTCTGCCCGGCGGGGATGTGCAGGTCCATCGGCTGCAGCACCAGCGGCCCGTCGGCCGTGTAGCGGAAGGAGACGTCCTCGAAGTCGATCTTGCCGCTGGAGGCGGGCAGCGGCGTGGGCTCGGTCGCCTCCTGGACGTGGGGCTGCACGGCCAGCAGGTTCGCGATCTTCTCGAGCGCCGAGACCGCGGACTGGAAGGCGTTGTAGAAGTTCGCGATCTCGTCGACCGGTTGGAAGAAGCGCCGCGCGTACAGCACCAGCGCCACCAGGGTGCCGACCTCCAGGTCCCCGTTGAGCGCACGGAACCCGCCGACGACCAGCACGGCGGCGATGGTGACGTTCGCCAGGATGCGCAGCGCGGGCTGGTAGATGCCGAACACGTTGACGGACCGCAGCGAGGCGTCGCGGTAGTCCTGGGCGAGGGTGTCGAACTCCTTCTGGTTGCGGTCCTCCTTGCGGAACGCCTTGACCGCGCGGATGCCGGCCATGGCCTCGACGAAGTGGACGATGAGCCGCGCCGAGTGGGTGCGGATCGCGCGGTACTCGATGCTGGAGCGCTTCTGGAACCACATCGTCAGCAGCACGCAGGGGATCAGCATCAGGAGCATCACGACCCCGGTCACCCAGTCGCTCCAGACGATCAGCACGATCGTGAACACCATCGACAGCGACGCGCCGACCATGACGTTCACGCCCGAGTCCAGCAACTGGCGCAGCGCCTCCATGTCGGAGGTCTGCCGCGAGACGATGCGTCCCGACGTGTAGCTCTCGTGGAACTCGAGGTCCTGGCGCTGGGTGAAGCGGAAGACCCTCCGGCGCAGCGCCAGCAGCATGCGCTGGCCGACCACCACCGACTGGCGCACGTAGCCGAAGGTCAGCACGCCGCCGACGACCGCCGCGGCGACCGTCAGCGCCGCGGCCTGTATGGCACGGCCGGGATCCCCGGCCTGGAGCGCGGGCAGGCCGGTGTTGATGCCCCAGCCGATGATGGCGGGACCGGCGACGACCGCCAGCTGGGCGATCACCACCATGATGCCCATGACCACGAACTGGCCCTTGACCGGGGAGATCAGCTCTCCGAGCAGGGCGAAGGAGCGTCGGCGAGAGTCCTTGACCTCGGCGGCGTCCGGCGTGTGCTGCTCGTCATCGCGGTTGTTCTCGACCGTGGCGGTCATCGCTGCTCCTCCCCGTCCTCGCCCTCGGGCCGTCGGCCCCCGACGGAGGGAGTCCCGGCGGTCACGGCCTGTTCGCGGTCCGCGTCGGTCGCGGGGTCGCCCGGTGGGGCGGCCGAGGGGGTGCCCTCCGGGCCCGCGGTCGGCGGCTCGTCCCGGGCGGCCCGCTGGATCGCGGCCAGCTCCAGCTCCCCGGTGAGGGTCTCGATGTCCTGGTCGCGTCGGGCCTCCTCGGCCTGATTGGCGATCACCCAGCGGTAGCGGGGCGAGGACTTCAGCAGCTCCGTGTGGGTGCCGACGGCGACCACGCGGCCGCGGTCCAGCAGCGCGACCCGGTCGGCGAGGGCCACGGTCGAGGTGCGGTGGGCGACGATCAGCGTCGTCGTGCCCTCGAGCACCTCGCGCAGGCGCGTGGTGACCGTCTCCTCCGTCTTGGTGTCCAGCGCGGACAGCGGATCGTCCAGCAGCAGCACCGCGGGCTTGGCCGCGATCGAGCGCGCCAGGGCGAGGCGCTGGCGCTGGCCGCCGGACAGGCTCATCCCCTCCTCCCCGATCGGGGTGTCCACGCCGTCGGGGAGGTCGAAGGCGAAGGTGGCGTCGGCCGTGCGCAGAGCGAGGTCCAGCAGCTGTTCGCGCTCCGGGTCGGAGAGCGCGGGGTTCGCGCCCAGCAGCACGTTCTCGCGCACCGAGTCGGAGAACAAGGTGGCGTCCTCGAAGGCGAAGGCGGTCAGGGTGCGCAGGGCGACCAGGTCCATGGCGCGCACATCGACGCCGTCGATGGTGAGCGAGCCGCCGGAGACCTCGTACAGGCGGGGCACCAGCTGCAGCAGGGTCGACTTGCCGCTGCCGGTCACGCCCACCAGGGCCATGGTCTCGCCGGGGCGGATCTCGAGGTCCACGCCGTCCAGCACGTCGCCGACGTGGTCCGGGGCGTCCTGGTACCGGAAGTGGACGCCCTCCAGGCGGACGGCGCCCACGGCGCGGGCGGGATCGACGGGGGCCGGGTCCGACGGTGAGGTGATCGCATTGGCCGCGTCCATCACCTCGTAATGGCGGTCCAGCGCCGTGGTCGCGTTGACGGCCTGGCCCAGCAGCATGCCGAGCTGCCGCACCGGGCCCACCACCAAGGTGGCGGTGGCGAAGTACGAGGCCAGCTGGCCGGTGGTGATCGCGTCGTTCGCGGTCAGGTACAGCCCCGCCAGCAGCGCGATGCCGAGCGCGAGCTCGGGGAGCATGAACATCGACATGTCGAAGCGCGCGATCGCGGTGGCCTTGCGCACCTCCGTGCGGCGCAGCTCGTCGGCCTGATCCGTGAAGTCCTCGAGCGCGGTGGGGCCGCGCCCGAAGGCCTTCAGCACGCGGATGCCCTGCACCGACTGCTCGATGGTGGTGGCCAGGTCGCCGTTCTGGTCCTGGGCGCGGCGCGAGAGCACGGAGAAGCTGCGGTTGAAGCGGTAGGCGATCACCGAGACCGGCACCGCGGCCAGGAAGAAGATGATCGCGAGGATGCCGGAGGAGCGCCACAGCAGCGCCATCCCCACCACGATCGTCACCGAGCTGGTCACGACCATGATCATCCCGAAGGCGATCCAGCGACGGATCTGATTGATGTCGCTGAGCATGCGTGAGAGCAGCTGGCCGGAGCTCCATCCGTCGTGGAAGGACACGGGCATGTGCTGGAGCTTCTCGTAGAAGTTCACGCGGATCTGCTTCTCGACCGTGGTCGAGGGGGCCACGGCGAAGGTGCGCCGCATCCAGATCAGCGTCGCTTCGACCAGGCCGAGGGCCAGCACGATCGCGCCCCCGGTCCAGATGGTCGAGGCCACGGCGTCGGTCTCGAGGCGGTTGACGATGAATTCGAGGACCTGGGGGATCATCAGCGCCACGAGGGAGGCGGCGAGGGCGCTGAACAGGCCCAGATAGAGGCGGAATCGGATGGGGCGGACCGTCTGCCAGAGGCGACTCATGGTGCCGAGCATGGGGAAAGGGGACCTCAGTGGATATGCGCTGTCCCGGCGGTCGGGAACGGTGTCTTAGCCTAGTCAACTATTCCCACGATGGATAGCGCTTCAGCGCCGCGTCGTCGATGCATCACGATGCCGACGACCGATGACCTCGTCGACAGCGGTCGCCGGCGTGCCTCGTGCGACGGGCGGATCCTGGCGGCAGGAGGGGCGCGGGTCCTCGCCGCGGCTGCCGCGCGCCGGCTCAGGCGTCGGGCTCGGCGGGGGTCCACTCGCCGTAGGCGGCGTCGGACAGCAGCGCCGCGGCGCCGGCGGTCGCGGCGGTCACGGTGAGCACCGCCGGCCAGGAGCCGATCTTTTTCGCGAGCGGGTGGGAGAGGCCGAAGCCGACCACGTAGGTCGCGCCGAGCACGGCGGTGGTGGCGGGTCCGCGGCGCGCCAGCCAGGTGCGGCCGGCGTAGATCCCGGCGGCGGCCAGGACGACGCCGCCGAGCGGGCGGATGCCGGTCTCGCGGGCGGTCAGCCAGCCGCCGATCAGCCCCGCGGTGACGACGGAGGCGGTGTTCACGGACTCGGCGGGTTTGATCGCGGTGCTCATGGCCCCGAAGCCTACGCCGGGCCCGTGTGTGTTCTCTGAGGAGTGGCGCTCGAGCAGAGCGCGGATGAGTCGCGAACGGGCAGAAGCGTCCGGTCCGAGAGCCGTGGTGAGATCTCGCGACCGAAAAGGCGTCCCGGATGCGACGGCGGTCAAGGCGGAAGCCTCGGGCCCAGTGAGTTGGGCCGCACGCAGTGCTCGGTCGATCGACGAGGTGACCAGGCGGCTCAAGGCGCCCCCTTGAGCCAGGTGGTGCAGCGCCTCGAGATCGCGGAGCAGCCCGTCGAGGACGAAGTCCGCCCATTCGACGAGGGCATCGTTGTCGAGAGTGTCGGCTGCGGAGAGGCGTTCGCAGTACTGTCCGCGATCAGCTCCGAAGGCCGTCGTGGGGTTGACCGTCTGGTACTCGACGTGAGGAGCGAAGCCGTTGGTGCGGATCATCGCGTAGGAGAACAGCCGGGGAGATGCTCGGTCGTCCGAGGGAGGCCGCCGCGAAGTCGTTACAGGGCGACGGCTTTCGAGGCGAGGGGTGAGTCGAAGAGGAAGCTCGGGACTCGCAGCCCATCGGCACCGTTCATGCGGGAATTGTAGACCGACCCGGCGACATTTGCGTATGGGGTTGCATTTCGCCTGGTAGGAAGGACATAAAGACGGATCTGGATGCCTCTACAGTTTCGCTACGCTCTCGGCTGATTTGCGTCAGCGGCGTCCGCGGCGCCCATCGACGCTCTCTCCGCGCCGTGTGGATCTCCTCAGCGGGCGCCCCTCACCGCCCCACGGCGATCCCATGGGCGGGCACCATGCCGTCCGCGGCCCGGCCGACGCCGTCGAGCATGTCGGCGCCGCTGACCGTCTCGAGCACCTGGCCGGGGGCGGGTCGGTCCTCCTCGCCGAGGTTCAGCACCAGGGTCAGAGGCGCGGCGTCCCCGTCGGCCGAGCGGGGGGTCAGCACGATCTCGGCGTAGGTGTTCTCGAGGGTCTCCTCGCGCACCGCGACGTTCGCCCCGGCCAGCCAGGCCTCGCGGCGGCGCAGGGAGAACAGGCGCTGATGCACCTCGAGGATCCGCGGGGCGGCTGCGGGGTGCAGCACCGCGAGATGGGTCCCGTCGGCGGCGTCGGCCGGATCGTCCGGGAAGGCGGGCCGCACCGCGTGGTCGCCGCCGGCGCGCTCCTCCTTCACCCCGATCGCGCCGAACTCGTCGCCCGCATAGACCGCGGGGACGCCCGGCAGCAGCGCGAGCAGGGCGTACGCGGCGGCCAGGTCACGGCCGTCCTCAAGCTGGGAGGCGATGCGGGTGGTGTCGTGGTTGCCGACGAACGTCAGCGGGTGGGCGCCGCCGTCGGCCTCGAGGAACTCCTGGTGGCGACCCAGGGCATGGGCCAGCTCGAACAGGTTCTGATCATGCAGCGCGGACCAGATCGCCTTCCACAGCTCGTACTGGGTGATCGAATCCGCGCCCGAGGCGTCCGCGAACTCCGGGTACTCGCCGTGGATGACCTCCCCGAGCAGCCATGCCCCGGGGTGCGCGGCGCGGACCCGCTCGAGGATCGGCGCCCAGGCGGCGGCCCCCGCGGAGTACATCGCATCCAACCGCCAGCCGTCGATCCCGCGGTCCAACCACCTCGTCATGACGTCCACGACCGCGTCCTGGACCACGGAATCCTCCAGCTCCAGCTCGACCAGGTCGGCATTGCCCTCGAAGCCGTAGGGCTGCTCGCCGGCCCAGCGGATGTGCGCGCCCTCGGGAGCCTTCGGGCCGACGGAGATCGCGCGGCGCGCCACCGGATGCCGATCCGAGACATGGTTGAAGACGCCGTCGAGCACGACGCGCACGCCCCGCTCGTGGCACGCGGCGACCAGGGCGTCGAGGTCCTCGTCCTTCCCCAGCCGCGGGTCGATCCGGCGATGGTCGAGGGTGTCGTAGCCGTGGGAGACGGAGTCGAAGATCGGGTTCAGCAGCAGCACGTTCGCGCCGAGGCCGACGAGATGGTCGAGCCAGCCCAGCAGCCGCGGCAGCCGGTGGACGACGTTCTCGCCCGCGGCCCCGCCGTACCCCTCGCCCTCGAGGTCCTCGCGATGCGGGGGTGCCCCGCAGAAGCCCAGGGGATAGACCTGCCAGCAGATCGCGTCCTGGATCCAGGACGGGGAGGACGGCGCCGTGGTGTTCATGTCGCCATCGTAGGCGTGCGGTGTTCAATGGGGTTGGCCCCTCGCACACCGGGGATCAGCTGCACGACCGACGCCCCGCCCGACGCCGACCCCTGATGGAGAGCTCCCCCGATGATCCGCATGCGCACCGACTTCTTCTCCGAGTCCCTCGGAATGGGCACCTCGATGGTGGTCCTGATGCCGCAGGCCGCCTCCGGGATCGGCATGGAGGGGGCCGACGGGGCTGCGAGGGCCGAGGGGGATGGTGCGGCCGACGGGCACAGCGCCGCGGCCCCGGGCGTGCCGGTCCTCTACCTGCTGCACGGGCTCAGCGACGACTGCACGATCTGGGAGCGCCGCACCTCGATCGAGCGCTATGCCAGCGAGAAGGGCATCGCCGTGGTGATGCCCGAGGTGCGCCGCTCCTTCTATGCCGACGAGGCGGTGGGCGAGAAGTACTGGACCTTCGTCGCCGAGGAGCTGCCGCGGCTGGTCGCGCGCACTGTCCGCGTCTCCACCGCCCGGGAGGACACGTTCGTCGCCGGGCTCTCGATGGGCGGCTTCGGTGCGTTCAAGCTGGCGCTGAACCATCCGGAGCGCTTCGCCGCTGCGGCCAGCCTCTCCGGTGCGCTGGATCCGGCCACGCTCGGGCTCGAGCACCACACCGGCCACCTCGCCGAGCGCATCTGGGGCGGACGTGGCATCGCGGGCACCGCCGACGACCTCCTGGGCCGGCTCGGCGCCGTGGATCCGCTCTCGCTGCCCGCCCTGTTCCTGGACTGCGGGACCGAGGACGCCCTGGTCGAGCAGAACCACCGCTTCATCGACACCGCCGAGCACCGCAGCGTCGACCTCACCGCGCGTCTGCGCCCCGGCGACCACACCTGGGATTTCTGGGACCAGGGCATCCAGGACGTCCTGGACTGGCTGCCGATCCGTCGCTGACCGACGGCGGCTCGCCATCCGCCCGGGCCGCGGCCTCGCACCACCGCGCGGGGCATCGCGCCACCGCGCGGGGCCTCGTGCCGCCGCGGCCGCCGTCCTCTCACCCGCCGACGAGGACCACCACGGCGGCGAGCATCCAGATCGCCGTATTGCCGAGCAGGGCCCGGGCGCCGACCGGGTGGGCGTTCACCGCGGCGCGCCCGGCGAGGTCCTCGCGGCGCGGGGCGGGTCGGGTCGACGCGCGCCAGGTCGCCACCCCTGCTGCCGCCGCACACAGGGCCAGGACCGCCCACCAGGCGATCGCCGTCCACCCCGCCATCGGGAGGACCAGCGACCCGGCGATCAGCACGATCCCGGCCCCGCATGCCTCGATCAGCACACGGCGCGGACCCGTCCAATGCCTCAGCTGGGCGATGGCAGCAGGGAGGAGGGTCGCCAGGAGGAACAGCGGGGCGATCACCGTCAGCAGCAGCGTCATAGGTCGATGCTCCCGTCGATGATGCCGACTCCGAGGTCGTCGGGCGAGTGGGCCGAGGCGGTCATCAGGACGACGCCGCGACCGGAGTCCTGGTTGAATCCGCAGAATGCGGCGAACCCGCCGGTCATGCCGTTGTGCTGGATGAGTTCCTCGCCGCTGTCGGTGCGCCGGATGCCCCAGACGATCCCGACCGAACGGCCCTCGCCGCGGTCCACGCGCGGCTCCAGGCCGGCGGCGCCGGGGTTCGATCCGTCCTGCATCGACGCCAGGTAGAGCGCCATGTCGTGCCCGGTGGAGCGGATCCCACCGGCCGGGCCGTAGCCGTGCATGGTCCAGGCTCCGGCGGACAGGCCCGAGCGGATGCGGCCGCGCGGGGCATCGGCGCCGACGTCCTCGAGGTCGAACGGGGCGCGTGTCCCGGACATGCCGAGCGGGTCGAGCAGCCGGGAGGTGAGCAGCTGCTGCCACGTGGAGCCGGCTCGGACCGCCAGCAGCTGACCGAGGAAGGCGACGCCCAGATTCGAGTAGCCGTACTCCCCGCGATCGGACAGGGAGGCGCTCAGCGCCGCATCGATCACGTCGTCGACGGAACTGCCCAGATAGGAGTCCTTGCGCAGCGCGATCATCGGCAGGCTCGTCAGCAGCGTCGTCAGCGGGAGGCGGGGGAGCCCGGAGGAATGGGAGGCGAGCTCGGCGAGCGTCACGTCGGCCACCTCGGCGCCGGCGGCGCGGTCGCCGAGCATCTCGGCGACCGTCGTATCCAGGGAGACCTCGCCGCGCGTGACGGCGTCCATCAGCAGGGCGCCGGTGAAGGTCTTGGTCACCGACCCGATCTCGAATTCGGTGGTCTCGTCGGCCCCGAACCCGGCGAAGCGCTGCTGGTCCCGGTCCAGGACCGCGGCTGCGACCCGGTGGTGCCCATCCAGGTGCGGGCGGAGGGCGGCAGCGAGCTCTGCGTCGCCGTGCACGGGGCCCAGACGGGCCGGGCGGGGGCCCGCCGCGACCCCGGTGACCACGAGGACCGCTGCTGCCCCCGCGGCTCCGGCGAGAACGGCGCGGCGCGAGGGATCGGGCGTCGATCGAGGGGCGGGGTCGGGCGAGGGGCCGGACGTGGGCACCGAGGGGCCGGACGTGGGCTTGGAGGGGCCGGACGTGGGATCCGGTGGATCAGGTGTGGGTGGCCGCTCGGGTCGGCGCTCCAGCGGGACGTCGGGCATGCTCAGCCCTTCTCGGCAGCGGTGACGATGGCGAGCAGGGGGACCACGCGCGATGCGGCGAGGGCCCAGCTGCCGCGGCGCGGAGAGGTCACCCAGCCGCCGCCCTGCAGTGCGGAGAGGTGGTGGTAGGCGACGCCGGTCGAGCCCAGCTCGAGCTCGTCGACGAGCTGGGCGACGGCGTGCTCCCCGTCGAGCAGGCGGCGCAGCATCGCCAGGCGCAGCGGGTGCCCGAGCGCCGCGACCGATTCGGCATGCTCAGCCCAGTCCACGGCCAGCAGGTGCTCGGTGGGGCGGCCCCACTGGTACTCGAGATGCCCCGCACCGACGTCGACCGCCCCGGCGAAGACCACCGCGCCGGGGGCGGGGGCGTGTTCCTTCAGAGAGGTCAGCGCCCAGAACGGGTCCTCCGCCTCGGCCGCAGGCGCTTGCCCGGCGGAGGCGGGCGGCGTGGCAGGCGTGCCGGACGTCGCGGTCGGGGCGGAGACGTCGGAGGCGGCGTCCATGGTGCGTCCCCTGTCGGAGCCCGCCTCCATCGCGGCGACACGCGCCTCGAGCGCGCTGACCCGAGCGAGCAGCTCGGCGGCGGAGGAGTCCTGAGGCGTCGTCACGGAATCAATATATCCGGAAGTCCGGAATAATGGAACAGTTGCGCGTCGACGCTTCTGGACCACTCGCCGGATCACCGCCGGCATGCGGCACGATGGGGATGGTTCTGCCGAGCGGTCGGGCCGCGTCTGCCTGTGCCGCCCGGCCCCGTCATCTCTCGAGCATCCAGGAGCGACCGTGGCCCTCTTCGCCGTCCAGTACACCTACACCGACGATGCCGACCGGGTCGCGATCTACCGCCCGGAGCATCGTGAGCACCTCGATGAGCTGCACCGCGAGGGGACTCTGCTGCTGTCCGGTCCGCTCGGCGGCGGCCCCGGCGGCCTGCTGATCGTGACGGCCGAGTCCGAGGAGGACGCCCTGGCCAAGCTCGACGGCGACCCCTTCAAGCGCGAAGGCGTCATCATCGACCGCGTGGCGCGGGAGTGGACCGTCGTGATCGGTGAGGTCCCCGGCGCGTGAGGTCCGTGGCCTGAGCCCCGGGGCCGGTGGCCAGGTGGCCCGGAGCTCAGCCGTCGCCGGCGGCGCGTCGGCGCCCGGCCTCCTGCATCTCCAGCATCTGGGCGACGGTCGCCGCGGCCGTCACCTGGTCGCCGACGATCACCAGCGGCACGGCCGCCGCGCCGCCGTGCTCGGTGAGCAGTTGCTGGGCCCGTGGGTCCTGGTACACGTTCACCCAGACCACGTCGTCGCGCTCGCCGCGGATCGCGGTCTGCAGCCGCGCGGAGAGCGGATTGCCCGGTGCCCACAGGATGATCGCCACGTCATCGGCGCGCCGCGCGAGGGCGGTCTCGAGCGGGACGTGCGGTCCGCTGCGCAGCGGGCTGGTCCAGTAGGCCATGAACAGCGAGAACACGGCTACGGCGATCGCGGCGATCAGCTGATCGGCGAGCACCAGCAGCACCGTGGCGAGCACGCCGCCGAGCAGCAGCAGGACCGAGCGCGTCCACGCCCGCAAGGGCACCCCGCCGCGACGCGCGCCGGGCGATCCGGGGGTGTCAGGGCTGGTCATGATGTCAGGATACGAGGGTCGACTGAGCGCTCTCAGATCATCGCGGCGGTGGTGAGGCGGGTGTTCGTCTCGGCCACCAGGGCGTCGCGCAGGGCGGCGACCGCCGGGATCGACTGGGCACCGCGCCGGTTGAGCAGCCCGATCATGCGGTTGTCGAGGTCCGGCAGCTCGCGGACCACCACATCAGCGAGTGGCGCGGCCTCGAGCGTCGTCTCCGGCATCAGGGCGACGCCGCCGCCGTGCAGGATCAGCCGCTGGACCACGATCGAGTCGTCGGTCGAGTGGCGCACCTTCGGCACGAAGCCCGCCCGACGGGCACTGCTGAGCAGGTTCGCCCGGCAGCGCTCGCAGCCTGCGATCCATGATTCCTCCGCGAGGTCGCCGAGGGTCAGGGACGGATCATCGGCCCGCGGATGATCGCGCGGCAGCACCGCCATCACCCGGTCCTCCATCAGCGGCGTCCACTCCAGGGTGCCTTCGTCGCCGATGTCGCTGCAGGGGTAGCGGAACACCAGAGCGAGATCGAGGTCCCCCTCGCGCACCGCCGGGACCGCGTCCGGCGGCTCGAGCTCGTCGAAGGTGACCTCGAGGTCGGGAGCGGTATCGCTCAGCCGCGCGAGCACCGGCGGCAGCAGCACCGCGGCGGCCGAGGGGAACGTCCCGAACTTCACGGTGCCGCGGCGCAGCGCCGTGAGATCCGCCAGCTCCTCCTCGGCGGCGTGCATCTGGGCCGCGATCGCCTCGGCATGTGCGGCCAGCCGACCGCCGGCCTCGGTGGGGGTGATCCCGGAGGAGGAGCGCAGCAGCAGCTGGGTGCCGACCTCCTTCTCCAGGGCGGCGAGGTGCTGGGACACCGCGGGCTGGGTCCATCCCAGCTCGCGGGCGCCGGCACCGATCGAGCCGTTGCGCACCACGGTGCGGAAGATGAGAAGTCGACGAGGATCCATGCGGTCCATTCTAGACGCCAGTGGCAAGCCCTGCTTATGGGTTAGCGCACCGTGCTCAGTGGCCTCGCGCTCAGGCCGGATCCAGCCCCAGGTTCTCCCGCAGGGTCGAGCCCGCGTAGTCGGCGGGGTAGACGCCGCGTTCCTGCAGGCGGGGGACCAGGTGGTCGACGATGTCGTCGAGCCCCGAGGGGATCAGCCACGGGGTGATGTTCAGCCCGTCGATCGCTCCCAGCCGCGCGAACTCCACGAGGCGGTCGGCGACCGTGTCGTAGCTGCCGGTGAAGGTGCCCCGGCGCGCCCCCGCCTTGACCCGGGCGAACTCCAGGATGGACTGTCCCTTCTCGGCGGCCTCCTCCCGCCAGGCGCGGGTGAGCTCCTCGGCGTCGGCGAACTGGAACCCGGCCCCGCGGGTCACCCCGGATTCGGAGACCTCCGGGGCCACGTCCGGCAGCGGCCCGTGGGGATCGAAGCCGGAGAGGTCCCGGCCCCAGTACTGCTCGAGCAGGGCGATCGCCTGTTCGGGGCCGACCTGCAGGTCCCGCACCCAGCGCACCTTCTCCTCGGCCTCCGCCTCGGTGGGGGCGAGGATGATCTCGGCGCCCGGCAGGATCTTCACGTCGGCCGGATCGCGGCCCGCGGCGAGGACGCGCTCGGTCACGCTGCGACGGAACTCGACCGCCGCTGCGAGGGTGCCGTGCGGGGAGAAGATGACGTCGGCCGTGCGGGCGGCGAAGTCCTGCCCGGCGGGGGAGGCCCCGGCCTGGAACAGCACCGGCCGGCCCTGCGCCGAGCAGGGCAGATCGCCCTGGGCCCGCACCGAGTAGTGGGCGCCGTCGTGGTCGATTCTCTCGCCGCGCCAGTACTGCTCGGCCACGCGCACGAAGGCCTCGGCGTGGACGTACCGGTCGGCGTGGTCGAGGTAGCCGCCGCGGCGGAAGTTCTCCCCGGTCCAGGCGTTGTCGGTGGTCACGATGTTCCAGCCGGCGCGGCCCGCGGAGAGCAGGTCCAGGGTCTGCAGGCGGCGGGCGAGATCCACCGGGTCGTTGTAGGTGGTGTTCTGCGTGGCCACCAGCCCGATGGTCGAGGTGACCGCGGCCAGCGCCGCGAGCAGGCTCTGGGCATCGGGGCGTCCGGCCACGTCGAGCTCGAAGGGCACCCCGCGGTGCTCGCGCAGCCGCAGACCCTCACCCAGGAAGAAGGCCGCGAACTTCCCGCGCTCGGCGGTGCGGACCAGCGAGTCGAAGGACTCCCAGGCCACCTGATCGCCGCTGTCGGGCAGGCGCCAGATGGTCGAGGAGTTCACGCCCTGGAAGAAGGCGCCGAAGGCGAGCTGCCCGGTGGGGGTGTGGTCGGGGTGGATCGGGTGTGCGGCGGGCCCGGTCACCAGCGCGGCCGCCTCGGCGGAGAGCGCGGCGTCGGGGAGGGCGACGGTCGAGGTGGTGCTCATGCGGGGTCCTTGCTGCTCTGGCGCGCGCGATCGGAGCGGCGCGCCGGGTCGAGGTCGAAGAGGGCGGGCTTCAGGCCGAGCTGCTCGCGCAGGCTCGTCCCGGGCTGCGGGGCGCGGGCGATCAGGCCCTGGGCGCGCAGGCCGGCGGCGAGCTCGGTGACCGTGCCCAGCGGGTCGGTCTCGAGATCCAGTCCCACCAGCCGCACGAGGCGCACGGCCCGGCCCGCGCCGACGACGCCCGCCTCACCGGTGGCCTCGCAGATCCGTGCGGCGAGCTGTTCGGGGCGCGCGCCGCCGGAGATGTCGAGGTCCAGGGCGCGCCCGTCGGTCAGTTCGGTCGCGGCGCGCTCGCCGGCCGCTGCCCGGTCGGTGTCCGCCACCAGCACCGGGAGCAGGCCCTGCGGGGAGCGCGGGGTGATCGCCGGTCCCCGCACCGCGAAGGTCTCGCCGGAGAAGTCGGCGTACTGCAGGCGGGCGGCGTCGACGTACACGCCGCGCTCGACGTCGCGCACCACCGCATCGGGCGCCCAGGAGTCCCAGAGCAGGCGGGAGGCCTCGAGCACGTCGGCCGCCTCGCGGGACGTGGCGTCGAGCCCCAGCACGGAGCGCCCGACGGCCGCCGCCACGGCGGGGTCGGTCTCGGCCGTCAGCAGCCACCCGGCGCGGCCGTGGGAGAGGTGGTCGAGGCTCATCAGCTGCGTGGCCAGGTGGAACGGTTCGACGTAGACGGCGTCGGTGCGGGGCAGCAGAGCGATGTCGTCGGTCACCGGCGCCAGGTGGGAGGCGACGTGGATCGGGTGCAGCCCGCCGTCGCTGAGGGTCAGGGCGCCGATGCCGGCGGCTTCGAGCCCCTGGGCGAGATCGGCGAGGCCGGCCAGCAGGGCGGGGTCAGTGACCAGGTCGACCGCGAGCACCGGCGGGGTCGACGCGGCGGAGTGGGATGTCGTGGTGCTCACGGATTCTCCTGGGTGTGGGCGCGGGATGCGGGGAGGGCTTCCTCGGTCAGGTTCCAGCGCTCGAGGACCTGGCCGTAGACGCCGTTGTCGATCAGGGCGTTCAGCGCCGCGGCGTAGGGGCCGACGAGGCCGCTGCCGGCGGGGAAGGTGGCGGCGACCAGCGTCTCGTCGGGCCAGCCGGCGTTGATCTTGCCCTGCACCTCGACGTCGTCTCGGCGTGCGGTGATGAACGACAGCGAGGGGAAGGGGGAGAGGTAGCCGTCCACCCGACCGGCCCCGAGAGCCAGCAGCGTGTCGGCGTTGGTGGAGTAGTTCTTCAGCTGGGCCGGCTCCTTGCCGGCGGCCTCCAGCTCGGCGTTCCAGTCGATGAGGATCTGTTCCTGATTGGTCGCGTTGCCGACGGCGATGATCCGGCCGCTGAGCGAGTCGGCGTCCTCCAGGTAGAAGTCGGCGTCCGCCTGCGCCAGGAACGCCATGTACGCGGCGCGATAGGAGGCGAAGTCGAACTTCTTCAGGCGCTGAGCGTTGATGCCGATATTGGCGTGGACCACGTCGAAGTCCCCGGCTTCGAGCTTCATCGGCCAGTTCTCCCAGGTGGTCAGCTTGAGCTGGAACTCGAGGCCGAGGGTGTCGGCCACGATCCGGGCGATGTCGATCTCGGAGCCGATGTAGGTCTCGTTGTCGTCCGCCAGGAACGACAGCGGCGCTGAACTGGTGCCGTTGATGCCCACCCGCAGCACACCGGACTCGGCGATCTCGGCCGGCAGCAGGGCGGCGACCTCCTCGTTCTTCTCCGCGCGGATGAGCTCCTGATCGCCGGAGGTGTCCAGGGCGGGACCGTCATCGCCCCCGCCGTCGGAGGCCCCGGATCCGTCCGCGGAGGCCGCGGGGACCGGGTCGGAGCAGGCGGCGAGCAGGGAGGCGGGCAGCAGCAGGCCGGAGGCCGTCAGGGTGCGGCGGGACAGGAGGCGTGAGGTCATCGGAGCTCTTCGTTCAGAGGGTGGATGGGGGTGATGTCGCGGGGGTGCGGGGCGCGGGTCGGCGATGGGCCGGGGGCGCGGCCTCCGGTCTCGGGCGGGCTCTCGGGAGCATCGGCCGGGGTGTCGTCGGCCGACGGGACCGAGCCGGGTCGCACGCGCTGGAGGAAGGCGCGGGTGCGCTCGTGGGCGGGATGGTCGATGACCTGCGCGGGCGGTCCCTGTTCGACGACCACGCCGTGGTCCATGAACACGACCGTGTCGGCGACGTCGCGGGCGAAGGAGACCTCGTGGGTGACGATCACCAGCGTCGTGCCGGCTCGGGCGAGCGCACGGATCACCGCGAGCACCTCCTCGACCAGCTCGGGGTCCAGGGCGCTGGTGGGCTCGTCGAACAACAGCACCTTCGGGTCCAGCGCCAGCGCCCGGGCGATCGCCACCCGCTGCTGCTGGCCGCCGGAGAGCTGGCGGGGATAGGCCTCCGCCTTCTCCGTCAGCCCCACCAGCTCCAGCAGCTCGCGGCCGCGGGCCTCGGCCCGGTGGCGGGGCGTGCCCAGCGCGCGGCGCGGGGCCTCGGCGACGTTCTGCAGCGCCGTCATGTGCCCGAACAGGTTGAAGGCCTGGAACACCATGCCGATCGTGGTGCGCTGATGCAGCACCTCGCGCTCGGGCAGCTCGTGCAGCAGGTCCCCGTCGCGGCGGTACCCGATCACCTCGCCGTCCACGCTGATCAGCCCTCGGCCGACGGGTTCGAGATGGTTGATCGTGCGCAGCAGCGTCGACTTCCCGGATCCGGAGGGACCCAGGATCGCGGTGACCGAGCCGGGGCGGAGGGTCAGGTCGATCCCGCGCAGCACCTCGAGATCGCCGAACGACTTGTGCACGTCGCGGATCTCGACGAGCCCGCCGCGAGGTGGCTGCGTGTGCGTCGCCGGTCCGAGGTTCTCCGAGGGCCCGGCAGCGCTCGGCCCACCGGGCACATCGGGGGTCCCGGCGGCCGTGGGCCCGCTGCGTCTCGCGGGCGCCGCGGGATCGCCACGACCGGCGGTGCGACGCAGGGTGTCCAGGAGAGTCATGCGAGAGCTCCCTTCGGGGCGGAGCGGTGACGGGTCAGGCGGGTGCGCAGGCTCTGCAGCGGCGTCGGCGGCAGCGTGCGCACGGCGCCCTTGGCGTAGTGGCGCTCGATGTAGTACTGCCCGATCGAGAGCAGTGAGGTGATCACGACGTACCAGACGGTCGCGACCAGCAGCATCGGCAGCACCTGCTGGGTGCGGCCGTAGATCAGCTGGACGGTGAAGAACAGTTCGGCGTGCGCGAGGACGTACACGATCGAGGTGCCCTTGACCAGGCCGATGATCTCGTTGAACGCGGTGGGCAGGATCGCTCGCATCGCCTGCGGCATCACGATGCGCAGGGAGCGGTCGCGGGCCGGAATGCCCAGGGCGCTGGCAGCCTCCAGCTGCCCCTGGTCCACCGACAGGATCCCGCCGCGGATCAGCTCCGCCGCGTAGGCCGCCTGGTGCAGTCCCAGGCCCAGGATCGCCGCCAGCATCGGGGTCATCAGGGTGCTGGTGCGGGCGTCGAGCAGGGTCACGTCCGTCAGGGGGATGCCGAGCGTGACGCGCTCGTAGAGGTAGCCGAGGTTGTACCACAGCAGCAGCTGCACCAGCAGCGGAGTCGACCGGAAGATCCAGGAGAACGTCCAGCTCACCCCGGAGATCAGTCCGGACGGGGACAGGCGCATGAGGGCGAGGACGAGGCCCAGGGAGAAGCCGAGCACGCCCGAGAGCGCCGTGAGCTTCAGCGTCTCCAGCAGACCGCGCAGGATCGACTCGGCGAGGAACCACCGGGCCACCACGCCCCACTCCCAGCGCGGGTTGGTCACGAAGGAGTAGGCGACCGCGGCGACCAGCAGGCCGACGACGACGGCGAGCACGACACGACCGGGGTGCCGGGCCGGCACCACTCGCAGCTGGGAGAGGTCCTCCCGCTCGACCCTCGCGGGAGGGCAGGGCATCGCGGTGGCTCCCGTCGCCGGGGCGTGCTCGGCGGCCGGAGCGGCCGGGGACGCGTGGCGTGCGGTCTCGGCGGAGACGGCAGAGGGGGTCATGGGCGATGCCTTCCGTGACGGTGCATGAACGCGTGGGCGGTCATGGCTTGCACTGCCCGACGGTATAAGCGAACCTAATGTCGATGCAAGGTGACTGCTATGAGTGGACACAGTGCGACATAGAACCTCGTCAGAAGGGATCCGCCGGATGAATGTCCCGGTCAGGACCGCAGGCACCCGTGTGGTCGTCGTCGGGGGAGGGCCGCGGGCGATCGGCGTGCTCGAACGTCTCGCCGCCAGCGCCGCCCTGCCCGAGCAGGCCGCCCGCCTCGAGGACTCCCCGCTGCACGTGGACATCGTCGATCCGCACATGCCCGGTGCCGGGAGGATCTGGCGCGCCGTCGAGAGCCCCCTGCTGCTGATGAACTCGCGCGCCGCCGACGTCTCGATCTTCACCGACGACACCGTGGAGATCGACGGCCCCGTCGTCGCCGGCCCTTCGCTCGCCGAGTGGGCCGCCGGGATCCGCCAGGGCACCCTGGCCGCCCCCACCTCCGGCAGCACCCGCTTGGCGGAGATCGAGGCGATCGAGCCCACCAGCTTCGCGGGCCGCCGGGTCCAGGCCCTCTACCTCGAATGGTTCCTCGGTCAGGTGCTCGCCGCCCTGCCCGCGACGGTCACCGTCACCGTGCACCGCACCACCGCCACCGCCGTGCACCGCACCACCGCCACCGCCGGCGACGACGAGAGCTCCGCACGGTGGAGCGTCGAGCTCGAGGACCGTGCGCCGCTGTCGGCAGATCTGCTGGTCCTGGCCGCCGGGCACACAGACGCCCGTCCCTCGCCCGCCCGCTACGAGCTGGCGGCCTTCGCCCGCCGCCACGGCGGCACCTACCTGCCGCCCTCACAGGCCGGCGACGCCCACCTCGACCAGCTCGCCGCGGGTCAGGAGACCATCGTGCGCGGCATGGGCCTGGGCTTCATCGACCTCATGGCCCTGCTCACCGAGGGCCGCGGGGGCAGCTTCGAGCCCGATCCGCTGCCCGGGGAGCCCGGCCGCCTGCGCTACCTCCCCTCCGGTCGCGAACCCCACCTGCACGTCGGCTCCCGCCGCGGCGTGCCCTACCACTCCAAGGTGCGCGACGAGGGGGAGCGCACGTCTCTGGGAGAGCTCGTCCACGTCACGGCGTCGGCCCTGCGGGAGCGCGAGGACGCAGGTGGTCGCCTCGACCTCCGCGCCGACGTCGTGCCCCTGATCGCCGCCGAGATCGCCCACTGGGTCCCCGACGCCCCCGTCGCCGCGCCCGACCAGGAGCCGCTGGCCTGGCTGGACGATCCCCTCTCCTGGCTCGAGGGCGACGCCGAGCCGCGGGCGACGCGTGAGGCGGTGGTGCGCCACATCGAGAGCGACCTGCGCGAGCGGACCCAGGGGGACGTCACCTCCGCCCGGACGCTGTTCCAGCTGCTGCTGCGCCTGCACGGGGTCCTCGTCGACCAGCTGCCCACCACCCGGCTGCGCGAGAGCTCCCGCGGTGATCATCCGCGCTGGTGGCACTCGCTGTTCAGCTTCGTCGACTCGGGCCCGCCCCCGCATCGCCTGCACCAGCTGCTGGCCCTCGAGCGCGCCGGGGTGGTCTCCTTCCTCGGGCCCCGCACGGTGGTGACGGCCGACGACGTCACCGGGCGCTTCGTCGCGCGGAGAGGTGCCGGCGTGCGCGTCGAGGCGACCGCACTGGTCGACGCCTTCCTGCCGGAATCCTCGCTGACCGAGTCCACCAACCCCCTGCTGCGAAGCCTCGTCTCCGGGGGCGCGGCCGCGGTGGGCCGGGAAGCGACCGCCGCCCCGGGCAAGCTCGAGATCGACGCCGGATCCCACGTGATCGGCCCGGACGGCACGGTCCACGAGACGCTGTGGGCCGTCGGCCCCTGGACCTCCGAGCTGCCGATCGGCGCCTTCGCACGTCCCCGCACCAATGCCCCCTGCCACCGGCGCAACGACGCCCTTGCGCGGAACCTGCTGGAGGCGGCCCTCGCCCACGGCGAGACGCGCGGGACCCGACGCCCCCGGAGAGGGGCGCTCGCCGGAGGGACGCCCCCTGCAGCACCGCCCGCCCCGCGCGGCGCCGCACTGGCACCGCGTCTCGGCGTCCTCGGGCCCGGCAGGATCGGCAGCGCGCTCGCCCGCACCGCGCTCCGCGCCGGGATGGAGGTCCGGGTCGTCGGGCGCGCTCCGGCGCCCGCGCTCGCCGCGAGGCTGCCCGGCGCCGCGCCGGTCGCGCTGGAGGATCTCTCGGCGTACTGCGACATCGTCCTGCTCACGGTCCCGCTGCACGTGGCGCTCCGCCTCGACCCACAGGCTCTGCGCGGCGTGATCGTCGTCGACGCCACCAACCCGTGGGGCGAGGAGGACGCGGCGGCCGTCGCCGAGGCCCGCATCGCCCTGGGAGACCAGGACGGCGCCCTGTCCACGAGCGAGCTGGTCGCCGCGCACCTGAGCGTGTCCCGGGTGGTCAAGACGCTCAATCACATCGGCTACCACGACGTCGAGGACCAGGGGCGGGACGGTGGAGAGCCGGGGCGGCGCGCCATCGCCGTGGCTTCGGACGACCGGCTCGCGGCCGAGGCCGTCGGCGCTCTGCTGCACCGGCTCGGGTACGACGGGGAGATGATCGGCTCCCTCGCGGACGGTCGCCACGTCGAGCCCGGCGCGGGGTTGTTCGCCGGCTGGAGCACCCGTGCGGAGCTCCACGCGCGCCGCCGGGAGCTTGTGCGGGTGGCCTGAAACCCGGTGGCGCCGGATCGGGTGAGGCGATGGGCCGTGGCGACCCGGCGCATCTATCCTGGATCCATGAGCATCTTGGGGGGGAAGGACGGCCGCGGCCCGGGTGGGGACCCGTCGTGGCTGGGCGGCACGGACCGTGACGAGCCGCGCGGGACGAACTGGTCCTCCGGCTTCGCCGCGGAGGACTCCGCCGCGCAGGGGACGTCCGACGGCGGATACCGTGCGGACTCGGACTTCGGCGGCGGCGCGGACGTCAGCGGTGCCCCGCGTTCCGGCGGCGACGCCGGACCAGAAGCGCCCAGCTACCGGGGGCCGCAGTTCGGGGACGGCCGCGGTGAGGAGGCGGCGGAGCGCGGCGGCGACCAGGAAGCCGGCTCCACCTCCAGCGTCACCGGGCAGGAGGAGTCATCGGACGGCGAAGGGTCCGGCACGGGCATCGCGGCGAAGATGCTCGGCGTACTGGGCTCGCTCGTCGGCCTCATCGTGATCGTGGTCGTCGCCTATCAGATGGGGCTCGACGGGGCGTGGCTCCTCATCTTCGGCGCGGTCCTGCTGGTCAGCCGGGTGGCTCGCGCCTTCCGGGGCGGCCGACGGCGGTAGCCCCGGCCCGGTGCCCTCAGGCGGCCTCGGCCAGGCGGTACGCGGTTCCGTCGGCCGACCGTGTGAGCACCCCGGCATCGACCGCGTCGCGTCGCACCAGCGCGACATCCTGCGCGAACATCGCGATCGCCGCATTCAGCTCGGCTTCGCCGAGCGTGCGCTCCCGTCCGACTCGATCGAAGACCAGCTCTGCGATGCGGCCGCAGACCTCGCGACTCTCCTCGATCTTCTGCGGAATCTCCGGGAGCTGGGGCACCTCCAGGATCGCCTCGCCGGAACGCAGCAGGGCCAGCATCTCGGCGGTCTCGCGCAGCGCGGCCGCGTCAACCTCCCCGTCCTCGTCGATCCAGTCCAGGCGCGAGAGCGGCCCGCGCACCGCCGAGTCCTCCGACGCCCCGGCCCCGGAGAGCATCGTCCCCAGCCCCTGGCGGAGCTTCGGCGTGGCGAGCAGCGCGCACAGCATGCGGGCGCGGCTCAGGGCGGACGGCAGGTCGCGGGGCGTGGGCATCGTCAGGAGCGCTTTCGTTCTCGGGAGCGGGGGAGTGGCCAGCCTGCCACGGCCGACGGCAGAAGGAGTGATCCGGGGACGGCCTGAGGAGAGGCACCCTGACAGGGTCTCCCTCCCCTGCCCGGTCGGTGCAAGGATGGCCGGGACGGGCGATGACCGCTCGGGTCCCGACGCCAGGAGGAAGTCCATGGACTCTGTGAAGCTCGGCAGAAGCGGACTGGACGTCTCGCGGCTGTGTCTGGGGACGATGGGCTTCGGGGACCGGGAGCGGTGGATCCATCCGTGGGTCCTCGACGAGGATGCGTCCCGGCCTGTCATCAAGCAGGCCCTCGACGCGGGCATCAACTTCTTCGACACCGCGAACGTGTACTCGCTGGGACGCAGCGAGGAGATCGTCGGCAAGGCCCTGGTCGACTATGCCCGGCGCGAGGAGGTCGTGCTGGCCACCAAGGTGCACGGCCGCATGCGTGACGGCCCCAACGGCCAGGGTCTGTCCCGCAAGGCGATCCTGTCGGAGGTCGAGGGCAGTCTGCGTCGCCTGGGCACCGACTACATCGATCTCTACATCATCCACCGTTGGGACCACTCGGTCCCGATCGAGGAGACGATGCGGGCGCTGGACGATGTGGTGCGCTCGGGCAAGGTCCGCTACATCGGCGCCTCGGCCATGTTCGCGTGGCAGTTCCTGCAGGCCCAGCATGTCGCCGAGGTGAACGGCTGGACGAGGTTCATCTCCATGCAGAACCACTACAACCTCCTGTATCGCGAGGAGGAGCGCGAGATGATGCCGCTGCTGCGCGAGCTCGGTGTCGCCTCGACGCCGTACAGCCCGCTTGCCGCCGGCCGCCTGACCCGCGATTGGGATGCGGACACCGAGCGGGCCCGCACCGACCGCACCGCGACGGCGAAGTACGACTCCACGCAGGACACCGACCGGGAGATCGTCCAGCAGGTCGCCCGCATCGCCGAGCAGCGCGGCGTGGAACGCGTACAGGTGGCCCTGGCCTGGCTGCTCGCGAAGGACCCAGTGGTCGCCCCGATCGTCGGGGCCATCTCGACGCGCCACATCGATGCGGCGCTCAGTGCCCTCGGTCTCGAGCTGACCGGCGAGGAGATCGCCGCGCTCGAGGCCCCGTACGTCCCGCACCGCGTGGTCGGCGCGCTCGAGCCGGGGGAGTCGACCGTGGCCCCGACGGCCGCCGCCCGCCGCTGAGGGCACAGGGCGCCGAGTCCGCGCCCAGCTGCCGCCGCTCGGGACTTCTGACGCGATCGTGCGCCCTGCTTCCATCAGGGGAAGCACGTTCCATCAGGGGAAGCACGGCGCGCCATCGCGGGACAGGGACGGCGGGATGGAGGCGGCAGGATGCCGAAGGCAACCGCCGGCCCTGCTCAGCGGCGGCGGGCCCGCATCAGGTGGCGCGTGGAATGGGCGACGAAGCTCCCGTCGCGGCGGATGATCTCGTCCAGCGCCAGCAGCTCCTCCCGATAGCGCTGGACCTCGAAGTCCGGCACCCACCACACGCACTTGCGCAGGATCCACACCACGGCGCCGATGTCGAAGAACTCCATCCGCAGCCGTGCCGTGCGCAGCTCGATGATCTCGAGACCGGCTGCCTCCGCGGCGGCCGCCTCGTCGTCCGGGTGGCGGCCCCGCCGCTGCTGCTGCGTGGTGGGGCCGACGAAGTGCTCGATCAGCGCGAAGGCCGAGGACGGCCCGACGTGCTGGGCGAGGTACTGCCCGCCCGAGGCCAGCACGCGGGCGATCTCCGCCCAGTCCGGCCGCACCGGATGCCGTGAGGTGACCAGGTCCGCAGCACCATCGGGCAGGGGCAGCGGCGTCCCGGCCGGGACCTCGTGGACCCGCACACCGCGCGGACCCAGCAGCGCCCGGGCCCGGGCGGCGTTCGGGGGCCACCCCTCCGTGACGTGCTGCTCGACGGCGAGGCGAGGACACTGCGCGAGCACCTCCCCGCCGCCGGTGTCGAGGTCGATCGCCACCTCCGCCGCGGCGACCGCGTCGGCGAGCAGCCCCAGGTATCCCCACGGCGGACGCTCCTCGGTGGCGCGATGGTCGAGCCACTCGAAGCCCCACCCGTCCACGTCGGCTCGGGCGGCCGCGGTGATCAGCTCGTCAGCGTTGCGCATGGGGACCATGATCCTCGAGGTGCTGCAGAACCGCACGGGTATACTCCGAGGTTCGGTGCGGTGACGAGCCGCGTGAGGGAAGAGAGCGCCCGCGATGGCTGCGGACGTCCCGAGTGGGGAGCGACGCGATGAGTGCCCTGACCATGATCCTCGCGGCGGTGGCCGCGCTGCTGTGCGTGGCGTCCCTCAGCGGCGTCTACCAGACCAATGTGACCGTCAGGGCCCGGACGATCCCGCGCTGGGTGTACCTGGTCGGAGGCATCGGGCTCCTGGCCGCGACCGCCGCGGTGATCAGCCACTTCTGAGCCGTCGGACCGGACCCGGCCTCGCAGCCGCCCGGCGCGGCGCAGCAGGGCCTCGGCGTCCCGGTGGGTCGCGTCGGCGGCGAGGCCGGCGAGGACGGCGAGGACGGTGGAGCGGTGCGGGTCGGGCATGAGCGGGACGGCACCGCGGCCGGGAGCACCCGGCCAGGCATCACCTCCCGAGCCGTCCCTCCACCAGGGTGCGGATCTGCTGCGCGCTCTCGTCGATCGAGGTGGTGCCGGAATCGAGCAGGAGATCGGCGGGGATCTGCGGCAGCTCCTCGGCCCATCGCGCATGGGCCCGGCGCAGGAAGCCTTCGTCGCGGGAGAGGCCACGGGTGGAATCAGCCTGGGCCCTCCCGAGAGCCGTCTCGACCTCACAGGTGAGGTCGACGGTGAGCGCAGGCGTTCCCGCGGGAACGCTGCGGAGCATCCTGTCGTGCTCGGCCCGGTCGCTGACCGACTCGGCGATCACCAGGTCGAGGCCCGCCTCCAGCCACTGAGCGGTGACCGCGGCGAAGATCCGGTGCGCGTCAGCCCAGTCCGGGAGCGTCGGCCGCGCCATGTCGGCGATCTGATCGAGCTCGACCAGAGCGAGCTGATGGCCCTCGGCCCGGAGGCTGTCGGCGAGCCGACGCGACACGGCGCTCTTGCCGGCGGCGAGAGGGCCGGCGATCACCACGAGCGGGGTGCGGGCAGGCGGTGGTGTCATGGGCAGGGTCCTCAGCCGCCGAGCTCGAGCACCCGGATCGCCAGCTGGACCCGGTTGGTGACCTGCAGCTTGTGGTAGAGCCTGCCCAGGTGGGTCTTGACCGTCGCGACGGACATGAACAGCTGCGCGCCGACCTCCGGGTTCGCCAGTCCCTGAGCCACCAGGCGGCCCACCTCCCACTCCCGCTCGGTGATCCCCGCGGGGGCAGGTGCGGCCGACGGGGTCTGCTCGGCGCCGCCGGCACCGTCGTGGTCCGTCCCAGCGCCGGTGGTGCCTGCCTCGGCACCGGTGGCGTGCGGATCCGCCCCGGCAGGGGCAGGCGCCGTCCCGTCGTCGGCGGCGAGCCGCACCAGGCGGGAGAGCACTTCGGGGGAGAAGCGGGGACGATCCTCGGCCGCCGCGAGCACGGCGCCGACGACCTCCTCCGGCGGGGAGTCCTTCAGCAGGAACGAGACCGCCCCGGCGCGCAGCGCTCGCAGCAGGAACTCGTCGGTGTCGAAGGCGGTCAGCATGACCACCCGCGCCTCGGTACCCTCGTCCCGCAAGGTGCGCAGTGCCTCGAGTCCGGTCATGGACGGCATCCGGATGTCCATCAGCACTACGTCGGGGGTGAGTTCCCGGGTGCGCTCGAGCGCCTCATGCCCGTCGGACGCCTCCCCGATCACCTCGATGCCGTGGGCGCCGTCGATCATCAGGCGCAGTCCCGCGCGCATCAGAGCCTCGTCGTCGGCCAGCAGCACCCTCACCCGACGCTGCCCGGGATCCGTCTCGTTCACCATGGCATCCATGCTTCCACCTCGAACGTCTCGCCGTCGGCCCCGCAGCGGGCGTCCCCGCCCAGCAGCCGCACCCGCTCCTGCAGGCCGAGCAGCCCGTGCCCGGTGGAGATTGTCGCACCGGCCGCCGTGGCGGACAGCGGATTGCGGGCGGTGAGCACCAGGCGCACGTCGTCGCGGGAGAGCGTCACGCGCAGCGGTGCACCGGGGGCATGCTTGGCGGCATTGGCCGTGATCTCGGTGAGGATCCGCGCCAGGGTCACCACGGTGCCGCGGTCGTGATCCGTCAGCTCCTGGGGTGCCATGCCCCGCCAGGTCAGCTCGACGTCCTGGCCGTCGGCACGGGCGCGCTCGATGACCTCGGCGAGGGTGGGTGCGGTGGCCAGCGGGGCGTCGCCGTCGGTGGTGCGCAGGGTCATCAGGACGGTGCGCAGCTCGCCGTTGGCCTGCTGAGCGGCCTCGCGCACGGTCGCGGCGGAGCGCCGAAGATCCTCCGGCGCGAGGTCCTCGCGGTAGGACATGGCACCGGCGTGCATCGCGATGGCTGCGAGGTGGTGGGAGATGCTGTCGTGCATGTCGCGGGCCAGCGCCGAGCGCTCCTCGGCGCGCACCCGGGCGGTCTCGGCATCCCGTTCGCGCACCAGGGCCGCCGCTTCCCGCTCGGCCGCCTCCCGCTCGCGCTGAGCGGTCTCCCGCTCGCGATCCGCGGAGGCGGCCCGATCCCGCAGCGTGGCCACGAGCTCGTGGCGGGTGCCGACCACGTGGCCGATCAGCAGCGGGACCAGAGCTCCGACCATCATCACCGCGATCGCGGTCAGGAAGAAGACGCCGACGTCGTCGCCGCGGATGGTCGAGTCCAGCCGCATCGTCACCACGGACGTGGCGCCGACCGCCAGCACGGCGATGGCGTCCAGCACGGGCCGCCGCCGCAGCCCCAGGCGGTACAGGGCGATCGCCGAGGCGACCAGGGCGAAGGTGCTCAGCCCCGCGCCCATGGCCACCACCAGGTGCAGCATGCTGTGCAGCCGTCCGGGCCGCAGGAACCGCAGAGGTCCGGTCGCGAGGGTGAGGAGCACGCCCAGGGCGGCATCGAGCCCGTACAGGGTCAGGAGCGCACCCGGCGGCTCGTCGTCGAACTCCACCAGCATCGCCCCGAAGACGACCAGGAAGATCAGCAGGCCCAGGACGAAACCGCCGAGGGACTGGGCGAGCGCGATCAGCCACTCCCGCAGGCTGCGCACGGACGGCGGTGCCGAGGCGGCGGGCGCGGAGCCGGGCGGCGCCGAGGCGGCAGGTGCGGGAACGGTCATGAGGACAGCGTAGGAAGATCCCTCGGCCGACGGATCGGCCGCGCGGCCGATGACCGATCGGAGGAACTCCGAGCCGTCGGGCGGTTCCGAGGAGAGCCGTGCGGTCGATGTGCGATGAAGGGGGCCTCGACCAGGATCGAGGCATGTCAGCAGGAACCACCTCCCTCACCCCGCCTCCTCATCCCGCGCCTCGGCATCCCGATGCGGCAGACCCGCAGGCCGTGTCGGGATCGCTGCCCGGACACGACCCGGAGGGCGACGGTGCGAGTGCTGCGCCGCGTCGGCCGGGCGCCGCGCTCCCCGTCGCCTTCCACCGCCTCCCGCGGGCGATCCCGCATCGCGGGTACTGGTGGCGGCCGCTGGTGGCCGTGGTGGTGGCCGCGGTGGCCTACCTGGTGATGTTCCTCGTCCTGCTCGTGGTGAGCCTGGTGGTCCCCGTGGCGTGGCCGGGTCTGGAGATCAGCGCCGAGATGACCGATCCGCTCAACCCGTTGGATCAGTTCATCTCCCTCGGCATGCTCGCTCTGATGCTGCCGGCGGTCCTCCTCGGCACCCTGGCGGGCTACGGCCGCGTCGGCATCGCCCACTCCGTGATCGGACGCTTCCGCTGGGGCCTGCTGGGCCGGGCCGCGATCGTGGTGGTCCCGGTCTATCTGCTGGTCAACGTCGGGGTGAACCTCGTCCTGGCCCGGAACGACCTCGTGGTACCGGCCCTGGAGGCGACGGTGCTCGTGGCGTGGGGGCTCGCGCTGGTCCTGGCCCCGCTGCAGTCCGCTGCGGAGGAGTACGTCTTCCGGGTGCTGCCGCTGCAGGTGCTGGGCACATGGCTGCGCTGGCCGATCGTGGGGATCCTGCTGCCGGTGCCGCTGTTCGTGCTGGGGCACGGCTACGACTGGCTCGGCCAGGTCGACATCGCCCTGTTCGCCGTGACGATGGGGCTGCTGGCCTGGAAGACGGGCGGCATCGAGATCCCGGTGCTGCTGCACGCGGTGAACAACACGACCCTGTTCGCCCTCGCCCCGCTGATCCCGGGATTCACCGAGCAGGGCGAGGTGACCGTTCCCGGCTTCCTGCTCGCGACGGTGCCGATGCTCCTGCTCTCGGTCGGCATCTGGTGGTGGTTCTCGCAGCGCGAGGGCCTCGGTGTGTGGGAACCGCGCCGAGGAACGCCCTCGAGGCGGTGACGGGCGCAGCCTTCGGGCCTCTGCCCGGGGAGTCCGACGTCGACGAGAGCTCAGAGCCGGGCTGCGGTCTCCGCCCCGACAGCGGTCACCGCCGCGACAGTGGCCATCACCTCGCGGCCGCGCTCGGTGGAGTCGAAGCGCTCGACGATCTCGCGCAGCGCGTCGGCGTCACCGTTCGCCCCGAAGGCCTCGGCGAAGGGCTGCAGGCGCACCCCGTCGGCGAGGGAACCGATCAGCAGCGGGTCGAAGCCCAGCTCAGACACCAGCTCCGCCACGATCCGTGCCTCGGGGTAGGGGCCGGCGATCGCGATCGCCGCGCGGGGTGCGGGCCGACCGGCGAGCTCCTCGAGGTCGTGGTACCCCATGTGGTTGAAGGCCTTCACGACGGTCGCACCGGGCAGCCGCTCCTGGATGAACTCGCTGGTCGAGGCGGCGGGGTGCGAGAACTCCTCGAGGATGCCGTCGGTCTCCCACCAGTAGTTCATGGCATCGATGACGAGTTTGCCCTCCAGGGCGTCGCCGGGGAGCGAGGCGTGCTTGCCGAGCGGCAGCGCCAGGATCACCAGATCGGCGCGCTCTGCGGCCTCGCGACTGGTGACCGGCTGCGCTCCCGGGGCGAGGATCTCGGTGATCAGCTCGATCTTCGCCGGGTCGCCGGATCCGGAGATCAGGACGTCGTGGCCGGCGGCGAGGGCGAGGCGGGCCAGCACGGTGCCGACCTTGCCGGCCCCGAGGATCCCGAGGGTGCGAGGAGCGGAGGTGTTCACGCCCGGTGCAACGCCCCGCGCCGGGCCGGGCTTCCCCGGTGTGACCGGATCGGCCGTCGTCGACGGGCCCTGCGGCGCGGGGCCCTCGTCCCGGACATCGAGCTGCCGGTGGCAGGTGCTCGGACGAGCTCGTCCCCGCCTCCGGCGACGGTCCCGGTCGGCACGGGCCGCGGGAGTCATGCCTCCCGTCGGGTGGATTCGCGCGCGACCAGCTCGAAGGGGGCGAAGTGATCGCCGTCGGACCCGCCGGCGTCTCTGTCGTCAGTCGCGGCGGAGGCGTACGCCATCCCCGTCACCTGCGCCTCGAGCGCCTCGACCGCCAGGCGTGCGACGGCCGGACGGTCCGGGGCGATCGTGGACAGTGAGGGGGAGACGGACCGGGCGTAGGGGATGTCGTCGAAGCCCATCACCGCGACGTCCGCCGGGACCTCGAGCCCGTGGGCGTGCAGAGCGCGGATCGCGCCCATCGCCACCCAGTCGGTGACGGCGAACAGCGCGTCGGGCAGCTCGTCGACCTCGGCGAGCATCGCGGCGGTGGCGGCTTCCCCGGCATCGCCCGTGTTCGCCGTGATCGGACGCATCAGCTCGGGCAGGACGGGGAGTCCGGCCGCGCGGAGACCGTCGATCAGTCCCTGGGCACGTCCATGATCCACCTCGCGCGAGGGGGCGCCGATCAGCGCGATGCGTCGCCCGCCGGCGGCGATGAGATGCTCGGCGACGGCGCGGCCCGCGGCCCGGTTGTCGATCCCGATGCGGGGGACTGGTCCCGGCAATCGGTGATCGCCGAGGACGACCAGCGGGGACGGGTCGGGGCGTGCAGCGATCTCCTGCGCATCCAGCCACTGGGAGCTGAGGATCATGCCGTCGATGCGCTGCGGATGGTCCCCGAGCAGGGCGCGGCGCTCGCCGGCGAGATCACCTCCGGTCTGATGCATCAGCACGAACCATCCGTGCCCCGCGGCGGCCTCGACCACGCTGCCCGCGAGCGAGGCGAAGTACGGCAGGTCCAGGCGGGGCACGCCCAGCACGATCACACCGGCGCGACCGCGTGCGAGGTTGCGGGCGGAGAGGTTCGGCCGGTAGCCGACCTGCTCGACCGCGGCGAGCACCTTGGTACGAGTCGCCTCGGCCACCGGGGCATAGCTGTTGACGACGTTGGAGACGGTCTTCATCGAGACCCCCGCGACCGCGGCGACGTCGGTCAGTCGGGGCCGGGGCGAGCGTCGATCCGTCGTCATCGACTCAGCTTAGGTCGGGTCTGCGCCCGACACCGGATCCGATCGTGCGCGGTGACGGCGCGCCGAGACCGACCGGGCGTCGCCGGGAGGCGCTCAGCTGCCCAGCGCCCCCGCGGCGGTCTCGACGAAGGACGCCGCCGCGGCCGACGGAGTGGTCTTACCGAAGGCGACGTCCTCGTTGAGTCTCCCGAACTCGGTGCCTTGCAGCGCGCCGTACCCCTTCGGCCACGGGTCCGGCGGCGGCCCGGTCGTCCCGGTGACCTCCTCGACGTAGGCCATTGCTCGTGCTGCGGCCGGGTCGGCATCCTCCGTCAGCAGATCCCTGGCCCTCACCGACGGCGGCACGCCGAGGCTCAGCGCGATCGACGTGATCGCCGTGGGGTCGTGGAGAAGGAAGTCGATCACCGCGGCAGCGTCGTCGGTCCGCGCACTCGTCGAGAGGACGGACCAGAAGTCGAGCGCGGTGACGAACTGGCCCGAGCGGTCCCCGGCCGTCGCCCCCGGGACGTCGGCGACCTCGAGCGGATGCTCCGGCATCACCGGCTGGAAGAAGGTCACCTGCTGCACCCAGCCGAAGGTCACGGCGGCCTCCGACGTGGCGAACGGGGAGTTCTCGAAGCCGGTGGCCTCGGCGGTGAGTTCAGGCGGTGGGGCGGCCCCGGCGTCCCGCAGACTCTGCCACATCCCCAGCCATTCCTCGATCACGTCGGTCCCGACGGCCAGGGACTGTCCGTCGAACAGCTCGCTGCCGTGCTGGCGGGCGAAGACCTCGAACAGCTGGAAGTCACCGCCGGCGTCGGTGGTGCCATAGGTCCCCGGGCCGGCGTGCTCGGCGAGGCCGGTGGCGAACTCGGTGAAGTCGTCCCAGCTCCAGGACGGAGGGAGCTCGAGTCCATGCTCCTCGACCAGCTCCGGATTGCGGAAGGTGGTCTGGGTGATCGAGGACTGGCCGATGCCGAACCGTCCCTCTGCGGTCGTGCCGGCGGCAGCGGTGTCCTCGTCGAGATCGGCGAGGTCGATCGAAGAGCCCACGAGGTCGCCGAGATCCAGCAGCGCGCCGCGGTCGGCGTACTCGGACAACCACGTCATCGACATGCGGACGAGGTCGGGGCCCTGTCCACCGGCGACCTGCGTGGCGAGCTTGTCCCAGTAGTCCTCGAAGGCGGCCTTCTGCTCGGTGACGGGGACGTCGGGGTGTTCCTCGCGAAACGCGTCGAGAGCTCCTCCGACCCCGTCGTGGACGGGCTGCCCGCCGTACCAGGCGACGAGCAGATCGGCGGAGGCGTCCCTCGCACCGGGGCCGCAGGCCGCCAGGGGGAGCGCCGCGGCGGCACCGCCGGCGGCCAGGAGCGAGCGTCGGGTGAAGCGGGTCATGGCAGGACCTCCGGTGCTTCGGGTGGGTGAGGGCGTCGGGCGCTCAGGCCCAGCGCCAGTTGTGGGGGCGCGTGCGGGGCGTGTAGGCGCCGGTCGGCAGGTCGTCGGCGGCCCGCATCATCCAGCGCACCAGGTCGCGGTGCAGCTCGGAACGGATCTGCTGGTGGGCGGGATCGGTGCTGAGGTCGTGGGTCTCGAGAGGGTCGGCGTCGAGGTCGTGGAGGGTGTCGTGGCCGCGGTCGTCGACGACGAGCTTGTGGTGGCCGCGCACGAGCATGCGCATCTCCCCGCCGAGCGTCACCGAGTTCAGCTCGTCGAAGGTGGGGCCGTCGTAGGGAAAGTGCAGGGGTGGCCGGTCGTGCTCCGTGTAGGAGACGCCGCCGTAGCCGAGCTCGCCCAGAAGGGAGCCGAACTCCGCGGCGGGGGCACCCCTTCCCTCCAGCAGCGGATCCAGCGATCGGCCCTGCACCCCGGCAGGGATGCTGCCGGTGAGCCGCTCGGCGAGGGTGGGCAGGACATCGATGATCGAGACCAGCTCCTCGCGCACCTGCGGGACGATCCCGGGACCGGCAAAGCCCAGTGGGATCCGCATCAGCGCATCCGGCATCGCCGCGCCCTTGCGCTGCAGTCCGTACTCCCCGGTGAAGTCGCCGTGGTCGGACAGCACCACCACGATCGTCTCCCGCCCCTCCGCGGCGACGGCGTCGAGCAGGCGTCCGACCTGGTCGTCGATCAGCCGCAGCATGCCCAGGTAGTTCGCGCGATAACGCCTCCACTCGGCGTCGAACCCGGGGCGCTTGTCCTCCATCAGCCGGTGCAGCCAGCGGAAGCGCCAGTCCATGCCCTCCAGCACGCTCGCGTCCGTGGTGCGCTCGGGCAGCTCGTCCTCGAACATGCTGAAGTACGGCTCGGGCACCTGGTACGGATTGTGCGGCTCGGGGAAGGAGACCCACAGGAAGCGCGGTCGCTCCGCCGGTGCGGACGCGAGGGCGTCCAGCGCCCCGTCGACGATGCGCGCGGGGAACTGGTCCGCGAGCGGGAAGGGCGTCGGGGTGTCCGCGACGCCGTGGTCGAGCGCTCGCAGCCAGCTCTCGAAGCCGGGGGTCTCCGTGTCGGCCCCGGACCGGTCCTGACCTGCCGGCGCCTTGTCCGCCGGGCGCGGTCCGCTGTCGTGGAAGAACGGGCCCGCGTAGGAGTCGAAGTCCTCCGGGCCCGGGTGCATGTGCGGCTTGCCGCTGAAGTGCAGGGAGTATCCGGCGTCGCGCAGCACGTCCAGCAGGTCGGTCCCGTAGTGCGCGTGCTGGGCGGTGCTGTTCTGGCGCACCCGGTTCGCGGTGGGGAAGCGGCCGGTCAGAAGGCTGGTCCGCGCGGGGACGCACACCGGGGAGGTGGTGTAGGCCCGTGAGAACCGGGTGCCCCCGGCGAGCAGCGCATCGGTGCGCGGCATGGTGTCCGGGCCGCCCTGGGACGCCGTGCATCCGACGCGCTGCTGGTCGGTCATCAGCACGAGCACGTCGGGGGAGTCGGGGGAGGGGTGCTGGAGCATGCGCGGCCTCCTGCGGGACGGGTCCTGTGCGCCGGGCGGTCACCGGCGCCTCCGCCGCCGGCGACGGCGTCATCCGGGCTCGGCACATGCGACTCTACAGCGCTGTAATCCCATGCCGTCAAGGCCTTCGGGGCGTTCACGTCCCGCCGGACGCGTCGTCGGGCCGGGTGCACGCCGAAGAGCCGCAGGAGCCCGCCCTGACCGCGGACCCGGCCACGAGGACATAAAGTGGTCACGCCATGTGCCGACTCTTCGCGCTCCGTTCCGATCAGCCCGTGACCGCAGAATTCTGGCTGCTCGATGCCCCCTACTCGCTGCTGAACCAGTCTCGATTCAACGCCGACGGGACCGGGTTCGGCTGGATCGACGAGACCGGCTCCGCCCGGATCCGCAAGCGGCCCGTCGCCGCCTACGAGTCCGAGGCCTTCGCCCGCGCCGCCGCCACGCTGCGCTCGAGCTCGATGATCGCCCACATCCGGCTCTCCTCCGGCACCGGCCACAGCGACGAGAACACCCACCCCTTCTTGCAGGACGGCATCGTCACCGCCCACAACGGGGTCCTCGAGGTCACCGACGAGATGCGCCGACGCGTCGCCGAGCTCGGCACGGAAGACCAGGTCCACGGCACCACCGACAGCGAATGGATGGCCGCGCTGATCACCGGCGAGGTCGCCGTGCACGAGGGGGACCTGCGCGCCGGCGTAGTCGCCGCGCTGCGCTGGATCAGTGCGCATGTGCCCGTCTATTCCGTGAACCTCCTGGTCATGAACGAGGACGACCTGATCGCGGTGCGCCTGCCCGCCACCAATGAGCTGTGGGTCCTGGAACGCTCCGCCACCGGCGACCACCCGCACGAGGCCTTCGAGCAGTCCTCCGACTCGCTGCGCGCACGCAGCGAGGACCTGCGCGGCGTACGCTCGGTGGTCATCGCCAGCGAACCGATGGACGACGACCCCGCCTGGCGCCTGATGGGCTCCGGCGAACTGGTGCGCCTGGACGCCGACGGGGTGCTGACCAGCGAACATCCCTTCGGGCCGCTCACACGGGCGCTGAGCCTCGAGGAGCTCGGGCTCTCCGCGGCCGCCTCCCAGGCCCACGCCGCGCAGGAGCGCGCCCAGGCCGAGCGCCGCCATCACCTCGCCGAGTCCCACGCGGGCCCGACGGGCCGGACCGGGCACGCCGCATGAGCGCGACCGAGGGCGTCCGTCCCACGCCGTACCACCGCCTGGCCACGCTCCGCCCGGCCTGGTCGTCCTGGCAGAAGCCGCTGCTGACCCTCGCCGCGGCGTTCATCGCCTACCTGGTGCTCGCCTCCGTGCTGCTGGTCTTCACGATCCTCGTCCTCGCGCTCGCTCCCGGTGTGAACGTCGCGATCGGCGTGACCAGCGGAGACCCCACCAGCCCCCTCGACGTCGCTCTGGCGCTGGCGATGGGTGCGCTGTGGTGGCCGGCCGGACTGGTCGGGGTACGCGTGGGCGGCTGGCGTCCGCCGCGGGTGACCTGGTCGGTCGCCGCGCGCATGCGCCGTGAGCTGCTGAGGTCGATGGCGGCACTCGTCGTGATCGGCGCGCTCGTCGTGGCCGCCCTCGCCGCTCTCGCCGGTCTGCTCGCCGGGCCCGGCGCAGCTCCGGACCCTGCGGCCGACGCGAGCACGCCGGTCCTCCCGCTGCTCCTGGTGGTCGTGCTGGTGCTGGTGCTGGCCCCGATCCAGGCGATCGGGCTCGAGCTGACGCTGCGCGGGGTCGTCCTGCAAGCAGTGGGCACCTGGCTGCGCGGCCCGATCCTCCCGATCCTCGTCACCGCGGCCCTCGCGCTCATCGGCCGCCAGCTGACCCCGGCCGTCGTGATCCCGGCGCTCACCCTGGCGCTGGCCGCGGCGTTGCTCGCCTGGAAGACCGGCGGCCTCGAGCTGCCGATCCTCCTCACGCTCACGCTCACCGTCTCCACGATGATCGTCTCTGCCCTGGCTGCGGGCACGGGCGCCGGGGCCGGGGCGAGCGCCCTGGGCGCGGCCGTCGCGGCCCCGGGGACGTCCGGCGCCTCCCTCGCCGCCCCGGAGGCCGCGGCGGCATGGGCAGGCGGCGTGGTCGGCGCGGTCGCCCTCGTGGCGCTGACCGTCGTGATCATGGTCGTGGTCGGCCGGCGGGAGAACCTGCGTCTGCTCGAGCCCGTCGGCCGCCCCGCCGCGGAGCCGGTGCCGGAGCCCGTCCCCTTCTGAGCGCCGCTGAACCTCCGGCCCGCTCCCGGAGCAGGCTCTTCCTGCGGCCGCACTTCGCCGCACAGCCCGTCCGACGTCGTCCGAGTCATGGACAACGGCTTGATTCTCACGTAGGAATAGTGATGTCGGGCACAGCCGCCCGGCGTTCTCTCCTCAAGGACGATGACGATGCCGCCTCCCGCTCACCTCTCCCGCCGTGCCCTCCTCGCCACCGGAACGCTGTCCGCGGTCGCTGCGGCCGGCCTCGCCTCCGCACACGCCGCGGCGGGGTACACCAACCCCGTCATCGCGACGAACCAGCCGGATCCCGGCATCCTGCGCGTCGGCCAGCGCTACTACCTGTACTCCACCGCCGGCACCGCGGGGAACATGCCCGTGCTGCGCTCCCCGGACCTCGTGCACTGGCATCTCGTGGGGGACGGCCAGCCCGTCATCGCCGCCTGGGCGAACCACGGCCGCCACTGGGCGCCCGAGGTGATCGAGGTGGACGGCCGCTACCACGCCTACTACACCGCGTGGGAGCGGGCCACGGACCGGCAGGCGATCGGCGTCGCGGTCGCGGACCGGCCCGAGGGCCCGTTCGTCGACGAGGCGGCCACACCGCTGCTGTCCACGCCCGCAGAGGGCGGCTGCATCGACGCCTCCCCGTTCCGCGACGAGGACGGCACCCTGTGGCTGTTGTGGAAGAACGACGGCAACGCCGCGGGACAGGACTCGTACCTGTTCGCACAGCCCCTCACGGCCAGCGGACTCTCCCTCCACGGGTCCCGCACCCGCATCCTCGAACGCGACCAGGAGTGGGAGGTCTATACGATCGAGGGCCCCGCGATCATCCGCGACGGCGGCCGGTACTACCTGTTCTACTCCGCCGGCGAGTACTGGAACGAGACCTACGGGGTGGGGGTCGCGGTGGCCGATTCGGTCGACGGGCCCTGGACGAAGATCGACGACGGCCCCCTTCTCGCGGCCAACGAGGTCGCTGCCGGGCCCGGGCACGGCATGCCCGTGCGCGCCGCCGACGGGGTCTGGTACGTCTATCACGCGTGGCGGCCGGACAGCATCGGTGAGGACCCGGGCCGACAGATCTGGATCTCGCCGGTGCGCTTCGAGAGCGACGGGGTCCACATCGACGGTCCCGCGATCCGCAATCCGTACCGTCCTGAGATCGATCGTCGGCCCTGACGTGTCCCGGCCGTCAGCTCGTCCCGACGAGACCCGAGGACCGTGACGCACGTCCCACGCCGCCGTAGGCTACGGCCATGAGCACCGCGGCCACCACCGATCCCGTACTCCCCGCACCGGGCATCGCGAGCGCGCCCGAGTCCTCGACGGGCACTGTGCCGGACCCGTTGCTGCTGTTCCCGCTGCGCCAACGGATCGTGGAACGCGACCTCGGGGTGCGGGCGATCCATGTCCACCGCCGCGGTCGGGAGGACGTCTCCCACCGCTTCGTCGAGGACACCGCGGAGAACATCTACTCCTGCTCCAAGACGGTCACCGCGCTCGCCGTGGGGATCGCCGCGCACGAGGGACTGCTCGAGGTCGAGGACCGCCTGGTCGATCACCTGCCGGCACCGGCGGGCGGCTACGGGCGCGGCATCGACCAGGTGCGGTTGCGCCACCTGCTGACCATGACCTCCGGCTCGCCCGTCCTGGGCTTCCTCGATCAGGAGCGCGACCACGAGGACCTCACCGCCCTGATCCTCGGCACCGACCTGATCGCCGAACCGGGCAGGCGGTGGGAGTACTCCAACGGGTCGATCTTCCTGCTCTCGCGGGTGATCAGCGAGCGCACCGGACAGACCCTGCGCGACTGGCTGCTGCCGCGCCTGTTCGAGCCGCTGGGGATCCTGAACCCGCAGTGGCACACCACCCGGGACGGCCACAGCTGGGGCGCGACCGCTCTGCACCTGAAGTCGGGTCAGCTGGCCCGACTCGGTCGCCTGCTGCTGCAGCGCGGTGAGCACGAGCGGACCCAGCTGGTCCCCGCCGCCTGGATCGATGCGATGCACGCCGAGGACACCTGGGTGGGCACGGGCGAGGACGGGCCCGAATCCACCCGGTACGGCTACGGCGTCTGGCGCTGCTCGATCGACGGGGCCTGGCGGGCCGACGGCGCGTACGGCCAGCTGGTGCTCGTGCTGCCGATGCAGGACGCCGTCATCACCCTCACCTCCCATCTCGAAGGGCGCGGGTCCGACGAGATCATGCGGGGGGTGTGGGAGGAGCTGCTCCCGCTGCTGTGAGCGGCCGTCGCGGGAGGTCCGCCGTCCAGCGGCCTGCGCGGGCACCGGTTCTCACGACGGGTCGGACCGACCGCGAATCGTCCGGTCGACGGCAACCTGCTCCTCCCTGACCCGCACCCCTGTTCGTCGGCCCGCCACGGAACCGACGAGGCAGGCGACTGCCGTGACGATGGCGCCGGCCATGAAGACCTCCTCGCGGGACGGTGCACCGTGCCGCGCGGGTCCCTCCCCTTCCCACAGTACTCAGCTCGCCGCGGGTCCACCCAGTAACGTGGGGTCATGGACTGGTCCGTGATGGTCAACCTCGCCCTCGTGCTGCTCTTCGTGCTCGTCGGCGGCCTGTTCGCCGGCACGGAGATGGCGATCGTCAATCTGCGCGAATCGCAGATCAAGCAGCTGGAGGACTCCGGTCCCCGCGGGGAGCGCACGGCGACGCTGGTGCGCGATCCCAACCAGTTCCTCTCCGCGGTGCAGATCGGCGTGACCGTCGCCGGGTTCTTCTCCTCCGCCTATGGCGCGTCCACCATCGCCCCGTCCCTGGTGCCGCTCCTGGTGCAGGCGGGACTGCCGGAAGCGACCGCGAGCACCGCCGCGCTGATCGGGATGACGCTGGTCATCGCCTATCTCTCCCTCGTCCTCGGCGAGCTGGTGCCCAAGCGCCTGGCGATGCAGAACGCGCTGGGCATGGCACGGGTCGTCGGGCCGCCCCTGAGCGTGTTCGGCAAGGCCATGCGCCCGGTGATCTGGCTGCTGTCGACCTCCACCAACCTCGTGGTGCGCCTGCTGGGCGGAGATCCGCAGGCCAACCGGGAATCCGTCTCCGCCGAGGAGATCCGGTCCATGGTGCGCAACTCCGAGGCCCTCGACCAGGCCGAGTCCCGCGTGCTGGCCGACGTGTTCGACGCCTCCGAGCGCACCGTCGTCGAGGTGATGCGGCCCCGCCATCAAGTGCACTTCCTGGACGGCAGCGACACCGTGGCCCAGGTCCGCGAGGAGATCCGCGACACCGGTTACTCGCGGTACCCCGTCACCGGGGAGGACGTCGACGACGTGCTCGGCTTCGCCCACGTGCGGGACCTGCTGCTGGTCGACGACCCCGCCGCCACCCGGATGGCGGACCTCGCCCGGCCCATCGAGCACATCCCCGGCACCGTCGAGGTGCTGGAGGCGCTGAACAGGATGCGTGCCCACGCCCGGCAGATCGCCGTGGTGGTCGATGAGTACGGCGGCACCGACGGCATCGTCACCCTCGAGGACCTGTTGGAGGAGCTGGTCGGCGAGATCTACGACGAGTTCGACCGCGAGTCCTGGCCCGCACCCGGCGGGCTCGACCGGATCGTCGAGGCCGACGGCACCATCGAGGGCGGCCTCATCCTGCAGGAGTTCGAGGCCGCCACCGATGTCGCGCTGCCGGACAACGGCGGCTACGAGACCGTCGGCGGGTTCGTCATGGCTCGACTGGGCCGGATCCCCGAGGTCGGCGACGTGGTCGCGGTCGAGGGCGGCAGCCTCGAGGTCGTCGAGGTCGACGAACGACGCGTCCAGACGGTGCGCTTCGTGCCCGCACCCTCGGCGGCTCCCGGGGCGGAGGAGTCCGAGAAGCCCTGAGGATCGAGGGGACGCGCTGGCATACTCGTGGCATGAGCGAGAGCGACGACGTCCTCCGCGGCAGCGACGACCGCGATCTGACCGTGTACTTCCACCGCGAGCAGGCCCAGGAGCGGCTCGAGCGGACGACGCGCTCCGCGGGGATCATCCGGATCACCATGACCCTCGGGGCCGTCGTCATCATTCTGGTCGGCGTGATCTTCCTGGACCCGGTCGCGAGCTACCTCGTCATCGCCCTGGGGATCGTGGAGGGCCTGCTGGCGCTGTTCTACCTCCCGACGATCCTGCTGCGCGCGGTCCGCGACCAGGCCGCGGTCCGCACGTCCGGCGACGACGCCGTGTTCGTCCTGGCCGAGCACGGCCTGCGCCGGACCACGGACGACGGTCCCCCGCGGGAGATCCCCTACGCCGACGTGACCCTGCAGCGCGTCGCCCCGAGCTCCGCCACCACGCCGGGGAGGCTGTCCGTGCAGCTGCCCGAGGAGAATCTCGACCTCAGCGCCGACCTGCTGCACCCCGAGATCGACGAGATCCTCGGGGCCTACGAGCGGCTGAGCGCCGACTCCGGGTCCGCCGCCTGAAGCCTCCGCCGCCTGAAGCCTCCGCCGCCTGAAGCCTCCGCCGCCTGAAGCTTCCGCCCCCGGACGTCTCCGTCCGCTGACATCTCCACCCGCCGCCGGCTCGGCCCGGGTCCCGCCGCCCCCGAGGACCGATCCGGCTAGGCTGGCCAGGACGGGCACCGCGCCTGCGGGCCGGTGCCCACCCGGACGCATCATCCCAGGAGGCACCCCATGGCCCGCACGTCGTTCGCCCAGCTCCTCGTCACCCAGCTCCGCGACCTCGGCGTCGAGCGCATCTACGGAGTCGTCGGCGACTCCCTGAACCCGGTGGTGGACGCCGCGCGCACCACCGAGGGCATCGACTGGATCCACGTGCGCAACGAGGAGGCCGGAGCCTTCGCCGCCGGTGCCGAGGCCCGCCTGACCGGCAAGCTGGCGGTCTGCGCCGGCTCCTGCGGGCCGGGCAACACCCACCTCGTCCAGGGCCTGTTCGACGCCCACCGCGACGGCGCCCCGGTGCTCGCGATCGCCTCCCACATCCCCAGCGAGAAGATCGGCACCGGCTTCTTCCAGGAGACCCACCCGGAGATCCTGTTCCGCGAGAGCTCGCACTTCTGCGAGATGGTCAACTCCGGCGAGCACGGGGCCACCCTGCTCCACATCGCCGTGCAGACCGCGATCGCCAAGCGCGGCGTCTCCGTGCTGGTGCTGCCCGGGGACGTCGCCGACCAGGAGGTCGGCGGTCCGCTGACCCGCGAGCTGGCCACCGAGTTCGGCCGGGTCCAGCCCGCCGCGGCCCCCGTCGGCCGCCTCGCGGAGATGATCGACGCGGCCGACACCGTCACCCTGTTCACCGGCGCCGGGGTGCGCGACGCCCGCGAGGAAGTGCTCGAGCTCGCCGAACGGGTCAAGTCCCCGATCGGCCACGCCTTCGGCGGCAAGGAGTGGATGCAGTACGACAACCCCTACGACGTGGGGATGAGCGGCCTGCTCGGCTACGGCGCCTGCTACGACGCGATGCACGAGGCCGATCTCGTCATCCTGCTGGGCACCGACTTCCCCTACACCGAGTTCCTGCCCGGCCGTCCCGGCGCGAAGAACCCGCCGACGATCGTGCAGATCGACGCCGAGGCGTCCCGCCTGGGCCGCCGCGTCCCGCTGGACCTCGCGATCCACGGCGACATCGCCCTCACCCTGCAGGCCGTGCTCCCGCTGCTGACCAGCGCCAAGAGCGCACGCTTCCTGCACCGCATGCTCAAGGCCCACCACAAGGCGCTCACCGGCGCCGTCTCCGCGTACACCAGGAACGTCGAGCGGATGACGCCGATCCACCCCGAGTTCGCCGCCGACGTGCTCGACGACCTCGCCGACGACGACGCCGTGTTCACCGTGGACACCGGCATGTGCAACGTCTGGGGCGCCCGCTACATCACCCCCAACGGCCGGCGGCGCGTGTTCGGCTCCTGGCACCACGGCTCCATGGCCAACGCCCTGCCGCAGGCCATCGGCGCCTCCTTGGCGTTCCCCGACCGTCAGGTGGTCTCGATGAGCGGCGATGGCGGCCTCGGGATGCTGATGGGCGAGCTGCTGACCGTGAAGCTGCACGACCTGAACACCAAGATCGTCGTGTTCAACAACTCCAGCCTCGGCATGGTCAAGCTCGAGATGCTGGTCGAGGGCCTGCCGGACCACGGCACCGACCACGAGGACGTCGACTACGCCGCGATCGCACAGGGTGTGGGAATCCACGCGGTGCGGATCACCGACCCCAAGAAGCTGAAGAAGCAGCTCGCCGGCGCGCTGGCCACCGAGGGGCCGGTCCTGATCGACGTGGTCACCGATCCTGACGCGCTGTCGATGCCCCCGAAGATCTCCGCGCAGCAGATCCGCGGCTTCGCGACCGCGTCGACCAAGATCGTCCTCGGCGGCGGCGTGGGCAAGATGCTCGACATGGCGGCCTCCAACCTGCGCAACATGCCCCGGTGACGGCCGTGCATCGAGGCCACCGAGGCCGGGGAGCGCCCGTGGACCGGGACGCGCGGGCATGCTCCGCCTCCGGCACGGATTCCGGGCCTCCGTGTGGAATGCTGGCTCCCGACGTCGACCCGCATCCGAAGGAGGTTGCCGTTCCATGGCCCTGATCCATCCGCGCAGCCTGGAGCGCTGGCAGGAATGGCGCAACTCGCGGCGCCGCGCCATCGGCATCCATCGCGCCGTGCCCCCGCCGCTGCGACGCGCCACCAGGTCCCCCGGATCGGCCGCGTCGAGCGGCTACGTGCTGCACACCCGCGACGGTGACGACTCGGCCCCCGTCCTGCTGGGCGTGGACACCACCGCGGACACCACCCGCGGCGGACTGCTGGTGGCGCTGTCCTATCTGCACGGCTCCGCCGCAGTGCTCGCCCCTGCCGGGCTGGAGCTGCCCGAGCTGTCCGGCCCCGGCTGGGACCATCAGCATCTCGCCGATCCGCGCCGGGCCCTCGACGAGCTCGACGTCTCCTCCGCGCTCACGCTCGGCTGGCATCGTGAGGTCGGCCGCCTGGTCCACGAATGGGCGCTGTCCGCCGACGTCCCGAGCGCCGTCGTCCAGCACGATGTGCTCTCCCCGTTCGCGCCCCCGCTGCCGCCCCACACCACCTTCCTGGCCTGGTCCGGCGCCGACGGCGACTTCCAGCGCGCCGGCCGTGACGACGTCGAGGTGCGGGTGGTCGGATCCCAGCGCCTGTGGCAGGCCGGTCATGAAGACTCCGGCAGCTCCGAGGCCGTCCAGGTCCGGCCCGTGTTCCTGGGCCAGCTCGCCTCCATCGAGCTGCCGCGCCGCTACACCTTCGGCGCCGCCCACTCCTACTGCCGATTCACCGATGCGCTCTACCAGCCGGGGCCCGAGGAGACCGATCGCCTCTCCCGCGCCGCGCATGCGCTGCTGCGCCGCCGCGGCGTCGACCTCCAGGTGCCCTCGCTGCCGGTGGCGCGCCAGGAACGGCCCGTGGTGGCCGTCTACTCCGCCGACGTCCTCGAGGCGGCCGTGCGCGGCCTGCCCGCCTGGGTGCACGGCCCGCGGATGCCGACCTGGGTCCACGAGCAGTGGGAGCGGTACGGCATGCGCCCCACCGGCGCGGAGCCCACCCCCGCCCCGCCGCAGGACGCCGACGAGCCCGCGCGCCTCATCGCCCAGATCCTCGAAGGCACTGCGTGAGCATGCTCGCGCTCGACGGGCACCTGCAGCACTACTCCTGGGGATCGGCCACGGCGCTGCCGCAGTTCCTGGGCCGCGAGAGCGACGGCAGAGCCTGGGCCGAGGTCTGGTTCGGCGCCCACCCTCTCGCTCCCGCCACCGCGATCGAGGGGCCCACCGCGCCCGAGGGGCACACCGCGCCCGATGGGCCGACCGTGCCCGAGGGAACCGCTGTGCCCGAGGGGCCGACCGCGCCCCGGGGGTGCCGCCTGGACGACGTGATCGCCGCCGATCCCGCCCGGATGCTGGGTGCCGACGTCGGCCGCGCCTTCGCAGGCCGCCTGCCCTACCTGCTGAAGGTGATCGCCCCGGAGCGCCCGCTGTCGCTGCAGGTCCACCCCACCCGCGAGCACGCCGCGGAGTCCTTCGCCGCCGAGAACGCCGCCGGCCTGGCCCTGAGCTCCCCGCTGCGCACCTACCGCGACCCCAACCACAAACCGGAGATGCTCATCGCCCTGACCCGCTTCACGGCGCTGTGCGGCTTCCGCACCCCGCGCCGGGCGGCCGTCATCCTGGACGGCCTGGGCACCGACCTCACCGACCGCCTCCACCACCTGCTGGTCGACAACCCGACCGCCCACGGCATGCGTGCCGCCTTCCGCACCCTGGTCTCCACCTCGATGCGGCCGTCGGCGCAGGCGGTGGGCGAGGTGGTCGAGGCGTGCCGCGCCCGCGCCCGCGCGGGCACCTCGCCCTCGCCGCGCATCGACCGCTTCGTCTCGCTGCTGGCCGAGCATCATCCCGGCGATCCCGGTGTGGTCGCCGCGCTGCTGCTGAACCCCGTCTCGCTGCAGGCGGGCGAGGCGATGTACGTGCCCGCGGGCGCGCTGCACGCCTACATCCACGGGATGGGCCTGGAAGTGATGGCCGCCAGCGACAACGTGCTGCGCGCCGGCCTGACGCCGAAGAAGGTCGATGCCGACGAGGTGCTCCAGTGCGTCAGCGTCACCGCGGCCCCGCCGCTGAGGGTCGCCCCCGAGCGGCAGACCCCGACCTCCATCGCCTACTACGCCCCGGTCGACGACTTCGAGCTCGCCGTGACCGAGCTCCCGGGCACCGGGAAGCCTGCAGGTTCCGCGGAGCCTGGGAGATCCGGAGGATCGGGGGATGATCCGGTGCGGATCCCGGGCAGCGGGCCGCGGATCGTGCTGGGCCTGGAGGGGGAGGTGACCCTGAGCACGGACACGGGCACCCACATCCTGGCCGCGGGGCGGGCGGTCTTCGTGCCGGCGGCCGAGGGGACCCTGCGCGCCCATGGGCACGGGCGGTTCGCCCAGGCCAGCGTGCCCTGAGCCAGCAGGTCACCGAGCGGTGCTGCGCGCGCGTCACCCGGCGGCGCTCTCGGCCGCCCACGCCGCGGGTCACTCCGCGGGAGTCGGCAGCTCCCCCTCGTCGCGCGCGCTGCGCAGCTGCGTGCGGATGTCCTCGACGAACTCGATGACCGCGCTGCCGCCGTTGACCGGTCCGCCGGCGAGCAGCCCGTCGGCCCCCAGCAGCACGGCACTGGGTGCACCGCGCCCGCCGAAGGCCTCCCGTGCGCTGAACTGCGGATCGTGGAGGGCATGCTGGCCCACCCGCTCGAGGGTCCGCTCGCGCAGCCGGTCCAGGGGGCGGGAGAGCACGGGCCGGACCTGGAGGAAGTCCGACAGCTCCTCGAGCCACTCCGGGACCTCGTCGAGCACACGTTCGCAGGGGCCGCAGCCCTCGCTGACGAACACCAGCAGCACTGCTTGCTGAGCGCTGAGCTGCCGCAGGGTGATCAGCTCCCCGTCCGGGCGCTGCAGCACGCCGGGCGGGATCGCACTGCGTTCGTAGTCGAGCACCTCCTCCCCGCCCTCGGACCCCTCGACGTCCGCGGAGCCCTCCGGGGTCGCGGAGACCGTCGAGGTCGACGAGGGCGCCGTGGTCGCAGAGCTCGAGGTCCCGATCGCCAGCGCGGTCAGCGCCACGGTCACCAGCAGCACACCGCCGTAGGTCACCAGCGTCAGGGGATGCTGCACCAGGGCCAGGGTCATCTGCCCGGATCCGGCGGCGAGGACCCCCAGCACCGCCAGGGTCGACAACAGGATGTTGCGGGCGAGCGTGGTGCGCGAGACCGTCGGCGAGGCCAGCGTGCCGAAGCAGGAGCATTCCACCGTCTCGTCCCAGGTCAGGGCGCGCGCGATGATCGCGAGATAGCTGAACATCAGCGCCGCGACGAGCACCGAGACGACGATCTGCAGCGGCACCAGCGGCACCCATATCACCAGCGCCAGCACGATCTCCGTCGCCGGCAGCACCGAGGCGATGACGTGATGGTACGGCCGCAGGGGCAGCCGCAGGGACGTCATCGCGTCCTCGGTGCCCTGCCGCGCCCCGAGCTTCGCCAGGCCGGAGACCAGCAGCGTCAGGGTCAGCAGGATCGGCGCTGCGATCAGCACGCTCATCGTCGCATCACTCCCTCGTCGGCCCTGCCGCGGGCCGTCATCGACTCCATTATCCGTGATCGGGGCGGGCGGTGCTGTCCGAGGTCGGGAGAGGGTAGGCGAGGACGGCCCTGGTGTCTATGGGCATCGCGCGCAGGAGCCATGGTCGGGTACGGGCGCCATAGCGGGTGCCCTGGCTATATAGCCAGCGCACCCGCTGTCCGGCCAGTAACCGACGACGCCCACCCCGCAGCCGACGACGCCCACCCCAGCCGACGGCGCCACCACGCAGCCGGGGAGGGCGGTAGGTGGCCGGGGGGCCAGGTGAGGGTCCTACCCTGGGGTCATGTCGACCGACGCGACCTCCCCGACCCCGCCCGCCCCCGAGCCCGGCGACGGTCCGGACCCTGCGGTGCGCCCGGCGATCACCGCGGACGTCGCCGCCCTGCGCGCCTCCTTCGACGCCGGCACCACCCGCGAGGTGAGCGCCCGCCTCGCCCAGCTGGAGGCGCTGCGGACCGGCCTCCGCCACGAGCGTCGTCGCCTGACCAGGGCCCTCGCCCAGGACCTCGGCAAGAACGGCACCGAGGCCGCGATCACCGAGATCGGCGTGGTCACCCAGGAGATCGCGCACGTGAGACGACACCTGCGCTCGTGGCTGCGCCCGTCGTCGCTGTCCCTGGGGGCGGTTCTGGCCCCGTCCTCGGGGGAGGTCCGCCGTGAACCGCTCGGCCTCACCCTGATCATCGCGCCGTGGAACTACCCGCTGAACCTCACGCTCACCCCGCTGGTCTCAGCGATCGCCGGCGGCAACACCGTGATCGTCAAGCCCAGCGAGGTGGCCCCGGCGACCTCCGCCGCGCTGGCGCACCTGCTGCGCACCTGGCTCGATCCCGCCTGGGTGCGGGTGGTCGAGGGCGCGGTGGAGGAGACCACGGTCCTGCTTCAGCAGCGGTTCGACCTCATCTTCTACACGGGCAACGCCGCCGTCGGCCGGATCGTGGCGCGCGCGGCCGCCGAACACCTCACCCCGACGGTGCTCGAGTTGGGCGGGAAGTCCCCGGTCTTCGTCGACGACGGGGTGGACCTCGCCGTCGCCGCGCGACGCATCGTGTGGGGGAAGTTCACCAACACCGGGCAGACCTGCGTCGCCCCCGATTACCTGATGGCGACCCCGGACACCCTCGAGAAGCTCGTCCCGCACCTGCGCCGGGCCACGCGCGCGATGTACGGCAGGGATCCCCGGCGCAGCCGTGACTACGGGCGCATGGTCGACCTCAAGCACTTCGACCGCGTCCGGGGGCTGATCGACGACGAACGGGCGGTGCTCGGCGGCACGGGGGAGGCGGACCGTGCCGAACGGTACCTCCCGCCGACGATCATGGCCGACGTGGACTGGGACGACCCGGTGATGGCCGAGGAGATCTTCGGGCCCGTGCTGCCGCTGCTCGCCGTCGGCGGCCCCGACGAGGCGATCGCCCGCATCCGCGAGCGGGAGAAGCCGCTGACCGCCTACGTGTTCACCGGGAAGACGGCGATCGAGGAGCGCTTCGCGACCGAGACCTCCTCCGGCTCGCTCGCCGTCGGCATGACGCTCGCCCATGTCGGCGTCCCGACGCTGCCGTTCGGCGGGGTGGGGGAGTCCGGGAACGGCGCCTACCACGGGCGCGCCGGCGTGCAGACGTTCACGCATGCCAAGCCCATCGCCCGCAAACCGCTCACGCCGGACACCCTGCGGATCGTCTACCCGCCCTACACCCGCGCGAAGCGGGCGCTGCTGAAGCGGCTGTTCCGCTGACGTGGCCGTTCCGCTGAGGCGGCCGCCCCGCTGACACGGCCGTCCCGCCGAGCGCGGACCGCCTCGGCGCGAGGGGCGAGTCCTCCACAATCGGAGCTCCGTGGCTCCGCGGAAGAGTTCACGGCGCTATCGTCGGCACTGACCCGGTGCCGGCCGACGGATCGAAGGAGCACACGACCGTGACGCAACCGCCCTCTGGCCCCCCGCAGCATTCCGGCGACCGGACTCCCGGCGCCGGACCCGCGGGCGGCCTGCCGTCCTTCGGCCCACCACCTGCCGGTGGCCCTCCCTCCAGCGGTCCGCCGCCCCCAGCGGCCCGCCCTCCGGGGGCATCCCCTCCGGCCCGGGCTCGCCCGGGGGACCCGGCGGCGTGGGCGGCCCGCCGCCGCCGGCCCCGTCCGGTCGGCCCGGGGATCCGAACCTCGTCAACGGCGCCACCACCCACGGGATCCTGGGTCGCACGGCGATCCGTCACCCGGGGGAGCTCCCGCTCCTGTGGATCGGTGTGGCGCTCACGATCCTCGCGTACATCGCCTGGACGATCCTCATGCTCTCCACCGTGGTCCTGCGCGTCACGGAGGGTCAGCAGACGGTCGACAGCCTCTGGCGGTACGTCGGGATCCTGCCCTTCGTGATCCAGCTGGTGCTGATCCTGCCGCTGTTCCCCCTGCTGGCGTGGTGGGCCCGCGCCATGATGTACGCCCGGATGCGTGCGATGTCCGTGCGCATGAGTCCGACGCAGTTCCCCGAGGGGTACCGGATGGTGGTCGAGGCCGCCCAGCAGTTCGGGATGCGCCGCGTCCCCGACGCGTACGTGCAGATGGGCAATGGCGTGGTCAACGCCTTCGCCTCGGGCCATGGCTTCCGGCGCTTCGTCGTCATCTACTCCGACCTGTTCGAGGTCGGCGGGCAGAGCCGCGATCCGGAGGCGCTGCGCTTCGTGATCTCCCACGAGGTGGGGCACCTGGCCGCCGGTCACGTCTCCTACTTCCGTCTCGTGTTCACCAATGTCATCCGCATGATCCCGATCCTCGGCCCCGCGTTGTCCCGCTCCCAGGAGTACACCGCCGACAATTTCGGGTACACCATCGCCCCCCACGGGGCACCGGGTGTGATGGGGCTGCTCTCCGGCGGCAAGTACCTCGGAGCCGAGGTGAACGTCAACGAGCTCGCCGACCGCGCGGCGACCGACCCGAGCTTCTTCGTCCACTGGGCGAACTGGAGCGCCTCCCACCCGGTGACCACCTGGCGCGCCCACGCGCTGCGGGACCGCTCCAAGGCCGGCTCCCTGTGGATCAGGCCCTCCGGGGCGCTGTACTCCTCACCGCTGCCCCCGGGCCACGTCTGGTCCTCGCGGTTCCCCACGCCGGGTGACGCGCTGGGCATGCTCGAGGCCGCCGACCGGGTGCGCCCGGCCGGCACCGGTCGCCAGTTCGGCCGCTTCTCCGACATCGACTACTCGGCGCGGCCTCCGCTGCGGGCGATCCAGACCTCCGCGCCGCTGCTGTCCCAGCGCACCGACTACGCCATCCCCGCCGGTCCGTACCGGGACGACGCCCGCGGGGCGCCGGCCGGCGGGGCGAGCCCCTTCGCCCCGCCGGGGCAGCAGGGCCCGCCGGCGCAGCCGCCGCGGGGCTGATCCGGCAAGGAGACTGATCCTCGCCCGATCCGGGGCCGGTCCTCGTCCGATCCCGGGCCGGTCCTCGGCCCGGGATCGTTCTCGTCGAGCCTGCTCCGGGCGCGGGGATGTCCCGCCGGTCACCCGGGAGCCGACAAAAGTGCAGTCCGTGCATATCCTGACTGAGTGATCCCCGACCCCAGCGCGCCGCCTCCTCCGGTGCGTCGCAAGCCCCTGCTCGCCGTCCTCCTCGCCCCGCTGTTCATGGCCCTGATCGCCGTGAGCGTCATCAACGTGGCGCTGACGGCCATCGGGGAGAGCCTCGACGCGGATTCCGGCGGGTTGCAATGGGTGATCTCCGGGTACGCGCTCGCCTTCGGGATGCTGCTGGTCCCCGCCGGGCGGACGGGCGATGCCACCGGGCGCCGCCGCATGTTCGTCATCGGCGTCGGCGTGTTCACGCTCGGCTCGCTGCTCAGCGGCCTCGCCCCCACCGTCGAGACCCTCAACATCGCCCGCATCCTCCAGGGACTCGGCTCCGGGTTGTTCAATCCGCAGACGGTCGCCCTGATCCAGCAGCACTTCCGCGGCCACGAGCGGGCTCGCGCCTTCGCCCTGCTGGCCACCACGGCCGCCGTGGCCACCGCCGCCGGGCCCGTCTTCGGCGGCCTGCTGATCGAGATCCTGGGGCCGGACCAGGGATGGCGCTGGATCTTCCTGATGAACATCCCGATCGGCGTGGTCGCCATCGTCGGCGCCTTCCGGTACATCCCCGATGACAGGGCCCGCGGCCGGGCCCGACCCGATCTCGACCCCGTCGGCACCATCCTGCTGTGCCTGGCGATCCTCGGCGTCATGCTGCCGTTCCTGGAGCGCGGCGGCGGCGCGCTGGTGTGGCTGTCCTTCCCCGCCGGGCTCGCGGTGCTGGGCGTGTGGTGGGTGTGGGAGCAGCGCTACAAGCGCTCCGGCCGCCCCCCGATGGTGGACACCGCGATCTTCTCCAACCATGCCTTCCGCAACGGCATCCTCATCGTCTCGGTGTACTTCCTCGGGGTGACCAGCGTGTGGATCATCGTGCCGCTGTACCTGCAGATGCACCTGCAGCACACCGCCTTCGAGGCCTCGCTGATGGGCGTGCCCTCCTCGATCGCGGCGGCGGTCTCCTCGCAGATCGCCGGGCGGTACGTGCTCACCCTGGGCCGGCGCATGGTGATCATCGGCTTCGCGATCGCCTTCTGCGGCCTGGGCGGCACCGCTGTGCTGACCGGCTTCGTGGAGAGCGGCGTGGTCGCCTTCTGGTGGCTGGCCGCCCCGCTGACGCTGATGGGCCTCAGCCAGGGCATGACCATCTCCCCGAACCAGACCCTCACCCTGAATTCCGTCGACCCCCGCTTCGGCGGCGTGGCCGGGGGGATCCTGCAGCTGGGCCAGCGCACCGGCGCCGCTGTCGGAACGGCGATGATCCCCGGTATCATCTTCTCCCTCACCGAAGGCGGGCACGCCTGGTTCGAGGCCTTCGTTATCGCGATCGCGATCATCATGGCGCTGACCCTGGCGGCGATGGCGGTGAGCTTCGCAGACCGTGCCCGCGAGAAGGCGAACCCGGGGGCGCTGTAGCCCCTCGACCCAGGAGCGTGCCACGTGGATGCGCGGGAGCAGGACCGCAGGCACCGCGATCCCGCACGCGCCGAGGGTCGATCGCTCGAGGTGGGCTGGGGCCGGGACCCCGACCCGACCGTCGCCCCGTCGGCGGGCCCGACGGACTCCGGCGGGACGGATCGGCCCCGCTCCCCCCGGTGGCGTCGCACCGCCGGGGCCGTCGCCGCGCTCCTGCTGGTCGCGGCGCTGGCCGTCGGCCTGCCGCGACTGCTTCCCAGCGGGGAGGGCCCGGAGCAGGTGGTCGGGGACTTCCTCCAGGCCTTGGTCGACGGTGACGTCGAGCAGGTCCGCGAGCACGTGCAGGGTTTCTCGGACGCCAGCGGTGCCGCTCTGACGGCGGGGATCCTGCGTGCGACCACGCACCGGGTGCGCGACGCCGAGATCGCGGACGTCCAGCGCGGATCCGGGACCGCGGAGGTCACGGTGCGGCTGGACAACGGCATGGAGACGATCGCGACGACGCTGACGCTCCGGGCCGACTCCACCAGCGCCTTCGCCCCGGTCAGCTGGGAGCTGGACCCGGTGGAGGTCCCCGAGGTGCGGATCCGCCTGCCGCACGGGATCGAGGAGTTCACGATCAACGGCATCCCGATATCGACACAGGAGAACGGCACCTCCTTCGACCGCTCCGAACGCGCCCTGCTGCTCCAGGTCCTGCCCGGCACCTACGAGTTCGCGCTGCCGTCGGCGGGCCCGTGGCGGGTTCCCCGGGAGATCACCGTCGAGGTCCCGCCCGTCCTGGGCAGCTGGACAGGTTTCGCCGATCTCGGCTACGACCTCAGCGAGATCGGGGGAGAGGAGGTCCGCCGACGGGTCGACGAGCATCTGGAGACCTGCGAGGCCAGCACCTCGCCGGCGCCGCCGCGGTGCCCCTTCCGGCTCCCCGGGGTCACCGATGCGCAGGCCGACGAGCCGTCCCTGCAGGGGCGGTGGAGCATTCTCGATCCCCCGGAGGTGGAGGTCGAGACCGGCTCGGCGATGCTGTGGTCGCTCTCCGGGGCTCCCGGGAATGCCACGTTCACCCCGTCGGCCGCGACCGAGGACGCAGAGGCCCCCGCAGCCCAGGTCGTCGCCGTCGCCGTGTCCGGGTTCGTCTACGTCCGACCAGACGGTGAGCTGGGGGTGGTGCTGGAACCGGACGAGTCCGTCACCATCACGCTGTGCACGGATCCCGATACGGGGGAGCCCACCGGATTCGTGCACGTGGAGAACGGCGAGATCGCCACCGCGCGGGACGCGTGCGCGTGATGGCACCCCCGTCCCGATCCCTCGATCCCGGAGCATCGTGAGCCGCCGGCGCCCCTCCGGCACCGGCCGGACGATGTCGTTGGGCTGGGACCAGCAGGACACCGACGTGCGCAGCGGCGCCACGGAGCCGGACGGCCGCCGAGGACGGGGCGCGCTCCCCGGGGAGCCGCCGCCGCAGGCTGCGGATCGGGACGGGCCGACGGCCGATGCCGCACGCCGGGGTGCGTCCGAGGGGGACGGCCCGGCCCGCGACGGTCGACGGCGGCTGGCCGGGATCCTCGGCGCCGTGGTCCTGGTGCTCGCCCTGGTGCTGGTGGTGCCCCGTGTGCTGGCGACCGGGGACGGCCCCGAAGCGGCGGCCCGAGAGTTCCTCGACGCCCTGGTCGCGGGCGACGCCGACGTGCTCCTGACCCACCTCGAGCATCCCGCCGACGCCACGGACCTCGCCCTGAGGGACGAGATCCTGCAGGCCGCCGAGAACCGGGTCACCTCCTATGTGATCGAGGGCTCGTCGATCGACGGGGACGGCGCGAGGGTCGAGGCGTTGCTCGAGGACGGCCACGAGCAGCGCCCTCTCACGCTGACCCTCCACGCTGTGGCCGGCAGCTCCTTCGCCCCGGTGAGGTGGCAGCTCGACCGGATCGCGGTACCGGAGATGGAGGTGTCCCTCCCGTTCGGGACCGAGCAGATCGTCATCAACGGGGTCCCGGTCACGCTGCAGGAGGAGGACGTGGCCACGGTGACCTTCCATCTGCCCACCCTCGCCCTGCAGCTGCTGCCCGGGACCTACGAGATCACGCTGCCCGACGGCGGGCCGCTGCAGACGGCGATCAGCAGCGAGATCACCGTGCCGCTGTACCTGGGCCACAGCCGCTCCACCCCCACCCCTGTGCACTACGAGCTCAGCGACACAGGGCGCGCCGAGGCCACCGGCCAGCTCCAGGACCTGCTCGCCGCATGCGCCCGCGCCACGACGGCGCGCCCGGAGGGCTGCCCCTTCGCGGCGCCGTCGGCGGACGACTCCTGGCCGCGGCAGCCGGTCCGGGGCACCTGGGCTCTCCGCGCCGTGCCCGAGGTGACGGTCAGCCCTTGGCAGTTCGGCCTGTGGAGCGTCTCCGGCAGCGGAGGCATCGCCGAGTTCACGCCCGACGCCGCGGATTCCCCGAGCGAGCAGGTGCCCTTCGAGGTCGAGGCCTTCACGCAGATGCTGCCTGACGGCACCCTCCGCACCGACCTGGTCGATCCGCCCGGCAGCTTCACCGTGGTGATCTGCTCGACCCCGATGGACGTCGGCGGCACGCCGCAGTACGTCGCGGTCGATCCCGATGCCCACCTCGACTGCGAGGACGGCAGGTGAGGGACTCTCAGGAGGCGGCGTCGACGTCTCCGGTCGTCTCGGCCGTCGTCACCGGGGCATCGCGGGCGTCGGCCGGATTGCGGCGGATGAACAGCGCGATCACCACGGTCAGCACGCCGAGCACGGCGGAGATCGTGAACGCCACCGAGGTGCCGTCGGCGATCCCCTGAGCCTCCGTACCACCGCCGGCCATGCTCAGCCCGGAGACCCGCGCCATGATCGAGACCAGCAGCGCGGCCCCGGCGGCGCCGGCCACCTGCTGCACGGTGCCGACGATCGCCGATCCGTGCGGGTACAGGTGCCGGGGCAGGGAGCCCATCGCCGTGGTCATCAGCGGGGTGAACACGAAGGCCAGCCCCAGCGACATCACCACATGCCCGAGCACGATCAGCCAGGCCTGGTCCGGCACCCGGGACATGATCCCGATGCCGATCACCACGGCGGACAGCCCGGGCACCAGCAGCGGCCGCGGCCCGACCTTGTCGAACAGGCGGCCCACCAGCGGGGCCAGCAGCCCCATCGCGAGCCCGCCCGGAAGCATCATCAGCCCCACCGAGAGGGTGGACAGCTCCAGCACCCGCTGGAGGAAGATCGGCAGCAGCACCACGACGCCGAACATCGCACCCATCATCACCACCATCAGCGCGACCGCGACCGTGAAGTTCCGCGTGGTGAAGGTGCGAAGGTCCAGCAGGGGTCGGTCGGCCTTCTGCAGGGTCAGCTGGCGCCGCACGAACAGCGTCAGCGAGATGACGCCGACGACCAGGCACACGATCGCGGCGGTCGGCGCGGAACCGGAGGCGGCGTCCGCCGCGCCCGAACCGCCGTGCCCACCGCCGGAGACGCCGGTCAGGCCGTACACCAGGGTGCCGAAGCCGATGCCGGACAGGACCACGGAGACCGGATCGGCGGGCTGGGCCGCCCCTTCGCTGACGTTCTCGATGCGGCGCAGCCCGAAGACCAGCGCGATGACGGCGATCGGCAGCACCAGCAGGAACAGCGCCCGCCACGGAGCGATGGACAGGATCAGCCCGGAGATCGTCGGCCCCAGAGCCGGTGCCACCGAGATGACGATGGAGATGTTGCCCATCACCAGGCCGTGCCTCGCCGGCGGCACCAGGTTCATCACGGTCGTCATCAGCAGCGGCATCATGATGGCCGTGCCGGAGGCCTGCACGATCCGCCCCAGCAGCAGCGGCAGGAAGGTGGGGGAGAGAGCGCAGATCAGCGTGCCGACGGTGAACGTCGTCATCGCGAGCGTGAACACCTGCCGGGTGGAGAACCGGCCCATCAGATATCCGGTGATCGGGATGACCACGGCCATCGTGAGCATGAACCCGGTGGTCAGCCACTGCGCGGTGGTCTCGGTCAGGTCCAGGTCATCCATGATCGGCGGCAGCGCGACCGACAGGATCGTCTCGTTGAGGATCACCACGAACGCGCTGACCAGCAGCAGGATGATGACGCTGCGGTCGCGCGGAGCGATGGCGCCGCCGGCATGGGCCGGTGTGTGGGCGCCCTGTTCGTGGGCGCCTGCTCGCGGGGCCGTCTCGGCGGGGATCGTCCCGGTGTGCTCGGGGTCGGGGGCGTTGTTGTGCACCGGAGAAGAGTAGGCACCGGGGGCGACAGGTGGCCAGAGGTTTTCGGACCGTCCGCCGACTGTTCACCGTGGGCGCAGAAGATCGTGCGGGCCGTCGCCCAGAGCTGCCGCGTTCGAGGCGCGAGAGAGGGAGACTGGACGGGCACACCACGACCAGCGCGTCCCGCGACCACGAGAGAACGCGATCGCGGGAGACATCGCGGGAGAAGGAGACCATCATGAGCACCGACCTCACGGGACAGGTCGCGGTCATCACCGGCGCGGCCGCCGGGATCGGCCAGGCCATCGCCACCCACCTCGCCGAGCGCGGTGCCCGGATCGCCGGCGTCGACATCGCCCCCGCGCTCGCCGGGGCCATCGCCGAGCTGCCCGGCGAGGGCCACCGGGCCGTCAGCGCGAACATCGCCGACGCCGCCGAGGCCGCGGAGGCCGTCTCCCGTATCGACACCGAGCTCGGCACCCCGCGGATCCTCGTCAACTCCGCCGGCATCGGCCGATTCGCCCCCGCCGAGGACCTCGCCGCGAAGGACTGGAGCTCCACCCTCGCCGTGAACCTCTCGGGCAGCTTCTTCATGGCCCAGGCCGCCGGGCGGGTGATGCTGGAGGCCGGGTACGGGCGCATCATCACCATCGCCTCCCAGGCCGCGGAGATCGGCCTGGCCGAGCATGCCGCCTATTCCGCCAGCAAGGCGGGCGTCCTGGGGTTCACCCGGGTGCTCGCCGTCGAGTGGGCGGGCCGCGGGGTCACGATCAACACGGTCTCGCCGACCATCGCCGATACCGCGCTGGCCCGCGAGATCTGGGTGGGGGAGAAGGGCGAGACCGCCCGCGCGCAGATCCCCGCCGGCCGCTTCGTGGCACCCGACGAGATCGCTTCCCTGGTCACCTTCCTGGCGAGCGAGGAATCCGCGATGATCACGGGCGAGGACGTCCGGATCGACGGCGGCCGCGCCGTGATCTGAGCGCAGCCGGTCCGGTGGGTCGACGAGGATCGGTGCCCGCGGACGAGGGGCGTCGTGCCCATGCGCCCGCCTCCCCGCGCCGGCTGCTCGAGGCGGTCCGCATCGATCTCACCACCAGACCTCCGCGGCCAGGCCCCCGGGGCCAGGCACCGGGGGCCACGCCACGCCACGCCACGAGGCGTCGCCCATTCCCCTGATCCGGTCCGCGGGCGTCACGGATCAGTGGAGCCGGTGGGCGTGTCGTGCCGGCCGGCGTGAAGAGGACGAGATGCCCGAGATCACGTCGGGCGGGCGGCGGCCGTCCCGTGAGGTTCCGTAGGGTGACCCCAGGGGCGACATCTCGAGAACGTCATCCTTTGTACGCAGTAATTCCGTGTGTGTGATTCGCATTTCGGGGTTTCTTGGTAAAAAGTTGATAAAATTCCGGGACGGATGTGGTCTGCTCGCCTTCTGTCAGGGTGTCGACAGGGGACAGTGAAGCGAACCCAGAGCGGAAGCGCAGGTCACGAGCCTGTAACGGGAGGGTCACCGTCGCGTAGGCGACGGAATCGGCGATCTCGTGCTCTCCGCGTCGTGATCATCCCTTCCCCCAGGAGGCGACAATGCCTGCACTTCGCCGCATTCCCACCCATCGCGCCGACGGAAATGCCGTCTACTTCCGGTCGGTCAGCGTCGCCCCCAAGGTGGCCGCCGCGACCGGCGGAGCCGTGGTCGCGGCCGGGCTGAGCGTCGCCGGCACCGGGGTCGCCACCGCCGGCTCCTCCGTGTGGGACCGCGTCGCCCAGTGCGAATCCGGCGGCAACTGGTCCATCAACACCGGCAACGGCTACTACGGCGGACTCCAGTTCTCCTCCTCGACCTGGAATGCCTTCGGGGGCTCGGAGTTCGCCTCGAGTGCTGACCAAGCCACCAAGGCCGAGCAGATCGCCGTCGCGCAGCGCACCCTGGATCGCCAGGGCCCCGGCGCCTGGCCGAACTGCGGGCCCCGGGCGGGGCTGACCAAGGCCAACGGTGGAGCCGACGCCGACGCCCAGCCCGCGAGCAGCAGCAGCGGCGCCGCCGGCTCCGACTCGTCGGAGTCCTCCGGCGCCCTGGTGGTCGACGGCAAGTTCGGCCCGAAGACCACCGCGGCCCTGCAGTCGTGGATCGGGGTCGGCGCGGACGGTTCGCTGTCCACCTCCGACATCAAGGTCCTGCAGAGCAAGATCGGTGCCGAGGTCGACGGGAAGATCGGCTCCGAGACCACGCGCAAGCTGCGCGCCGAGATCGGTCTGGGCGACAACGGCGTCTGGGACTTCCGTTCCAGCTACTCCACCGTCAAGGCGCTGCAGCAGCACCTCAACGGCAATCCCTCCGCCCCGAGCGCGCCCAGCGGTGGCACCTCCGCCCCGTCCACCCAGGGCGATCTGGTGATCGACGGCAAGTTCGGCCCGAAGACCACTGCGGCCCTGCAGTCGTGGATCGGGGTCGGCGCGGACGGTTCGCTGTCCACTTCCGACATCATGGCTCTGCAGGCCAAGATCGGCGCCGACGTGGACGGCAAGATCGGCTCCGAGACCACCGGCAAGCTGCGCCAGGCCATCGGCCAGGAGTACAACGGTGTGTGGGACTTCCGCAGCTCCTACGGCACGGTCAAGGCGCTGCAGCAGTACCTCAACGCCCACTGACCCCGCGGCGAGCCCCCGCCTCCGCCTCCTCCTCACCGACGCGTCGGCCCCTCATCGGGTCGGCGCGTCGTGCTGTGTGCGGGCGGCGGTCGCAGGGGCGGGACGGGCGTGGTGATCGTCCCGAGGCGCAGATACCTCGGTCCGGAGCGTTCGCCACCCCGGCGGGCGGACTCCTGCACCTCTTTCATATGCGGGCAAAGCATGTGTATAGTGACGAAACGGGAAAGAGGGATAAAACGGACATGCCGGGCAGGGTGGCCTCGCGATGACGCGATGGACCCACCGGACCGCGGCCCGCCTCCCCGGGGAGTTCGGTGTCGGGCGCGCAAAGGGGTTCTCGTGGTGAGTCAGCAGGTCGTGAAGGATGTTCGCCCGCTGCTTCCGCTGGTGCGTACGCCGCGACCGGTCCGCGGCACCATCCGCCGCGGATCCCGAGCGGATGACCGCCTGGTGATGGGGGCGCTGCTGCTCGCCGATGGCGTGGTCATCGTCCTGGCCTGTCTGGTCGCGCTCGCCATCCGCCAGAACCTCGGGTTCCTCGGCGATGCGCCGGGACTGACCGAGACCGTGGTTCGCAGCTCCCTGGTCATCGGCGCCGGGTGGATGCTGGCGATCGTGGTCTCCGGCGGGGTCAACCCGCGTCTGGTCTCCAGCGGTGCGGAGATCTACCGCAACGTGATGACCGCGAGCGTGGGTGCGGTCGGCATCGTCGGAGCGACTCTCTTCCTCGCCGACCTCCAGCTCTCGCGCCCCTTCTTCGGGGCGCTCTTCCTCGTCGGGACCCTCCTGCTGCTGCTGGTGCGCTTCACGGTCCGACAGGCGGTGAACCGGGCGCGAGTGCGAGGTCTCCTGCGCTCGCAGATGCTCGTGGTGGGCTCGACGGGGCACGTGAGGGGCATCGTGCGCACTCTGGCACGGGAGACCTGGCTCGGCTACGACGTGGTCGGAGCGGTGACGCCGATGCATGAACGGGTCGATGCCGAGCGGACGGGCGTCCCGGTCCTCGGGGACGAGTCCGGCCTGCTCTCCCTGGTCCGTGACCAGCGGCCCGACGTCGTGCTGTTCACCGCGGGGTCCTCCGCCAGCGCCGAGGAGTTCCGGCGGGTCGCCTGGGACCTCGAGGAGCTGGACGTGGACGTCATCGTGGTCCCCGGGGTCAGCGAGATCTCCGGCGATCGGATCCGGATGCGTCCGGTCGCCGGCCTCCCTCTGGTCCACATGGACCTGCCGCGGGCCCGCAAGGCGCTGCGCTGGACCAAGCGCGCCTTCGACATCGCGGCCAGTGCGGCGCTGCTGCTGCTGTTCTCCCCGGTCCTGGCCGCCATCGCCCTGAGCGTGCGGTGGGGTGACCGCGGTGGGGTCATCTTCCGCCAGGAGCGCGTGGGCCGCACCGGCGAGGGCTTCGAGTTCCTCAAGTTCCGCTCCATGGTCGTCGACGCCGAGGCACGGCGCGCCGAGCTCGAGCAGCTCCAACGCGACAGGGGCAACACCGTCCTGTTCAAGATGTCCGACGACCCCCGCGTCACCCGGGTGGGCCGCGTGCTGCGTCGGTACTCCCTGGACGAGCTGCCGCAGCTGTGGAACGTCCTGCGCGGCGACATGAGCCTGGTCGGCCCGCGCCCCGCGCTCCCGCAGGAGGCGAGCGACTACGACGTGGACGCGAATCGGCGCCTGGCGGTCCGGCCCGGCATCACCGGGCTGTGGCAGGTCTCCGGTCGCAGCGATCTCTCCTGGGAGGACACCGTGCGACTGGACCTGTTCTACGTCGACAACTGGTCCTTCACCCAGGACCTGCTGATCCTCGTGCGCACCCTCCGGGCCGTGCTGGCTTCGCGCGGGGCGTACTGAGCGGTCGGCCGTCGAGCACGGGTACGCACATGGCGTGGCCCCGGGAGCATTCGATTGCTCCCGGGGCTGCTCTTGCTGGGTGGCGCATGGGGGCGTTCTCTGGGCGCCCGCCGTGCGGCGTCGTGACGCTGGGGCGCCAGTGGCCGGCGCCGCCTCGGGGAGCACAAGCCGACGACGGGCCCGCGCCAGGCTTCAGGGGTGACCTGGCGCGGACCCGCCGCCGTGTCTCAGGGGGCGAGGGTGACCTCGGCCGGTGCCGGAGCAGGGCCGGTCAGCGCATCCAGCGCTCGCCTCAGTGCTGTCGAGGAGGTGTGCATCGTGTAGGGGAAGTAGACGACCTCGACCCCGACCGCGGCGAACTGCTCCTCGAGCAGCCGACCCTTCTCGGTCCCGCGCCAGTCGTCGCCCTTGAAGAAGTGTGTGAAGCCGACGTCCTGCCAGGCGTCGAGCTTCGACGGGCTGGTCTCGACATGGACATCGTCGACGACGCGGATCTGGCTCACGATCTCGGCCCGCTCGGCCGTCGGGATGACCGGGTCGATGCCCTTGACCTCCCGCAGCATCTCGTCGCTGACGACTCCGGCGACCAGCAGGTCGCAGTGCTCCTTGGCGTGGCGAAGAAGATTCAGGTGCCCCACGTGGAAGAGGTCGAAAGCTCCTGCCGCATAGCCGATGCGCATCTCCGGGCTCCTCCCCGCGTCGCCGTCCTCCCCGGGTGGGTGGACACACGGACAGCGTACCGGGTGAAGCGGGAAAAAGGTAGAAACCGGACATCATGGTGTGGTGTGGGGTGCGGTGCGGGATGCGCCCGGCGCCCCCGCCAGCAAGCGATCCACCACCGGCAGCAGCTCCGCTGCCGTGATCGAATCCGCGCGGACCGCCCCGGGGTCGCCGCTGAGTGCGGCATCGAAGTACAGGCCGTCCCCGATCAGCAGGATGGCGTGGGCGGTCGCCTCCTCGGCGACCTCCTCGCGGATCAGCCCCAGCCACTGCCGACGGGCCCGATCCATCGCCTCCTGCGCCCCGGCGTGGGACTCCTGGGCGAGCTGAGCGACGGCCACCAGGGTGCGGTCCAGGGCGCAGTCGGTCCACACGGAGGTGCGCACGTAGTAGCGCGAGGGGCCGTCCGGGGCGGCGCGCATGGCGGCGATGTCCTCGGCCATGAGTGCACCCAGGCGGTCGATCAGTCCGTCGGTCAGGGCGTCCTTCGAGGTGAAGTGGTAGAGCAGCCCACCCTTGGAGACGCCGGCCCGGGCCGCGACGGCGCTCAGCGTGGTGGCGCGCTGGCCGGCCTCGAGCAGGATCGCGCCGTAGGCGTCGAGCAGGGCATCGCGTGCGGACATGAGACCGACCTTACTGGGAGAGGAGTCGCCGATCTCTTGAACTGTACCGTCTGGACGGTTTAGTTTGGTCGATGTCGGCCCGGACTCGTCGTCCCGGGCTCGTCCTGATCCGCGTCGTCCCACCGCTCTCCCGTTCGCGCTCCCACCTTGGAGGTTCCTGTGCTCCCCGCTCCCGCGACCCCGGCGACCGACCGCCTCGGCACCGGTGCCCGCTGGTGGGCCCTGGCCGTGCTGACGCTGCCCGTGCTGCTCATCGCGATCGACAACACGGTGCTCTCCTTCGCGCTGCCCGCGATCTCCGAGGCGCTGGCGCCCAGCGGCCAGCAGCTGCTGTGGATCGTGGACATCTATTCCCTGGTCCTGGCCGGACTGCTGGTGCCCATGGGGTCGCTCGGAGACCGCCTGGGACGGCGGCGTCTGCTGCTGATCGGGGCGACGGGCTTCGCCGTCGTCTCCGCACTGGCCGCCTTCTCCCCGGATGCATCCACGCTGATCGCGGCCCGCGCCCTGATGGGCTTCTTCGGGGCCATGCTCATGCCCGCGACCCTCTCGCTGATCCGGAACATCTTCACCGAGCCCGCCCAGCGCCGCACCGCCATCGCGATCTGGGCGGCGGCGTTCTCCGGGGGTGCGGCCCTGGGGCCGATCGTCGGCGGATTCCTCCTCGAGCACTTCGCCTGGGGCTCGGTGTTCCTGATGGCCGTGCCCGTGATGCTTCCGCTGCTGCTGCTCGGCCCCGTCCTGATCCCCGAGTCGAAGGATCCCGAGCCGGGCCCGGTCGACCCCATCAGCGTGCTGCTGGTTCTCGCCACCATGACTCCGCTGGTCTACGCGATCAAGACCGTCACCGACAGCGGCCTCGCGCTCGCTCCCGTGCTCTGCGCGCTGGTCGCCGTGGTGGCCGGCGTCGCCTTCGTGCGCCGGCAGCTCGCGCGCTCCCACCCGATGCTCGACGTCACCCTGTTCACGCGTCCCGTCTTCACCGGCGCCGTGCTCGCGAACCTGCTCAGCGTGTTCTCCCTGGTCGGCTTCCTGTACTTCGTCTCCCAGCATCTCCAGCTGGTCAGTGGGCGCACGCCGATGCAGGCCGGATGGGTGCTGGTGCCCGGCCTGGTGGTCACGATCATCGCGGGCCTGCTGGTGGTGCGCCTGGTCCGCCATGTCTCGCCGGCCACCGTCATCACCGGCGGCCTGGTGCTGAACGCGCTCGCCTTCACGATGGTCGCGGTGACCGGCACCTGGGGCTCGGACCTGCTGCTGCTGATCGCCTTCGCTCTGCTCGGGGCCGGGGTGGGCGCGGCGGAGACCCTCAGCAACGACCTCATCCTCTCGGCCGTGCCGGCGCGGAAGGCCGGGGCCGCCTCCGCGATCTCCGAGACCGCCTACGAGACCGGCGCCGTGCTCGGCACCGCCGTGCTGGGCAGCCTGCTGAACGCTGCCTACAGCCGGCACGTCCAGCTGCCCGCCGAGCTCACGGACTCCCAGCGGGCCTCCGCCTCCGAGACCCTCGGCGGGGCCACCGCCGTCGCCGGCGATCTGCCGAGCACGATCGCCGAGCCGCTGCTGGCCTCCGCCCGGTCCGCCTTCGACTCCGGGGTGCTGCTGACCAGCGGCATCGGAGCGGTGCTGATGGTGATCGCCGCGATCATCGCCCACCGCACCCTGCGTCAGGACGCCTGAGGGCCGGCCCCACGGGTGAGCTGGGGCCGGTGGTCACCCGCGTCATCGGTCCCCAGCTCACCACTGCACGGCCCCGAGCTCACATCGGCACGGCGAACGAGGCACGGGTCGCGGCAGATGCTGTGCCAGGCTGAGCCCATGCGCCTTCCCGCCGACAGCCACGTCCACAGCGAGTTCTCCTGGGACACCGGCGGCCCCGCCTCCGCCGCGCGCGGCACGATGGAGGCGTCCTCCCGCCGCGCCGCCCGCATCGACCTGCCGGGACTGTTCTTCACCGAGCATCTCGACCTCGCGGAGAACTGGTTCAGCGATCCCGAGGACTTCGACGAGCACGAGGCGCATCTGCTGGCCGACGACGGGATCGTGACCGTGCCGCGCTTCGACGCCGACGGGTACCTGGCGAGCATCCAGAGCTGCCGAGCCGCCGTCCCTTCCCTGTGGATCGGCACGGGTCTCGAGGTCGGCCAGCCCCACCTGCATCTCGAGGCCGCCGGACGGCAGCTCGACCTGGACCGCTTCGACCGCATCCTCGGCTCGCTGCACACCCTGGAGTTCGAGGGACGTCGCGCGGAGCCGAACACGCTGTTCCGTCGGCTTCCGGCCGACGAGGTCGTCCGCCGCTATCTCGCCGAGATCCCCGCCCTGGTCGCCGGCGACGAACCGTTCGGGATCGTCACCCATCTCGACTACGCGGTGCGGTACTGGCCGGAGGAGGAGATCGGCCCCTTCGACCCCCGCGCCTTCGAGCGCGAGTTCCGCGCTGCGATGCAGGCGATCGCCGAGAGCGGGCGCGCGCTGGAGATGAACACCCGCCGTCTGTGGTCATGGATGCCGCAGTGGTGGTCCGAAGCGGGAGGCCGCGCGATCAGTCTCGGCAGCGACTCGCACTCCCCGGCCACCCTCGCCCACGGTTTCCCGGAGGCGATCGCGATGGTCGAGGCCTGCGGCTTCCGGCCGGGCCGGAACCCCGAGGACCTCTGGACCCGCTGACCCCGGCTGACGAGAGCCGGGTCGGGCCGACGGATCCCGGCCGCCAGGAGGAGGGCCGCACGGTTCATTCGCCCAGCCGCATCCATCCGTCCCCGCGCACCCGCACCCCCAGCGAGACGGCGCGGGCGATGAGGAAGATCAGCGTGCACGCCACCCACAGGGCCGCCAGGGCCCACGGCCCCGCCCAGCCGGAGTAGTACACCACCACCGCGAACGGCAGGGTGACCAGCGCGTTGATCACGCCGACCTTCGCCAGGTACGGAGCGTCGCCCGCGCCCATCAGCACCCCGTCGAGCACGAACACGTACCCGGCCACGGGTTGCGCGATCATCAGCACCCACAGGGCCGCGCGCAGGTTCTCCTGCACGGCGACGTCCGGGGTGAACAGGCCGGGGATGACGTAGCTGGCCGCCAGCAGCCCCACCCCGGTGGCCACGCCCCCGCCGATGCCCCACACCATCAGCCGCCGGGTCACGGCGCGGACGGAGGCGGCGTCGGCCGCTCCCAGGAACCGGCCGGTCAGCGCCTGGCCCGCGATCGCCAGCGCATCGAGGGCGAGGGAGAGCAGCGTGAACACGGTCAGGGCGATCTGGTGGGCGGCCAGCTGCACGGCACCGAGCTGGGTGGCCACCAGCGTCCCGGCCAGCAGCACCACCCGCAGGGACACGGTGCGCACGAACATCGGCAGCGATTCGCGGCCGGCCGATGCCACCTGCCCCAGGTGCGGCCGCAGCGGGACCTGCTCGCGACGGGCGGCCCGCACCACGATCGCCAGCAGCACCAGTGCCATGCCCCACTGGGCGATCACGGTGCCCACCGCGCTGCCGGCGATGCCCATGTCCAGTCCGAAGATCAGCACCGCGTTCAGAGGGATGTTCACCACCGCCCCGGAGGCGGCCACGATCAGCGGCAGCCGTGCGTCCTGCAGGCCGCGGATCAACCCGGTCGCCGCCTGGACGGTGAGCATTGCGGGCACCCCGAGGGCGCTGAGGTGCAGATAGGTGACGGCCTCCGTGAGCACCTCGGGGGAGGGGCCGAACAGCGCCAGGATCCACGCGCCGGCGATCAGCAGCACCACCACCGCTCCGGCGCCGATCATCAGCGCGAGCCAGCAGGCGTCGACTCCGCGCGAGATGGCTTCGCGGCGACGACCGGCCCCGAAGGCGCGGGCGACGGAGGCGGTGGTCGAGTAGGCGAGGAACACCGACAGCCCGATCACGGTGGTCAGGATCGCGGAGGCCAGGCCCAGGCCGGCGAGGGAGACGGTGCCGACCCGGGCGATGAACGCCGAGTCCGCCATCAGGAACAGCGGCTCGGCGATCAGGGCGCCGAGGCTGGGGACCGCCAGGCGCAGGATGTCCCGGTCGACGGTGCGGCGGGCCCGACGGGCGGAACCGCGTGCGGGGACGTCGGAGGCGGAGGACGGAACGGGATCGGGCACGCCTCCATTGTCGAGCACCCCGCGAGAGCGAGCACGTGCGGCTCGGCACAGAACGCTGCCCACGTCGGGTACCGGCGTCATGGCGAGCGCGCTGGCGATATAGCCACGGCTCACGCCATGACGCCAGTACTCGACCATGAAGGAGAAGTGTCGAGGAGCGTCCCGGTCATGAAGGAGGCGCGTCGAGGAGCGCCGAGGAGCGTCCCGGTGTCGGGCACCTCACCTTGCGGCGCGCGCTTCTCCTACGGAGGTCGGATCCCTCGATACAGGTCCGTATGGAACAGTTCGATCCGGAGGCCCGGTGCCGTGCCCTCCGGACGCGGGATGTCGCCGTGTCGACCACCCCGCCATCAGCATCTCCCGAGGAGCAGGATGAACCGCCTCGCCCGCCTCAGCCTGAACAACAGGTCCTTCATCGCGCTGGTCTGCATCGCGGTGTCGATCATCGGCGCCTTCGCGATGACCACGATGCGCCAGGAGCTCATCCCCTCTGTGTCCCTGCCGCAGATCCAGGTGATGACCTCCGCGCCGGGCTCCTCCTCCGAGCAGGTGCAGGACCGGCTGACCCGCCCGATCGAGCAGTCCCTCAGCGGCCTGGAGAACGTCGAGGGCACCTCCTCGAGCTCGCAGGCCGGGGTCTCGATGGTCACGATCGAGCTGGAGTACGGCACCGACACCGCCCGCTCGGCCAACCAGGTCGATGCGGCGCTGACCCGTATCGAGGACCAGCTGCCCGAGGACGCGGACCCGCAGGTCATCGCCGGCGGCACCAGCGACCTGCCGGCCGTGGTGCTGTCCGTCTCCTCCGACCTGGATCCCTCCGACCTCGGCTCCCGGCTGGACGAGGCCGTCACGCCCGAGCTCGAGCGCGTCGAGGGCGTCTCCTCCGTCGCCGTGATCGGCGCCCCCGAGGAGATCATCCAGATCACCCCGGACGAGCAGGCGATGGCCGAGCACGGTCTCACCGAGAACGACATCTCCACCGCCCTGGACGCCAACGGGCTGTCCCTCCCGGGCGGCTCGGTCACCGACGGGGACCGCACCCTCGACGTGGTCCTCGGCGAGAAGATCGACAGCATCGAGAGCCTCGAGGGCATCATGCTGATGCCCGAGGGCGGCTCCGGCGAAGGGCAGCAGGGCCAGCAGGATCAGCAGGGCCAGCAGGGCCAGCAGAGCCCTCAGCCGGTCGCCCTCTCCGAGGTCGCCACCGTCGAGCGCACCACCCAGGACCCCACCTCCATCTCCCGCACCGATGGCCGCGACTCGCTGGTCGTGATGGTCACCGCCACCGCCGACGGCAACGTCGTGGACATCTCCGAGAGCGTCGAGGACGTCCTGGCCGACACCCTCCCCGGCGTGGGCGGGAACGCCGAGAGCGCCGTCGTCTTCGACCAGGCGCCCTTCATCCAGGAGTCGATCGTCGCGCTCGCCGAGGAGGGCCTGCTGGGCCTGCTCTTCGCCGTCGGCGTGATCCTGCTGTTCCTGCGACGTGTGCGGCCGACGGTCGTCACCGCGATCTCGATCCCGACCTCGCTGCTGATCGCCTTCATCGGCATGCTGGTCACCGGGTACACGCTGAACATGCTGACCCTGGCGGCCCTGACGATCTCGATCGGCCGCGTGGTCGACGACTCGATCGTGGTGATCGAGAACATCGTGCGCCACCTGGCCTACGGCAAGGCGAGGATGCGCGCCATCCTCGACGCCGTCGGGGAGGTCGCCGGCGCCATCACCGCCTCGACGCTCGCCACCGTGGTGGTCTTCCTGCCGATCGCGATCGTCTCCGGCATGGCCGGGGAGCTGTTCCGGCCCTTCGCCCTGACCGTCGGCATCGCCATGCTCAGCTCCCTGCTCGTGGCGCTGACCATCGTCCCGGTGCTCGCGTACTGGTTCCTGCGCGCCCCGAAGGGACAGGGGGACGTGGACCCCGACGACGCCGAGCAGGTCGCGCAGATCCGACAGCAGTCCGAGGCGAAGGAGGAGCGCACCTGGCTCCACCGGATCTACGCGCCGCTGCTGCACCTGGTCACCGACTCGCTGCCGCGACGCCTGATCACGGTGGGCGTCTCGATCCTGATCCTGGTGGGCACCGGATTCCTGTACCCGCTGGTGAACGTCAACTTCCTCGGCGACACCGGGCAGAACATCGCCTCGCTCACCCAGTCCCTGCCCGCCGGCACCAGCCTGGAGCAGTCCGAGGACAAGGCCGAGGAGTCCGAGCAGGCGCTGATGGACCTCGACGGCGTCGAGACCGTGCAGACCACCATCGGCGGCGGCCAGTTCGGCATGGGCGGCGGCGGTGAGAACGAGGTCAGCTACTCGATCACCACCGACCCCGACGCCGACCAGGAGGCGCTGTCCGACGAGATGGTCTCCACCCTGGAAGAGCTGCCGGAATCCGGCACGATCGAGGCCGCCGCCGTCGCCTCGCCCACCGGCTCCAGCTCCGTGGACATCCTGGTCACCGGCCCCACCGCCGACGCCCGCCAGCAGGCCAACGACGCGATCCTCGCCGAGCTCGACCCGCTGCCCGACGGTGCCGCCGAGGTCACCAGCGACCTGCAGGCCGAGGAGCCCACCGCGGTCGTCACCGTCGACCGCGAGGCCGCCGCGCAGCTGGGGCTGACCGAGGAGGCCGTGATCGGCATGGTCGCCGGGCAGATGTACCCCGGCGCGATCGGCTCGGTCACCCTCGAGGACACCGAGCTCGACATCTACGTCGAACGCGGCGAGAGCATCGACACCTTCGACCAGCTGCAGGACATCCAGCTGGCCGGCGGGATCCCGCTGACCGACGTCGCCTCCATCGAGGAGGAGGCCTCCCGCCCCTCGATCTCCACCCAGGACGGGCTGGAGACCGTGACCATCTCGATCACCCCCGAGGGCGACGACGTCGGCCCCGCGACGGACGCCGCGAACGCGGCGATCGAGGATGCGGACCTGCCCGAGGGCGTCGAGGCGACCGTGGGCGGCACCGCGGCGGACATCGACGAGACCTTCGGCCAGCTCGGCATCGCCATGCTCGCCGCGATCCTGCTGGTGTACGTGCTGCTGGTGTGGATCTTCAAGTCCCTCATCCAGCCGCTGATCCTGCTGGTCTCCATCCCCTTCGCCGCGACCGGCGCCCTGGGGCTGCTGGTCATCACCGGCGTGCCGCTGGGCCTGCCCTCCATGATCGGTCTGCTGATGCTGGTGGGCATCGTGGTCACCAACGCGATCGTGCTGATCGACCTGGTCAATCAGTACCGACGGCGCGGGATGGGGCTCGACGAGGCGATCCACGCCGGGGCCGCCAAGCGTCTGCGCCCGATCCTGATGACCGCCGCCGCGACCATCTTCGCGCTGATCCCGATGGCGCTGGGCCTGACCGGCAGCGGCGGGTTCATCGCCCAGCCGCTCGCCGTGGTCGTCATCGGCGGCCTGGTCTCCTCGACCCTGCTTACCCTGCTCATCGTGCCGGTGCTCTACCGCATCGCCGAGGGCCCGGGGGAGCGCAGGCGGCTGAAGGAGGAGGCCCGGGAGGCCGAGCGGCGCGACGCCCGGGAGAAGGTGCTCGCCGAGCAGCGGGCCTCGCACCGGGCGGAGCAGGAGCGCGAGGAGCGAGCTGCGGCGGAACCCGCGGGCGTTTCCACGGGCGAATCGACCGCACTCCGCGGGACCACGGCCGATGGAGACCGACGTCGGGGCCGGCGGCAGTCGCTCAAGGAGCGCGGCGGACTGCTGCGGATCCTGCGCGAGCGCCGACGGCGCTGACCGCCCCCATCGACAGCGCTGGCGCCGTCGCCCCGATTTCGGGCGGCGGCGTTGTGCGTGCGTGGTGGGCGTTCGTTGCCGTGCCCCCGGGCGCGCCATAAGATTCGTGCGCACGTGTCCATCGGGCGGTCGGACCTCCCGCAGTGCAGTTCCGGGGAGGCGACATGAAGCGCAGGGCCGGCGGGGCCGTCCTCGCCCAAGCCGTTCAAGCGCTCGTCAGCCTGTCCCTTCAGATTCTCGTCATCCGATTGCTCGGCGTCGCGGAGTACGGGCGGTTCGCGATCCTCTACGGGGTCATTGTGCTGACCACTGCGGTGATCACGGGTCTGGTCGGTGACTCGCTTGTCGTCCTCGACCGATCAGACCGCCGCGTGCGCGCGGGTCTCGAGCTCGTGCTGGCAGTTGCCGTAACGCTTCTCGCGGTCGGTGCCGGGCTGTTGACCTTGGGGTCAGGGTTCGGCTCGGGGCTCGAATCCGTCGTCTTCGCTGCTGCTCTGTTTGCCTTCGGGGTGGAGGAGGTCGTGCGACGTCTGCTGATGGCGCACATGTCCTTCGTCCGAGCGGCACTGGCCGATTCGAGCAGTTTCGTGGTTGTTCTGGTCGTCGTACTCGCCGCCCATCTCGCCGGGCAGCTGTCGTTGCCTGTGGTCTTCGCCGGCATTGCGGCGGGCCAACTCCTGGCGAGCGGTGTCGGCTGGCGCTTCGTGCCGCACGCGGACCGGGTGCTCGTGGGGATGCGGGGCGCCCGGTGGCGGGAAGTCATCGGATACGGGTCATGGCGCGCTCTGCAGCAGGTGCTGCGACCGGGGCTTTTCACAGTCGTCCGTCTTGTGGTGCTGGCCGCTGCAGGTGCGGCCGCCGTCGGCCTGTTGGAGGCGGCGCGCACGTACGCCTCCCCACTGATCCTGGTGGTCGGCGGGCTGTCCTCGTTCCTCTTCGTGCGCTTCGCCGATCAGAAGAAGACGGGTGCCCCCGGCTCCGTTCGCGACGCGGACCGCGTTGTCGGGATGCTCGTGCTCGCGGCCATCATCATGAGCGGTATAGCGGTCGTGCTCATCCCCTGGGCCAGCCCGCTGCTCTTCGGTGTCCGTGTCAATTCGCTCGCCGTCATGGCGTGGCTCGCATACGGGACCTCGGTTGCATTCGTGACGCCTTACGGTGCGCTCGGAGCCGTCGCCGGCAGACAAGTGGCCATCTTCGCGATTCGGCTCGGAGACACGCTGCTCGCCGTGATCGTGGTGCTGGTGCTGTTGGCCCTCGGCGCCCCGGTCGCCACCGTCCCCTTCGGACTTGCTGCTGCTTCGCTGATCGGCGGGCTCTGCCTTCGCCGCCTTGTGTCGTCGCCTGGTGTCGCCTGAATCGCGGTGACCCTGTCTGAACCGGGGTCCCAGGTGCTAGATTCTCAAGAGCGACATGAAGGACAAAATGGACAAAGGGGTGGCCATGGAAGACGTTCCGTACGCACGGATCGTGAGGGAGGGGTGGGTCCTCATCGCGATACTCGCCCTCGCGGGCACAGTTGCCGGGTGGGGCATCACGCGAGCGCTCCCTCCGACCTACGGCGCGACCTCGACATTGATGCTCCAAGTGGACTCGTCGCAGTCCTCGCTGTTCGAGCGCAACCAATTCAGCCTCGCGCGGGTCAAGACTTACCCTGCGCTGGTCGACAGTCCCGAAGTCATCGATGGCGTCCGCGAGGATCTGGGCCTGGACCGCGACGAGTACTCGGATGCGACGTTGCGACAGATGCTCTCTGCGGAGAACACAGAGGACACTGTGCTCCTTCGTATCCGAGCTGACGCGCCGACACCGGAACTTGCCAAGGACCTGGCAAACTCCTCAGCTCGCCACCTGTCGGATCTCCTCGAGAGCACCGAGAACTCTGAGCGTGATGGGCAGTACGTCCTCGAACTGCAGCAGGTGCTACCAGCGAGCGCACCGCAATCTCCGGATTCTCCCCAGGTCGCGGCTATCACTGGATTGGGGTTGATCGGAGGTCTTGCTCTCGGCGCGATCATCGCCGTGTATCGCACGACGACGAGGAGGAAGCTGCTGACGATCTCGGACGTGCGCAAGGCTTCCGGGCTTCCCGTCTTCGGGCAGGTCGCACGATTCCACCGCACGGGCGGGCGAGAGGATCGCACCGCAATGGTCACCCTTCAGGACGCCCTGGAGAACATCACCGCATTGGGAGGGTCCGCACGGAGCCTGTACCTGGTGGTGCCGGCGTCGGAGGCCGCCCTCGAAGACGAAGTTCTCGCGGGCCTGCTCGAAGCGCACGCCAGCTTGGGCAGCACAGCGTGCGTGGTTGATCTTCGTGCTCGGCCCAGCACGGGCGAGGGTGCACGTTCCTGGACGGAGGTGCTCGATCCGGCGGCTCGGAGCGAGGTGGCCGGATCCCACCGCGAGCCCCACTTCTACGTGAAGGGTGATTCTGCAGGGGCTGCCAGGCTCGCGTCGACGGTTCCTCCAGCCATCGAGGTCCTCAGGAAGGAACACGATGTCGTGATCGTGGTGTGCGACAGCGGAAGTTCCGGCTTGCAGGAGAAGCTCGTGGGCCTGGGCGCTCGGACGATCATCTCGGTGCGTCGTGACGCGACGCGCGCGACGGAGCTTCTCACGACAGTGACCAGATTGAGGGTCATGAACATCCATCCGATCGGCGTCCTGATGACCCATGTCCCACGGGGGGCCTTGGAGAACGTCGCGGAATCTTGGCGCACGAACGACGGGAAGACGCTTGATGATCCTGGTCGGGATGCGTGGACCACCGCCAGCCTTGATCTGCTGAGCCGAGGGGGCGACCCCGACCGTTCGCACCGTGGCGCTCGCGCTCTTCTGGGATGATGGCGGTGACAGCCGTGAGCATGAGCTCCACTTCGGCGGCTCGAGCCCCAGGTACTCGTCCAGAACTTCGGATGACCGTCGCGCGGCTCGCCGCAGTCTGGTTCGTCCAACTGCTCCTCGTCCTCTCAGTGGTCCCCTGGCGGAGTGATGAGATCTTCGATGGAGGCCTGGATCCGACCGTTGTCGGGAAGGCGGCCGTCGCTGTCGCGGGACTCCTGGGAGCGGCGGCGATCGCTGGGACGTCGAATCTCAGATACCCGATCGGGCTGGGGCCAGCTGCTCTCGCAGTCGTCGTCGTGCTCGTCAGCACGCTCGGCGCCATTGTCGCTGGCAGCGCCATGCCTACGATCGTACTGGCGATTCGGGTGGCCATCCTCGTCGCGACGGTCCTACTGATCCTCTGCACCGTGCCCTGGGATGTGGGAGTCGGTACGCTGCTTGCTGCGATGGCGACGGTCGCTCTGGTCGCGGGTGTGACGGGTATTCCTGACGCCCTGTATGAAGGGCGTCTCGGGGGCGGGATCCCGCAGCTCCATCCGAACCCGCTCGCAGAGCTCGCCGGCGCCCCTCTGGTGGGCTTGACGGTCCTCATGCTCCGGCATGGGGTGCGGGTATGGAGTGCGTTCCCGTCCGCTGTGCTTCTGGCGATCGTCATCGGTACCGGGTCGCGGACGGCCTTCCTTGCTGTCGCCGTCGCAATCCTGGTGGGGGTGGCCGTGAACGGCATCGGGGACCGTTCGATCGTGTATCTTCTGCTGGCTTCCGCACCCGTCCTGTACGCCATGGCTGTGCTCACCGACGCACTTCGCGCAGTAGCAACGCGTGCAGGGTCCACGGATACCACCTCGACGCTCGAAGCTCGCTTCGACGCGTGGCGTGTCGTGCTCGGATGGAGTTGGACCGCCTGGGAGAAGTGGATCGGACTGGGACTGGCGACGAAGACGGTTCCCGTAGACCGCAGATGGCTCGACGAGCAGGTGTTGGACAGCAGCTGGGTCTCGATCCTGGCGCAGTCGGGATTCCTTGGCATGCTTCTCGTCGGGTCACTCGTGACGTGGTGCGTGATCACTGCGTGCGCCTCAACGCGGCGCCGATGGTTGGTGCTTCCTCTGCTCGTTGTCATGCTCATCCGGACTGTCACCGAGAGTGGGCTGGTCGGTGGAGCGTTGCCCTTCGTGCAGTTCATGCTCTTGGCGACAGTGCTCACAGGACGGAGCCGCCATCTCGGCGCCGCAGTGAAGCGCCGGCAACTGGCAACCGGCGGCCGGTTCAGGTCGACCTCCCGGCCCTACAGCGAGATCCCGAGTGACCGGGCTGTCGGAGAGCGAAGTGTGGGGGAGCGATGAACGAGAGCGGAAACCGCCGGTCGAGGCAGTGGAGCCCCCGTTGGACCTGGATCGTTACTGGCTCTGTGGCGCTTCTCGTCGTGGTCGTCTTAGGCGCTTGGGTGATGTTGCGTGACCCGAGCCCTCCGCTGGAGGTGGAGTCATCACCATCTCCGGCAGAGTCGCCGAGCGCCGACCAGTCGGGACCTTCCGATTCCCCGGAATCTGCGACGCCGACAGGTTCCGAGGATTCGACGGAGCCCGAGGTTTCTCCAGCTGCTGTAGGGCCTCCGGCCACCGGCGAGACCGAGGCGGTGGAGAAACCCTCCGCAGTGAAGGAGCTGTCTTTCGACGAGACTGCGCCCGTCGCGGACGAGCTCGTGGTCGAGGTCGTCGCCGTCGACTCGGTGACCGCGGGGCGCGACATCCCGGGAGAGGTCCGGGGCCCAGCGGTGAAGGTGCAGATCCAGGTCGAGAACGTCGGCGACAGGCCGGTCGACACCTCCGGCGCGAGCGTGAACCTGACGTACGGAGACGATGACCGCATCCCTGCGCCCGCAGTGGTCGATGACACTTCTGCCGTGCTGCCCTTCTCGCTCGAACCGGGTGACACGGCAGTCGCCACATATACATTCTCGGTCCCTCTTGATTATGCCGGAAATGTCCGTATTATGGTGGATGTTCTGGCAGAGGAGCCAGACGTCGTCTTCACCGGTCCGCGACCGTAAGGACGACACTTCGGTGAGCTGAACCTGGTTGCTCCGCGGCGTGCGGGTGGCGCCTTCTTCGGACCGCCCTGTATGGGGGAGCGCGGATGGACACCTACGTTGGTGCGAGGACTCTGCGGTTGACTGTCGTCGGGACGGTCATCGCACTCATTGTCACTCTGGGGTCGGTCTTTGCGGATCCGTCCGCACATGCTGAACTCGCGCCGCCGGCGGGTGTGGATCCGGGTGCGCAGGCGCCAGCGGAAGCTGCCGTTCCAATCGTTTCCGACGCGAGCGCCACGGCGCCTACGAGCTCCTTGACTGCGGTCGAGGACGATCCGGCGACGGTGACCGCCGATGCTCTCCCGACGGTGCAGATCAACGGGATCGTGTGGGATCAGGAGATAGTCGGTGACGTCGTCTACGCCGCGGGATCCTTCTCTTCAGCACGCCCGGCCGGATCGCCGGCGGGCACCAATGAACCCCCCCGATCGAACCTGCTGGCCTACAGTCTCTCGACTGGTGAACTGATCCAGTCCTTCGCCCCCTCGATCAACGCGCAGGTCCGTTCGGTCGAGGCGTCCCCGGATGGCACTCGTCTCTACATCGTCGGAGACTTCACGGCGGTTGATGGACAGGCCCGCTCGCGCGTTGCGGGCTTCGACATCCCCGCAGGATCGCTCGCAGCGTTCAACCCCAACGCCAACAGCGTCGCCATAGGAGTCGACGCGACGAACTCGACCGTGTACATCACCGGAAATTTCGGGCGCGTCAACGGACAGGATCGCACTGGGGCTGCGGCCATCTCGCGCGATGGCACTCTTCTGCCCTGGGCCCCGGTGCTCGGCGAACGGCGAGGTCGTGTCGTCCTCGTCTCTCCGGACGAGACGAAAGTCGTGCTGGGTGGCGACTTCCCGACCCTCAACGGCAGCGATGACCCCGGTTACGGACTGGGGATGGTTTCGGCGACCGATGGATCCCTGATTGGGCCGTTCCAAGTGAACGACGTAATCCGCAATGCGGGCAATGACGCTGCGATCCTCTCGCTGAAATCGAATTCGGATTCCTTCTACGGTACCGGTTACGTGTTCGGTTCCGGAGGAAATCTAGAGGGGAGCTTCCGTGCTTCGTGGGAGACCGGAAACCTGACCTGGGTCAATGACTGTCATGGCGATCAATATGATGTTCAGCCGATGGGTGAAATCGTCTATGCAGCCGGACATCCCCACTACTGCGGCAGCCTGGTCGATGGTTTTCCTCAGTCCGATCCCTGGACGTTCTACCGGGCCATCGCTGTGACCAAGGATGTTGAGCGGATCACGCCACCCGGTCTCAATCTTGGCTATTACGACTTCGGTGGAAATCCTGCGCCGCGTCTCCGTCATTGGTTCCCAACTTTCAATGCAGCCAACGTCAGCGGTGCGTATCAGGGGCCATGGACAGTGAATGGAAATTCCGAGTACCTCGTATACGGGGGAGAGTTCACCGAGGTGAACCGAACGCCGCAGCAGGGCCTCGTCCGCTTCGCCCTCAAGGAGAAGTCGACGAATGAGCAAGGGCCGCGGATGTGGAATACGGATTGGCCGACCGATGCGCAATCCCTCAACGGCGCCATTAGGATCTCGTGGCCGACGAATTACGATCGAGACAGCGAGTATTTGACCTACGATGTTCTGCGTGACGGGGAAGTCATTAAGACATTCGAGGACGTCCGCTCCAAGTCGAGTGATTGGGGTCTGCCTCCGATGGCATACGTCGACTCCGCTGTCGAATCTGAGGTGGCCTACACCTACCGTATACGTGCAACGGACGAGGAAGGTCATTCGCTTCTTAGTCAGCGAGCGACGGCGACAGCGACTGGGACTAGTACCGCCAGCGCGTACCGGGACGTGATCTTGAATGACCAGCCTCTCAACTACTGGCCGCTGGACGACTCCGATCCGGGGATCTCCTACGACTGGGCCGGCGCGTCTGATCTCACCGTCTATAACGGCGTGACTCGGGGTGCCGACGGGGCGATCTCGGGTGAGAACCGTGGTGCAGCCAGCTTCAACGGTGGAAACCAGGGTTACGCGTCAACGACGACATCGATCGCAGGTCCGAACACGTTCGGGCTTGAAGCCTGGTTCAAGACCACATCGATTGCGGGCGGCAAGATCATCGGGTTCGGCAACCGTTCGTCCGGCAACTCGACGAGCTACGACCGCCACGTATACATGGAACCTGGCGGTCGGATTGCCTTTGGGGTGTATCCCGGATCTTCCCAGACCGTCGAGACGTCGACGCCGTACAACGATGGTGAGTGGCACCATGTCGCCGCAGGACTCAGCGACGAGGGAATGGTTTTGTACATCGATGGCGTGCGCGCGGCGCAGCGCGCAGATGTCACGACGGCTCAGGGCTACAACGGTTATTGGCGCGTAGGTGGCGACTCGTCGTGGTCGGGCAGCGATCGCTTCGCGGGCGACATCGATGAGGTGGCCGTGTATGCGGAACCGCTGAGCAGATCACAGGTCGCTGCCCACGTCGCAGCGTCCGGACGAACGGTGGAGTCAGCCGACCCGCCGGGTGACGCCTATGGCGCGAGCGTCTTTGATCTCAATCCGGCGCTTTACTGGCGATTTGGGGAGGCCAGTGGTGATACCGCTGCCGACTCCTCGGGTTACGGCCAGGACGGCTCCTACATCGGCGATGTCTCGCATGGAGCTACAGGTGCTCTCGATGGCGTGGCGGACACCGCAGCGCAGTTCGACGGCGGTCAGGTGATCAGCCAGAACTCCTACTCGAACCCGCGGTCGTACTCGCTCGAGGCATGGTTCAAGACCTCTACCTCGACCGGCGGCAAGATCATCGGATTCGGAAGCAGCGCGACGGGCACTTCGTCGAACTATGACCGCCATGTCTATATGACCGACACCGGACAGCTCGTCTACGGCGTGTGGCCGGGCGCGGAGCGGAAGATCGAGACGTCTTCCTCGTACAACGACGACCGATGGCACCACGTCGTCGCTACTCAGGGCGCCGGTGGCATGGTCCTGTATGTCGACGGCGAGGTCGTGGGATCAGATCCCGAGCCCGGCGCCCAGGAGTACACCGGGTACTGGCACGTCGGAGGCGACCACACCTGGGGGCCGGGCGACGACGAGTTCGACGGCGTGATCGACGAGGTCGCGGTTTACCTTGTGCCGATCCCAGCGGAGGACATCTCAGCGCACTACGCGCTGGGAAGCACAGGCCTGCCGCCGAACATCAGCCCGACGGCGAGGTTCGCCGCATCCACCGCGCAGCTGACGGTGTCCGTGGATGGGGCCGCGTCCAGCGATGAGGACGGTGAGATATCTGAGTACCGCTGGGACTGGGGAGACGGCAGTCCGGCGAGTGACGGCATCGACGCGACTCACACGTACACGGACGGCGGGAGCTACATGGTGACCTTGACCGTCACCGACGATCGTGGAGCGACGTCAACGATGTCGGAGGTCGTGCAAGTAGCGCCGAATCAAGCACCCGTGGCGTCGTTCACGACCTCGGTCGACGGGCTGATTGCTGAGTTCGACGCTTCATCCAGCATCGACTCCGACGGAGTCATAGAAGTGTTCGCATGGGACTGGGGCGATGGCACCTCAGAAGTAGGCGTGGAGACGACGGGGCACACCTACGCCGAGGATGGCACCTATACGGTAACTCTGACCGTTACGGATGACAGCGGGGAGACGGCGACCAGCAGCGCCCCGGTGATGGTCGCTGCTCCCACCGGCGCTTCCACCTACGCTCGCGATGACTTCAACCGGGTCGAGGCGACCGGGTTCGGATCGGCGGAGGAGGGAGGGGGGTGGACGCTGACGAACAGTTCTTCGAACTATCTCGTGGATGGCGACTTCGGTGTGATTCTGCAGCCCGCGCAGGGCTCGCTGCGAAACGCCTATCTCCCCTCGGTGAGTTCGACGGATACAGCGGTGGAGGTCGACATCTCGTTCCCGGAGCTCCCTGAGGGAGGGAGCGCCTACTCAACTGTGGCCACGAGGCGCGCTGGCAGCGACGAATACCGTGCTCGAGCAATCGTGTCCCCAGCGGGTGACGTCACCGTGCAGCTGCAGGCGACGGGAACGGTTCTCAGCAATGTCCCGAACGTGGCGAAAGTTGAAGCTGGAGATCAACTTCGAATGAGAGCTGAGGCGACAGGTACGTCACCCACTGAGCTTCGAGTCAAAGTCTGGAAGGTCGGTACAGCCGAACCAGCGGAATGGACAGCTACCGCTGTCAATTCCATTGCTGCGTTGCAGACAGGCGGCTACGTGGGGCTAGGCGTATATCTCAGCGGGAGCGCCACCAATTTCCCATTGCGGACTCAGTTCGACAACTTCTGGGCTGGATCGACCGAGAGCGAAGCAGAACCTTTGGAGAATCAGGATCCGGTGGCGGTGTTCTCGGCGGAGGCGTCGGGTCTGGAGGTCGCGGTGGATGCGTCGGGGTCGGGTGATCCGGATGGGGCGATTGCCTCGTATGCCTGGGACTTCGGTGATGGTGCGACGGGGGCGGGGTCGTCTGCAGTGCACGAGTATGCGGATGCCGGCAGCTATGAGGTGACGTTGACGGTGACGGATGATGACGGTGCGGTGGGTTCGTCGACGGAGTCGGTCGAGGTGTCCGAGCCTGCCGGGCCGGAGAATCAGGATCCGGTGGCGGTGTTCTCGGCGGAGGCGTCGGGTCTGGAGGTCGCGGTGGATGCGTCGGGGTCGGGTGATCCGGATGGGGCGATTGCCTCGTATGCCTGGGACTTCGGTGATGGTGCGACGGGGGCGGGGTCGTCTGCAGTGCACGAGTATGCGGATGCCGGCAGCTATGAGGTGACGTTGACCGTGACCGACGATCTCGGTGCGACGGCGACGACTACTGATGAGGTGACAGTATCCATTGACGCTGAAGCGGGACAGGTGGTGCAGGATGACTTCCAAAGAGCCGACGGGTTGCTGGGAACAGCGCCTCTGGGCGGCACCTGGACACAGACCAGCGGTTCCTCGAACGTCGGCATCGAAGACGGCAGAGCGAAGTTCAGCTCGCAGAATGCCAGCCAGCTTCGATCAGCGGCGCTGACGGAGGCAACGACGGACAACACGGACCTGACGTTCTCGTTCGCCGTCTCCGACGAGATTACTAATGGACGAATGTATGTTTCGGCACTCGGCAGAGTTGTCGACGGCAACGATTATCGAGCACGATGGGTAATCCAGGACGACGGGAATGTTCAAGCGCAGCTCTCCCAGCGGAACGACGTGATGGATTGGGAGAATATACAGGGGCTCACCGTTCAGCCGAACACCACCTATCACGTCAGACTGCAAGTTTTCGGCGTCGAGGAGACGACAGTGCGGAGCAAGATCTGGGAAGACGGTTCCGCTGAGCCCACTGATTGGCAGTTGACAACGACAGATTCCACGCCTGAGCTTCAGGGGGCTGGCCACATGGGCATTGCAACGTACGCGGGCGGTGGCTTCTCCCCCCTGCCCTGCAGCATCTTTGTCGACGATTTTGCCGCTACGGAGGTAACCCCTTGAGTGTTATTGAGTCATATCGCAGCCTCTCGGATGCGCAGAAGGGTCGCGCGCGTGGCGCCCCCGCCTACTCCATCTACGTAAACCGTCCATTGGGGCGGGTCTTGGCCTCTGTCGCTCACACTGCCGGACTGACCCCGAATCAGGTCACGTTGGTCAGCGCGGGGTTCACCTTCTCAGGCATCGCGTTGCTCGTGGCGGTGCCGCCATCGTTGCCGGTGGGGGTCGTCGTCTGGCTCATGCTGGCCATCGGGTACGCATGGGACAGCGCTGATGGTCAAGTTGCCCGTCTACGTGGCGGTGGTTCGCTCGTCGGTGAGTGGCTCGATCACATCATCGATTCGGCAAAGATTGTCTCGTTGCATGTCGCCGTGGTCGTCGGCGTGTACCGCTACGTTGAGCCGCTCGAGGTGACGTGGCTGCTTGTGCCTCTGGCTTTTGCTGTCGTTGCTACTGTCACATTCTTCGGAATGATTCTCAATGACCTCCTGCGTGCTCGACTCGGAGTCGGACAGTCGACACAGGCGGGAGGCTCTTCCCCGCTGCGCGCAATAGCAGGAATTCCAACGGACTACGGAACTTTGTGCTTTGTGTTCGTGTTCTGGGGATGGGTGCCCGGTTTCATGGTTTCGTATACACTGCTCGCTCTTGCCGCCGTCTTGTATTTAGCTGCGGCGCTGGCCGTATGGTTCCGGAAGATGAGTGCTCTCAGCGGCGTCCAAGCCTGATGGGCCCGCCGTGGGATCGGGTGTTCATGGAGCTATAGATTTCGGTGTTTGGCGTGGAGCTCTTGATGAACGTGCAGGACGTCACGAGCTGAAGGACGGGGCTGGTCCAGTTTTATTGGAGCCGGCATGGCGCGAGGACGAGGCTGGTGCCCCATGTTCCCGATTTGCAAGGTTGCTCTGGAGAGGCGTCCGACATGGTTGAACAGCGAGCGGTCGCTACCGAATCTGTGCCCGTCGAGAAGTCATCATCGGGTGTTTTCGAAGGGTTGCAGGCTCTCCGTTTCGTAGCCGCTCTGTTAGTTCTGGTCACCCATTCAACGTTCTACACGTCGACCCGGCTGGATCCGAATGTTTCGACATGGGAGGCCGGTACTGCCGGTGTGGATATATTTTTCGTTATCTCGGGGTTCGTGATGATGATAACGGCTGGCCCGTTCATGAGGGTGCCGCATGGCTGGCGATATTTTGCGATGCGACGCATCGTGCGAATCGTTCCGATGTACTGGATCGCAACCACCGCGAAGATCGTAGCGCTATTGATACTGCCTGGCGTCGCATTGAGGTCGTCGCTCGATCCTCAGCACGTCTTGTTCTCTTACCTCTTTTTGCCTTCGTGCAACGATGTCGGAGCTGTCGAGCCGGTGATGGGCGTTGGGTGGACGCTGACCTTCGAGATGTTCTTCTATGCGGTATTTGCAATCGCACTCTTGCTTCGAGTGACCCCCCTCCTCTTTGTTGGTAGCGTTATGGTCGCTCTCACCATTTGGGGGCAATTGAGTCCCGAAGGTACGTCGCCCTGGGCTGTGTATCTGGACCCAGTGACCCTGTACTTTGTTGTCGGTGTGGTGGTTGCTGTGCTTGTGCGTAAGGGGTTGACTCGCTGGTTGGTGGCTCTGTCGGTGGCCTGCCTCTGCGTGGCAGGAGTACTGGCGCTTGCGGGGGAGATGGATTGGTCTCGCTCGGCACCTTTTAGATTCTTCGTCATCGTGGGGTTGGTTGCCATCACGGTCTTGGCGGAACCATTGCTTCGGCGGGCGCTTCCAAAGCAGCTTTTGTTCTTTGGAGATGCATCGTACTCGATATATCTGTTCCACCCTTTAGTCGCCCCTATGGTGCCCATCGCGCTGGCGATACTCGGGGTGCCGGTGGTGTGGCTCAGTGTGGTCGGAGCCATCGTGTGGGCGCTGGTCGTGACCTCCGTAATCTACGCTCTCGTGGAGCGACGGCTTGTTCGGCTCGGCCGACGGCTGCCGTATGCAGGGCGGATCCCTGAGGGATGAGGGTCTGACTTCGGTGGCGGCGCCGAGGCAGTCGGACGCGCACGATATGTGGACCATCAAGGCTGCGGAGAGCTGTGTCTGATTCTGAACCCCGACGTCGAGGTGCGGTAAGACTGATAGGCGTCGCCTTCTTGGCGGTGCCGACGGGCTCGTTGAATACGTGACGATCATGGGGTGCATGAGACATCTGGTGCCCGTCCGGTCGAACGGTCGGCGCGGGTCAACACTTGCACGGGGCGAGAATACGTCCTCGAGGGTGCCGGGCCGGAAGTCTTCTCGACCTGGCTTGCGGTGGATCCTCGGCAGAACGGTCGTCGATGTCCGGTGGAATGCCGGTCCAGCAGCCGGGTGATGTCCGTGAGGGCGACTGGACTTATTCGATCACGGCCAGGGCGATCGCAGCGCGATAGGTGGCCGGTGCGTGTCGGCCCATGGCGGCCGCACGACTGTCCGAGACGGTATCGATGATCTCTGCCCACCCGTTCGCGATCGCGGACAATGCGTGCATGAGTTCGGCAGCGTCTTCGACGGGCGTCAGGCGTGTCGTGCTGTACCCACCGGCCGCCTCCCGCAGCCCACCGCAGTCGCTGGCGATCACAGGCCGCAATGCGAGCACGCCCTCGACGGCGGTGTTGCCGAAGGGCTCGGCCATGCGCGACGGCACCACCAGCACGTCCGTCTCCGCGAGGAACGGCCAGATGTCGCTCTGGAACCCCGCGAACTCGACGTCGACCCCGCTGATCGCCGCCTGCTCCCGCAGCTGCCCCTCGTACCACCCGTACCCCTCGAACGCGGTGCCCAGCAGGGTGACCGCCACGGACCGACCAGCGTCCTGCAACCGCGAGGCGGCCTCGAGCACCAGGTCCGGGCCCTTGCGCGGCGAGAGCCGCCCGAGGTACAGGATCCGCAGCGGACCCGTGAGCTCCGCCCGCGGCGGCTGCGGGTCCTCGGGGGAGGCGACGCCGTTGTAGATCACCTCGGCGCGTCGGGCCAGCGGAGCCAGGGCGTCGCGGATCGTCCGCAGGCTGAACTCGCTGTTGACCAGGGTCCGGGTCGACGCCAGATGCGGAAGGTACAGCGCGGCGTTGACCAGCCTGCTGCCGGCTGCCTCGGCCTCGTGCACGTGGCTGATCGAGCGCGTGCCGCGCACCCGGGCGAGCAGCGGCCACTGGGGGATGATGATCGTCGAGACGTACACGGCGTCCGGGCGCACCCGTCCCAGCAGCCGCCAGGCGCTCACCATCCCCGTCAGCGACGAGCGCAGCAGCGTCGGCCATCCGCGGGGCCGCAGCAGGGCTTTGCGCAGCACGAGCATCGAGGTGATCACCACCTGGGCGCCGGCGCGCTGCAGTTCAGGGACCAGGGGCCCGTCGGAGGGCAGGGCCACGATCACGGTGCACCGTGCCTCCCGCAGCCCGATGACGCTCTCCAGGAGCATCCGGTCGGAGCCGAACAGCTCGGCCCCCGGATGGACGACCAGGACGGTCCTCTCCTCAGCGCTCATCTCGGCGGTGCTCGACCCGGGAGTGCTCGTCCCGGGAGTGCTCGTCGGGGTGCTCATCCGACCCACTCCTCCTCGCGGCGCCGCAGCCGCGGCGACTCGTGCCGGATCGACTCGCCGCCGGCGAGCCGCCGCGCCAGGTCCTCGTACGCGCTCGCGACGTCGTCCCAGCGGAACACCGAGGCCGCCCGCACACGATTCGTGTGCCCCTGGGCGGCGACCGCGGCCGGTGCGGATTCCGTGAGGCGGAACAGGTCGGCGATGTCGTCGGCCCCCGAGAAGAACCAGCCCTCGTCGTCCAGCACCTCGCGGTTGAACCCCACGTCGTAGGCGATCACCGGGGTCCCCGCCCCGATGGCGCGCAGCAACGACGGGTTCGTGCCGCCCACGCAGTGGCCGTGCACGTAGGTCAGGGCGTGGAAGTACAGCGCGTCGAGGAGCCCCGGGTCGTAGACCCCACCCAGGAGCCGGATACGGGGATCCCCGTCGGCCGCGCTGCGGATCGCTCGCGTGTACTCGGCGCTGTACGGCGCGGAGCCGACCACCACCAGCGGCAGGGACGCGGAGCTGCGGCGATAGCCCTCCACGATCTCCAGCACATGGTTCTCCGGCTCGAAGCGGGCGACGACCAGGTGGTAGTCGCCGGGCTCCAGGCCGAGGTCGCGCACCCCGGACTCCGGGGCCCGCTCGAGGATCGGGGCGCCGTAGCGGATCAGCTCCGTGCGCACCCCGAACTGATCGCGGTAGTAGTCGGAGATGCCGGGGGCGTCGGCGATCAGCGCATCCCCGTGGCGCACGCCGAACTCCTCCGCCCAGCGGTAGTACGCCGTGCCGCGTCGGCCCCACTTCGAGCGGCGCCACTCCAGTCCGTCCATGTGCAGCGCGGTGGGGATGCCGCGCCCGTGCAGCAGCGGCAGGAACGGGGAGTTGGCCGCGTTGAACACGAACGCCGCATCCGTGCGCCGCCGAGTGATCAGGTGGAGGGCCGAGACGCCGGTGTGGCTGAGGGTCTCGAGCTGCTTCTGCGGGATCGCCGGCAGGGTCACGACGCGCATGCCGAGATGCTCCCGCCGGCGTATCCCTGCTCTGCGGGTGTACACCGAGACGTCGTGGCCGCGCTCGACCAGCCGCCGCCCGACCTCCTCGACGGCCGTCTCGAACCCCCCGTAGGCGGCGGGTACGCCTCTCGTCCCCATCATGGCGATCGAGAGCCGATCACCACAGGACCCCTGAATGTCCGAATTGTGTGACATTGCCCCAATATAGTGCGAGAGCCGGCCCCGGTCCAGACCGCCCTCCCGCTGTCGATCCTGGATCGAGGTTCGCCCGCCCGTCCGCCTACGATGCCCTCATGAGCGCACGGGAGAGCAGGCGGCAGCAGACGCGCCCCCCGGGACGCAGCTGGACCGTCCGCACGCGCGTGCTGACGACGATGCTCGCCTTCATGGTCGTGGGCCTGGCCGTGACCGGGATCCTCACCTATGCGGTGCAGTTCCGCTCCTTGGAGGACCGCGTCCACGGGGAGCTGCTGCAGGAGTACCAGGAGCTGAAGCTCATCGCGGAGTCCACGGAGGACGACGGCAGCTTCACGCACACCACGGTCGACGCGGTGCTGAAGGCCGCGACCGAGTCCGCCGCCCCCTCGGACAACGAGTCCGTGATCGCGCTGATCGACGGACTGCCCGCGCACAAGCCCCGCAGCCAGGACTTCGAGCTGGTGCCCGACGACTCCGCCCGGTCCCAGCAGGTCCTGGAGCAGATCATGGCGGTGCACGAGCCGGGCAGGACGGTGACCACCACGATGACCCTCGGCGACCGCGAGCTGCGGGTGCTGGTGGCCTCGGTGCAGGTCGCCGGGGACGATGCCGAGGGCGTCTTCGTGGTCGCCAACAACATCGGTGTCGAGAAGCAGGCCCTGTGGCAGTCCGTGGCCACCTTCGCCGGCCTCTCCGTCATCACTCTGCTGATCGCCGGCTGGGTGGGGTACGTGGTCACCGGGCGGCTGCTCAAGCCGCTGGGGGCACTGCGCTCGGCCACAGAGCAGGTCACCGTCGACGACCTCGCGCACCGCATCCCCGTGCCCGCCGCCAACGACGACATCTCCGCCCTGGCCACCAACTTCAACCGGATGCTGGAGCGGATCCAGATCGGCTTCGCCGAGCAGCGCCGCTTCATGAGCGATGTCGGCCACGAGCTGCGCACCCCGCTGACCATCGTGCGCGGCACTCTGGAGACGACCGACCTCGAGGATCCCGCCGACGTGCGCGAGGCGCACGAGATCGCGACCGACGAGCTGGACCGGATGGGTCGCGTCGTCGGCGACCTCTCCGAACTGGCAGCGTCGGCCCGCCCCGACTACGTGCGCCCCGCCCCGCTGCAGATGCAGGAGTTCGCCCGCTCCGCCTTCGCCCGGATCGAGCGGATCGCCGAGCGCGACTGGGAATTGGTCCGCGCGGCCGACGTCGTCGCCGACGCCGACGACCAGCGCCTCACCCAGGCCGTCGTGCAGCTCGCCGCCAACGCCGTGCGCTACAGCGACGAGGGCAGTCGCATCTGCTTCTCGGTGGACCAGGTGCTGGGCCCCGACGGCCCCGAGATCCACGTCGGCGTGCGGGACGAGGGTGTCGGCATCGCCGAGGACGACCAGCGCCGCATCTTCGAGCGCTTCACCCGCGTCGACGGCGCCCGCGGCGCGGGATCCGGGCTCGGTCTGCCGATCGTGCGGGCGATCGCCGAGGGACACGGCGGGGTGGTCCGCCTGCTGTCGGCTCCTGGGCGAGGTTCCACCTTCACGCTCGTCTTCCCGCAGTTCACGCGGAGGACGGGTGCCGAGGTCGACACGGAGGACGGGCCCGGCACCCGGGACGCCGCCGGGCCCCGCGACGGTCGCACCATTGATCAGAGGGAGCCGGTCGGCTCCCCGCGCACGACGACGAGGAGCAGTTGATGAGGATCCTGATCGCCGAGGACGAGGCGCGCATCGCCCGGTTCGTGGAGCGGGGGCTGAAGGCCAACGGCTACGCCTCGACCGTCGTCGAGGACGGCATCAGCGCCCTGGACCTCGCCTCCAGCGGGGACTTCGACCTGCTGATCCTCGACGTCGGCCTGCCCCGCATGGACGGCTTCCAGGTCCTCAAGGCTCTGCGGGAGATGGACGTGGACATCCCGATCCTCATGGTCACCGCGCGCACCGGGGTCGACGACACCGTGCAGGGCCTGGAGGGCGGCGCCAACGACTACATCGCCAAGCCCTTCCGCTTCGAGGAGCTGCTGGCCCGGGTGAAGCTGCGCGCCCGCGAGGCGACCACCGGGGCGGGTGCCGCCAGCAGCGATGTGCTCGAGCTCGGGGATCTCTCCCTCGACCTGCGCACCCGGATCGCGACCTTCGCGGCGGACGAGGCCAGGGGAGGTGAGGAGGGCGAGCGATCGGTGGAGCTGTCCTCTCGCGAGTACACGATGGCGCGGGTGTTCCTGGAGAACCCGAACCAGGTGCTCACCCGGGATCTGCTGCTGTCGAAGGTGTGGGGGTACGACTACGACGGCGCCTCGAACGTGGTGGACGTGTACGTGGGATATCTGCGCGGCAAGCTGGGGGCGAGGCGTCTGGTGACCGTCCGGGGCGCCGGCTACAAACTGGTGGACCCCGCGGCATGATCACGGCTGGTCCCGACAGCGATCCTCCCAGCTCAGAGCCGATCATGAGAGGTCTCTCATGATCGGCTCACGGCGGTCTCATGGCCCTGACGAAGGATGTCCGGCATGAAGACGCTGCGCACTGCCGGGATCATGATGGCCGTCGCCCTGTCCGCGGCGGCCCTCGCCGTGCTGCCCACGTTCGACGACGCTCGGCAGGAGCAGGCGGGCATCACCGTCGGCGAGAGCCCTGTGGCCTCGGACGGGGGCGGGGGGACCTCCACCCTGCCCGGGGACGTGCCCGAGCAGTCTGCGTCCGCGGGCGGGGCGGTCGCCCTTCCCTCGTCCCCAGCCACCGATCGGTCGGCCGACTCGAGCGCCGGCGACCTGGAGTACGAGCCCTCGAAGGCACCCGAACCGAGCAGCGCGGCACGCTCGGGCGGGTCGAGCGGCTCAGGGGGCTCGGGGGGTTCGTCCGGCTCCTCCTCGGGCGGTGACAGCTCCGCCGCCGACGAGCCCGCGGCCCCGAAGGAGCCCGCGGCGCCGAAGGACCCCGCCACCCCGCCCCCCCCCTCGAGCTCCTGCGAATGGGACGACGACGAGTGGAACTGCGACGACGATGACGGTGACGACGACGGCTGAGACTGACGACGGGTGAGGATCCTCCGGTCCGATCTCCCCGCCGCCGTCCTGCGCGTCAGTCGTCCGGCGCTTCGGTCGTCCTGCGCCTCAGTCGTCCTCGACCTCCTCGACCTCCTCCTCGGCGCCGTCCCGGTCCCGGCTCCCGATGGTCACGGGGCGGACCCCTCCGTCGGCCCCGAGCCCCGGCAGTCGGTGCTCGCGGGCCCCGAGCCGTGCGGCCAGGCCGTCGGAGCCGATCATCACCACCACCCCGCGGAAGTCCGCCAGCACGCGCTCGAGCATCGTGCGACCGGCGTCGTCGAGATCTCCCTCGAGACCGTCGACGAGCAGCAGCTCCGGGGAGCCGTACAGCGCGCGGGCCAGAGCCAGACGGGCCCGATCGGAACGGTCCAGCGGCTCGCCGCCACGGCGGAGCATGGTGCGCGCGCCGCGGGGAAGACGCGTCACGTCCAGCCCGACCAGATCGAGGATCTCCTGGTCATGGGCGGCATTCAGGTCCGGCCGACGGTAATGCAGGGCGCGCGCCACGGACCCTCGCTCGAACACGGTGCCTGCGCTCGCGGAGCCCAGCAGCACCCGGGTGCGCCGGGCCGGGACGGCGCGCAGGTTCTCCCCGCCGGCCCACACAGAATCGGGCCGCTCCGACTCGGGACCGGGGGAGAGCTCGAGCAGGCGGCGGAGGAACTCGCGAGGTGCGGCCGGGTCCGGGGACACCAGGCGGACGAGCTCGCCCGACCGGCCGCGCAGCGGCCCGTCCTCGGTCAGCCCGGGCAGGTCGAGGTGCACGAGGTCGTCGCCGACGGGGGCGGTGACGGCCGCGGCCGCCCGGCGCCGGGCGCGGGCGCGATCACGGCGCGCCTCGGCCTTCGCGAGCGCGGGCCCCAACACCATCCGTGCGGAGGAGTAGGTCTGCCGGTACTCGACGATGCGGCCGATCTCCAGGACGGGGGTCGCCGCGATCCCGGCGACGGCCATCGCGGCCATCGTCACCCCGGGGGTCAGTCCCAGATAGGTGCCCGCCGCGGCGACCAGCAGGGTGGTCAGCGTCGAAGCGACGATCCCCCCCGCGCGGATGGTGCCGACGGTCTCGGCGCGGTCCACCGCGATCCGGACCAGGCCGCCGGAGGCCTCGCGGAGGTTGCGCAGCTCGCGCGCGGCCCCGCCGGACGCGAGGATCCCCTCCGACGCGGTGACGGTGTCGGCGATGCGAGAGGCCAGCTTCCCACGGGTGCGACGCATCCGACGGGTCTTGATCAGGGCCGTGCGCGACCAGAACGTCAGGCAGAGGGCGAGGACCACCAGCGGGGCCGCCATCACGCCGGCGAGGTAGGGGTGGAGCATGGCGAGGGTGACGAGGCTGCCGCCGATCAACGGGACCGCGACCACCAGCGGGGCGATGCCTTGGGAGACCCAGTTGCGCACCCCGGAGAGGTCGTTGGTGGTGCGGGCGACCGTCACGCCGAGCGAGGTGGCGTGGCCCGGCGTGAGCGCGTCGCCGAGGAGGGTCAGCCGCAGCTGGTGGACGTAGTCCTGGCCGAGCTTCTCGGACACCACGCGCTCGTGGACTTTCAGCGCGCCGACGGCGAGAGCGGTCAGCACCAGCAGGATCAGCGCCCGCAGCAGCAGGGCGGACGATCCCGTCGGCGCCCCCTCCAGCTGCACCAGCGCCCAGGCCGACAGCGCGGCCAGGGCGGCCTGAGCGAGGCCCAGGGCGACGAGCACTCCGATCCAGCGCCGCCGCGGCCCCCGCAGCAGCGGGGGCAGCGGCGGCGCGTTCTTCAGCAGGCCGTTGGCCAGCTGAACGGGTTCACGGTCACGCGGCATCGGCAGTGCGCTCCGCGATCAGTTCGGCGACCAGCTCCCCGGCCACCTCGGCGGTTCCCAGGGCGAAGGTCGGCACGACGGGCACCTGGAGGGCTCGGCGAGCCTCGGACGTGGCCAGCGGAGAGCTTGTGACGACGCCGGAGACGAACGCCGGGATGCGCCCGAGCGCCCCCAGGGCGCCCACGCCGCCGACGGCGCCCAGGGCGTCGCCCGCGGCGAAGGCGACGGCGTCGACGACCGCGCCGAACTCGTCGTCGGCCAGCAGGCGGGCGGTCTCGCCCTGGCAGACCCCGTCGGCGATCTCCAGGAGGACCACGTCGGGCTCCTCGGTGCCGCCGGCGAGCTCGTCGGCCATGGACAGGAACAGGTCGCGGACCTCGTCGGCCTCGACCTGGAAGGTCGAGGGGTAGCCGAAGTCGGTGAAGTCCAGGACCCGGTGCGCGCCGGCGTCGAGGAAGAGGTTGTAGTCGTTGCCGGCGCCGGTGCCGGTGGTCTTGCCCGCGGCGACGCGGAGGCCCGCGGCGGACAGACCGTGTGCGAGCTGGGCCAGCACAGTGGACTTGCCCGAGTTCATGGAGGTGCCGAGCACGGCGATGACGGGGACGCGGTGCGCAGGGCGGTCCGGGCGCGAGGCGATGCCCTGGACCACGTGGTGCGCGGCGGCGCGGGCGAGGGTGACGGGGCCGTGCGCGTCGCGCAGGACCCCGATGGGTTCGATCTCGGTCGCTGCGGCGATCTGGTCGTGCTGCTCGACGACGCGGGAGGCCAGCCCGCCGGCCGCGGCGAGGTGGGCAGGGCCGAGGTCGTCGGGGACGGCGGCCAGGAACTGGTCGGCGGCGTAGCGGTTGCCGTAGGCCACCACGATCTCGTCGCCGGGGAACAGCACCTGCCGGCGGGAGACGGGGCTCTCGAGCCGTTTGTGGTGGCCGATCCGGGAGACGCGGGCGAGGACCACCTCGCCTGCCTGCGGGATGTGGTTCCCGGTGAGCAGATCGAGACCGTCGGCGCGGCGCAGGAAGGCACCGACGTCGCGGGTGGAGAAGGCGTGCTTGGCGCGCTCGATCCGGGTGCGCAGGTCTCCGGGAGCGGTCTCGGGGGCGGCGATCGGCGTCGCGGCCGGACGGGTCGCGGTGTCGGTGGCGCTCTCGTTCAGGATCGTCATCGGGGGCTCCTCGTGTCGTCTCGGGGCGGATGGTCCAGGGGCGGACCGTGCCTGACGAGACCCAGTGAACTGATCACGGATGAGCTCATGATGAGCCGACGATGAGAGGTATCTCAGCGAGAGAACTGCTGGTCACAACGAAGATCGGCGGGAAGTTCACGGCCCTGTCACGCGCGTCGACCGCCGTTCACCGGCGGCGCCGCGGGCCGGAGCCGCCCTCAGGCGGCGATGCCGAGGCGGGCGAACGCGCTGCGGAAGATGGTCAGGCCGTCCAGGCCCGGCAACTTCTGGACCCGCGTGTCGAGCTTGTCGAGCTCCTCGGACTTCCCGGCGAACAGGTGGCCCATCACGTGGCGCACCTCGGACTCGTCCATCATGCCGCTGCCCACGGGCTTCCACACCCGGCTCATCACCAGGCGCACGATCCTCTGCGCGGTCTCGGACGCCTGGAGCCGCTCGCGGCCCTGGGTGGTGTAGAAGGCGACGTGCCGCGTCTCCTGCTGAGCGATGCGCTTCAACAGCGGGGACAGCACGGGATGGTCGGTCAGGGCCGAGAGCCGCCGATAGGCCGCCACCGCCGAGAGCTCGTTGGCGGCCCCCCACACCATGTGCACGGCCACGAAGTCGGTGCCCGCCAGGTTCGTGAGCACGGACTGCTTCAGCGGGCCCAGCGCCCCGGTCCAGCCGAGCTTGACGCGCTTGGCCTTGATCTCGTCGTAGTCGACGATGATGTCGTGCTTGGCCAGCACCTTCGCGAGGGCCTCGCCGTGCCAGAACTCCTCGCGGTTCCACATGGTCATGAAGCCGCCCGCCTCCTCCTCCCGATGGGAGGGGGTCACCAGCAGGTCCCGCAGGAAGCACGAGGTGTGGTACTCGACGTCGCACATGTAGCGCAGCGACCGGAGGGTCTGCGCGTCCAGGGGCTGCTCGTCGAAGAGGTCGAAATCGAGGTCCTCGTACTTGACGGGGACCGACGTCTCGGCGAACTGGTCGAGATCGAAGGCCATCTCACGCTCCGGGACGGGGAAGGGCGGTCAGGACGGGATCCGGGAGATCGGGCCCGGGCAGCAGCCGGGTGATCTCGAACCGGACGCGGCGCAGCGCGGCCCGATCCCGGGCCTCGGCGCCGACGACCGCGAGGGCAGCGGGAAGATCGGCATCGGGGATGCCTCCCCCCTCGAGCGGGGACCCCAGGGTGAGCACGAGGCGCGCGGTCAGCGCTTCGGCGCGGGACCGGTCGATGCGGGCGATCGCCTCGGCGGTGAAGAAATCCGTCGCCGCCTGGTGCCGCTCGATGACCACTCCCAGAACACGTCGTGCTTCGCCGTCGAGTCGGCGCGAGAGCGCGCGCAGGGCGGCCTGCAGGGATGCTTCCTGGATCGCCATGCGCGCCATGTGCCCGGCGGCGACGGCCTCCCCGGCGATCGCCGTCCACAGCGGGGACAGCAGGGGTTGGACGCGGTCGACATGGACGCGGCGCAGGGTGAGCAGGGGATGGAGCCTGCCCTGGATCTGTGGGCGTTCGACGGGATGATCCCCGGTGAGCAGATCGCGCAGGGCGCGGGACTGCCAGTGCCGGTCCACCAGCCAGGTCGACAGGAACGCGGTGATCCGCGCTTCGTTCCCGGTGGCGGTGGCGAGCATGGTCCGCGACTCGGACAGCGCCGAGGACTCCAGGCGCTGCAGGACGCCGAGGGCGGTGCGCATCTCGGCCGTCAGGGGCGGCTCGGACCGGAGGAGGTCGGTGGCGACCGGTAGTCGCCCGATGCTGCGGCGGGTGTACGCGGCGACGTCGAAGTCCGTGACCAGCACCGGGGCGATGGTCTCGTCCAGGTGCAGGTGCCCGGTGAAGGGGTCGGCCGACGGGCTCGTCGCGGGAGCGCGATCATCGAGGCGACGGTGGTCGGAGCGAGCAGCCGCCTGCGGCGAGCTCACTGTTGAACGGATGACCACACTCCACCTCTTCTCCCCATGGCCAGGGCGGTTGCGAAGAGCGTCCGCCGGCGGGGCCGTGAACATTGTAGGGAGTTGTGCTGGGGAGTGCATGGGGAGGCCGTCTCCGACCCTGGGCCCGTCCAGGTGCTGCTTGGTAGGTTCACTTCTGTGATCGAACGCGGCGCATCCTCCCTCCCGGACTCCGGGCAGCGTCGTGACCAGGCAGGATTGCCGAGCCTGGAGGAGCTGAGGGTGGCTCTGCGGCCTCCGGGGGTGCCGCTTCCCGCTCCGCAGGACGTTCTCGGAGCCGCACATCGTGTGAGTGATCTGGTGCATGCGGAGCGCTATCGCGAGGCCCGCGCCCTCGCGGCCGCCTTCCGGGAGACGCCAGCGCCTGCCGCCGACCGGCTCGCCCTGCTGCGGGCGGGCCGCCACGGCGCCGTCCTCACCGCGGACACCGAGCAGATCGAACGCGCGGCGACGGACATGGTCTCGGTGCTGCACGGCGGCGGGCACCGCGAGCAGGCGGAGGCGACCGGTGCCGTGCTGCTGGGGCACGAGCCCGGGCGCGACGGCGCTCCTCGCGGTCGGCGGCAGGGTGAACAGGTCCTCGCGCCTCCGGAGCTGCTGGTCGTCGTGCGCGCCCTGGAGCAGACCACCCTTCCCGGCGCGGACGGGTCCCGGGGCGGGGCGGTGGATCCGCGCCGCGCCGTGGCGCGGCTGCGATCCGCGCTCTCCGCGCTGCCGGCGGTCCGCGAGCAGATCCTCGGAGAGCCCGAGACGGACCTGCGCCTGCGCCTGGCCCAGGCTCTCGAGGCGACCGGGGACGCCGAGGGCGCCACCACGCAGGCCCTCGACGTCCTCGAACGGATCGCGCAGCACGAGGCGCAGACCGGACAGCTGCGTCGCGACCCGCAGCGCACCGTCACCGCCGCCCACACGGTGCTGGCCCGCACTCTCGCCCTCTCCCACCCCCTCGAGGCGGCCCTCCACGCCCTCGAGGCCCTCGCCGCCTTGTCCGAGGTCGACGACCCGCCGTTGCGCGTCGGCCTGATCACCCAGCTCCTGCAGGCCCTGATGGCCGCCGGCGCGACCGAGCAGGCGTCCTTCACCGCCGGCCGCCTCGCCTCCCTCCAGCGCACCCTGCAGCGCGAGACCCTGCGCGTCGGCCCGCTGCTGGCGGTCGCCGCCCAGCGGATGCAGGCCGAGCGCTACGAGGCGGCCTGGGTGCCCCTCGAGCGGGCCCGACGGATCGCCTGCGAGCACCGTGACCACCGCTCGGCGCTCGAGGCCTCCCGCCTCGCCGCCAGCATCCACGAGCGCACCGCCGACCACCCGGCGGCCCTCACCGAGCTGCGCCGACTGGCCCATGAGGCCCGCTGGCTGGCCGATGACCTCGCCACCCCCGCGCACGAGCGCGCCGAGTTGGTCGCGACCCAGCTCAGCGCCCACGCGCTGGTGCTGCGTCGAGCCCTCGACCTGGGGCGGACCGAGATGGTGCGCGAGGCCGCCGAGGCGATCGAGCGCCGCACCCGCCCCGAGGGCGGACGCCCCCTGCTGTCGCCCGAGCTGCTCTGGGATCACCGGGTCGATGCCCGGGTGGGCCTGTTCATCGCTGTCGGCGAGGCACTCCGCCGCGGAGAGGAGGGGGTGGACGCAGATGCGTACGAGCACCGTCGGCGGGAGGCGATGCAGCTGATCGGGCAGGTCCCGGCCGGGCACGACGAGCGCGCCCTGTCCTGGGCCGCCTATGTCCACGACCGCCACGCCCAGATGCTCGCCGATCGCGGCGATACCCGCCCGGCCCGGCGCGCCGCGCGCCGCGCCCGCGACGGCTGGGCGCGCCTGGGCAGGGACGGGGACGTCGAGCGCGCCGAGGTGCTCCTGTCCCGGCTGGGCGGCGACCCGGGCTCGGGAACCGGCGCAGGCTGACGGGTCCCGGGCGACGAGTTCCGCCAGTCCGGCGGGGACCTCGGCGACATCCGCCGCTCCTTCGGCAGCGGCGGTGACGGCGCCCGGCTGTCCGACCGTCTCGCCGACGGGGTCCGCTCCCTGGTGCGCGGAGCGGAAGGACTGACCGGCGACGTCACCATCCGCGTCGCCCAGGGGACCACGGCGCACCTGGAGCTCGCCACCGGCTTCGGCGACCGCGACGTGCAGCTGACGCCCGTCGACAGCGCAGGCGCGGCCGAACGGACTCTCGAGATCGAGGCGAAGACCGGCAAGGGCGACCTGCGGGTACTGCGCGCCGACGTCTGACCGTCGAGGCCTGAGCGGGGATCGACCCTGGTCGCCGGGGCCCGCCTGCCGTACGGTGGAATGACCGGCCGGAAGGAACCCCGCGTCATGACGATCGATCCCGACGAGCACACCCACGGGCCCGAGGAGACCATCGCCGTGCGCGACAACGCCGCGGCGGGTCGTTTCGAGGCCGTGCGCACCGGGGACGTCGTCGGCATCATGATCTACGAGCGCTCCCGCGGCGGCATCGAGTTGATCCATACGGTCACCGATCCCGCGCATCGCGGCGAGGGCGTGGCCTCCGTCCTGGTGCGCACCACCCTCGCCGAGGCCCGGGCGGCGAACCTGAAGGTCACGGTGATCTGCCCCTTCATCGAGAGCTGGCTGCAGCGCCATCCCGAGCAAGCCGCGGGCGTCATCCTCGACGAGCGTTGACCTGTCAGGCGGACCGCCCTTCTCGGCGCACCGCGGTCACAGGTAGCGTCAGGGCATGGACGCCCTCGACATCCTCCGCGATCTCACCTCCCGCCCTCGGCACGCCGCCGCACAGCTGCGCGTGCAGCTCAACCCCGTCTCCCTCAACGCCCGCCCCGGCGGGCACGACAACTCCGTGGCCTGGCTGCTGTGGCACTCCGGTCGCGAGATCGACGCCCAGCTGGCCGGACTGTCCGGCGATGAGCAGGTGTGGACCTCCCAGAGGTTCGCCGAGCGCTTCGACCTCGGCGCCGTCGGCGACACCGTCGGCTACGGCCACAGTCCCGAGGAAGCCCGTCGGGTCCTCGTCAGCGACGGCGATCTGCTGCTGGCCTACCTCGATGCGACCCTCGACGCGTTCGAGCTCTACCTGGAAGGGGTCACCGCCTCCGACCTCGACGACGTCATCGACGCGCAGTGGGACCCGCCGGTCACCCGCGGTGTCCGCCTGGTGAGCATCCTCGACGACGCCATCCAGCATCTCGCACAGGCTGCCTACGTCCTGGGCATGCCGCTGGGGGACTGACCGCGCCTCATCCGGCGTCGGCGCCGCTCTCGCTGCCGCCGTCGGAGGCCGGGGCCTGCCGGGCGCCGGCGGGCATCTCACCGTCGCCCGGGGGTCGATCGCCAGCACCGGCAGGTGGTCGGCGAGGCCGTCCACCAGCACTCCGACCGCGCTCGCGGGGACCAGGTACGTGCGGCTCCTCGAGGTATCCCGTCAGGGAGGCCTCATCGCGCAGGGCCCGGTCGAGAATCCCCTCCTGGCGGCGGTGCTTCGCGAAGAGCGCGGGATGGTCGATGATCGTCATCGTCAGCACGATGACCACCATGGAGGCGATCGGCAGCCGGGTGCGGCAGAGGCCGCGATCGGTGAGCGTCCACCCGCCCTCAGTCGGGCCGCACGGCGCTGAGGCAGAAGGGGTGGCCCACGGGGTCGAGCATCACTCGCCAGGTCGCGGGCCGGGGCTGGACGTCGGCCTCGCGGGCGCCGATCGCGAGTGCGGCGGCGACGGTCGCCTCGAGGTCCTCGGCCGCCAGGTCCAGGTGCATCTGGGCCCGCTGCGGCCCGTGCGGCCACTGCGGCGGAGTGAACTCCTCGGCCCGCATCAGGGTGACCATCGGGCCGGCGCCGGCCAGGGCGATCACGCTGCGGTCGGGAGTCGCGAACGCTTCCTCGAGCCCGAGCAGGGCGCAGTAGAAGGGCGCCAGGCCGTCGGGGCGGGGGCAGTCGAGGGAGATCGAGGCGAGCGGGGCGATGGCGTGCGGGGCGGTGGTGTGCGGCATGGAGCCACAGTAGGGGTGCGGTGCGACAGTCCGACGCGACGTCCCGGAATCTTCCTCCACCGGGGCATCTCGTCCACCGTCGGCCGTCATCGGGGCCCCGGCACCCAGGCGAAGTTCCTACACTGGCTCGGTGACATCTACGGAGGCCTTCGAAGCAGGACCGGACCGCAGCCTGGAGCGCACCCCGCCCCAGGACCTCCCGGCAGAACGCGGCGTGCTGGGCGGCATGATGCTGTCCAAGGACGCGATCGCCGATGTCGTGGAGACGTTGCAGGGCAATGACTTCTACCGCCCGGCGCACGAGATGATCTTCGAGGCGATCATCGACCTGTACGGCCGTGGCGAGCCCGCTGACCTGGTCACCGTCTCCGATGAGCTCTCCAAGCGCGGTGAGCTCGCGCGGGTCGGTGGTGGCGCGTACCTCGCGGACCTCATCGATATGGTCCCCACCGCCGCCAACGCCGGGTTCTACGCCGAGATCGTGGTCGAGCGCGCCCAGCTGCGGCGTCTGGTCGAGGCCGGCACCCGCATCGTCCAGCTCGGCTATGCGGCCGACGGCGGCGAGGTCGACGAGGTCATCAACGAGGCCCAGGCCCAGGTGTATGCGGTCACCGAGCGTGGCGCCTCGGAGGACTTCCTCCCGCTCGGCGAGGTGATCGACGAGACCCTCAACACGATCGAGGCCACCCAGAACCGGGGCGGCCAGGTCACCGGCATCCCCACCGGCTTCGCCGAGATGGATGACCTCACCCAGGGCCTGCACCCCGGCCAGATGATCATCTTCGCCGGCCGTCCCGCCATGGGCAAGACGACCCTCGGCATGGACGTGCTGCGCTCTGCCTCGATCCACAACGGCATGGCCAGCGTGATCTTCTCCCTGGAGATGGACAAGACCGAGATCACGATGCGCCTGCTCAGCGCCGAGGCGCAGGTACCCATGAACCGGATGCGCGATGGCTCGATGGACGACCGGGACTGGCAGGCGATGGCCCGCGCCATGAGCCGCATCGCCGACGCCCCGCTGTTCATGGACGATTCGGCGAACATGTCGCTGATGGAGATCCGCGCGAAGTGTCGGCGCCTGAAGCAGAAGCACGATCTCGGCCTCGTGGTCATCGACTACCTGCAGCTGATGAGCTCGGGGAAGAAGGTCGAGTCGCGCCAGCAGGAGGTCTCGGAGTTCTCCCGCGCCTTGAAGCTGCTGGCCAAGGAGATCGAGGTGCCGGTCATCGCGATCTCGCAGCTGAACCGTGGCAGCGAGCAGCGCACCGACAAGACCCCGATGATGAGCGACCTGCGCGAATCCGGATCGATCGAGCAGGACGCCGACCTGATCCTGCTGATCCACCGCGAGGACTACTACGAGAAGGAGTCCGCCCGCGCCGGCGAGGCCGACCTCATCATCGCCAAGCACCGCAACGGCGCCACCAAGACCATCCCGGTGGCGTTCGAGGGCCACTACTCCCGGTTCAAGGACATGGCGCACGCCGGGGGCGGCTTCAGCGGCTGAGCTGCCGGGGCGCGGCCGGTGCGACGTGTCGCTCTGTGTGGTGGGTCCGGTACGTGGCGGATCAGAGCAGACCGCGGCCCGTGACGGCGTCGCGCTCCTCGACCAGCTCTGCCACAGAGGCGTCGATCCTGCCCCGGGAGAAATCGTCGATCTCCAGGCCGCGGACGATCTCCCAGGCGCCGTCGGAGAAGCGCACCGGGAAGGAGGAGATCAGCCCCTCCAGTACTCCGTAGGAGCCGTCGGAGACGACTCCGGCGGAGGTCCAGCGGTTCTCAGGGGTGCCATGCGTCCAGTCGTGGATGTGGTCGATCGCGGCATTCGCCGCCGAGGCGGCCGACGACGACCCGCGCGCATCGATGATCGCCGCGCCGCGCTCGGCCACGGTGGGGATGAAGGTGTCCGTGATCCAGGCCGGGTCGTCCACCACGTCGGTGGCCGCGCGGCCGGCCACCGTGGCGTGGGAGACGTCCGGGAACTGGGTGGCGGAGTGGTTGCCCCAGATCGTCACGTTCTCGATGTCGGTGACCGGGACGCCGGTCTTCGCGGCGAGCTGGCCGAGAGCCCGGTTGTGGTCCAGCCGGGTCATCGCGGTGAACCGGTCGTCCGGCACGTCGGGGGCGTGCGCTGCGGCGATCAGTGCGTTGGTGTTGGCCGGATTGCCGACCACCAGGACCTTGACGTCGTCCGCGGCGCCGGCGTTGATCGCTGCACCCTGGGGGGCGAAGATCCCGCCGTTGGCCTCGAGCAGATCACCGCGCTCCATGCCCGGGCCGCGGGGGCGAGCACCGACGAGCAGCGCGATGTTGCTGCCGTCGAAACCGGCCATGGGGTCGTCGAAGACGTCGACGCCGGCGAGCAGGTCGAAGGCGCAGTCATCGAGCTCCATCGCGGTCCCCTCAGCAGCCTTCACCCCCTGGGGGATCTCCAACAGCCGCAGGGCGACCGGGGTGTCCGGGCCGAGAAGCTGGCCGGAGGCGATCCGGAACAGCAGGGCGTAACCGATCTGCCCGGCGGCACCGGTGATGGTCACGGTGACGGGCTTCGTCATGGCGATCTCCTCGAGCTTCCTCGATTGTCCCCGACCTAGGCGCTCTGACAGGTTACGCGACCTCCAGCGGCGCCGAGCCGGGGCCGGGCAGAGTATCCGCTGCCTCCGGACTGCTCAGGCGGCGAGTTCGACCGCGTTCTGGCAGAGGGCGTCCACGCAGTCCGCGAGGCGGAAGCCTGCGCCACCGGTGGTGGCGGCGATCCGTTCGGGGTCCGCCTGCTGGACGTGCGCCGGACTCGTCGGGCCGGTGGCCCCGTCCTCACCGGTGTCGGGTCGCAGGGCGAGGTGCTCGAGCATGGCGGGCCAGCGCGCCTGGACGGGGCGCCCGGCGGAGTCCAGCACCTGGAAGCGTCGCTGATGCGGGGCGGCGGAGACGGTATCGAGCACCAGATGCAGACCGCCCTCATGGACCATCACGTGGTGCCGGCGACACAGCAGAGCGAGTCCTTCGATGTCGGTGGATCCGCCCTCGGACCAGGGGACGACGTGGTGGGCGTCGAGGTGCCGGCTCTGGTGGCAGCCGGGGAAGGAGCAGACGGTGTCGCGCAGGCGCAGAGCGCGACGCTGACCCCGGGTGGCGAGTCTCCGTGACCTGCCCAGATGAAGGATCTCGCCGCCGGCATCGGTGATCGAGACGGCGATCTTGCCCGTGCACGCGAGACGTTCGGCGGTACGGGCCTCCAGCGGGCCCATGCCGAGCACCCGGCAGCGCTGAGACGTTCCCGCGGGAACATCCGGAGACGCCGGGGCAGGGTCGTCAGGCTCCGGGCCCTCGGGGTGGCGCGTCGTCTGCTGCGTCGGCTGCTGAGGCGTTCCCGCGGGAACGTCTCGGGTCAGCGATTCAGCGCTGACCTCGACAATCACCAGATGGCGATCCTCGCCGGAACGATCCTCGGGCTCGGCGTCGAGGAACGTGCGGGCGAGAGAGACAAGAGCATCTGCCGTGCGCTGCTCGAGACTGGCCGTGGTGGTGATCTCGGCGGCTCTGACGGTGGCGGGGCCCGTCTCGGTGGGATCGGTGGCGCCGTCCTCGTGCCACGCGCCGCTGGCCGTATCTGTTCCCTCGCTCGCGGCCGCCCTGCCTCCATCGGCCGCGGGGTCGATGGTCGAGGGGTCGTTCCCGTCGCGGGCGAGAGCGAGGTCCAGCGCCGTGACCAGCTCGGCGCCCATCTCCGCCGGAAGCACCGCGCGGATCTCGACCATCCCGTCCTCACGAACCTGCCAGCGGGCCTGACGCACGGCGTCCTGGCCGAGCCGGCTGCCGTCGACCGCGCGGAAGGAGGAGATGGTCGAGGCGAGCTGCGAGGCGGTCATGGACCGTGCGAAGTCCACGAGCATGGCCTCGTCGACCCGGCCGACGACACGGGTGATCTCGCGGACCTTCGAGTAGGACAGGCGCCCGGCGCGGAACTCCTGGACAGTTCGCGGCATCTCCCGCAGTGCCCGCGCGACCCGGACGTGCTCTCGGGCGGCACCGGGCGAGAGGGAGCAGGCCCAGGACAGCCAGTGCGCCGTCGATTTCAGGCCGACGAACCAGCTCACACCGTCGCGCGCTTCGAAGTCCTCGATCATCAGCAGGAACTCACAGGTGGCCGCGGCGATGGCCGCGGCCTGCTGCTGGATGCTCCGCCCGAGGGACTCCGCCCCAGCACGCGTCAGCGGCGCAGGCGGGTCAGGCAGGCCGGCCGGGTCCGCCTCGACCGGTCCGGAAGTATTCGCGACATCGGGCGTATTCGGGGTGTTCGGGGTGAGAGTCATCGTCGTCTCCAACCAACTGGTGAGCGGGTCTGTGACCCCAGTGCACCAGGAGGGTGTGACAGGCGACGGGCCGGGCGCGCGCCGGGAGGACGGGTGGCGGACGGGTGGCGGGCCCATCCGGTGCGCGGCAGCGGCAGTCGTGCGGACGTGGTGGCCCGCGCGCGACGACGACCTGCGCGCGACGACGGCCCGCACGGCACCAGGACGTCCGGGTCCGGTGGTGCCGCACGGGCCGTGCGAGGGAGGGGTCAGGCGGGATCGGGCGCCCGAACCCCTGGCGTTCGCGCGCTCACAGCACGTCGATCAGGCGAGCGTGGCGTTCAGGGTGATGTCCACGCCCTTCAGTGCCTGGGAGACCGGGCAGTTCTGCTTCGCGTCCTCGGCGAGACGCTGGAACTCGGCCTCGTCGAGATCCTCGACCACTGCCTTCACGGTCAGCTCGATGCCGGTGATGCCGCCCTCACCGATGTTGAAGGAGACCTTCGCGGAGCTGTCCACCGAGGTCGGCGGCGTGCCGTTCTCCGCCAGGCCGTTCGAGAACGCCATCGCGTAGCAGGTGGCGTGGGCGGCACCGAGCAGCTCCTCGGGTGAGGTCGTGCCTTGCTCACCCTCCTCGGCGCGGGCCTTCCAGTTGACCGGGAACGAGCCCAGCTGGGACGTCCCGAGACTGGTGGTGCCGTGTCCGGAGGGCAGGTCTCCCTGCCAGGTCGTGCTCGCAGTGCTGATGACGGTGCGGGGCATGTCTCCTCCTCGGATGGGGGCCGGCCACAGCCGTGGCCGCGCTCATGGCCACGGTAACGCTGTTCCGTCGTCGGCGGCAGGGACCTTCAGCGGGTCGTGACCAGGCGGTCGGTGATGCTGATCAGGTCGCCGACCACGGTGCGGGCCCGCTCGGCGTGGGCCTCCGTCGGCGCCACGGAGCCCTGCTCGTCGACGTCCTCGAACACCGAGAAGGCCAGCTGGGTGCGCACATCGACCATATGGAAGTTCGAGACGATCGTCCGCCAGTGCTCGACCGACCTGATCCCCTTCTCCGCGCCGTAGGAGACGAAGGCGACCGGCTTCTCCGCCCACTCCGAGCCGAGCGAGTCGAAAGCGTTCTTGAAGCCGCCGGGCACGCCGTGGTTGTACTCCGGGGTGATGAACACGAAGCCGTCGCAGGCGTCGATCGCCGCGCTCCAGCGCCGCACCCTCTCGTCCTCGTACTGCTTGTTCGCAGCGCCAGGGACGGTCGCCGAGGTCAGCACGGGAAGGTCGAAGTCCTTCAGGTCGATGACCTCGATGCTCACACCTGCACCTGCACCTGCACCTGCACCTGCAGCGGCCGCGCGCTCCTGCGCGAGGGGGATGAACCACCGGGCGACGCCCTCGCCGAAGCGTCCGTCGCGGACCGAACCGATGATGATGCCGAGCTTCATGAGTTCTCCTTCGTGGTCGGGCTGCGCCGCGCGGCGCCGTCGCCCTGAGCATGACACGACCGCCGGGGCCCGGGTGAGGTCGGGACCATCGCGACATGCCCGGGACACGCCGGGCGCGGCCAGACCCGAGGTCGTCGAAACTCTCGTGAGGAGGTGCGGGACGACCTGCGCACCTCCTCCGAAAGCTCGGCCTGCCCGATCCCGGGCGACCGGAAGGCCGCGGCGTCGGTGGCCTCCCCGGGGTGTGTGGGCCCCATCACCACTGCTACGGTCACCCCACGCCCCGGGTTTCCCCCATCGTGCCGGGGCCGAGCAGAACGAAGGAGTTGTGCCCTGTGACCACCCCCTCCCTGGGATCGGATGGTCCCGCGTCGGATCGGGCCGAGCCCGATCACACCCGGCCCGATCGGATCCCGTCCGACGAGATCAGTCCTGAAACGTTCCGCACCGTGCAGGGGTCCGAGGAGTTCGCCCAGCTGCGCCGCAGCTTCCGCGGCTTCGCGATCCCGATGACCGTCGCCTTCCTGGTCTGGTACCTGGCCTACGTGCTGCTGTCCACCTACGCCGAGGGCTTCATGTCCATCCAGGTGATCGGCAACCTCAACCTCGGGATCATCCTGGGGCTGAGCCAGTTCCTCATGACCTTCCTGATCACCTGGCTGTACATCCGCCACGCGAACCGCTCGCTGGACCCGATCTCCACCCGGATCCGCGACGAGCTGGAAGGGGCGAACTGATGGAGTTCGGCAACCCGGTCCTGAACATCGCGATCTTCCTCGTCTTCGTCGTCGTCACCCTGATCGTCGTCATCCGCGTCTCGCGCACGACGACCAAGGCCAGCGACTTCTACCACGGCGGCCGTGCCTTCTCCGGCCGGCAGAACGGCATCGCCATCGCCGGTGACTACCTCTCGGCCGCCTCGTTCCTCGGCATCGTCGGCGCCGTCGCCCTGTACGGCTACGACGGCCTGCTGTACTCCGTCGGCTTCCTGGTGGCGTGGCTGGTCGCGCTGCTGCTGGTCGCCGAACCGCTGCGCAACACCGGCAAGTACACGATGGCCGACGTCCTCAGCTTCCGGATGCGGCAGCGCCCCGTGCGCACCGCCGCCGCGACCTCCACCCTCGCGGTCACCTTCTTCTACCTGCTGGCCCAGATGGCCGGCGCCGGCGCCCTGGTGTCCCTCCTGATCGGTATCGAAGGCCGCGTGGGGCAATCGATCGTGATCGCCGTGGTGGGCGTGGTGATGATCCTCTACGTGATGATCGGCGGGATGAAGGGCACCACCTGGGTGCAGATCATCAAGGCCGTCCTGCTGATCACCGCCGTCGCCGTCACCACCGTGTGGATCCTCGCCCTGAACGGCTTCGACCTCTCCGCCGTGCTGGGCCGGGCCGTGGACTCCCACCCCGACGGCACCGCCATCCTCGAGCCGATGCTCCAGTACGGGGAGTCCGGCTCCTCCAAGCTGGGCTTCGTCTCCCTCGCGATCGCGCTGGTGTTCGGCGCCGCGGGGCTGCCGCACGTGCTGATGCGCTTCTACACCGTGCCCACCGCGAAGGAGGCCCGACGCTCGGTGGTCTGGGCGATCGCCCTGATCGGCTTCTTCTACCTGTGCACCCTGGTGCTCGGGTTCGGCGCCGCCTACATGGTCGGGGTCGACGTGATCGGCGGCCTGCCCGGCGGGTCGAACTCCGCCGCGCCGGCGCTGGCCTACGCCGTCGGCGGCACCGTGCTGATGGCCATCATCTCCGCGGTGGCCTTCGCGACGATCCTGGCCGTGGTGGCGGGGCTGACGATCACCGCCTCGGCGTCCTTCGCGCACGACATCTACAACGGCGTGATCAAGCACGGCGAGGCGGATCCGAGGAAGGAGGTCAAGGTCGCACGGCGCACCGCGCTGGTGATCGGGGCCGTCTCGATCGTCGGCGGCATCCTCGCCGCCGAGCAGAACGTCGCCTTCCTGGTCTCCCTCGCCTTCGCGATCGCCGCCAGCGCGAACCTGCCCTCGATCCTGTACTCCCTGTACTGGAAGCGGTTCAACACCCGCGGGTCCCTGTGGAGCATCTATGGCGGCCTGTCCAGCGCGCTGTTCCTCATCACCTTCTCCCCGGTGGTCTCCGGAGCCGAGGACGCGATGATCCCGGGTGCGGACTTCGCGTGGTTCCCGCTGACGAACCCCGCGCTGATCTCGGTGCCGCTGGGCTTCTTCCTCGGCTGGTTGGGCTCGGTGACCTCACCGGAGCGCAACGAGCTCAAGCAGGCCGAGATGGAGGTGCGCTCCATGACCGGGGCCGGATCAGAGAAGGCGACCGTCGAGCACTGAGCCCGCAGTCGGCCGACGGTCCCCACCGGACGCAGAGGAGCGGGGCCGAGGACGGTTGCCCTCGAGGCTCTGTCGGCCGACGCCTTCCAGCCGTTCCATGCCGCACGGGCGGACCTGCTGCTGGGTGCGGGGCGGACAGCTGACGCCGAGGAGGCCTACGAGCGAGCCGCGGCGCTGAGCGGCGAGCCCGCCGAGCGGGATCACCTGCGGAGCCGCGCCCGGGCGGCGGGCCAGGGGCGAGCGCCTACGGGATTCAGGCCAGACGCAGGCCCGACTCCGGTCGCACCGCCCGGTCGTGCAGGTCGATGATCTGCTGCTCGAGCGCGTCCGGGGTCGGGCCGGTGATGTTGAGCAGGCGGCAGACGGCGACATCGGCGGAGGCGGCCTGGTAGTGCTCCACCCACCGGCGGTGGACGTCGTCGGCCGCGGTGCGGGAGCCGAGATCGCGGAAGGGCTCGACGTGGATGCGCCATGGCTTCGGGGTCAGCCGCGCCCGGTAGGTGTCGTGGACCCGGCACAGCAGCACGTAGAGCTCATCGCTGCGCACCTCGGCCATCAGCTCGCGGGCGCGGTCGCTGCCCGGTGCGGCGTCGGCGCCGGTGATCAGCAGGCGGAACCCGTTGCGGGTGCGGTAGCTGCGCACGCCGAGCTCGGGGTGCCGCCGGGTGAAGTCGTCGATCAGGGTCACGATGCGCGCGTGGTGCTCGCCCCGCGGACCGGGGCCCTGCCGGCCGAAGGCGTCCGGGTCGCGCTCGTCATCGGGGGCGCTCTCCGAACCGCTCCCGAACAGGCGCGACAGCAGCCCGCCGCGCGCGCTGGGTGGTCGGTCGCGTGCGGTCTCATCGACCAGGTCGACGTCGCTGACCAGCACCGTATCGGTGTTCAGGACGGCGGCCCCGTAGCGGTTCCGGGTGATCGCACCGACCAGCGCACCCTCGGGGGAGCGGATCTCCTGCAGCAGCTCCTCGGGCAGGCGTCGATCGGGATAGTACTCGCGGTCCCCGCGGCCGACGGGGCGGGGCCCACCCGCGGCGACCAGGCGCTCCAGGCGCTCGCCGGCGTCGCGTCTGGCATCCTCGGGCGAATCGTCCGAGGAGCCGTGGACGGTGAGGTCGAGCTCGCGGCCGTCGGGGAGCGATCTGACCTCACGGACGGAGGCCCAATGGCGAGGGATCGGTTCCATGCCCGGACGCTACGCCGGGCCGACGGCGATGACCATAGGTGCCGGGCGGGAGGAGCCGTCCGGCGGATCGCTACTGCAGCGACTCGAACTTGCGGGCCCAAGCCGTGCCGACGGGGTTGGCGTCGGCCACCATGATCCCGAAGCGGTCCCCGGCGATCTCGGCGACCTCGGTCAGCGCCACGCGGCGCTCGTGGGCGGGGGAGTGGTCCAGGCGGCGCACCCCGTTCTCGATGATCGTCGCGAAGGAGTCGGTGCGGCCCAGGTAGGCGACGAAGGGCATCGAGAACCGCTCCGCGTAGCGGGCCGAGAGGTCCCGCACCGCCTCGACGTCCTCGTCGGTGAGGTTCTCCAGGGCGAAGGAGCCCACGTCCTGGCTGATGGCACCGGCCTCCTCTTCGTCGGCGGTCACCAGGGTGGCCATGTCCGGGTAGCTCGCCACCAGGGAGTCCTGCTCGGAGCGGTCCGCGGACAGCACGGCATCCTCGATGGCCGTGCGCAGGGCGGGGGCGTCCTCGAAGGGCCGCGACTCCCAAGCGCGCTCGAGGGGCCACGTGGCCCCGTTGAACAGGGAGCCGAAGGTGGTCACGAAGGTGTCGCGGTCCATCTCGTTCACCTCCGCGATGCCGATGCGCTCGCCGGCAGCGGTGGTGGTGACCATCGAACCGCGCTGGGACCCCAGGTGGAAGAACACCAGGTTCAGCACGATCGCGCTGATCGCGCCGACGGTCACGCCGGAGGAGACGAACACCTGCGCCCAGGACGGGAACACCCCGGCGATGTCCGGTTTGAAGCTCACCAGCATCGCCAGCCCCAGCGAGGTGCCGACGATGACGGAGTTGCGGTTGTCGGTCAGATCCACCGTCGACAGCGTCTGGATGCCCACCAGCGCCACGGAGGCGAACAGAGCCAGCGAGGCGCCGCCGAGCACGGGGGAGGGGATCGCGGCGACCACGGCCCCGGCCTTGGGCAGCACGCCGAGCACGATCATGATCACGCCGGCCCCGGCCACCACCCAGCGGGACTTCACGCGGGTCAGGCGCACCAGGCCGATGTTCTGCGCGAAGCAGGTGTATGGGAAGGAGTTCAGCACACCGCCCAGCAGGGTCGAGAGGCCGTCGGCCCGGATCGCCCGGGAGATGTTCTTGGGGCGGATCCGCTTGCCGACGATCTCCCCGGCGGCGAAGACGTCCCCGGTGGTCTCGACCATCGTGATCAGCATGACGATGATCATCGAGACGATCGCGGTCACGGAGAAGGTGGGCACGCCGAAGTAGAACGGGGTGGTGACCCCGAAGGCGGAGGCCTCGGTGACCCCGCCGAAGGAGGTGTCCCCCAGGACCAGCGCCACCGCGGTGCCGATCACCAGCCCCAGCAGTACGGCGATGGTGCCGAGGAACCCGCGGAAGAACCGCTGCACCAGCACGATGATCCCCAGGGTGCCCAGCGCGTAGAGGATGTCGCGGGTTGCGGGGGTGCCCTCGGCGTAGTTGGTGATGTCCCCGGCGGAGACGCTCAGCAGCGTGATGCCCATGGTGGTCAGCACGGTGCCGATCACCACCGGCGGGAAGAAGTGCAGGATCTTCGCGAAGTACGGGGCGACCAGGAAGGTGAACAGGCCCGCGACGATGATCGAGCCGTAGATCATCGGCAGGCCCTCGGCCCCGCCCTCGCCGCCGGTCGCGGCCAGGCCGATCGCGATGATCGGACTCACCGCCGTGGTGGTCACGCCCTGGATGATCGGCAGGCGGACGCCCACCTTCCAGAAGCCCACCGACTGGATCAGGGTCGCGATGCCGCAGGTGAACAGGTCCGCGTTGATCAGGTGGATCGTCTGCTCCGCCGTGAGCCCCAGACCCGAGGCGATCAGCAGCGGCACGATCACCGCGCCCGCGTAGAAGGCCAGCACGTGCTGGACGGACAGCACGGTGAGCCGGCCCGGGGGAGGCACCTGGTCCACGGGGTGCGGGCGGGGAGTCTCGAGGGCGGGGGAGGCGGTGGTCATGGGGGTCCTTGGGAGCCGGGCGGATCACGCAGCGGGAGTCTGCGCGGAGGAGGCCGCGCACCACCCTAGATCCCGCGCGGCCGACGGGTGCCTCCAGGACCGCGGATCGGTGCCCGGGCGCCCCGGAAGGAGAGGCACCCCACCCCCGCCGGGCCCCGCCTCGTGACACGCGGGGCAACGGATGGCCCTTCCGTCGGGAGAGGTGTAGAAGGGACCGGTGAGCACCAGGCCCAGCCCGAGCACCCCGTCGCCCGCGAACGAGACCGCGCCCTCGCGCGCCATCGCCGTCGGCGGTCTGCTCGGAGCTCTCGCCGTCGGCCTCGTCGCGCTGAACCTGCGCCCGGGCGCGACCAGCGTCGGCCCGCTGATGGAGAGCATCGTCGGCGCCTACGGCAAGGGGGCGATCGCCTCCGGGCTGCTGACCGCATTGCCGCCTCTGGCCTTCGGGATCCTCGGCTTCTTCGCCGTGCCGATCTCGCGGCGGGTGGGGCTGACCGGCACCGTCGTCGCCTCCTTCGTGCTCGTGACCATCGGGCTGCTGCTGCGGCCCGCCGCCGAGGGCTTCGGGGCGTTCGTGGCGCTGTCGCTGCTGGTCCTGGTCGGACCGGCGCTCGGCAACGTCGTGGTGCCCGCCTGGATCAAGCAGCACGGCGGGTCCCGCACCGTCGGGTGGATGACCCTGTACAGCGTGGTGCTGGCGGTCGGCGGCTCCGCCGGGGCGGCGCTGGCCGTGCCCCTGGCCGGGGCGGCGAGCGACGGCTGGCGCGACTCGCTGCAGTTCTGGGGGCTGCTCGCGGTGCTGCCCGTCGTCGTCTGGGCCGTCGTGCTCACCCGCACCGGGCACGACTTCCCGCCCGCCCCGCCCACCGGCGACCTGCCCGGCTCCCTGCTGCGATCGCGGACCGCGATCGCGCTGACGATCATGTTCGGCCTGCAGTCCACGAATGCGTACACCCAGTTCGGGATGCTCCCGCAGATCCTCACCTCCACCGGCCTCACGCCCGAGCGGGCCGGGATCACCGTGGCCGTGGTCTCCGGCTGGGGCATCGTCGGCGGGATGGTCATGCCCACCGTCATCGCCCGCTCCCGCCGCCTGCCCTGGCTGGTGGGCAGCTTCGGGCTCTTCACCGCCGCCGGCTACCTCGGCTTCTGGCTGGCTCCGGGGGCGAGCCCGCTGCTGTGGGCGTGCATCCTGGGGATCGGCGGCTTCGCCTTCCCCACCGCGATCGCCCTGATCCCGGCCCGCAGCCGGTCCCCGCGGGTGACCGCACGGCTGTCCGGCATGGCCCAACCGTTCGGCTACGTGCTGGCCGCGATCGGGCCGCTCGCCGCCGGCGCACTGCTGGATGCGACCGGATCGATCCCGGTGGTGCTCGGTTTCCTGGCGCTGACCGGGCTGGCACTGGCCGTCTTCGGGTACCGCGCGGCGCTGCCGCGGACGGTCGATGACGAGCTCACCGCCTGAGGCGCTGCGGAACAACGCCATGGCCTGCACAGCGAATCATGCGAAGATGCCCTCATGAGCATCGTCCGCACGCTGCGCATCCTGGCGTCCCAGCGCCCGTCCACCCCTCCTCGCTCCGTCGCGGCCCCGGCTCGCGTCACGCGCGCCCGACCCGGCCACGTGCCCGTGACCTGGATCGACCAGCAGCTGGCGGCGACCGGCACGATCGTGCACCTGCACGGGGGCGCGTACGTCTCCGGGGAGCAGAAGGCCCATTGGTCCTGGCTCGAGGAGGTGGGCCGACGTGCCGGCGCCGCCACCGCGATGGTCCACTACCGGATGGCCCCGAAGCATCCCTTCCCCACCGCGGTCGAGGACGTGCTGGCCGCCCTGGACGGCATGGGCGAGGCGTCCCTGCTGCGTGCGGGCCGCTGGGTGCTCTCCGGCGACAGCGCCGGCGGCGGCCTCGCGCTCGCCGTCGCCCAGTCCCTGGCCCAGGGCCACGCCGACACCCCCGCACTGCTGATGCTCGAATCGCCCTGGACGGATCTGCCCGCCCGCCGCGACGGCGAGGACGAGCTGCGTCGCGCCGCGGCCCGCCTCTATGCCGGCGCCGTGCCGCCGACGGACCCGCGCCTCAGCCCTATCCACGGAGACCTCGGCGCCCTGCCGCCCGTGCACCTCGTCGCCGGTGCCGAGGACGAGCTGATCGAGGACTCCCGCCGTCTGCACGCGGGCCTGATCGAGGCCGGCACCGACGTGGGATACGTCGAGATCCCCGGCCAGGGGCACACCGTCGCGGTCACCGGCGAGGGGCCGGATGCCCAGGCCGCCCGCCGCACCCAGATCGAGGCCGCTCGGCGCGCCCTCACCCTCCGCGCGGCCGCCTGACCCTCGCTGCCGCCCCACGCCCCGCCCCTCATTCCGTGCCAGCTCCTACCACCTTCCCGAGGAGGACGCCGTGCTGCTCGAACGTCTCTACGACACGGACCTGGCCCAGGCCAGCTATCTGATCGCCTCCACCGACGCGCAACGCGCCGTCGTCGTCGATCCCCGCCGCGACGTGCAGATCTACCTCGACCTCGCCGCGAAGCACGGGCTGAGGATCACCGACGTCACCGAGACCCACATCCATGCCGACTATCTCTCCGGCACCCGGGAGCTGGCCGCGGCCACCGGCGCCACCATCCACGTCTCCGGGCACGGCGGCGCCGACTGGTCCTACGGCTATGAGGCCCATCTGCTCCGCGACGGCGACGAGATCGTCGTCGGCGAGGTGCGTCTGCGCGCCCTGTTCACCCCCGGGCACACCCCGGAGCACCTGAGCTACCTGGTCACCGACGGCGGCGTGGCCGACGAGCCGGGCTACCTGCTCTCGGGAGATTTCATCTTCGCCGGGGACCTGGGGCGCCCCGACCTGCTCGACGAGGTCGCCGGCGGCGAGGACACCCGCGAGGACTCCGCCCGCACCATGTTCGCCTCCGTGCGCGACCGCTTCGTGACCCTGCCGGACCATGTGCTGGTCCTCCCCGGCCACGGCGCTGGGTCGGCCTGCGGGAAGTCGCTCGGTGCCGTGCCCTCCACCACCGTCGGCTACGAGAAGCGCTTTGCCTGGTGGGCGCCGCTGGTGACGGCCGACGACGAGGACGCCTTCGTCGACCGATTGCTGCACGGCCAGCCCGAGGCCCACGCCTACTTCGCGCGGATGAAGCGCCAGAACCGTGACGGGCCCGCCCTGCGCGGCCCGGTCCAGCCGCTTCGCGAGCTCGATCCCGCCGAGGCGGCGCGCCGACTGGCCGACGGGCGGGCGGTGCTGCTGGACACCCGCAGCCTCGAGGAGGTGCACCGCGGGGCCGTGGTCGGGGCGTTGACCGTGCCCGCCGCCACCAACCGCTCCACCTACACCGCCTGGAGCTACGACCCCGAGCACGAGTCCACCCCGCTGATCCTGCTGGCCCGCGACGCGGTGCAGGCCGAGGAGCTGCGGGACAACCTGCTGCGGGTCGGCATCGACACCGTCGCCGGCTACATCACCTCGGTGGCGCATCTGCCCTCCTTCGTGCCCGGGTCCGTCGCCCCCGCCGACCTCTCCACGCACCAGCACGACCTCCTGCTCGACGTGCGCGGCCGCGACGAGCATGCCGAGGGTGCGGTGCCGGGATCGGCGCAGCTGCACGGCGGGCGCGCCCTGTGGGAGCTGTCCGCGCTCCCCACCGGCGGCCGCATCGTCGTGTACTGCCAGTCGGGTCTGCGCGCCGGGGTGGTCTCGGCCGCGCTGCGCCGCGCCGGGTACGACATCACGGAGCTCGAGGGCAGCTACGCCGGCTGGTCGCAGTGGGCGCGGGCCGGCCGGTGACCGAGGAGATCTCCGCGCCATGACCTCGACAACGCCATGACCCCGCCCGCGCGATGACCACCATCGAGCCGCCGGGCGGCGAGCACGTGCGCTGGGACGGGAGCCCGGAGGTCCTCACCCGGATCCGGGATCTGCTGATCTCCCACAGCTCCCGGGGCACCCTGCGCATCGTCCTCCAGCAGCTCACCCTGCACGAGGGCGGGAAGCAGACCGGGATCCACGAGGTGATCGACGCCGTGCTGGACGTCGGCGGCAACCTGGTGGCGACGTCGCTGGCCCCGTCCGTCCGCGAGGACCCGCAGGCGGCGACCCGCCTGGACGCGGCGCTCGCTCGGTTGCGCGCCGAGGTCGTCGCCCAGACGGAGGCGCAGCCCGAGGCGCTCGAAGTGGTCATCGACGGGGACGGACGCCGGGAAGCACGGATCGCCTTCGACCTGGAGATCTCGGCCCAGGACCTGGCCGATCACCACCCGCACCCGGCGCTGCGCGACGGCGCCCATCACATCCTGCACGAGGCGCCCGCCCTGGACGAGCTGCGCGATCGTCTGTCCGCGCCGCCGCCGAGCCTGCTGCGCCGCGGCTGGGACGCCCTGCGCGGCGTCGGCCGACGGGACGACGCGGGGCTGGACGGACCGGAACGAGGCTAGGGGCAGAGCACGTTCGTGGCGTCGTCGCCGTTCAGCGCCGCGGACTCGGGATCCAGGAGGTCCTCCCGCCGGATCCGCGGCGCGGCGATCACGGTGTCCATCGTGGCCTGCTGCGCCTGGCGGTGCTCGGCGTCCTTCCCGAGCGCGGGCACGACGAGGCCGCCGTGGTCGCGGAGCGCACAGCCGTCCAGACCGTGGATGGTCACCCGGATGGTCGCGGTCGACGCGGTGCCATCGGCGGCGAGATCGGCGACGACGCCCACCCGGTAAGCGATCACGCCGACGGCGTGGGTGCTGGTCTCCAGCACGGACCAGGCCAGGGTGCCGCCCAGCAGGAGCAGGGCGGTCCCCTCCCGCTGCCCGCGGAACCAGTCCATCGCCAGCGCGGGCCGGCCGATGGTCGCGAAGCCCTCGGCGAGGGTGAAGGCGTACAGGTGCCGCTCGCCGCTGTCCCACGCCTGGTGCAGGACGTCCTGCCAGTAGGTGGGGGCGGCCCCGTCGATCCGGGCCCGGGCCGCGGCGTCGTCCAGACCGTGGAGGGCGTCGGGGGAGAGGTAGGCGGCCGCCAGGAAGTCCGTCAGCGCCTGCCGGACGGGGTCGACCGCGGCGTCCTCGGGACCGAGGCCCGTCCAGGCCTCGAACTCGGAGACCTCACCGGTCAGCGGCAGGGCGAGCACGTCGGCGAGGGTCCTGCCGTCCCAGCGCGCCTCGTCCAGGGAGGCGAGGGGGTCACGGGGCACCTGATCGGAGGTGGGGACCCGGCTCATGCTGCAGCCCGCGGCGATCGCGGCGGTGCCGGAGGCGGCGAGGAGTCCGGCGAGGTCACGTCGTCGCACCAGGGGGCGACGAGGGGTCATCGGAGCTCGGGCTCGGAGGCGTCGGCCCGCCCGGAGTCGGCATCGAGGCGCCGTCTGATCGTGCGGGCGCGGTCGCGGTCGTGTTCGGTGGCCTTGTCGACGAGGTCGGTGGTGTCGTGATCGGGCTCCTCCGGCTGCAGCACCATCCACACGACGAAGCCGATCGTGAGCACGACGGCGATGGCCAGGAAGATGCCGAACAGGGGCCAGGAGAAGGCGATCGGGTCCCAGAAGGGATCACCCTGCATCGGTGCTCCGACGACCACGGCAACCCCCATCCGGTCACGGCACGAAAGGCCCGGGGGCGCTCCCGGGTCCACAGAGATCCTCGCCAGCATAACTCCTCGCCGACGGGCCGTTATGCTGAGGACGATATGGCTGATGTGATCGTCGGGCGCTTCGCCCTCATAGACCTGATCGCCAAGGGCGGCTCCGGGTCCGTGTGGCGTGCCTGGGACTCGAAGACCGAGATGCTGTGCGCCGCCAAGGTGCTGCGTCAGCGCGACTCGGCCGACCTCATGCGCTTCGTGCGCGAGAAGGGCGTCAGCTTCGACCACCCCCACCTGCTCACCCCGCACGGCTGGGGCGCCGAGGACGAGCACGTCGTGATCGCGATGCCGCTGGTCTCCGGCGGCACCCTCGAATCGGTCGTGAAGAAGAAGGGCAGGCTCGCCGAGCCCGCGGTGGTGGTCATCCTCGACCAGCTGCTCGACGGCCTCGCCCACGTGCACGCCGAGGGGTGGATCCACCGCGACGTCAAGCCCGCCAACATCATGTTCGAGCCGCGCGGCCGGGCGTTCCCCGTCTCCCGCCTGGCGGACTTCGGCATCGCCGTGCACGAGTCCGACGTGCGCTTCACCCATGTCGGCATGGTCAACGGCACCCCCGGGTACATGGCCCCCGAGCTGTTCTCGATGGCGGAGCCCGCGCCCTCCCACGACCTCTACGCCGCGGGCGTGGTGGCCCTGGTCGCCCTGAACGGGCAGATCACGCTGCACGACGGCGCCTTCCGGCCCGATGAGCTCTCCCAGTACCTGAACGGGGTCACCCCGAAGCTGTCCGCGGTGATCCGCAAGCTGGTCGCCGCCCAGCCCGACCAGCGGTACCAGGACGCCGAGACCGTGCGGCGGGACCTGCCGCGCGTGCCTCAGGGGTACCCCCTCACCCACGCCGACGGCGCCCCGCTCAGTTTTCAGGACACGCTGGATCCGCTGCCGGAGAACGCCCCCGGCGTCGTCCGCCCCGAGCGTCCCGCGCCGCAGGTCGCCGCCTCCTCGATGGAGGCGATCCGCGCCGGTCAGGTCCAGCAGGGCTTCTCCTCGGGCTCGCCCTCGCCGCAGACCGGGCCGCAATGGGTCCAGGGCGCTCAGGGCGCACCGGCGGCACCGCAGCTCGGGTCGCCGCAGCCCGCGCCGTCGCCGCAGGGTTCCCCGCAGAACTACACGGCCACCCAGGCCTCGACCAGCACCGTCACCGGCCAGGGCGGGGCCCGCAACCGCAGCACCCTGATCGCCGTGGGACTCGGCATCGGTGCGGCGGTGGTCCTCGGCGTCATCGTCGCGATCACGCTGCTGGTGATCTTCCCGAGGACCTCCGCAGCCCCCGTCGGCGATGGCGCGCCCGTCAGCAGCATCGACGCCGCCTTCGCCGAGGTCACCCCCGGGCAGGAGTGCGCCGAGAGCGACGAGGGCGTGATCGCGCTGACGCCTGACGGAGACTACGTCTCCTGCACCCGGGCCGATGACGGCACGGGGCTCGTCTTCGCCTGAGTCTGCGCGCCGCCGCGCGGGTCCGGGGTGCCCTTGTCGAGGGGTCTGACGTGTCGTGATCGCGCCGTCCATCCGACGCGTCGCACCGCGTGGTTCGGGGGCGCATCGGGGAGGGGGTCTGACGTGTCGCTATCGGGCGGTCTATCCGACGCGTCGGACCGCATGGGCCGGGGCAGGAGCGCGCTCAGCGCGGTGCGACGGCCGTGGTGTCCAGGGACTGGACGAGCGCGTCGCGGCGCGGGTCCATCAGCAGGTCGAGCCGCAGCGTCGGGGTGGCCTCGCCGCGGCCCGGGACGCGCCAGCGCAGCTGCGCGGGGCTGATCACCGTCGCCGCCTCGGCGCGCAGGCTGTCCAGCGCGGTGCGGTCCAGCCCGGCGGCGTGCAGGGCAGTGTCCAGGCGCCGCTGTCGCTCGTCCCGCGAGGTGTCGAGGTCCATGTTGTCGGCGAACCAGGCGTCGGCCACCGCGTCGTCGTCCGTGCGCAGCCAGGTCAGCGCCGCCGAGGCGGCCTCGAGGGTGCGCGGTGCGGCGCGCTTCCCGGGTCCTTCGAGCAGTTCGGGGACCTCGCGCTGCAGGATCCGCAGGGTCTGCATCGACAGGGGAGTGGCGGGGGCGTACTTCGAGTTCGCCAGCGCGACCACGCCGACGCCGCTGGCACGGTGCCACACCATGAAGGAGCCGTAGCCGGGGTAGCCGCCGGAATGGGAGATGACCTCCCCGAGATCCGGGAAGTGCTCGATGACCAGGCCGTAGCCATATCCGCGCACGCGGTCGAAGCCGGGGGAGACCCCGTTCTCACCGGCCGGCAGCGCGGGCAGCGGATGGTGGCGTCGCAGCTGCTGCATCTCGCGGCGCGAGGTGGTCGACAGCAGCACCTGGTCCCGGGCGGGGGCATCCGGGGCATCCGCGGCAGCGAGGAAGCGCATCCAGGCGGCGACGTCGTCGACCGTGGAGAACAGGCCGGCCATCGCGCCGTACACGCCGGGGCGATCCAGAGGGACCGGCTCGAAGCGGGTCGCGTCGCTGCGGTCGCCGATCCGGTGCCCGGTGGCCAGGCGTGAACGATCCAGTGACTCGGCGTCGAAGGCCGTGTCGGCCATGCCCAGCGGCTCGAGGAAGCGAGAGCGGATCTGCGCGGTGTAGTCCGAGTCGGTGACCTCGTCGATCACCCGGCCCAGCAGCGCGTAGCCGGTGTTGGAGTACTCGAACCCGGTGTCGGGGCGGTGGACGTGGCCGAGCCCGCCGGCCAGCAGCGCCGCGAACTTTTCGCGGGTCATCGACTCCTGGCGGTCGCCCCAGGGGTTGTCGGTGACCAGCCCGGCGCTCATGGTCAGAAGCTCCCGCAGCGTGATCTCGGGATCGTCGGCCACGGTCTCGAAGGCACCGGCGGCCTCGGGCACATGACGGGCCACGGGATCGTCCAGCCGCACCCTGCCCTCATCGCGCAGGGCCAGCAGCGTCGCAGCGGTGAAGGACTTCGTCATCGAGGCGATGCGGGAGATCGTGGCCCGGTCCATGGGGGCCGATCCTGCCGCGGGCTCACCCGCATCGAGCTCGTGGTGGCCGGCGGCGCCATGATGGAGAACGGCCTGGCTGTGGTGGTGGCCTCCGACGACGGCCCAGGTCACGCCTGCGGTGCGGTGGCCGGCGACGGCGTCGGAGAACAGCGCGGTGATCTCGGCGCGGGTGGACTCGGGCAGGGTGGCGGGAGCGGCAGGCGTGCTGGACATGGTCGTCACTCTAGAGCGTCGGGGGCCGGTGTCTCATCGTGGTGCGGGTCCGTCGGCCCCGACGGTTCCTCGTCCACGGCGGCGGACCCGTAGAACGTCGCGATGATCCGGGCCGGGTCCGCGCCGATCACCTCGGCCAGCAGGGCCGGGTCGGTGCGGGCGGGGTCGTACGGGGCAGGCGCCGGGCTCCTCGATCCGTCCCCGGCCGGACTGTCGGCCGCCCTCGCCCTCGCGCCCGCGTCCATGTCCCCGTCGAGATCCGCGCGCTGCGGAGAGGCCGCCTTCCTCGGGGCGACCAGGTCCTCGAGCGTCAGTCCCCGCAGGGTCAGCAGGTGGACGGGCTTGTCGTCGACCGCCTCGACCAGCACGTACACGAGGGCGGCGACGTGGCGGCAGGGCCCCGGCCAGTCCAGGCAGGAGCAGTCGTGGGACAGCTCCGAGGCACCGCGGGGCAGCAGGGACAGATCGGACGCGGCCAGCTCCTTCTCGAACTCCTCGGGGTACTCGCCGCCGGCCAGTCGCGCGGGCAGCTCGGGGCGGGCGCGCGCGAGGCGCAGGAACTCGGTCCGGTCGTCCATGGAGAAGGCGGGCAGGTCCACCCGCGCCCGGTACAGCTCGCCGTCGGCACCGAGAACGTCGCCGCGGGCGATTCCCGCACTCACGTCGAGCCACTGGACGCGGCCGGCCCGGGCGTCGGCCTTCCCGCCGCCGGCCCGCCCCACCCCGAGCAGCCGCTCGGCGGCATCCCGCAGCGCGACGGCGTGCCAGCTCTTCCCGATCGCGCCGCGGCGCGAGCGCAGCGTGATGCTCATGGCCTGCCCCCGACTCGTCGCGCGGTCCTCAAGCTCCTCATCCGTCGTCCTCCTCCTCGAGGCTCAGCAGATTCAGCAGGCTGTCGTCGTCGAGCTCGGACAGCCAGTCCTCGCCGGGGCTGATCGTGAGGTCCGCGAGGGCCTGCTTGTCCTCGAGCAGCGTGTCGATCTTCTCCTCGACGGTGCCGGCGCTGACCAGCTTGTGCACGGTCACGTCACGGCGCTGACCGATGCGGAAGGCGCGGTCGGTGGCCTGGTTCTCCACGGCGGGGTTCCACCAGCGGTCCAGGTGTACGACGTGGTTGGCGGCCGTCAGCGTCAGCCCGGTGCCGCCGGCGCGCAGGCTCAGCAGCATCAGCCCGGGACGATCGCGCCGGGACTGGAACTCGGCGACCATCTGGTCGCGGTCCCGCTTGGAGACGCCGCCGTGCAGGAACGAGACGTCCAGGCCGAGATCCGCGAAGCGCTCCTGCCAGTAGGGGACCAGCAGGTGCCCGAAGGTCGTGAACTGGGTGAAGGCGATCGCCTTCTGCCCCTCGGCGAAGGCCGTCTCCAGCACGTCGTCGACCAGCTCGAGCTTCCCGGAGCGATGCTGCCCCTCGCGCACCAGCGGCGAGCCGTCCCCGAGGTAGTGGGCGGGATGGTTGCACACCTGCTTCAGCCGGGTGATGGTCGAGACGACCAGGGTCCGACGGGACTTCTGGTCGGCACCGTCGAGCTGGACCATCAGCTCGTCCACCAGCGCCTGGTAGAGCCCGGCCTGCTCCGGGGTCAGGTTCACCACCCGCGACAGCTCGATCTTCTCCGGCAGGTCCTGGATGATCGAGCGGTCCGTCTTCACCCGTCGCAGGATGAACGGCGAGGTCACGAGCTTGAGCCGGGTCAGCGCCGAGCCGTCGCCCTCCTCCTCGATCGGGGTCGCGATGCGGTCACGGAAGCTGCTCGCGCTGCCCAGCAGGCCGGGGTTGGCGACCTCCATGAGGGAGTGCAGATCGCCGAGCTTGTTCTCCACCGGGGTGCCGGTCAGGACGAGCCGGTGCGGGGCCTGCAGTGCCCGGGCGGCACGGGTGACCTGGGTGTCGGGGGTCTTCACGTGCTGCGCCTCGTCCAGCACGATCCGGTGCCAGGCCACCGCGGAGAGCACCGGCAGGTCCCGGGCGAGCAGCGAGTACGTGGTGATGACCAGGTCGAGGTCCGCGGCACCGGCCACGAAGGACTCGTCACGCAGGCGGGTGCCGCCGTGGTGGACGTGCACAGCCAGCTCCGGGGCGAAGGTCGCGGCCTCCCGCTGCCAGGCGCCGACGACGGACATGGGGCACACCAGCAGCGTCGGCCCCAGAGAGCCGGGTGCCGGGGCGGGCGTCACGTCGGGCACCTCGTGGTGGCGGCGCTCGTGGCCGAAGGAGTCGGTGCCCTCCCGCTCCCGGGCCAGCAGGGCGAGCACCTGCATCGTCTTGCCGAGGCCCATGTCGTCGGCGAGGATGCCGCCGAGGCCCATCCGGTCCAGCGCCCACAGCCAGTTCAGACCGTCGAGCTGGTAGGGGCGCAGGGTGGCCTGCAGGGAGCGCGGCTGGGGATGGGGGAAGGCCCCCTCCGCCCCCGGCATCAGCCGGGCCAGGCCGTGGCGGCCGCCGGAGACCAGCGCCGAGACCCCGAAGTCCACGTCGCGGGCGTCCGGGGACAGGGCGAGGGAGAAGATCTCCAGCCAGGGGGCCTGGCCGGAGACCTCGACGGGGGCTGGCGGCAGCTGGGGAGCATCCGCGGCGGCGGTGCGCGACGAGGAGGCGGGCCGGGCTGAGCCGTTCTCCCCGGTGCGCATCCGCTGCTCGCGAGTACGGGCCGTGAAGGCGTCGAGGAACCGCTCGGCTGCGCGCAGAGTGGTGGCGTCGAGCCGCACCCACTGACCGCGCAGCAGCACCAGCTCGCTCTGCGCCTCCCGGATCTGCTCCATCTCCTCCTCGGTGAGCTCGGTGTCGCCGACGGCCACCCGCCAGCGGAAGGACGCCATCGCCCCCAGCCCCACGCCGGAGGCCTTCTTCTCCCGGTCCTGCGCCGCATCGTCCTCCTCAGCCTCCTGGGGGCGCAGGGTGGTGCGCTGCTTGGTCCAGTCGCGCGGCAGCAGCACCGTGACCCCGGCGTCCTCGAGGGCGGGGGTGTCCCCGGAGAGGAACTCGCCGGCCTCCGCGGTGGTCAGCAACCAGTCCACGCCGGTCTCGTCGACCGCGGCGCCGCGCACCGTCGGGGCCAGTCGCATGACGGCGGCGGAGGCCTCGGCGGCCCCTGACGTGCTGAGATCGCCGACGGCCCGCAGGTCGGCGACGGGGTGGACGGTGCCGTCCTTCTCCCGCAGGCAGGTCTGCAGGGGCCAGGCGGTGCCGACGGGGGGCTGGAACAGCCGCACCACCAGCTCGCTGTCGGTGGAGGTGAGCTGCACCCCGGGGCGGCCGGAGTCGACGAAGGCGTCGAAGGCGGCGGTGATCCGGCGTTGGGCGGGCAGGTCGGCGCGCAGCTCGCCATCGTCCGCGAGCGCCCACAGCACGCCGAAGCGGTCCGCCTCCGGGGCCTCCGCGGCGCGCAGGTGCGCGGCGAAGGCGGTGCGGGCACGGCCGTCGACCAGGGCGTGCAGCATCCGGGGTGCGTCCTGCTCCGGAGCTCGCCATTCGAGCACGGCGCGTCCGTACCGCTCACGTGCCCGTACCCGCATCGCGCGGCGGCCGACCACGTCCTGGGCGCGCAGGTCGAGCACCACCGCGGCGATCAGGTCCGGCATCGCGACCAGCTCGCCGTGCAGGGAGGCAGCGGACCCGTCGCTCAGCAGCGCGGAGAGCTGCTCGGCGAGGTCGTCGCCGAAGCGGTCCTCGAGCAGGGCGTAGGCGGCGCCGACCAGGGAGGTCAGGGAGGTACCGGACAGCGGCAGCGCGGGCACGCGGCGATCGCCGTCGCGGCCGGGGATCCGGACCCGGTGGCGCAGCTGGTCCGGGGCGTCCGCCAGCGCGTCGGCGATCCCGGCCGGGGCCACGCGTCGCAGCTCGGCGAGGCTCTCGAGGGCCTTGGAGCGGCCCGGGCCGGTCTGCTCGCGCACCCACAGCGCGGGCCCCAGGTCGTCATCGACGACGAGGCTCAGGCGGCGGGTGGGCATGGGCTCCAGCGTAGGCCTCGGGGCCGACGTTCGCGGGCGCGGGGACGTGGATGTGGACGGAGCTCCGGGGGTCGCCGCTCCGGAGACTGCGACGCGCCGTCCAGAGTGTGCCGGTTCCACCGATCCGCCCCGCTGGCGTCGCGGATCGGTGGAACCGGCGGGCGCGTCGCGGCGGCGCCGCTCCCGGAGAGGTTCTCCCGCGCGGCGGCGGACAGAATGCGGCAGCACTCCGTCCGCGGCGGCGGACCGAATGCGGCAGTGCTCCGTCCGCGGCGGCGGATCGAATGCGGCAGTGCTCCGTCCGCGGCGGCGGATCGAATGCGGCAACACTCGGCGTGGCGGCGAGCCGTCCGCGCGACGTCTCAGAGCCCGTCGATGATCACCGAGGTCGCGTCGAGCCAGGCCTCCTTGGTGGCCGGCGCGATCCGCGACCACTCCAGGTGGGAGCCGTCGACGAACTGCTGCTCGTAGGGCACTTCGGCGACGGCCCGGGTGTGGGCGCCGAAGTGGGCGAGCAGACGGCTGCGCAGCGTCGGGTCGAACTTCCCCTTCGAGGAATGCGACAGGATCGTCACCGCGTGGTCGACCTGCTCGGAGAGCCCCGTCGCGCGCAGCTCGTCGATCATCCACGCGGCGGCGTTGAAGGTGTCCTCCCGCACGGTGGAGACGATCACCAGCTGATCGGCGTTCTTCACCGCGGCCAGCCAGTTCGAGGCCCGCACGTTGTTGCCGGTGTCGATCACCTTGATCCGGTAGAACCGCGAGAGGGCATCGTTGAGCTCCCCGAACGCCTGGTCGTCGATCGAGGCGGCCGAGCCCGGGTCCTCGTCGGAGGCGAGGATGTCGAAGCGCATCTCGCCCTGGGGGCGCACGTACGGGTCGAGGTCGGCGTTGCTGGCGTGCGGCGCGCGCAGGCGGTCGATGTCGCCGAGCAGATCGACCGCGGTGCGGTGGTGGTCCGTCGGCACGCCGCGCCAGCCCAGGGTCCCCCGGGTCTCGTTGTTGTCCCAGGCCAGCACGTTGCCGCCGCGGGTCACGCCGAGGGTCGCCGCGATCATCAGGGAGGCGGTGGTCTTGTGGGCGCCGCCCTTGAGGTTCACCACGGCGATGTTGCGCGGTCCGTCGAGCGGCCGACGGATGCGCTCGAGCCGCTCGGTCTCGCGGCGCTCGCGCGCGTTGGGCCGGGGGGAGATGGCCCCGCGGGTCACGCGGGTGATGAATCCGGGGAGGCCGCGGGTGGCCTTCACCGTCTCCGGCTTGGCGGTCGAGCTCTGCAGGTCCTGCAGGGTGGGACGGGAGTCGGCCGGGGTGGCGCTGCGCGGGGCCAGCGGGCGCTTCTGGGTCGAGGCCGCGGGCGAGGGCACCGGCGCGGTGGCAACCGCCGGCGCCGACGACGCCGACGACGCCGACGACGCCGACGATGCCGACGACGCGGACGGCGCCGACGGCGCCGACGACGCCGACGACGCCGACGACGCGGACGGCGCCGACGCGGCCGACACGGCGGAATCTGCCGACGGGACGGACTGCGCGGACGGGCCCGACCGCGCCGAGGCGGCGGAGGACTCGTCGTCCCCGGCAGCGTTCGACGGGGGCATCGCTGCGGCGCGGCGACGGCCGGCCCGATGCGATCGCACCGACGGAAGCTCCCCGGTGGTGCCGTCGACGATCGCGGCGTGCTCCCCGGTGGTCGGCCCAGAGCCCGGCGCCGACAGGGACTCGGCATCGATCGAGCTGAGATCTGCGGTGTCGTCGGTGGGCAGGTGCTCCTCGGGCAGCCCCGCGCTCGGCGGGGCGATCAGCGGATCGTCGATCGCCGGACCGTACGGCGGCCGCTCGTCCGCCTCGCGACCGGAGATCCGTCCGGTGGGCTCGACCCGCAGGTGATGGTGCACGTCGGGTTCGACGATCACCACGTCCACGGGGTCCTCCCCGCTGCGGGCCGCCGAGATGAAGACCTGCTTGACCCGATCCCTGATCTCCGGCAGATCGCCGCCGGTGACCTCGACGGTCTCGTCGGCGAGGTGCACGGTGGCAGTGGTGTCGGAGGTGATCCGCGCCTGCGCGATCATCGATGATTCCCTTCCGGATCCTGGGCCCCGCCCGAACCCCGGGAGGTCGGACGGCATGGTTCGTGCCCACTCTACGGGCGTGCCGCTCGTGCGTCCGTCGACCGCGCCTGCCGCCGATGCCTACAGTGGTGCTGTGCACACCCGACTGCTCTCCGACCCCGCAGGGACCGCGCCGAACGAGGACGCGGCCGGGGTGCTGGGGGACGCGGCCGTGCTGCTCGACGGGGCCGGGCTCCCGCAGCGCTTCCGGGCGGGCTGCCACCACGGCGTCGCCTGGTTCTCCCACACCCTCGCCGCCCGCCTGCTCACCCGCGCGCAGGACGCCTCCACCACGCTGCGGGACGCGCTGGCCGGGGCGGTCGCCGACGTCCGCGATCTCCACGAGGGGGAATGCGACCTCGCCGCCGGCAGTCCCTCGGCCACCGTCGTCGCCGTACGGCGTCGCGGCGAACACCTCGAGCACCTGGTGCTGAGCGATTCCGCCCTGCTGCTGCGCCACCGCGACGGTCGGGTCCGGCGGATCACGGACCTGCGGGTCGACGAGGTGGCCCGCGCCGAACCGAGTGCCGAGGCGGTCGAGGCCCGGCGCAACGCTCCGGGAGGGTTCTGGGTGGTCCGGCACGAGGAGCAGGCCGCCGATCAGGCGCTCCAGGGGCGCACCCCGCTGGCCTCGCTGGCCTCCGCGCACGTCGTCTCCGACGGTGTCACCCGGGCCGTGGACCTGCTCGGACAGCACGACGACAGCTCACTGGTGGACGCGCTGGAGACCGACCCCGGCGCCGTGGTGCGGGCGCTGCGCCGCGGTGAGAGGGCGCTCGCCGCCTCCCGTCGGCCGCGCAAGATGCATGATGATGCGACGGTCCTCACATTTTTCCTGGATCACGGGTGAAACCCGGCCCTGATCCTGAGTCTTCGCTGGTTGCCGCGGACGGCGCACAGGGCCCCGGGCCGATCGGGGCAGCGCCGGCAGAACTGCCCGTCGCCATCGGTTTTTGCCGTCCCATGACGGACGTCCCGTCCCGGCGGCGCGCTCGCGGCGCTTCTTCGTTCCTGCATGTCACCTGCGAAAACACGGGATCCCTGTGCGTTTACATGTGGGCGGAGAAGGCCTAGACTCCAAGGGAACGCGTCGTCGCGACGGGTGGTCATCGGCCGTCGAGGTCGGGATCTCCCCGAGGCACGGATGATGTGCGACGATCGGGGGCGTCACCCTCGGATCGGGCTGGTAGAGTCCCGGCTGAACGACGAGTTCGATGAAAACTTAAGAGATGTGTCGCTTCCCAAGACCCCCCTCATGGGGAGCGGCCGGACGGGCAACACGCCAGGTTCCCCCACTTTGGCAGCCCGTCCAGCCTGTTCGCCCGCACCCACCCCTGACGGACGACAGGCCTGACGAGCGGTCCGTGAGCCCCCGACGTTGTCGGTTGAGAGCTCCGGGCCGCTCGTCCCATTCCGGGCCAGGTCTGCTTCCGCGCGCAGTCGGCACCCGGACCAGGCCCGCGACGATGACGCGATGGACGTCGCCCTGGCCCCCGCCCCGAGCTGCTGGCTGCGGCGTCAGGTGCGCGGACCCTTCCAGCTGCTGGTCGCGCTCGGAAGCTTCCTGGGGCTCGGCGCCCCCTACACCGGCAGAGCACCTCGTCCGGCCCGCGATCGACCGGATCGACGCCTCGTAGGGCGGCGGGTTTCGATCAGCTCTTCCGCCTGTCCTGATCTCCTACCGCTCGTTCCTCGCAGTACGTCGATCAGCTGTGCCGTCTGTTCTGATCTCCTACCGCTCGTTCCTCGCAGTACGTCGATCAGCTCTCGATGATCGCGACGTCGCTGCCCGGGTCCAGGCGGTAGCCGGCACCGCGGACGGTGGAGATCAGGCGACGGTAACGGGCCAGCTTGGTCCGCACACGACGCACGTGGACGTCGACCGTGCGCTCGCCGGTGTCCTCCGGGGCCTCGGCCCACACCGAGGCCATGAGCTCCTCGCGGGAGATGGTCCGGCGCGCGTTGCGGGCCAGCTCCGCGAGCAGCTCGAACTCCTTGTAGGTCAGGTCCACGTCCTGTCCGTCGATCCGCACGCGACGGCCGAACAGGTCGATGACCAGGCTGTCCTCGACGGCGACGGAGGGGCTGGAGGGGCTGACGGCGGTGGCCCGCAGCGCCCGGCGGCGCGCGGTCTCGGCATCCTTGCGCGCCGGGGAGTTCGGGGAGACGACCCCGCCGCGGCGCGGACGCAGCGGGCTGACCGCCGCAGCGCCCTGACTGCGCGGCGGCAGCGTGCGGGCGCTCGAGCGGGGGGAACGGGCGGTCGAGAACGCGGAGGGGTGGGAGACCCCCACGGTGGTGCGGCCGTCGCGGGTGGCCGTCAGGCGCTGCGCGTGGGTGCGCAGGTCGTCGGCGATCAGGGCGGCCTCGACGTCGCCGGTGCCGGAGGGCAGGGTGACGGACACGGTGATGGTGACGCCCTCCTCCGCGGCCTGGGGGCGAGGGGCCGTGCCGCCGGCGCGGTACAGGCTGCGGGTCGGGGAGGCGTGCTGAGCAGAGGTGGGACGATCCAGGGCGATGGTCATGATGATGTTCTCCGAGGTGCGGCGCGAGCTGCGCGGCGGCTGGTGGGCCCGGGATCCCTGGGATCGACGCCGACTGGCGGATCGTGGTCAGGGGTGTGCTCCCGGTAGCACCTGGAGCCCGCGCCTTCCGGCCGGCTCCTGTCAGCCGACCCCGGAGGTGTCTGGAGCGCTCAGAGGCTCGGCTGACGATGCATCATCGGCATCATCATCATGGACATCATCGAGCGCATCGCGGAGCGGACCACCCGGCGGGTGGTCTGGCAGCGCGCGGCGATCAACGTCATGACCCCGAGCATGCCCGATCCCGCCCACAGCGGCAAGGGCGTGTTCACATTCCGATATGGCGCAGGTCAGCGCCGGCGGGGCAGGATCTGCAGGGTGCCCTCGAGGGGTCAGTGAGTATGGCCCGCGCCGCCGCTCGACCGCTCGAGGTCGGTGGTGTCATGGCTGTGCACGTATCCGCCCTCCTCGCTGTCGTCGGCGTGGAAGTGCGGGGCCATGGGGCCGGGGTCCTGCGGGGTGTGGCCCCCACCGAGGAAGGCGGCATGCATCTCGCGCACCCATCGGGCGAGGGTCTCGACGGTCTCGGGCTGCTTGCGCGAGACGCCCACCACCGCCCGTCCCTCCCGGGCCTGCGACGCGTCGGCGAGCATCTGCTCGACGTCCACGTCCACGTAGGGCGCCAGGTCGATCTTGTTGATGACCAGCAGGTCGGCCCGGCCGATACCGGGGCCGCCCTTGCGGGCGACGTCCCCGCCGCCGGCCACGTCCAGAACGAACAGCTGGGCATCGACGAGGGAGGGGGCGAAGGTCGCGGTGAGGTTGTCGCCGCCGGACTCGACCAGCACGATGTCGAGCGGGTCGAAGTCGCGCTCGAGATCCTCGACGGCCAGCAGGTTCATGGTGACGTCGTCCCGGATCGCGGTGTGCGGGCAGGCCCCGGTCTCGACCGCACGGATCCGCTCGCCGGGCAGCACGCCCTCGGAGCGGAGGAAGCGGGCGTCCTCGTCGGTGTAGATGTCATTGGTGATCACGCCGATCCGGAACTCCTCGGACAGGGCCCGGCAGAGGTTGGCGATGGTCGAGCTCTTCCCGGTGCCGACGGGGCCGGCCACCCCCAGGCGCAGGGCGCGACGGGGCTGCGAGGTGGTCTGTGCGGTCATGATTCCTCCTGGTGGAACGGATGGACGGGGACGGGGTGGAACGGGTGCGGGACGGGGCGGGGCGGATACGAGAGAGGACCGGATCCGGGACGGGGCGGGAAGATCATCGGGGGACGGCGGACCACTCCCGGGGGCCGGCGGCGGCCCAGGGCTCGCCGAACAGGCTCATCGCGGCGTCGAGCCGGCCGCGCAGCGCGGGGGCGTCCTCGCCGACGGCGGTGACCTGCACGGTCGATGGGTCCTGGCGCATCACGGCGCTGGCGGCATCCGGCGCGGCGGCCTCGGGCCCCGGGGCGCCGTCGGGGTCGACCACGACGATGTTGCCGAGCGCCCGATGGGGCCCGAACACGCTGGCGGCCCCGGCGCCGCGGGCGTCGGGGCCCAGGTCGAGCTGCTGGAGGAGGATCGGCGCCCCCTCGCGCCGCACGGAGAGATGGGCGGACAGCGAACCGGGGGCCTCCCGGTGGCGTCCCAGCACGAGCTCCTCGCGGTACAACAGCCGGGCGCGCGGGGCGAGCTGGGCGTCGATCACGTGGTGGTGATGACAGTTCGCGGCGGCGATCACCGGCTCGGGCAGCCAGATGCAGGTGGCACCGTCCTCCACCCGCACCCGCGTCACCCACCGCGATTGCTCCCCGTGCGGGCCGGGCAGCACCAAGGTCGCGCCGACGTCGCGCAGCACCAGGGTGGACCCCTCGCGGACGTGGATGTCCAGCAGATAGGTATCGCCGCCGACGGGACCGGCGGCGCTCGCCGACATCCGGATGCGGGCGGCATCGCCCCCTCGGACGAAGGGTTCCTCGCCGCTGGCGATCGTGGGGCGGGGCGACAGCGGGGTGTCGGCGCGCAGCCGGGAGACCGCCGTCCGCCCGCGCCGCAGCTCGGTGGAGATCACCGCGTGGCACAGGAACGCGCCGCGCCGGATGCGCCGTCGCTGCCGGGAGGGCTCGGTCTGCGCGAACTCGGGAAGCTCCGACGGTCCCGACAGCCCCGGCGCTCCCGACAGCGCGTCAGGAGGCGAAGAGGCGCTGGTCATGGTCTACATGCAGCTCGGCGGCGATATCGGACAGGGGCGCGGTGTGCGCGGGCAGCTCACGGGCGTCCCGGGGCGCGAAGGACGTGGCCGTCGCGGCCAGCTCGTCGAGCTCCCCGGCCAGCTCCGCCAGGCAGCGGTGGGTGGCGAACGGGTCGATGCTCATGAGCTTCACGGCGGCGACCGCGGGGGTGGCCGCGGTCTCGTACAGCACGAGCCCGGCGGCGTCGCGGGCGTCGAGCCCGAGGGCGGCGGCCACGACGCCGTAGGCGATCGGCTGCTGGAGCACGGGGCCGGCGGCCTCGAGGATCTCCTGCCGGCCCGGGGTGATCGAGCGCATCGCCCTCAGCAGCATCCTGCCCAGGTCCCGGGCGATCCGGCGCAGGGCGGGCGAGGGGGTGCGGGCCACCAGCTCCCGGTCCAGCTCCGCCAGCGCGGGACCGAGGGTGGTCAGGTCGCCGCGGTCCATCGCCGAGCGGGTGCGGTGCTGGGCCGCCGCGGCGAAGGAGGCGCTGACCAGGCCCGTGGTGTGGATGCGGCCGCGCAGGTACGCGGCGAGGTCCTCCGCGGAGCGGACCCAGCCGCGGGCGATCGCCTGCTCGAGGCCCGCGGAGTGCGCATAGCCGCCGGCGGGCAGGCGGCCGTCGCTCAGCAGCAGCAGGGCGGCGGAGCGCGACGGCGCCGAGGGCAGGGGTGCGGGCATCGTCAGAACAGGAAGTACCGCTGCGCCATGGGCACGAACTCGGCCGGTTCGTGCTCGATCAGCTCCCCGTCGACCCGCACCGCGTAGGTGTCGGGGTCCACCTCGATCGTCGGCCGGGCGGTGTTCAGCGGCAGATCGTCCTTGGTGATCTTCCGCGTCGAGGAGATCGGCACGATCTCGTGGTCCACGCCCATCCGTTCGACCACGCCGCTGTCCATCGCCAGCTCGGAGACGAAGGCATAGCTCGTGGCCCCGGCCGCCTTGGTGTGGGCGTTGAAGCCGAGCCGTCCGTACACCGGCTGCGGGGTGGGGATCGAGGCGTTCGGGTCGCCGATGGCGGCGACCGCCGCCATCCCGCCCTTGAACACGGCCGAGGTCCGCACTCCGAACAGCGAGGGCTGCCACAGCACGAAGTCCGCGAGCTTGCCCACCTCGATCGAGCCGACGTGTCGGTCGATCCCGTGCGCGACCGCCGGGGCGATCGTGTACTTGGCGACGTAGCGGCGCGCGCGATGGTTGTCGGCCGCCGAGTCCCCGTCGAGCGGCCCCCGCACCCGCTTCATCCGATGGGCGGTCTGCCAGGTGCGCATGATCGTCTCGCCGATGCGGCCCATCGCGAGCGAGTCCGAGCTCATGATCGACAGGGCACCCAAGTCCTGCAGCACGTCCTCCGCGGCGATCGTGCCGGCGCGCACCCGGGACTGGGCGAAGGAGAGGTCGTTGGGGACCTCAGGGTTCAGGTGGTGGGCGCCCATCACCATGTCCAGGTGCTCGTCGACGGTGTTGACCGTGTACGGGCGGGTGGGGTTGGTCGAGGCCGGCAGCACGTTGCGCTCGGAAGCGACCTTGATGATGTCCGGGGCGTGGCCGCCGCCGGCGCCCTCGGTGTGGAAGGCGTGGAAGGTCCGCCCGTCGACCGCCTTCAGCATGTCCTCGACGAAGCCGGCCTCGTTGAGGGTGTCGGAGTGGATGGCGACCTGCACGCCGGTGGCGTCGGCGATCTGCAGCGTCTTGTCGATCACGGCCGGGGTCGCACCCCAGTCCTCGTGGATCTTGAAACCGCCCATCCCGGCCCGGACCTGCTCCAGCAGCGCCTCGTCGTTCATGGCGTTGCCACGGCCCAGGAACATGAAGTTCACCGGCCAGGGGTCCAGCCCCTGGAACATCTTCTGCAGCCACCAGGCGCCGGGAGTGGCCAGGGCAGCCTTGGATCCCTCGGCCGGGCCGGTGCCGCCGCCGATCACGGTGGTCACGCCGGCGTTCAGCCCGACCTTCAGCTGGTCGGGGGTGACGTAGTGGACGTGGGTGTCCACCGCGCCGGCGGTCATGATCATCCCGTTGCCCGCCATCACCTCGGTGGACGGACCGATGACGAGGGACTCGTCGACCCCGTCCATCACGTCGGGGTTGCCGGCCTTGCCGATCCCGCAGAACTTTCCGTCGCGGACGCCGACGTCGGCCTTGACGATGCCCCAGTGGTCGAGGATCACCACACCCGTGATCACGAGGTCCGGGGTGTCCTCGGTGCGGGCGCGGGCGGACTGCAGCATCGACTCGCGGATGGATTTCCCGCCGCCGAAGACCGCTTCGTCGCCCCCGACGTAGTGGTCCTGCTCCACCTCGATGACCAGATCGGTGTCGGCGAGACGGATGCGGTCGCCGACCGTGGGACCGTAGCTGGCGACGTACTCGGAACGGCTGACCTCAGTCATCGAGCGGACCTCCGCATTCCCCGCGGAATCCCAGCGCGATGCGCCCGCCGCGGATGTCGATCAGTTGCACGTCCTCGTCGGCCCCGGGCTCGAAGCGCACGGAGCCGCCGGAGACGATGTTCAGCCGCTTGCCCCAGGCGGCGGAGCGGTCGAACTCCAGGCCGGGATTCGCCTCCGCGAAGTGGTAGTGCGAGCCGACCTGGATCGGGCGATCCGCCGAGTTGACCACCCGCAGCGTGATGGGCGTGCTGCCCTCGTTGATGACCACGGGACCATCGGCCAGGAGGATCTCCCCGGGCAGCACCGGCAGGCGATCGTCCTCCTGATCGCCGGTGAGACGGCGCGGCCCCTGCCTGGTGCTCGTGCCCGCGCGGCGCGGCTCGCTCGGGGCGCCGACGCCGGAGTGGCCCGGGGTGTCGTCATCCTCATAGGTGCGGCCGGGGTCGTCGGACGGGTGGACGACGGGCTCGGGGGAGCCTTCCGCGGTCAGCGCCGGGTTGTCGAAAGGGTTGTCCTCCATGCCGGGGGCATCGGCCGGATCCTGCGGGGGCTTGTCCTTGCTCATCGCACGTCCTTCACTGCAGCGGATGGGTGACGGTGACGAGCTTCGTCCCATCGGGGAAGGTCGCTTCGACCTGCACCTGGGCGAGCATCTCGGGGACGCCTTCCATGACGTCGTCACGGCCCAGCACGTAGCGGCCGCCCTCCATCAGGTCTGCCACCGACTGTCCGTCGCGGGCACCTTCGAGCAGGTAGGACGTGATCAGGGCCGTGGCCTCGGGGAGGTTGAGCTTGAGGCCGCGCTCCTTGCGCTCGAGCGCCAGCTTGCCGGCCATGTGGACCATGAGCCGTTCCTGCTCGTGCATGCTCAGAAACATCCGACCCTCCACCTTCTCGGTGACCAGGACCTCATAGTCTCCCGTCGCCGCGTCTTGGTCAATCCGGGGTGCCGTCGTGGGTCGAGGACGGGCTGGTGCGACCGTCACCGGGGGTGGGGCGCGTGCGATCGCCAGCGGGGGTGAGGTACGTGCGCTCGTCACGAGGAACGGGGAACGAGGAACGGGGAACGAGGAACGGGGAACGAGGAACGGGGACGGCGGGCCAGTGACGAGGACAGGGCGGGGGGTCTGGTCGGGTACGGGCGCCATGGCGGGCGTCCTGCCCATATGGGCACCGCGCACGCCATGGCGCCCGTACCCGACGATGGCCCGCCGCCACCGGGCGTCTTCGCGGCCGGTGATCGGGGGCCCGCCGCCACCGGGTGTCCTCGCGGCCGGTGATCGGGGGGCCGCCGCCACCGGGCGTCCTCGCGGCCGGTGATCGGTCGGGGGTGGGAGGCCGCAGCGGTCTCTTCATGGCCTCGAGCTGCTGCCTGCCGCACACGAGCTCACCGCAGGTCGATCAGGGGTGGATCAGTCGACGACCCCGAACAGCCGGTCCCCGGCGTCGCCGAGTCCGGGCACGATGTAGCCGTTCTCGTCGAGCTTCTCGTCGATGGAGGCGGTGACGACGGTGAGGTCGACCGCCGGATCGAGCTGCTCGTCCAGGGCCTTCAGGCCCTCCGGGGCGGCCAGCAGGGTCACGCAGGTGATGTCGCGGGCGCCGCGCTCGTGGAGGTATTCGCAGGAGGCGATGAGGGTGTGCCCGGTGGCGAGCATCGGGTCCAGCACGAAGCACTGGCGGCCGGAGAGGTCGTCCGGCAGACGGTTCGCATAGGTGGTGACCTCGAGGGTCTCGTCATTGCGGACCATGCCCAGGAAGCCGACCTCCGCGGTCGGCAGCAGCCGGGTGAGCCCGTCGAGCATGCCGAGCCCGGCACGCAGGATCGGCACCACCATCGGCTTGGGGTTGGTCAGCCGGGTGCCGGTCATCGTGGTGACCGGCGTCTCGATCTGCACCGGAGCGACGGCGACGTTGCGGGTCGCCTCGTAGGCCAGCAGGGTCACGAGCTCATCGGCGAGCTGGCGGAACACCGAGGAATGGGTGGCGCGATTGCGCAGCACCGACAGCTTGTGGGCAACGAGGGGGTGGTCGATCTCCAGGACGCGCATAGGGGTGAATCTACCGGACGTGGGCCGCTGTCACCGTGCGACGAAGCGTCGATCAGAGCAAGAACGATCAAGCGCCCGGCACGTCGGCTGCGCAAGACTCTCGGTCATGGCAGACCATGGGACCGATCCGCTTCGACGATTGCTCGATTCCGTTCTCGACGAGGGCAACCGGACCCTCGCTGACATGGCCCGGGGCGCCCACATCTCGCCGTTCCATCTCGCGCGCACCGTCGTCTCCCGCAGCGGGGAGTCCCCGGCGGCGATGCGTCGACGGATCCTCCTCGAGCGAGCGGCCTGGAGCATCCAGCAGGGTGAGAGCGTCACCGAGGCCGCTTTCGCCGCGGACTACGAGTCCATGGAGGGCTTCTCGCGGGCCTTCCGCCGCGCGTACGGACACGCCCCGAGCGCGATGCCGCCGCTGTCCGAGCGCGGGCACTGGCTCACGGCACCGAACGGTCTCCATTTCCACTCGCCGACCGCCCTGTACGTCGATGCCGGGCAGCTGCGCGAGCATCCCTCGGGGGACGTCCTCGCTCTGATGGTGGCCCATGACGTTGATGACATCGACCTGATCCTGGCGGTGGCGTCGGAGCTGTCCTCGTCGGAGCTCGCGCTCGAACGACTGCCGGGCAGTGCGCCGCGCGCCTGGGACGGACCGGACGCCTCGCTGATCCAGGTGCTGCGTCACCTGGCCCTGAGCAAGAGTCCCTGGCTGGCGAGCATCTCCGGGGACGAGGCTCCCGATCTCGGCGTCGCGGGCTCTCCGGTCGATCTCGCCGCACGGCACCAGGTGATCGGTCCGCGCTGGCTGGCCATGGTCCGGGATGTCGAGGCGCGCGGCGCCTGGTCGGACCGGATCGTCGATGCGCTGTGCACCCCGCCGGAGAGCTTCCAGCTCTCCCAGATCGTCGCCCACGAGCTCACCTTCTCGGCGCACCGACGGCTGCTGGCCCGATGGATGCTCGCCGACGCCGGCGCCGACCTGTCCGCCGCCGACCTCGACCCCGACCCCATCCTCTGGCACCGACGACTGAACGGAGAGCTGTCATGACCACCTACCGCTACTTCACCGCGACCAGCCTCGACGGGTTCCTCGCCGATGAGCACGACAGCCTGGACTGGCTGCTGTCCCAGCCCACGGGGACGGAGAGCATCCTCCCGTACGACACCTTCATCGCCGACATCGGTGCCATCGTGACCGGGCGCACCACCTATGACTGGGTCCTGCGACATGTCTCGGAGGGTGATCGCGCCGAGGATTCCCCCTGGGCATACGAACAGCCCACCGTCGTGTTCACCCATCGCCGCCTCGAGCCCGCCGGTGAGTTCGTCCGGAGCGTCTCCGGACCGCCCGCGCAGCACCGCGCCGCCCTCGAGGCCGCGGCCGACGGGAAGGACGTCTGGATCGTCGGGGGCGGTGATCTGGCTGCCGAGTTCGCCCGCGCGGGGATGCTCGACGAGATCTTCGTGTCGATCGCCCCCGTGACGCTCGGGGCCGGCAAGCCGCTGCTCGGTGGGCGCTTCGACCTCGAGCTGCTCGATCACGGGACCAATGGGGCGCTGCTGGAGGCGCGATACCGCGTGCTGGGGGAGCGGTCCTGACGCGACCCGACCATCAGCACGCGACAATGGCCCCATGACCGATGACGAGCTGATGGGCCTGGCGATCGACGAGGCCCGCGCGGCCGCCGCGCGCGACGTGGCCGACGTGCCCATCGGCGCGGCCGTCGTCGGCCCCGACGGGACGGTGCTCGCCACCGCCGGGAACCGACGTGAGGCCGACGAGGACCCCACCGCGCACGCCGAGATCCTCGCCCTGCGGGAGGCCGCGAGGGTCACGGGCCGCTGGAACCTGACCGGGTGCACGCTCGTGGTCACCCTCGAGCCGTGCACCATGTGCGCCGGCGCGATCGTCCTGGCCCGCACGCAGCGCGTGGTCGTCGGCGCGCCCGACCCGAAGGCCGGCGCCGCCGGATCCCTCTACGACCTGGTGCGCGAGCCGCGGCTGAACCACCGCGTGGAGCTGACCAGCGGGGTGCGCGAGCAGGAGTGCGGCGATCTGCTGCGGGAGTTCTTCCGGGCGCGGCGGCAGCGGGTCGTGGGGACGGAGGGGGAGGGCACCTCGTGATCCCGTCGAGGAGGAGCGAGCGGTTCTCGGGAACCGACCGCACCGGGCGTCCGGGCCCTGCCGCCGACCCCGCGTGACGCCCTCCATCTCATCGCGTCCGTTCTCTGAGACGCGCCCGGGAGCGAGGGTCCCGGACCCTACAGTGGTGCTGGTCCGTCCCTGCCCTTGAGACCGCACCGCCGGCCGTCGACTCCGCCGCTGGACGGTGGAGGAGAGCACCCATGTCATCAGCCGATCATGCGACCGTCGTCGCAGAGGACGTCTCTAAGGTCTTCTTCGCCGGGACCGATCCCGTCTGGGCCCTCGAGGACTTCTCCCTGACCCTCCGGCCGGGTTCCTTCACCTGCATCGTCGGTCCGTCCGGCTGCGGGAAATCGACCTTCCTGCGCATCCTCGGCGGGCTCGAGGAGCGCACCGTCGGGGAGGTCACCATGACCGGTGCCGACCACGCCGTGCCGGCCGCCTTCGTGTTCCAGGAGCACGGGGTCTTCCCATGGATGACCGTCCTGGACAACGTCGCCTTCGGACTGCGCATGACCGGTGTCGGGACTCGGGAGCGCACACGCATCTCCCGTGACTGGCTGGACCGGGTGCGCCTGGGATCCTTCGCCGACTCCTACCCCCATCAGCTCTCCGGCGGCATGCGCCAGCGGCTCGCGATCGCCCGCGCCTTCGCGACCGGGTCGCCCGTGCTGCTGATGGACGAGCCGCTCGGGGCGCTCGACGCCCAGACGCGCATGCTCATGCAGGAGGAGCTGGTCGCCCTCTGGGAGGCCGAGCGCAAGACCGTCCTCATGGTCACGCACGACATCGATGAGGCGATCATCCTGGGCGACCGCATCATCGTCATGTCGGGGCGTCCCGGGACACTCCGCGAGGACATCACCGTGCCCTTCGAGCGGCCCCGCTCCGTCGACATCGAGCGCACCGCCGGGTTCGGGGAGCTGCGCTCACGCATCTGGAACCTGCTGCGCGACGACGTCCGCACCGCTGAGGAGACCGCATGAGCACCGACACCTCCGCCTCCGCGCCCGCTGCCACCGCCGACCGCGAGCAGCGCACCCTGGACGCGGCGCGGTCCCATCGCGCCCGCGAGAGCCGACTGCGCCGACGCGACCTCGCCCTCTCGATCGTGGCCCCCATCCTGCTGGTGGTGCTGTGGGAGGTGTGCGCCCGGGCGCTGATCATCGACCCGCGGTTCTTCCCCCCACCCACGCGCATCCTCGCCGCCGGTGTGGAGATGATCGGCAGCGGGGAGCTGTGGCAGCACACAGGGCCCACACTCATGCGCCTGCTGGTGGGCGGCGGCCTCGGCGCGCTCGTCGGCATCGTGACGGGCCTGCTGATGGGCTCCTCGCGTGCCGTGAACGCGGCATTGGGCCCGCTGTTCTCCGCGCTGTACCCCCTGCCGAAGATCGCGATCTTCCCGATCCTGCTGATGATCTTCGGGCCCACTGAACTGCCCAAGATCATCGCCGTGTTCATCACGACGTTCTTCATCATGCAGATCAACACCGTCTCGGGAGTGTGGGCGATCGACCGCAAGCTCCTCGAGGCGGGGACCGCCTACGGCGCGACCGGCTTCGCCCGGTTCCGCTTCGTCGTCCTGCCCGGGGCGATGCCCTTCGTGTTCTCCGGTCTGCGGACCGCCACCGGGACCGCCGTCGTGGTGGTCACCGCGGTCGAGTTCACCGGCGCCTCCACGACAGGGCTCGGCTACCTGATCTGGAACTCCTGGCAGCTGTTCATCCCCGAGAAGCTCTACGTGGGTCTGCTGGTGATCGGCATCATCGGCGCCACCTTGACCACCCTGCTCAGCCGATCGGAGAAGCTGCTGCTGCCCTGGCGCCGCGACAGCTGATCCGCCCCCACCCCGAAACCCAGTGAACCCGAGGAATCCCCATGCGACGACGCACCCTCCTGTCCCTCGCCTCCGCCACCACCCTCGGCGGAGCCCTCGCCGCCTGTGGTCCCGCCGTCACCGGCGAGGACTCCGGATCCGGCTCGGGAGCCGGCGACGGCATCGTCCGGGTGGGCCATGTGCCCTCCTCGCTCTTCGCCCCGCTGTATGTCGCCGACGCGAACGGCTATTTCGAGGACGAGGGGATCACCCTCGAGCTGACGCCGCTGAAATCCGGTCAGGACGGCATCCCGATGCTCTCGAACGACCAGCTCGACGTGATGATTGCGGGCTTCAGCGCCGGGATGTTCAACGCCTTGGACCAGGGTCTGGCCTTCAAGGTCGTCGGCTCCATGGGGATCTCTCCGGGAGACCCCGAGAACTCCCCGACGGCGCTCGAGGTCGCTCAGGAGCTCATCGACGACGGCTCCGTCTCCTCGGTCGCCGATCTCGCCGGGCGCAAGATCGCCGTCGCCGGCGGCCCCGGCGCGACCGGCGGCTATCTGCTCGCCGCGATGCTCGAGGAGGGCGGGCTGACGCTGAACGACGTCGAGGTCTCCAACCTCTCGACCCCGGATCAGGAGCCCGCGATCACCAACGGCTCCGTCGAGGCCGCGACCCCGTCGGCCCCCTTCTCCACGGCGATGGAGGAGGCCGGCGTCGCCTCCCCGCTGGCGGTGCCGAAGAAGGGTACCACCGGGACCGGAGTCCTCTACTCGGAGACGTTCCTCGGCGCGGATCTCGCCCAGGGCTTCTTCTCGGCCCTGGCCAGGGGATCCCAGGACCTCGCGGCCGACGGGAAGCAGAGCGACGAGGTCTACCAGATCCTCGCCGACACCCTGGGCCAGAAGATCGACGTCCTCACGACGTCACCGATGTACAGCTACCTTCCCGACCTCGCCCCGCAGCCGGAGCAGCTGGAGAACATGCAGACGGTGTGGATCGACGCCGAGCAGATCACGTACTCCGAGCCGATCGACGTGGCGACCGTCGTCGACGCGAGCTTCGCCGAGGGCGCCGCGGGCTGAGCCCGGGCGGAGCACACTGGGGGCATGGCGACCTCCGCGCGAGAACGATCCGCGGTGATCACCGCCCTCGTGGTGGTGCTCGTCGGGATGCTCCTGTACGCCGTGGCGATCCTGGTGGCGCCGACGGAGCGCTCCGACGGCACGTGCGCGGGGATCGGTTTCGGGTGCTCACCCGCGCCCCGGGACATGCTCGTCCTCTCCGCGTTCTTCGTCGTGCTCCCGGTGATGGTGTGCACGGCCGTCACCTGCCCCGTGGCCATCCTGGTGCTGCTGCGCCACACCCGCCTGCCGGGGGTCGTCGTCGGCCTGATCGGCACGATCGGCGGCGGATTGGTCGCCGCGGCGGTGACCTTGGGGTTCCTGACGCTGATCTGAGCAGCCGGAGGGGAGCGGCGGACGACGGGTCGTGCTGCGCTCAGATCCAGCCCTGCCGGCGCGCGATCGCCACGGCCTCGTGCCGGTTCGCGGCCTGCAGCTTCGCCTGCGCGCTGGAGAGATAGTTGCGCACCGTGCCTTCGGCCAGGTGCGCGCGTCGGGCGATCTGCTCCACGGCGGCCCCGTCGGCCGCGTACTCGAGCACGTCGGACTCTCGCGGGGTCAGCGGGGAATCGCCGGAGGAGATGGTCTCCGCGGCCAGCTCCGGATCGATCACCCGGCGCCCGGCGGCGACCGATCGCACCGCTCGCGCCAGCTGATCGGCCGAGGTGGTCTTGGGCAGGAAGCCCAGCACACCCTGGGCGAGGGCCCGCTTGAGATAGCCGGGCCGGGCATGCGAGGTGAGGACCAGACAGCGGGTGGCGGGGGAGGCCTCCGCGATCCGTGCGCACAGGTCGAGGCCGTCGCCGTCGGGCAGCTGCAGGTCGAGCACCGCCACCTCGGGCTGTTCGGTGCGGGCCAGCCGCAGGCCTTCCGCGACCGTCGCGGCCTCACCGAGGACCTCGAGGTCCTCCTCGAGGGACAGCATGGTGGCCAGCGCCGAGCGGATCAGGTGCTCGTCGTCGACGAGGATCACGCGCAGCGGGGCGGGGCCGGTGGGGGATGGGGTGGTCATGAGGTCCCTTCCTGGGCATCGAAGCGGACGTCGAGGGTGAAGGTGCCGTCCTCGCGGTGGGTGCGCAGGGCCGCGTGCGGGCCGAGGCGCTCCCGCATGCCGGTCAGCCCGCTGCCCTCCCGGACGTCCCCGTCGCCGGTGGCGCCGTCGTTGACCAGTGTCACGCCTCGGTCGGTGAGGGTGATCGTCACGCCGGTCGGATCGGCATGACGCAGGATGTTCGTGCCGCCCTCGCGCAGCACCCAGGCGGCGGTGCCCGCCCGCGCCGCGGGGACGACCTCCGCGGAGCCGTTGATCGTGACCTCCACGTGCGCCGAGCGCAGCAGGGACGCGGTGCCGCGCAGCTCGGTGGCCAGATCCGCCTCCCGGTAGCCGCGCACCAGGGCCCGGATCTCCGCGAGGGAGGCTCGGGCGATCTGCGCGGCCTCCCGCCCGTGCTCGACGGCGCGGGCATCGCCGCGCTCGGCCAGCTGGGCGACCAGCTCAGACTTCACGGCGATCACGGATAGGTCGCGTCCCGTCACATCGTGCAGGTCACGAGCGAAGCGCAGGCGTTCCTCGGCGACCGCGAGCTGGGCCTGGGCCTGGCGGGCGTCCTCGAGCTCGCGCACCACGGCCGCGAGCCAGAGGGTGCCGCGGACGGTGGTCACGGAGGCGAGGCCGAAGGAGAAGCCGATCGCGATCGCCGGCAAGGGAGCGCCCAGGGTGACGGCACCGACACCTAGGGCGAAGGCCGCGAGGGCGCCGATCCACCACGGGACGCACAACCCGGCGACCCCGATCAGCAGGGTCAGGGAGGCGATCAGGAGACGAGAGTCCGTGCCCGCCAGCAGCATGGCCACGGCGATCACGCCGCTCAGCACGGCGACGGCGTACAGGCTCCGATCACTGCGGAGGAACCCCAGCCGCGGCAGGTCCCAGCGTCCGTGCACGGTCGGCGCCTCGGACCTCGACCAGGCGTGCATGGTGCGCCAGGAGGACCAGCCGCCCACGGCCATCTGTACGAGCAGCAGGGTCGTGGCGACGGGATGGGCGCCCATCGATTCCGGGAGCCTGACGCCCAGGAACTGCAGCACGCCCAGCGGGAGCAGCACCAGCACGGTCACCACGGAGTACGCGGTGTAGGCGAAGAAGATGCTCCACTGGCGAGCGGTCGTGGTCACTGCTGGCCTTCCCGGGACGTCGACGGTGCGCAGAGCATGATCAGGAGCCTACTCAGGACGGGTCAGGAGATGGCGGCGCCGACCAGGTTGCCGAAGGCCCCGAACAGGACCCCCCAGGCGGTGATCGAGACGGCCATCCACACGTAGACCTGCCGCCGGGTGGCGCCCAGAGCCACCAGGGCGGGGGCCGTGATCTGGGAGGCCACCAGCAGCGGCCCCAACAGGCACACCCCGGGCACCCCGTACTTGTCCAGCGCGTTCGCGACCTTCCGGCGGAATCCGGAGGGCTCGGTGCCCGCGCCCCTCGAACGGCCCTGGGCGACGGCGTCCCGTGCCCGACCGGTCAGCGCCACGATCCCGAAGGTGCACAGCAGGTTGCCGAGCACCGCGGCGGGCACGGCGATCAGCGGCGAGATGCCGACGACGGTGCCGAGCAAGCTGCCGAAGTACGACTCGATGAAGGGGATCGCTCCGACGGGGACGAGGGCGAGGACCTGCTGCCACGGCTCGAGGCCGTCGACAAAGGTGGTGAGCTGAGCGAGGAGGTCCTGGATCATGGCGGGCCCTTTCGGTGGATGATGCCCCCAGTGTTCCGAGAACGCATGCAGGTGGGTAGGGCGAGGGATCATTGGCGCCGGTGGCTCGTTCACGCCTCACCCATGAGAAATGTCAGGGACCGTATTTCCCGTGACCCGAGGTCGCCATGGGCCTACGCTCCCGACATGGCTGACTTCCTGCCTGGATTGGACCTGGCTCGAGGCCTCCACGACGAGGTCGTCGCCCCGGTGCTCGACGTCCCGTACGCCGCCTGTCTGCTCGGGGAGGGCTCGGAGGTCCTGGGCTTCGACGACGCACGCTCGCGCGACCACGAGTGGGGGCCGCGACTGCAGCTGTTCGTCGCCGTCGCCGATGTCGACCACGTCTCCCGCACGGTGCGGGCCGCTGTGCCCCCGACGTACCCGGGGGCACCCCACGAGCTGGTTCTCCCTCGACGCGGGGAAGAGCACCGACCACCTGGACGTCACGAGCGCCGCGCTGTGGATGGCCAGCCGATTGCCGACGATCCCTGCCGAGCCCGCGGACGCGGCGGCTTGGCTGGCGATCCCGCAGCAGCACCTCCTCCAGCTCACGGCCGGCGAGGTCTTCCACGACGACATCGGGGAGATCACGGCCTGGCGTGAGGCCTTCGAGTGGTATCCCCCGATGTCTGGCGGTGGATGCTGGCGTGCCAGTGGCACCTGATCGGGCAGGTGCACCCGCTTCTCGCCCGCACCGTCGAGACCGGCGACCAGCGCGGCGCACGTCTGCTCTCCGCGCGGCTGGCCGAGCTCATGATGGAGCTGGCCTTCCTCCAGGAACGGCGGTACCGGCCGTACGCGAAGTGGTTCGGCCGCGCCTTCGAGCAGCTCGCCGTCGCTCGCGAGCTCGGCCCGCTCCTGGACGCGGGCGCCGAGGGGCGGCTCGAGGCGCTGGTCCTCCTGGGGCGGTGCCACGACCAGCTCGGCATCACAGAGCGCGTGGGCCCGCGGATCGAGCAGTTCTCCGTCGGGATCGCCGACGCCGTGCGGCCGTACTCCGTGCTCAATACGGGCGAGTACGTCGATGCGACCGTCGAGGCGATCGGCGACCGCTCGCTGCGCGACCTTCCGCGGGTGGGCTCGCTCGATCAGCTCACCCACGCCGACGACACGCTCATCACCTTCACCGATTGGCCCGCCGCGCTCGCGGAACGGTTCCGTGATCAGCTCGGTCACTGACCGTGAGGGCGCGGGAAATTCACCTGACGTCCTGGCCAGGACGCGATACACATGGGTCATGGCATACCTCGACCTCGCGGGCATCGACTACACGCTGGCCGACGGCAGACCCTTGCTGCGCGATGTCTCCTTCCGGGTGGGCGAGGGCGCGCGAGTCGCCCTCATCGGTGCCAACGGCGCCGGCAAGACCACCCTGCTGCGCCTCATCACCGGCGATCTGGCCCCGGATGCCGGGGCCATCACCCAGGACGGGACCCTGGGAGTCATGCGCCAGTTCCTCGCCGGCGGCACCGTGCGCGAGCTGCTGCTGTCGGTGGCTCCGCCGGCCCTGCGGCGGGCCGGGGCCGCCGTGGACCGGGCGGAGCGGGCGATGGAGCGGACCGCCTCGACCGAGTCTCAGATGGAGTACGCGAATGCCATCACCGCCTGGGGCGAGGCCGGCGGGTACGAGGCCGAGGTCCTGTGGGACGTCTGCACGGTGGCGGCCCTCGGTGCGACGTTCGAGGGCTGCCAGGACCGGCCCGTCCCGTCGCTCTCCGGCGGGGAGCAGAAGCGGCTCGCCCTGGAGGCTCTGCTGCGCGGGCCCGACGAGATGCTGCTGCTGGACGAGCCGGACAACTTCCTGGACGTGCCCGGCAAGCGCTGGCTCGAGGAGCGCCTGGTCGCCTCCGGCAAGAGCGTGCTGTACGTCAGCCACGACCGCGAGCTGCTCGCCAACACCGCGACGGCCATCGCCACCCTCGAGCTCGGCGCGGCAGGGAACACGGCGTGGACGCACCCGGGACGCTTCACGACCTACCAGGAGGCGCGAGAGAAGCGATTCGAGCGGCTCGAGGAGCTGCGTCGGCGCTGGGACGAGGAGCAGACGAAGCTGCGCGACCTGGTGCAGATGTACAAGCAGAAAGCCGCCTACAACTCCGACATGACCTCCCGCTATCGCGCCGCGCAGACCCGGCTCGCCCGTTTCGAGGAGGCCGGGCCGCCGCAGGCGATCCCGCGCGAGCAGAAGCTCGGCATGCGGCTGCGCGGTGGCCGCACGGGCAAGCGCGTGATCGTGTGCGAGGACCTCGAGCTGACGGACCTGATGCTCCCCTTCGACCTCGAGGTCCGCTTCGGCGACCGGGTCGCCGTGCTCGGGTCCAACGGCTCGGGCAAGTCCCACTTCCTGCGGCTGCTCGCCGCGGGGGGCAGCGATCCCGAGCCCGAGCACCTGCCGGTCTCCGACGTGCCGATCGAACCCGTGCAGCACACGGGCACGGCCCGGCTCGGGGCCCGGGTGCGCCCCGGCTGGTTCGCACAGACCCACGGGCGGGCCGACCTCTCGGGACGGACCCTGCTGTCGATCCTGCACCGCGGGGACGAGCACCGCGCGGGCAGGCCCCGGGAGGAAGCCGCCCGGGTGCTGGCCCGCTACGAGCTCGCCCGCGCCGCCGAGCAGACCTTCGACTCGCTCTCCGGTGGCCAGCAGGCGCGGTTCCAGATCCTCCTGCTCGAACTGGGCGGGGCGACCCTGCTGCTGCTCGACGAGCCCACCGACAACCTCGATCTCGAATCCGCCGAGGCGCTCCAGCAGGCCCTCGCCACCTTCGAGGGGACCGTCGTCTCGGTCACCCACGATCGCTGGTTCGTCCGGGACGTCGACCGGTTCCTGATCTTCGGCGGGGACGGAGAGGTCTACGAGTCCGACGTGCCCGTCTGGGAGGAGGGTCGGGTCGCACGGCAGCGGGGATAGCTGCCGTACGGCGTCGAGGGACTAGCGAGGGTCGTCGGCCATCTCGTATTCGCCCGCCTCCAGCCGAGCGATGAGGCCCTCGGCCCAGGCGACGGCCTCCTGGTGCTCGCTCTCCTCGTCCTCCGGCGACGCGCCTCGGCGTGATGCTGTGCACACCTGTTCCCGCAGGTCTGTGAGGTTTGTTGCGGCAGATGAACCCATGCTTCAGCACGGGCGCCCCGCGATGCTTGAATCCTGAGGTGATCACTCTCGATGGCCTCACGAAGGTCTTTCCCGCACCCGGCGGGGGAGACTCCGTCGTCGCGCTCGACGGGATCGACCTTCATCTCGACGCCGGCCGCGTCCACGGCATCGTCGGCCGCTCGGGCGCCGGCAAATCCACCCTCATCCGCTGCCTGACCGGGCTGGAGAAGCCCACCTCCGGACGGGTCGAGGTCGACGGCACCGATGTGGCCGCGCTCGAGGGCGGCGCCCTGCGCGCCGCCCGCCGCAACATCGGCATGGTCTTCCAGCACGCGAACCTGCTGGATTCCCGCACCGCCGCCCAGAACATCTCCCATCCGCTCGAGATCGCCGGGGTGCCCCGCGCCGAGCGGCAGCGCCGCGTCGCCGAACTGGTCGAGATCGTGGGCCTGTCCGGACGCGAGCACAACTACCCCGCCCAGCTCTCCGGCGGCCAGATCCAGCGCGTGGGCATCGCCCGCGGCCTGGCGGCCGAACCGAAGGTGCTGCTGTGCGACGAGCCCACCAGCGCGCTCGACGGCTCCACCACCCACCAGATCCTGTCGCTGATCAGCGACCTGCGCGAGCGGCTCGGGATCACCGTCGTGGTCATCACCCATGAGATGGCCGTGGTGCGCGAGGTCTGCGACACCGTGACCCTGCTGCAGGACGGCCGGGTCACCCAGACCGGGGACCTGCTGGACGTGGCCGCGGACCCGCACGGCGCGCTCTCGGCCGAGCTGATCCCGCTGCCGCCCGCCCCCACCGGCATCGACGCCCTCGTCGTCAACTGCGACTACGGCGATTCCCCGACCATCCGCACCAGCGACGACCTCGTGCGCCGGGCCGAGGCCTACGAGGCCGCCGCCACCATCGTCGCCGGGACCATCGAGACCATCAGCGGCCGCCAGGTCGGCCGCGTCCAGCTGGCCCTGCGCAACTACTCCGGCGCGCCCATCAGCCGGGAGGGCCTGGATGCCTTCCTGCGCGAGCTCGAGGGCGAAGGCGTCGTGACCAAGGAGGTGACCGCATGATGGAGTGGCTGTCGAACCCGGTGTTCACCACCTGGGACCCCAACACGAGCCTGTGGTCGAACGCGCTGATCACGCTCTACATGACCGCCGGCACCATGGTCTTCGCGACCCTGGTGGGGCTGCCGCTGGGGATCCTCCTGTTCGAGACCGAGAAGGCCCGCGGCTCGCTGGCCCGGTGGGTGAACCGCATCGTCGGGTTCGTGGTGAACGTCGGGCGCTCCTTCCCGTTCATCATCCTGATCATCGCGCTGATCCCCGTGACGCGCTTCGTGGTCGGGAGGGTGACCGGGCCGAACGCGGCGATGTTCGCCCTGACGATCTCGGCGATCCCGTTCCTGGCCCGGCTGATCGAGATCAACCTCCGCGAGATTTCCGCCGGGAAGATCGAGGCGACCCAGATGATGGGCGCCTCGCGCTGGCAGGTGATCCGTCAGGTCCTGCTGCCCGAAGCGCTCCCCGGCATCATCGGCACCCTGACCACCACCACGATCACCGTGATCGGCTACACCGCCATGGCGGGAGTCATCGGCGGCAAGGGGCTCGGGGATCTCGCCACCCGGATGGGCTATCAGAGCTACGACAACGTCGTGATGGTCGCGACCGTGGTGCTGCTGATCGTCATGGTCATCGCCGTCCAATCGCTCGGCTCGACGTTGGCGAAGGCCGTCGACCATCGCGCCCGCCAGTCCTGACCGCCAGGGCCCCGTACCCCGCCCCTCGATCCCTCTGCATCCCAGGAGATACTCATGAACGCATTCCCCCGCCGCACCCTGTTCGCCGCCGGCGCCGGCCTCGGCACCCTCGCCCTGGCCGCCTGCGGCGCCGGTGAACCCGAGGCGCCCGAGGAAGTGGACGGCGTCACCAAGCTCGACGTCGGGGCCACGCCCGCACCCCATGGGGAGATCCTCCAGTTCATCCAGGACAACCTCGCCGCCGACGCCGGTCTTGAGCTGACGATCACCACCTACACGGACTACCAGATCCCCAACCAGGCGCTGAACGACGGCGACATCGACGCCAACTACTACCAGACGCCCAACTTCCTGCAGTCCCAGGAGGAGGAGAAGGGCTACGACTTCCACGGCTTCGACGGCGTGCACATCGAGCCGATGGGCCTGTACTCCGCGACCATCACCAGCCTGGACGAGCTCGCCGACGGCGACGAGATCGCCATCGCGAGCGACCCCGCCAACCGTGGCCGCGGCCTCAGCCTGCTGGCCGACAACGACGTGATCACCCTCGCCGAAGGGGTCGAGTCCGTCGAGGCGACCACAGCGGACATCGAGGACAATCCCAAGAACCTGCAGTTCACGGAGATCGAAGCCGCGCAGATCCCCCGCACGCTCTCCGATTTCGCCGCGGGCGTCGTCAACGGCAACTACGCCCTCGAAGCAGGGCTGAAGCCCTCCGAGGAGGCCATCGTGCTCGAAGCCGGCGGCGAGGACAGCCCCTACTCGAACATGCTGGTATGCCGCGAGGCGGACAAGGACAACGCCGGCATCGTGGCCCTCGACGAGCTGCTGCACAGCGACGAGGTCAAGGCGTTCATCGAGGAGACCTACACCGACGGATCCGTCCTGCCCGCCTTCTGAGTACCCTGGGTCCATGTCGCGCCCGAAGGATCCCGCCCGCCCGCTCGCGGGACGCCGTGCCCTGATCACCGGGGCCAGCCGCGGGATCGGGGCCGACATCGCCCGGGCGTACGCCGCGGCCGGGGCCGACCTGGTGCTGACCGCCCGCGATGCCACCGCGCTCGAGGAGACCGCCGACCAGCTCGGCGCGGAGCACCCCGTGCGCGTCGCCGTGCTGACGGCGGATCTCGCCGATCCCCTGGTGCCCGAGACCCTCTGGCAGGAGGCCTCGGAGGCGCTCGACGGCCCCGACGGGCTGGACGTGCTGGTCAACAACGCCGGTCTCTCGCATCCGGAGACGGTCGACCAGCTCGAGGCCGCACACTTCGACGAGACCCTCCAGGTGAACCTGCGGGCCCCGGCGCTGCTCGCCGCCCGCGCCGGCACGGCCATGGCGCGTGCCGGCGGCGGCGCCGTCGTCACCATCGCCTCCGCCGCGGCGTTGCGTCCCCTCGCGGAGCACTACTCCTACTCCGTCGCCAAGGCCGGCCTGGTGATGGCCACCCGCACCCTCGCCCTCGAGCTCGGGGACCGCGGCGTGCGGGCCAACTCGATCTGCCCCACCATCGTGCTCACGGACATGGGCCAGCAGGTCTGGGGCGATCACCCCGACAAGGCCGCGCCGATGCTGGCCCGGATCCCGCAGGACCGCTTCGCCCGGCCGAGCGAGGTCTCCGACGTCGCCGTCTGGCTCGCCTCCGATGCCGCCTCCATGGTCAACGGCGCGGAGATCCCGGTCGACGGCGGGTACCTGGTCAGCTGAGCATCTGCGGGGTCGCGGACGTCAATCCCGCAGCGCCGGATGCCCTGCCCGCCTGCTGGCCCGCGCGAGCGCGTCCTGGACCGCGAAGTAGGCCGGCTTGCGGGTGTAGTCCGCCCACATGACGGTCGCTGCACCCTGGCCCTCGAAGGTCGCCGGCACCCACGAGTAGGTGTCCACGAAACCCCAGAGCGTCAGGGACGTGCACCCGTCGGCCGCCAGCGCCCCCTCGGTCATGCGCCGGTAGTACTCGGCCTGCTCGTCCAGCTGCTCCTGGGTGGGTTCGGCGCCGTCGGGGAGGTCCATACGCACGTCGAGCTCGGTGATCGCGGTTTCCAGCCCCAGGTCGGCGAAGCGCTCCAGGTTCTCGACCAGCCCACCGGGGAAGCCGTAGCGGATCGACAGGTGTCCCTGGGTCGAGAAGCCGTGCACCGGAACGCCGTCGGCCAGCAGATCCTGGACCAGGGCGTGGTAGGCGTCGGACTTCGCATTGACGCCTTCGACGTTGTAGTCGTTGACGTACAGCCTCGCCTGCGGATCGGCCGCGTGGGCCCAGCGGAAGGCGTCGGCGATGATGCCGGGCCCCAGCTCGCGGATCCAGATGTTCTCGCTCTCCCGCAGGGCGCCGTCCTCGGTGAAGATCTCGTTGACCACGTCCCACTGCTGGATGTGGCCCGCATAGCGGCCGACGACGGTGTCGATGTGGTCCTTGAGGATCGTGCGCAGCTCCTCCGGGCCGAACCCGCCCTCCTCGAGCCAGGCGGGGTTCTGGCTGTGCCACAGCAGGGTGTGGCCGCGCACCACCTGCCCGTGCCGGCGGGCGAACTCCATGATCGAGTCCGCGGCGGCGAAGGCGTAGGTGTCGCGGTCGGGGCGCAGGTAGCTCCACTTCATCTGGTTCTCCGCCGACAGCGAGGTGAACTCCCGACCGAGCAGCTCGCGATAGGTCTCGTCCTCCGTGAACGGCGGGGGATAGGGCTGGCTGGTGTGGTGCCCGCCGCCCGCCACGGCCGAACCGATCTCGATCTCGCGGCCGGCCGCCCACGCCAGGACGTCCTTCGTCGCGAGGCCCGGAGGGGTCCGCTCCCCGTTCCCGGGCGGGCCTGCGTTCCCGGGCGGGGCCGCCGAGGCGGCGCCCCCGGCGGCGAGGGAGGTGGCGGCGGTGACTGCTCCGACGGTGAGGATCTGGCGGCGCTTCATGACGTCTCCTTCGACTTCACGAACGAAATATTTCGTTCCGTTTCGATGTGCGATGAGCGTATGGCGCGCATCGCAGCACCGTCAAGGAGGGCACAGCAAGAAGGGCGCAGCACCGTCCAAGGACGGTGTCGCCCCCGCATCATCGCGGCGGAGACAGAAAACTTTCGGTCGAGAGCGGGTATCGTCCCCGGATCTCAGATCCGCTCGACCGCCCCGATCTGGTCCAGGAGCCAGGCGAGCTCGTCGGCCCGCTGCTCCCACGCGTGATAGCGCCCGGAGCGCCCGCCGTGGCCCGCGGCCATCTCGCAGCGGAAGAGGATCGGCCGCTGCTCCTGGTCGCTGGTCACGGTCTCGCGCAGGCGGGCGACCCACTTGGTCGGCTCGACGAAGAACACGCGGGTGTCGTGCAGCGAGGTGGCGGCGAAGATCGCCGGGTACTCCACGGCCCGCACGTTCTCGTAGGGGGTGTACTCCTTCATGTACTCGTACACCTCCGGATCGTGCAGCGGGTCGCCCCACTCCTCCCACTCGCCGACGGTCAGCGGCAGGGAGGGATCGAGGATCGTGGTCAGCGTGTCGACGAAGGGGACCCCGGCGATGATCGCCCGGAAGCGCTCCGGCGCCAGGTTCGCGACGGCGCCCATCAGCAGGCCGCCCGCGCTGCGGCCCTCCGCAGCCAGCCGGTCCGGGGCCACCAGGTGCGAGTCCGTCAGGTGCTTCGCGGCGGCCACGAAGTCCGTGAAGGAGTTCTTCTTCTCGAGCAGCTTCCCGTGCTCGTACCAGGCCCGGCCCATCTCGCCTCCGCCGCGCACGTGCGCGATCGCGATCACCACCCCGCGGTCCAGCAGAGACAGGCGCGTGGGCCCGAACGCGGGATCGATCGACATCTCGTAGGAGCCGTAGCCGTACAGGTAGCCCGGGGCCGTGCCGTCGGCCGCGACCTCTCGCCGCGCCACCACGGACAACGGGATCGCGGTGCCGTCCTCGGCCGTGGCCCACTCGCGTCGCTCGACGTACAGCTCGGGGTCGAAGCCCGGCACCGGGGTGACGCGCAAGATGGTGGTCCCGCCGCCGACCACGTCGCGCTCGGCGATGGTGGGCGGGGTGAGCAGACTGGTCAGCTGGTAGCGCACGGTGGTGCGCTCCCAGCCGGGATTCGCATCCAGCTCCACGGTGTCCAGCGCCCCGCCGTGGTCGAGGTCGGCGGCCTGTTCCAGCAGCAGCGACCCGTCGGCCGCGCGAGGGATGATCCGCACGCTCGCCAGCCCGGCGCTGCGCAGTTCGAGCGCTACGAAGGAGGCGAAGGCCTCGACGGCGAGAAGCCGTTCGCCCTCGCCGGCGACCAGCAGGTCCGTCCAGGCCGACGGGTCCTCGATGCTCGCCCCGGCCAGGGCGAAGCCCTCCGCGGAGGCGTTGTGGACGATCAGTAGACGGTCCCCGGCGTGCTCCAGGGTGTAGTCCACGCCGTCGCGGCGGCCACCGGCCGGAACCGGGGCCGACGTCGGATCGGCCAGATCCAGCATCCAGGCCTCGGTGGTCGAGGTGGAGCCGGCCTGGATCACCAGCGTGGAGCCGTCCCTGGACCGGTCGAAGCCGACCATGAAGCGCTCGTCGGGCTCCTCGAGGACCAGCTCGTCGGCCGCGGCGGGGGCACCGATGCGGTGGCGCCAGATCTGGTGCTGGCGCCAGGCGTCGTCGACCCGCGCGTAGAACAACCACTGCTGATCGGTGGAGAAGGCGAGCCCGTAGCCGGCCCCGGTCACGGACTCGTCCACGACCTCCCCGGAGGCCAGGTCCTTGATCCGGATCGTGAAGCGCTCGTCGCCCGCCGTGTCCACCGCATAGGCCAGCAGGTCGTGCTCGGGGGACGGGGCCAGCCCGCCCAGGGAGTAGAACTCGGATCCGGCGGCCTCCGCCTGCGCGTCCAGCAGCACCTCCTCGCCCTCGAGCAGCTCGCCGGGGACCACCTCGGGCATGCTGCCGGTATCGCGGGCGGCGCGCACGCGGGTGAAGGCGGGGTAGTCGTTCCCGGCGGTGGTGCGGGTGATGTACCACCAGTCGTCGCGGCGCACGGGGACGCTGAGATCGGTCTCCTGGGTGTGGCCGATGAACTCCGCGACCAGCGTCCCGCGGAGGTCCGCGAGGTGGGCGGTGCGGGCGTCGGCATAGGCGTTCTCCGCCTCCAGGTGCATGACGACCTCAGGATCCTTCCCGTCCCGCAACCACTCGTAGGGGTCGACGACGGTGTCGCCATGGAAGGTCCGCTCGCTCGGACGGCGCGGCGGGACGGGGGCGGCGGTGATCTGCTCGGTCATGATCCGAGCGTAGCTGCGCGCACGAGGCCGCGCGGATGGCCCACGGGCGGCGACGGCGTCGACGGCGTCGTCGAGGTCGCCACCCGTGGCCCGGTCAGGCCCGGATGCCGGGCACGTCGAGCTGGTCCAGCAGCCACGCCAGCGATTCGGCGTGCACCGCGACGGCCGCATCGTGCACGGCCGGCAGGCACCGCAGCAGGACGGGGCGCTGCGCGGGATCCGACGTGGTCCGGGAGCGCAGCTGGGCGACCCAGACGGCCGCCTCGGAGGGCGGGACGCCCGTCCCCTCGAGAGCGGTCCAGGCGAAGACGGCGGGGAACTCGGTCTCCGGGACGTTCTCGGAGGGGCTGTACCGGCGCAGGTGGCGGTAGACCGCCTCGTCCTCGACCGGATCGCCCCACTCCATCCATTCCTCGAGCGTGAGCATCACCTCCGGATCCAGGAGGGTGGTCAGCGGGTCCACCAGAGGAGCCCCGGCGACGATCGCGCGGAAGGCGGTGGGTGCCCGGTTGGCGCTCGCGGCGACCAGCAGGCCGCCGGCGCCCATGCCGACGGCGCCGAGCCGTCCCTCGGCCACCCAGCCGGAGGCGGTCAGGTGCTCGGCGCAGGAGACGAAGTCGTCGAAGGAGGCGTCCTTGGCGAGCTGCCGGCCGGCGCGGTGCCAGCCGTCGCCCATCTCGCCGCCGCCGCGCACGTGCGCGATCGCGACCACGAGTCCGCGATCCGCCAGGGCGAGGGCGCCCGGGCTCAGAGCCGGGTCGAGGCAGGTCCCGAAGGCTCCGTCCCCGTACAGCAGGCCGGGGGCCGGTCCGGCGGCGAGCACGTCCCGTCGTGCGAGAACGGAGATCGGCACCGCGGTCCCGTCGGCTGCGGTGGCCCAGAGCCTTCGTTCGAGGTAATGGGCCGCGTCGAACCCGGGGACGGGGACCTGGTGCAGCACGGTGACCTCGCCGGTGGCCACGTCGGCCTCGGCGAGAGTGGTCGGCGTCAGCAGAGAGTCCACCCGGTAGCGGACCGTGCTCTGGCCCCAGGAGGGATTGGCGTCCAGACGCACCGCGTCGAGCTGCCCGCCGTGGCCGAGGGCTCGCACGGAGAGGGCGTCGAAGCTGCCGTCGGCCCGTCGCCGGATGATCCGCACCCCGGGCAGACCATCGGCGCGGACCTGGAGGGCGGCGAAACCCGCGAAGGCCTCGACGGATCCGAACTCCTCCCCGTCACCGGCGGTGAGCAGGGTCTGTGCGGCGGGGGAGCCGTCACGTCCCGGCAGGGAGGTCTCGGCGAGCACATCGCGGCCGCTGTCGTCCTGGTCGATCACGAGGAGCCGGTCGCCGGCGTGTTCGAGGGCCGGGCGTCCGCCGTCGCGGCGGCCCGTGATGCTGCTCAGGGGGCCGGTGGGGTCGGCCAGGTCCAGCAGCCACGTCTCGGTGGTCTCGATGGACTGCGAGCGGACCAGCAGGCTCGAGCCGTCCCGGGACCGAGCGATCCGGAGCTCGCCCCACGGGTCCGGCTCCTCCAGCAGCACCTCGTCCGCGTCCGCGGCGGTGCCGATCCGGTGGCGGCGGACCTGGTGGCTGCGGCCGAGATCGTCGAGCCGGGTGTACAGCAGCCACTGCCCGTCATGGGAGAAGGCGAGGTCCGCTCCGGCGTCACGGACGGCCCGATCGATGACCTCGCCGCTGAACAGGTCCGTGATGCTGACGGCGCAGCCGCCCGTGGAGATCTCGGCCCGGGCCAGGAGGTCCTGCTCGGTGCTGAGCGCGAAGCCGGGCACACGGCGGCGACCGGCGATCAGGAGCTCCTCGTGCTCGCCCGGCTCACCCGTGGGGAGGATCGGGACGCCGCCGGAGCCGATCCGGACGTCCTGGTCGGCGATCCGGGACAGCGCGAGGTCCGTGCCGTGCTCGTCCTGGCGCGGCCGGTCGATGTACCACCAGGAGCCGGAGCGCACGGGCACCCCGAGTTCCTCGGTGGGGCGCGGGGCCGCGAGCTCCTGGGTGAGCGCCGAGACCAGAGGAGCCAGGTGGGCGGTGCGGGCGTCGGTGTAGGCGTTCTCCGCCACGAGATGTTCGGCGACGTCCGGGGAGCGACGGTCACGCAACCAGCTGTGCTCGGTGACGACGGTGTCGCCGTGCACGGTGCGGGTCTGCGGATCCTGGGCGGGGCGCGGGGCACGATGCTGTGACGCGTCGATGCTCGCGAGGGCTTCTTGAGTCATGGTTCCGGCTTTCGCGTCGATGACGGGACGACGCCGCGCGGGGCGCGAGGAGGTCGAGGGCCGTCAGGGGCAGGGCAGTGAAGAGCTGTGCTGCGGGTGCGGGAGGATTCCCGTGCCGGGCGACATCGTCGTCGCCGGTGACGAGTGGGGGTCACGACGTGCGTGAGGATGCGGAGCGGGCCGAGGGGGCCGATGGTCTCTCAGGCGCCCTTGCCGGGAGGTGCGGTGGGATCCGGGCCCGGCGGAGCGTGGATCCCACCGCTGTGACGACCCCACCCGTTCACGGGCGGGTGCAGGGTGGTCATCGGCGCGCGTGGTGGCCGGCGCGGGTGGCTCCTGCGGTCGGAGCAGAGCATCGCGACACCTCCGTATGTCGATTCGATCGTCCGACATGTCCGGTATGGTGTGGCCAGTCGGGGACCATCCCTCGTGGTTCCGTGTTCGACGGTTCGGGCCGTCCGAGCAGTCGAGGGGGCGTCATGCGAGGGGCGAGGGGAACGGGCTGCGGTGCTTCGCTGTGTCGCCATGCGGATCGGTCCTCCCTGTCCTGCGTGACCTCCCCGGTGACGAGGAGGTGCGGGCGACGCTCCGATCCGAGGGAGTCGCGAGCGTCCGATGATTGTCGGGGACGCTACCCTGGCCTTTTTACAGGTATGTCGAAAATACTGAACGCTTCGGCGGGTACGGCGGCTCGGAGGCACCGGAGGTCCCGGATGAGCTGGCGTGATGCAGTGCACAAGGTCGTGCAGAGGGTGGGGAGGTGAGGGAGACGGACGACGGTGAGCCCTTCGCGCGCACGCTGCGGTCCTCGATCCGGCGCAGCGGCCTGTCCCTGACGCAGATCTCCCAACGCCTGCGGGCCCGCAGTCGTCCGGTGAGCGTGGCGACCCTCAGCAACTGGCAGTCGGGACGCAGCCTTCCCGGTCGCGGACCCTCGCTCGGTGTGGTCGCCGCCCTGGAGGACCTCCTGGGGCGGCCGCCGGACTCGCTCGTGGACCTCGTCGGAGCGCCCCGCCTGCAGGGCAGGGGGGTCCCGGACACCCGATTCATCGGGCGCCGGTCGAGCAAGGACGTCTTCCGCGACGCGCTGCTCGAGCTGGGTTTCGAATCTCCCGAGCGGTATGCCCACGAGCGGGTCTTCCAGCAGCACGCGATCATCGACTCGGGCCGCGATGTCCAGCAGTTCACCTCGCGGGTCACCGTCAGGGCGCTGGAGTCGGGCACTTGTCGGCTCCCGGCGGTCCACGTCCTGGAGCCCTCGGAGCCGAACGTCGCCCCGCAGTACATCCCCCTCGAAGGGTGCACGGTGGGACGGGAGGTGTTCTGGCCGGACCGTCGTACCTACGGCGTCGAGCTGACGCTCGATGGCCATCTGAACGCCGGCCAGGTGGCGACCTTCGCCTACCGGGTCGACATGCACGCGGCGGCGACCGACGTGACCGGGACCTTCTACTCCCTGGCTCGACGAGCGCACGACGTGCTGCTCGAGGCCGAGTTCCGCGGCCCCCGCCGGCCGCTGCGCTGCGAACGGTATCGACGCAGCGACACGGCCGAATCGGTCACCCCGGTGCGGATGGACCGCCGTGACCGGATCCAGTTGGCGGAGTCCCGCTTCGGGCCGGGTTCCTTCGGGCTGCGCTGGGTCTGGGGCGAGGCCGACGAGGTCGATGACGTCGATGCCGACCCGGATGACCTGGACGACCTGGATGACCTGGACGAGCTCGACGATCTGGACGTTCTCGACGACCTCGGCGACGCCCCCGGGGGCGACGTGGGCCGACGATGAGGACGGCGACCGGCCCGGGGCGGGGGACCGGGGGGCCGGGTTCGGGCCGGCCTGGATCAGGCGGGATCGGGCGGGATCGGGATGCCCGGGAGGATGGGCTCAGATGAGGAAGTCGGCGAGGCCGTCGATGCGCCCGAGCGCTTCGGCCACGCGGGCGTCGGTCGCCGGATCGTGCTGAGCCATCGGGAAGCGGGCCTGGCCGACGTCGAGTCCGCGGACCCGCATCGCGGACTTCAGGACCGGATACACCTCGCCGTCCGCGAGGGCATCGAGCAGACGCACGGCGATCTGCTGCAGGCGTCGGGCCTCGGCCAGGTCCCCGGCCCGGACGGCGCGGTACAGGGCGACGTACAGGGCCGGCGCCAGGTTGAAGGTGGCGCCGATGCCTCCGTCCGCCCCCTGGGCCATGGCGGCGAGCAGGAGGTCGTCGGAGCCGAGCAGGATCGTGAAGTCCTCGCCCAGGCGGGCACGCAGCCGGGCCAGGATCGCCAGGTCGCTCGAGGTGTACTTCAGGCCCTGGATCACTCCTTCCGCGGCGAGCCCGGCGAGCAGATCGGCGCTCAGGGGGCGACCCGTGAAGCCGGGAATCGTGTAGGCCAGCAGGGGGAGGTCGCTGTGTTCGCGGACGTCCCGGAAGTATCGCGCCAGGGACTCGTCGTCGTAGCCGTAGTAGAGGGGGATCGAGGCCGACAGGGCGGTGGCCCCGTGGTCGACGGCTCGCAGCGACAGCTCTCGCACCGCGCGCTGGTCGGCGGCGGCGACCTGGAAGATGACCTCGCGTCCGGACGCCTCCTCGGCGACGGTCTCGAGGACTCGGAGACGCTCTTCGGTGCTGAGCAGGTAGTACTCGCCCGACGTCCCGGAGACGAAGTAGCCGTCGACGCCCGCGTCACCCAGCCGGGAGACGAGCGTGCGGGTGCGCTGGGGCGAGATTCGCCCGTCCTGCGCATAGGCGGTGAGCAGGGCGGGCAGGATGCCGTCGATGGTCACAGTGTCCCTCCGGGTGCTTCGGGGTCGGGCGCAGCTGTCGCGGATCCTATAGGAGTCGGGTGTGTCGCCGGCGCCCAGGCTCACCGCCCTCCGGTGTCCAGGAAGGCCTGCAGCGCCAGGACCGCGGCCCCGACCGCGCACGGGTGGGGCTGGACCTGGGAGACCACCACCCGGGTCGTGGACTCGTCGCCGAAGTGCTCCTGGGCGGCCTCCAGGTAGATCGCCGGGGCGGCCTGGACCGGGGTCCCGGCCAGCACCATGGTGTCCAGGCCCAGCGCGATCGCGAGATTCGCGGCGACGCGGGTCAGCGGCAGGGCGGCGGCGAGGACATCGACCTGGGCCGTCGCGGAGCCCTGAGTGGCCTCCAGCGCGGTGCGGGACAGTTCGTCCACCCCGTCGGGGGCGACGTAGAGGTGCAGGCAGCCGCGTCGTCCGCACGCGCAGACCGGGCCCTCGGGGTCCACCCGGAGGTGGTCCAGGCTCTGGCCGCTGTCGGGGCGGAACGGGACGCCGTCCAGCAGCAGCGCGAGGGTCGTCGTCGACCCCAGGTGCACGGTCCCGGACAGCCCGGTTCCCGTCTGCTCGCCGCTCCAGAAGCTGCCCAGGGCGGCGCAGGTCCCCTCCCGACCCCGGGTGGCGCGCACGTCCAGTTCGGCGGTGAGCGCGCGGAGCGCCTGGTCGACCTCATCGGGCAGATGCGCCCCCATGGCGAAGCCGATGCCGGTCATCGCGCCCAGCTCGTCGTCAGGGATCAGGGCGGCGAGCCCTTCGCGGACCGAGTCGGAGACCTCCCCGGGGTCGGCGGCATCGACCAGCGGCAGCACCACCCTCGACTGCAGCGCGCCGGTGGTGTCCACAGCGACCATCGAGAGGCGATCGTGGTCGATCGTGCACCCCAGCGCCCGTCGGGCCGCATCGTTGACGCGCAGCAGCGTCGCCCGCTTGCCGCCGGTGGAGCGGGCGTGCCCGCTCTCCCACAGCAGTCCGGCAGCCAGCAGGCGCTTGACCGAGTTGGTGACGGTGGCCGCGGTGACCCCCAGTTCGCGGGCGATCTCGACGCGGGTGCTCTCGGTGCGGCGACGGACGATCTCGAGGACGGCGGTGTCCATGGCCGGGGTTCGGCCGTCGCCGCTGCGATTCATCTCTCGCCCTCCCTGCACCGATCGTGACCATTCCGGGACCTGCCCCGAGGGGCGCTCGCCCTTGACGGACCCTGACGTCCTTTGCAGAATGAGGCTACTTCATTAACTAAATGAAGGAAGATCCGTGGACGGGCGCGTGCGATCGATCCAGCGCCGGCCACCGGCACGCGACGACGCGTGGACAAGGAGAGCAACGATGCACCTGAAGCGCCGTGACCTGTACAAACTCGCCGCCGTCGGAGCCGCGCCGCTGGCGCTGGCCTCCTGTGGGCAGGCGTCCAACCTGGAGACGGGCGGCGGTGGTGGGGGCGAGGAGAAGCCGATCCTCACCGTGAATGCGACAGAGGCCACGCTCACACGGAACCTCAATCCCCACTCGCCGTCCGTGATCCCCTTCGTGCAGGGGTCGATCTACGAGACGCTGTTCTACTTCAACCCGCTCCAGCCCATCGATCAGGAGCCGCAGCCGCAGCTGGGGGAGACCTTCTCGTGGAACGAGGACGGCACCGCCCTCACCGTCACCGTGCGCCAGGGCGTGACCTGGACCGACGGGGAGCCGTTCACCGCCGGCGACGTCGCCTTCACCTTCACCAGGATCAGCGAGACCGAGGCGCTGAACGCCGGGGGCACCGCGCCGACCGCCGAAGCGAGCGATGACACCACCGTCGTGATCACCTACGCCGAGCCCTCGTTCACCGAAGGCCCCAATGCCCTGGGCCGGACCTGGATCCTGCCCGAGCACCTCTTCACGGACGTCGACGACCTCGCGACCTATCCCAACGAGGATCCCGTCGGCACCGGGCCCTTCCGCCTGGAGGACTTCTCCCCGGAGTCCTACCTGCTGGCGGCGAACGAGGAGTACTGGGAGGAGGGAAAGCCCGCGATCGGGGGTGTCCGGGCGATCACCACCTCCGGCAACCAGTCCGCGACCGATCAGTGGCTCGCCGGGAACATCGATTACATGTCCGCCGCGATCCCGAGCCTGAAGGACCACGTCGAGTCCAATCCCGACCTGACCTACACCAACACCGGGATCTCGCAGATGGCCCTGATGGCCGCCTCCAACCCGGAGCTGGGGTGCGAGGGCCCGCAGACCGACGTCGCCGTGCGCAAGGCGCTCTACTACGGGATGGACCGCGAGCAGCTGTCCAAGCTGGCGTTCTTCGAACTCGGCTCCGACATCTCCCCGTCGTTCGCCCTGCCCGAGCGCGATGCCGACTTCATCGATCCGTCGATCGAGATCGCGCCCTGGAACGCCCGGCCCGACGAGGCGACCAGGGTGCTCGAGGACGCGGGCTACGAGCTCGGCGAGGACGGCGTGTACGCCAAGGACGGAGTGCGGGTCTCGATGACGGTCTCGTGCCCCACCGGCTGGTCCGATTACGTCACCGCCCTGGACACCCTCGCCCAGCAGTACACGAAGATCGGCATCGAGCTGATCCCGCAGCAGGTCAGCGTCAACGAGTGGAACGACTCCAAGGCCAAGGGAACCTTCCAGCTGGTCATCGACTCCGTCGGCCAGGGGCCCGCCCCCGACCCGTACTACCCCTACCGCAATCACTTCTCGACCGAGAACACGGTGCCCGTGGGCGAGAACGGGAATCCGTACGAGAACGTCACCCGCTTCTCGGAACCCGACGTGGACGCGGCGCTGGACGCCGCCTCCGCGACCGACGACCCCGAGGCCAAGAAGGAGCAGTACTTCCTGATCCAGCAGAAGCTGGTCGAGGTGATGCCGGCCGTCCCCGTGCTCATCGGATCGAGCCTGACGGAGTACAACACCTCGCGCGCCACCGGCTGGCCGACCGAGGAGGACATGTACGCCTATCCGATGTCCTGGTCCGCGCCCGACAACGCCGTCGTCCTCAAGACGGTCACGCCCGTCCAGTGACCGCGACGGGAGACGACGAGAGGAGCAGCCGCTGTGCATCTGCTGCGTAAGCTCGGGTTCTACCTGGTGGCCCTGTGGGCCGCGGTGACCCTGAACTTCTTCATCCCCCGTCTGCTGCCGGGCAGCCCGGTGGACGCCGTGCTGGCCAAGCTCGCCCTCCGCGGCCCGGTCTCCCCGGGCACCCGGCGGTCGATCGAGATCATGCTGGGGGCCGACGACGACACGTCGCTGATCCAGGAGTACGTCGCCTACCTCGGCGGATTGTTCTCCGGCGACCTCGGGGTCTCGGTGACCTACTTCCCGACCCCTGTCACCGAGATCATCGCGCAGGCCCTGCCGTGGACGCTGATGCTGGTCGGGATGGCCACCATCCTCACCTTCATCCTGGGGATGGCGCTGGGCACCGTGGCCGGCTGGAAGCGTGGGAGCTGGCTGGACTCACTGATCCCCGCGACCACGATCCTGCAGGCGGTTCCCTATTTCTGGCTCGCGCTGCTGTTCATCTATGTGCTGTCGGTCAACCTCGACATCTTCCCGATCGCGGGCGGCTACGACGCCTCCCTGGTGCGGCCCGCTCTCGACTACCCGTTCCTGTCCAACGCCGTCTACTACGGCTTCCTGCCCGCGCTGACGATCGTGCTGTCCTCGCTCGGAGGCTGGCTGCTGGGAATGCGCAACATGATGGTCTCCACCCTCAGCGAGGACTACATCCTCACGGCCGAGGCGAAGGGGCTCAGCCCGCGCCGGATCATGCTCATGTACGCGGCGCGCAACGCGATGCTCCCCAGCGTGTCCGGGTTCGCGATCTCCCTGGGGTTCGTGGTCTCCGGCTCCATCGTCGTCGAGACGGTGTTCTCCTACCCCGGCATCGGCTTCACGATGCTCCAGGCGGTCAACAACAACGACTACTCGCTCATGCAGGGCCTGTTCCTGATCATCACCGTCGCCGTGCTCGCCGCGAACCTCGTGGTGGACCTGCTGTACGGCATCATCGACCCCCGCACCCGGGCGCGGGGCTGAGGAGCTGACATGACCTCCACACCCGCGCGATTCGGCGCCGCCGTGCGCCGCAATCTCACCCCGTCCCTGGCCATCGGCGTCGGCCTGGTGGTGATGATCGTCCTGTTCGGTCTCATCGCCCCCTTCTTCACGGACGACCCTCTGGTCGTGCACAACTACGGCATGCAGGGGCCGTCGGCCGACCATTTGCTGGGCACCACCCAGACCGGGCAGGACGTCCTGGCCCAGCTGGCCTGGGCCACCCGCGGATCCCTCCTGGTGGGGGTGATCGTCGCCGTGCTCGCCCTGTTCCTCTCCGGGTTCTTCGGGATCCTCGGCGGCTACCTGGGAGGGTGGCTCGACGAGGTGTTCTCCCTGTTCACCAACGTGGTGCTGATCCTGCCCGGACTGCCGCTGATGATCGTGATCGGCTCCTACGTCCAGCAGCGCGGTCTGCTGCTGATCGCGATCATCCTGGCGATCACCTCCTGGGCCGCCGCAGCGCGGGTGCTGCGCTCGCAGACCCTGTCGATCCGGACGCGCGACTACGTCCAGGCCGCGAAGATCGCCGGCGAGAAGCCGCACCGGATCATCGCCGTGGAGATCCTGCCGAACCTGCTGCCCGTGATGTCCAGCGGCTTCGTGTTCGCGCTGATCACCGCGATCCTGGGGGAGGCCGGTCTGAGCTTCATCGGTCTCGGCGTGGTGGGCACGCAGACCTGGGGCTCGATGCTCTTCTACGCCCAGAACGGGCAGGCCCTCACCCTCGGCGCCTGGTGGTGGTTCGTGCCGCCGGGGCTGCTGATCGCGGTGCTGGGCTGCGGGCTGTCGCTGATCAACTTCTCGATCGACGGCATCATCAACCCGCGCCTGCGCAGCGCACCGAAGCAGGTCAAGCAGGCCAAGAAGGCGACCAAAGCGCAGAAGAAGGAGGCGATGGCATGAGTTTCCCCGACACCACCACCCGAGGATCCGCGTCCCCGGACAGCGCCACCGCCGCCGGCACCCGCGGCGTCTCCGCGGAGGCCGAGGCCGTCACCGCCGGTTCCGACGCCGGGGCCTCGCGCGACCGGTTGGCCAGTCTGGAGGAGGCGCGCTCCGGCATCGGCTCGCCCGTGCTCGAGGAGCCCGTGCTGAGCGTCGAGGAGCTGTCGGTGGTCTACGAGGTCGATCCTCCCGTCCACGCCGTCCAGGGCGCATCGTTCACGCTGCGTCGCGGGGAGATCCTGGGCCTGGCCGGGGAGTCCGGCTGCGGCAAGACGACCTTGGCGTACGGCCTGAACCAGCTGCACCGCCCGCCGGCGCGCGTCTCGTCCGGGGCGGTCACCTTCCACGACAACGACGGCGGCGACGTCGACGTGCTCTCGCTGTCCGGGGAGGAACTGCGCGCCTTCCGCTGGTCGAAGATCGCGATGGTGTTCCAGGGGGCGATGAACTCGCTGAACCCGGTGTTGAGCATCCGTGCCCAGCTGGCCGACGTGTTCACCACCCACCGCCCCCACCTGGAGGCCGCTGAGCGGCTGAGCCGCTCGCGCGAGCTGCTCGAGCTGGTCGGCGTGGACCCCGCGCGCCTCGGGGCCTTCCCCCACGAGCTCTCCGGCGGGATGCGCCAGCGCGTCATGATCGCCATGGCCCTCGCGCTGGATCCGCAGCTGATGATCATGGACGAGCCGACGACGGCACTGGACGTGGTTGTCCAGCGGGAGATCCTCCAGGAGATCCTGCGGCTGCGCCACGAGCTCGGCTTCGCGGTCGTCTTCATCACCCATGACCTGCCGATGCTGTTGGAGATCTCCGACCGGATCGCGATCATGCGCGGCGGACGGATCGTCGAGCTGGACACCGCCGAGAACCTCTACTTCGCACCCCGCGACCCCTATACCCGCCGGCTGCTGGGCTCCTTCCCCTCGCTCACGGGGGACGCGGGCGACTTCGTGCGAGCCGGCTTCGACGCGGAGGAGACGCGATGAGCACCCTGACGGCCACCGACCTGTCCAAGACCTACCTGCTGCGCGACGGTCTGCGCTTCAGCCGCCTCGAGGCCGTCAAGGCGGTGAGCTTCGAGCTGACCCCGGGGCGCACCGTCGCCCTGGTGGGGCAGTCGGGTTCGGGGAAGTCGACGATCGCCAAGCTGATCGCCCAGCTGGAGACGCCGACCTCGGGAACCCTCGCCCTGGACGGCCGGCCCGTCGGCCGACGGGGCAGGGCACTGGCGGCCTATCGCGACCAGGTGCAGATGGTGTTCCAGGACCCCTTCGCCTCGTTGAACCCGTTCCACAGCATCGGCCACCACCTCGAACGGCCCCTGCTGCTGCACGGCAAGGCCACGAAGCAGACCGCCCGAGAGAAGGCCCTGGCCCTGCTCGATCGGGTGAATCTGTCCCCCGCCTCCGCGTTCATCGACCGCAAGCCGCACGAGCTCTCCGGCGGGCAGCGCCAGCGGGTGGCGATCGCCCGCGCCCTCGCCCCGGAGCCCGGCATCCTGGTGGCCGACGAGCCCGTCTCGATGCTCGACGTGTCGATCCGGCTCGGGGTGCTGAACCTCCTGGCCCGCCTGCAGCGCGAGGAGAACCTGGCTCTGCTGTACATCACGCACGACCTGGCCACCGCCCGCCATTTCTCCGATGAGATCCTGGTGATGTACCACGGCGATGTGGTCGAACAGGGGGAGGCCGACGACGTGATCCTGAATCCGCAGGCAGAATTCACCCGGCAGCTGCTGGTGGCCGCCCCCGAACCCGGCGCCAACCCGCGCTTCCTCGCCGAAGCGAAGCGTCGCGGGGTGCCCATGCCCGATCATCTCGCCGCCCTGGAAGAGGCCCCGTGACCACTGTGACCCCTGCGACGCGCCCCGTCTCCCGTCGTGACCTGCACGAGGGCTGGGCCCTCACCGTCACCGACGGTCCGGCACCCTTCCCGATCGCGGACGTCCCCGCCACCGTCCCCGGCACCTTCCTCACGGACCTGCTGGAGGCCGGGCTGATCCCGGACCCCTACCTCGACCGGAACGAGCACGAGATCTCCTGGTCCGGGGAGGTGGACCTCTCCTACGCGACCGTCTTCGAGTGGACACCGAGCGGCGCCGACCGGGTGGACCTGGTGGCGGCCGAGCTCGACACCGCCGCGACCGTGGTGCTGAACGGCCGGGTCATCGCGAGCGTCCAGAACCAGCACCGCTCCTGGCGCTTCGACGTCACCTCCGCGCTGCACGAGGGTGAGAACACGCTGGAGATCCGTTTCGCCTCCCCCTTGGCCACAGCCCGGGAGAACATCGAGCTGCTCGGGGACCTGCCGGCCGTCGGCAACGACCTGCCGTACAACGCGATCCGCAAGATGGCCAGCAACTTCGGCTGGGACTGGGGTCCCGTGCTGGTCACCAGCGGGATCTCCGGACCGATCGGTCTCGAGGAATGGTCGACGGCGCGCCTGGCGCCGATCCGCCCGCAGGTCACCGTCGATCAGGGGCACGGCGTGGTGGCGCTGCAGGTCCCGATCGAGCGCTCCGGCAGCCCCGGGGACGAGGCCGTGAGCGTCTCCGCCCGCCTCCTGGATCCTTCCGGCACCCAGATCGATGAGGCCGTCCGGAGTTCGCAGGGGGACGAGATCGCCCTGCGGCTGTCGGCCGAGGCCCCGCAGCTGTGGTGGCCGCGGGGATACGGCGACCAGCCCCTGTACGCAGTGGCCGTGGAGCTGCGGGACGCCGACGGCGTGCTGCGGGGGACCCGGACCCACCGGATCGGCTTCCGCACCGCCGGCGCGGTCGAGGAGCCCGACGAGATCGGCACCTCCTTCACCCTCACGGTGAACGGGACGGCGATCCTCGCCAAGGGCGCCAACTGGATCCCCGAGGACTGCTTCCCCTCGCGACTGACCACCCGCGACTACCGCAGGGCGATCACCGACGCGGTCGATGCGGGCATGAACGTGCTGCGCATCTGGGGCGGGGGACTGTACGCGTCCGAGGAGCTGTACGCGCTGTGCGACGAGTTCGGGATCATGGTGTGGCAGGACTTCGCGATGGCCTGCGCCGCCTACTCCGAGAGCGAGCCGCTGCGCTCCGAGGTGATCGCCGAGGCCCGGGAGCACATCGTGCGCCTCGCCTGGCATCCCGCGCTCGTGCACTGGAACGGCAGCAACGAGAACGTCGAGGGCTACTACCACTGGGGATGGAAGGAGACCCTGCCCGAGACCGCCACCTGGGGGTACGGCTATTACACCGAGATCTTCCCGACGCTGCTGGCGGAGCTGGACCCCACTCGCAGCTACACCCCCTCCAGCCCCTTCTCCCGGCCGCTGATCGACCAGCCCCGCCACCCCGACCACGGCACCATCCACAACTGGGTGGCGTGGGCCTCCGAGGAGGACAACGACTACCGCCGCTACCGCGACACGATCCCGCGGTTCTCGGCCGAGTTCGGCTACCAGGGCCCGGCGAACTGGGCGACGATCACCCGTGCCGTCACCGAGCGTCCGCTGGATGCCGACTCCCCGGCGATGCTCTCCCACCAGAAGGCCGTCGGCGGGCAGGACAAGCTGCGCCGCGGGATGGCCCCGCATCTGCCCGAGGTCGAAGGCTTCGACGATGTCCACTTCGCGACCCAGCTCAACCAGGCCCGCGCCCTGATCTGCGGAATCGGGCACTACCTCTCCTACTGGCCTCGCTGTGCCGGCACCATCGTGTGGCAGCTGAACGACTGCTGGCCCGTCACCTCCTGGGCGGCGGTCGACGGGGACGGCCGGCGCAAGCTGCTCTGGTACGCCCTGCGGGACCTGTACGCCCCGCTGCTGATCACCGTGCAGCCACGCGGAGGTGACGAGGTGGTCAGCGTGGTCAACGACAGCGCCGCGGCTCTCGACGGGCCACTGGTCCTGCGTCGACAGACGCTCGCCGGCGAGGTGATCGCCGAGGCCACATCGCAGCTGGAGGTCGCGCCGCGCTCTGCGGCGACGGTGCCGGTGCCCGCCGAGCTGCGGACGCCGTCGGGGATCAGGGACGAGGTCCTCGTCGTGGAGCTGCGGGCCGACGGGGGACGGGAGCTGCGCGGGCGGACGGTGCACTTCCCCGTCGAGGACCGTGAGGCCGAGCTGCTCGGCGCCGCCTATGAGGCCACCGCGGCCGCGGTCGAGCACGGGGTCGAGATCAGTGTGCGAGCCACCGGCACGGTGCGCGACCTCTGCGTCCTCGCCGACAAGGTCGATCCCGATGCCGTCGTCGAGCGGCAGATGCTGACCCTGCTGCCGGGCGAGAGCGCCACCTTCCGGGTGCGCACCGCCGGGACCGCCGTCCCGCATCAGTACCTGGCCCCGACCGTACTGACCAGTGCGAACGATCTGGTGGCCCGCGCGCGCGGGCGACGGGGCGGGGCGGGCGATGAGGGCGACGCTATGAGGATGAAGCGATGAGGACGGGGCGATGAGGACGGGGCGATGAGGACAGGGCGGATCGGGGTGCCGGCGCCGCGGTCGATGTGGTCCGCGGGCTCCGAGCAGTTCCACACGCTGGTGCTGCGCGGACTCGAGGAGACGGCGATCGCCGCCGGCCACGGAGTGCTCAGCGAGGTGGTCGACACCCCGCAGGCGGAGCTCGCGGTGATCCGCCGCTGGGCCGAAGAGCACCGTGTCGACGTGGTGGTGCTCAAGGACCTGCGGCGCGACGATCCGCGCCCCGCCGTGCTGCGGGCCGCGGGCGTGCCGTTCGTGCTGGCCGGCGACGTCCGCCAGAGCGGGGCCGACGCGGCGGTGCTGACCGATAATTCCGGGGCGACGCGCAAGCTGCTGACCGACCTGGTCGCCTGGGGCCATCGCCGCATCGGCCATGTCGAGGGCCCGGGCGGCCTGCTGCACACCCAGTGGCGACAGGAGGCCTACGACGCCTTCGTCGCCGAGCACGACCTGCCCTCGCTGCGCCACGAGGGCGACTACAGCGCAGAGAGCGGATCCCGGGCCGCCGCCGCGCTGCTGGACCGGGACCAGCCACCGACGGCGCTGGTCTTCGACAACGATGCCATGGCCATCGGCGGGGCCGCCCGAGTGCGCGGGCTGGGCTTGGACGTCCCGGGGGACGTTTCCCTGGTGTCCTGGGACGACTCGCTGGCCTGCCAGGTCTGCGAACCCCCGCTCGCCGTGCTCGGCCATCGCGCACACCAGCTCGGGATGGACCTGGGCAGGGCGGCCGCAGCCGTGCTCGCCGGGACGGCCGACGGGATGCGTCTGGTCCAGGAGCTGCCGGACATCACCCCGAGGGGTTCGCTCGCTCGCGTCACCGCCTGAGGCGGGCCCGAGCTCCTCGTCCCGCGGAGCGACACGGCGTATCCTGGGGCAACGCCGCACGGGGAGGTGTGGACCATGAATGTCACGAGAAGCATCGTGGTGGGCTACGACGACACCACGGCATCGACGGCCGCCGTGCGCTGGGCTGCGGATCTCGCCCGCAGCACGGACGTCGGGCTGCGGATCGTGCACGCCTGGACCTGGCCCCTGCTGGGCAGCGGCATGGCCGGTGTCCCGGTCATCGATTCGGCCGGCCCCCGCAACCAGGCGCTGCGGCTGCTGGACGACGTCGCCGAGGACGTCGCCGCGAAGGCTCCGGAGGTCACGGTGCACACCGACCTGATACCCGGCAGTCCCCGGGATGTCCTCGACGAGGTCTCGCAGAGCGCTGACCTGCTCGTGGTCGGCACTCGCGGCCTCGGTGCAGTGCTGGGCACACTGCTGGGATCGGTCAGCCGCGGACTGCTGCACGACGCGGGCAGCCCGGTCGCCATCATCCGCTCCGAGCACCACCACGCCGGCCCGGTGCTGGCCGCCTACGACGGGTCCGACGCCGGTGGGGAGGCCGTCGACGTCGCCGCGGATCTCGCCACCACGTGGGGGAGCGTGCTCCGGGTCGTGCATGTCCAGGACGACGGCCATGCTCCGTACTCCAACAGCCTCGAGGCCTGGAGCGGGGGGAGTCGTTCGCGGTCCCTGCTCGACCAGGCGGCCGAGCGCGCCGGGTCCCGGCACCAGGAGCTCACCGTGGAGACACGGATGCTCGAGGGGGGATCGGCGGCAGCGGGCCTGCTCTCCGCCGCTGCTGGCGCCCGCATCCTGGTGATGGGCCATCGCGGATTGAGCCGGGGGCCGTTCGGCTCGACCGCCCATGCCACCGTCCTGCACGCGACGGGGAACGTCCTCGTCGTCCGCCGTCCGGCAGCGGAGTGAGCCCGCGCAGCGACGTGACCTGACTCGCGTCGGCGGCTCTCCGGTTTGAACGCCGGCCCGCGGCCCCGTTAAGCTGTGCGACGGTAGCGTGTCCGAGCGGCCGAAGGTGCTTCACTCGAAATGAAGTGTGCGGTAACCCCGCACCGCGGGTTCAAATCCCGCCGCTACCGCTTCTGATCAGGGAGTTCCCCGATCACCGAAGGCCCCCGCCAGCTCGTGGCGGGGGCCTTCGTCGTTCCCGAGATCATCACCTCGCACGGACGCGCGGAGACGGCGCAGATGCTCGGGGACGGCAAAGACGACGGGCGGGCCGGGCGCTCAGCGGGAGTGGTGCGGTCGGGCTGAACGATCCCGGCCATGCCCGGGGTCCTGCCCACCTCCACGACGGGAGGACCCGCATTCAACGCCGGCATCTGAGCCGCGGGGCATCGGTAACCAGGACGCCGCAGGCTGGCGCGAACCACCTCCTGCCCATCCGCACTGCTCGCATCGTGCCGCCGCGCACCATGCCGCGCCCCGCACCGTGCCGCGCAGCGCGCCATGCCGCGACCCGCACGACCGCGCGACGCGCGGATTGTCCACGGCGGGGCTGGACACGTCCAGCACTCACGCGCTCCACGCCGCCGCCATCACGCGTCAATAGCACAAGAAGTCCGGCCAACCGTCATCAGGAGGGTGTCGGAACGGTCACCCCTCAGGGGCCCCATTCTGGCTTGACGGGTGGTCGGGACCTGCGTAATGTTCTTCCTCGTGCCCAGCAGAACGGGACAGCGGAAAGGCCGGAAGGTTTGACCGTGAATCTCGGACTAGCGGGTACGACAGGTCTCTCCGGAAGGAGTTGGCGCGGCGGGGATCACATCCCACCGAGTTGACATGGGGGACCGGTGCCCCTAAGTTATAAGGGTTGCCCCGGAGCTGAAGAGCCGAAAGGTTCGGATCTCTGAGTGCGCGTGTTGCTTGATATCTCAATAGCGTGTCTGTTTATTGATGCCATTATTTTGAATGGCAAATTTTAACGGATGATTAGCAGTTTATGCTAGTTGTTTGTTGTTTGCTGGGATTTTTCTATGTTTTCATGGAGAGTTTGATCCTGGCTCAGGACGAACGCTGGCGGCGTGCTTAACACATGCAAGTCGAACGATGACGGTGGTGCTTGCACTGCCTGATTAGTGGCGAACGGGTGAGTAACACGTGAGTAACCTGCCCCCCTCTTCGGGATAACCTCGAGAAATCGAGGCTAATACCGGATATGAGTTTCCACCGCATGGTGGTTGCTGGAAAGTTTTTCGGTGGGGGATGGACTCGCGGCCTATCAGTTTGTTGGTGAGGTAATGGCTCACCAAGGCGATGACGGGTAGCCGGCCTGAGAGGGCGACCGGCCACACTGGGACTGAGACACGGCCCAGACTCCTACGGGAGGCAGCAGTGGGGAATATTGCACAATGGGCGAAAGCCTGATGCAGCGACGCCGCGTGAGGGATGACGGCCTTCGGGTTGTAAACCTCTTTCAGTAGGGAAGAAGCGAGAGTGACGGTACCTGCAGAAGAAGCGCCGGCTAACTACGTGCCAGCAGCCGCGGTAATACGTAGGGCGCAAGCGTTGTCCGGAATTATTGGGCGTAAAGAGCTTGTAGGTGGCTTGTCGCGTCTGCCGTGAAAACCCGAGGCTCAACCTCGGGCGTGCGGTGGGTACGGGCAGGCTAGAGTGTGGTAGGGGAGACTGGAACTCCTGGTGTAGCGGTGAAATGCGCAGATATCAGGAAGAACACCGATGGCGAAGGCAGGTCTCTGGGCCATTACTGACACTGAGAAGCGAAAGCATGGGTAGCGAACAGGATTAGATACCCTGGTAGTCCATGCCGTAAACGTTGGGCACTAGGTGTGGGGGACATTCCACGTTTTCCGCGCCGTAGCTAACGCATTAAGTGCCCCGCCTGGGGAGTACGGCCGCAAGGCTAAAACTCAAAGGAATTGACGGGGGCCCGCACAAGCGGCGGAGCATGCTGATTAATTCGATGCAACGCGAAGAACCTTACCAAGGCTTGACATGGACCGGACGGCTGCAGAGATGTGGCTTTCTTTGGACTGGTTCACAGGTGGTGCATGGTTGTCGTCAGCTCGTGTCGTGAGATGTTGGGTTAAGTCCCGCAACGAGCGCAACCCTCGTTCCATGTTGCCAGCGCGTCGTGGCGGGGACTCATGGGAGACTGCCGGGGTCAACTCGGAGGAAGGTGGGGACGACGTCAAATCATCATGCCCCTTATGTCTTGGGCTTCAAGCATGCTACAATGGTCGGTACAATGGGTTGCGAAGCTGTGAGGTGGAGCGAATCCCAAAAAGCCGGCCTCAGTTCGGATTGGGGTCTGCAACTCGACCCCATGAAGTCGGAGTCGCTAGTAATCGCAGATCAGCAACGCTGCGGTGAATACGTTCCCGGGCCTTGTACACACCGCCCGTCAAGTCACGAAAGTCGGTAACACCCGAAGCCAGTGGCCCATCCTCGTGAGGGAGCTGTCGAAGGTGGGATCGGTGATTGGGACTAAGTCGTAACAAGGTAGCCGTACCGGAAGGTGCGGCTGGATCACCTCCTTTCTAAGGAGCATCACCATTATGGTGGCCATCGTCCTGCCCGAGTGTGGTGGGGGTGGTTGCTCACGGGTGGAACATCGATGAATGGGCACTTCGCTGGTTCTTGCTGGCTCTAGTACGACTCCGTGTTGCGGGGTGTGGAACGAGTGGGGTGGGGCTGGTTCGAGGTGGAGACACGCTATTGGGTTGTGAGGCTGCACGCGTCCCTGGTGCCTGTGGGTGTCGGGGTGTGTGGCTGGTCCTCCCTCGTCATGAGTCACTGTTGTGGTGGTCGTGGTGGGTGTGGGGTTGTTTCTTGAGAACTACATAGTGGACGCGAGCATCTTGTAAGCAATTTTTATGATTTTGTGTCTTTGTGTTGCTAAGTTTTTTAGAGCGCACGGTGGATGCCTTGGCAAGAAGAGCCGACGAAGGACGTGTGAGTCTGCGTTAAGCCTCGGGGAGTTGACAACAGAGCTGTGATCCGAGGATGTCCGAATGGGGAAACCCACCGCGAGTCATGTCGCGGTACCCGCCATTGAATGTATAGGTGGTGTGGAGGGAACGCGGGGAAGTGAAACATCTCAGTACCCGCAGGAAGAGAAAACAAAGAGTGATTCCGTGAGTAGTGGCGAGCGAAAGCGGAGGTGGCTAAACCTGGTCTGTGTGATACCCGGCAGGGGTTGCAGGTTGGGGGTTGTGGGACGTTTCTGGTCTGTCTGCCGGCGGATCGACGTGGACGCATAGTGGTAGTCGAAGTCGTGGTGAGTGCGACGGCGTAGAGGGTGTGACCCCCGTAGACGAAACTGGTGTGCGGCGTGATGCTGTTCCCGAGTAGCACCGGGCCCGTGAAATCCGGTGTGAATCTGCCAGGACCACCTGGTAAGCCTGAATACTACTTCTTGACCGATAGCGGACAAGTACCGTGAGGGAAAGGTGAAAAGCACCCCGGGAGGGGAGTGAAATAGTACCTGAAACCGTGTGCTTACAATCCGTCGGAGCCTTGAGGGGTGACGGCGTGCCTTTTGAAGAATGAGCCTGCGAGTTAGTGGTCGGTGGCGAGGTTAACCCGTGTGGGGTAGCCGTAGCGAAAGCGAGTCTGAACGGGGCGTTCAGTCGCCGGCTCTAGACCCGAAGCGAAGTGATCTATCCATGGGCAGTGTGAAGCGCGGGTAAGACCGCGTGGAGGCGCGAACCCACTTCAGTTGAAAATGGAGGGGATGACCTGTGGATAGGGGTGAAAGGCCAATCAAACTTCGTGATAGCTGGTTCTCCCCGAAATGCATTTAGGTGCAGCGTTGCGTGTTTCGTGTCGGAGGTAGAGCACTGGATAGGCGATGGGCCCCACCGGGTTACTGACCTTAGCCAAACTCCGAATGCCGATACGTGAGAGCGCAGCAGTGAGACTGTGGGGGATAAGCTTCATGGTCGAGAGGGAAACAGCCCAGAACATCAGCTAAGGCCCCTAAGCGTGTGCTAAGTGGAAAAGGATGTGGAGTTGCTGAGATAACCAGGAGGTTGGCTTAGAAGCAGCCACCCTTGAAAGAGTGCGTAATAGCTCACTGGTCAAGTGATTCTGCGCCGACAATTTAGCGGGGCTCAAGTACACCGCCGAAGCTGTGTCACTCCAGACGTATGTGCTGGGGTGGGTAGGGGAGCGTCGTGCAGCCGGTGAAGCCGCGGGGGAACCCAGTGGTGGAGGCTGTACGAGTGAGAATGCAGGCATGAGTAGCGATAGACGGGTGAGAAACCCGTCCGCCGATTGATCAAGGGTTCCAGGGCCAGGTTAATCCGCCCTGGGTTAGTCGGGACCTAAGGCGAGGCCGACAGGCGTAGTCGATGGACATCGGGTTGATATTCCCGAACCGATCGTAGGAGGACCCATACCGAGGCTTCCGATGCTAACCACCCGAGCTGGCCCCATACCCTTCGGGGTGTGGAGGTTGGTGAGGCTGGGAACCAAGGTTGTAGTAGGTCAGCGCGTGGGATGACGCAGTGAGGTAGCTTCCGCGGACTTAATGGAATAGTCCGTCTAAGCGTGCAGCCCGGCCCCGGGTAATGCTGGGGCCATGAGGGTCAGACGTGATGGGGATCCCGTAGGGGCGAAGGTGAGTGATCCTGTACTGCCTAGAAAAGTTCCGGCGTGACGAATACGGTCGCCCGTACCCTAAACCGACTCAGGTGATCAGGTAGAGAATACCGAGGCGTTCGAGAGAATCGTGGTTAAGGAACTCGGCAAAATGCCCCCGTAACTTCGGGAGAAGGGGGGCCCGAACCGTGAGAGCGGTGAGGGCCGCAGAGACCAGGGAGAAGCGACTGTTTACTAAAAACACAGGTCCGTGCGAAGTCGTAAGACGCTGTATACGGACTGACGCCTGCCCGGTGCTGGAAGGTTAAGAGGACCGGTTAGACCCTTTTGGGGGTCGACGCTGAGAATTTAAGCCCCAGTAAACGGCGGTGGTAACTATAACCATCCTAAGGTAGCGAAATTCCTTGTCGGGTAAGTTCCGACCTGCACGAATGGCGTAACGACTTCTCCACTGTCTCAACCGCGAACTCGGCGAAATTGCATTACGAGTAAAGATGCTCGTTACGCGCAGCAGGACGGAAAGACCCCGGGACCTTTACTATAGTTTGATATTGGTGTTTGGGACGGCTTGTGTAGGATAGGTGGGAGACTGGGAAGCATTCACGCCAGTGAGTGTGGAGTCATTGTTGAAATACCACTCTGGTCGTTCTGGATTCCTAACCTCGGTCCGTGATCCGGATCAGGGACAGTGTCTGATGGGTAGTTTAACTGGGGCGGTTGCCTCCTAAAGAGTAACGGAGGCGCTCAAAGGTTCCCTCAGCCTGGTTGGCAATCAGGTGTTGAGTGTAAGTGCACAAGGGAGCTTGACTGCGAGACAGACATGTCGGGCAGGTGCGAAAGCAGGAACTAGTGATCCGGCACTCCATTGTGGAATGGGTGTCGCTCAACGGATAAAAGGTACCCCGGGGATAACAGGCTGATCTTGCCCAAGAGCTCATATCGACGGCATGGTTTGGCACCTCGATGTCGGCTCGTCGCATCCTGGGGCTGGAGTTGGTCCCAAGGGTTAGGCTGTTCGCCTATTAAAGCGGTACGCGAGCTGGGTTTAGAACGTCGTGAGACAGTTCGGTCCCTATCCGCTGCGCGCGTTGGATATTTGAGAAGTCCTGTCCCTAGTACGAGAGGACCGGGATGGACTGACCTCTGGTGTGCCAGTTGTTCTGCCAAGAGCATGGCTGGTTGGCTACGTTGGGAAGGGATAACCGCTGAAAGCATCTAAGCGGGAAGCCTGCTTCAAGATGAGATATCCATGCACCCTTGTGGTGTGAGAGGCCCCCAGTAGATGACTGGGTTGATAGGCCAGATGTGGAAGCGCAGTAATGTGTGGAGCTGACTGGTACTAATGGCTGATGACTTAACAACACGTTTATTGTTTATTGTTGTGTGTTCGCGTCCACTGTGTGGTTCTGGAGAAACAATCCCAGGGCACCGCTTATGTTGTGGTGTTTGTGGGCTGGTTGTCTCGTCGTGTTACGGCGGTCATAGCATCGAGGAAACGCCCGGTTCCATTCCGAACCCGGAAGCTAAGCTCGATTGCGCCGATGGTACTGCACTCGGGAGGGTGTGGGAGAGTAGGACGCCGCCGGACATCTTCCATGGGAGTGGGAGGCTGTTGGAGACCCCTTCGGTTTGAGAGGCTGGTCTCGCGCCTCCCACTCCCCTTTTTTGTGCTCTGATGCCCTGCGCCCTGCGCCCTGCGCCCAGCGCCCTGCGCCCTGCGCCCGGTGTCCGGTGCTTGGTGCTTGGTGCTTGGTGCTCGGTGCTCGGTGCTCGGTGCCTGGTGGCCGGTGCCCTGATTGTCGGTGCCCGTCCCGGTCCGTCGGGCAGCGGTGTCCGCGTGTTGGGCCTCAGGGTGTGAATGGTCGGGCACCCGCGCTGGCGGAATGGGCCAGCCTGCCGCACGGAGCGCGGCGGGAGCCGGCTTCCCGCTTTGTGCGCGTCCCGGTGCCGGCCTGCCACCCGGCGCGCGTGCCGGGGCTGCTGTCTCGGCTGTGCCACACCGTGGATCCTGGCTGCCCTCGAGGTGTCCGTACGCCATGTGGGCAGCATTGTCCTCCGCCCCCGATCAGCGAGATCCTGGAACCATGTCGAGTTGCACCCCCGAGACCGTCACGATCGACCAGCATCCCGCTGCACCGCAGGACGCGTCGGGCCCCGGTCGGCATCCCGTGGTCACCTCGCTCGCGCTCTCGGCAGGCACCGCCGCGCTCGTGGGAGCAGAATTCATTCCGGCGGGCGTCCTGCCCGGCATGGCCGCGGATCTCGAGGTCTCCGAGGGCAGGGCCGGGCTCACGGTCGCTGCCACCGCCCTGGCCGGAGCGCTCACGGCGCCGACGATCGCCTCCGTCCTGCCGCGTGCCGATCGCCGCGCCGTGCTGCTGTCCCTGCTCGGCCTCGCGATCGTGTCGAACCTCGTCGTCGCCGTCGCGCCGAGCCTCTCGGTCGTGCTTGCCGCCCGGGTGCTGCTGGGCGTGGCGATCGCGGGCTTCTGGTCCTTCGCGCTCTCCGTCGGGGTCCACGTGACGGGGCGCGCGGCGCTGGTCTCCACCACCGTCGCCCTCGGCACCAGCACCGCGACCATCATCGGAGTGCCGGTCTCCTCCGTGCTCGGGGACGTCATCGGCTGGCGGGCGGTGTTCGTGCTGATCTCCGCGGTGACGCTCGTGGCGGGAGGGGTCCTGTGGCGCCTGCTGCCGCCGGTCCCGGCCCAGCCCGGAGCCGGGCTGGCGATGATGCGCGTGGTCCTGGGCAATCGTCGCCTGGTCGCCGGGGTGGCGGTGATCTTCGCGGCCGCCTTCGCGAACTTCGCCGCCTATCCGTACATCCGGGTCGCGATCGAGGCGATCGACGTCTCGATGGTCTCGGTGCTGCTGCTGGCGTGGGGTCTGGGCGGGCTCCTCGGCAATCTCGCGGGCGGGGCGCTGTCGCGGTGGCTGCGCTGGGCGGCCACCGCCGGACCGGTGATCATGGCGGCTGCGCTCATCCTCCTGGGCACCACCGAGCAGACGGCGGTCCTCGCCGTCTCGGTGGTGCTGTGGGGGATCGGCTTCAACATGGTGCCTGTGACGACGCAGCTGTGGGTCTCGGCGATCGAGCCGCGCCGAGTCGAATCAGCCGTGGCGCTCCAGGTGACCGCGTTCCAGGTGGCGATCATGAGCGGTGCCGTCGTCGGCGGCCTGCTGGTGGATCATCAGGGTCCGTCGGCAGCGATGCTGCTCGGGGCCGGCGTCGGGGGTCTGGCCGCCATCGGTTTCGCGTCGATCGCGGTGCGGCCGCGGGCCGCCTGACCTCGCCTCAGAGGTTCTCGTCGAGGTTCTTCTCCAGCAGGTCGGCGAGAGCGTCGAGAGCGTCCTCGGCGCCCTCGCCCTCGGAGCGCAGCGTCACCTCGTCGCCGTGGTCCGCGTTCAAGGTCAGCAGCTTCAGGATGCTGGAGGCCTTGACCGGACCGGCACCGTCCGTCTCGATGGTGACCTCGACCATCTGCTCGCTGGCCGCCTGGGAGAAGATCGCCGCGGGGCGCGCATGGAGCCCGCTGGTGCTGGCGATCTTCACGGTACGTTCTGGCATCTGCACGGCCTTTCTCGACGAGTCGATCCCCAGCGTAACGGGGGATCGGTGCTCGCCGGGACGCCGGCGGCGGAACGGGGTCGGATCGTGGTCACCGGTCGTTCACCGTGGCCTGATGTGACCGAAGAGTTATCGGACATCTGCGCAGAAGAGTGCCGTGCGGGGCGGTCCGGGCAGGTAGCGTACGAGATGCACCGTCAGGGGTGGCGGCACGCGCTCGGGGAAGCGCTCAGCGGAATCCGCCGACGACGCCCGGGCTGTCGTATCCGGACATTCCTGGGGGCATGGCCTGCAGGCTCGTCGGTCCGAGGGCGTCACGACCGGCGTCGGTGAGCTCGAACCAGGCGATCATTCCCGGCCCGGGCGTGCGCCCGCCGATCGCGTCCCACGTCGTCCCGATGTGCTCGACGACCTCGGCGAGCGGGAGGTCCCAGGGTGTGAAGCGCCCGCCGCTGACGAATCCCGCACGGATCTCACCCCGTCCGAGCAGTCGCCCGAGCAGGTCCGGCCCTCGGCGTTCGAACTCCGTGTCCTCCAGTGCGCCGGAGCGGGCGAGCAGGTCGACCACGTGTCCCGGGTGGATCCACGCATCCCGTCCCGTCTCGCGCAGGCGCTCCTCGAGGGCGCTGGGGCGGGAGGCGGCGTAGAGAGCCAGCGTCTCCGGGGTCGCGTACACCGCCTCCCCGGCGGGGCGCGCGTCGACCTGTCCCTTCTTCTCCGCCTCCAGCTGCGCGCGCCGGGGTCCCTGCAGTCGCCAGCGCGGCGGGCTCGTCAGCCGCAGCGGGCCGGCGGGTGCACTCAGCGTGAGCGAGAGGGAACCATCGCCCAGGATCTCGGCGCTCGTGATCACGCCGCCGAGCAGGTGCGGGTCGCGCAGCCCGACCACGCCGCCCTCGTCGGACCCGAGCGTGGCGCCTGCCAGCTGCTGGATGCGGGAGTGGAGCACCCAGCCCCGCGCGGTGACGGTCCAGGTGCCGCGGGAGGCGACCCGGGTGTGGATGATCGACTGCCCGACGAGCTCCTCGAGCAGGGGGTGGCTGCGGACCTGGTGGCGACCGGAGAAGCCGGGCAGGAAGCTGGCCATGAACCCATCGTGCCGCATGACGGGACGATCTGGGCCTTCCCGGAGGTCGGGCCTAATATGGGGCGATGCCCAGTACAGCAGGCCGTGCGCCGGACCCCAGACCTGCGCGGACGAAGGCGGCGATCTTCGCTGCGGCACGGGACCTCAGCGCCCGCGACGGTGACGTCACGGTCAACGCGCTCGCGCAGCGGGCAGGCGTCAGCCGCGCCGCGTTCTACAGCCATTTCTCGGGTCTGGACGATCTGATGGGCGCGATGCTCGCGACGATGTTCGACCGCCAGCAGGAACGCAGCATCGAACTGGCGGCGCAGGGGCGCAGCATCCAGGAGATGGTGCGGGTCTCGGCGGCGACGATGGTCGCCTACGTCGCCCACCACCACGCATTCCTCCGGGGCGCGTTGGACTGGAAGTTCTCCCATCGCACGTACCTCATCCTGGTCGGCACCCTGGCCGATCTCCACGCCGTGGCGCTGGACCGGCTCGGTGACCAGGTGCCGCTGTCCCCGCCGATCCCGCAGATGGCGCGCTATTTCGCGGGTGGCTCCCTGGACCTGCTCATCCAGTGGCTGGTCGACACGGAGCAGGACGCGCGCGCCGGCCAGGAGCTCGACCGGGAGCCGCTTCTCGCCGGCGTGCTGCGCATGCTGCCGAGCTGGTACACGGGCCTGGGGCCGGAGGTCCCGATCCCCGAGGACCTGGTCCTGGAGTGGCTGGTCGCCGACCCCGACGACAGCGCCGCCTGATCCCTCGCGGCCGCTTCCCAGCAGTCGCCCTCTCAGCAGTCGCGTGCCAGGCGCAGCAGCACCCGCGCCCCGAACCGGACCGCCTCGATCGGAACCCGCTCGTCGACGCCGTGGAACAGCGGGGCGAAGTCCAGATCGGCAGGCAGCCGCAGCGGCGCGAAGCCGTAGCCGATGATGCCCAGTTCCCGCGAGAGCGGCTTGTTGTCGGTCCCGCCGCTGAGGCAGTAGGGCAGCACCCGGGATCCGGGGTCCTCTGCCTGGATCGACCGGGTCATCACGTCCACCAGGGCGCCCTCGCGCGGGGAGTCCACCGAGTTGCCGACGTCGTCGACGATCACCTCGACGTGCTCGCCGGTCAGCTCGTCCAGCAGCGTGAGCAGCTGCTCCTGATGGCCGGGCAGGAAGCGGGCGTCGAAGGTCGCCTCGGCGGTCTGCGGGATGACGTTGCCCTTGTATCCCGCGCTGAGCATCGTCAGGTTCGTCGAGTCGCTGAGCGTGCCGGAGACGAACTGGCGTGCCCCGCCCATCAGCGGCAGGAACGCGTCGACGTCGTCCTCGTCCCAGCCGATGCCGGTGATCTCGGTGACCCCGTCGAACAGGGCGCGGACGCTCGCGATGAACTCGGTGGGGAAGACGTGCTCGTCGATCGCGGCGATCGCGCGGGACAGACGCACGATGGCGTTCTCGTGGTTGGGGACCGAGCCGTGCCCGGCGCGGCCCGCCGCCCGCAACCGGCCCCACACCAGTCCCTTCTCCGCGGTCTGCAGGAGGTAGGCGCGCACCTGCTCGCCGGTGTCCTGCTCGGGCAGGGTGATCGAATAGCCGCCGACCTCGCTGATCGCCTCGGTCATGCCGTCGAACAGGTGAGGCCGGTGCTCGACGATCCACTCCGAGCCCCAGATGCCGCGGTTCTCCTCGTCGGCGAAGAACGCGAACAGCAGGTCACGCGGCGGCGTCTGCCCGGTGCGGGCGAGGTGCCGCGCCAGGGCCAGGATCATCCCGACCATGTCCTTCATGTCCACGGCGCCGCGGCCGTAGATCATCCCGTCGCGGATCTCGGCGCCGAAGGGGTCGGCCGACCAGTCCTCGGCGCGCGCCGGCACCACGTCCAGGTGGCCGTGCAGGATCAGGCCGCCGCGCTCGCGATCCCGGCCGGGCAGCCGCGCGAAGACGCTGGGCCGACCCGGCGCGGATTCGTGCACCTCGGGCGCGAGTCCCACCTCGCGCAGTTTCGCGACCACGTAGTCCGCCGCTTCCGCCTCACCCGGGCCCCAGCTCGCGGGGTCGTCCCCACCGAAGTTGCTGGTGTCGATCCGGATCAGGTCGCGGGTGAACTCCACCGCCTCGTCCTGCAGCTGGACGAGCTCGTCGGCGGTCGGGTCGGCGATGGGCATACCGGGTCCTCCTCGGGGTCGGGGCCCTCACCGTACTCGGCGGGGCGGAGGACCCGGTGAGGGTCTCAGCCCTCAGAGCCCTCCAGGTGGGCCCGCATGAACCACTGGAACTTCTCCATGCCTCGGGTCTGCTCGATCAGGAGGTCCTCCGTCATCGGGTCGAGCTCGCCGGCCAGGGTGATGGACTTGCGGTTCGAGGCGATGATCCCGTCGTAGACCGCGTCGAGGGCGCGCAGATGCTCCTGGGTGTCGGCCTTGCCGACGGTGTAGTCGCTCCAGCTGCGCTCGGAGACCAGGCGGCCGGGGGTGCCGACGGGCGAGGCGCCCAGCTGGGCGATGCGCTCGGCGAGGTCGTCGGCGTACCCGCGGACGTCCTCGACCTGGGGGTCGATCATCTCGTGGACCGCGATGAAGCGGGGGCCGGTGACGTTCCAGTGCGCATGCTTGAGCGTGAGCTGCAGGTCGTTCATCGCGTGCAGGCGGTCCTGCAGCGTCTCGACCAGCCGCACGGAGTCGTCCGTGCCGAGTCCGGGAACCGTGTACGAGAGGTCAGCCATGTCATCTCCTGTCTGAGGGCGTGCTGTGGTGATCGGGTCGTCACTCGGATCAACGCGTCGGGGAAGGGCCTTTGTTCCCGGCGGGCGCGGCGCCCCTGGACCGATCGGTACGACCGCCCGTCCGTACGATGGACCCCTGTGCAGCCTCGCCGACCCGCAGGAGGATCCCGTGAAGCCGATCAGCGCCCTGAGAGGACGGCTCTCCGCCGTCCCGACCGCTGTGCGCCGCCGGTCCCGGGATGCCGCGACGCGCGCGAGGATCCTCGCCGATGCCCGGGCGATCGGCCCGGAGATCCCGCGCGACGCCGATCCCGACGATCTGATCCGCGCCGCCCGCCGGCTCGTGCGCCGTGCCGCCCAGGACGAGTTCGCCCGAGAGGGCGTCACCCGGGTGCGGCTGCCCGAGGAGATCTCTCGCGCGGAGCTGCGACGGGCCGATGTGGCCGGGGATGCGAGCTTCCACGCCGTCGTCGAGGACGTCCTGTCAGCGCTCGACATCGTCCCCAGCCCGCTGGAGCGCGAGGACGCGGTCGACCTGCGCAGGGCGCCCACCTCCGCGGACCGCTACGGGCTCTCCCCGGAGGTCGCCGCCGATCTCGCGTCCTACGTGCTGCAGCGGGCCGTCGAGCTCGACGGAGAGCTGGAGGACGGCGAGGTGGAAGATGTCGAGCAATTCTTTACCGTGCAGGCGACCCGGATCCGCGAGGACGTGCGCGCGGTGCTCGTGCGTCAGGTGACGGTGCCGCTCGAGCTGAAGGTCGCCCTCGAACGGCACGAGCGGATCGAGACCGGCGAGCCGGACGCCGAGCGCTTCACCTCTCCCGTCCGCGGCCCGGGGGCCGCGGGCGCGACCGATGAGGAGCGGCAGGGCTTCGCGCGGCGGGCGCGGGCCGCGTACGACTTCGCGCAGTCCGAAGCCGGTCGGACCGCCTTCGGCGTCCTGCGCACCGGAGCCGAGAAGGCCTACGAGAAGTACGGCAAGGGCGAGGGGAGGTCGGGCGGGACCGATTCCGGCTCCGGCGCGAAGCGCTGAGCGCTCAGTCCTGTCCGGGCGACGACGGGGCCGGGCCGGCGAGGATCGTGGAGATGCCGTGGCGGGTCTCCTCGAGCAGCGTGGCGACCTGACGCTCTGTATCGCAGAGCAAGGGGGTGCGTCACGCGAGTGAGCGGCGCCGGGGCCCGATCGGGGCCCGGCGCCGCGATGCTCAGCGGATCAACCGTTCAAAGGCCGGCCTTCTCGTGCAGCTGGCGCTTGATGCGGGCGAGCATCCCGGACATGCCGTTCAGTCGCAGCGGGCTGACCACCTCCGCGAGGCCCAGCTGCCCGGTCACCGCCTCGGGCGTGTCCAGCACGTCTCCGACGGAGCGGCCGTCGAGCGCCTCGGCGAGGATCGAGGCGAATCCGCGGGTGGTCGGCGCCTCCGGCGGAGCGGAGAAGAACAGGTGCGCCGTCGCCTCCCGACCGGTGCCGTCCACCTCGGTGGCCAGGAAGATCGGCGACTGGCATTCCGGGACCGGTTCGAGCAGTTCGGGATGGTCCGCATAGCGGTCCGGCAGCGGCGGCAGGCTGTTCGAGAACTCCAGCAGCAGCTGCAGGCGGTCCTTCCCGCCGAGGGCGTGGAAGTCGTCGGCGATCTCGGCGAAGGCCGCGGGCAGCTCGGCGCCGTCGGCGGGGGTCGATCCGGTGCTCATCGGGCCGGGACCTCGCCCGGTTCGGGGCCGACGGCGATGGGCAGGCGCACGGCATTGCCCCACTCGGTCCAGGAGCCGTCGTAGTTGCGGACGTCCTCGAAGCCGAGCAGGTACGTCAGGGCGAACCAGGTGTGGGCGGAGCGCTCACCGATGCGGCAGTACGCGATCACGGGCGCGGAGGTGTCGAAGCCCAGCTCTCCGAGGTAGATGGCCTCGAGGTCCGCGCGGGGCTTGAAGCGTCCGTCCTCGGCGGCGGCGCGGGCCCACGGCACCGAACGGGCCGAGGGGATGTGGCCGCCGCGCACGGTGCCCTCCTGCGGGTAGTCGGGCATATGGGTGCGCTCGCCGGAGAACTCCTGCGGGGAGCGCACGTCGACCAGCTGGCCGCCCAGGAAGTCCAGCACGTCCTCGCGGTAGGCGCGGATCGGGGCATCCTCGCGGGCGACGACGGGGTAGCCCGACGTGGCCGCCGGCGCGGCGGCGGTCGAGGTCGTCATCTCGCGCCCCTCGGCCTCCCAGGCGGCGCGGCCGCCGTCCAGCAGGCGCACGTCCGGGTGGCCGAACAGCTCGAAGACCCACAGGGCGTAGGCCGCCCACCAGTTCGACTTGTCCCCGTAGATCACCACGGTGGTCTCGCGGGTGATGCCGGAGGCGTCCATCAGCGCCGCGAAGCCCTCGCCGTCGACGTAGTCGCGGGTGACCGGGTCGTTGAGGTCCAGGTGCCAGTCGACCTTCACCGCACCGGGGATGTGCCCGGTCTCGTACAGCAGCACGTCCTCGTCGGACTCGACGACGACCAGCCCCTCGGCGCCGAGCTGGTCCGCCAACCACTGGGTGGTCACGAGCTTCTCGGGGTGGGCGTACTCCTGCAGGGCGGGAGTCTGGTCAGCAGCAACGGTCATGGGGGCACCTTTCGGACGCTGGGTGGACCGGGTCCAGTCTGTCACCACAGCCTGGGCAGTGGGCAAGCGGGCCCTGCGCCGCGAGCGGACACGGGATCGAGGTGCCCGGCCCGACGCGTGCGGGGCGGATCGTCGGCCCCGAGTCGTGCGGGGCCGGATCGCCGGGCGCGTGGTCCTTCCCCTGGCGGCCTCCGACTCCTACGGTGGCCTCATGGAGAACCTGGAGCAGGAACCCATCACCCCCCGTCTCGACCTGATCATCCTCGACTGCCCTGACGCGATGGAGCTGGCGACCTTCTACTCGGGACTGATGAGGTGGCCGCTCGAGGACGGTTCGGACCGGGATTGGGCGACCCTCGATCCGCCGCGCGGCGGCATCACCCCGGAGAATCCCGACGGGGAGGCGACCCTCGCCTTCCAGCGCATCGACGACTACCAGCGCCCCACCTGGCCGGGCGGCGCCCACCCCCAGCAGGTCCACCTGGATCTGTCCGTGCCGGACATCGATGCGGCCGAACCCCAGGTGCTCGCGCTCGGCGCCACGGTGCACGAGCACCAGCCCTCCACCTCCGGCAGCTTCCGGGTGTTCCTCGACCCGGCCGGGCACCCGTTCTGCCTGATCCGGGGCTCGTGACCACAGGTGCCGCGACCGCCGGCTCTGCCCCGAGCGACGCCGCCGCCGCACCCGTCGCCCGGGAGCCGGAGTGAGCACGGCCGCCTGGTGGTGATCCCGGACGACGCCATGAGCGTGGTCGACGTCCCCGTCGCCCGCACCTGCCGCACCGCGGGGTGATCCACCCGGGCGCGCGGACCGCGTCCGGGTCCTGTGCGGGTGCCCCGCCCGGGTCTGCGGGCGCCGCGTCGGGTCACGAGGCGTGGGCCGCGAAGGACGCGCGGATCTCCTCGGCGCTCGCCCCCTCGGTCAGCAGCACCTGCAGCAGCAGTCGAGCCTTCGCGGGCGGCAGGAAGCCGGCCATCACCGCACCGGCGTCCAGCAGGTCGACCTCGCTGCCGGGGTAGGCGTAATGGTGGGTGGAGGTGCCGCCGGAGGCGATGCGGGTCGCGACCACCACCGGGACCCCGGCCGAGATCAGGTCGCGCAGGCGCGGCATCGCGGCGGGGGAGACGTGCCCCATCCCCACCCCGGCGATCACCAGGCCGGCGATCGCGCCGGCCGGCACGTGCTCGAGCAGGTCCAGGTCGTCGTCGAGACCGGCCATCACCGTCGGGACCCGGGGGAGGCTCTCGGGCAGCGTGCCGGAACGGAGCGCGGCGCGACCGGGACCCCGGTGCAGCAGGCGCACGTCGGCCCCGTCGACCATCCCCACCGGGCCCGACGGCTCCGAGGCGAAGGCCGAGAGCGCGCGGGAGGAGGTCTTGGTGACCTGGTCCGCCAGATGCACCTGGCCGTCGAAGACCACCAGCACGCCGAGCCCTCGGGTCGTGGGCGAGGCCGCAGCGGCCACCGCATCGCGCAGGTTCGCCGGCCCGTCGGCCCCCGGGGCGCTCGCCGGACGCATCGCCCCGGTGACCACCAGCGGTGCCTCACGGTCCCAGAAGCGGTGCAGCAGGAATGCGGACTCCTCGAGGGTATCGGTGCCATGAGTGAGGACCACGCCGTCGACCCCGCCGTCGACCGCCCGTCGCGCGCGCTCGAGCACCGCCCGCAGGTGACGCGGGCGCACGTCGGAGGAGGAGACGTTGGCGATCTGGTGCGGCGTGAGCGCGACCCCGTCGACCAGGGTGCCCGCCAGGCGCGCTGCGGCGTCGTCGTCCGGAGCGGCGTGCCCGCCGGAGGCGTCCTGGGTCATGAAGATGGTGCCGCCGAGGGTCAGCAGGGTGACGGCGGCCGACGGGGCGGAGGGTGTCGTCACGAGAGCTCGGGCTCCTCGCCGAGGTAGAACGCGGCGGTGCGGACCGATGCCTTGCGGGCGGGCTTGCGGTCCGCGCCGGAGGCGACGTGCGCTGCGTACCAGGCGTCGGCCGTGGCGCGGGTGAACGCAGCGCCCTCGGGAGAGGAGGCGAAGGCGCCCAGCCGGGGCAGCAGCGCGGCCGACGGGTCTTCGAGGTGCAGGGCGAGGCCGTACAGCGCCCCGTCCCAGCCGCAGCCGGTCGCGGCCGGCCCGAAGGTCGCCCAGTGCGCGTCGGCCGGGACGGTGTGGCGCAGCTCGAAGCGGGTGCGCTGCTCAGCATCGCTCTCGTCGGCGTCCTCCGGGGTCGCGGGCCGCCCATGGGCCGCGGCCTCCTCGGGGGTCGTGGGCCCTTCGGGGGTCACCAGCAGCTCCATCTCGCTCACACTCTTGGCGAACTCCCAGGTCAGCAGGAGACGCCTCGGAGCCTCGACGGTCAGGACGCGGCCGCTGGTCTCCATGTCCGGCAGCTCGAAGCGTCCGCCCTCGACGATCTCGCCGTCGGCGCGACCGAACCATGCGGCGAGGCGGTCCCCGCTGGTGAGCGCCGACCACAGCTCCTCGGGAGCGACGGCGAAGCTCTGGGCGAGGGAGACGGTGTTGCCGTCCTTCGCGGGGGAGACGGCGCGGGTGACGTCGTGGAGCTGGGAATCGGGGGTCACGGGGGAGGGTGTCATGAGGCTCCTCGGTCGGCGGGATGCAGGGCGCCGACGGGTGTCGGCAGGTCGGGGCGGCGCGATGGGTCGGCTGGGTGCGGTGCGGGGAGGCGGGTTGCGGGTCCCACTGTGTCAGGGTCCGGCGGTGCGGCGCAGACGCACGACGACCTCCGCATGCGCCGTGTGGGGGAACATGTCCACGAAGCGCCCGGCGACGATGCGGAGCGAGGGCATCGCCGCGAGGTCGGTGGCCAGGGTCTCGGGGTTGCAGCTGGAGTAGACGACGTCGCGGATCCCGGAGGATTCGAGCCACTCGGCCAGCTCGCCGCCGATGCCCCGGCGGGGCGGGTTCACGACCACCACGTCCGGTGGGCCCTCCGGTCCGGTGGCCTCGCGGATCGCCCAGGCGGTGGCGTCCGCGGCCAGGAAGGTGGCCCGGACCCCCTCGGCGTCGGCGGCCTCGCGAGCGCCCTCGATCGCCTCGGAGGACACCTCGACACCGGTGACGTGCGCCGCGGGGACGGTCCGGGCGGCATGCAGCGCGAAGCCGCCGAGGCCGCAGTAGAGGTCCCAGAGACGTGGGGCCGGGGCGCCGGTGACGGCGCGCTCCTCGGCGATCTCGCGGATCCAGGTCGCCGCCTGGCGGTACAGATCGCCGGCGACCGCAGTGTTGGTCTGCAGGAAGGACTGCGCTCGGGCGAACAGGGTCACGTCCCCGGTGCGCACTGCGATCGACGGGGCACCGGCCAGGCGGATCTCCTGCTCGCCCTCGACCCGGGTGGTGTGCTCGGGGTGGATGTTCGCGCTGACCCCGATCACCGACGGGTGCGCCGCCAGGAGGGTGGGCAGGTGCTCGCGGATCCGACCCAGCGCGTTCTCGCTGCGCAGCACCAGACGCAGCAGATGCTCCCCGTGGGGAGACGCGGTGACCAGGACGTTCTTCAGCTCGCCACGGCGTCGCGCCACATCGTACGGCGGCACCTGCGCCCGACGGATCAGGGCTTTGGCCCCCTCGAGGACCTCCTCGACACCGTCGGGGTACAGAGGGCAGTCGCACAGGTCGGCGCCGAGCTTCTGGCCGGGCAGGCCCAGGATCGGATCCTGGGCGGTCCCGCCGACGGCCATCTTGCCGCGGGCGCGGAAGCCGCCGTCGGGACCGAGGATCGGCGCTCCCCACGCGGCACCGACGGCGAGGTACGGGGCCAGCAGCTCTTCCACACGCTCGCGGGCCCTCGCGACCTGACGCGGCCGGGGGAGGTCCAGCAGGGTGCATGACCTGCACTGACCGGACTCGAAATGGTGGCACCGCACGGGGGCAGTCTACGAGCCCACGGCGAGGCCGGCGGGGGTCACGCCGCCGCCACGCATCCCGGGGCGTCGAGGGCATCTCGTATTCACGGGCGCCAGGGGGATCTCGTGCTCACGGGCGCCGGATGCGATCGGCGGCGCCCGAGCTGGCAGCGGAGCATCGGGCCTCGACGGGTCTCGTCGGGTCACGACGGGTCACGACCGCTGACCGGCGGTGGGCGGCGCCGCTCAGGAGAACCACTGCGTGGGAGGGCCCAGAGACAGCAGCACCGAGAACACGACGGCCACCACGATGATCGCGATCACGGCCGCCGGCAGCGGATGGCGCAGTGCCAGGGCGGCGACCTTCTCCGGAGCGTTCCGGCCCGGCTGCGTGCGCAGCCTCCAGCTCTCCTGAAGCATTCCGCGGCGCCGCGCCGAGTGCTCGAAGGGCACCGTCATGTACGGGATGATCGCCGAGCCGAGGCCCAGCGCGAGATCGCGGAGCCTCCAGTGCTGATCCACCGCGACCAGCACCGTCACGACGATGTAGGCGAGGAAGGTGAAGCCGTGCAGGCCCCCGCCGATGCGGACGAGGAGCTCGGTGGACTGCAGCACGTACTTCACGAACATGCCGGCCAGCAACAGGGTCCAGGTGACCATCTCGGCGAGGGCGAGGACCCGGTACAGGCGCGACGGCGTCGAGATCAGATGCATGCGGCCATCGTGCCAGGCACACCTGAACCTCGACCGAGGACCGATCCTCCTCCGACGATCGGTGGATGCACACGGGGTGATGCCGCCGACCACACTGGAGGGATGACGACCACGACCACGATCCCCGCAGAGCTCTTCCTGCTGCTGACCAATGACGCCGGCCGCCAGGAAGCCACCCAGTACCGCCGGCAGGCCCTGGCCGGAGCCGCCGTCGCCGAGCTGGTGCTGCGCGAGAAGGTCGATCTGTCCGAGGACCGCAGCCCCCGGGTGCAGGTCGCCGACCCCTCCTCGCTGGGGATCCCCGTCCTGGACCAGGCCCTCGGCGCCCTCACCGAGCTGGACGGTCGCCGTCTGCGCTCCGCCATCTCCCATCGCAGCCTGGACCTCACCGAGGTCATCGGCGAATCCATGGCCGCCGTCGGCGCCGTGACCCGCAAGGACGGCTGGTTCGTGACCTCCTGGCCCGCGCAGGACGCCTCCCTCGAATCCACGCTGCGTGCGCGCCTCGCGACAGCCATCCGGGAGCCGGGCCGCGCCAGTCTGCAGGACGGGATCCTGCTGGAGATGCTCCGCTCCCTGCGGATCGCCCATCGGATCCTGCGCGAGGATCTCGAGGGGATGTCGCGCCGCGAGATCGATGCCGCCATCGCCGCACTCGAGATCGACGCCCCCGCCGCGACGGCGGTCCGGAGGGTCATGGACGACATGAGCGCGGCGATGATCGCGGTCGCCGCCGGCGCCGGCGCCGGCGCATCCGCAGGCTGAGCCGACGCATCCGCGTGGAGCCGCCGAGTCCCTCAGGCTGAGCCGACGCATCCCCGCGGATCCGCCGGATCCGCGGACTGAGCGCCGGCCCCGGCGGCTCCGGCGGCACCGCACCTGCTTCGTGCAGGCTGGTCAGGGACCCTTGCGGCTCCGGCCCTGCTTCGTGCGCGCGGTCGCCGGAGCCGTCCACGGATCCTCCGGCCAGGGATGCTTGGGATAGCGGCCGCGCATCTCCTTGCGTACCTGCCGGTACGGCCCGTCCCAGAACGAGCGCAGGTCGTCGGTGACCGCGAGCGGCCGACGCGCCGGGGACAGCAGGTGGAACAGCACCGGGACCCGGCCCCGCACCAGGCGCGGGGTCTCGGCCAGACCGAAGACCTCCTGCAGCTTCACCGCGACGACGGGACGGCCGTCCTCGGCATCGGGCTCGGGGTAGTCGATGCGCACGCTGGAGCCCGAGGGGACCGCGAGCCGCTCCGGTGCCAGCGCGGCCAGCTCGGCGGCCTCCGGCCACGGCAGCAGGGACCGCAGCGCGCTGGTCACGTCGATCGAGCTCATCCGCGTGGTACGGGCCGACAGCTGCGGGGCGAGCCACGCCTCCAGGTCCGCGAGCAGACGGTCCTCGTCCATCGCGGGCCACGGCGCGCCGAGCTCCCGGTGCAGCAGGGCCAGCCGGGCGCGCAGCGCCCGCGCCGGGCCGGTCATCCCCAGTGCCGCGAGGCCCCGGGACCGCACCTGCGCGAGCACCGCGGGCACGGTGTCCTGCGCGGTCGCGGCCACCGGCGTCGAGACGAGCTCGATGGCGCCGAGCGTCCGTCGTTCCCGCGCCCGTACCGCGGCGCCCTCCAGGTGCGCGGTGCGCTCCGAGGCCAGCAGCTCCGCCCCGGCGAGGAAGGCGTCCTCCTCGGCCAGCGGCGCGGCGGCACGGATCACGGCGCCGGTGCCATCGGCGGCCCGGCCGTCGGCGCGCTGCACCTCCCACACGGCCAGCCACTGCTGTCCCAGCAGGCCGCTGCCCTCGGGAAGCGCGGCCCGGGTGCCCGAGGCCAGCAGGTAGGAGCGGGACCCGTCGGCCGTGCGGACGGCGATGCGCTCGGGCCGGGCCAGGGCCAGGATCGCCCCGGCCTGCTCGGAGGCGTCCGTCGCGGTGAGGGCCGCGGCGGGGTCCCCGCGTCGTCCGTCGCGGACGGCGTCGGCCGCGATGCGGGCGAGGCGGTCGCGTTCGCGTCGCCATCTCTCGGCGCCCGGAGCACGGCCCGCGCGCAGGTCCGCGAGGAGCCGGGGGAGATCCGCGCCCGCCGGCCGGTGGTCGTCGGACACGGCCGCGACGACCTCTGCGGCGGTGCGGGCGGCGTCCTTCGCGGGCAGGCGCTGCGCACCGTCGACCAGCGCACGGGCCTCCCGCACCCCGACGGGCATCCGGGCCACGCGGGTGCCGGAGGGCGTCGGCCTGCCCTCGTCGTCCACCAGGCCGAGGGCCTGCAGGGTCCGCTCAGCGGCGGCGATCTCGCCGGCCGGGGGGGGAGTGAGCAGGGGCAGGCCGTCCCCGCGAGGCGTGCCCCAGCAGGCGAGCCACAGGGCCGCATCGGTGAGATCCGTGGCCGTGATCGCCGGCGGGGACTGCGCCGGCATCCCGGCCAGATCGGACTGCGCGAAGACCCGCACCGCGACGCCCGGGCCCTGACGGGCGGCGCGCCCGGCCCGCTGCTCGGCCGCGGCGCGCGAGGCGCTGACCGTGACCAGGCCGGACATGTCCCGGCCCCGGTCCCGCCGCACCTCGCGGGAGAGCCCCGCATCGACCACCAGGTGCACGCCGGGCACGGTCAGGGAGCTCTCCGCGAGCGCGGTCGAGACCACGATCCTCGGTGGATCCCCCGGGCGGCGGCCCCCGGTGGCGCGGTCCTGCTGGGCTGCCGGGAGGCGGCCGTGGAGGGCGAGCACCTCGATCTCCTCGCCGACCAGGCCCTGCAGGCGGGAGACCACTTCGTCGACCTCCCGGGCACCCGGGACGAAGACCAGTGCATCGGTGTCCTGCTCCCGCTGGGCCCGGGCGGTCGTGCGGGCGAGGTGGTCGAGATAGTCGCGGGTGATGCCGCGAGCGTCGAGCCGCGGGGCGGCGGAGGGGGCGTAGGAGAGGGTGAGCGGATGCAGAGCGCTGGGCACCTCGACGATCGAGGCACCGTCGAGCACGTCCGCCACCGCCGCGGCATCGAGCGTCGCGGACATCGCGCCGACCAGCAGGTCACCCCGCAGCTGTCGGGCCTCGGCGAGCATGCCCAGCAGCAGATCCGTCTCCAGGGACCGCTCATGGACCTCGTCGAGCAGCACCGCGGCGACCCCGGGCAGCTCCGGGTCGGCGAGCAGGCGGCGCAGCAGGACGCCCGGAGTGAGCATCTCCAGCCGTGTGTCCGCGCCGACCTTCCGCTGCCCGCGCACCGTGAACCCCACCGGGCCGCCGAGGGCCGAGCCGTCCATCTGGGCGACGCGCCGGGCGGCGGCCCGCACCGCCACCCGACGGGGCTGGGTGACCAGGGTGAGACCGCCGGAGAGGTTCGCGACCAGAGGCGGGACCAGTGTCGTCTTGCCGGTGCCGGGTGAGGCGGTGACCACCATCGCGCCGCTGTTCGCGGCGGCCTCGAGCTCGGCGCGCGCCGCGGCCACCGGGAGGTCCGCACCGATGGCGTCGAGGTCGAAGCGGTGCGGGGACGACGGTGCGGCGGGCATCCACCCATCATGCCGCCTCACCGGCCGGGTCCCCTCAGTTGATGAGGTCGAACTCGACCTGCTCGGTCTCCTCGCAGACGCTGGTCACCGACAGGGTCCACAGGTCGATGCTGACCGTCTCGCCGAGGGTGATGTCCTCGATCTCCCGGGGATCGCCCTCGCCGAGAGTGGCCGTGAGCTGGGCGTCGGCCCCCTCGATGCCGGTCGCCTCGATGGTGAGCGATTCCCCGGCGCGCTCGGGCAGGTCCGGGGTGCCGGTCCCGCCCACCTCCGCGTAGTAGGCACCTTCCCCGGAACAGGGCTCGGGCGGTTCGAAGTCGTCCGGGGCCGGGGTCACGGGGTACGGATCCCGGGGGAGAGCGGCCGCGGTCTGCCCGCCGCCGTCGGACGCACCGGAATCATCGGATCCACCCCCACCCGTGCCCCCGTCGGAGGCACCACCGCCGTCCGAGACCGCCGGGGCGCCCTCCGGGGCGGGCTCCTCGCCCCCGGTGCATCCGGCGGCGAGCACCGCGAGAGCGAACAGGGCACCGGTGAGCCGGGCGCGGGCGGAGCGATGGGACGGGGCGCTGGCGGTCACGCGGAACCTCACAGGTCGGACGACGGGGACGACCCACGGTACGTCAGGTGCCGGGGCATGCCACCATCGGAGGGCACCGGCACGACGCAGCGAGGACGGGGAGGCCATGGCGACGAACAGGCGCAGGTCGGCCCGACCCACCCCGAAGGTTCTGGGCGGGCGCACGGATCCCGCGCGACGGGTGCGCCCGGTGGACTACTCCGCGACCGGTCGCTCGGAGAGCGGATCCACGGCGACTGGTTCCGCCGCGTCCGCATCCGCAGCGTCCGGTTCCGCAGCGTCCGGATCCGCGGCGTCCGGATCGACGGCGGCGGGCCCTGCCGCCCCCGGGACCACGGACCCGGCCGCGCAGCCCTCCGATGTGCTCCCGCGCCGCCGGACCCGGGGCCTGGAACCACCCCGGTCGCTGTCGACGCCGCCGTCCGACGCCGTGCACACCCTCGCCCCTGAGGACCCCCGGCCGCTGCCGCGCCCCCTGCGGGTGGACGAGGAGACGATCCGCACCGTCGGCGTGAGCGGGCTGACCACGGCCCGGGTCGTGGAGACGGTCGCCGATCCGCAGGACGCCTGGACGGCGGACGCCGGGACCAGCGACCACTTCCTGCGGGAGGATCTCGTGGTGCAGGTGCGCCGGGCGGACAACGTCGTGATCGGGGCGTTCTCGACCCGGTACGCGCTCTCGGTCCGGCCCGAGGAGTACGAGAGCGCGCTCGATGCCGCCGAGGACGCCGCCGGGCCGAGCGCACGGGGCGGGAAGGGAACCCGCCATCCCACCAGCCGACGGGAGCTGGTGGCACGCCTGGAGAGCGCCGGCTTCGTGATCTCGCCGGGCTCGACCCATGGCCGCGTCACCCATCCTGAGCATCCCGGGCTGGCGGTGCCGTTCGCCTCCACCCCGTCGGACCGGCGCTTCACCCGCCACGCCGTCGCCCAGATCCGGCGCGTGTTCGGGATCGATCTGCGGCGCTGACGGCAGAGTCCGGAGCGCTCTGCCTCACGGCTCAGCCGGATGCCGACCCCGGTCCGTCCCCACGTCGGCCCCCGGACGAGAAAGTGCCCCGGCCCGTCCCCACGGGCCGGGGCCATCCCTTTCCCCCGCGTCCCGGAACAGCGGAATCCGCCTCCTCCTCAGTCAGCGGTTCCTCCGGTGACGCGTTGGGAACGAGTACACACCCCGTCCCCCAAAAAGGTCTGCGACAGCGCTGTTCATTCCCTGGGAGTCGCGCTGGCCTGCACACTCAGCGAGACATGTCCGAGCGCGCGCAGCACCTGGATCATGCGGTCGAAAGCGATCGTCCCGGCCACCGCGCGCAGGATGACCAGGTCATCGCCGGGCACTCCGGGCTCGCTCGGATCGTCGATGTCGCCTGGGTCACCCTGGAGGAGCTCGACGTCGCCGCGGGCGATCCGGGCCATCGGCTCCGCGTAGCGCATCACCGTCTCGATCCCGTCGGGCATCTCCCAGCCGGACAGGGTGTGCAGCACGTCATCGAGCGCCCGACGGGGGACGGAGTCGACGTCGGGCCAGTCCATCCGTGCCAGCAGCGCGGCGACCGAAGGGTGCTCGGGGCGCCCGGCCGCGGGTGCGCCGCCCACGGTGTCCGCACCCAGCGCGATGGCCTGCGCCTCCTCGAGGCAGCGCAGCAGCGGGACCTCGGGGTCATCGAGCCGTCGGGTGAGGCTTCGGATCCGCGCGATCGGGGCGTCGGCCATCTCGCGCAGCACCTGGATCAGCTGCAGGCGCTCCAGGTGGTGGGGCCCGTACTCCTGGCGCGTGGCGGTGAGGCGCTCGCCGGCGGGCAGCAGCCCTTCGCGCCGGTAGTACTTGATCGACGCGGCGGAGCAGCCGCTCGTGGCCGACAGCTCGTGCAGCAGCATCCGGTTCTCCGTCCTCCGCTTACCCGGTCCCGTGACACGGGGCGCGGATAGTGCGACGACCAGTGACTATCTTGATGGCGCGTCGTGGATAGCCACACTATCGTGCGTCCCATGGAAGCCGTCACCCCGGTCGTCGTCGTACATGCGGTCGCCGCGCTGTACGTCCTGCTGCTGGGCCCGCTGCAGATCCTGCGGCGCCGCCGGGACGGGGCCCACCGCCTGCTCGGGGCGAGCTGGGCCGCGGCGATGCTGGTGGTGTGCTCCTCGAGCTTCGGCATCATGCCCGGCGGCTTCTCCTGGCTGCACGGCCTGTCGATCTGGACCCTCGTGTGCCTGGTGATCGCGATCGTCTCGATCCGCCGCGGAAACGTCCCCATGCACCGCGGATTCATGGTCGGCTCCTACCTCGGCACCCTCACCGCCTTCGCCTTCGCGGCGCTGGTGCCCACGCGACTGATCCCGCAGCTGCTGCGCAGCGAACCGCTGGTGGTCCTGGTGACCCTTCTCGCGGTGGCCGCGACGGTCGCCGCCTTCGCGCTGGTCACGATCCGCCCGGGGCCGATCCGGCAGCGGGCGGCGGTCAGTCGACCGGGACCGTGACCTCGTCTCCGCCGGCGACGCCGGGATCCGTGCAGCCGACCTCGGCGATCTCGACGTCCGCCGGGACATCGGCGGTGGCGGACTCCCCGGGAGCCTCGCCCGAGCCCGGGCCCGAGCCCGAGCCCGAGCCCGAGCCCGGGCCCTGGCCCGCCCCGCGTCCGCTCGGCAGCTGCGCGCCGGTTCCCGTGCCCCGGATGTGACGTGCGATACTCGCCGGACTGACCAGGAACCCACACGACGCTCGCCGCCGGAGTGATGATCCGCAGGACTCTCCGCGCGGCCGGGACGACGAGGAGTCACGACCATGCTGACCCGATTGCACGACGCCCTGCGCCTGCGCACCTCGCCGGCGATCTTCTTCAGTTCGGCGGCGATCATCATCGCCTTCGTGGTCGGCACGATCGCCTTCACCGACCCGTTGAACACGGCGGTCTCCGCTGCCTCGGACTGGCTGCTGACGAACCTGGGATGGTTCTACATCCTGGGCGTGACGGTCTTCCTGGCGTTCCTCATCATGATCGCCGTGGGGCGCTTCGGGCGTGTGAAGCTGGGCCCGGACGAGGAACCCCCGGAGCATTCGGGCGGCGCCTGGTTCGCCATGCTGTTCGCCGCCGGCATCGGCTCGATCCTCATGTTCTGGGGCGTCGCCGAGCCGGTCAGCCACTTCGGTGATCCCCCGCGCGGCGAATCGTTGGGCATCGAGGCGGGCACCTGGGGTGCCGCCAAGGACGCCATGAACTTCACGTACTACCACTTCACGCTGCACACCTGGACCATCTTCACGCTGCCGGCGCTGTGCTTCGCGTACTTCATCCACAAGCGCAACCTGCCGCCGCGGGTCAGCTCCATCTTCCAGCCCATCCTCGGCGAGGGCATCCACGGCCCCATCGGCAAGCTCATCGACGTGGTTGCGATCGTGGGCACCGTCTTCGGCATCGCCGTCTCCATCGGCCTGGGCACCCTGCAGATCAACGGCGGCCTCAATCAGCTGTTCGGCATGCCGGAGAACGCGGGCTGGCAGCTGATCATCATCGGCGTGGTGTGCGGCCTGGCCCTGATCTCGGTCTCGCTCGGCCTCGACAAGGGCATCAAGGTCCTCTCGAACATCAACATCGTCACGGCGGTCCTGCTGCTGATCTTCGTGCTGTTCGCCGGTGGGTCCACGCTGTTCGTCCTCAAGGGCACCATCGAGTCCTTCGGCAGCTACCTGGTGGCCCTGCCCGAGCTCGCCCTGTGGAACGACACCTTCGCGAACACCGGATGGCAGAACACCTGGACGGTCTTCTACTGGGCCTGGACCATCACCTGGTCCCCCTTCGTCGGGATCTTCATCGCCCGCATCTCCAAGGGCCGCACCATCCGCCAGTTCGTCGCCGGCGTGCTCGCCGTGCCGTCCGCGTTCTCCGTGGTCTGGTTCGGGATCTTCGGCTTCTCCTCCTTCAACATCGAGCTCAACGGGGAGAGGGGACTGGTCGACCGGGTGGTCGGCGAGGGGGACATCCCCGGGGCCCTGTTCGCCTTCCTCAGCCACTATCCCGCGGCGTTCTTCGTCTCCGCGGTGGCGATCATCCTGGTGATCATCTTCTTCGTGACCTCGGTGGACTCCGCCGCCCTGGTCACCGACTCGATGGCCAACGGGCACGAGGACTACAACCCCCTCGGCCAGCGCATCTTCTGGGGCGTGGCGATCGGGGTGATCACGGCGACGCTGCTGGTGTTCTCCGGGGCCAACGGCCTCGAAGCGCTGCAGTCGACGATCATCCTGGTCGGCCTGCCGTTCTTCATCATGGGCTTCTTCCAGATGTACGCCCTGTACAGGGCGCTGCAGGAGGATGCGGGCGAGCTGCCGCAGGTGAAGACCCGCGAGTGGGCGCAGGTGCTGCCGCCGGAGGAGTACGAGCGCCGCGAGGAGGACGAGGAGTACGACACCGAGGACTACGTCGTCGAGCCCACCTACACCACCGAGATCCCCGTCCTGCGCGACCCGTACGAAGACGTCGAGGAGGTTGAGGAGAACGGCGTCTCCAGCCACGCCACCCTTCCCGCCCGCACCGGCAGCGGCCGGGCGGATCTGCCGGAGGGAGGACGCCCGGAGTCCCGCTGATCCGGAGGCAGGCGGCGGCGCCGAGACCGACCGAGACCGACCGAGGGCCGACGATCCGAGCTGGGGATCGTCGGCCCTCGTCAGGTCGTCGCCGGACCGATCAGGCCGGATCTCCCTGATGCGTGTCGGTGCTGCGGCGGTAGTACATCGCCAGCACCGCGCCGGAGAGGTTGTGCCAGATCGAGAAGATCGCCCCGGGCAGCGCCGCGGCCGGGCTGAAGGCCGTCGCGGCCAGCGTCGCCGCGAGGCCCGAGTTCTGCATGCCGACCTCGATCGAGGTGGTCCGCGAGGCGCGCTCGCCCTGCCGCAGCAACCGGGCCAGCCAGTAGCCGGCGAGGTACCCGATGCCGTTGTGCAGGACGACGGCCAGCAGCACCAGGGCGCCGGCCGAGACGATCGCTTCGGTGGAGCCGCTGACCACGGCGATCACCACCAGGGAGATGCCGACCACGCTGACCCACGGCAGGGCGGGCAGCACGCGGTCGACGAGCCGGCTCAGCAGCAGGCGCACCACGATGCCGCCGATGACCGGGATCAGCACCATCTGCACGATGGACAGCGCCATGTCTCCCGCGGCGATCGGCAGGTAGGAGCCTGCCAGCCACAGGGTCAGCAACGGGGTGAAGATCGGGGCGAGCAGGGTGGAGATCGAGGTCATCGTGACCGACAGGGCGGTATCGGCCTTGGAGAGGTAGGAGATGACATTCGAGCTGGTGCCGCCGGGGGCACAGCCGACCAGGATCACGCCGACGGCGAGCTCCGGCGGCAGCTGCAGCAGCACGGAGACCCCCAGGCCCACCAGCGGCATGATCACGTACTGGGCGACCACGCCGATCAGCACGGGCAGCGGCCGGCGCGCGACCAGTGCGAAGTCGGGAATCGTCAGCGTCAGCCCCATCGCGAACATGATGACGCCGAGGAAGACGCTCGTCAGCGGCGCGATCGCCTGGCCGGCCGCCGGCACGAAGAAGGCGAAGGCGGCCGAGGCGAGGATCAGGGCGGGGAAGACGGTCACGGCGATGCGCGCGGACCGGTCCTCCTGAGTGAGCGTGCGGGCGCTCTTCTCGGTGGTGGGGGAAGGAGCTGAGGAGGTCATGGCGGAAGGGTACGACCGTGTCCGAGATGCGAGAACAGCGTCTCAGCGTGCAGACCCTCCGGTCGAGCGCCCACGGCCCACGGCCCCTCGCCGGCCAGATTGCGTTCAGGGGCGGTATCCGAGCAGCCTGCCCCGCATAGGCCTCAGGGTGCTCGTACACCGCCACCGGATGCGAGACCAGAGATGCTCGGCGCTTCGGGCGTGAGGTGCCGTCGCCCCGGGGGCGGGCCTCGCCTCAGGTCCGTCGGCGCGCCGGCACCGGCCAGTCGTGCACGGGGTCCCCGGAGTCCACTCCCGAGCGGTACAGCCGGGTCATCTCCTCCAGAGCCTCCGCGCGGCTCGCCCCGCGCACCTCGAGCGAGGTGACCGTGTCGATCTGCCAGCGGGCGCCGTTGCGACCGGTGCGGGCCCGCCCGGTGAGGATCTCGCCGTAGTGCTCGGCGACCTCCGCGTCGGCCCCCAGGTCGCGCAGCCCGTCCACGGCCAGCGGGATCAGCTGCTCGATCAGCAGGTCCGCGACCCGCACCCGGCCCACCCGCGGCCAGCTCACCCGCGCCTCCAGGCCCCAGCGGGCGCATTGCTGGAACGCCTCGTCGGCCTGCTCGAAGCTCATCCGCGACCACAGCGGCCGCCGCTCGTGCACGAGCGCATGGACGAGCCCGTAGAAGAAGGCGGCATTGGCGGCCATGTCCGCGGGGGACGGCCCGGCCGGCAGCAGCCGGTTCTCCAGGCGCAGGTGCGGCACGTCGGTCCCGGGATCGTAGATCGGGCGGTTCCACCGCCACACCGTGCCGTTGTGCAGCCGCAGCTCGTGCAGCCGCGGAGCGGCGCCCTCGGTCAGCAGCGGCTCCTCGGCCATGTCGCGGGATTCGGGGATCAGTGCCGGGAACAGCCGCACGTTCTCCTCGAACAGGTCGAACATCGAGGTGATCCAACGCTCGCCGAACCACACCCGGGGGCGCACCCCCTGGGTGGCGAGCTCGGGTGGCCGGGTGTCCAGGGCCTGGACGAAGGTGGGGATCCGGTTCTCGTGCCACAGTCGCTTGCCCAGCAGGAACGGCGAGTTCGCCGCGAGGGCGACCTGAGGGCCCGCGATCGCCTGGGCCGCGTTCCAGGCCGGGGCGAACTGCTCCGGGGGAACCTGCAGGTGCAGCTGCATCGAGGTGCAGGCCGATTCCGGGGCGATCGAGTCGAAGGTGGCCTCCACTCCCTTGCCCTCGCCCTCGATGCGCAGGGTGATCTCCTCGCCGCGGGCCTCCATGACGCTGTTCTCCAGCGCCTCGTAGCGAGGTCCGGGCGCCCGCCAGGCGTCGCCCGTGAACAGCTCCTCGGTGACGGTGGGCAGATGGCCGATGGGGATCACCCGGGCGCCGCGGCGGCGGGCGGCGAGGTCCGCCCGGTCGATCTTCTCCGCCAGTTCCAGCTCGAGATCGCGCAGCCCGCTGCCGGTGGGGTGGGTGACCGGAAGGTTCACCTCGAGGTTGAAGCGGCCGATCTCGTGGACGTACTGCGCGTCGTCCAGATCCTGCAGGAGCGTGTCGACCAGCAGCGCCGGGGACATGTCAGCGATCTCGGCGAGGTTCATCTCCAGCTCGATGCCGACGGTCCCCTCGTCGATGAACTCGGCGGTGTCCAGGAACGACTCGAACAGGTCGAGGTTGCGTCGCAGCTCGTGGCGATAGCGGGTGCGCTGCGAACGGGTGTACTCGGTGGTGCCGATCTCACGTCCCATGGGGACCTCCGGAGCGTGGCGGGGCGGGTGTGGTTCATCCAAGCACGACGGGCCCGGACGGCGAAGCCGGCGCCGCAGGACGGAACAGTCGGTCGGCCGGTGCTGCCGTGCCGGCCGTCGACCTGCCACCCGTGCCCTGCACGAGAAGGCGCCGGGGACACCATCCGCGTCACCGACCCGTCCCCGCGGAGCTGCGAGCGGTCTCCACGGAATCCTGACAACTCCTGCCCAGGGCCCGACCCGTGTCCCCGCCGAATGCCTCTCAGGCCTCCCTAGGCTCTCGGCCATGGGCCATGACCACCGCGGATTCACCCCGCTCGAGGAGCGCCTCGACACCTGGGCGCACCGGCGCTCGAACGCGGTCCCGGCCGAGGCCGGGCCACTGCGTCGAGGTCTCCTGGAGCTCGGCGTGTTCACCGCGAAGCAGGCCTGGGCATGCGTCTTCGGGGCCGCGATGCTCGTGCTGCTGGTCCTCGCCCGTCTCGTCTACCCCGACGACGCGCTCCTGAGGCGCAGCGATGCCCTGGTGATCGCGGCCGTCGCCGTGCAGGCGGCGATGCTCGTGCTGCGCCTCGAAGGAGGCCGCGAGCTGTGGGTGATCATGCTCTTCCACGTCGTCGGCACCGCGATGGAGGTGTTCAAGACCCACGTCGGCTCCTGGTCCTACGAGACCGACGGCCTGCTGCGGATCGGGGGTGTCCCGCTGTACTCCGGGTTCATGTACGCCGCCGTCGGTTCCTACATGGTCCGGGTGATGCGCCTGTTCGACCTGCGGTTCCTGCGCTACCCCCCGATCTGGGCGACGGCCCTGCTGGCCGCGGCGATCTACGCGAACTTCTTCACCCACCACTATCTGCCCGACGCCCGCTGGGTGCTGCTCCTGCTGGTGGCGTGGCTGTACGCGCCGTGCGTGATGACCTTTCGCAACCGTCGCGGCGGCGCCCGGTTCCGGATGCCGATCCTGCTCGCCTTCGTCGGCGTCGCCTTCTTCCTCTGGATCGCCGAGAACGTGGGGACCTGGGCGGGGGCCTGGATCTACCCGCACCAGGCGGCCGGCTGGCAGCTCGTGCCGCTGACGAAGTTCATCTCCTGGCTGCTGCTGATGATGATCTCCGTGGTGCTGGTGACCCTCGTGCACCGGCCGCGGGAGCCGGACGCGGCAAGCGCCCGGAACGAGGAGGGAGAGCGCGACCGCGTCAGGCGCTGATCGTGTCCTCCGCCTCGGGCCCGGCCTCCGCGCCTGCGCGCCGTCGGCCCTCCCGCGCCGCGGCGATCGCGGCCACCAGCGTCACCGCCGACAGCGCGACCAGCACCAGGCCGGGGTGCCACCACGCCTGGGACGTCCAGGTTCCCAGCGCCGAGGTCAGCAGCGGGACGAAGCCGCCCACGGTCGCCGCCACCGCGTAGGCGAGCGAGAGCGCCGAGTAGCGCAGCCGGCCCGGGAAGAGGTCGCTCATCAGTCCGCCGAGCGCGGCCCAGGACATGGTGGGCAGGATGCCGCCGATCACCATCATCGCCACCAGCACCCCGAATCCGGCCGACTGCAGCAGGAAGTACATCGGGAAGGCGATCAGCGCGGTGCCGGCGGCGCCGATGCCGACCACCAGCGTCGAGCTGGTGCGGGCGGCCAGTGCTCCGAAGGCGGGCACGGTGATCAGCTGCAGCAGCGAGCCGATCGTCGCGGCGGTCAGCAGCTGCAGGAAGGGGTAGCCCAGCACCGCCGCGCCGTAGTTCATCGTGTAGGTGTTCATCAGCGCGTAGGAGCCGATGCCCAGCTGGGCCACCGCGACCGCGATGACCAGCGCCAGGGGACGGGTGCGCAGCAGGGCGAGCACGGGCCGGCGGGCGCGGCTGTCCGTGCGGGCCAGGCGCGAGAACACCGGGGTCTCCTCGACCCGGCGGCGCAGGTACAGCGAGACCAGCAGCAGCGGCACGGCGAGGAAGAAGGGCACTCGCCAGCCCCACGCCTGCATGGCCTGCTCGGGCAGCGTCAGCGACAGGACGATGAACACCGCGGCGGAGAGGATCGAGCCGATCGGTGAGCCGAGCTGGGGGATCGCGGCGTAGAACGCGCGCTTGAGCGGGTGGGCGTGCTCGGTGGCCAGCAGCACGGAGCCGCCCCACTCGCCGCCGAGTGAGATGCCCTGGAGCAGGCGCAGCACGACCAGTCCGACGGCGCCCAGCCATCCGGCCTGCGCGTGGGTGGGCAGCAGCCCGATCAGCCCGGTGGCCACGCCCATCAGCGTCACGGTCCACAGCAGCGTGGTGCGCCGCCCCAGGCGGTCGCCCATGTGTCCGAAGATGATTGCGCCGACGGGGCGGATCACGAAGGAGACCGCGATCGTGCTGAAGGAGGCCAGCGTCGCACCGGCCGCCCCCAGGGGTTCGAAGAACAGCGGGCCGACGAAGAACGCGGCGAAGTACGCGTAGAGGTAGAAGTCGAACTGCTCCAGCGAGGTGCCGACCATGGACGCCCAGGCGATGCGCCAGGGTGAGCGGGAGCCGGCGGCCTTCGGTGCGGCAGTGGTCGTCATGATCTCTCGCTTCCTGCCGCGGCGGGCACCGGGATGCGCCGTGCACGCATCCGTCGGCATAGCGCGGCTCGGCGCGGGAACATTCCCGCCCCGGCGGCTGCGGGCGAGGGGCGTCACAGGAGCCGGGACGGCGGCGGCGGGTCGGCGCGGGCCCGTCACGGGCCCGGGTCGAGTTAAAGTCACCGATCTCGTGACGCCGCTCACACGAATGCGTCACAGCATCCTCTTCTGGTCACGGTGAGTCTAATGTCCTCGTCACCAGTAAAGGTCCTCGGGACTTTAACAGGAGGTGTCGCCGATGATGAACGATCCGATCTCCCTGGCCGTCTCGACGGTCATCTTCGCCCTGCGCCCTCATCCGACCACCCGTCGGCTGGCGCTGTGGGTCCCGCTGGTGCGTCGCATCCGTGCTCCCCACCAGGGACGATGGGCGCTGCCGGGCGGTCCGCTGACCCCCGACGAAGGGCTGGCCGCGTCGGCCGCGCGGAACCTGCGCGAGACCACGCAGCTGACCCCGCAGTACCTCGAGCAGCTCTACGCCTTCGGCGGTCTGGACCGGGCGCCCACGGCCGCCGAGCGCACCGTCTCGGTCGTCTACTGGGCGCTGGTGCGCCCCGAGGAGGCCGACGCCGGCGCGGCCGGCGTGAACGTGCAGTGGTTCGTCGCCGACGAGGTGCCCGAGCTGGCCTTCGACCACTCGCTGATCGTTCAGTACGCCCTGTGGCGCCTGCGCAACAAGGTCGAGTACTCCCGCATCGCCGCCGCCTTCCTGGGGGAGTCCTTCACCCTCGCGGAGCTGCGCGGCGTCCATGAGGCGGTCCTGCAGCGCACCCTCGACCCCGCCAACTTCCGCCGCCAGATGGAGGCCTCGGGCCGCCTCGTCGCGACCGACGCCTTCCGCACCGGCGGACGCCACCGCCCGGCCCGCCTCTACCGCCACGACCGATCCATCCACCTCGCCGACAACGGCCCCCTCACGGGCCAGTGACCCCACAACCCACCGGAGAGCACGCCATGACCACCACCCACAGCTCCGTCGACCTGACCCTCCGCGACATCTCGGCCGGCACCACCACCGGCAGCAGCTGCTCCACCGAGCTGCTCGATGCCCCTTGGGACGTCGACGCCCGCGACCCCGGCTACGGCCCCGGCGCCTCGATGGCAGACCCGATCCCGGCCGCCGCCCCGCGCCAGGGAGAGATCCCCCAGGAGTACCGCGACGCGAGCGCCGAGGAGCTGGACCGCCGGATCCGCGCCGCGAAGGCGGAGCTCGGGGACCGTGCGGTGGTGCTCGGGCACTTCTACCAGCGCGACGAGGTCATCCAGTACGCCGACCACGTGGGCGACTCCTTCCAGCTCGCCACCGCCGCGACGGCCCGCACCGAGGCCGAGGCGATCATCTTCTGCGGGGTGCACTTCATGGCCGAGACCGCCGATCTGCTCTCCGGGCCCGACCAGGCCGTGATCCTGCCCAACGTCGCCGCCGGCTGCTCGATGGCGGACATGGCGGACATCGACCAGGTCGAGGAGTGCTGGGAGCAGCTCATGGAGGTCTACGGCGGCGAGACGCCGGGGGTCGACGGCCGGATGCCGGTCATCCCCGTGACCTACATGAACTCCTCCGCGGACATCAAGGGCTTCGTCGGCCGCCACGGCGGCATCGTGTGCACCTCCTCGAACGCTTCGACGGTGCTGGAGTGGGCCTTCGAGCGCGGGCAGCGGGTGCTGTTCTTCCCCGACCAGCACCTGGGCCGCAACACCGCCAAGGCCATGGGGATCTCCCTGGACGAGATGCCGATGTGGAACCCCGGCCGACCCCTCGGCGGCAACGACGAACAGACCCTGCACGACGCCAAGGTGGTGCTCTGGCACGGCTTCTGCTCGGTCCACAAGCGCTTCACCACCGCCCAGATCGACACGGCCCGCGCCGAGCACCCCGGCGTGCGCGTCATCGTCCACCCCGAATGCCCCATGCCCGTGGTCGACGCGGCCGACGAATCCGGCTCCACCGACTACATCCGCCGCGCCATCGACGGTGCCACCGAACCCACCACCTTCGCCATCGGCACCGAGATCAACCTGGTCCAGCGCCTGGCGGCCCAGCATCCCCAGCACACGATCTTCTGCCTGGATCCGGTCGTGTGCCCCTGCTCGACCATGTACCGCATCCACCCCGGCTACCTCGCCTGGGCGCTCGAATCGCTGCTGGACGGCGAGGTCATCAACCGCATCGGCGTCGGCGAGGACGTCGCCGAGCCCGCCCGGGTGGCCCTGGAACGGATGCTCGCGGCGAGGCCTGCGTCGGGCGGCACCGCCCCGACGCCGAGCGTCGTGCCCCGGCCGAGCGCCACCCCGGAGCGCTGAGCATGGCACGGCAGAGACGCGCTGACCTGCGCACCGATGTACTGGTGGTCGGCTCCGGGATCGCGGGGCTGACGGCGGCGCTGCGCGCCGGCCGGAAGGCCGACGTGCTGCTGGTGACCAAGACCGGGCTGGCGGAGGGATCGACCCGCCATGCCCAGGGCGGCATCGCCGGGGCGCTCGAGCCTGCCGACAGCCCGGCCGCGCACGCCCGCGACACCCTCGCCGCGGGCGCCGGGCTGGGCGAGACCGAGGCGGTGCGCGTGCTGTGCGAGGAGGGGCCCGCGGCGATCACGGACCTCATCGCCCACGGCGTCGCCTTCGACCGCGCCGACGACGGCTCCCACGCCCTGGGCCTGGAGGGCGCCCACGGCCGGCCGCGCATCCTCCACGCCGGCGGCGACGCGACCGGGAGCGCGATCGAGAACGCTCTGGTCGCGGCGGTGCGTGCGCGGGCGACGGGCGAATCGCCCCGGTCGCTCACCGTGGACGAGCACACCGCCCTGGTGGACCTGCTGATCGAGGACGGCCGCGTGGTCGGCGCCGAGCTGCTGGCGACCGGCGGGCGGCGTCTGAGGGTGCGCGCCGCGGCGACGATCCTCGCCACCGGCGGCGCCGGTCAGCTCTTCTCCCACACCACCAACCCCGCCGTCGCCACCGGTGACGGGATCGCTGCCGCCTGGCGCGGAGGGGCCGCGCTCGAGGACCTCGAGTTCTACCAGTTCCATCCCACCGCGCTCGCCGTGCCCGGCTCCTTCCTGCTCTCCGAGGCGGTGCGCGGGGAGGGGGCGCTGCTGCGCGACGAACACGGCCGACGCTTCCTGACCGGCCTCGACCCGCGTGCCGAGCTCGCCCCGCGCGATGTGGTCGCTCGGGCGATCGCCCAGGTCATGGCCGCCCAGGACGGACGACCCGTGTTCCTGGACGCCACCGGGATCGGCGCGGGGCGACTCCGGGAGCGGTTCCCCACGATCGATGCCGCCGTGCGCGCCGCCGGGTCCGACTGGAGCCGTGAGCCGGTGCCCGTCACACCCGCCGCGCACTACTGGATGGGCGGCGTCCGCGCCGATCTCGAGGGGCGCACCAGCCTGCCCGGGCTCTACGCGGCGGGGGAGTGCGCTCGCACCGGCGTCCATGGCGCCAACCGCCTGGCCTCGAACTCCCTGCTCGAGGGCGCGGTGTTCGGCGCCCGGGCCGGGGACGCGGCGGCCCGCGAGGCCGCTCACCGAGCGCCCGTGGATACGAGGCCTTCCTCGGTGATCCCTCGACCCGACGCCTCACCGACCGAGGCCCGGCCGGATGGCGCCTCGCCCGTGCGCTGGACCCGGTCCGTGCTGCAGGAGCTGCTGTGGTCCCACGTCGGGCTGCTGCGCACGGGCGAGCAGCTCGACGCGGCCGCCGCCCAGCTCGCCGTGTGGCACGGCCCGGATCCTGCCACCCTCACCACGGTCGGCGAGCTCGAGGATCGCAACCTCCTCGACCTCGCCCGCCTGCTCACCGCCCACGCTCTGGCGCGGACCACATCCGTCGGCGCCCACCACCGTCTCGACGATCCGTCCGTCGCTCCGGACGATCGGACCCCCGCCCCCGCGCCCTCCCAGGAGGCCCTCGCATGATGACCAGTCCGCCCGCCCTGCCGACGGCCCAGATCGACCCCGTCGTCGCCGCCGCGCTCGCCGAGGACGCCCCCTGGGGTGATCTCACCGGTCAGGTGTTCCTGCCCGTCGACGCCACCGCGAGCGCGCAGCTCGTGGCCCGCGAGGACGGCGTGGCCTCCGGTCTCGCGGTGTTCGCTGCCGCCTTCCGCCTCACCGACCGGGCCGTCCGGGTGACCTCCGGCGTCGCCGACGGGGACCGCTTCGCCGCCGGCGACGTGCTGGCCACCGTGACCGGCCCGGCGCGCGCCGTCGTCCAGGCCGAGCGGATCGCGCTGAACTTCACCCAGCGCCTGTCCGGCATCGCGACGCTCACGCAGGCCTTCGTCGACGCCGTCGAGGGCACCGGCGCGGCGATCACCGACACCCGCAAGACCACCCCCGGCCTGCGCGCCCTCGAACGGCATGCCGTCCGCTGCGGCGGCGGGGTGAACCATCGCTTCTCCCTCTCGGACGCGGTGATGGCCAAGGACAACCACCTCGCGGTCCTGCAGCAGCAGGGTCTCGACCTGACCGCCGCGATCCGCCGCGCCCGCGCCCAGCTCGGCCACACCACGTCCCTCGAGGTCGAGGTGGATCGGATCGAGCAGATCGAGCCGGTGATCGCCGGCGGCGTCGACGTCATCATGCTCGACAACTTCTCCCTGCCGGACCTCGCCCGCGGGGTCGATCTCGTCGCCGGCCGCGCGATCGTCGAGGCCAGCGGCACGGTCACCCTCGAGACCGTCTCCGACATCGCCCGCACCGGCGTGGACGTGATCTCCTCCGGCGCTCTGACCCACAGCGCCCGGCACCTCGACCTCGGCCTCGACATGACCGTCACCGCCGCAGTCTGAAGGAGACGCCGATGCTCTACCTCGACACCGCCGCCACCACCCCGGTGCGTCGCGAAGCGCTCGAGGCCGCCTGGCCCTACCTCACCGGGACCTTCGGCAACCCCTCCAGCCACCACGCGGTGGGGGAGGCCGCCGCCGCCGGGCTGGAGGACGCCCGTCGCCGGGCCGCCGCCGTGCTCGGAGCGCGCCGCACCGACATCGTGTTCACCGCCGGCGGCACGGAGGCCGCGAACCTGGCGATCAAGGGCCTGGCGCTCGCGACCCCGCGCGGCAAGCACCTGGTCACCGCCGCCACCGAGCACGAGGCCGTGCTGGAGACCGTCGACTTCCTCCGCCGCGCCCACGGCTTCGAGGTCTCCTTCGCCGAGGTCGCCGCGGACGGAACCATCACCCCCGAGGCCCTGCGCGCCGTCCTGCGCAAGGACACCACCCTGGTCTCCCTCGCCCTGGCGAACAACGAGATCGGCACCATCACCGACGTGCGGACGCTGGTCGAGATCGCCCACGAGGTCGGTGCCGTCTTCCACACCGACGCCGTCCAGGCCGCCGGATGGCTGGACCTGCGCGGGCTGGGCGTCGACGCGCTGACCCTCTCGGGTCACAAGCTCGGCGCCCCCAAGGGGATCGGCCTCGCCATGATCCGCGGCCGGCTGCCGGTGGAGCCGCTGGTCCACGGCGGCGGGCAGGAGAACGGCCGCCGCTCCGGCACCGAGAACGTCGCCTTCGCCGTGGCCCTCGCGACCGCGCTCGAGCTCGCCGAGACCGAGCGGGAGCAGAAGGCGGCGCGGCTGGTCCCCGTGCGCGACCGGTTCCTCGAGACCGTGCTCGGCGCCCGGGAGGGTGTGCTGCTGACCGGAGCGGACCCTCGCGATGGGGGAGCCCGGCTGCCGGGGCATGCCTCCTTCTGCGTGCCCGGCCGCAGCGGGGAGTCGATCCTGCTGGACCTCGCCGAGCGCGGCGTGATCGCCTCCAGCGGCTCGGCCTGCGCCGCGGGCAGCGATGAGCCCTCCCACGTGCTCACCGCCCTGGGCATCCCCCGCGAGATCGCCCAGACCGCGGTGCGCGTCACGCTGCCCGCCGACGTCACCGCCGAGCAGCTCGCGGCGGCCGCCGGCGCGCTCGAGGAGGTCCTCGCCCGTGCGTGAGAGGTCCTCCTCCGCCCGGCGACGGCGTGCGGCGGCCCAGCCGCCCGCGCCTGTGCGGGACGGGGGAGTCCGGCGGCTGCCCGACACTACATGTGAATCGTTTTGCCCGAGAGTCGTCCTGCCCCGTAGACTCCCCGTGTGACCGACCAGAACTCCCCGCCCCCAGCCGACGTGCCCGCCGACGCCTCCGCCGACACCGCTGCCGAGAGCCCTGCCGTCACGCGCGCCGTGATCCTCGCCCGCGGGCTCGGCACCCGCATGCGCACCGCCGACGAGAGCGCCGCGCTGGATCCGAAGCAGGCCGCCGTCGCGGCCAGCGGCGTCAAAGCTCTCATCGATGTCGGCCGTCCCTTCCTCGACTACGTCATCTCCGTGCTCGCCGACGTCGGCGTCACCGAGATCTGCCTGGTCATCGGCCCCGAGCACGAGGTGCTGCGCGATTATGCCGCCCGCGTCAGCGGCGGTCGCGTCACCGTCACCACCGCCGTGCAGGTCGAACCGCTCGGCACCGCGGATGCCGTCGCCGCGGCCCGGGACTTCGCCCGCGCCCAGCGGGTGATCGTGCTGAACTCGGACAACTACTACCCGCGCGAGGCCCTCGCCGCGCTCGCCGCCGCGCCGGGCAGCGCCCTGGTCGGCTTCGACCGCGAGGCGATGGTGACCGGCTCCAACATCCCGGCCGAGCGGATCCGCGCCTTCGCCCTGGTCGCGGCCGACCAGAAGGGCCACCTCGAGGACATCGTGGAGAAGCCGGATGAAGCCACCGTCGCGGCCTACGGCGAGCAGGCTCCCATCTCCATGAACGCCTGGCTGTTCACCCCCGCGATCTTCGACGCCTGCGCCCGCATCGATCCCTCGGTGCGCGGCGAGCTCGAGATCATCGACGCCGTGCGGCTCCTGGTCTCCGAGGGTGAGCCCGTCACCGTCGTCCCCGCCGCCGTCGGGGTGCTGGACATGTCCTCCCGCGGCGACGTCGCCGGCGTGCAGGAGGCCCTGTCCGGGATCGAGGTGCGCCTGTGAGCGGCGTCCTCGAGGAGCTCGCCGCCGGAGCGTCGGGTGACACCACCAGCTGGTTCGTGCCCGGACGTATCGAGGTCCTGGGCAAGCACACCGACTATGCGGGCGGACGCTCCCTGCTCGCCGCCGTCGACACCGGCCACACGATCACCGCCCGCGCCCGTCAGGACCGCGTGCTCCGCGCCCGCTCCGAGGGGGCCGACGGGACGGTCGCGATCGACCTGGACCGTCCCGAGGAGTCCGCCGCCGACGAGACCGAGGGGCACTGGGGCGGGTACGTGGCCGCCGTCGCCGCCCGGCTGGAGAAGAACTTCCCCGGGCAGGTCCGCGGCGCCGACGTCACCGTCACCTCCACGCTGCCGCTGGCGGCCGGGATGTCCAGCTCCTCGGCGCTCGTCGTCGGCCTCGCCCTGGCGCTGATCGACCTCTCCGACCTCGCCGCCGATCCCGCCTTCACCCGCGAGATCACCACCGTCGAACAGTTCGGCGAGTACTGCGGCAGCATCGAGAACGGGCAGAGTTTCGGCACCCTGGCGGGCGAGCGCGGGGTGGGCACCTTCGGCGGCAGCCAGGACCACACCGCGGTGCTGTGCGGCGTGCCCGACGCCCTCGTGCAGTACTCCTTCTGCCCCGTCCGTCACGAGCGCACCGTCGGCCTCGGCACCGAGCTCGCCCTCGTGGTCGCCGTCAGCGGGGTCGAGGCCGCCAAGACCGGCGCCGCCCGCGAGGCCTACAACCGCGTCTCCCGCGCGGTCAGCGAGCTGGTGCTGCGGTGGCAGGAGGCCACCGGCGGCCGGGAGGCGACCCTCGCCGACGCGGTCGCCAGCGCGCCCGACGCCGCGGCGCGCCTGCGCGAGCTCGCGGCCGACGACGAGTACCTCGTCGGACGTCTCGAGCAGTTCCTCACCGAATCGGAGCAGATCGTCCCCGCCGCGTCGGACGCGCTGGAGGAAGGCGATCTGGCGGAGTTCGGCCGCCTGGTCGACCTCTCCCAGGCCGGCGCCGAGTCCGGGCTGCGCAATCAGGTCCCCGAGACGATCGCCCTGCAGCGCCTCGCCCGGGACAACGGTGCTCATGCTGCCAGCGCCTTCGGAGCCGGTTTCGGCGGCAGCGTCTGGGCCCTGGTGCCGGCCGACGGGGCCGAGCAGTTCGCCGCCGACTGGTCGGCCGCCTTCCGCGCCGCCCATCCCGATCGCCGCGACGCCACGACGGCGATCACCCGTCCCGGCGGAGCTGCCCGGCGCGTGCGCTGAGCCGGATCGGGCGCGTGACAAACTGGCGGGGTGACCACGCCGATGAACTCCTCCCTGCCCTGGCCGACCGAGGCCCCCGCGATCCCGCTGCTGTCCGTGCGGCCGGTGCTGGATCGGATCTCCTCGCTGGCCCGCACCCACGAGCAGGACGTCACGTTCGTCCCGGGCTTCGCCACGCATGAGGAGGAGCTCGCGGCGGATCCGCCGCCCGCCCTCGAGCAGGTCCTCGACGAGCTCGGCGGCATCGAGCTGTGCGGCCACCCCGTGCTGAACCTGTTGGTCGAGGACCGCACCGACGTCGGGCCCTACACCCTGCTCGGCCCGGCCACGACCTTCTACCCGCTGTACGAGACCCCGGAAGCCGCCGTGGTCCTCACGATCGATGACGACGGCGCCCCGGGTGCGATCTACGGCATCGGCGAGGACCTCGCCCTGCAGCTGGCCGCCGCAGATCTGCCCTCCTACCTCGAGCGCTTCGCCGACGCCCTCGAGGTGAGCCTGGCGACGCTCGGCGAGGCCCCCGAGGAGGGGGAGGCCCGCACCGAGCTCGCCGAGCAGTTGATGGACGAGCATCTGTTCGCCGCCTTCCTCGGCGACGCCGAGGAGGCCGGGGACGACGATGCTGCGGCGGGCCCCGATACCGGGGGCGCCGTCGCCGCAGCAGGGACGACGGCGGTGCCGGTGCAGGACCCGTCGACCGCAGGACTGATCGATCTGCCCGAGGGGACGCTCGCCGTGGCCGACCTGCGCGCGGCCCCGCTCGGTGCTCGCGTCGAGCTGATCGACGCCGACGTGCCGGGCGACCCGCTCGACCTCCACGTCGCCTGGCGCGAGCGCGGTCGCGTGGTCGCGCTGCTGTCCGCCTGACGCCGGCCCGCCGGGCCGCTCGGGCCGCGACCGCCGCCCCGGTCCGCGAACACACGTCGGGCCCCGCCGCAATTCCGTCGCCATGTCGGCGGCGTCCCAGCGCACGGATGGGGAGTCCTCCCCATGGCGAGTCCAGGCCCGCCCGCTTACGGTGAGAACCTCACCGGGGAACGGGTGCGAGGCGAGGGGAGCGCGGCGGTCGATGAGCGGATTCTGGGGTGCCGACTCGGAGGCGCTGCGTTCGCTGGGGTCTGCCTGTGTGCGTCGTGCGGAGATGCTCGCTGATCTCGAGTCGATGCTCGCCTCGGGCATCGAGTCCATGGAATGGACGGGGGAGGACGCGGAGACGTTCCGCGCGGAGTGGGCCGGCAGGGTCCGGCCCGGCCTGCAGGACTGTTTCGTGGAGCTGCGTCAGGGGGCGCGGCGTCTGGTCAGTCATGCCGAGGAGCAGGAGCACGCCTCCAGTCCGGACGGCAGTGGGGGCACCGGTGGCGGTTCCGGCGGATCGGGGGCGTTCCGGCGCGGCCCGTCGAACGGGACCGAATCGTCGCTGCCGGGTCTCGTCGGAGGCGAGACTGCACCCGGGCTGCGCGACAGTCCTGACGGAGAGCTCGCGCAGCTGCTCCGCGAGATTCTCGGCACCGAGGACGGACGTGCGGCGTTCCTGGGCTCGCTGCTGGGCACAGCTTTCGGCGGCCTCCTTGCCGACATGATCGGCCGCGCTCTGGAGGGAGGTCTGGCGCCGGAGAACTTGCTCACGGGGCTCGGTGCGGGCACGGACCTCGGTGCCCTCCTCGGCCAGCTCCCGCCGGAGCTCGCCGCAGCAGGCGACGGCCGGGCGGCGGGGGAGCCGACCGGAGCGAGTGAGGCCGCAGACGGCTCCGGGTCCACCGGCGCGGACGGCGAGGCCGCAGCATCCGAGGGGGCGACTCAGGACGGCGGCGGATCCGGCGGGGGTGCGAGCGGTGGCTCCGGTGCGGGTTCGGACGGCGGGTCCGCGTCCGGCGGCGGCGCCGATGCGGGAGTTGAGACCGGCGCGGGATCCGAGGTGACGGCAGGCGCGTCCCCCGCGACCGGTGGCCCGACCGGGATGCTGGGCACGGCCGACGCGGAGACCCTCGGCGAGGGCTTCGCCCCGTCGGAACGCATCGAAGGCAGCGGTGACGAGGGCGACCCGAGCCTGCTCGATCAGCTCCTGGCGATGCTCGAGGAGGTGTCCCCCGCGGCCGGGACCGGCCCCGTCACCAGCGCCGCCACGATCGGTCAGGACATCGGTCGTTCCTGAGGTGCGCCGCCTCGGCGCCGCAGCGTCCGGAGGTGCGTCGTGCCGGAGCGTCCCCGCGCCACCGCGTCATCGGGCCACCGCGTCATCGGGCGCCGTGGCGTCGGGTCTACCCTGGACACCCGGCCACCTCGACCCGGAGAGGCCACGACCAGGAGGCGCGCCATGACCTCGTCCAGCACGGACACCCCCGCACCGGTTCTCGTCCTCGTCCCCGGGGCGGCCGGCGCCCCGAGCGACGGCAGCGCCCCCTTCCGCCTCGCCGATCCCGCTGTGCCGCAGCTGTCGATCACCGACCTGGTCGCCACCCGCGGCGACGGCATCTTCGAGACCGTCGGCGTCTTCGACGGCACGCCCATCAACGTCGGCCCCCACCTGGCGCGGCTCGCCCGCAGCGCCTCCCTGCTCCAGCTGCCCGCACCCCACCAGGAGACGCTCCTCGCCGCGATCGACGCCGCGATCGAGGCCCATGCCGACGTCCCGGAGCTGACCGTCCGCGTGATGTACACCCGGGGCGTCGAGGGCGCCGGCACCCCCACCTGCTGGATCGATGCCCACGTCTCCGACGACTGGGCCCCGTACCGCCGCGGGATCCGCGTGGCCGCCCTGGACCGCGGCCTGTCCACGACCACCCCGGAGACCAGCCCCTGGCTGCTGCCCGGCGCGAAGACCCTCAGCTATGCCGTGAACATGGCCGCCGTTCGCGAGGCGAAGCGCCGCGGCGCCCAGGACGCCCTGTTCGTCGCGAGCGACGGCTATGCGCTCGAAGGGCCGACGTCGACGCTGCTGGTGCGCCGTGGTGACACCTTCCTCACCACCCCCGTCAGCGCCGGGGTGCTGCCCGGCACCTGCGTGACCACCCTGTTCACCGCACTGCAGGACGAGGGCCACGAGGTGCGCGAGCAGCTCATGACGGTGGCGGACGTCACCGGATCCGACGGGGCCTGGCTGCTGTCCTCGACCCGTCTGGCCGCCCCGATCACCCACCTCGACGACGCCGAGCTGCCGCTGGACCTCGAGCTCACCGGGCGTTTCGAGGCGCTGCTGTCCGGGAGGGCGTGACCGCACGGGCGCGACGCCGTTCGGGCGGCCTGCCGCCGCTCCGTCGCGGACTCGGCGCGGGGTGCGAGGTCTCGGACGGCCGCAGTGCCAGAATGTGGCAGCGACCAGGAGGCCCCATGAGCTCAGATGAGCGAGAGCACGATGACGACCACCGTGAGGGCGCGGGAGAACCCGTCCCCCTCGCGCTGACCGTCGTCGTCGCCCGCCTGGACGTCACCGACTCCGCTGATGTGCTCCGCGCGCTGTCCGGCCACCTGCTCGATGCCGGCGCCGTCACCCTCGACTTCCCCGAGGCCCTGCAGGCGCGCGAGCAGCGTTATCCCACAGGTCTGCCCACCCCCGTCCCCACCGCGATCCCGCACGCCGACCCCGAGCACGTGCTCATCCCGGGCCTGGCGCTCGCGAGCCTCGCCCACCCGGTCCCTTTCGGGGAGATGGGCGGGACCGGCGACACCGTCGACGCCCGCCTGGTGGCGATGCCTCTGCTCAGCAACGCCCGCGAGCACCTCGCCGCCCTGCAGCGCCTGATGGGTCTGCTGCGCGACGGGGCGGCGGTCGCCGATCTGCTGGAGGCGGCCGACGAGGCCGACCTGCGCGAGCGCGCCGAGGCCCAGCTCCGCCGCGGCCCGGCCGCTCCCGGGCCGGACGCCGACGACACCGAGGAGAAGCGCGCATGAACACGCCGCGGCTGGCGGTGAAGGCACTGATCGTCCGCGACGGCCACGTGCTCATGAACCGCTACATCGGCCCCGACGGCAGCACGCTGTTCGCCCTGCCCGGCGGCGGCCAGGAGCACGGCGAGGACCAGGTCGCGGCCCTGATCCGCGAATGCCGCGAGGAGATCGGTGCGCAGATCGAGGTGCACCAGGCGGCGTGCCTGTTCGAGACCATGATGGATACGCGCATGGTGGACGATGCTCCGATCCCGCCCTTCCACCAGGTCAACGTCGCCTACTGGTGCGGCCTCGCGGAGGGGGAGGAGCCCGGGAGGGGCACCGAACCCGATCCGGGCCAGGCGGGCACGGCCTGGTTGTCGCTGGCGGCCCTGGACGCCTACGACGTCCGGCCGATGCGGATCGCCCGCTGGCTGGAATCCGACCCCAGCAGCCGCCCGTTCTCGCTGGGGACCGGCGCGGACTGAGCCGCCGCGCCCGGGGTTGGTCAGCGATCACGGACGCCCGGTGCGGAACGGGCGATCTGGTCACCGGACGATGCGTGTGCGGAGCCCTTGCCAGGTCGCGGATCAGGCCGACCTGGGGTCGATGTGGATCTTGGGCCCTTCGCCGGCACCGTACGGACGCGTCCCCGCGAGCACGGCCGCCACCTCGTCCAGCCCGATGGTGGCCGCGACCAGCGCGCGGGGGTCGACGGAACCGTCGGCGTAGGCGGCGATGGTCTCCTCGAGCGCGGGGGAGGCGCTGAGCACCCCGGTGACGGTGAGATCACCGAGCACGAGGTCGCGGGTGTCGATGCGACTGGGGTCGTCGGCCAGTCCGATCAGCACCACGCGCCCGCCCGGCTCGACGCGGGAGAGCGCCCAGGGCGGCAGCTCCGCGGACGTCGCGGCGTCGATGATCTCATCCAGCGGCGCCTCGGGCAGCGTGGTCTCGTCCCACACGTGCTCGAATCCCTGAGAGCGGGCGAACTCCAGGGCCGGCCCGGGCAGTCCCAGCAGATGCACCTCCGCGCCGGCCGCGCGGGCGAACAGCGCGCACAGCAGGCCGATCGTGCCCGGCCCCAGGATCAGCACACGGTCCCCGGGGGAGAGGGCAGCGGCCTGGACCGCGCGCAGCGCGTTGCCGCCCGGCTCGACGAGGGCGCCGAGAGTCGGGTCGAGCCGATCGGGCAGGACGTGCAGCGAGGCGGCGGGCACGGTGAGCTGCTCGGCCAGTGCCCCGTGGCGACCGCCGCGGATCCCCACCTCCTGGCGGTCCTCGCACACGTGCTGGTGGCCGCGCAGGCAGCGTCGGCAGTGCCCGCAGCCCAGCATGGTGTCGCCCATGACCCGTCGTCCGATCCATCGCCGATCCACGCCCGCGCCGACCTGGGAGACCGTGCCCATCCACTCGTGCCCGATGCGCATCGGGTAGCGGGCGTGGCCGGAGTGGAGGTAGGCCATGTTCCCGGTGAGGAACTCGAGATCGGTGCCGCAGACCCCCGCGCGCTGGACGTCGACCACCACCTCACCGGGCGCGGCGACCGGCGCGGCGACGTCTTCCACAGCGGCCTCTCCGGGGCCGGTGATCACCAGGGCACGCATCGGGGCAGCTCCTGTCGGGGTGGGTCTCACCTGCGGACTCTTCGATCCAGAGCGCTCGAGGTGACGTAGCATGCGAGCGGTCCACACAGTAGACCGCCGCGACGGGAAATGGAATCAGCAATGGAGCTCCGCAGCAGCCAGTGGTACGCGGGCGAGGACCGCAACGCCTACATCCACCGCGCCTGGATGCGTCGCGGGGTGCCCGACGACGCCTTCCGCGGCCGACCCCAGATCGCGATCGCCAACACCGCCAGCGACCTCACCCCCTGCAATGCGCATCTGACCGGCATCGCCCAGTTCGTGAAGAACGGGATCCTCGAGGCCGGCGGCGTGCCGCAGGAGCTGCCGGTGGTCTCCCTCGGCGAGACCAATGTGCGCCCCACCGCGATGCTCTGGCGGAACATGGCAGCGATGAGCACCGAGGAGATGCTGCGCGCCAACCCCGTCGACGGCGTGGTGCTCCTCGGCGGCTGCGACAAGACCATCCCCTCCCTGCTCATGGCCGCCGCCAGCGTCGACATCCCCGCCGTCGTCGTCCCGGGCGGACCGATGCAGAGCGGCACCTTCCGCGGCGCCCCGCTGGGCTGCGGCACCGGCGTGTGGAAGCTCAGCGAGGAGGTGCGCGCCGGGACGCTCTCGCAGGAGGACTTCACCCGCTCCGAGTCCGCGATGGTCCGCAGTGCGGGCCACTGCAACACCATGGGCACCGCGTCGACGATGGCGCTGGTCGCCGAGGCGCTCGGGACCATCGTGCCCGGGATCGCGGGCACCCCCGCCTCCGATGCCCGCCTCAGCGAGGCCGCCCAGCTCACCGGTCGTCTCGCCGTGGACCTGGTGAAGGACGGCCGCACCCCCTCGGCCTTCCTCACCAAGGGCTCCTTCCACAACGCGATCGTCGCGCTCGGCGCGATCGGCGGGTCGACCAACGCCGTGGTGCACCTGCTCGCGATCGCCGGTCGCCTCGGCATCGACCTCACGGTGGAGGATTTCGACCGCATCGGCTCCCATGTGCCACTGCTGGTGGACCTCCAGCCCGCCGGTCGCCACCTCATGGAGGACCTCTTCCGCGCCGGTGGCCTGCTGGCCGTGCTGCGGCAGGTCGAGGACCTGCTGGACCCGGAGGCGCTGACCATCACGGGGAAGCCGCTCGTGGACCACCTCGAGGATGCGGAGATCTTCGATCCTGAGGTGATCTCCGTGCGGGAGCGCCCGGTCCAGGACGACGCCGGCATCGCCCTGCTGCGCGGCAACCTCGCGCCCGACGGCGCCATCATCAAACCCGCCGCCGCCACCGGTGAGCTGCTCCAGCACCGCGGCAGGGCGCTCGTCTTCGACAGCATCGAGGACTTCCGTGCTCGGATCGACGATCCCGAGCTCGAGGTCGACGCAGACTCCGTCATGATCCTGCGAGGCTGCGGCCCCAAGGGCTATCCGGGCATGCCCGAGGTCGCCAACATGCCGCTGCCCACCAAGCTGCTCGAGCAGGGCGTGCGGGACATGGTGCGCATCTGCGACGGTCGCATGTCCGGCACCGCCTACGGCACCGTGATCCTCCACGTCGCGCCGGAAGCCGCTGCGGGCGGACCGCTCGGTCTGGTGCGCACGGGCGACTGGATCGTGCTGGACGTTGCCGGGCGGCGTCTGGACGTGGAGCTCGGCGACCAGGAGCTGGCGGCGCGCGAGCCGTCCTCCGCGATGACCGAGGCGTTCGCCGCGCCGGCGCGGGGGTGGGAGCGGCTGTACGTCGACCATGTCCAGCAGGCCGACACCGGCGCCGACCTCGACTTCCTCGTCGGCGCGAGCGGCTCCGAGGTGGGGCGCGAGTCGCACTGACAGCGTCCGCGGCCCGGCCGTGGCCACGTGGTCTCCAGCTCTGGGTGAACGCCCTGGTCGCGCCGAGGAGGAAAGCGTTACCCTGGGGGAGCCCGTTCGCGGCGTCCCGCCGCACCCCGATCCCGAGGAGCATCATGCCCGCCTCTCCGTCCATCACCTTCCACGACGGTCGTTCCATCCCGCAGCTCGGCTACGGCGTGTGGCAGGTCGAGAACGAGGTCGCCGCCGATGTGGTCGTCCAGGCCCTCGAGGCCGGCTACCGCCACATCGACACCGCACGGGGCTACAACAACGAGGCCGGCGTCGGCACCGCCCTGAAGACAGCGGGCCTGACCCGCGACGACGTGTTCGTGACCTCCAAGGTCCCCAACCAGGACCAGGGCCGCGACAAGACCCTCGCGTCCTTCGACGGCACCATGGCCGACCTCGGCCTCGAGCAGCTCGACCTCTACCTGATCCACTGGCCGGCACCCTCGAAGGGCCTCGCCGTGGAGACCTGGAAGACCCTCATCGAGCTGCAGGAGCAGGGCCGCATCCGGTCCATCGGCGTCTCGAACTTCCGCATCGAGGACCTCGAGAAGCTCGAGGCCGAGACCGGTGTGCTGCCCGTGCTCAACCAGATCGAGCTGCACCCCTACTTCAACCAGCCCGAGCTGCGCGAGTTCCATGCCTCGAAGAACATCGTCACCGAGTCCTGGTCCCCGCTCGGCCAGGGTGGCGGCGAGCTCGAGGACCCGGTCATCAAGAAGATCGCCGATGCCCATGGTGCCGACATCGCCCAGGTCGTCATCGCCTGGAACCTGGCGCTGGGCAACGTGGTGATCCCGAAGTCCGTGACCCCGAAGCGCATCGCCTCCAACCTCGCCTCCCTCGAGGTCGAGCTCACCGACGACGAGGTCGCCCAGATCACCGCCCTGCACAAGGGCGCCGAGGGGCGTCGCGGCGGCAACCCCGACGACATGATCGCCCACCAGGGCGCCTGATCCCCGTCGGGCCCTGCGACAGGGCCTCGGCGGCGCGTGGCGGACCTGCCGCGCGAGGGCCTCGCTCGCCACCGCACTGCGGGCATCCGACACATGCGATTGCGCGCTGTGCTTCCGTTCGTGGAAGTACAGCGCGCAATCGCGTTCGTGAGGTGGTGTCGCGCGAGTTCGCCTCACCGGCCGTGATCCACCGCCCAGGTCTCATCGCCCGAGGTCCGCCGCCCAGGATTCACCGACTCGGGTCCCCGTGCAGCACCGACAGCTCCAGGGGCGCAGGCGGGGGCAGCGGAGCGGTGTGCCCGGCGCGCGCGGCCTGGAGCACGTAGGCCACCAGGCGTCGCGCAGCCGCCACCGCCGTCGATGCCGGCTGCGCTGCGAGAGGATCCACGGCGAGCAGCAGCAGATAGACGTCGCTGGGGTCGAAGTCCGGCCGCAGGGTGCCGACATCCTTCGCCCGCTGCACCAGCTCGGCCAGTCCCTCTTCGGCGCGGGTGCGCGCCCCCTCCACGTCCACTGCGCCCGGGTAGCGCGCCAGGAACGCGGCGCTGAAGCCCCGGCTGCGGGCCTGCATCTCGGTCACGGTGCTCAGCAGCCGCACCAGCCCCCGCCAGGGATCCTCGTCGGCCACGGCGCGGGCGAGGACCGCATCGCACTCGGCGAGCTGTTCGGCGAAGACATCCGCGACGAGCTCGTGGCGGGTGGGGAAGCGACGGTACAGCGTCGCCGGGCTCACCCCGGCCCGTCGGGCGATCGCGCCGAGCGGCACGTCGATGCCGCGGATCGTGAACAGCTCTCGGGCAGCGATGATCAGGAGATCCCGGTTCTCACGGGCATCGGAGCGCAGCGCGGGCGCCTCGACGATCTGCGAGTGATCCTCCTGCATGACTCTCACTCTAGACGGAAGTGGAAGAGCGCGTTCACTTCCGGGGTTGTGGCGATGAGGCGGCGCGCCGGGTGCCGTCACGAGAGCTGCTCACGAAGGACGAGGACACCCATGCAGACCACGCAGACCACACAGACCACACAGACCACACAGACCATGCGGGCCGCGCTGTACGACAGCTACGGAGGGCCGGAGGTGCTCTACGTCGGAGAGGTCCCGGTGCCGGAGCCCTCCGCCGGGGAGGTGCTCGTGCGGGTCCGCGCCTCGAGCATCAACGGCGGCGAGCTCGCCGTCCGTGCCGGGACGCTGCGCCTGCTCACAGGCCGCAGATTCCCGAGGAAGCTCGGCATCGACCTCGTCGGAGAGGTCGCCGCCCTCGGCGCCGACGTCACGACGGTGACGGTGGGGGACCGGGTGTGGGGAACCGTCGAGGAGATCGAGTCGGGGGCGACGGCGCAGTACGCCCTCGTGCGTCCCGACAAGATCGCGCACGCACCGAGCGGCCTCAGCGCCGTCGAGTCCGTGTCCCTCATCGCCGGCGGCACGACGGCGATCACCGCGCTGCGTGACCATGCCGGCCTCAAGCCGGGGGAGCGGCTGCTGGTACGAGGCGCGAGCGGCGGGGTCGGGAGCCTCGCCGTGCAGATCGGACACCTGTTCGGCGCGCACGTCACCGGGCTCGCCGGGGCGAAGAACCTCGACTTCGTGCGATCCCTCGGGGCCGACGAGGTCTTCGACTACCGCACGACGCAGCCCGAGGAGCTGGGGCGCTTCGACGTCGTCCTCGACACCGCCGGGACCGAGCACCGCCGCTACCGGCGCCTGCTCGCCCCGGGGGGACGGATGGTCGCCGTCGGCCTCGACGTCGCACGCCTCGCGCCGAGCATCGCCTACCTCGCGACATCGGTCCGCCACGGCGCACGCCGCGTGCGGTTCTTCCGCGGCGATCCCCGCAGCGACCTGCTCGCGGAGCTGACCCGCCTCGTCGACAGCTGGGACCTGCGCCCAGTGGTCGATACGGTCCATCCCCTGGAGGACATCGCCGTCGCCCATCATGCCCTGGCGGCCGGCGGGGCACGCGGCAAGCACGTGGTGGACATCGGGTGAGCGACGGCCTCGTCGCGACCCGGCCAGGTGGCGACCCGGCCACCGCGAGGTGAGAGAACGGCGACCGGGAGGGCTCTCCGTCCTCGACGCTCAGGCCATGGTCTGACGCATCCTCTTGTGCGCTGTGCTTCCAGGAACGGGAGCACAGCGCACCATCGCGTCGAGGACAGGGCCCGGCACCTGCTCGGGAGCGGCGCCGCGCCTCGGCTCGCGCCGTAGGGTCGAGACATGCCGATCCCCACCGCTGCCGCGCCCGATCACGTCGCCGTCTCCGCCTGCCTGCTCGATGCGGAGGGCGCGGTGCTGGCCGCCGACGACGCGGACCGCCCGTACTACGCCGCCAGCACCATCAAGCTCCACGTGCTGCTGGCGGCGCTGCGGGCCGCCGACGCCGGCTCCCTCGACCTCGACGAGAGCGTCCCGGCCACCCGCACCTTCCTCGGTGCCGGCAGTGCTCCGTTCACCCTCGGCGGCGACCACCTCGACCCCACGCATCCGGCCGACGGGGACTCGGTCCGTGTCCGGGAGCTGCTGACGCGCATGATCGACCGCTCCAGCAACGAGGCCACCGACCACGTGATCGAGCTGATCGGCCTGGACGCGGTGGCCGATGCGATCACGGAGCTGGGCCTCACGTCGACGCGGGTGGAACGGATGATCGGGGACGCGAGCGCGCTCGCGGCCGGGGCGACCAACGAGACCAGCGCCGCCGATCTCGCCCGCACGATGCGTGCGCTCGTGCGGCCGACGGCCGAGCTCTCGCCCTCGTCCCGCGGCCTGGCCCGCACCGCGCTGCGGGCCCAGCAGATCCCGGTGATCGCCCGAGCCCTGCGCGAGGGCGTCCCTTGGGGGTCGAAGTCGGGCTGGGTCGACGGCTACCGGCACGACGTCGCCTTCCTCGACGACCCGGACTCCCCGGACGTGCGATTCCTGGCCGTGATGACGGCAGGGCTCGACCCGGAGGATGCCGACGTGCGGATCCTCCGGGTGGTGCGCGAGCTGTGTCCCGATCTGAGCCGCTGACGTCGGGCCTTGCACGACCGCGCCCGGCCGGCCAGGCCGCTGTCGCCCCGTCCGGTCCGGACCCTGCTCAGCCGGCCAGCTGCACCCGGCGCGCCCCGGCGTACTCGCCGGTCGGGTCGTACTCGGTCAGCGACATGATCTCGACGCTGCGGGCCGCGTTCGGCGCCTGCATGATCTGGTCGTCGCCGAGGTAGAGCGCGACGTGGCGGATGGAGTCCCCGCCCGGCTCGGTCGCGAAGAACACCAGGTCGCCGCGCTGGATGTCCTCCCGCTCCACCGGCTGCAGACCCGAGTGGTTCATCTGGTCCCCGGCATCGCGGTCGATGGCGATGCCGTGGTGGTGGAACAGCGTGTAGGTGTACCCGGAGCAGTCGAAGCCGTAGGCGCTCACCCCGGCCCACAGGTACCGCAGGCCCAGGAACCGCTCGCCGGTGGCGACGATGTCCTCGACCGTGGGCAGCGGAGGCCGCTCACCGTGCTCGCGCACCACCACGTCGGGGGCCGGCAGGTAGGCGCGATCGCCGCCGGGCACGGCCACCTGCACGGCCTGCGCGGTGCGGCCGAGGACCGGCAGGATCGTGTCGAAGGAGACGTCGATCCCGGGATGGTTGCCCGACGGGGTGCCGGTCAGCGTGCTGGTCAGCGCGGTGACCGTCGCGGTCGGGGCCGAGGCGACGTGGTCGGCGAAGCCGTCGTCGACCACCAGATGGATCGTCGGCACCCAGCCGGGGTAGCCGCGCGGGTCGCGCGGGGTGCCCTGCGCGGTGACGACGATGTGCGCCCAGTCGCCGTCGATCTCGTCGACGATCACCTCGCTGCCGAGGACGGCCTGCGACTCGAGCTCGCCGGTCAGCCAGCGCCGGGTCTCGGTGTCTTCCATGTTCGCGTTCCACGCGTCGAGGTCGACGGGATTGGTCAGCGAGGGGTCGTCGATCCCGGGACGGTTCGTGCGCGGGTCCACCCACAAGGTGGTGGCCGTGACGGCGACGTGGGCGACGCCGCCCGGCGTGAGGCCGACGCCCGGCTCGGGCCGGGGACCGGGGCGGTCGGCGGGCAGATCGGCAGGTCCGACGGCGCTCGCCGGGGCGAGCGAGGCCAGGCCCGCGACGGCGAGGCCGGCAGTGCCGGCGGCGGCGAGGCGCAGCCCGTCGCGGCGGGTCGGTCGGGGGGGGGGGGAGTGCGTGGACATTTTGTCTCCTTCGACGGGTTCCCGCCGGAGCGGGTCAGTGGTGAGCCGGAGTGCGAGGCGTTGACCTGCACGGCGGCGATCGAGCGCGGATCCGTTCGAGTGCGGACCCGTCGGTCGGGACCGGCCGACGGGTGCGGGAGGTGTCATCGATCATCTCCGATCGGGTCGGACGGGTCGACGTCGGCCTCGAGTCGATCGAGCCCGAGACCCGGCCCGCCGGTCAGGCTCAACCAGCCGCTGTCCTGCCCGTACCCGCCGGCGGGCACGTCGGAGGCGAACCAGGCCGGCGGATCCAGATCGATCATCGTGATCGCGGGATGGGCGATCGCCAGATGCGCTGCGGCGGTGATCGAGATGCGCGGCTCCATCATGGCGCCGACCATGCACTCCACCCCCGCCTCCAGGGCCACGTCCGCGATGGCCAGGGCCCCGCGCAGCCCGCCGGTCTTGGCGAGCTTGATGTTCAGCAGATCCACCGCGTCGGCCTCGACCAGGCGCCGGGCATCGGCGGTGTCCCAGACGGATTCGTCGGCCATGATCGGCACCTCCACCGCGGCGGAGACCCGGGCCAGGCCCTCGATGTTCGCCGCGGCGACCGGCTGCTCGACCAGGTCCAGCGGCAGGCCGTCGGCGATGAAGCCGGTGATGATGTCGATCGCCTGCTCCGGCTCCCAGCCCTGGTTGGCATCCAGTCGCAGCCGGGCGTCGGGGGCGGCCTCGACCACGGCGGCCAGGCGTCGGCGGTCCTCGTCGATGTCGCGGCCGAGCTTGATCTTCAGGATCTGCTCGCCACCGGCGACGGCATCGCGGGCGTGCGCCGCCATCACCTCCGGATCCTCCAGCGAGATGGTCATGTCGTTCATCAGCCCGTCGCCGACCCGGCCGCCCAGGAGCTCCACCAGGGGAGCGTCGAGACGGCGGGCCCAGGCGTCGTGCACGGCGACCTCGAGCGCGGCCTGCGCGCTGGTCGCGCCGTCGAGCGCCCCGGCGATCCGCGCGGAGAGCTCGAGGACCGTTCCGTCGGTCCCGTCGACCGCCCGGCGCAGCGGACCGGTCAGCGCGGCCGCGATCGTCCCGGCCGATTCGCCGGTGACCGCGACGGTCTCCGCCGCGCTGCCCTGACCGACGGTGCCGTCGGCGAGCTCCACCTCGGCCACCACGTACTCCACCGCCTCGGTGCGCCGGGCGGCGGTGACGAACGGCCTCAGCAGCGGCGCCCGGTGCCGGTGCGCGCGCACCGCCACCACGGTCATCGGTTCTCGTGCCGCCTCTCGCAGGGCGGAGGTCTCCGGCTTCGTGACGCGCTCGCTCACAGGACCGACATGATCTTCGCGGCGGCGAGCCCGAGGAAGGTGCCGGCGAAGGACCCGATCAGCGCCATCAGCACCCCGACGGGCACCAGCTGGCGGTTGTAGGCGGCGGCGACCACGGGCGCCGAGGCGACACCGCCGATGTTCGCGGTGGAGGCGACGGCCAGCGAGAACAGCTCGACCTTCGCGATCTTCGCGTAGATGAGCATGATGATGATGTGGACCAGCAGCACCAGCACGCCGATCAGCAGGTACAGCGGGGCCTGGGTGAGCGCGGAGAAGTCAGAGCCCGAGGCGATCTGCCCGATCACCACGAACAGCATCAGGGTGGCCACCTCGACGGAGCCGGCGGTCTTCCCCAGCGGGGTGACGGCGACGATCAGGCCCAGCACGGAGACGATGAGGATCGTCCAGGTCGTGGCATTGACGACGGTGCCCCACTCGGGGAGCAGGGTGCCCACCCACCCGGCGACGGTCGAGGCGAACAGCGAGCCGAACACGACGATCGCGAGCGAGGCGATCGTGATCGGCCGCTCCTCCTCGTCGAAGGCGCCGACATGGGCGTCGAGGTAGGACGTGTCCGCCTTGGTCCACCGGTTGAAGCGGGGCGAGGAGGCGACGGCGGCGAACATCGCCATCAGCCACACCGAGTACATGATCGTGTCGGTGATCAGGGCGTAGCCGAAGATCGACTCCGGCGCCTGCAGGATGTCCTGCACGGCGACCATGTTGGCGCTGCCGCCGGTCCAGGAGGCCAGCAGGGCGCCGAACACCTTCCAGGCCTCGTCGTGCAGCGCCGCCTGGAAGATCGTCACCACCACGATCATGCCGATGAACAGCGAACCCGCGGCGACGCAGTAGGTCAGCAGCAGCTTGGGGCCGAGGCGGATGATCTTGCGGACGTCGCAGCCGAACAGGAACAGCAGGATCATCGCCGGCAGCAGGACGTCCTTGACGGCGGCCACGGGCGCACGGGTGGAGTCGTCCTCGCCGAACACGCCGAGCGAGTTGAGGGCCGCGCACGCCAGGTACATCAGCACCATGCCGGGCACGAACTTGAACAGTTTCCAGCCGGTCGTGCGCTCGAGCACGATCAGCACGCACGACAGTCCCAGCAGGACGCCGAGCATGAGCAGGCCGTTGGTGATCACGGGAAGAGCTCCTCGAGGAGGGGACGGACGCGCCGCCGGACACAAAAAAATCGGAAGCACTCACCAGCGGCGCCTCGGTCGAGGCGTGCTGTGGTGCTTCCGACGGGATCCGGTTCGGTGAGGTTCCGGGCAGACGGCGCGGGGATGACGTTATGCGGTGGGGCCGGCCGACAAGTCGCGGTACTTCGCAGCGGCGTTGCGCACTGCCGTGGCGAGCGCCCTCTGCGAGGACCCGTGGTACCTGTCGGTGATCGACTCCACCAGGGAGTCGTCCTCGAGGAGGGAACGCCCCACCAGCAGCTCGCGGACGAACTCGACGGTGAGCGTCAGAGTGGCGGTGCAGTCCACCTTCTCGATGACGTGGGTCTCAGTATCGACGATGAGGCCGATGAAGAACAGCCCCCATTGCTCCGTGATCGGATTGTTGCTGGGCGCCTTGGACTCGCCGGTGAGGTAGATGGTGCGTGCCATGCCGTGAGCCTATGCGGTGGTCGTGGGGCGCAGCGGACGCTCCAGGAGCACGGTGGTGAAGTCCGGGAACTCCTTGCGCCGCATCGAGGTGAAGCCGAGTCGGCAGTAGTACGCCACCAGGTGGGGAGCGCAGTCCAGACGCAGCAGGTCACGGCCGCGTCGGCGGCCCTCCGCAGCGGCCAGTTCGAGCACCTGCTCCCCGAGCCGACGTCCGGCGGCGGGGAGATCGACCATCAGCCCATGCACGTACAGCGCCGAGGCGACGTCGTCGTCCCAGAAGTCGGGGTCCGTATCGAGCAGCCGGACGGCGGCGAGCAGCTCGTCGCCGCTCGAGGACTCACCGCCGTCGGCCCGTGATCCGTTCCCGACCAGGCGGAACCATTCGCCTCGGTCGACCTGCGCGAGGATTTCCATCCGGGTCTGGGAGCCGGGCGCCCATTGCTCGATGCCGCGTTCGAGCATCCACATCTCTCGCGGAGCGGATCCTCGCCAGATGCGGCACGTCGACGGGCATGCAGCGCGCCAGCCTCCCTGCGTCGACGCTCACAGCGGCAGGCGCACGTAGGTGGTCTCGAGGAACTCGGCGAGCCCTTCGTGGGAGCCCTCGCGGCCCAGGCCCGATTCCTTGACGCCGCCGAAGGGGGCCGACGGGTCCGAGGCGACGCCCACGTTCACCGCGACCATGCCGGACTCGATCCGGCCGGCGACGTCCGCGGTCTCGGTGAGGTTCTCGCCCATCGCGTAGGCCATCAGCCCGAACTCCGTGTCGTTGGCGGCGGCGACCATCTCGTCGACGTCGTCGAGCACGATGATCGGCGCGACCGGTCCGAAGATCTCCTCGCGGTTCACGCGGGCCTCGCGCGGCACATCGGCCAGGACCGTCGGGGCGTAGAAGAAGCCCTCCCGGTCCAGGCGCTTCCCACCGGTGAGGACCCTCGCGCCCCGCTCGAGGGCGTCCGCGACGAGGTCCTCGACCTTGGCGAGGCCGGCCTCGTCGATCAGCGGTCCGAGGGTGGTGTCCGCCTCGGTGCCGGGGCCGACCACGAGCTTCTCGGTCTCCTCCACCAGGCGCCGCGTGAAGTCCTCGGCGACGGAGGCGTGGACGTAGAAGCGGTTCGCGGCGGTGCACGCCTCGCCGTTGTTGCGGTACTTCCCGAGCATCGCCGCGGTCACGGCGACCTCGACGTCCGCCGAGGGCAGCACCAGGAAGGGGGCGTTGCCGCCCAGCTCCATCGAGGACTTCAGCACGTGCTCGGAGGCCTGCGACAGCAGGGTCCTGCCCACGCCGGTGGAGCCGGTGAAGGAGACCTTCCGCAGCCGCGGATCGGCCATCAGCGTGGAGCTCAGGGCCTTCGAATCGGAGGTCACCACGCAGTTGACCACCCCGGCGGGCACCCCGGCCTCGGCCAGGATCTCCATCAGCAGCAGGGAGGTCAGCGGGGTCTTCTGGGCGGGCTTGAGCACGACGGTGCAGCCGGCCGCGAGGGCTGGGCCGATCTTGCGCGTGCCCATCGACAGCGGGAAGTTCCACGGCGTGATCAGCAGTGTCGGGCCGACAGGGTGGGGCACGGTGAGGACGGCGGCCTCGGCCGACGGGGCATGGCGGAAGCGCCCGGGCTGGCGCACCGCCTCCTCGCTGAACCAGCGCAGGAACTCCGCACCGTAGGTGACCTCGCCGTAGGCCTCTGCCAACGGCTTGCCCATCTCGAGGGTCATGGCCAGGGCGAGATCGTCGGCCCGCTCGTGGCACAGCTCGTAGGCGCGGCGCAGGATGTCCGAGCGCTCGCGGGGGAGGGTCGCCGCCCAGTCGTCCTGCGCGGCGACGGCGGCGTCCAGCGCCCGGGCGCCGACGGTGGTGGCGTCCGCGTCGACCACGGTGGTCAGCGCGGTGCCAGCCGCGGGATCGAGCACCGGGAGCGACGGGTTCCCACCCAGAAAGGCACCGTCGACGAAGGAGCTGCGCGGCACGCGCTCCAGCAGGTCGGAGATGCGCTGATCGGTGATCTCGGGGAGAGCGGACGGGCCGGCCATGGGTTCCTCCTGCGGTGACGGGGTCCCTCCCAGTCTGCACCTGGGGGCCGGATCCGACGAGAGGACCGCGACCGCTCGGTCCGACCGAGTGCGGCCGCTCGATCTGACCGGGCGCCGCCGCTCGATCTGACTGGGCGCGGCCGCTCGGTCCGACCGGGCTCGGCCGCTCGGGCCGATCGGGCGCGGCCGCTCCTCCTCAGGCCGTCACGGCGGCGAGGGAGTCGACGGCGCGGATCAGGCCCAGGTGGCTGAAGGCCTGCGGGAAGTTCCCGGCCATCCGCCCGGCGCCGCTGTCGAACTCCTCGGCCAGCAGGCCCAGGTCGTTCGCGCAGTTCAGCAGCTGGTCCATCAGCGCCTCGGCCTCGTCGCGGCGCCCGGAGGCGGCGTACTGCTCGACCAGCCAGAAGCAGCACACCAGGAAGGGGTGCTCATCGCCCGGCAGCCCGTCCTGGCCCTGGGTGCGGTAGCGCAGGATCAGACCGTCCTGGGTGCTCAGCTCCTGTTCGATCCGCGCGACCGTGGCGAGCATGTGCGGGTCGTCGGCCGGGAGGAATCCGGTGTGCGGGATCTGCAGGAGGGAGGCGTCGACCTCGGTGCTGCCGTAGGTCTGGGTGAACGCACCCTCCTCGCTGACGCCGCGCGTCATGACCTCCTCGCGCACCTGGTCCCGCAGGCGTTTCCAGAGAGCGAGGTCCTCGGAGGAGGCGGGCAGGTCGTGGTCCTCGACGCCGCTGATCGCGCGGTCGAAGGTCGCCCAGACCATCACCCGGCCGTGGGTGAAGAAGGCGGGATCGCCGCGCATCTCCCAGATGCCCTGGTCGGGCTCGTCGATGCGGTCCACGGTGTAGCGCACCAGCGCCTTCTGCAGCGGCCAGGACCAGACGGTCTCCTCCAATCCGGCCTCGCGCATGGCCGCGAGCGCGATCATCACTTCGCCGACGACGTCGGCCTGGTACTGGTCGGCGGCTCCGTTGCCGATCCGCACCGGTACCGAGTCCTCGTAGCCGGAGAGGTGCTCGAGCTCGCGCTCCAGGAGGTTCCGGTCCCCGGTGATCGAGTACATGATCTGCAGCCGTTCGGGATCCCCGGCGATGGCGCGCAGCAGCCAGCGGCGCCACGAGTCGGCGGCGGCGACATGGCCGTGGGCGAGCAGGGCCTCCAGGGAGAGGGCCGCATCGCGCAGCCAGCAGAAGCGGTAGTCCCAGTTGCGCACCCCGCCGAAGTCCTCCGGGAGGCTGGTGGTCGCGGCGGCGATGATGCCGCCGGTGCGGCGATGGGTGAGGGCCCGCAGTACCAGCAGGGAGCGCGAGACGGGGTCGGCGTACTCCGCACCGACCTGCACGTTCCCCAGCCAGGAGGCCCATTCGTTGACGGTCCGATCGAGCGCGGTGCCCGGGTCGGGCGCGGCGGGAGGCTGCTGCCAGGAGGGGAACCAGGTGAGCACCCAGGTGGCCGTCTTGTCGGCCGAGAGCCGGTGACGCCCCTCATGGGAGCGGCCGTTCGGGGTGAGGGCGGGACCGTGCAGGGCGAGTCCGTCACCGCCGGCGACGGCGATCAGCACCGGGTCCCCGGAGGCGTCCTCGCCGCGGCGGACCCACGGCACGGCCTGGCCGTACTCGAAGCGGATCTTCAGCTCCTGGACCACCTCGACCTCGCCCTCGGTGCAGGTCACGGAGCGCATCAGATCGGCGTGGTCGTCGACGTCCCCGGCGAGCGAGGACGCGCTGCCGGGTGCGGGATGGGGAGCTGAACCGGGGGGACCACCAGGCGTACCGGATCCCTCGGGCCCGACCCCGGCGGCCGACGTGCCGTCCGCCGGCGGGACGGGAACGGGCGTCGCATCGGGGGACCCGGTGATCTCGGTGTCCCCGTCGGCGATCGGCATCAGCTCGGTGACCGTCGCCATGCCGGTCGGGGAGCGCCACACGGTCCTCACCACCATCGTGCCGGGCAGGTAGCGGCGCGAGACCACCTCCCCGTCCGTGATCCGCAGCGACCAGTGCCCGTTCTCCTCGTCGCCGAGCAGCGAGCAGAACAGCGCATCGGAGTCGAAGCGCGGCAGGCACAGCCAGTCGATGTCCCCCTCCCGGGTCACGAGAGCCGCGGCGCGCTGGTCCGAGAGCAGGGCATGATCTTCGATGAGCGGACTGGTCATGGGCCCAGTCCACCACGTACGGCCGGTCGACGGGAAGGAACGCCGGGATCTGCCCTCCTCGGGCGCGGGTCGACGTCCGCCGGTGCAGCTCGACCCGTCCTGCTGCGGGTCGGCGTCCGCCGGTGCGGCTCGACCGGTCCTGCTGCGGGTCGGCGTCCGCCGGTGCGGCTCGACCGGTCCTGCTGCGGGTCGGCGTCCGGCGGCGCGGCTCGACCGGTCCTGCAGCGGGTCGGCGGTTCATGGCGCGAGGCTACGGTGGCAGGCATGACTGCACAGACCTCGTCCGCGCTCTCCGAGCTGTCCGTCGACGTCCTGGTGATCGGCTGGGGCAAGGGCGGCAAGACCCTCGCCGCCACGCTCGGCGCCGCCGGCACCCGCGTGGCCATGGTCGAGCAGTTCGACCAGATGCACGGCGGCACCTGCATCAACATCGGCTGCGTGCCCACCAAGACTCTCGTCCACGACGCCGAACAGCGCCGCGAGGAGGACGACGCCCAGCAGTTCTGGGCCCGCTCCGTCGGCCGCCGCGACACCGTCGTCAGATCGATGCGCGAGGTCAACCACGCGATGCTTGCCGACCTCGACGCCGTCACCCTGATCGATGGCCGCGCCCGCTTCACCGGTGAGCGCACCGTCGAGGTCACCGGCGGCGAGGACGCGCTCACGGTGACCGCGCCCGTGGTCGTGGTGAACACCGGCGCCACCCCGGTCCGTCCCGAGCTGGCGGGGATCGACTCACCACGGGTGCACGACTCCACCTCGCTGCAGCACGTCGACCCGCTGCCGGGTCGCCTGGTGGTGATCGGCGCAGGGCCCGTCGGCCTGGAGTTCGCCTCGATGTTCGCGGGCTTCGGGGCCGAGGTGACCGTGGCGAACCGCCGGGAGCGGCTGCTGCCCGGCGAGGACGAGGAGGTCGCCGCCGAGGTGACCGACGTGCTCGAGGACGCCGGTGTGCAGATCCTGCACGGGGCGTCGGCCGAGCGGATCGAGGACGGACCCGACGCCGCCACCGTCGTGGTGCGCCACGACGGTGACGAGCAGCGCCTGGAGGCCGAGGCGGTGCTGCTGGCGACCGGTCGCCGCCCCGCCACCGAGGACCTCGGGCTCGAGACAGCGGGGATCGACGTCGATGCCCGCGGGGCGATCGTGGTCGACGAGCACCTGCGCACCAGCGCCCCGGGGGTGTATGCGATCGGCGACGTCCACGGCGGGGCGCAGCAGACCTACCTGTCCCTGGACGACTTCCGCATCGTGCTCTCCCAGCTGCAGGGGGACGGGCGGCGCACCACCACCGACCGCGTCGCCGTGCCCACCACGACCTTCCTGTCCCCGCCGCTGGCGGCCGTCGGCCTCACCCTCGACGAGGCGCTCGCCGCCGGGCACGAGGTGCTGGTCGCGACGCAGAAGGTCGCCTCGATCAAGGCGATGCCGCGCCCGAAGACCGTCGGCGACCCCCGCGGCCTGGTGATGTTCGTGGTCGATGCGCGGTCCGATCAGATCCTCGGGGCGCGGCTGCTGCACGTCGACGCCCAGGAGGTCATCAACCTGGTGGCGCTCGCGATGCGCACCGGCACCACGGCGACGCAGCTCAGCAGCGGGATCTGGACCCACCCGTCCTCGGCGGAGTCCCTCAACGAGACCCTGGGGAAGCTGGTGCCCGTCCAGCGGTGAGAGTGGTCGGCGTTCCGGTGCCGCGGGCCTCGACGTGCCCGTCGGGCCGCACCAGCACCCACGCGCGCTCGCCGGGGTCGACACCGTAGCGGCGCGCGGCGATTCCGTCCGGATCGGTGCCCGCGTCCACGGCGAGCGTCCGCATCCGCAGCCCGTCAGGACGCGGCGGGGCAGCGTGCTCGCCGAACAGCAGCAGGGTGGCGTGATCCGGCCCGAACAGCTCATGCAGGGAGACGTCGCCGAGCATCGCGTGCGGCGCCCGGTCGCCGGGGCGCGGGGACGGACCCCGGTCCCCGCCCGGGGTGCGATCGCGGTAGCTGATGGCCAGCTGCGCGTTCTGCACACTGGCGGCGCGCGCCGCCGACCGGCTGCGGCCCGCCGCCGCGAGCAGCAGATCCCGTCCCGCCCGGGCCACGGGGTGGCGCAGCGCATACAGCCGGCGCCGTGACTCCACGTCGCGGATCACCGATGCCGCCACCGGTCTGCGCTCGTGCTCGTAGGCGTCCAGCAGCTGCTCGTCGGCACCGTGGACGATGCTGGCCAGCCGCCATGCGGCGCCGACGGCGTCCTGGATGCCGAGATTCATGCCCTGCCCGCCGAACGGGGGGAACACGTGCGCGGCATCGCCGGCCAGAAGCGCCCGGCCCGACCGGTAGGAGTCCGCCAGGCCGATCCGGGTGCGGAAGATCGACGTCCACTGCACCGAGTCCACCACGATCCCGGCCATGGCGCGCTGCTCGAGCTCCCGGCCGAGCAGGTCGGCGTCCGGCTCGGGCAGCGCGATCTCGCGCGCCCTGTCGCTGACGTCGATGAACAACCGCCACAGCCGATCATCACCCGGCAGCCGCATCAGCATGAGCGGCCCCTGCGGCCCCAGCCACATCGCCCCGTCGCCGAGACGACGAGGAAGGTCGAGGGTCGCGTCGGCCAGGTAATAGGTCTCCCCGGTGTCCCGATCGGGGAAGGGGATCCCGACGCTCTCCCGGATGCTGCTGCGGGCCCCGTCGGCCCCGAGGACCCAGTCCGCGGAGAGCTCATGGCCATCGGTGGTCCGGACTCTCGCGCCGTCCGGGCCGCTGCGGACGTCGGTGGCCTCGACGCCGCGCTCGATCTGCACGCCTGCCTCGGTGAGGTGCCGGCGCAGGATCGCCTCGAGGCCCGCCTGCGGGAGGACATAGGTGTGGGGGAATGGGCTCTCGGGCGGCTCCCAGGCCATGTCGACGAGAGAGCGATGACCGCGCATGATGCTGGACCCGCGCAGCCGGTACGAGACCTGCTCGATCTCCTCGGCGACGCCGAAGCCCGCGAGCAGCTCCATCGAGCGGGCCTGCAGGCCCAGCGCCCGGGAGCTGTTCCCGGGGGCGCTGCGCCGGTCGATGATGCGGCACGGCACTCCGGAACGGATCAGCGTCAGGGCGGCGGTCATCCCGGTCGGGCCTGCGCCGACGATGAGGACCGGCGTGCGGTCGGGGTCGCTCATCCCTGCTCCTTCGACGAGATGGTGCCCAGCTGATGCGCGGCCCGGATCCAGGCATCGAGGTCTCCCGGGCGCAGGAAGTCCTCACCCGTGGCAGGAGCGTCGAGGACGGCGGGAACGGCCGCCGCATAGGCGAGCGCATCGGCGTGCAGCACGTCGGCGTCGCCGCGGCCGTCGCGGATCTCCCGCAGACCACGGGCGACGGCCTCCGCCATCTCCTGCAGCAGGGACATGACCACCCGGGCCGCGCTCGCCGGGGACGGGGCCGCGAACACACCGGTCTGCGCCCCGTCGGTGATCACCTGGGTCAGCAGCGGGACGAAGCGCTCCCGTCCTGCGATCCGCAGCCGAGCCTGCAGAGCCGCCCCGTCGTCGGAGTGCAGGGTCGGCAGTGCGGAGACCAGCAGGGCGAGGTCCTGCGACTTCGCGGAGGTCAGCGTGCGGACCAGCACGACCAGTCGTTCCGAGGGGCTCGCCACGGCGGCGATGGTGTCGGTGACCGCATCGCTCCAGGCGTCGAGCCGTCGCGCGATCAGCGCCGCCAGCAGCTCGTCCTTCCCGGAGAAGTAGTGGTAGAGCGCTCCTTTGGAGATGCCGGCCTCGCCGAGCACGTCGTGGATGGTCAGCCCCTGGACGCCGCGCTCGCGCAGCAGGCGGGTGGCGGCGTCGAGGATCGAGCGTCGACGCTCCTCGTGGCGGACGGGGTCGACGGTGCGGGCCACGGACACCTCCACATAAACAGACTCATGGTCGGTTTATTGAAGCACTCCGCGTGAGCGGGAGCAAGGGGTGGGGCATGCGCGGTGGTCCGGGCCGTCCTCCGGGCGGCGGGTTGCGCGGTGGCATGGGGTGGTGACATGGGGCGGCCCGCCGAGGCGAGGCGCGGTCACTCCTGGTCGGCGTCTGCTGCGGACGACTCCTCACCGGTCACGAACTCGGCCAGGTGCTGCGACAGGGCCCGGCGGCTCGGCTCGTGGCAATACATCATGTGCCCTGCCTCGTAGTACTCGATGCGGATCCGCTCGGTGTAGTCCTCCCGCGGGATCGCCAACTGCGCCAGCACGTGCTCACTGGCGTGGAACGGGGTCGCGGCATCGTGGTAACCGTGGGAGACCAGCACCCTCGTGTGCGGGGACTTGCGCAGCAGCCGCGCCAGGTCCGAGGCGACCTCGACGGAGCGGTTCTCGAAGTCCTGGTAGCTCCACGGGTGCACACGGCCCGACATGATCTCGTAGACCACGTCGCTGGTGAAGTCGAGCTCGCGGCGCAGGTACTGGTTGATGGTCGCGGTGTACGACGGGGCGAGCTGGTCGATCGACGGATCCGTCTCCATCGTGGCGGTGTTGCCATCGCCTGCAGGAGCGGTGAATCGCCCGTCGATGCGCCCGGTCAGCAGGCCCTGCTCACGCAGGAGCTCGGCGAGGAACGCCTGATGCTCGACGCGCAGGTTCGCCCGCTGGACCCAGTCGGGATCCACGCCGATCAGGGCGCCGATCCGCGCGGCGGCCTCTTGCTTCTGCTCGGGCGCCAAGCGTGCTCCGGCCGCCAGCAGCGCCGGGTACTCCTGCTCCGCGAAGGCCTCCGCCTCGTCGACCACGTCCTGCAGCAGACGGCCCTCGTGCTTGCCGTGCGCATGCGCGATCGCCGCATAGGTGGGCAGGTAGTGGACGTAGGGGCGGTCGTTGCCCTCGGCGAAGCGGATGGTGCCGAAGTCCAGCACCGGCGAGATCAGGGCGATCCCCGCGACCGCGACGTAATAGCGGTCCATGAGGCGTGCGGCGACCGCGGAAGCGCGGGTGGTGCCGTAGGACTCTCCCGCCAGGAACAGCGGCGAGGTCCAGCGCTGGTTCCGGGTCAGCCAGTCGATCACGAACGATGCCATCAGATCACGATCCGCGGCCAGCCCGTGGTGGCGGTCGCTCTTCGCTCCCGGCACGGGACGTGAATAGCCGGTGGTCATCGCATCGACCACCACCAGGTCCGCCTGGCGCAGGATCGTCTCGTGGTTGTCGAGCAGGCGGTGCGGTGGCGCCGCGGGAGCTCCGGCATCGCCCGAGTCCACCCGACGCGGGCCGAGCAGTCCCAGGTGCAGCCACACCGTCGAGGCGCCCGGGCCGCCGTTGAAGGCGAAGACCACCGGGCGCTCCTGCTCGCCCGTGCCGTGGGCGGCGTGGCCCTGAGCGACGTAGGAGACGGAGAACAGCTCGGCGTAGGCGGTGCCGCGCCCGTACTCCTCGCCCTCGGGCTCCTCCTTCAGCACCACGGTGCCGGTGGTCGCCGTGTAGTCCAGTGCGCCGTCGGGCAGCGCCAGGGAGTGCAGCGTGGTGACCAGATGGTCCTCGCGCTTCTCGGCGTCGGTGCCGGCGTCGGGGCCGGGGGCGTTCTTCGCGGTGTCGGGGGAAGGGGTGGTGGGCTCGGCGTTCACTCGTGCTCCTTCGTCGGATCCGGCGTCGACGTCGATGCTATGCGAGCGGCGTGTCCAGGGGCCGAGGTCCGGGTGCCGGTGCCGGGTGTTGGGCACGGGTGCCGGGCGCCGGGTGCCGGGCACGGGTGTCGCGCGCCGGTGCCGGGCGCCGGTGCCTGCGGTTCGGGGCCAGGCCTGGCCCCGGGGTGGGGCGACGACATGTGGCTCGGTCGGCGACATGTGGCTCGGCCTGCGACATGCGGCTCGGCCTGCGACATGTGGCTCGGTCGGCGACGTGTGGCTCGGTCTGCGACATGCGGCTCGGCCCGCGACATGCGGCCCGGAAACGCCGAATCCCCCGATCCGCATCGTTCATGGTGCGGATCGGGGGATTCGAGATCCGGTCGCCGGCGTGTCATCCGCCGAGCATGACCTTGTGTCGGTCGTCGAGCGGAGCCTCAGGTGTCAGTCGCCCAGCGGGACCTCGTGTGTCAGTCGTCCAGCGGGGAGATGTCGCGAGGCTCCTCCGCGCCCTCCTCGTTGTCGCGGACGACCATGCGGATCGGGTCCACCTTGGTCCAGACCACGAAGGCGATGGCCACGATGACCATGGCCAGGCCCGCCCAGAGGTTGGCGTTGAGACCGTCGGTCTTCTCGGCGGCGCCCTCGTCGAAGGCGAAGATGCCCATCGCCAGCAGGATGAGGCCGAACAGGCCCAGCAGGACGCCGATGAAGTTGCGGATGTCGAAGGCGCCGGCGGTCTCGACGTGTCCGGAATCGGGAACGTCGCTCGCGCCGCCGGGGGCTTCCTGGGGAGTGGGGGTCATGTCTGGCTCCTTAGGCGAACAGGACGTTGAGGATGATGACGAAGCCCAGGGCAATGCCTGCCATGGGGACGGGGCGACGCCAGAACGGCATGCCCTTCTCCTCCGGATCGACCAGGTCGGCCTTCGGGGTCTCGGAGTAGACCAGGCCCTTCAGCTCGAGGACGGGCTTCGGTGCCGTGAACTGTGTGACCACTACGGAGACCACGATGTCGACGACGAACGCGGTCGCCGCGCTCATGAAGGCGAGTCCCTGGCCCGGCAGCGTGAACACCTCGAAGAACGTCGAGGAGGACCACAGAGCGACGGCCGAGAGGGTGCCCGCCACCAGGCCGGTCCAGCCCGCGGTCGCGGTCATCCGCTTCCAGAACATGCCCAGGATGAACGTCGCGAACAGCGGTGCGTTGAAGAAGCCGAACAGCGTCTGGAGGTAGTCCATCAGGTTGGAGAACTGCCCGGCGATGAGCGCGGTGAAGATCGCGATCACGCAGGCCGCGGCCGTCGCGATGCGCCCCACCGTGATGTAGTGGCCGTCGGGCTCGTCCTTCTTCACGTACTGCTGGTACAGGTCGTAGCTGACCACGGTGTTGAAGGCGGAGATGTTCGCGGCCATGCCGGCCATGAACGCCGCCAGCAGGCCGGCGATCGCGACGCCCAGCAGGCCGTTGGGCAGCACCTCGCGCATCAGCAGCAGCAGGGCGTCGTTGTAGGTGACGCCGGTGGCGGCGGCCTCGGCGGAATTGCCGGCATGGTCGAGCTGCTTGAACTCCGTCAGCTGGCCCACCAGCACCGCGGCGATCATGCCGGGGATGATCACGATGAAGGGGATGAACATCTTCGGGAAGGCGCCGATGATCGGCGTCATCCGAGCGGCGGTGATCGACTTGCTGGCCATCGCGCGCTGGACCTCGACGAAGTTCGTCGTCCAGTACCCGAAGGAGAGGACGAAGCCGAGGCCGAACACGATGCCGACGACGGACAGCACAGGGCTGTCGAAGCCGGACAGTGCCTGACCGGGCCAGCTGTGCAGCTGCTCGGCCCCGAGCATCCCGTCCCCGGCGACGCGCTCCTTCATGCCGCTCCAGCCGCCCACGCGGTGCAGGCCGACGAGGGTCAGCGGCAGCAGGGCCGCGACGATCACGAAGAACTGCAGCACTTCGTTGTAGATCGCGGCGGAGAGGCCGCCGACGGTGATGTAGAACAGCACGAACGCGGCGGCGACGATGAGGCCGACCCACTGGGGCCAGCCCAGCAGGCGGTGGACGATCATGGCCAGCAGGTACAGGTTCACGCCGGCGATCAGCAGCTGGGCGATCGCGAAGCTGATCGCGTTGACCAGGTGCGCACCGGTGCCGAAGCGCATGCGCATGAACTCCGGGACGGATCTCACCTTGGAGCCGTAGTAGAACGGCATCATCACGACGCCGAGGAACAGCATCGCGGGGATCGCTCCGACCCAGAAGTAGTGCATCGTCGGCATGCCGAACTCCGCGCCGGTGGCGGACATGCCCATGATCTCGACGGCACCGAGGTTGGCGGAGATGAAGGCGAGGCCGGTGACCCAGGCGGGCAGGGAGCGGCCGGAGAGGAAGAACTCGATGGAGTTGGAGACCCCGCGTTTGGCGTACCAGCCGACGCCGAGCACGAACACGAAGTACAACGCGATGATCGCGTAGTCGATCCACTGAGCATCCAGGCGGATGTCGACCATGGGGACCAGCTTTCCGGAGGAGGAAGAGGGAAGGGCGCCTCGAGGTGCGGCGCCCTGTTGCGCGGGCCTCGGGGCGGCGGATCCTGACCGCCGGGCGGATACGCTACCACCGGAAGGGACCCCTCGCGACGGAGACCTGTGGCAATCGCGCGACAGGCGCGGTGTGTCCATGATATACGGACACGGTCCGCTCGCCGCCGTCACGTCTTCCTCGGACCCAGGTCTTCCTCGGCCCAGGTCGCGCGGCCGTCGGCCTCGGCGTCCTTCCGCCCGGCGCCGATCCCCGGGCATCAGGTCGAGATCTGCGCAGTTGTTGCCAAAACGTCGGGTGGCACCGACAATGCAGAGTTCGGTGCGTGGCGGGTGCGGGTGGCACCGACAATGCAGAGCTCGGTGCGTGGCGGGTGCGGGTGGCACCGACAATGCAGAGTTCGGCGCGTGGCGGGGGTGGGTGGCGCCGGCGATGCAGAGCTCGGCGCGGGCGGGGTGGGACTGCTCGGGATCTTCGCGTACCATCACGATCCGTGAACGTTCACGCCTCCAGCGGCGCCCAGCCACGACGATGCGGCTACGCTCACGAGGAACTCGAGGACGAGGAAGGATAAGGAGAGCGATGAAGCCACGTCTGACCCGGCGCACTGCGCTGGCGGGGTCCGGGGCGGCGATGGTGGCCGGCCTGGCCGCCTGCGCACCGCCGAGCCCCGGCACCGTCAATAACGAACCGACCATCCCGGCCAGCGACGGTCCGGTGACCCTGAGCTACTGGGCCTGGCTGAAGGATCTGCAGAAGGTCGCCGACATCTTCAATGAGAAGCAGGACCGGATCAAGGTGGAGACCACCTGGATCCCGGGCGGCAACTCCGGCGGCTACGCCAAGATCCTGTCCGCGGTCTCCGCGGGCGGCGGCCCGGACATCGCCCAGATCGAGCTGCGTCAGGTCCCGGAGTTCGCCCTCGCGGGCGCGCTGACGGAGCTGACCCGCTATGGCTTCGCCGACCAGGCCGACGCCTTCGACCCCGGTGCCCTCAGCCAGGTCAAGGTCGGCGACACCTACTGGGCCGTTCCGCAGGACTCCGGGCCCGTGGCCACGTTCTACAACCGTGAGGTGCTGGAGGAGGAGATGGGGCTCGAGCCCCCGGCCACCTGGGAGGAGTTCCGCGAGCTCGCGGGAATCGTCTCCGAGGCCGGCAAGAACCTGATCACCCTCGATCCGTCGGACGGCTCCTACCTCATCTCCTGGATGATGCAGTCCGGCGCCCTGTGGTTCCGGCCCGAAGGTGATGCCTGGATCGTGGACATGACCGGCGACGCCTCGATGCGGGTCGCGGAGTTCTGGGACGAGATCCTGGCCGCGAAGATCATCGGCACCGGCTATGGCGCGTTCTCCACCCCGTGGATGGCTGCCGCCGGCGAGGGCAACGTGCTCGCCACCATCGGCGGCTCGTGGTCCGACGCGCTCATCCAGTCGGTGCCCAACGGGGAGGGCAAGTGGGCCGTGTCCCCCATGCCGACCTGGCCCGACGGGTACGCCTCCGGGGCGCACGGCGGCTCCTCGGGGGCCGTGCTGTCGACCAGCGAGCATCCCGTCGAGGCGCTGGAGTTCCTCACCTGGATGTGCACCGACCCCGAGGGGATCGACGCGATGATCAAGTACTCCGGCATCGGCTGGTCGCCGGCCAAGGACTACATCGGCAAGACCCGCCAGGAGCCGTCGGAGTTCTTCTCGGGCCAGAACTACAACGAGGAGGTCATCCTGCCCATGGCGGAGGGCCAGAACCTCGACTGGACCTGGGCGCCCATGATGCAGCGCGTCTCTGCCATCGTCGGTGACGGCATGACGACGGCCGTCAGCGGGGAGGTCCCGCTGGTGGACATGCTCCCGCAGACCCAGACGGAGATCGTGAAGATCATGCGGGACATGGGACTGAACGCGGAGGAGGCACGATGAGGTCCAAGACAGCACCCTGGATCCTGCTCGCCCCGTTCCTGGTGATCTTCATCGGCACCATGATCGTGCCGATCATCATGGCGATCGGGTACTCATTCAGCTCCGTGGAGCGCTCCGGCCTGCTCGGCGAGGGCGGTGTCACCAACAGCTTCGCCGGATTCGAGAACTACATCAAGGCCCTGTCGAACGCGAACTTCGTCGAGTCGATCGGCCGCATGGTCCTGTTCGGCGCCGTGCAGGTGACCGTGATGATCGTGGCCGCCACGATCCTCGCGCTGCTGCTGGAGAGCGCCAGCGCCAAGTGGCCGGGCTTCTTCCGGGCCACCTACTTCCTGCCCTACGGGATCCCCGGCGTGATCGCCACGATCCTGTGGTCGTTCCTGTACATCCCGGGGCTGAGCCCGATCGTGGACGTGCTGGGCTGGGTGGGTCTGGAGATCGACTTCCTCGGCCCCAACATGGTGCTGTGGTCGATCGCGAACATCGTGACCTGGACGTACACCGGCTACAACATGCTCATCATCATCGCGCAGCTCAAGGCGATCCCCGGTGAGCTCTACGAGGCCGCGAAGATCGACGGCGCCAGCGGCTTCCGGGTGGCGATGGCGATCCAGTTGCCGCTGATCCGGCCCGCCCTGCTGCTGACGGTCATCTTCTCGATCATCGGCACCCTGCAGCTGTTCGCCGAGCCGCGACTGATGCAGACCATGAGCGCCGGGATCACCTCGGAGTACACCCCGAACATGTCCGCCTACGCCTTCGCGTTCCAGTACAACGACATCGGCATGGCGGCCGCGCAGGCCGTGATCATCGCGGTCTCCGCGTTCCTCCTCTCGGCGGTCGCGCTGGGAGTCTCCTCCTGGACGGAGAAGCGTCGATGACCACCTCGAACACCACACGCGACAGCGAGACCGCCGCTGCCGAGCGCCGTCAGGCCTCCGCCGCCAAGCGGGCCGGGCGCGAGACCCGCGCCGGGGCCCGTGACGCGGGGCGCAAGCCCACGACGACCATCCTGATCACCACGATCCTCGTGCTCGTGGCGTTCTACTTCCTGATCCCCGTCTACTGGGTGGTCATCAACGCCACGAAGTCGACCGAGGACCTGTTCGGCACCAGCGGATTCTGGTTCGGGAACGGCTTCCAGCTGTGGGAGAACGTCAAGGCCGTGTTCGCGGCCAACGGCGGCATCTTCCCGCGCTGGGCGCTGAACTCCGTGCTCTACGCCGGGGTCGGCTCCGTGCTGGCCACCTACTTCGCGACCGCCGCGGGGTACGCCCTGGCCAAGTACCGCTTCCCGGGACGCCGCTTCGTGTACGTGCTGGTCCTGGGTGGCGTGCTGGTGCCCGGCACCGCCGTCGCGCTGCCGCTGTTCTTCCTGTTCAGCTCGATCGGGATCACCAACACCTACTGGGCGGTGCTGATCCCGTCGCTGGTCAGTCCGTTCGGGTTGTTCCTGGCCTCGATCTACGCCAGCGCCGCGGTGCCCGACGAGCTGCTCGAGGCCGGCCGGATCGACGGCGTGGGAGAGATCGGGCTGTTCCACCGCCTCGCGCTGCCGCAGCTGACCCCGGCCATCGTGACCATCGTGCTGTTCCAGTTCGTCGCGATCTGGAACAACTACATGCTCCCGCTGGTGATGCTGGCCGACGAGAGGCTCTACCCGATCACCCTGGGACTGGACAACTGGAGGGCGCAGACCGACCGGCTGCCGGAGTTCTACCAGCTGACCACCACCGGCGCGCTGCTGTCGGTGATCCCGCTGGCGATCCTCATCCTGGTGCTGCAGCGCTTCTGGCGCGGCGGCCTCACCGAGGGCTCCATCAAGGGCTGATCCCCGGACCGCCCGCGACGCGCGGGACCACTCACCGAATCCACCGATCCATGTCACGTCCGGCACGGATCGGTGGATTCGGCATGCGTGTCGCGACGGGCCTGGACGGTCGGCGCGCTTGCTTCCGCGAGTGTCCTGCCGTTCCATGAGGACATGATCGCCGCCGCTCGCCGCCCCGGAGTCCGCCGACGTTCCCTGCTGGCCGCCGGGGCGACCCTGCCCGCGCTCACGGGACTGGCCGCCTGCGACGGCGGCGGAGGAGGCGATCCCGGCGAGGTCGGCGCGCCCGACGTGGTCGCCGAGGTCGACCGCGAGGCCCCCGGTCCCGTGGAGGACGTCGCCGCGATCGCGTCCCCGTTCACCGCCCGGCTGCTCGGCGCGCTCGATCGCGAGGCTGTGAACCTCGTGTGCTCCCCGCTGTCGGCCCAGGTGGCGCTGACCATGGCCGCGCTCGGCGCCGCCGGGGCCACGCGCGAGCAGATGGAGCAGGTGCTCGGCGGCGCCGTCGACGAGCAGGCCGCGGCGGCGAACACGCTGACCCAGCTGCTGGCGGGCGTCGGCGACGAGGAGCGGGAGGAGGCCGAGAAGGGCGATCCCGAGGCGGCTGTCGCGACGCTCGTCAACGGCACCTGGGTGCAGGAGGGCCTCGCCCTCGAGGACGCCTTCGTCGAGGGGCTCGGCCGCTGGTTCGGCAGCGGCGTCTACCAGGCCGACTTCGCCGACGCCGGAGGGCGCGAGAAGGCCCGCGATCGGATGAACGGCTGGGTCGAGGACGCGACGGACGACCTGATCGAAGAGCTCGTCCCGGAGGACATGCTCGACGCCGACACCCGTCTGGTGCTCGTCAACGCCCTGCACCTGAAGGCCGCGTGGCCACAGCCGCTCACCACGGCCGACGGCACATTCACCACGGCCGACGGGGAGGAGCTCGCTGTCGAGATGCTCTCCGGCACCACGGACAGCTGGTACGAGGACGAGCTGTGCAGCGCCACCGCATTGGCGACGTACGGCGGCCAGCTCGCCCTCGCTGTGATCCGGCCCACCGCGGACCTCGCCGCCGTGCTCGATGCCTGGTCCGAGGCGGCCGACGAGGGTGCGACCGGGGGAGGGGTCGGTCTCGCGGCCGTGCTCGAAGGTCTGACGACCTCGACCGCGAGCACCGAGGTGACGCTGCCCGGGTTCGACATCCAGTGGCAGGACCAGCTCAAGGGCCCGCTCTCGGAGCTCGGGATGGCCGATGCCTTCACCGACGCCGCCGACTTCTCCGGCATCACCACCGAGGAGGAGCTGATGCTCACCCACGTGGTCCAGAAGGCCGTGATCACCGTCGACGAGGAGGGCATGGAAGCCGCCGCCGCGACTGCTGCGGCGGCGGGGGCCGTATCGGCACCGGTGGAAGAGCACGAACTGGCCCTGGACGTGCCGTTCCTCTATGTCGCCTACGAGACGTGCACCCGGGCGCCGCTGGTACTCGGCTGGATCGGGGATCCGACGCGGACTCGCTGAGCCGGCTCGCCCGTCGGCCGGCCCAGGCCCCGGCCCCGTCGTCCCGCCCCGCAGTCCTGCGTCCCGTCCCGGCCCCGGCGTCCCGCCCCGCAGCCCGGCGTCCCGTCCCGGCCCCGGTGTCCCGCCCCGCAGCCGGGTGTCCCGCCCTGCAGCCCGGTGTCCCGCTCCACGGCCCGGCGTCCCGCCCGTCGGCCCGGCGTCCCGTTCCGCGGCCCGGCGTCCCACCCGTCGGCCCTGCGCGGGCCGCCCGCGACCGCCGGAGGACGCGAGATCCGGGAAACCAGGTGCGATCGTCGGGCCCCCGTGAAAGGTTTGTCCGATGGGGATCTTCGCGGTCGGGGCGTGGTGCATCAGGCAGGCATGGGCGGCGGCGCCCCGCATGGTCGCGGCCGCCGTGGTCCTGGGCCTCCTCGTCGCGGCCGTCCCCTCGCTGCAGGTCGTGCTCATGGCGCAGTTCGTCGGCGCCCTCACCGGAGCGGACAGCTTCGACGACGTCGCCATGCCGTTCGCGGGACTCGTGCTGCTGATCGCCTTCACCGGGCCCGTCGAGGCGATCGCCGGCACCATGCAGTGGCGCGTCGTGGACCTCATCGGCCTGCGCTCCAAGCGGGAGATCGCCGACACCCTGGCGACGCTGCCCCCGACGGTGCTGGCGGACCCGGTCGCCGCGGCCGACATCGAAGCCGGCAACAAGGCCGCCGAGGAGGAGATCGCCTTCCTCTACCCCTTCGTGCTGAGCCTGCTGCGCGACATCCTGTCGGTGGTCGGGGTGTTCCTCACCCTGGCCACGATGAGCCCGCTGGCCGCGGTGTTCGTCCTGGTCTCCCTGCTCCCGATGCTGCTGGCCTCGCAGCGGATCTCCCGCATCAGCTCGAGGATGTGGGATGACGTCGGCAAGCTCTACTGGCGATCGCGGTATCTCCACCAGCATCTGGTCACGACGGCGTCGTCGATCGAGCTGACCTCCCTCGGCGCCAATGGCCAGATCTCCTCGAAGGTCGCCGGGACGATCGGGCAGATCACCGCACGCAAGGCGCAGACCTACCTCCCCATGCTCTCCTGGCGACTGCTCGCGGGGGCGGCGACCTCGCTCCTGCTGGCCGGTGCGCTCGCCGCGCTCGTGGTGGGCGTGCACTACGGACCGGCCGCCGCCGGCGGCGTCTACGGGGTGATGGCCGCGATGGGGGCGGTGGGCTCCCTGGGCTCGAACCTCGGGAACATCGTCGAGGGCAGCGCTCCCTACGAGCGCTACCAGAAGCTGCTGGGCATGCGGCGCGAGGCACGCGACCCCTCGCTCGCCCTGGATGCGCACTCCCTCGTGGTCACGGACGTCTCCCATACCTACGAAGGGCAGGAGACCCCCTCGCTCGTCGGCCTCGACCTGCGCATCGACAAGGGCCGCATCGTCGCGCTGGTGGGCGTCAACGGCGCGGGCAAGACCACCGCGGTGAACTCCATCGTGGGCACCTTGGACCCGCAGCTCGGGGCCATCTCGATCGATGGCCGCACCCGCGCGGACATGCCCTTCCAGGAATGGGTGGGCCACTTCGGCGCCCTCACCCAGGAGTTCGGCCGCTACGAGCTGACCGTACGGGAATCGCTGCAGCTGGGCACCCCGCGCCGCGACGTCACCGACGCGGAGATGTGGGCGGCGCTGGAGGCGGCGAACGCCGCGCGCATGGTGCGCGAGTTCGCGGACGGGCTGGACCAGCAGCTCGGTTCCCAGTGGGACGGGGGCGTGGGGCTCTCCGGCGGACAGTGGCAGCGCATCTCCCTCGCGCGCATCCACCTGCGCGCAGCACCGATCTGGATCCTCGACGAGCCCACCAGCGCGATCGACGCCGAGGCCGAGCAGGACATCTTCCGCGAGCTGCAGCGTTCGAAGGCGGATCGCATCACCATCGTCGTCTCCCACCGCGCGTGGACCCTGCGCGGGATGGACGAGATCCTGGTGGTCGACGAGGGCCGAGTGATCGAGCGCGGCCGTTACGACGAGCTGCTCGGCCGGGGCGGGCGCTTCACGGAGATCTTCGCGGAGCAGGCGGCCTGAGCGCGGAGGGGCAGGATCCGCCGGCCCCGCCGCTGCGCCGCCGACTACCCTGGTGGCAGAGCGCTCGACGGATCTCGCGATGGAGGAGACATGCCTGCTGCACGCCCCTGGCCCCTCGGAGTCGACGGAATCGCCTACGGCGGTGACTACAACCCGGAGCAGTGGCCCCGCGAGGTGCGGCTGGAGGACGTCGAGCTGATGCGCGAGGCCGGGGTCACCCTGGTCAGCGTCGCGATCTTCGCCTGGGCGACGCTCGAGCCGCGCGAAGGCGAGTACGACCTCGCCTGGCTCGACGAGGTCATGGATTCCCTCGGCGAGGCGGGCATCAAGGTGGCCCTGGCCACCGCGACCGCCTCTCCGCCGCCGTGGCTGACCCGCCACCACCCGGAGATCCTCCCCGTCACCGAGGACGGCACCACGCTCGGCCCGGGCGGGCGGCAGGCCTACGCCGTCTCCTCGCCGCTGTTCCGCGAGTACGCGCTGCGGATGACCCGCATGATGGCCGAGCGCTACGGCGACCATCCTGCGCTCGCGCTGTGGCACGTGGACAACGAGCTGGGCTGCCACGTCCCGCACGACTACTCCGAGCACGCCGCCGTCGCCTTCCGCGGCTGGCTCGAGCGCCGCTACGGCACCGTCGAGCGGCTCAACGAGGCGTGGGGCACTGCCTTCTGGTCGCAGCGCTACGACTCCTTCCACGAGATCCTGCCGCCGCGCGCGGCACCCACCGATCCCAACCCCACCCAGCAGCTGGACTTCGCCCGCTACTCCAGCGACGAGCTGCTGGCCCACTACCGCGCCCTGCGCGGGGTGCTGCGGGAGGTCACCCCGCAGATCCCTGCGACGACGAACGTCATGCTCTCCTCGGCGACCAAGTGGATGGACTACTTCTCCTGGGCGGGCGACGTCGACGTGGTCGCCAACGACCATTACCTGATCGCCGCCGACCCGCGCGGACAGATCGAGCTGGCCCTGGCGGCGGACCTCTCCCGCGGCGTCGCGGGCGGGGACCCCTGGATCCTCATGGAGCACTCCACCTCCGCCGTGAACTGGCAGGCCCGCAACCGTGCCAAGGGTCCCGCGGAGATGCTGCGCAATTCGCTCTCGCACGTCGCGCGCGGAGCCGACGGGATCATGTTCTTCCAGTGGCGCCAGTCCCGCGCCGGCGCCGAGAAGTTCCACTCGGCGATGCTTCCCCACGCCGGCCAGGAGTCCGAGGTCTGGCGCAGCACGGTCGCGCTGGGTCGGGCGCTGGAGGCTCTCGCCCCCGTCCACGGCAGCCGGGTGCTGAACCGGGTCGCGATCGTCATGGACTATCCCTCCTGGTGGGGCAGCGAGCTGGACTCCCACCCCACCCAGGCGCTGCGCTACAGCGAGGAGCTGCTGCGCTGGTACACGGCGCTGTGGGACCTCGGCGTCGGGGTCGATCTGGTGCCGACGGGAACCGATCTGACCGGCTACGACCTGGTGGTCGCCCCCACGCTGTACACGGTGAGCGACGAGGACGCCGAGCGCCTGGCGGAGGCCGCCCGCGCCGGGACGCAGGTCGTGATCACCTTCTTCTCCGGGATCGTCGATGAGAACGACCACGTGCGCCTGGGCGGCTACCCGGGTGCGTTCCGCGAGTTGCTCGGCGTGCGCAGCGAGGAGTTCCATCCGCTGGTCGAGGGCGAGATCCGTCATCTCGACGACGGCACGGCCGCGGATCTGTGGAGCGAGAAGACGCACCTCGAGGGTGCCGAGGCCGTGCGCACCTGGGCCGACGGGCCGCTGCACGGCTGGCCCGCGGTCACCCGCCAGGTGGTGGGTGACGGTGCGGGCTGGTACGTGGCCGCTCGCCCGTCGGCCGACGGGTTGGAGACGCTGCTGGGCGAGATCGTCGCGGCCGCCGGTGTGGAGCCGACGGTGCCGGGACTGCACCGCGACGTCGAGGCGGTGCGCCGCTTCGCCGAGGACGGCATCACCTACTTGTTCGTCCTGAACCACTCCGAGGGCGACCAGGTGGTGCAGGTCAGCGGGTACGAGATGCTCAGCGGTGCCGATGCGGAGGGCGCGCTGACGGTGCCTGCCGGCTCGGCCGCCGTGATCCAGGAGAGCTGAGGGTCGCCCCACCTGTCGGCCAGATTCCTGACAGACTGGTGTAAGACGTTTCACCGAGAGGACGACCGACGATGACCGCCCTGCTGCAGCCCACCCCGGACGGATTCCTCCGCGCGGGGGAACCCCACCTCGTGATCTCCGGGGCGATCCACTACTTCCGCGTCCACCCCGAGCAGTGGCGCGATCGCCTGCGCCGCCTGGTCGCGATGGGGTGCAACACCGTGGAGACCTACGTGGCCTGGAACGTCCACCAGCCCTCTGCGGATGTCGTCGACTTCGACGGCCTCGCGGACCTGGGCCGCTTCCTCGACATCGCGGCGGAGGAGGGTCTCGAGGCGATCGTGCGCCCGGGGCCCTACATCTGCGCCGAATGGGAGAATGGCGGTTTCCCCGGCTGGCTCCTCGCCGACCGCAATCTACGACTGCGCAACCGCAATGCGCCCTACCTGGCGCAGGTCGACGCCTGGTTCGACCAGCTGATCCCGGTGATCGCCGCGCGGCAGGCGAGCCGCGGCGGCCCCGTCGTGATGGTCCAGGTCGAGAACGAGTACGGCAGCTTCGGCGACGACACCGCCTACCTCGCGCACCTGCGCGACGGCCTGATCGCGCGCGGCGTCGACGAACTGCTGGTGACCTCCGACGGTCCCGCGCGCACGTGGCTGACCGGTGGCACGGTCGACGGGGCGCTGGCCACCGTGAACTTCGGATCCCGCGCTCTGCAGGTGCTCGAGATGGCCGAGCGAGAACTGCCCGCTCAGCCGCAGATGTGCATGGAGTTCTGGAACGGCTGGTTCGACCACTGGGGCGAGGAGCATCACGAGCGCACCGGGGGTGACGCCGCCGGGGAGCTGGCCGACATGCTCGCAGCCGGCATGAGCGTGAACGTCTACATGGCCCACGGCGGCACCAACTTCGGCCTGCGCGCCGGCGCCAACCACGACGGCGCCCTGCAGCCGACCACCACCAGCTACGACTACGACGCCCCGATCGCGGAGAACGGTGAGCTCACGGAGAAGTTCCGTGCCTTCCGCGAGGTGGTCTCCCGCCACCGCGAGCTGCCCCCGCTCCCGGAACATCTGCAGCAGCTCGGTCTCGCCGCCGTGCCCGCTCGACTGCCCGCGTCCGAGGTGAGGATGGAGAAGACCATCGCGCTGCGCGGCACCGAGCGCTTCGCCCGGCCCGCCACCGTGCACCCGACCCCGCCCTCCTTCGAGGACATCGGCCTCGAGCGCGGCCTGCTGCGCCTGAGCCGCGACATCGAGATCGCCGCCGTCGAGCGGGACGGCCACCTCGAGATCTCCGCGCTGCAGCTGTATGACCTGCATGATCGAGCCTGGGTCTACATCGACGGGATCTACGTCGGTGCGACCGGCGTGGTGGGCGACGAACAGCGGGACATCGATCCCGCCCTCGTCGAGCTCAGCCCGTTCGCGGGCCGCCTGCTGCCGCGCGGCGGGCACCGCATCGTGCGGGTGGAGATCCTGGTCGAGAACCTGGGGCGCGTGAACTTCGGGCCCTATCTGGGTGAGCGCAAGGGGATCCTGGGCGGCGTGTGGCAGTCGGTCCGCTTCCTCAACGACTGGGAGGCCGATCCCTGGCCGCTGGAGGACATGGCCGACGAGCTCGCCGCCCTGGTCGAGGCCGGGCCGGAGCTGGAGGACCGGGAGCACGCCGGAGCGCGTGCCGGGACCGGGGCGCGCGCTGACGATGTCGCGAGCGCCGATGACCGGGGAGAGGCCGTCCTCGATGACGCGTTGCCCGTCCTGGTCAGCGCCTCCTTCACAGCGGGCGAGCAGGCGGACGCCTTCCTCGACGTCTCCGGGGCCGGCCACGGCGTCGCCTACGTGAACGGCTTCTGCGTGGGCCGCTACTGGAACATCGGTCCGCAGCAGACCCTCTACGTGCCGGCACCGGTGGTGCGTGCAGGCCGCAATGAGGTGCTGCTGCTGGACCTCGAGAAGCGCCCGACGCACCTCGCGCTCGCCGAGCAGCACGTGTTCGGGCGGACGGACGGCTGAGCGCGAGCGACCCGACCCGACGGCCAGGCGATCACCGGCGAGTGCTGACGGGCCGGTGATCGCCCGTGGGTGCTCACACCGCATCGCTCACAGCGAGGTGCTGGGCGTGACCGGGACGTCCTCGGGCAGTACCTCCGCGTACTCCTCGAGGATCTTCTTCCCGCCGTCCTCCTCCCATTCCTTCACCGCGGCCAGGAAATCATCGATGGTCTTGCGCCCCTGGATCACCGAACTGCGCACATCGCTGAGCCGTGCGTCGATCTCGGTGCCCTTCTTCGAGTTGGTATCCGAGTACAGGCCGTTGGTGGGCCGGCGCATCATCAGCTCCAGCAGCTCCTTCTCCTTCTCGTACATGTACTCGGAGTCCGACGGGTGCGGGTTGTAGATCACGCCTTCGCCAGCGGTCATGATCTCCAGCGCGGAGCGAAGGCCCGGCACGTCGGCATCGGCGGTGCCGATCGGGACGTAGTTGCCGTCCTCGAGCTCGTAGTCCTTGCCCTCCGTGCCCCAGTTCTTCTGCATGTACTCCACGGTGCCGAAGGGTGCGGAGAGCCAGTTGACCAGGTCCAGAAGCTCTCGGATCTTCGCCTCGTCGTCGGTCTTCGTGAACGGGGTGAAGCCGACCGTCCCGTATCCCATGTCGTACACGGGCCGACGGCCGTCGACCGCGGAGAACGGCACCATGATGTCCGCGAACAGGTCGGGGTCGTACTGTCGGTACTGGCTCGCACCACGGGGGCCGACGGAGACCAACGCCGCGATCCGTCCTCGGGAGAAGTCCTGGGCGGTCTCGGTGTGGTTGAGGTCCGGGAAGAACGCCCCGGCCCGGAACACCTTCTGGGCGTACTCGAGGGCCTCGAGGTACTCGTCCGTCTGGTGGGCGGCGGCGAGCGTGCGGTCCTCGTTGACGCGATACTGATTGGGAACGCCGAACCACTCTCCGAACATGTGGAACGCATTGGGCAGGAACGGTTCGAGCGCCCATCGTTCCCCGGGGACCAGGATCTCCTTGCATTTGTCGAGGAACTCCTCGGCGCTGGAGGACTGGAAGCCGTCCACCTCCTCCCACACGCGGGGATTGCCGAGGTAGACCTGCCCGAACGGCGTCGACGGGATCGGGGCGCCCCAGATCCTGCCGTTGACCACCGCCGTGCGCCAGGATCCCGGGGTCAGTGCCGCGAGGTTCGGGTAGTCCAGCACGGCATCGCCGGCCAGGTGGTCGGTCAGGTCGGTGAACTGCGCGTCGAGCATGGGGCCGACGTTCGGGATGCCCTGGTTCGGCGGCACCCACATGAGATCCGGAAGATCGCCGGAGGCGAGGATGGTCGCGAACTTCTCCGGGTACGAATCGATGGCGATGTCGAGATCGAGCGTGCCGCCGAGTGCCTCGTTGAGCCGCTGCCAGAACGGGTTGTCGGGCATCGGGGTCGGGGGAGTCGCGAAGGTCTGCGTGAGCGCGGTGACCGTGCCGGAGGTGATCGGCTTCGCGTCGGTGGTCGTGATGAGGGACTCCGGAGCCCTGAGGAAGACGTTGTGGAGTCCGTCCTCGTTGCCCGGGAGATCGGGCGTGAGCCCCTCGATCGGCTGGTACGTGGGCAGTGTGACCGAGGCGGAGGCCTCCGCGCCGCCGTCATGGCGCCCACCTCCGCTTCCGCAGGACGAAGCACCGAGGGCGACGGCGGCAGCCCCGGTGAGGGTGAACAGATCACGTCGACGGACCTGGAATCGCATCCGTGGTTCCTTTCGTGAGGGTGCGCGGCGATGCGCACCGGGATAGGGAGGTGGGCGCGTCAGCCCTTGATGGCGCCGGTGATGACGCCCTTGGAGAAGTACTTCTGCAGGAAGGGGTAGACCGTGATGATCGGGGCGAGGGCCACGACGACGACGGCCATCTTGATCGACTGCGGCGGGGGCGCCTGCTGGACGCCGAGCTGGTCCGCTGTCAGGGAGCTGCCCTGGATGACGTAGCTGCGCAGGATCATCTGGATCGGCCACAGCGACTGATCGCTGATGTAGAGCATCGCGTTGAAGAACGCGTTCCAGAAACCGACCGCGTAGAACAGGCCGATCACGGCGATCACGGCCTTCGACAGCGGCAGGACCACGGTGCGCAGGATCCGGAAGTCGCTCGCCCCATCGATGCGGGCTGCCTCGATGAGCTCGGAGGGGATGCCCATGAAGAAGGACCGCATGACGATGAAGTTGAAGCCGACGAAGACGGTCGGCAGGATCAACGACCAGATCGAGTTCAGCAGTCCGAGCTGTTTGACCATGAGGAACATGGGGATCAGGCCAGGGCTGAAGAACAGCGTGAGGATGACCGCCATCAGCATGAACTTTCCGCCGAGGACGGGGCGACTGAGCGCGTAGGCCATGCAGATGGTGACGAACAGGGCGAGCAGCGTTCCGACCACGGTGACGAAAGCGCTCACGCCGAGAGAACGGAACACGAGGGGACTGGAGAAGATCGTCCGGTAGGCCTCGAGCGTCGGATCCGTCGGGAACAGCACGTAGCCGCCGGCATCCCGGATCTGCTCGGCCGATGCGAGCGAGGTGGAGACCACCACGAGCAGCGGGACGACGATCGAGATGCTGATCGCGGTGATGACGAAGGCTTTCGCGAACGTCAGGGGGACGCTCGGCTTCTCCATCCAGGCCGGCCGCTGGGACTGCCCGAAGGCGAATCTCCAGATCCGCTGATGCAGGCCGGGGGAGCCGGGCCTCCGCGTCGCCGAGCGTGACGCACGGCGCGGACCGTCCTCGACGGCGTCGGACTCGTGGTGGAGGGTGACGGGGCGTGTGGTCATTGGGGCCTCCCGCGGTAGATGCCGTCCTCGCCGAGCATGTGAGCGATCTTGTTGGCGATGAGGACGAGGACGGTGCCGACGATTCCCTTGGCGAGTCCGGCCGCAGCACCCATCGACCAGTCACCCCCGATCACTCCCGTGTAATAGGAGTAGGTGTCCAGCACTTCGGCGGTGTCCGCCCCGACGGCGTCGCGCTGCAGGATGAACTGCTCGAATCCGACGGTGAGGATGTTCCCGAGGTTGAGGATGAGCAGCAGCACGATCACCGGGCGCATCCCCGGCAGCGTGATGTGCCAGGCGCGGCGGAAGCGCCCCGCCCCGTCGGCCGCGGCGGACTCGTACAGCGATGGATCGATGGAGGCCAGCGCTGCGAGGAAGATGATCATTCCCCAGCCCGTGTCCTTCCAGGCGATCTCCCCGACGATCAGCAGGGCGAAGGTGTCCGAATTGGTCATGAAGGGGATGGGGTCCCAGCCATGGCTCACCAGGAACTGGTTGATGAAACCGGCGCCCCCGAGCATCTGCTGGAACAACGCGATCACCAGCACCCACGAGAGGAAATGCGGCAGATAGACGATCGACTGGAAGGCCTTGCGCAGGCGCGGGCTGACCATCGAGTCGACGATCAGAGCCAACAGGATCGGGAGCGGGAAGAACAGCACCAGCTGGAAGGCGGCATAGACCAGGGTGTTGCGCAGGGAGAGGAGGAAACGATCGTCCTGGACGAGCTCGACGAACTTCTCGAGCCCGACGAACGGCGCCTCCCAGATCGAGTAGTAGGGGTAGTAGTCCTGGAACGCGATGACGTTGCCGAGGATCGGGATGTAGAAGAACAGGAGCAGTGCCAGCGCACCGGGGATCATCAGGACCAGCATCTGCCAGTCCCGGCGCAGGCGAGACCGCAAGGAGGCGCGGGGTCGGCGTCGGGCATCGAGGGGTTCCGGTGCCGGCGCGTCCACCGCCGCTCCTCGCGGCGCAGGTGGCTGCGCGATGGGTGACGTACTCACGAGACATGTCCTCTCGGTGACTGCCCTGCGGAGGGTCTCCCGCCGGAGAAAGCATCGGTGCTTGACAGGGTGAGACTGAGGGTAAATGCTTTAACGCAGGATGTAAATCGGTTCGGTGACATAGCGTTCCCTCGGACCCCAGACCTGGCGCGCGACGGCGCCGGCGTGCGACGTGTGTTTGTGAAAGTGGTGCTTCTCCATGACTGACCTCCGTATCGGCGTGACCGGCTTCGGAGCCCGTGGCGGCCTCGCCCGCCATGCCCACCGCCCCGGGGAGGGGTCGCGCGTCACGGTGGTGGCCGATCCGACCGAGCGGGGGCGGGACTCGGCCCGGGAAGAGTTCGGGGGCGAGGTGGCGACCGTCGACTCGGTCGAGCAGCTCCTCGCCGAGCACGAGGTCGATGCGGTGATGATCCTGGCGCCCGACTTCGCCCACGCCGAGGTGGCGCTGCAGACGCTCGATGCCGGCATCCCCACCTTCTGCGAGAAACCGATGGCGATCCGGGTCGAGGACACCGACGCGATGCTGGCGCTGGCGCACCGGAAGCGCACCCGCCTCTACGTCGGCCACAACATGCGGCACATGCCGGTGGTGCGGCAGATGAAGGAGATCGTCGACTCCGGCCGCATCGGCCGGGTGCGCGCCATCTGGTGCCGGCACTTCGTGGGCACCGGCGGCGACTTCTACTTCAAGGACTGGCACGCCGAGCGGTCCAAGGCCACCAGCCTGCTGCTGCAGAAGGGCGCCCACGACATCGACGTCATCCACTGGCTGGCCGGCGGGTACACCCGGCGCGTCTCCGGGATCGGTGACCTGGCCGTCTACGGGGACATCACCGATCGGCGCGACAACTCCGACCGGCGCATGTGGGACTGGTTCGACGCCGACATCTGGCCGCCGACGGCGCAGAAGGAGCTGAACCCCGTCATCGACGTCGAGGACATCTCGATGCTGAACATGACCTTGGACAACGGCGTGCTGGCCTCCTACGAGCAGTGCCACTTCACGCCGGACTACTTCCGCAACTACACGGTCATCGGTGACGCCGGACGGATCGAGAACATGGGCGACGGCGGGGGCGACCAGATCCACATCTGGGAGTCCCGCCGCTCCGGCCCGGGCGCCCCGGACGCGGTCGAGGTGATCTCGCGGGGCGATGGCGGCCACGGCGGCGCCGACCCGAACCTGGTGGCGGAGTTCCTGCGCTTCGCCCGCGACGGCGGCACCACCGATGTCTCCGTCATCGCAGCCCGCGAGGCGGTCGCCACCGGCGTCTACGGCGCGGAGTCCATCCGTCACGGCGGCGTGCCGTACGACATCCCGGCGGTCCCCGACGAGATCGTCCGGTACTTCGACGGCGGGCAGCAGGCGTCGCAGACCGTCGGGGCCTGAGGGCCTGAGAACCTGAGGACCTGAGGGCATCGAGACGACCCTGGAAACGACCCCCACCCCAGGAGGAGATCCCATGATCAGATTCGGCACCGGCGGCTGGCGAGCCATCATCGGAGACGAGTTCACCCGCGAGAACGTGCGTCTGCTCGCGCAGGGTCTCGCCGACAGGATGCACGACGAGGACGTGGTCGCACGCGGAGTCGTCCTCAGCTATGACCGTCGCTTCCTCTCCGATGTCGCCGCCTGGTGGGCGATCGAGGTGCTCGCGGCGAATGATGTGCCGGTCACCGTCATCACCCGCCCCGTTCCCACCCCGATGTGCATGTGGACCGTGAAGCAGCAGGGCAGCGCCTACGGGATCACGGTCACCGCCTCCCACAACCCGGCGCTGTACAACGGCATCAAGGTGTTCACCGAAGGCGGCCGTGATGCCGAACTGGAGGTCACCGACGAGATCGCCGCGCACGTCGCCACGCTGGACGCCTCTGCGGTGCGCTCCCTCGCCCCGCACGAGGTGCGAGACAGCCCCCTGGTCACCCAGCAGAGCTCCATCAACTGGTACCTCGACGCGATCATCGAGCAGCTGGACCTGGAGACCATCCGCCACGCCCACCTGTCCGTGGTGCTGGACCCCATGTTCGGCGTGGCCCAGACCAGCCTGCAGACGATCCTCGTCAGCGCCCGCTGCGAGGTCTCCGTCATCAACGCCCGCCACGACCCGCTGTTCGGCGGTCGCATGCCGTCCCCCGCGGAGGGCAGCCTCGCGCCGCTGCGCCAGGCGGTCCTGGACCAGGGCGCGGACCTCGGCATCGCGACCGACGGCGACGCCGACCGGCTCGGCATCATCGACGACCGCGGGAACTACCTCAGCCCCAACCAGGTGCTCGTGCTGCTGTACGAGTACCTGCTCAACGGCAAGGGGTGGAGTGGGCCGGTGGTGCGCAACCTCTCGACCACCCACCTGCTGGACCGGGTCGCCGCCGCGCACGGCGAGACCTGCTACGAGGTCCCCGTGGGCTTCAAATGGATCAGCTCGAAGATGGCGGAGACCGACGCCGTGATCGGCGGGGAGTCCTCCGGCGGCCTCACCGTGCGCGGGCACATCCCCGGCAAGGACGGCATCCACGCCGGGAGCCTGCTGGTGGAGATGGTCGCCCGCTCCGAGAAGAAGCTCTCGGAGATCTACGCCGACCTCGTCGAGCGCTACGGTGAGCTGGTGATGGAGGAGTCCTCCTACGGATACACGCCCGCGCGCCGCGAGGAACTGCAGCGACGGATCTTCGAGGAGCACGACCTGCCCGCCTTCGACCGGGAGATCGATCGGACCTCCTGGGAGGACGGCTGCAAGGTGTACTTCGCCGACGACTCCTGGCTGACCATCCGCTTCTCCGGCACGGAACCGGTCATCCGGGTGTTCTCCGAGGCGGGCACCGCCGAGGAGGCCAAGGAGCTGTCCCGTACCGTCGCCGACCACTACGCGCTGAAGGCCTGACGCCGGGCCGTCCCGGCCTCCGCGCGCACGGCGGAGCCCGCGCGGCGTTCAGCTCCTCGGCGGTCCTGCCCGGCGAGCTCCCTTCCTGCTCGGCGGTCCTGCCCGGCGAGTTCCTTTCCTGCCCGGCGAGTTCCCTTCCTGCCCGGCGAGCTCCTTTCCTGCTCGGCGAGCTCCCTTCCTGCCCGGCGAGTTCTGCGCTCTCGTTCCCAAAGGCTCGTGTGGCACCGAGAACGTAGAGCTCGCCCGGCACGGAGAACCTATTGCTCGACCGGCACCGCCGTGGCTGGAACCCTGCCCGGTTCTTCGGTCCGCACCTTCTACCGGGAGAGGATGCTGTTCTTGTACCCCTGCGGCATCGGGGTCGCGAGTGCCTCGTCGACCGTGAACCAGCGCAGGTCGGAGTGCTCCTCGCTCACCTGGGGAGCAGATGTGTCGCTGATCGACGCGCAGTAGGTCACGACGCAGACCCGGCCGAGCTCGCCGAGGTCGTAGATCCACGAGTCGAGGATCGGGCCGACGTCGACGGTGATCCCCGCCTCTTCGCGCAGCTCGCGCCGAAGCGTCTCCTGCGGCGAGGCGTCCTCCGGATCGGGGCGGCCGCCCAACAGCTCCCACTCCTCGCGGGGATTGCGCCCCAGTAGCACGCGGTCCTGGTCATCCAGCACGACCGCCTTGATCGAGACGTTCAGCGCCATGGCAGGTCAGCTGTCGCTCGCACCGGAGGCGCGCAGGGGTGAACCGCCTGCGCCGCCCGCAGCGCCGACGTCGACGGACCCGGCGCGCTCGTACCGGAACCACTTGTCGGCGACCGCCTGTTCGGGGTCGATGTCCATCTGCCGTGCGTAGACCAGGCACATCCCGAGCACGTCGCCCAGCTCCTCGGCCACCACGCGCTGCTGCTCCTCGGGGGACCTGCCGCGGTCACGGCTCTGCCCGGACGCGGTCAGATGCGCCTGCGCGAGCTCCCCGACCTCCTCGGTGAGCTTCAGCAGCGCCCACTGCCCGGACCTCTCGATGCTGTAGACCTCCGCATACTGCGCAGAGAGCTTCTCGATGCGGTCGGCGATGTGGTTCAGCTCCATCCGAGCAACCTACCGGCTCCTCCCACCCGCCGCGGCCCTCCCTTCGCATCCGCCCGGCCGACCCCAGCCCCCCCACCCGGTTCCGGACGGCGAGCTCTGCGGTCTTGTTCCCATAGCGCGGTATGCCGCCGTCAACGCAGAGCTCGGCACCGGGAGTTCGGGGACGATGCCTCGGGCTCTCTGTCTCCTCGTGGGACGGGCACACCGCGACCCAGGCCGCGTATCCCGCCATCGGGCCGAGCTTCGTGCACGACGATCCCGAGGCGATGTCGCGTCTGGGGGAGGTGGCCGATCGGATCGGACGCCAGGTCCTCGACGCCGATCCTGCGCTGGTCGCGCGGTACCTCAGGGAGGCGAACGCCCTCTTCGACGCCGTGCGCGATGGAGTCGGCTCCGCGGCCGATCAGCCGTCGTCGACCACCCCGTAGGTCTCGAGGGCCTCGCGCACATCGGCGGTGGCGCTCGCGCCGGCGTGCACGGGGAAGGACGCGGCGACGAAGCCGTCGGGCCGCATGAGGTACAGCCGGTCATCGCGGAGCCTGCCGTTCCAGTCCGGGGTGAAGGCATAGGGCCCCTCGATCCAGTCGGGGGCGGCGGGGGGCCGGTCCGCCTCGATGCCGTAGGTGTGCAGCTGCCAGCTCATCGATCGCAGCACGTCCCGGTTCGCCGCGGTCGGCGGCAGGCGGAGGCCGACGGCGCGATCGCGGGCCCACCGCGGCACCGGCTCGCCGTCGGCCACGGCGTGGTACCTGATGCGGTACTGCCCGAGCAGACCGCCCAGACGCGGGCCGAGCGCGGAGGCGAGCACCCGTGGGGCGAGCGTGGCGAGCACATCGCGGGCGCGCCGGCGCAGGAACGCCGTTCCGCGTCCCGGCCGGGCGATCACCCCGAAGGCTCGGTCGGTGGCGTTGATCAGGGACATCGCCACCGGCCGACGCTCGGCCTCGTACCGCTCCAGCGCGACAGCATCGAGATGACCGGCGGTGACGTCGGCCAGCAGGTTCGCGAGGTGATGGGCGTCCTGCAACCCGGTGTTCATCCCCTGCCCGCCGACGGGGGAGTGCACGTGGGCGGCGTCCCCGGCGAGGAACACCGCTCCGCAGCGGAAATGCGTGGCCACCCGGTGGTGGACGCGGTAGGCGGAGAACCAGTCGATGGTCTCGTAGCTGATCCCGAGGTCCTCCCGCACCGCCGCGAGCGCCTCGTCCGGATCCGGGTCCTCCCCGCCCTGCAGCCAGATCACGCGCACGTGACCCGCCGGACCCAGCGGGAAGGTGACCGCGAACCGCTGCTGCCCGAAGCGGGCCGCGAGCGACTCCTCGGGGACACCGGCCACGCCCCACAGATCGGCCACGCAGAAGGTCGCATCATCGGTGACGCCCTCGAAGGGCAGGTCCAGGTCGTGGCGCACCGGGGAACTCGCGCCGTCGGCCCCGATCGCCCAGCGGGCGCGGATCCGCACCGGACCGTCGGGCCCCTCGGCCTGCACCTCGACGTGCTCGTCGCCGGCGGACGCTCCGGACTCGAGGTCCACCAGACGGTGGCCCCAGCGGACCGGGTGCCCCTCGGCCTCGAGCGTCGCCGCCAGCAGCTCCTCGTTCCGGGACTGCTCGAAGACCTGGATTCCGGGATACGGCGTCCAGTCGGTCTGCGCCGCGAGGATGTCGACGCCCCCGGGGTCGGCCTCGGCCCCGATCTGGAAGCGCCGTGCGGGATTGGCGCCGGCGAGCACCTGCTCGGCGAGGCCCAGCTGGTCGTAGATCTCCATGCTGCGGGCCTGGACCACGAGAGCCCGTGATTCCTGCGTCGGCCCGGCCTTCCCGTCGATCACCAGGGCGTCCACGCCGCGACGGGCCAGGACCAGACCGGCCATCAGGCCCGTCGGTCCCGCGCCGACGACCAGCACGTCGGTCTGCAGCAGCGGTGGATTCGTGGTGCGGGCCATGGCGATCCTTCCCCTCGGCACGTCGTCGCGCCGAGCACTGGCTCAACGGTAGTCCTGCGAGCCCCGATACGTCGCGCCGCAGGCGCTTGTACGATCTGCGTCGTCCCCACGACGCTCCGTCCCCGTCCTGTTCCGTCCCCATCCGCGCGCCCGCGGCACCGCTGCCGCGACAGGAGACCCGATGCCCCGCACCGTCGACCGCCGAATCCCCGCCCTCCCCACGGACCTCCCGGCGGGATGGCACGGCGCCGCCACCTGGACCAGCTCTCCCGACGGACAGCAGCCCTGGCGGGTGCGGCCGGAGCATCTCGAACAGATCATGTCGGCCGAGATGGAGGAGCTGTCCCGGATCCCGAACGGCGTGCGTCTGGAGGTCGAGACCGACGCGAGCGTCCTGGAGATCGCGCTGACCAGCGAGCCCGCCCCGGAGGATCCCGTCCCCTGCGCCGACGTGGTCGTCGACGGGTCGCTCGCGGACACGGTGCCGATCGAGGGCCGCACCTCGGCCCGCATCGAGCTGCCCGGGACGCTCTCCCGCGTGGAGCTGTGGTTGCCGCACGCGGCACCGACCAGCGTGACGGAGGTGGGCTTCCGCGGCGCCTCCCACCTCGCGCCGGCCGGCCCCCGCGGCCCGCGGTGGGCGGTCTACGGCAGTTCCATCACCCAGTGCAACCAGGCCGCGAGTCCGACGGGGACCTGGCCCGCGCTGGTCGCCGCGCAGAACTCCTGGGAGCTGACGGCGCTGGGCATGTCCGGGCAGTGCCATCTCGACCCGCCGCTGGCCGAGACGATCGGCGCGGCCCGTCCCGACCTGGTCACGGTGTGCCTGGGCGCGAACATCTACGGCGCGGCGACCTTCACCGCCCGCAGCCTGCCGCCGACGGTGATCGGCTTCCTCACCCACGTGCGCCGACTCGTCGACGGCCCGATCGTGGTGATGAGCCCGACCGCTGCCGGCGCCCACCGCGAGGAGCAGCCCAATGCCGCCGGCCTCGACCAGCGGGACGTCCGCGAGATCGTCCATCGCTGCGTGCGCAGCCTGCAGCGCCGCGATCCGCTGCTTTCTCTGATCGATGGCACCGAGATCGTCTCGACCGGCGAGATGGACCTGCTCGGGGACCTGCTCCACCCCACGGCAGAGGGGTACCGGGTGATGGCCGAGCGCCTCGCGCCGCGGCTGGCCGAGGTCGCCCGGGACAGGGGCGCGCGGACCGAGGGCGTGCCGAGCAGCGCCGCCGGCACGGCCTGACGGCAGGCGGGACCGCACGGTCGACGGGCCGACAGGACGCGAGCCGCCCCTTGTGAGAAAGGGGCGGCTCGCGGGGCGGGCGCCGACAGAACACGGTCGCCCGGACGGCGGCGACTCAGGCGGTCGCGCCGGTCCGGCCGTACCGCCGACGGAACTTCTCCACGCGGCCGGCGGTGTCCAGCACCGTCGCCCTGCCCGTGTAGAACGGGTGCGAGGCCGAGGAGACCTCGACGTCGATGACGGGGTACTGCTGCCCGTCCTCCCACGTCACGGTGTTCTCCGCAGTGCGGGTGGAGCGGGTCAGGAACGCGAAGTCGGCAGCCCTGTCACGGAAGACGACGGGCCGGTACTCGGGGTGGATGGACTGTTTCATGATGCTCTCCTTCTGGGGGTGAGCCGGCGCGGTCGATCGCGCGCTCACCAACTGGATTTCGTGATGCCGGGCAGCTCACCGCGGTGGGCCGCCTCGCGGAAGCGGACCCGCGAGAGCCCGAATCTCCGCAGGTGTCCGCGCGGCCGGCCGTCGACGGCGTCGCGGTTGCGCAGACGGGTCGGGCTCGCATCGCGCGGCAGGCTCTGCAGAGCGCGCTGCGCCTGGATCCGCTGCGCCGTCGGGGTCGCGGGATCCTTGATCGCGTCCTTCAGCGCGGCGCGCTCCGCGGCGTGCCGCGCGACGATCCCGCGTCGTCGGGTCTCGGCCGCGATCTTCGAGGTCTTGGCCATCAGCGGGTCTCGCGGAACTCGACCACACCGCGGATCGTCGGGTCGTACTTGCGCATGACCAGGCGGTCCGGGGTGTTCCGGCGGTTCTTCGTGGTCCTGTAGGTGACGCCGGTACCGGCGCTCGAACGCAGCGTGACGGCGCCGCGCACATCGGTCTTCCTGGCCATGGCTGCTCCTTCCGGGGAGGGCTGGTGCGGTGGGGCCCGGGAGGGCCCTGTCGATTCGGGAGGGCCCCGTCGGTTTGACAGCACCGCGTGATGGTCGACGATACTACTTGTTGAGAATCATTATCGTCAAGCAGGAGAGGTGGTGGCGTCATGCTCGGCGCCCCGGGTTCCGATCACTTTCAACGACGTGGGGGAGGCGGTTATTCCGTGCCTGTCGCCGTGGTGACCGCCGTCGATGCCGTGCTGCGGGACGCGCTGGTCGCAAGCCTGCTGCTCGACGCCGCCGGGGCGGTCAGCCTGCGCTACGAGGTCGAGACGAGCACCTCCTCGCTGCGCCGGCTCGTCCTGACGGCCGAGGGGGTCCTCGAGGATGAGAAGGTCGAGCTCGATCATCCCTGCATTTCCTGCGCCATGCGCGAGGATGCGGTGCCGGCGCTCATCCGCCTCGCGCAGATCCCGAGCATCTCCGCGATCGTGCTCGCTCCGCCGCTCTGCGCGGACCCGTCGGTGGTCGTCGGCACGCTCCGCCCGCACCAGGAGGCATGGCACCTGGCCGGCTCGGTGAGCGCGGTCGATGTCGGCGACGCCGTCGAGGACCTGCTCGGCGAGGACACCCTGGCCGAGCGGGGTCTGCAGTGGGCCGCCGGGGACGCTCGCAGCGTCGGGGAGGCCCTCGCCGCGCAGATCGAGTACGCGGAGCACTTGGTGATCGACGGGGACCCCGCGGGCCCCGGGGCGGAGCTGGTCGAGCATCTTCGCGCTCCCGAGCAGCGACTGGTCCGGGGCCCCTATGCTCTCGGGGCGGACGAGGTGCTGGGAGGTCGGCTGGATCATCTGATCGCTCTGCGGCGGCGGGATGCCCGGTACGTCGAGCCGTACGGCGGGCCGACGGAGCACGGCACCTGGACCCTCGACCTGTGCTCCGAGCGACCGTTCCATCCCCGGCGCCTGCTCGAGAACATCGAGGACCTCGGGGCCGGGCGCCTGCGCGAGCGCGGCCGCTTCTGGGTCCCCGATCGTCCCGACAGCATCTGCCAGTGGGACGGGGCCGGTGGGCAGGTCTCGATCGGCGCCGTCTGGCGAGCGGGCCGCGAACTGCCCACCACCCGCCTCGTGGTCACGGGCGTCGACGCTCCCGATGCGGCACGCGTCCGCGCCGCGTTCGGACGCAGTCTGCTCACCGCCCGGGAGTGGGCCGAGGGGCTTCAGCCGTGGCTCGGGGCCGAGGATCACCTGGCGCCGTGGCTCGGGGAGCGCGACGCCCGGGTCTGATGGTCCGTGGACGGCGGGGTCGGGCCGTGCGTCACCGCTGCCGGGCCGGCAGAGCGGGTCGATCGGCGAGGAGGCGCACGATGGGGCGCAGCGCCGTCCCGATGCTGAGCACGCGCAGCAACAGGTCGCGCGCGGAAGCCAGTGCGCGGCCGCGCCGGAACATCAACCGCGCCAGGCTGCGCGAGGTGTTCTGTGCGGTCTCGACCCGGGGGCGTTGGGCGCTCTCGTAGGCCGCCAGCGCCTCGCCGATCGTCTCGGTCGTGGCGCCGCGCAGGTGCGAGGCCAGCACCCAGGCCGATTCCAGCGCCATGCCGGCGCCGATCCCGGCGGTCGGCAGGAAGCCGGCCGCCGCGTCCCCGAGCAGGACGGTGCGCCGCGTGGTCCAGCGGGCGGCGCGGACGTCGGCGAGCGGCCAGAAGAACGGGGCCTCGGCCGCCGCGACGGCCCGTAGCGCGTCCTCGATCCGCGGCGGTGCGGTCCCGAGCTTCCGGCGCACGACGTCGGCGAAGGCGGCGGGTCCCTGCCGGGTCTCCTGCTCGGGACCGCCGACGAAGGCACCCAGTGCGCCGGGCACCGGGTACGTGCCGATGAAGAAGCCGTCGCCCCAGAGCTCCTCGCCGAGGTCGACGTCCGCGTCGAGAGGGGTCCAGGCCACCCAGCCGCCCCAGCCGGTCTCGACCCGGTGCAGCGGTGCTGCCCCGGGGAGGAGGCTGCGGGTTCGCGAGCCGATCCCGTCGGCGATCACCACGGCGTCGACGCGGAGCGTCCGCACGGTCCCCTCGGTCTCGACCGTGACGCCGACTCCCTCGGGATCCTCGTCGAGGCCGGTGACGGTGGTGCGATGGGTGACCGCCGCGTCCTCGCCCGCGATGACGTCCAGCAGGGCGCCGCGCGTCAGCCCGCGATAGTCCCCATAGCGGCCGACGACGTCCTCGAGACCGTCGGTGCGCAGGGAGCGGCCGGAGTGCGCCCGGAACCGGAAGCGGTCCAGGGGGACGCTGCGCGCGAGGTACTCCTGGCGGACGCCGAGGTCCGCGATCGGTCCGTCGGCCAGGGGCATGAGCGCCACCATGTAGCCGGCGTCCGCCTCGGGGTCCCGGCGCTCGACCAGGATCGGATGGTGGCCGTCGGCACGGAGCAGCTGGGCCGCGGCGAGGCCTGCCACCCCGGCGCCGACGACGAGGATCGTCAGGTCGTCGTGCCGGGAGGCGTCGTCCTGCTCGTCGAGGGGGACGGTGCGGATGGTCATCGGGACCTCCAAGAGCTGTGGACCGGGTGGTCCACTCACGGTACCCCGGTGTGGACCACCCGGTCCAGTGCCTTTAGGGTGGGGTCATGGCGAAGAGCGGGCTCTCGAGGATGCCGATGGCGCGACGTGCTGCGCTGGAGGGCGCGGCGGTGGCGGAGTTCTCCGCCGCGGGGTTCCGCGCGGCCTCGCTGAACGCGATCATCCAGTCCGTCGGGATGAGCAAGAGCTCCTTCTACCACGTCATCGACTCGAAGGCTGATCTGTTCGAGCAGGTCGTCGCGAGCCTCGCCGAGCGGGTCGCGGAGCGCCTGCGCCCGCCGGCTCCCGAGGACTTCGCGGGCCACGCCTTCTGGGACGGGGTCGACGGCTTCCTCGCACGCTTCGCGGAGCTGGCCGCCACCGATGCCGATCTCGCGGCCCTCGGGAGGATGTTCTACCTCTCGGACGCGCCGGAGGCGGACGATCCGACCTCCGGCGCCGCGGGGGCCCGCCCCGCGCTGCTGGCCGACGTGCGGGACTGGGTGGGCGCGGTCCTCGCCGTGGGCCGGCGCGGCGGGCACATCGCGGAGGCGCTGCCTCTGGACCTGCAGCGGCACCTGATCTTCGCCGTGGTGCGGGCGATGGACGAGTGGAGCGTCGCGCATCTGACGGAGCTCTGCCCGCAGGCCGTGCGGGAGCTGGCGGTGGCGCAGTCCGAGGCGCTGCGCGGTCTGCTCGAGCCGCGCCGACCCGAAGCTCGGGACTGAGCCGGCACGACGTGCAGGTCTGATCGCCGGGCCCGACGGTCGTGCCGCCGTGCCCGTCCGCCCGGGGTGAGGTGTCGTCGAACGGCGGCGCCGATCCCCACAGGCGCCTGCCGCTCGGACCCCGCCCTCAGTCCGCGGCATCCTCCCGGTGCCCGCGCCGGGCCGCGGGGTCCACGATCATCAGCACGTCGGTCGGCCCGCCCTCGGCCCCGAAGGCGTGGGGGAGCATGGTGTCGAACTCGGCGCTCTGATTCGTGCGGACCCGGTGGCGCTGCTCGCCCAGCAGCAGCGTGAGCGTGCCGGAGAGGACCACCAGCCACTCGTGGCCGGGGTGGGCCCGCATCCGCGAGGAATCCGGGGCGGGCTCGGTCATGCGGCGGCGCAGGATCGACGTGTCGGGAGAGTGGCGGATCCTCCAGCGCAGGGAGTCCAGACCGTGATCGCGGACGGGATGGGAGACGACCTCCTCGGTGGCGATCTCCACCAGCTCGTCGAGGCTGGTGTCCAGGGCGCGGGCCAGCGTGACCAGCTGATCCAGCGCGAGGCGGCGCTGACCGTTCTCGATCCGCGAGAGCGTGGACTGGCTGAGATGGGCGCGACCGGCGAGATCCCCCAGCGACAGCCCCTGCGCGAGACGCAGGGCACGGATGCGGCGACGTACGAGGCCGTCCACGCCGTGTGCGATCGAGCTTTCTTGCGTCATGAGCAAGAGCCTATGCGTTGCTGGTAAATCTGTCTACGGTCGGAGCATGCCTCCCGACGGAGGTGCCCCGCCCCGAGAGGACTCTTGATGACCACCCCGCTCACGCCCACCGCCGACCCCCGTCCCGACACGCCCGGTACTCCTCCTGTCCATCCCCGGTCCGACCGGGCGACCGAGGACGAGCTGCCCACGACCGTCGTCGACGTCGCGGTCATCGGCGGGGGCGCCGCCGGGCTCAGCGGCGCCCTGATGCTCGCCCGCTCCCGCCGCAGCGTCGTCGTGATCGACGCCGGCACGCCCCGCAACGCCCCGGCCGAGGGGATCCACGGACTGCTCGGCCACGAGGGGACGGCGCCCGCCGAGTACCTCGAGCGCGGCCGCGCCGAGGTGCGCCAGTACGGTGCCAGGGTCCTGACCGGCGAGGTCGCCGGGGCACGCGCCGCGAACCCCGCGGCCGACGGGGACCTGCGCTTCTCCGTCGAGCTCGTCGACGGCCGCCACCTCACGGCGCGCCGACTCCTGCTCGCCACCGGCGTCCGCGACGAACTGCCCGCGATCCCGGGCCTGGCCGCGCACTGGGGCCGCAGCGTCGTCCACTGCCCCTACTGCCACGGCTGGGAGGTGCGCGACCAGCCGATCGGCGTGATCGCGACCCGCCCCGCCTCCTTGCACCAGGCGCTGATGTTCCGCCAGCTCAGCGACGACATCATCGTCTTCGCCGCCGGTCTCGAGATCGACGAGGAGACCCGCGAGCGCTGCGCCGCGCGCGGCATCCGCATCGTCGAGGACCCGGTCGAGGAGGTCGTCGACGGACCCGGCGGAGCGCTCGCCGGAGTGCGCCTGGCCGGCGGGGAGGTCGTGGCGCGCACCGCGCTCGCGGTCGCGACCGAACTGTCCCCGCGGATGGAGGGCCTGGAGAGCCTCGGTCTCCGCCTCGAGGACGCCGGCGGCGGCATGGGCCAGAAGATCGCCGCCGGATTCGCCGGCGTCTCCGAGGTCCCCGGCGTGTGGATCGCCGGCAATGCCGCGGAGCCCAGCCTCCAGGTGGGGCCGGCGGCCGCCGGAGGCGCGCTCGCCGGAGGCCACATCAACGGAATGCTGGTGATGGCGGACGCCGACGCGGCGGTCGCCGCGCAGAAGCAGGGTGCCTCCGTCGGAGTCTGAGTCGTCTGAGTCGTCTGAGTCGCCGGCCGTCGGCTCGTCGGTACGTCGGACGGGTAGGCCCGTCGGCGTCGGCGTCGCACAGCAACAGGCCGCCCCATCGGAGGATGGGGCGGCCTGTTGCAGTGGTGGTCACCGCCAGGTGGGGTGACCACCGGGAGCAGCTGGTTCCTCCGCTCAGCGACGGCCGGCGGCGACCGCCTCGCGGCGCCGCCTGGTGCCCTCGGCGCTCCGCGCCCGCGACAGGTGCGCGGCGGAGGAGAGGTCCACGTCGATGACGGGGTAGATGTTCCCGTCCTTCCAGGTCGTGGTGTGCTCCGAGGTGCGGGTGGAATGGGTCAGGTACCGCAGGTCCGCGCTCTGATCGCGGAAGACGACCGTGCGGGACTCGGGATGGGTGGTGTTCTTGGCGTGCGTCATGGTCTTCATCGTTCTCCTTCGTCGGCCGGGGCCGACGGTGTCTGTGCCCGACACGAGGTCGGTGCGGATGTTCGGGTGCTGGGGGCGTCCCCAGCGGGAGGCGACCGGTGCGTCCCGAGTGGGAGGGCCGCGGTGTTCCGCCTGTCGGCGGTCACGCGGCGCGGGGCGCAGGCCGTGCATCTCAGGTCCGTATCGCGCTGCCACCGTGGCGGCACGCCGGGCCGAGCTGTCATGGGGCGGAAGAGTGGATGATCCGCCCGGAGGACTCGCGGCCCGCCGGGAGGCGGGTGCTCGGTCCGTCCGCGGCGCGGATTCCCGCCCTCGATGACAGCGTCAGACGCTATCAGAGGTCAACGGCCCGGGTCACGGGTTTATTCCCGACCTCGGCGGACTCGTCCGTGATGCGGTGGCACCGGGTGTGGGTGCCCGGCGTGAAGCGGTGGCGCCGGGTGTGGGTGCCCGGCGTGATGCGGTGGCGCCGGGTGCGGGGTCCTGACGCGACGTCGCGGCGCCGGGTGCGGGTGCCTGACACGATCGTGCGCTGCGCTTCCATGCGGGGAATCACAGCGCACGATCGTGTTCTGTCAGCGCGCGGCCGGGCTCGTCAGGGGCGATCTGTCCGGGCGGCCCGCTCAGAGCGTCAGCAGCACCTTGGTGGCGCGGCGCTCGTCCATCGCCCGGTAGCCCTCGGCCGCCTCGGCCAGCGGCAGGGTCAGGTCGAAGACCTTCCCGGGATCGATCGTGCGGTCCCAGATCAGCCGGATCAGCTCGGGCAGGTAGCGGCGCACCGGAGCGGGGCCGCCGTGGAGGTGGACGGCGGAGAAGAAGAGCTCGTCGCCGGGCAGCTGGACGTCGTGGGAGACGCCCACGAAACCGACCGACCCGCCGGGACGGGTGGCGCGGATCGCCTGCATCATCGACTCCTGGGTGCCGACGGCCTCGATCACGCTGTGCGCGCCGAGCCCGCCGGTGAGCTCCCTGATCCGGGCCACGCCCTCGTCGCCGCGCTCGGTGACGATGTCGGTGGCGCCGTACTCGCGGGCCAGGGCCTGTCGATCCGTGTGGCGGCTCATGGCGATGATGCGCTCGGCTCCCATCTGCTTCGCGGCGAGCACGCCCATCAGGCCCACGGCGCCGTCGCCGACCACCGCGACGATCCTGCCCGGTCCGGCCTGGGCGGCATCGGCCGCGAACCAGCCGGTGCCCAGCACGTCGGAGGCGGCCAGCAGCGAGGGGACGAGGTCCTCGGCGGGCGGGCCGGGCGTGGCGACCAGGGTGCCGTCGGCGTAGGGGATGCGAGCCCTCTCGGCCTGGGTGCCGATCTCGCCGTCGACCATGACCGCGTGCACGCACCGGGAGGGGTGGCCCTCGCGGCAGATCTCGCAGACTCCGCAGGAGATCACGAAGGATCCGACGACGAAGTCGCCGACCGTCACCGTCTCGACGGCGGAACCGATCTCCTCGACCACGCCCACGTACTCATGGCCCATGTGCTGGTGGTCGGGCTGGTCGTAGCCCCGGTAGGGCCACAGGTCGGAGCCGCAGATGCAGGTGGCGGTGATCCGGATGACCGCGTCGGTCGGGTCGATGATCTGCGGGTCCTCGCGCTCCTCGACGCGGACGTCGCCGGGGGCATGCATGATGACTGCGCGCATGATGAAGCTCCTTCGATCGGGTGATGGCACCATTCCACGTCTCAGGACGGGTGTGGGGGAGTCTCCGGTGAGGGGTGTACCGGCAGAGGACCTCCCAGGCCCCGGGACCCCTCGCGCGCGGACCTATCGTGGCCCCATGGACAACAGAGCAGAGGTGCGTCAGTTCCTCATGTCGCGCCGGGCGAAGGTGACCCCGCAGGACGCGGGGCTGCCGGGTGGCGGTGGGCGCCGCGTGCCCGGTCTGCGCCGGAGCGAGGCCGCGATGCTCGCCGGGGTCAGCGTGGAGTACTACGCGAAGCTCGAGCGCGGGGCGATCGCCGGGGCGTCGGCCTCCGTGCTGGATGCGCTCGCCGCGGCCCTGCAGCTGGATGAGACGGAGCGCATCCACCTGTTGGACCTCGCGCGGGCGGCCGACGGCATCCCCACCTCGGGTCGGCCCCGGCGGCGCAGCGCGTCCTCGCCCGCCCCGGTGCGGCCCGCCCTGCAGTGGACGCTCGATTCGTTGACCGACGGCGTCGCCTTCGTATGGGACCAGTACCAGAATCTGCTCGCGACCAATGAGCTGGGTCGGGCCTTCTACTCCCCGCTGATCGGCGACGGCACCGGCGGCCGGACGCCGAACCTCGCCCGCTTCCAGTTCCTCGATCCGGCCTCGCAGGACTTCTACCCCGACTGGGAGCGGTTCGCGCAGATGTGCGTGGGCAGCATGCGGGTCGAGGCAGGCAAGGACCCGCACGACGCGACCCTTCAGGACCTGGTCGGAGAGCTGTCCACCTGCAGCGACACCTTCCGCCGGCTGTGGGGTGCCCATGACGTGCACACCCACGGCTCCGGCACGAAGCGGTTCTGCCACCCGGTGGTCGGCGAGCTCACCGTCGCCTACGAGGAGCTGGCCCTGACGGCGGAACCGGGCCGCGCCGTGATCGTGTACACCGCGGAGCCAGGATCGCAGTCCCAGCAGCGGATGCGGTTGCTCGCGAGCTGGGCCGCGTCCCCGCGGATCGAGCAGACGCGGAGGGCCGAGCGGGCGCAGGAGGGTGAGCAGGCGCACGGGGCGGTGGCGGAGTAGGGGCCGGAGCGCATCTGCATCTCGGGGGCGCTGACCTCTCCGCCCCCGCAGGCGTGGCGAAGTCGGCGGAACGAGGTGTCCGAACCGCCGCGAGCGCAGCGCTCGTGGCGGGGGCGGGCGCTCGCTCGCCGCGGCTCATGCCGACCTCGTCCGTGGCTGCGCGGACCCCGCGCGGTGGATGTCGAGGTCGGTGCGGCCCGGCAGCAGATCCGGGTCCAGCGCCCGCAGGTCCGAGGGGTAGTCCCCGTCGCGCAGGCGCCGGAAGGGCCGCGACGGCTCCGTGCCGAGCCCTTCGAGCCGCGAACGCAGACGCCGCTTCTCCCGGATCACGCCGGCGGCGCCCAGCGAATCGGCATCGTGGATGACGTGCAGGTCCAGAGCCTCGATGCCGACGTACCAGAGCGCACCGTGGGTGAGCGGGAACAGCAACGAGTCGAGGTCCCCGCTGACGCCGCGCGGGCCGAGCGTGCGCTCGTCCTCGCCGACGGTCACGATCAGCAGCGCGCGGCGCCGGGTCAGACCACCGTCGCCGTAGCGCCGGGGAGTTCCGTGCACGGGGTCGAGCTCGTCGTCGTAGGCGAAACTGTCGGTCAGGACGCGGTCCAGCCAGCCCTTGAGGATCGCGGGCGTGCCGTACCACCACAACGGGAACTGCAGGACGAGCAGCTCCGCGCGGGCGAGTTTCTCGTGCTCGGCCCGCACCTCCGGCGCGGTCCGGCCGCTGAGATAGGCCTCCCCGGCCTGGACCGCCAGGTTGCCGGGACGATCGGCCGCGTCACCGAGGTCCTGCGCATCGAGCACGGGGTCGAAGCCCTGCGCGTACAGGTCCGAGGTGACCACCTCGTGGTCGCGGGCGAGCGCCTCGACGCCGGCGCGGAAGAGATGCCCGTTCAGCGAGTCGTGGCGGGGGTGGGCGAGGACCCACAGGGCGGAGCCCGGGGTGGGCGGGTGATCGACGGACATGGGAGATCTCCTCGGAGGATGCGGGACGTGCACGATGCGCGGTCGACGCTCGAGCGCCTGACGGTGCGGGACGGAGACCAGTTCACACCGTGGGCGTGAGACGGAGAATGCTCGAAACGCCGGAACTGATGTGTCAGCGTCTACTCTGGTGGTGTGGACACGCTGACCGAAGTGCTCGACAACATCCGCGCCTCGGGCGCGCTGATCGGCCAGAGCCTGCTCCCCGCGCCCTGGTCGGTCCGTGTCGAGGCCGGCGCCACCCTCACGATCGCGGTGATGCTGCGCGGGGACGGCTGGCTGCTGCGCGAGGACGCGCAGCCGCGCCGACTGGGCACCCGGGACCTGGTGGTGCTCACCGGGCGGGGGAGCACGCTCCTGGCCAGCGAGCCCGATGGGCGCGGAGACCCCGCCCGCGTCCTGACGATCGACGGGGCCCGCGGCGGAACCGGCTGCTTCCTGGACGAGTGCCAGGTGGGCCTCGGGGCAGAGGTGGGCGCCTCGCTCCTGACGGCCGAGCACGCGCTGCTCGCCGGCGCCTTCCCCACCTCCGGGCGCATCGCCGACCGTCTGCTCGGGGCGCTGCCGCCCGTCCTCGTCGTGCCCCGGGATCAGCAGAGATCTCGGGCCCTGGACCTCCTCGAGGTCGAGCTCGAGGGGTGTGAGCCCGGCCAGCAGGCCGTGCTCGACCGGCTTCTCGACGTCGTGCTGATCGGAGCGCTGCGCGACTGGTTCGCCCTTCCCGAGGCCTCGGCCCCCGCCTGGTTCGGTGCCGCGGGCGATCCGGTCGTCGGCCCCGCGCTCGGCGCGCTGCACGCGGACCCGGCGAGGGAGTGGACCGTCGAGGAGCTGGCCCGACGCGCGAAGGTCTCCCGGGCGACCTTCGCGCGCCGCTTCGCCGAGGCGATGGGGGAGCCGCCCATCTCCTACCTCGCCGGATGGCGCCTGTGCCTGGCGGCGGACCTCCTCCAGGACGGGGACCACACCCTCGACGCCATCGCCCGCCAGGTCGGCTACTCGAGCGCCTACTCGCTCAGCGCGGCCTTCACCCGCGAGTACGGGATGGCGCCGAGCCGGTACCGTCGGCGAGCCCGTGAGTCCGTGAGTCCGTGAGCCCGTGAGTCCGGAGCGGGCGCTCAGCGCCGGGCGTCCCGCCGCGCCTTCGTCCACCCGTCGATGACGTCCCAGGCCGAGATCCCCACGATCGAGAACACCAGGAGGATCCCCAGGATCCGCATCGTGCCCGGCGCGACCCCGTTGTCCCGGAGCACGACGTCCAGGAATTCCGGGTTCACCAGCAGGCCGTTTCCCCACAGGGTCAGGGCCCAGCTGACGAACAGCACCGCCAGGGCGGTGTTGAGGATCGCGAACGGCACGGACCAGCGGCCGCGCACGCAGAGCAGGGCTGCGAGCCCCACCTCCGCCGCGATCAGCACGAACAGTCCCAGCACGGCCCACGGCCACAGGTCAGGGTTCAGGATCGAGATCGACTCCCCGTCGATCCACACGAAGCTGCGGAATCGGTCCCACAGCAGCGCCCCGACCCCGAGTCCGCCGAAGATCACCGAGGCGATCAGGTCGGCGCGTCCGGTGCCCGTCGATCGCTTCTCGGGCAACTGGTCGACGTCCCACCGCTGGCCGGTGTCGGCCCCGGTGCGCTCCAGGACCACGAACACCAGCGTCACCCAGAAGACGACATGGAGCGTGACGGTGATGGTCACGGCGATGGTCTGCCCGATGACCTCGCCGACGTCGGCGCCGGCGATGACCTGGGCGAGAGCCACGCCGCCTGCGGTGCAGGCGGGGACGATCGCCAGCAGGAGCTTCAGCAGCCGCAGCCACGCGAGGTAGTAGCGGGGACCGAGCAGGTGCAGCGGACGGTCGGCGTAGCCGGCGGCCAGTGCTGCGGGGTCGCCCAGCTCGGTGAGCGCGGCACGCTCGGCCGCGGCGGAGTCCTCGCCGTGTTCCACGCGGGCTTCGACGGCGTCGGCGATCGAGGTCTCGAGCTCGGCGCGCACGTCGTCCTGGGTCTCGGGAGGCAGCGAGGCGATGGTGGCGCCGATGTAGCGCTCGGTCAGGGTGGTGGCCATGTCAGTGCTCCTCGGAGAAGCGGGTGTCGTCGGGACGTTCCGGGGCGTCGTCGGGCAGGGAGGTGATCGAGGCGGTCAGCACGGTCCACTCCTGCGCGAGGGACTCGGCCAGGCGGATGCCGTCGGTCGAGGTGGCGTAGAACTTCCGCGGCCGCGTGTCCTCGGTGTTCCACTCGCTGGTGAGGAAGCCCTGCTTCTCCAGGCGCCGCAGCAGGGGATAGAGCGTGTTCGCATCCGTCGCGAAGCCGCGCCGCTCGAGCTGCTCGAGCAGGCTGTAGCCGTACCCGGGCGTGCGCAGCAGCTGCAGGCAGGCGAGCACGACGGTGCCGCGCCGCAGCTCCTGCAGGTGGGTGTCGAGGTGCTCGCTCATGCCTGACACCATACTGTGTGAGACACAGTGTTGTCTACGGGGTGCGTCCGGTTCTCCCGTGACGCGAACGATGCGGGCACGACGACGGGCGCGCGGGCAGGCGCTGTGGATCGGGAGTGCTGTTCCAAGCGCCTCGGCTTCCCGGGAGACGCTCGGCATGACGACAGAGATCCGGGCTGCGGGTTCGCCGGCTCAGGTCCCGCCCCGACCGACCGGTCGACCGGATCAGATCGCGCGTCGGCTGATGGGCCGGCTGTGGAACAGGAACTGGGTGGTGCCGTCGTCGGCCCACGCACGCTCCGTCGCCACGCCGTAGGTGGTGCTGATCAGCTCGGGGGCGAGGGCGTCGCGAGGCGGTCCGTCGGCCTGCACGATCCCGCCGTCGAGCAGGATCACGCGGTCGCAGTAGCGGGCGGCGAGGTTCAGGTCGTGCAGCACGACGACGGTGGCCAGGCCGCGTTCGCGCACGATCTGGAGCACGTGGTGCTGGGAGCCGATGTCGAGATGGTTCGTCGGCTCGTCCATCAGCAGCAGCCGGGGCTGCTGGGCGAGGGCGCGGGCGATCAGCACCCGTTGGCGTTCGCCGCCGGAGAGCAGGCCGAACTCGCGGCGCGCCAGGTGGCGGGCGCCGGCGCTCTCCAGCGCCTCGGTCGCGATGTGCAGGTCCTCGTCGGTCGTGGATCCGAAGGGGCCGGCGTGCGGGACGCGGCCCAGCAGCACCACGTCGGCGACGCTCAGCGGCACTTCGCCGGTGAGCTCCTGCGCCATCACCGCGATCCGTCGGGCCCGCTCCCGGCTCGTGAACGCGCGCAGGTCCCGACCCTCCAGCAGCACCTGCCCGGCATCGGGAGTGAGGGCGCGGTGCAGGATCCGCAGGGCGGTGGTCTTGCCGCTGCCGTTGGGGCCGACGAGACCGACGACCTCGCCGGCCGCCACGGTGACATCGACCCCCTGCAGCACCCGCGTGGCCCCGAAGGAATGATGGAGCCCATGGGCTGCGAGAACCGGAGCGGCCCCGGGGTCGGCGCGGTCGACGGACGCGGAGGGGACGCCCGAGGCGCGGTGGCCCGGGACGACCGCGTCCGCGGAGCTCACGCCTCGATCTCGTGCAGCCACTCGTGGATCCTTTCCAGCCCGTCGACGACCAGCGGGGATGCGGGCTCGGAGAAGTTGAACAGCAGCGGCAGCACCTGCTGGCCCTGGACGGCACGCAGGGCGGAGAGCTGGTCCTTGGCGATCATCTCCTCGACGACGTCACTGCCGTCCCCCTCGCCCTGGTAGAGCACGATGAGCACGTCCGGGTCGGCGGCCAGCAGCGGCTCGGAGCTGATCTCGAACACCCGCTCGGCCGTGTCCGCGAAGGCGTTCTGAAGCCCGAGGGCATCCAGCTGTGCGGTGACCATGCTGGCGGCGCCGTAGGTGTACAGCGGCCCGCCGCCGAGCGAGGGGTACAGCGCTGCCGCGGTGGCGGTGCGCAGATCCTTCGCGGACTCGGAGACGGCGGCGACCCGCTCCTGCAGCGCGCCGGTGAGCTCCTCGGCGGCGCCGGCACGGCCGAAGATCCGTCCGTAGGTGTCGATCTCCTCGTACAGGGTCTCGAAGCTCGCCCGCTCGCCGTCGGTCCCGCAGAAGACGTCCTGGACGACGACCTCCGCGCCGGCCCCGCGCATCGCCTCGCGGGTGATCCCGTCCGGCAGGCCGAAGACGATGTCGGGCCGCTGGGCGATCACCACCTCCTGGTTGATCTGCAGATGCCCGGCCGCGTCGATGTCCTCGCTGAGGGCCGGGATCGCCTCGATCCGGGCGGTCAGGTCCTCGTCGTAGTAGCCGGGCGGGAAGGCTCCGGCGCGGGAGACGACCCGGTCCAGCACGCCGATGCCGTCCAGGGTGGTCACCGGCGCGGACTCCAGCAGCACGATCCGCTCCGGCGGGGCCTCGAAGCGCAGCGTCGCCTCGCAGTTGGTCAGCTCGAGCGGGAAGCCGTTCGTCGCGCCGGCGTCGGCGCCGCCTCCGTCGGGCCCGCCTCCGTCGGCCGAGCCGGGGCCGCAGGCTGCTGCGGTCAGAGCGATGAGCCCGGCGAGGGCGGTGCGGCGGCCGACGCGAGCGGCGGCGAGGGAGCGGTGACTCATGGTGCCTTCGTTCTGGGGGTGAGCGGGAGGTGTCAGGACCGACGGGCGTACAGGCGGCGCACGAGGATCAGCAGGAACGGGGCGCCCACGGCGGCGGTGATCACCCCGATGGGCAGCTCGCGCGGTGCCATCACCACGCGGGCGAGGGCGTCGGCCCACAGCAGGAACAGCGAGCCGAGCAGGGCACTGGCGGGGATCAGCACCCGGTGGCGGGCTCCGACCAGGCGGCGCGCGAGATGGGGGATCACCAGGCCGACGAAGCCGATCGACCCGGCGCCCGCGACGGCCGCGGCGGTGCACAGCGAGACCATCACCAGGAAGGCGATGCGGGCGCGATCGGGGGAGATGCCCAGGCCGTGGGCGATCTCGTCGCCGGCGCTGAGGGCGTCCAGGACGCGCGCGCCGAGCGTCATCGCGGCGATCCCGAGCGCGGCGGCGAGCCCGGCGATCAGCAGGAACGCATTCCACTGGGCCAGGGCGAGCGACCCCAGCATCCAGAACATCACCGAGCGCGAGCCCTCGGCGGAGTCCGAGGAGAAGATCAACAGGTTGGTCACGGCCGTCAGCGCGTAGCCGACGGCGACCCCGGACAGCAGCAGCCGCAGCGAGCTCACGCGACCGCCGGCCCGGGCGATGGCGAACACCAGCAGGGCCGCACCCAGGGCGCCGACGAAGGCCAGGACGGACTGGGCGTACTGCCCCAGGGCCGCGCCGGCGCCGAACAGGATCGCCGCCGCCGCGCCGGTCGAGGCGCCGCCGGAGACGCCCAGGATGTACGGATCGGCGAGCATGTTGCGCACCATGGCCTGCAGCGCCGCCCCGCAGATCGCCAGGCACGCGCCGACGGCTGCGCCCATCAGCACCCGCGGCAGGCGCACGGCCCGGATGATCGCGTCGGTCGCGGGATCCGCCGCGGGAGCGCCGGTCACCCCGAGGTGTCCGGCGATGACCTGCGCGGTCGTACCCGGCGGGATGGGCACTGGGCCGATGCCCACGCACAGCACCAGGCTGACCGCCGTCGCGACGGCGAGCAGCACGAGCAGGATCGTCGAGCGTCGGGTGCGGGCACGGACGCCGAGGGGGTCGCGATCGCTGCGAGGGCCGCGGGAGCCCGGAGGGGTGCGGCCTGCCGGCCCGGCAGGGGTCGGAGGCTGCGGGCCCGACGTCCGCGCTCTGGTGGTCGGTGTCGACACGGGGGTCCTTCCGACGGTGATACTTGAAGGATCCTACAAGAATGCGAGCCGGCCGGCTGCCTCGGCTGCTCCGCGTCGACGGGCACGCGGGACAGGGGTCCTCGGATCCACGGGCTCGCGCTCGCCGGGCCCGCTGGCTCCACCGTGTCGGGCCCGTAGGCTCCACCGTGAAGAGCCCGCAGGCTCCATCGTGTCGGGCCCGTAGGCTTCAGTGATGCCCGTCCTCGACCTCGCCCTGCTGGCCGTGATCATCGGGGTGGGCGCCGGATTCCAGCGCCTGACCGGTATGGGATTCGCCCTGGTCGCCACGCCCTTCCTGGTGCTCACCCTGGGGCCGCTCGAGGGGGTGCTGGTGACGAACCTGTGCGGCATCGTCTCCGCCCTGCTGAACCTCGCCCTCGTCCACCGGGACGTCCAGTGGCGACGCCTGGCCCGCTTCACCCCGTTCTCGCTGGTGGGGATCGCCGGGGGAGCCGTCGTGCTGCTGGTGCTGCCCACCGACCCGCTGGCGATCCTGGTGGGAGTGCTGATCCTGCTCGCGATCGGGGTGACGGTGCTCTTCCGGTCCGGGGACGTGAGGGACTCGCTGCCGGTCAGCTCCGGGTTCGGCGCCGCCTCCGGGTTCATGAACGTCACCGCCGGGGTGGGCGGACCGGCGCTGGCCCTCTACGCCGTGGCCACCGGATGGAGCCACCGGCACTTCGCGGCCTCGGCGCAGGCGCACTTCGCCCTGATCAGCATCCTCTCGCTGGCCGCCAAGGGGTCCCTGCCCTCGATGCCCGGTGCCGGCTGGACGGTGACCATCCTGGCCATCCTGATCGGGATCGGGGTCGGGGAGCGGCTCGCCGGACGCTTCGCGGAGCGCACCCTGATGCGCCTGGTGATCATCCTGGCGACCGCCGGCGCGGTGATGACGATCGTTCAGGCGCTGGTGTGAGGACCGTGGTGATGGACGCCGGGAAGGTGGTCCGAGCCGAGCTCGTGCAGCAGGTCATGGGCGAAGCTGTCGGTCAGGTCGTAGCGCACCTCGCGCCCTGAGCGCTCCGCCCGCACCCATCCGGCATCGCGCAGCAGCGCCAGCGCGTGGGAGGTGGTCGAGTCGCTCGCTCCGATGGCGCGGGCGATGTCCGAGCTGCGCACGCCGGGGTGGGCATGGATGCAGAACAGGATCCGCAGGCGCCGCGGGTCCGACAGCAGCATCATCCGCTCGGCCAGCTGCTCGAAGCCGTCGACCGCGGCCAGCAGGGACCTGAGCTCGCCGACGAGCTGCTCGTCGGGGAGACCGTCGTCGTCGGCCCGCACGTGCACAGGATGGGCGGCGTCCATGGGGCCAACCTACCCGGCGTCGGCGGCGAACCGGTCGGGGACCGGCGCATCTGCTGGAGTCGGCGACCGGTGCCCACGGGCCTGTGGACCCTACCCGGGCGCGTGCCCTCTACACTGTCGCGGACGACCGCGCCCGTGTCCCCTATCTGTCTCTGCGAGGTGAGCGCGATGATCGACCTGCTCTGGGGGATCGGAGGGATGGCAGGCCTCCTGCTCATCGCCGTCGCCCTGTCCAGCAATCGCCGGGCGATCCGGCTGCGCACCGTGATCGGAGCCTTTGCGCTCCAGCTCGGGCTGGGGGTGATCGTCCTGTACTGGGGTCCCGGCCAATGGGCGCTGGGGAAGGTCTCGGCCGGGTTCCAGGCCGTCATCGACACCTCCGGCGAGGGCATCGCCTTCCTGTTCGGGCCGCTGCTGCCGGCCGAGGGCGAGGGAAGCATCTTCGCCCTCCAGGTGCTGCCGGTGATCGTCTTCTTCGCGTCGCTGACCGCGGTGCTCTACCACTGGAAGATCCTGCCGAAGATCGTCGAATGGCTCGGCGGCGGGCTCGGCAAGATCCTGGGCACCAGTTACGCCGAGTCGGTCAACACCGCAGCGAACATCTTCGTCGGCCAGACCGAGGCGCCGCTGGTCATCCGCCCATACATCAAGCGGCTCTCGCGATCGGGGCTGTTCGCGGTGATGGTCGGCGGCCTCTCGACCGTCGCCGGCTCCGTGCTGGTGGGCTACTCGCTGCTCGGCGCTCCGCTGGAATACCTCATCGCCGCCAGCTTCATGGCCGCGCCCGGCGCGCTGCTGATGGCGAAGATCCTGATGCCGGAGGACGATCCCGAGGCCGTCGCCCGCGAAGCCGCGTTGGTCGCGAGCAGCAGCCACCGGACGAAGAGGACGATGGCCGCCGGGAGCGCGGCCGGCGCCGGGACCGGGGCGGACGCCGGGACCGTCGTCGACGGCGAGGAGCGCGACGAGGACGACAGCTCCGACGACGAGGACGACCTCGAGGAGCTCTCCTACAGCAACGTCATCGATGCCGCCGCGGGCGGGGCGGCGGACGGCCTGAAGCTGGCGCTGAACGTGGGCGCCATGCTGCTGGCCTTCATCTCGCTCATCGCGCTGATCAATCTGCTGATCGGTGTGGTCGGCGGCTGGTTCGGCGCCGGGGACCTGACCTTCGAGCAGATCCTGGGGTGGCTGTTCGCCCCGGTCATGGCGATGATCGGCGTCCCCTGGGACGAGGCCGTGGCCTCCGGCAGCTTCGTCGGCCAGAAGATCGTGGTCAACGAGTTCGTGGCCTTCGCCGACTTCGGTCCGCAGATCGACTCCTTCAGCCCCAAGACCGCCGCGATCATCAGCTTCGCCCTGACCGGATTCGCGAACCTCTCCTCGCTGGGCATCCTGCTGGGCGGCCTCGGCGGCCTGGCCCCGGAGCGCCGCTCCGAGATCGCGCAGCTCGGGCTGAAGGCGATTCTCGGCGGCACCCTCGCCAATCTCATGAGCGCCACGATCGCCGGTGTCATGCTGGCGTGACCGTGGGGGAGTCAGCTCTCGTGGCTGTCCAGCGCCTGTTGCCAGAATGCGGTCTCCAGGCGGGTCGCTGTGCGGAAGATGTCCACGAGCTCCTGGAACCGTCGTGCCAAGAGCGGCCCGTCAGCCTGCGCATCGAGGTGCTCGCGCGCTGCCCGGGCCGCGCCCTGGAAGTCGGCCCCGGCGTACTCGCCGATCCAGTCGCGGTAGGGATGATCGCGCGCCCCGTGCAGGCGCGGGGCGAGCCGTGTGCCGATCTCCGCGTAGCCGATGGTGCACGGAGCCAGGGCCACCTCGAGGTCGAGCGGTCCGCCGGAGTTCCCGCAGTCCAGCACGTAGCGGGTGTAGGCCACGGTGGCCTGCTTCTCCGGCGCTGCCTCGAGGCTCTCGCGATCGATGCCCCAGGACTCCGTGAGCCGCACGTGCAGGGCGGTCTCGTCGAGGACCGCCCCGAGCGCGTCGGCCGAGCGCTGGATGTCTGCCAGGGTGCGCGACTTGTAGGCGGCCAGCGCGTTGGCGCGGGCGAACTGGACCAAGAAGAGGTAGTCCTGGACGAGGTAGTCCCGGAAGGCCTCCAGCGGCAGGGTGCCGTCCCCGAGCTGCTCGACGAACGGATGGAGCGTGTAGCGGCGCCACTCCGCGGTGACGTCGTTCTTCAACGCGTCGAACAGGGTCATCGGGCGCCTCCCGTCGAGGCGTCGGGAGCGGCCGACGCGGCGGGAGCACCGACCGCCCCGAGAGGCCGCGCGTAGGCTTGGTCGAAGAAGTCCAGCTCGAGCTGCACGGCGCGTTCGAAGCGTGCCCGCGCGGCGTCGGCGCGGCCGGGGCCGACGCGGTCCAGCTCGCCGCGCAGCAGGGAGACGAGCTCCACGAAGGCGGGGTTGTCGTGCAGAGCGATCCATTCGGCGTGCACGAAGCTCTCCGGCCGGGGGCGTGGCGCCGCCTGCGCCCAGTCGAGGTACAGCCACTCCGTCACCAGCAGCACGGCCAGGATCTCCGCGTAGTCCCGGCTCGCGGCCGCCTCGTCGAACAGAGCGAGGAACCCTGCGGTGGCCGGGGTGTCGGGGATCCGTGCGCGCTGCTGCTCCGTCACGCCGAGCGACTCGAAGGCCCGCAGGAAGAAGGTGTTCTCGTCCCCGGCGACCTCGCCGGCGAAGCGGGCGAGGCGAAGACGGGCGTCGAGGGTGTCGGCCGTGGCCACGGCCGCTCCCAGCAGGGCCAGGAAGCGGTCGAGGAAGCGATGGTCCTGGACCAGGTATCCCGCCATGACGTGGTCCGGGATCTCGCCGGTGTGCAGTTCGCGGACGAAGCGATGGCCGACGGCGCGGGACCAGGTGGGTTCGCTGCCCTCACGCAGGGCGCGGGTGAAGCTCGTGCTCAACAGAGTCTCCTCGGGGTGGGGTTCCCGGTGCGGCTCTCGCAGCCGGGACGACCGGGGCACGCCGAGGAGTCGCCCGCGGACCGAGCCGTCGACCCGGTGCGGTGCGGTGCGGAGCAGCGGCGTCCGATGCGATGACGCTCATCCATGACATCCCTCCGCGAGTGCGAACTCGTTCAGGTTCGGCGGGTGTGATCTCAGCCCCGGCGGGGCACCCCGTGTCGTCCAGCCACCATAGCCCGTCGGCCCGTCGGCCCGTCGGCGCGTCAGCCCGTCGGGCTTGCCTCAGGCGCGGTCGCCCAGGCCCACGATGTGCTCGGGCAGTCGCTCGTTGCTGCCGTACATGAAGTGGTTCTCCATGCGCTCGGAGAAGCGGCTCGCCTCGGTGGTCCGCCCCACGGCCTCGGCGACCTCCCGGATGTGGATGGGGGCGGCGCCGCAGCACACGCCCAGATAGTTCACGCCCAGGTCGAACGCCTCGCGGGCGAAGGCCCCGATCTCGTAGCGGTTCGTCAGCAGCGGATCCAGCGCGGTGGGGAACGTCCGCCCGTGCGGGGAGGGGACGGAGGCGCGGACGTCGGAGAGGTTGAAGAAGGTGGGCTCCTCGGCCGTGGTCCGGTACGGGATCGGCAGCGCCCCCACGTGGCAGGAGACCGCCTCGCGGATCTGCTGCAGCCACGGCAGCATCGTGGCCGGTCCGCGGAAGCAGTTCAGTCCCACCACGTCCGCCCCGCCCTGCTCGAGACGCCGGGCGGTCTCGACGATCCCCACCCCGTCGGCCATCTCCTGGAACGCCATCGGAGCGAGCGTCAGCACCACCGGCAGTCCGGAGGCCTTCGCGACCTCGAGCGCCGTCAGCGCCTCGCCGGCGTAGTAGAAGGTCTCGCCGATGATGAGGTCCGCGCCCTCCTCGACGGCCCAGCCGACCATCTCCTCGAACATGGACCGCACCTCGGCCTGGCGGGCCGGATCCTCCGGGTCCCAGATGTTCGAGTTCGAGATGTTGCCGGCCATCAGGTTGCCCGGCACCCGGTCGGCGACCTCTCGGGCGATCTGCAGCGCCGAGCGGTTCAGCGGCTCGAGCAGGTCCTCCTTGCCGATCACGCGCATCTTCTCGCGGTGGCCGTTGTAGGTGAACGCCTCGACGACGTCGGAGCCGGCGCGCTGGAAGTCGAGGTGCAGGGAGCGCAGGGCCTCGGGGAACTCGAGGGCGACCTCGGGGACGAACTCCCCGGCGGTGAGGTATCCGCGGCGCTCGAGCTCGAAGAGGAAGCCTTCGGCGCAGATCACGGGGCCGGCATCGAGGCGGTCGGTCAGGAGGTTCTGGGTCATGGTCGTCTGCTCTCGGTCGACGGGGGAGGCGGGACGATCGTGAGCGTAATCGCGGCGCCCGCAGGCGTCAGCGGTTGTGACCGAGCGTGAACGGGGCGCGAGCGGAGTGCCGCTCGCGCCCCAGGATCCTCAGATCGCCGCCGGCACGCTCTCCAGCGTCGCGGCGAAGGGGTCGAAGTCGGCCGGCATCGGCTCGACCTCGGCGAAGGTGGAGTCGATCTCGACGATCGACCCCTCCGCGATGGCGGTCTCGATGCCCACCATGATGTCCAGGACGTGCGCGGCGATCTCGCCCTGGGCGCGGTGGGGGACGCCGGCGCGGATCGCCCGCGCCATCTCCAGCACGCCCAGGCCGCGCCCGGTGGTGGCGCCGGTCGCGGGCACGTCCGTCGGAGCCTCCCCGCGGTACGCGGTCAGCGCCGAGTCGCCGTCGAAGACGTTGGGGTCCGGGAAGGCGAGGGTGGCCTCGGTGCCGTAGACCTCGACGAAGCCGGTGCGGGTGTGCGGGGAGTCGAAGCTCAGCAGCACCGTCGCGTTCTGGCCGGAGGCGAAGCGCAGCAGCGCCGAGACCTGCGTGGGCACCGTGACGTCGAAGACCTCGCCGGCCTTGGGGCCCGAGCCGATGGTGCGCTGCTCCTGGGCGCGCGAGCCGACGGCGCTGACCGAGACGACCGGGCCGAGGGCGAGCACCAGGGTCGTCGCGTAGTACGGGGCGATGTCGTACAGCGGGCCCGCGCCCTCCTGGAACAGGAAGGCGGGGTTGGGGTGCCAGGACTCGGGGCCGGGGGACTGGAACAGGGTCAGCGCGCTGGCGGGGGTGCCGATCGTGCCGTCGCGCAGGGTGCGCAGACCGGTCTGGATGCCGGCGCCGAGCACGGTGTCGGGGGCGCCGCCCACGCGCACGCCCGCGGCGTCGGCCGCCTCGAGCAGGGCCGTCGCGTCGGCCGGGGCGGTGGTGATCGGCTTCTCGGTCCACACGTGCTTGCCGGCGGCGACGATCTGCCGGGAGACCTCGGCGTGGGCGGTGGGGATCGTCAGGTTGATGACGATCTCGACCTCGGGATGGTCCAGCACGTCCTGCGTGGTGCCGGAGGCCGCGATGCCGTACTCCTCGGCGCGCTGCGCCGCGGCCTCGGGGAGCAGGTCGCCGATGATGTGCACGGTCACGTCCGGGAAGGAGGTGAGGTTCTCGAGGTACTGGCCGGAGATGGTGCCGGCGCCGATGATGCCGACGCCGACGGGGCCGGCCTGGGTCTGGGAGGTCATGCGGGGTCTCCTTCGTGGTGCGGGGGAGCGGTCCCGGGAGCGGGACGCGCGGTGGTCGGGCGGATCGTCGGGCCGCCCACGCCGGGTCAGGCGGCGACGGTGCTTCGCAGGTGGGTGAGCGAGGCGCCGATGCCCTCGAACATGTCCCCGGCGTAGTCGTCGAATTCGATCACGCCGTAGGCGGCGCCCGCAGCGGCGTCCAGGGTCGCGGCCAGCGGCATCGCCCCGGTGCCCAGCGGCAGCTGCGCGGCGGGGTCCTCGGAGAGGTCGCCGTCCTTGAGGTGGACCAGCTGCACGCGGTCACCGAGCGTGCTCAGCAGGGCCGGGACGTCGGCTCCTCCCACGGCGGCCCAGTAGGTGTCGATCTCGAGGACGACCTGTGGATCCAGCTCGGCGGCGAAGAGCTCGAGCGCGCTGCGACCCTCGAGCTGCGAGGCCAGCTCGACGTGGTGGTTGTGGTAGCCGACGCGGATGCCGGAGGAGGCGGCCGCCGCGGCGCGCTCGTTCAGCCGCGCCGCCAGGGCACGGACCTTTCCGGCGTCGGACCAGTCCTCGGCGTTCCAGGAGGGGTCGATGAGGTACTGCACGCCCACGGCGCGAGCGGCCTCGAGCACCGTCTCGAAGTCCGTGTCCTCACCGAGGAAGGACTGATGGGCGCTGGGGAAGGCGATCGGGAACTGCGCCCGGGCGGCGACCAGCTCGTCCCGGAACTCGACGAGGCGGTACGGCTCGGCGTGGTGGAAGCCGAGCTCGGCCAGGCGGGCCACGGTGCCCGGGAGATCGGCCGCGAGGGCGTCGCGGACGCTGTACAGCTGGACGGAGAACTGCATGGGTGTCCTTTCGGGGGGACCGGTGGGTCGGGATGCGAGGGAGCTCGCACTCACGGGACGTGAGCGGCACGTGCTGTCGCCATGGGCCGCGCCGTGCCGCTCACGTCCCGCATCTGCTGATCTCACTTCACGGCGCCGGCGGTCAGGCCCGCGACGAAGTTCTTCTGCATCATCAGGAAGCCGGCGACCACCGGGATGCTCACCGCCAGAGAAGCGGCCAGCACCTGGTTCCAGTACACGTTGGTCTGCGTGGAGTACTGCTGCAGGCCCACCGCCAGGGTGCGGGTGTCCTCCGTGGTCAGCACGGAGGCGAACAGCACCTCACCCCAAGCGGTCATGAACGCGTAGATGGCGACGGCGACGATGCCCGGGCGGGCGGCCGGCAGGATGATGCGCAGCAGGATGGTGAGGTTCCCGGCGCCGTCGACCTTGCCGGCCTGGTCGAGCTCCCGCGGGATGCCGTCGAAGTAGCCCACCAGCATCCAGATCGCGAACGGCAGCGAGAACGTCAGGTAGGTGATGATCAGCCCGATGCGCGTGCCCACCAGCGGCACCCCGAACATCGTGTCGATGTTGACGAAGATCAGGTACAGCGGCAGCAGGAACAGCACCCCGGGGAACATCTGGGTGGACAGCACCGTGGTCATGAACGGGCCGCGGCCGTGGAAGCGCCAGCGCGAGACGGCGTAGGCGGCCAGCGTCGCCACCGCCACGCTCAGCAGCGTCGCCGCCAGCGTCACGATCAGCGAGTTCATGAAGTACCGCGCCAGCGGCACCGTCGACCACATCTCGATGAAGGGCTGGAACGTGATGGTGCTGGGGAACCAGGAGAACCCGGCCTGCACGTCGCCCAGCGGCTTCATCGAGGTGGTGATCATGACGTACAGCGGCAGTGCCACGAACAGGGTCAGGCCGATCAGCACGAGGGTGCGGAAGATCTTCTCGCCGGTGGTCTCACGCATTGCGCTTCTCCTTCTTCCACTGGGTGAAGTAGAGGTACACCAGCGACACCGCCAGCAGGAACAGCAGCAGCAGGACGCTCATCGCGCTGCCCACCCCGAAGTCCCAGGACAGGAACGAGGCGTTGTAGATGTGGAAGCTGATGAGATCACCGGCCGGGGGCTGGGCGCTGCCGAACAGCACGTAGGGGGTGTTGAAGTCGTTGAACACCCACAGGAACATCACCAGCAGCATGGTCTGGTTGACCGGGGCGAGCATCGGCAGGGTGACCGAGCGCCACTGACGCATCGGGCCGGCCCCGTCGATCGCGGAGGCCTCGTAGAGCTCGCCGGGGATCGACTGCAGCCCGGCCATGAACATGAGGAAGGCGAAGGGCCACATCCGCCAGATCGCGACCACCACGACGGAGACGAAGGCGTTGTCGCCGATCAGCCAGAACGGAGCGCCGTCGAGGATGCCCAGCTGGTCGACCAGCACGTGATTGATCACGCCGGTGTCCCGCTGGAGCATGAAGTTCCAGGTGATCACCGAGGCGTACAGCGGCAGGGCGTAGGGGATCAGGAACAGGGTGCGGAACACGCCGCGGCCGCGGAAGGGCCGTTGCAGGGCGACCGCGGCCGCCATCCCCAGCCCCCAGCTCAGCCCCACCACGAGTGCGGTGAACGCCACCGTGACCAGGAAGGAGTTCAGCAGCTCCTGGCCGACGGGGGTGTTCAGATCGATCGCGATGGAGTAGTTCTCCAGGCCCACGAAGGGGGCCTCCAGCCAACGGCGGATGAAGAACTTCGTCAGCTCCACGAAGCTCATCCAGAACCCGGTGGCCATCGGGATGATGTGGATCAGCAGCTCGAGCAGCACCGCGGGCGCGATGATCAGGTACGGGAACAGGTGACGCCGGGACCGGCGCGGCGGCCTGGCGTCGGGCACCTTGGGAGGCGTCGTGGTGTCCTCCGGCGCGGTCAGACTGGACATGGGGTCTCTTCTCGGGAGGGGGTGGCGGGCGCACGGCGGCCGACGGGGAATCACCCCGCTCGGCGGCCGACGGGGCATCACCCCGTCGGCCGGAGGTCCCTCAGACGCGGATCGAGTCCTGCGCGGTCTGCATGGCGGTCATGACGTCCTCCCGGGTGACGGTGCCGCCGGTGGCGATGGTCGCGAACATCTCGTTCATCGCCTGGCCGACGGTGGTCTCGTACTGGTCCTCCCAGGGCACCAGCGGCAGCGGCTCGGCGCGCTCGGAATAGATCTCCATGAACATCTCGGCCTGCTCGGCGTCCTCGGTGAAGGTGGGCTCGCCGTCGACCAGCACCGGCAGCGAGGCGAAGGGCTCGCCGAGCTCCTCCTGCGTCTCCGGGGAGGTCATGAACTTCATGAACTGCAGAGCGCCCTCTTCGTTCTCGGTGTCCCTCATGGCGGCGAGGTTGATCCCCGCCAGGTGCGAGGCGCAGTCGCTGACGGCATCGGCCGGAGCGGGGAAGGGGATGGCCTTGAACTGGTCCGGGGTCATGCCCTGCGACTCGATGGTGGCGTTGGCGTTGTTCTGGTTGATGATCATCGCGGCCTTGCCGTTCGCGAAGGCGGTGACGGACTTGGTGCCGTTGTCGAACTGGGCGTTCGACGGATCGACGACCTTGTCGGTCTGCATCAGGTCGAGGTAGCGCAGGATGCCGTCGATGACGCCGTCCTCGGTGAACGAGGGCTTGCCGTCCTTCGTGTTCAGCGCGGCGCCGTTCTGGGTGGCGTTGATGAAGGCGAAGTGGTTGTTCTCCGTGTACGAGCCCGCGGCCAGCGACATGCCCCAGACATCGCCCTCGGGATCGGTCAGGGCCTTGGCGGCCTCGACCATCTCCTCCCAGGTGGTGGGCGGCTCGACGCCGGCGTCCTCGAACATCTTCACGTTGTAGTACATGCCGTAGGCCAGCCCGTACAGCGGGATGGAGGTCGGGTCGGTGCCCTCGGCGCCGCCGGTGGCCAGGGCCGCCGGGACGTAGCGGTCGCGGCCGCCGAGGGCCTCGAACTGCTCATCGCCCAGCTCGAGCAGCCCACCGGTGGCCTGGAGGCTCACGCCCCAGGTGTTGCCGATGTTGACGACGTCAGGGCCCTGCCCGGAGGTGATCGCGGTCTGGATGCGGGTCTGCAGGTCTCCCCAGCCGATGACCTCGAGGGACACGTCGATGCCGGTCTCCTCGGTGAACTTCTCCAGGACCGGGGTGAGCACCTCCTTGTCGTTCTCGAGGCTGGTGCCCTGATTGGAGGCCCAATAGGTCAGCGTGTCGGAGTTCGAGCCGGAGCCGGAGCTCGAGCCGCAGGCGGCGAGGCCGGCGGCGCCGGCGGCGGCGAGAGGGGCAGCGGTCAGAAGGGTGCGGCGTCGCATCGGGGTTCTCCTTGGTGCACCGTCATCGGTGATCGGTTGCGGTAGCGAAGAGCGCGCTCGGCTCGGGAAGCGGTGCGCGGCAGGCCGGAGGCCAAAGTGCTTAATCGATTCGAACTTAATCGATTCGGCGAGTATGGCCCGCCGGCGAGGCGGGTGTCAACAGATGGGTGTCACAGCGCGGTCACGGTCTGTGGCGGGTTCGCCGACGTGCGCGATCGAGCGGGGGCGCCGGATGACGGTCGGGTCGACCGCCGATCCGCACGCCGGGCGGGGCCCCGGAGGGCGCTCGAGCCGATGGGCCTCGGTGTGCCGGGCGGGGCCCCGGAGGGCGCTCGGGCCGACGGGCCCCGTGCGCCGGGCGGAGGAGCCCCGCCCGTCAATCGGCGTCGGTGGAGTGGCGCGGCACCAGCGTCGCCGGGGGATTCTGCAGGGCGGTGCCGGCGGCGACCTGCCCGTCGAGCCGACGGACGAGCAGGTCACCGGCGGTGCGTCCCATCTCGAAGGGCCGGCGGGACAGGGCCGTGATCGCGGGTGCCGTGACCTCCGCGATGAGGGAGTCGTCCCAGCTGACCACGCCCAGCTCGGAGGGGATGTCGACCCCGCGGGCGACCGCGGCGCGCAGGGCGCCCAGGGCGATCAGGTCGCTCGAGGCGATCACGGCCGGGCGCGCGCTGAGGGTCCGGTCGGCGGCGTCGAAGGCGTGGGATCCGGCCTCGATCGTGTACGTGCCGGAGGAGTGCGTGTGGGGGATGCCGTGGCCCGCGCACAGCTCCTGCAGCAGTTCGAGGCGCCGCCGCTCGTGGGCGAACTCGGAGGGGCCGGTGAGCTGGATGCAGCCGTCGTAGCCACGGTCGACGACGTGGTCCACCACGGTGCGCGCGTCGTCGGCCTCCGCGGTCATGACCTTCACGAAGTCCTCGGGGCCGACGTAGTGGCCGATCACCGCGAAGTCCAGGGACAGCGATTCCAGGGTCGCGGGGCGGTGGTCCTGATCGGCCAGGTCGAGCAGCACCACCCCGTCGACCCGGCGCTGGTGGGCCCAGGTGCGGAACACCTCGACCTCCTCGTCGGGCCCGCCCCGGACGAAGCGCAGCAGCAGCTCGAAGCCGTGGGCGCTGGTCGCCGACTCGATGCCGGCCGTCACCGCGGAGTAGAACGGCTCGCGGGAGACCTCCTCGGGGTCCCGGACCAGCACCAGACCGATGTTGCCGCTGCGGCCGCGGCGCAGCGCCTGGGCGCCCGAGTGCGGGGTCCAGCCCGTCGCCCGGGCGTGCTCGAGCACGCGCTCGCGCATCGCCGCGCTCACGCCCGGCTTGTCGTTCAGCGCATAGCTCACGGTGGCAGGGGAGATGCCGAGGTCGTGGGCGATCGTGGCGACCGTCGGGCGGGAGGGCTTTCGCGGCATGGGCACAGGCGCTCTTTCGGGTCGAGGGAGGAGGGATCCGGCCCCGGCGTCGGCTCCTCGGATTCCCTGCGGCGGGCGCCCACACGCAGGTCGGAGCGGGACGGTGGTGCGGGTTGCGCACATGATAGGTCCCCGGCGTCGCGACATCGGCTCGCCGACGGCGGAGCGAGTGGGGCACCGGGCCGCCGCGCGCTGCGGAGCGGGGCGGGTCGAACCCCGGGGGGCGGGCGGGCCGCGATCCGGGGAGCGGGGTTTGGGAGCGGGCGAGCCGCGCTCCGGGAGAGCCCGCCGGCGACCGACCGGTCGCGCCGCGCGGTGGTCGCCGGAAGCGACCGTAGGATCGCCCGACGGTGCGGGCCGAATCCATCGGACCGCGAAGGCGAGGAGGGGAGCATGTCGCTCGGTTCTCGTGCGGCAGCAGCGCTGCGGCGCCCCGAGGTGGAGACCGATCTCGTGCAGATCGCCAAGGCGGTCGTCGCGGCGTCCATCGCCTGGTGGCTCGCGATCTCGGTGCTGGAATCGGCGCAGCCCTTCCTCGCGCCCTGGACCGCCCTGCTGACGGTGCACGCCACCGTGTTCCGGTCGCTCTCCCGCGGGGCGCAGACCCTGGTGGCCTCGGCGCTCGGCGTCCTGGTCTCCTTCCTCGTCGGCAGCTTCCTCGGGGTGCATCTGTGGACCTTCGCCCTCGCCCTGCTCCTGGGCATGCTCGGCTCGCGACTGCCCGGGATCCGGATGGAGGGCGTGGCGATCGCCACCACCGCCATCTTCGTGCTCGGCAGCGGTTTCGAGGCGCAGCAAGCGCTGCTCCTGTCCCGCCTGGTCGAGGTCGCCCTCGGCGTCGGCGTCGGCGCGGCGATCAATCTCCTGGTCGTGCCTCCGCTGAGGGACAAGCAGGCCGCGGCGTACGTCGACCACATCAATCGACGCATGGGGGCCGTGCTGGAGGACATGGCGGAGTCGTTCTCCGTCTCCTGGGAGACCGATCGGGCGGAGGAGTGGTCCCGGGAGGCCACCGCGATGCGCCAGGAGCTCGATGCGGTGTGGGAGACCGTACGGCTGGCCCGGGAGAGCGGGCGGGCGAACCCGCGCCGTCGCCTGCCGACCCCGCTCGGACGACGCGGTCGAGGACGTGGCGGACGGCGCGGCCACGGAGCGGATTCGGAGGTCGGCTACGAGGAGATCCTGCTCCGGGTCGACGAGGGCATCCTCCACCTGTTGCACCTCGCCCGCACGCTGCGGGAGGCGAGCTACGTCGAGGGGGCGTGGGACGAGCAGTTCCGCCGGCGGTGGACGGCCACCGTGCGGGATGCGGGTCGGTCGATCGCCGATCCCGATGCCGACGTCGAGCCGGTCCAGCGGCGCCTCGACGCTCTCGCCGTGCAGCTGTCCGACCACCAGGAGCTGCCGCGGGAGAACTGGCCGATCTACGGGTCGCTGATCACGAGCATGCAGCTCATCGCCACCATCGTCGACGACGTCGCCTCGGCTCGTGCGGCGCGGGAGGGCTCGCGCGAGAACCCCGAGGCATAGGCACGGGCCCCATCTCGCCATCGCAGGTCGCGCTTCCGATCTGTGTCGCAGGCGCAGCGTGGGCGTCCCGAGGCAGGTCGGGCCCCGCGCCGCAGCACGGGGCCCGATGGGCAGCCGGCGCGACCGGGCGCTCAGAAGGTGCCGGCGCCCACCTGCTCGGTGCGCTCCTTCTGACGCTCCACGTCCTGGGGGTAGACCCGGTAGAACAGGAACCAGTAGCCGGCGTTGAGCAGGTAGGGGACGACCACGAAGAACAGGAACATCGTCTGGTTGCTGAAGGCCTCGGCGATGAAGCCGACGCCCAGCGCCATCAGGGCGGTCAGGCCGCCCTGGATGAGGGAGAAGAGCATCGCGAAGGCGGTGGCGTTGAGCTGCGTGGGCACCACGTTGGAGACCATCGGCAGCACACAACCGGAGAAGCCGATCGAGAAGACCAGGCCCAGCACGAAGGAGAGGCCGACTCCGGGCAGGAAGCCCTCGTAGGAGGTCTGGGTGGCGAGGGCGACGGTGGCGGCGAAGGACACCAGGTAGATCTGCATGAGCATGATCCGGCCCTTCTCGCCGAACCTCCGCACGAACAGGTCGGCCAGGCGTCCGCCGAGGAAGGCGGAGAGCACGGCTCCGACGGAGAAGGCGGACATCGCCACCGTGGACTGGAAGACCGTCAGGCCGCGCTCGACGACGAGGAAGTTCGGATAGAAGGCCAGCAGCACGAGGCTGGTGACCAGCACGACCATGCCGGCCATGAGGGAGACGGTGGGGATCTTGAACAGCTTGATGCCATCGGCGATCTTGAACCGCCCGGCCTCGGCCATCATGTCCTCGCGAGAGGTGTTCTGGCGCGGGTCCGTCACCCAGACCGCGATGAGGACGCCGGAGAGGATGGAGATGCCGCCCATGGTCCACATGGCGTAGCGCCAGGCGTTGCCGTCAGGGTTCTCGCCCATGGCGAAGAGACCGATGGCCGGGCCCATGAGGATGCCGACGGCGGAGCCGATGGAGCGGATCGTGCCGTAGGCCTTGCCGCGCTGGGACTGCTTGAACAGGTCCGGCAGCAGACCGTTGATGATCGGTTCGGAGGCGACGGTGCCGACGACGCTGATCGTGTACAGGATCAGCAGCCAGGTGAAGGTCGGGGCGAAGCCGGAGGCCACGGTCCACAGTCCCCAGACCCCCGTGACCAGGATCAGGACCTTCTTGCGGCCGTATTTGTCCGCCAGCATCGCCCAGAACGGGCCGAACGCCATGCGTGCGAATTTGCTGATCGCGCTGAGCAGGCCGAGCATTCCCTCGCCGACGCCGAAGGCGACGCCGATGAGCGGAAAGAACGTGTTGATCAGGCCGCCCTCGGAATTGTCGACCGCTTGCGAGAATCCCATGGCGGCCATCGCCTTGCCATTGCCCTTGGTGGGTTCCTCGCCCGTGGCGTCAGGGCGGCGGGAGTCGCTGTCGATGACGGCCACGCCGGGGGCGCTGCCCTCGGAGCGCGCGAAGAGCGTGCCGGTCTCGGTGGAGACCGTGCCGGAGATCGGGTCGGGGCGGGTGTCGTCGTCGCCCATCGGGGTATTTCCCATCTGATTCCTCTCGAAAGCTGCCGGAAGGCAGCGGTGAACAGCATTGTTCGAAGACTTCGAAGCGGTTTTTCCGCGCAGTGCGTCATTGGTGGCGGTGCATTTCCCCGCTCGGATGGTGCGTCGGGGTCGTCACAGTGTGGATTCGCTGCCGCGGCTCGCACATCGGTTGCCATGTGTTGCAGTGGGTCGCGACTCTGTGGAGCGTTTCAAAATGCGAACACGGAATATTACTTTCCGGTAAGGCCAGTCCGGACGTAGGAATGCCGGAATGGTCACGGGTCGGTATCGACTCGGCGTGATCGTCGGGGGGCTCGCCCGCGGGGTGTCCCGGCGCTCACGCGGGGAGGTGGCTCGATCCGCGCACGTCCCTTCGGTCCACGTGCGCGTCCCTGCGTGTCGCACTCGACCATGTGGTTGCCTCACGCAACTAGATCGGCGTACGATGTGTGCCATGGATCGCGAGACCCTCGACCTGCACCGTGCCACCCTGCGTGCCCTGACCCGCCTCATGTCGCAGTGGAGCTCGCTGGAGTTCCAGCGTCGGATCACGGCGCAGTGCGGGCTCTCCCTCGATCCGGTCGCGGTCCGCGCGCTGTACGGCCTCGGCATCACCGGCGGTGCCGCGCGCCCCAGCGACCTGGCCGACGACCTGCACCTGACGCGCCCGTCGACCTCGAAGCTCATCGCCCGGCTGACGGCGGCGGATCTCGTCGAGCGCCGCCCGGACCTCACCGACGGACGGTCCGCGCACGTCGCCCTGACCGCTGCGGGCCGGCACGCCTACGAGCAGCTCTTCGAGGCGGGCCTCACCCTGCTCGCCGAGGCCACCGAGGACTGGGACGACGCCGACGTGCGTGCCCTGTCCCAGCTGCTGACCCGCTTCACCGCCGGGCTCGCGACCGACTCCACCACGACCACCACCTGAGAACCGCATCGAAAGGTCACCACCCCATGTCCCGCACCTACGTCGTCACCGGCGCCGCCTCCGGCATCGGCCGCACCACCGCCCAGATCCTCTCCGACCGCGGCGAGCGGGTGATCGGCGTCGACCTCCAGGGCACCGACGTCTCCGGCGACCTCTCCACCCGCGAGGGTCGCGCCGGCGCTGCCGAGGGGGCCGCCCGGCTCGCCGACGGCACGGTCGATGCCGTGATCGCCTGCGCCGGCCTGTCGATCCCGAAGCCGCTCACCGCGTCGGTGAACTACTTCGGCATGACGGAGTTCCTCGAGGCCCTGCAGCCTGCGCTGGCCCGCTCCGAGGCGCCGCGCGTCGCGCTGGTCTCCTCGATGGCGACGCTGCAGCCCGTGGTCCCTGCTCTGGTGGATGCACTGCTGGCGGGGGACGAGGCCGCCGCGCTCGAGATCGCCACCCGGATGGCCGAGGATCCCCGGACCGCGAACGTCATCTACCCGTCCTCCAAGCGCGCCATCTCCCGCTGGGTGCGCCGCGAGGCCCCCACCGAGCGCTGGGCCGGCGCCGGCATCCCGCTGAACGCGGTGGCGCCCGGGACCGTGGTCACCCCGATGACGAAGGAGCTGCTGGCCAGCGAGCAGGGACGGGCGATGACCGACGCCTACGTGCCGATGCCGCTGAACTCGCACCAGGGCCCGGAGACCATCGCGCATCTGCTGATCTGGCTCACGTCGGTGGAGAACTCCCACTGCGCCGGTCAGACCATCTACTGCGACGGCGGCACCGACGTGGTGCTGCGCGGCGAGGACGTGTGGTCCTGGAACGACGCGGCGATGCGCGAGACCTTCGCCGAGATCACGGCCGGACTCGCGGGCTGAGCGCGCCGCCTGCGCCCCTGGGCGGAGGGGCGGTGCCGTCCAGCGCCGGGGCATCGCGTGTGCGAGGCGCCGCCCGGGGAGGGTGTCGTCGGCGGGGCGCACGACGCGGTGCTCCTGCCGGGCGGGCCTCGGCACCTGCGGGAGGGTCAGGCGCTGATCCGCGCCACCACGTCGATCTCCACCTTGATGTTCGCCAGCTGCGAGCCGACGGTGGTGCGCACCGGGAACGGCTCGGAGAAGAACTCGCGGTAGGCCTCGTTGAACTCCTGGAAGTCCGCGAGGTCCGCGAGATGAACGGTCGTCTTCAGCGCGTCGTCGAGGCTCGCCCCCCGTTCGGCGAGGACCGACGCGATGTTGCGCAGCACCTGCCGGGTCTGCTCCGCGACGGAGTCGGAGACCTCGCCGGTGGCCGGGTCCTGGGGCCCGAACCCGGCGGTGAACAGCAGGTCGCCGCTGACGATCGCCTGGCTGTAGGGCCCGGCGGGCTGCGGGGCGTTGGTGGTGTGGAGGGCGTGCTTGGGGGTGCTCATGGGTCTCCTCGTCGTGGTGAGCGGTCATCGGTTCCCGGCGCGGCGGCCCGGAGGCCGCTGCCCGGGTGCTCGCCGGTGAGGTTCCCACCGGCCAGAACGGGGCGGCCGCCGACGATCACGTCGTCGATGCCCTCGGCGAGGGCGAGCGGCCGGTCGTAGGTCGCGCCGGGGCGCACGGTGTCGAGGTCCACCAGAGCCACGTCGGCGCGGAACCCGGGGCGCACTCGACCGCGGTCGCCGAGGTGGAAGCGCTCGGCAGCTCCGGTCGCCAGGTGCCGGACCGCCTCGGGCCAGGTCAGGAAGCCGTGCTCGCGCACGTAGGTCGCGAGGTAGGAGGCGAATGCCCCGCGGGCACGGGGATGCGGATGGGCGCCGAGGAAGATCCCGTCGGACCCGCCCAGGTGTCGGGGATGGGCGATCAAACGGCCGAGGTCCGAGACCGGGCGCTGGTCGCGCACCGCCATCACCACGTTCACCTCCAGGTGGGAGGCGGCCAGCAGATCCAGCGCCGCGTCGATCGCGTCGGTGCCGCGTCGTGCGGCGACCTGCGCGAGGCTCAGCCCCGGAGCCCAGGAGAATTCCTCGGCGACCGTGTGCGCGATGGTGATCAGCTCCGGCCATTCGGGGCCGAGGCTGGGGTTGTGGTCCACGCCGGGGAACCAGTCCCGGCGCAGCTGCTCGCGCCGGTCCGGATCGCGCAGTAGGACAGCGGCCTCGTCCGGATCCATGGCGTTCAGCGTCGGCGGCAGCAGCGTCATCCCCAGGATCGAGCAGCCGCGGGTGTAGGGATAGGCGTCGAAGCCGGCGTCCACGCCGCGCTCGTCGAGCCAGCTCATCAGGCGCCAGGCCTCGTCGGCCCGGGTGTGGAAGTGCGAGATGTGCACCGGCACGCCCGCGTCGAGCCCGATGCGGGCCACCTCGTCGACGCCCTCCTGCGAGTTGTCCTCGTAGCCGCCGCGCATATGGGTGACGTAGGGGAGTCCGGACGCGGCGAGCGGACGGCACAGGGCGGCGATCTCCTCGGCGTCGGCGTAGAGCCCCGGGGTGTAGTCGAGTCCGGTGGAGAGCCCGACGGCCCCGTCGGCCACCCCGCGGGCGACCAGCGCCGTCATCTCGGCGATCTCCTCGGCGGTGGCGGGGCGGTCCTCGCCGCCGATCACCTGGTGGCGCACGGTGCCGGCGGGCACCAGGGAGGCGACGTTGATCGGCACCGTCCCGTCGTAGCTCGCCAGCAGCTGCGCGAGGCCCGGTCCTCGGTAGGTGGGGTGAGGGGCGTTGATCGCCGCGAAGTACGTCCTCGCCCAGGCGCCGTCGCCGGGGGCGTAGGAGACGCCGTCCTGCCCGCCGATGATCGTCGTGACCCCCTGGCGCAGCAGGGCCTGCTGCACGTCCGGATCGAACACCGCGCCCTCGGCGTGGGAGTGGGCGTCGACGAATCCGGGCAGCACCAGGCGCCCGTCGGCCTCGAGGACCTGCGCGTGCGCGGCATCGGCGGCAGCTCCGGGTCCGACGGCGGCGATGCGCTCGCCGACGATCAGCACGTCGGCCGCGCGCACGCCGTCGTCGTCGACGACGCGCCCGCCCCGGATCAGCAGCGATTCTGTGTGCGACATGCTCACGATCCTCGCAGAGCGTGCAGGCGTCCGGCGTCCGCGGTGTCGGGCCGCATGGACGCGGTGGCGGTGGCGATCGCGCCGACGGCACTGATCACCACGACGTAGACGACCACCGGCCAGATCGAGCCTCCGGCCCAGCCCACCAGGGCGGTGGCGATCAGCGGGGCGAGGCCGCCGCCGAAGGTGTTGGACAGCTGATAGCCGATGTTCACTCCGGTGGTGCGCTGCTCGACGTCGAACATCTCGGTGAGCATGGTCTGCAGCGTGCCCTGCATGGCGATGCCCGGGATCGCGAAGCCCACGATCATGCCCAGCCAGATCAGCACCGGTTCATGCGTGCCGTAGAGGGCGAAGGCGGGCCACACCAGCACGGCGAAGCCGAGGCAGCCGGCGATGTAGACCCTCTGGCGGCCGAGGCGGTCCGAGAGGGCGCCGTAGGTGGGGGCCAGGACGATCTGCAGGGCGCCGACGATCATGGTGCCGATGAAGCCGACCTGCGCGGGCACCCCGTCGGAGACCATGAACGCCAGGCCGAAGGTGAGCACCACGTAGCCGGCGATCGACTGCGGCAGGCCGATGAGGATGCCGAGGATCGCGTTCTTGGGGTGGCGCAGCACCTCCCGGAGCGGCGAGGGCGCGGCGACCTTCTTCTCGGAGACGTCGCTGCGGTGCTGGGTGAACTCCTCGGACTCCTCGAGGTGGCGGCGCAGGATGACCGCGATGATCGCCAGGACCAGGGCGAACAGGAAGGGGATGCGCCAGCCCCAGGTCATGAAGAAGGATTCCGGGCCCGCGCCGAGGCCGGCCATCATGCCCGCCGAGGCGACGTTGGCGATGCCGGCGCCGCTGATCAGGAGTGCGCCGAACAGTCCCCGTCGGCCGACGGGCGCGTGCTCGACGACCATGGTCGCCGCCCCGCCCATCTCGCCGCCGACGAACAGGCCCTGGAACATGCGGGCGGTCACCAGCAGGATCGGAGCGGCCAGCCCGATGCTGGCGTCCGAGGGGATCAGGCCGATCGCGGCCGTGGTCAGCCCCATGCCGATCACGGTGATCATGAGGGTGAGCTTGCGGCCGAAGCGGTCCCCGATGTAGCCGAACACGAGCCCGCCGACGGGCCGCAGCAGGAAGCCCACGGCGAAGGTCGCGAAGCTGGAGAGCTGGGCGACGAAGGCCGAGTCGGACGAGAAGAACACGGCGGGGAAGACCGCGGCGGAGGCGAGGCCGTACAAGTAATAGTCGAAGTACTCCATCAGCGTGCCGATGGTGCCGCCGGCGATGGTGCGCCGCTGCCCGGGGGTGAGCTTCGCGGGTGGTGGTGCGGACCGGGTGGTCGACTGCATGCTGTCCTCCTCGACGAGCCGAGCTTGACGGAATTTATACATGATTGACAGAGGTTACGTCCATCGTGGTGTCATGATGGGTGCCATGAGCGCAGCGGAGAGAGTCCCGGATCGGCCGGAGTCGTCGCCCGAGGGAGCATTCTCCGGCGCGCCGTCGAGCCCCTCGGCGCCGCCGCCGGGGGTGAGCCCGTCGGACCTGTCAGCGTCCGCGACCGGCGCGATCCCGTCGGCCCCTGAGCAGGGTGCGAGGTTCGCGAGCTTCGAGGAGGCCTACCGGGCGCTCACCCCGCTGATGGAGGCGATCGCCGCCGTGGTCGGCCCGCACTGCGAGGTGGTGCTGCACGATCTCAGCCGCGGGGACCTCGACAGCTCCGTCGCCGCGATCGTGAACGGGCACCTCAGCGGGCGCACCGTCGGCGGCCCGTCGACCAACCTCGGCGTCGAGGTGCTGCGCGACCCCAGCACCGACCACGACGCCCACGGCTATCGCGGTCGGACGGCCGACGGGCGCGAGCTGACCAGCTCCTCGGTCTACTACCGCGACCTGGAGGGGAACGTGATCGCGGCCTTCTGCCTCAACGTCGACCTCACCCCGGTCCAGACCGCCATGAACGCCCTCGGCGCCCTGGTGCCCGAGGTGCGCCAGGACGTGGTGGAGCGGCCGAAGGAGCTGGTGGGGCCGGACATCTCCACGGTGCTCGACGACTTGGTCGAGGAGGCGATCGCCGCGGTCGGCAAGCCGGTGCCCTCGCTGACCAAGCCCGAGCGGATCCGGATCCTGCGACTGCTCGAGGAGCGCGGGGCCTTCCGCATCAAGCGGGCGGCCGACACGGTCTCCGCCCGGCTAGGCGTCTCCCGGGTGACGGTCTACGGCTACCTCGACGAGGTGCGGCGGGGCTGATGCCGACGGGGGCACCGTCGACGCGACGTCGTTCTCCGTGCGTCGTGGGCAGCTCCGCCTCAGCACCGCGGGAAGGCGACGCGTCCAGAGGGGATGGGACTCCACCGCCTGTCCTCACGCCCAGGGGAAGCCCAGAGCTGCCTCGTGACCTGTTCCATCGTGGGCGAACGCCGGGAACAGCGGCGCCGGCGGGTGGGTGGCATCCGGCCACCGGGCGATCATGGCGTCCGTGAGCGCGCCGAGCCAAGCACTGAAGGCCGCCAGATCGTCGGCCCGCTCCGCGAGCTGTGTGAAGGTCTGGATCTGCTGCACGGTCTGTCCGCGGCGACGCCAGCTGTCATGCGGCGTCTGGTCCGGACGGGCGATCAGTCGCATTCGACCGAGCCGTCCGAGGAGCACGATGGCTGCCCCGTCCGCGAGCATCTGGTCGTATCCCGCGAGCACCTGGTGGGCGCCGCCGTCGGCCAGAGCAGAGCGGTACGCCGCATCGGCGGAACGAACGACGCCATCGGGCAGTATCCCCCAGGGTCTGCTGTGATGCGGAAACGGGTAGTCCAGGAAGCTGGCATCGATCCCGAGGTGACCGAAACGGCTGCCCTCGAAGTCGACCAGGCGTGCTCCGGCGTCTGTCAGCAGCACGTTGGTCGGATTCAGGTCCAGATGGGTGAGCGCTGCGGAGGGCCCAGGGCTGGCTGCTCGTCGGAGAAGGCTGACCACCTCGTCACGTGCCTGCCGCCCCGACGGCAGGCCCAGCTCGGCGCACGCCTGCTCGATCTCGTCCCAGCGCTCCATCCCGTGCGCGTAGTTCAGGCCGGTCTCCACATCGGCGGCGAAGGCGGCAAGATTTCGCTGATGATCAGCACGCCGGTCGACGGTGGAAGCGTGCAACCGTCCGACGGCAGTCGCCATCTCCACCACGCCCCGAGCAGCCGCCGCCGGGTCGTCATCCAGCAGACGATCCTGCAGCGTGGGCCACTCGCCCAGATCGGTCTGGAGCATGATCCCCGCGTCGTCGTCGACGTGCATCGAGTGGGCAGTGACTCCACTGGGTGCGGCCGTTCTCAGTGCCGCGACCTCACGGCGCAGGAAAGCCGGGCCTCCGTGCCCTTCGCCATCGACCCGGCGAGCCTTGGCCAGGATCGTCGACCCGATTCCGGGAATGTCCCGATCCAGCACCAGACGGGTGACCGGGGCCCACTCGTGGCCGACGTGATGTTCAGAGGTGAGCTGAACGGGTCCGCCTGCGAGGCGAGATAGAACGGAAAGTATCCGGTGACGATGGGCGGCGGTCAGCGGGTGGGCGGGCACCCGCATCAGAGTACGGGCAGGTCCTGCGATGGTGAAGGACGATCGAGGCCGACATGAGGAAGAGGCTTGTCCTAGAAGAACGTCTCGACGGCCTCGCTGACGATGTTCGCGTCGTCCACGATCGGGATCAGCCGCCACTTGTCGAAGGCCGTGCACGGGTGGGAGAGCCCGAGCGTGACCACGTCGCCGAGCGCCAGGGGAGCCTCGCCGCGGTAGCGCAGGAAGGCGTGCTGATCGTTCAGCGCCGTGATCTCCGCGTCGAGCGGTCGCTCCGCTTCGCCGATCTGCGGGGCGACGGCCAGCGGGACGGGCAGGCCTTCGTCGAAGGGGACGTCGCGCTTGCCGGCATCGAGCAGGGCCAGGCCCGGCTCCGGCATCGAGACCACGCGGGCATAGGCGCGCATCGCCGGCAGCAGCGCCTGCTCCTCGGCGACGTCCCGCGTCGTATCCAGCGGGGAGATGCCCCGGTAGAAGCCGGAGTCGTGGACGATGTACGCGCCCGAGCGCAGGATCGCCCGCACCTCGCTCAGCGGGGCGAAGGCGTCGGCGACCAGGTCGAAATAGGCGCTGCCGCCCGCGCTCACCCACGGGGTGCCCTCGATCAGCGGGCGCAGCCGGCCGACCAGCGCGGCCAGGCGCTCGCAGTAGGCGCCGACGGTCGCGAGGGACCCCTCGGTGCGGTCATGGGCCAGCGCGCCTTCGTAGCCGGCGGCGCCGTACAGCGTGAGCGTGCTCGAGGCGGCGACCCGTTCCGCGATGGCGACGGCGGTGTCCTCGTCCCGGGCGCCGGTGCGGCCCCCGTCGGCCCCGAGCTCGACCAGCACACCCAGGCGCGATGCCGCCGGAAGCTCGCGCTCGAGCAGGTCGATCGTCGCCAGGGAATCGGCCCAGCACACCAGCTCCTGATCAGGGTGCTCGAGCAGATGCGCGGCCAGGCGCCGCAGCAGCGCGGGATCCGTGCAGGTGTTGGCCAGCTGCACGGTGGGCACGCCGGCCAGCAGCGCGACGTCCGCCTGCCACCCGGTGGCGACCGTGATCCCCGTGCAGCCCGCGTCGAGCTGGCGCTGCCACAGCACCGGCGCCATCGTGGTCTTCCCGTGCGGCATCAGCTCGAGCCCGCGCTCGGCCGTCCAGTCCGCCATCACCTGGAGGTTGTGCGTCATCGCCTGCTGATCGAGCACCAGCAGGGGAGTGGAGAACTCCGCCAGGGGCGTGTCCAGCGCGGCGATCTCGCGACCGACGAGACCGAGCGGGAAGGACTTGTCGACCGCTTCGACGGTGCGCTGGGCGTGCTGGAGCATGGGGTGACCTCGCTCGGCTCGATGGAGTGGAACGGCTGTGCGGATATCGCACGACGGACCTGCGAGTCTCCGGGGTGGGCCGGGAATGTGCAAGGCGAGGCCGGTCAGGCCCCGATGCTCAGCCGTCCCACCGAGGTGATCGGGGCGACCCGGCCCTTCTCGAGCTGGTACTGGCAGCCGACGATGCCGAGCTTCCCCTGGGCGACGGCGTCGCTGATCACCCGGGAGGAGCGCATGAGGGCGTGGATGGTCTCGTCCAGGTGGCGCCGTCCGACGGCGTCCGCGTCGATCAGCGTCGGATCGACGTACGGGGTGTCCTTGTGGGAGGCCAACCATTCGCGCTGGACGGCGGGCTGGATGAGCTCGAGCTCGCGCTGGATCGCCGGGGTGACCTCGCTGGGCTCGGCGGTGGTCTGATCGATGGCCGCCTTCACCGCCCCGCAGGAGCCGTGGGCGAGCACCACGATCACGGCGACGCCGAGCTCGGCGACGGCGAACTCCATGGTCGCGGTCGTGTTCTCGTTGGCGATCTGACCGATGTTGCGCACCACGAACAGGTCGCCGAGACCGCAGTCGAACAGGATCTCCGCGGCGACGCGGGAATCCGAGCAGCCCAGGAAGGCGGCGTCGGGCGCCTGGTAGCCGGTCAGCTCGTGGCGGCGCGCCGCATCCTGCTCGGGATGGCGCAGCTCGCCCCGCATGAACCGCTCGTTGCCCTGCGCGAGAGCATCCCACGCCTCCTGCACTGTGACGCGGGGTGAGCTCATCGTCGACGTCCTTCCGGGGTCTCGTTCGAGGGCGGGTCGGCAGCGTGCCGCACCGGGCCCGTGGCCGGTCAGGGCGATGCCCGTTCCGGCCGGCGGCCGACGGCAGACTACTCCTCGTACGTCGCGGCGGCCGACGCGGCGGGCACGGACGAGACGAAAGGATCAGGCCCGGAGCGGATCCGCGGGACGAGGGTCCCGGCCAGACGCGCGGGACGTGGGCAGATTCAGCGTTGCCGTCATTCCACGCAGAGTCGTCCCGGCCAGGCGAGCCGGACTCGGGCTCGACCGGAGCTCACGTCGTCCCGTCTCGCGGGGCCACGGAGCGCTGCGCACCGGAGCGTGAGGTCTGACGCATCGGATGGAGGGGCGCTATCCGACGCGTCAGACCTCAAGCCCTCGCGTCACCGCCTCAGCTCCTGCCGTCCACCCAGGCCAGGAAATCCTCGGCGTCCAGCACGGGCTTGCCCCAGGCAGCGGCGTTCTTGGCCTTGCGGGACTGGGTGCCGCGCTCGGCGACCACGAGCACGTCGGTCCGGGTCTTGGTGACGTTCTGGACCGGGGCCAGGCCGTGCGTCGTGGCCAGGCGCTGCATGCGCTCGCGGTCGAGGACGCCGTGCTCGGGGTGGACCACCTCGCCGGTGAAGCAGACCCGCGCACCGGGGGTGAGGACGTCGGCCGCCGTGAGCGGACCGTCGAGCTCGAGGTCCGCGGGCAGCACCTGCACCCCGAAGTGCGCTTCGGCCGCACGCAGGCGGTCGACGACCTCCTGGTCCGGGGCCAGCACCCGCTCCCAGGCCGCCCCGAGCGAGTCGGCCAGCACCTGGGCCGGGTCGTCCTCGGCCGAGAGGTTCCCGCCGACGACGAAACCTTCAGGGCCTGCGGTCCCGGCCTCGCCGCTGGTGCGGGCCAGGAGGTAGCCGGTCCCGCGGGTCAGCTGCGGGAAGCTCGTCCCACCGTGGCCGGTCCAGGCATCCTCATCCCGCAGCCGGTGCACGATCGCCGCGGTGGTGTGGGCGCGCTCGAGCGCCGTGGACGCCCGCAGCCCCGCGCGGTCCTCGACCGTGAGGGACCGGGAGGGAAGCTCGACCCCGAGCGGCATCGGTTCGACCGTCCCGCCCCGCTTGAGCTCGAAATCGATCCAGGCCAGCTGTTCGTCGATGCGCGCGCCGACCGGGAGGCGCCCGGCGAGCAGGGGCGCGAGCGCTGCCCAGGCCTCCCCCAGCAGGGGAGCCAGCTGCACGTCGCGGGTGGTCAGGGCGTACTCGGTGCGGGCGGCGAAGAGGTCGCTGGTGGGGTTCACGACCGTGCTGGCCTCGTCGCCGTCGTCGGTGACCACGGCGATCTCCACCGGACGAGGCCGGTACTTGTCGCCGACGTTGCCGACGGTCAGCGCCGCGAGGTACACCTCGCCGAGGGCCTCGGAGGGCTCGGCCGAGGCCGCCAGGAAGCGTCGTACCCGTACGTCGGACTTCAGATCCCGCGGCAGCACGTCGCGCCGCAGCACCAGCCCCTCCAGGCTCGTGCAGCGCGAGAGCGCGACGTACAGCTGGCCGTTGGCGAAGGTGCCGCCGGTGAGGTCCACGACGACGCGGTCGAGGGTCTGGCCCTGCGACTTGTGGATGGTGATCGCCCAGGCCAGCTTCATCGGCAGCTGGGTGAAGGTGCCGATCACCTGGTGGACGAGCTCCCCGCCCCGGGCCTCCGGGCGGGTGATGTCCCAGGTGTGCTCGCGCACCTGCTCGAGCCGCCCGTCGCGCAGCTGCACCTGGACGACGGGCCCGTCGGCGTCGTGGCCGATCGCGGTGACGCGCCCCAGGGTGCCGTTGACCCAGCGGTCCAGGGGGTCGTTGTTGAGCATCATCACCTGCGCGCCGACGGCGAGGCCCAGCTGGGTGTCGGTGGGTCGCTCGAAGCCGTCCAGCTCCCCGCTGATCTGCGCGGTGAAGGTCTGCGGCGGGCCGGGCAGGCGCTCGAGCATCTGGCGGTTGCGCGAGGTGACGATGCGGTTGGTGGTCGCCAGCGTCAGCCAGAACTCGTCCATCGGCGGCTCGAAGTCCCGGTCGGTGCGGGCGTTGAGCTCGGCGCGGGCGTCCTCCAGCAGCGTGCCCTCGCGCACGGCGTTCAACAGGTGCACCAAGCGGTCATCGCCGATCTGGCGGAACACGGTGGACAGCTCGACGACCTCGAAATCGTCCCGGGTGAACGAGCGGGCGGAGAAGAAGAACGGGGTGCCGTAGCGCTGCTCGAGGTGGGCGGCCTCGCTGTCGTGGACCACCGGCGGCAGCTGATACAGGTCGCCGACCAGCACCAGCTGCACCCCGCCGAAGGCCTCGCCGGGTCGAGGGCCGAAGCGCTCCAGCGCCGCGGCCAGGGCGTCGAACAGGTCGGCCCGCATCATCGAGGCCTCGTCGATGATCAGCACCTCCAGCTCCGCCAGCGCCGCGGCGAAGCGCCCCGGGTAGTAGCCGGAGGAACGCACCTGCTCCTCGGTGATGCCGACGGGGAAGGAGAACAGGCGGTGGATGGTGTACCCGTCCACGTTCAGCGCGGCGATGCCGGTGGGGGCCACCGTCAGCGCGGTGCGATCCGTCGTCGCCAGGAAGTGGCGGATCAAGGTCGACTTGCCGGTGCCGGCGCGACCGGTGAGGAAGAGGTGGTCACCGGCTCGGAGCGCATCCAGGGCGCGGGCGAAGTTTTCGGTGATCGTGATCGGGGCGGGCATGGGGCGATTGTCCCGCACGGGAGCCGGCTTCGGGGAGGTCAGCCGAGGCAGGGCGTCGACCAGAGAGTCTGACGATCCCATCCGGGTGGGGAACCCCCAGCCGGCGGCGAGACATTCTCGGTGTGATGTGGATACACCGCATCGCTGGTCGGCGAGACGGACAGCACGGCGAATGGACGTGGCTGAGATCGGCCCGACAGGCGTGGTCGCTGAACTCGACGCATCACGCCGACGCGTCGTCGACGGCGGTGCGCAGCGCCGCGACGGCGAATCCGATCTCGATCCGTTCCTGCTCGAGACGTTCGCCGGTGGTGGCGAGGTCCGCGTGCAGGGACTGCTCGGCGTCGGTGAGCTGGGTCGTCGTGACGGGGGTGCGGGGCTCGACATGCACCGAGAGCTCACGATGCGCGGCAAACGTCCTCCGATCCATCAGGACGCTGCGCACCCGAGGATGGTGGTGCCGGGCGCGGTCGAGAATGCGGAAACCATCGGCGTCCAGATCGCCCCAGTACAGGATCGGGACCGCCTGCACCCAGGAGACCTCGAGCAGTCCCGAGATCGCGTAGCCGGACCCGCTGAGCGCCATGACCCCGGGCAGGTCCAGGAGGACCTGCACGGTCTCGGCGTTCTCGCAGACGATCACGACATCCGGGGACAGGCCGAGGGACGGCAGCTCGGCGAGATCGATCCTCGAGGCGCGAGGGAAGGCCGGCCCGGGGCGCGCTCGTGCCCCGCAGCCGGGGGTCGAGGGCGAGGACGTCGTGGAACGTGGGGGCCGCCGCGAGCCCCAGATCGTCGGCCCCTCCAGCCTCTCGGGGCCTTCCGGCTCCGTCCCGTCCGGACTCGTCGAAGCGGATGCCACTGGCGGTCCGGTCAGCGCGCGCGGCCGCGACGAGGCGGCCGACGAACGAGCTCTGCTCTCACTTGCCGTGTGGATCCGAGCGCGCGCTCACTGGGGCGCGTCGCCGCGCTTCGTGGCGCGATGGCCACCGTGTCGACGCCGGACCTCCGGGATGATCAGCTCGGGAAGTGCCCGCCGCATGAACATGTCGAAATGCGGCACCGTGAACGCGGCGTAGCCGTGTGAGGGGGTGTAGAGGAGCCCCATGTCGATGAGCTCGGCGCGAGTCGGACCCAGCTGGGTGGATTCCCGATGGAGGACGGCCGCCACATCCGCCGCTTTCTGGGGCTCGGGTCCGAGCTCCGCCATGGCGCGCAGATAGGCAGTTTGCAGGTCGGTCGCGCGATCCAGGCGTACTCGGAAGAACGAGGAGTCGAGCTTCGCGAGGTAGTGATCGACGGCATCCTCGACGTCGCTCCGCCTGATGGGGCTGGATTCCGCGGCACCCCAGGCCGCCCAACCCAGTTCCTGGATGAAGTACGGGTAGCCGCCGGTCACCTCGAAGGCGAGATCCAGCGCATCGTCGGTGAGATCGGCGTCCTCGAGCTGGGCGGGCTCTTGGAGCGCACGCCGGGCATCGACCGCGTCGAGATTCCCGATGCCAGGGAAGGTGAACAACCGTTCGGCATAGGACTTCGCGTCTCCGGCGAGCTCCGGGACCTGAGGCAGTCCAGCCCCCACCAGCACTATCGGCAAATTTCGCTGCACGGTCTTGTGCAGCGCGAGGATGACCGCTTCCAGCTGGGAGCGGCTGAGGAACTGGACCTCATCGAGCAGGATGACGACGCCGCGGTCTTTCTCGTGGGCAGCCTCGCCGAGCGAGACGAAGACGTCAGTCAGATCCATCGATAGGTCGCCATGGTCGGCGAGTCCTTCGATGGCGTCGACGTTCAGGCCGGCCTGGAACTGGCCCGCCTGGTCGATGGTGAGAGTGAACGAGGAGAGGGCTGCAGCAGCCTTGTGAAACCGTTTCGTCCAGCGTGCACGAGGCGCGAGGTCCAGCAGGGCGGTACGCAGCTTGAGCGCGAACTGATGGCGAAATGCAGCATCATCGTGCTTCGCCACCTCGTGGTCCAGAACGCTCCACCCCTCCTCGAGCGCCCTGTCTCGGAACTGGCCCAGAAGCACTGTCTTCCCGACCCCGCGCAGCCCTGTGACGATCATCGACCTGGCCGCTCTGCCCCGCGCGACGCGCTGGAGGAGCACTGAGAAGTTCGAGAGCTGATCATCGCGTCCGGCGAGTACGTCTGGTCGCGCGCCGGCGTTGGGAGTGTAGGGGTTGGAAACTGGGTCCATGGAAGGTCCTTACAAGTTTTTGTCATCTTTATCGCGATCGAATAAAGGATGGTAAAGAGTGTAAGGCATGGCCCCTTCATCGGCGAGGAGGCGGGGTACGCAGGTGATCTGGCCTGCTCACCGCCGCCGCGCCCACCCCATCGAGTACGTCCACGCCATCACGTGCCGCAGCGGCGTGCGCAGGGCGATGCTCACGCCGAGCGTCCGCGCGGCGGCGAACGGCCCGGGCAGCGGACGTCCGAGGGCGGTGTTCGCGTGGGCGATCAGGCCCGCCACCCGAGCGCGGCGTCGGCAGACCCGCTCGAGGCGCTGCCATGCCGGGTCGGCGTCCAGCGGGCCGCGTGACGATCGTCCGCCCGCCGTGGCCCGCACCGTGCGCGCCAGCAGCGGTGCCGCGTCCAGGGCGTCCAGCCAGCCCAGGGTGATGCCCTGGCCGCCGATGGGGCTGATCTCGTGGGCGGCATCGCCCAACAGTGCGCACCGAGTCGTGACCAGACGCTGCGCCGTGCGGCGCCGCACCGAGAACGCGCTGATCATGCTGGTCGTTCCCGGATCGAGCCGCATCCCGGTGCGCTCGCGGATCGCCCGGGTCAGCACCTCGGAACGGGGCTCCGCGAGGTCGCCGCGGCCGGTGTGGACCACCCAGCGTCGTCGAGCGCCCGGCAGGGGGAAGGACTCCACGACGCCGCCCGGCTCGAGATGGATGAGAGCGTCGCGGTCCGTGCCGACGCCGTGGGAGCCGGTGCCTTCGGCGCCCGCGCTGTCCGGGTCGGCGAGGTCGCCCATGAGGTAGGCGTCGCGGTGCTCGGTCCCGGTGGTGCCGATGCCGAGCAGCTCCCGGACGGTGGAGCGGGATCCGTCGGCGGCGACGACCACGCGGGCACGGAGACGGAGGGGCTCCGCCGTGGATCCCGTCTCGCCGGCCTCTCCCATCCGTCTCGCGGTCACCTCGACCCCGTCGGCCCTCTCCCGCAGCGCCGTCACCTCCCGGCCGCGCCGCAGCGCTCCCGGTGCCGACTCGGCCAGGCGATCCGCGAGCAGCTCCTCGGTGCGGCTCTGCGGCAGCGACAGCACATAGGGCCGACCCGGCCAGGCCCGCGCGAAGCGCAGCCGGCCCAGCTCCCGGCCCCGGCTGCGCGCCCGACCGCAGCGGATCCGCGCCCCGACCCGGGCGGCGGTGCGCTCGAGGCCCACCTCGCGCAGGGCCCGGAGCGCCGGCGGGTGCAGCCCGATCGCACGCGAGTGCTCGGCGGGGGCGGCCCGACGCTCCAGCACGATGACCCCGACGCCGCGTCGCGCCAGCAGGGCGGCGAGGAACAGCCCCGTCGGCCCGCCGCCGACGATCAGCACCTCGCAGCAGACGTCGCCCTCAGGACTCGCAGACGGCACGGTCACGGCGTCCCGGCGCCGTGGGTGAGCAGGAGCCGCCAGGGACCGGTCGCCGTCACCTCCCAGCGCTCCGGCGCGAGCGCTCGCAGCTCCTCGGCCGTATAGCTGCGGCGGATCGACGTGAGCCCGTCCTCGCGGATGAAGGATCCGGGAAAGAACGGCCAGGTGGCGACGGAGAACAGGGCGTAGCCGAGGCGGCCGCGCTGGATGTCGCTGTGGATCGCGGCGGTGCGGGCGAGGCGCCGGGAATCGGCCAGCAGGGCCTGCAGCTCGTCGGCCGCGAGGTGATGGAGCAGGTGGTTGGAGACGACCAGATCGAAGCGCTCGCCCGCCGCCACCAGCTCGCGGGAGAGCGCCCGACGGAACTGCACCCCCGCGACGGGCGGCTGCCGTCGCGCCCAGGCATGTGCCCGCAGATCCGGATCGATGCCCGTCACGCGCAGGTCGAGGCCGTCGCGATGGGCCCAGCGGGCCAGCGCCCGGGCGAGGTCCCCGCCGCCGCTGCCGACGTCCAGCAGCGTGGTCGGCCCGTCGCGGCGCAGATGCGGACGCAACTGGTGACGGTAGGCGGCCCGCCAGCCGGCGACCACGGCGTTGACCAGGCGGAACTGGGCGTACGTGCGTGCGAGCCGCGTCGGGTCGCAGTCGGGATCGTCCATCCGCTCCGTGGCGCGCTCGTCCCGCGAGACCAGGGGCGGCAGGATCACGAGCGCCCCGCGGGTTCACCGACCGGGGTGACCGACGGGCCGGCCTCGGCTGCGGATACACCGTCCGTCGCGGAGACATCGTCCGCCGCGGATCCGGCGTCGACGGCGGACCCGCCGTCGGCCGCCGATCCCCCGCCGTCGACGGGGGCGCCGATCGTGGTCATGAGTGCGGTCTCCACCGTCAGGCCGGGGCCGAAGGCCATCGAGCACACGCGCTCCTCCGAGCCGGGAGTCGCATCGTGCAGGATCTTGTCCAGCACGAACATCACGGTCGCGCTGGACATGTTGCCGTAGTCGCGCAGCGTCTCGCGGGCGGGGACGAGCTGGGCCTCGGTCAGCTCCAGCTTCGCCTCGACCTTGTCGAGGATGCTGCGACCGCCCGGGTGGATCGCCCAGTGCTCGATGTCGCGATAGGGGAGCGCTTCGAGCGACGGGTCGTGGGCGAGCAGCGGGACCAGGGCACCGGTGATGTGCTCATCGATGATGTGGGGGACGTAGGTGCCCAGCACCATCTCGAAGCCGTGGTCCCCGATGTTCCAGGCCATCGCCTCCTCACCCACCGGCGTCAGCACGGTCTCGAAGTGGTCCAGCCGCAGCAGCGGGGTGCTCGCGGGCAGATCGCGCCCGGTGACGATCGCGGCGGCGGCGCCGTCGGCGAACAGCGAGGAGCCCACGATGGTGTCGGGGTCGTCGGAGGTGCGCACGTGCAGGGTGCACAGCTCGACGGTGGCCACCAGCACCACGGCCTCGGGATCGGCCCGGCAGATGGTCTGGGCCTGGCGCAGGGCGGGCAGAGCGGCGTAGCAGCCCATGAACCCCAGGTGGTAGCGCTGCACCGAGGGGTCCAGGCCGAGCGCGCGGACGATCCGGTAGTCCGGGCCGGGGGCGAAGAAACCGGTGCAGGAGACAGTGATGACGTGGGTGACGTCCGCGGCCTCGATCCCTTCGGCGGCCGTCAGCGCCTGGTCGGTGACCCGGGTGTACAGCTCCGACGCTTCGCGGGCGAAGACCTCGTTGCGGGCCCCGGTGGTGGGGTTGAGGAAGCGCCCGGTCCCGGACTCGAAGAACACCGGTTCGCCCTCGTCGGGCGGCCCATCCCATTCTTTCAGCGCGCTGTAGCGACGCTCGATGCCGGAGGAGTTGAACGAGGTGGAGACCAGGCGCTGGCCCAGGCGGGTGAGGTCGGGCTGGGCGGCGAAGACATCGCGGACGTCCTCCTGCGCGAGCTCCGTGGCGGGGACTGCGACTTCCAGGGACCGAAGAGTGACCGTCATGGTTCATTGTCGGGAGCAGCGCGGGGTGGGGACAACCCCTGCACAGCGGGGCTGTCGGGCGCGTGGACGGCTGCGGGCGGCGGACCCGGCGGTGAGGGAGCGTTCCGGGCGACGGCGGGTCGTGGGGGACGGGCATGGACCGGGCGGTTGGCGGCACGCCGACGTCGGGCCCGACATCGACATCCGCCGACGCTCAACCCTCGCTCGCCGGCGGCGTGAACAGCTCCTCCACCGCAGCGGCTGCGCTCAGCACCGCGCCCTCGCCCAGCGGGGGGCCGAGGAACTGCATCCCCACCGGCATGCCGTCCAGCATCGCGCAGGGCACGGAGACGGAGGGGAGGCCGGCCAGGTTCGCGGGGCCCACCAGGCGCATCAGCTCATCGTCCCGGTCCCGTTCCTGCCCGTCGACCGTGACCACCGCTTCTTCGATCTGCGGGGTGCGGATCGGGAGGGTCGGCGAGGCGAGCACGTCGACCTGCTCGAAGACGCGGGCGAAGTCCTCGCGGACCCGGGAACGGATCTGCTGGGCCTGGAGGTAGTCCACGGCCGTGGGCAGCGCACCGCACTCGATGAGCGCTCGCACGTCCGGTCCGTAGTCGTGCGGGCGCTCGCGGAACTGTTCGGCGTGGAAGGCGGTGGTCTCGGCGGTGTCGATCACCGTCAGCGCGTAGACGGCGTCCGCCAGGGAGGGGAGGGAGACGGGCACGAGCTCGACCCCCGCGCCCGCCTTCGCACCGGTGTCCGCACCCCCATGCGCACCGGCGTCCGTGCCGGTGCTCGCGAGCGAATCGAGCATCCCTCGCACCACGACCTCGATATCGCGGTCGATCGAGGCGAAGAAGAAGCTCTCCTCGACCCCGATGCGCAGCGGGCGCGTCCGCCCGTGCTCGCCGGTCTCCTCGACCTCGCGGACCGCCTGCGAGGAGATGACCCGCAGCGAGGAGGGCACCCGGGGATCGTGACCGCTGATCGCATCGAGCAGCACCGCGGCGTCCTCCGCGGTGCGGGTCATCACGCCGACGTGGTCCAGGCTCCACGCCTCGGGGTAGCAGCCGTAGCTGCTGACCAGCCCGTAGGTGGGTTTCAACCCCAGGATCCCGCAGGCGGCGGCGGGGATACGGATCGACCCGGAGGTGTCCGAACCGATCGCAGCCAGCGCCATGCCGGTGGCGACCGCGACGGCCGAACCGCCACTGGATCCGCCGGGGGTCCGTTCGCGGTCCCACGGGTTGCGGCAGATCCCGAAATGCGGGTTCTCCGTGGTCACCCCGAGCGCGAACTCGTGCAGGTTCGTCTTCCCGACCCGCACGGCGCCCTGCCCCTCGAGACGGTCGACGACCCCGGCGTTCTCCGCGGCGACGTGGTCGCGGAAGATCGCGGACCCGACCGTGCTCACCACGCCCTCCGTGCAGAGGTTGTCCTTGACGGCGATCGGCAGCCCGTCGAGCGTGCCGAGCCGGCGCCCGTCCCGCACCCGGGCGTCGGCCGCATCGGCCCGGGCACGGGCACGATCGGCCTCCACCGTGATGAAGGCACGCAGATCCTCGTCCCGTGCGGCGATCCGGGCCAGGCAGTTCTCGGTCACCGCGCGGGAGGTGGACCTGCCCTGGGCGAGGCTGCGCGCGGTCCCGGTCAGGGTGAGCGACTCCGATCCGGTCATGATGCTCCGTTCCGCGGATCGAAGGTCAGGGCGGGATCCTGGCCCCGCAGGGCGGTGAGGTCGACCCGCTCGCGCAGGGCGGCGAGACGCTCGGCGTGCGCCGCGAGCCCGGCGCCGTCCTCGTCCGGGGTGCGCGGGAACCGGGCACGGACCACGTCGAGGGGGCGGGGCGCGTCCGCCGACGGTGGCTGCGGCGTCCGATCCGCTCCGTGGCGTGGCGTGGGGTCAGGCATGCGGATTCCTCTGCCTCTGCTCGACGGCCTCGACGTCCTCGGGGCCCAGGATGATCGGCGTGTAGTCGGGATCGACGCGGGAGCGATAGGACCTCATGGCCAGGGGGACCAGGGCCCCGATGACGAGATAGGCGATGATCGGCGGCCACGCGTTCGCCGGCAGCAACGTCACGCCGACGACGGTGATGGCGGCCGAGATCACCATGCCGACGACGAACATCGGCTTGCCCGCCGGGGCCCGGAAGGGGCGCGTCCACTCGGGGTGCTTGGTCCGCAGACGATACGCGGACAGGCAGCCCAGGAAGTAGACGGCCCCCGCGGCGACGACGGAGAGCGAGTAGGTGTACTGCACCCAGTTCGTGCTGGTGAAGGCCGCGAAGAAGATCCCGAACGCGAGCACGACGAGGTTGGCGACGTAGGGCTGGCCGTATCGGTTGGTGCGGCTGAACCAGGGCGGCAGCTGGCGCAGCTGCGAGGCACCGAAGAGCACCCGGGCCGAGGAGGTCCAGAACCCCATCAGCGTGGTGAAGGCGTACAGCAGTCCGGCGGCGATCGCCAGCAGGCCGATGATCGCGGGCATGCCCAGCTGATCGACCAGCTCGGGCTCGGGGACGCTGAGGCCCGCGATGACGTCGTGCGGGGCGAGGCCGCCGATCGCAACGGTGGCCAGCATGTACACCACGGCCGGGATGAACAGCCCCGCCAGGATCACGATGACCATCTTCTTCGCCGCGAACGTCGTCTCCTGGATCATCGTCGGCGTCATCGCGAAGCCGATGTACTTCAGGACCAGGGCGGACGCCGCGGCCACGGCCCCGGAGATCCCGTGCGGGAAGAATCCACCGTGCTCGGAGATGTTGGTGAACTCCCAGTGGCCGCTGGAGAAGTAGTAGATCGAGGTGCCGACGGTGATGGTCACCATCGCGATGAACAGGACGATCGCCATCACGCCGGTCAGCTCGATGGAGAAGTTCGAGAAGATGTACCAGAGCACCATGATGGCGATCGCGATCAGCGGCTGGACCGGCACCGGGACCTCGACGAAGAAGCCGGCGGCGGTGACGAAGATGAAGGCGACCAGCGGCGGCTCGACCACCTGCACCAGGAAGAACAGCCATTGGGTGGCCCAGCCCGTGGTGGAGTTCATCGCATTGCCGGACCACACGTCCACGGACGAGGAGAACGGCAGCACCGAGGTGAGCTCGGCGAAGGCCAGCCCGATGGGCACCAGGATCACGGCCAGGATCGGGAAGATGATCGCGGCGCCGGCGCCGGTGAGCTCGAACCAGTAGGGGGCTTCGGCGAGCCATCCGCCGAGCACGGCCCCGGCCGCGAGGGCGACGAGGCTGAGGAGGGACAATTGACGTTTGAGACCTGCATTCTGACCAGCCATGACGTCTCCTTCGACGCACGAGTGCCGGATTCTGAGTGTAGTGATGAATCCTTCCAGGATCCAGAGCGCGGTCGGGCATATCGGGATGAAGCGCCCGACGGGGACCCCGTCCGGCAGGGTTCGGGAGGGGCATCCTCGCGGTGCTCCCGCAGCGCGTCCCCTCCGGTGCTCGTGCGGCGTGCTCGACCGGGCTCGTGCTCCGATCGAGCAGGCGGCACAGGACGCGCGCGCCGCCCGGGGTGACGTCGGCCCGTCCCACCCGTCACCATGGGCGGATGGCGAGAACGAGAGACGACGAGAACCAGGACCGCGCGGCGGACGGCGGGCAGGAACCGGACTGGCCCTGGTTCCTGCCCGCCCCCGAGGAGGAGCGAGCCGGCTGGTCCGCGACGGACAGCGCGGTGACCGAGGACCCGGGCGCTTTCGCAGCGCTGCATGCGGAGATCGATCTGGTCGTGCGAGCGGTCGTCCTGCTCGAGCTGGTGGGGGAGCGGCACGAGGTCACCGAGAGCAGCGCGCTGCCGCTGGTCGACGTGCGCACGCTGGTCGAGCGCTGGGAGCTCCCGACGGGCGCGGAGCCGGTCGAGTCGATGTGGGACGTGCCGGAGCTCGTCGGCCCCTGGACCGCGCTCACCGCCGGGGGCTGGATCGAGCTGACGGGGACGGGAGCCCGGCCGGGCGAGGGGTCCAGCCCGTACGTGCCGGCCGAGGAGGATCCGGACGCCTTCATCCTGTTCGCCCGCGCCCTGATGGGCATCCTGCTGCTCACGCTCTCGCAGCAGGAGGTCGACCAGGGCGGTTTCGAGGGCGGTGCCGACACCTTCGCCGCGCTGTTCTACGTCACCAGCGCCGAGGGCCTGACCGTGCCGGACATCCTCTCCGGCGGCTCCGACATGCCCCGCGTGCCCCGAGCGCCGGGCGGCGGCCCGGACCTCGATCAGGCGCTGCGGCTGATGTACACGATCAGCGACCTCACGCGCCTGAGCGCCTACGGCCTCGTCCGCCGCGACAGTGAACGCGCCGCCCCGGACACCCACTACCGGGCGAACCTCGCCGTCATGGCCGTGGTGGCCAGCACCGCGGACCTGCTGTTCCACGGACCCGACCAGAGCTGAGTGCGACGGTGCGGCGCCCGGCCCGGGGGCGGCAGGGAGGCGGCACGGTGGCAGCACCCATTTACACGGAGCCCTCCGCGGGGAGAAGCTGTCCCTGAGCCGCGGATTCGCGTGCTCGCCCGCCCGACGAGGGGAGGCACCGCGGTGACCTCGATGCCAGAGACGATTCCCGAGACGATGAGCGCAGTGCAGCTCGTGGGGCACGGCGGGCTGGACCAGCTCGTGCACTCCCACGACGTACCCACCCCGAGGCCCGCGGCGGGGGAGGTACTGATCGACGTCCACGCCTGCGGGATGAACAACACGGACGTCTGGGTGCGCGAGGGCGCCTACGGCAGCGACACCGACCCCAGCGAGGTCTCCAGCTGGCGACGCGGCCGCTCCACCCTGCAGTTCCCCCGCATCCAGGGCGCGGACATCGTCGGCCGCATCGCCGCCGTCGGCGAGAGCGTGGATCCGGGCAGGATCGACCAGCGGGTGATGGTCGACTTCAGCCTCTACCACCGCCCCGAGGGCGATGAGTCCCTGGCCGACATCGACTACATCGGCCACGGCCGCGACGGCGGCTACGCCGAGTACGTGACCGTCCCCTCCGAGAACGCTTACGAGGTCACCGCCGACATCCCCGATGCGGGACTGGCGACCTTCTGCTGCGCCTATCTCACCGCGGAGCAGATGCTCGACCGTGCCCGTCTCGCGCAGGGGGAGCGGATCCTGGTCACCGGGGCGTCCGGCGGCGTCGGCTCCGCGGTCATCCAGCTCGCGCGGGTGCGTGGCGCGATCCCCTACGCGGTCACCAGCGCCGGCAAGGAGCAGGCGCTGCGGGCGATCGGTGCCGAGGGCACGATCCTGCGCGATGCCGACGATCTGGTCGCCGAGGTCGAGAAGGTGGTCGACGCCCCGGTCGATGTGGTCGCCGACCTGGTCGCGGGGGATATGTTCAACGACCTGCTGCGGATCCTGCGCCCGGAGGGCCGCTACACCACCGCCGGCGCCATCGGCGGCCCGGTGGTCCAGCTCGACCTGCGCACGATGTACCTCAAGCACCTCGAGCTGCACGGCTCCTCCCAGGGCACCCGCACCGCCTTCCGCCGCCTGGTCGGCTACATCGAGGACGGCTCGATCCGTCCGCTGCTGGACCGCACCTTCGCGCTCTCCGACTTCCACGACGCCCAGCGCGCCTTCATGGCCAAGTCCTATATCGGCAAGCTGGTCGTCGTCCCCGACCGGCACTGGGAGAGCGTGGGAGCACCCCATGCGCCGTGAACGAGCCCTGGAGCTGATCGACACCCAGTCCGGCGGCGACGTCAGCCGCATCGTCACCACCGGCGTCGAACCGCTGTCGGGCGGCACTGCGCTGGAGAAGGCGCGCTACCTCCAGGCCGAGGGCGACGGTCTGCGTCGGCTGCTGCTCTCGGAGCCCTACGGGGACCCGGCCATGTCGGTGGACCTCATCGTCGAGCCGGGTCATCCCGAGGCGCAGGCCGGCTACATCATCATGGAGGCCATGGGCTACCCGATGTACTCGGGGTCCAACACCATCTGCGTGGCGACCGCTCTGCTGGAGAGCGGGATGATCGAGATGGCAGAGGGCCTGCAGAAGATCGTCCTGGAGTCCCCGGCCGGGCTGGCCCACATCACCGCCCGCAACACGGACGGGCACGTCGAGTCGATCACCACCCAGGGTGAGCCCGCCTACGTCGCCGAGCGCGGGCTGGGCGTGGAGGTGCCCGACTACGGCCGGGTCGAGTTCGACCTGGTCTGGAGCGGTGCCTACTTCGCGATGATCCGCGCCGCCGACCACGGCTTCGAGCTCACGGCCGACGAGCAGATCGCTCTGACCGCCTTCGGCGACGCCTTCGTGCGCACGGCCCGCCCCGGACTGCGGCAGGAGCATCCCTCCCTCGGCGACGTCGGCCCCCTCCCGTTCGTGCACTACATGGGTCGGGTGCGGACGATGGAGAACGGAGCGGTCGAATCCCGCTCGGCGACCTATGTGCACCCGGGGGTGATCTGCCGGAGCCCGACGGGGACCGGCACCTCCGCACGGCTCGCGCTGATGGCCGGCCAGGGCGACCTCGGCCCCGGGGACACGCTGGAGACGATCTCCCCGCGGGGCAATCGCTTCCTCGGCACCGTGGTCGGGGCCACCACCGTGGGGGACTACCCCGCCTGGCACTCCACGATCACCGGCAGCGCTCGGCTGATGGCCCGCTCCCGGGTGACCGTGGACCTCGATGACCCCCTGGTGGACACCTCGGACCTGGAGCATCTGCTCAGTCCCTGAGCGGCGGTGCCGCCCGCCGGGGGAGGGGCCCGCGGGCCAGCGGGCGCCTCGTGGCTTGGTAGGCCCCTGTGGCTTGGCGGGCCCCCGTGGCTTGGCGGGCGGTCCCGGCCGACCAGGGGCGCTCAGCTCGACGGGCCGACGCGTCCGGCCCCACCCGTCGTCGGCCATTCCCATTGCTGGCCCCTCTCACAGCGTGATGGGCCGACGCGCCGGCCCGTTCCACCGATCCGTGCCGTCTGCGGTGCGCAACGGTGGAATGGACGGCACGTGAGCGGCGTGTCGGCGAGGGGCATGTGCGGTGAACTGGCCTGGTCGGCCCTGTCCTGTCGGCGGCCCCTCTCGCAGAGCGGCGGGCCGACGCGCTGTTCTCTCGCAAAGTGGCGGCCGACGCGCCGGTCCGTTCCACCGATCCGTGACGTGTCCGGGGTGCTTCGGGGGAACGGGCCGCATGGCGGCGGCGTGTCGGTCACAGGGGCGCGGGCCGGTCTCCCCGCAGGTTCCGAGCGAGGGGTTCGGTGGTGCCCTCACCACCGCTCGGTGCAGGCAGGGATTCGGGTCGGCAGCGTCTTCGACTGCTTCAGAAGGGTCCGCATGACGCGCCATCACGCGCTGTCAGCAGGGCGTCGCCGCTCGGCATCAGCGACGCGCCACCACTCGCAGTCAGCAGGGCGTCGTCGCTCGGCGTCAGAGGCGCGGCGCCGCTCGGCGTCAGCGGCGCGGCACCGCCCCACGTCAACGGCGCTGCAGGTCGGTGCTCGGGGGTCGGAAAGGCGTCAGGCGTCGATCACGGCGCCGCAGATCCCGCACGTCTCGTACTGACGGCGGCGCCAGCGGATGGTCGGGATCACGAAGAACAGGGTGAGCTGGCGGAACGAGCGCATCCGCAGCCACTGCGTGATGTTGTGGCAGCGCGGGCACTCGCGGGTCGCCCCGTCGCCGAGGTGCCGCAGCTCGGTGTCGATGCCGATGATGAAGAACACATGGCCAGGGTAGGCGGGTCGTGGGTCCACGCAGCATCCTGTGCCCCAAGTCCTGTGCCCCAAGTCTTCACCATGGCTTGCGATAGGCCTACATGTCAGTCAGCTCAACTTGCGATCATCGCAAGGCCTCGCTATCGTCGAACGCGGCTTGAAGGACCACCATTGCCTAGGAAAGGGGGACTCGGCGTCCATGACGACCCCGATCCACATGAGCGAAACGCCTGATGGTGGGCGTATATCGCGATCCGATGATCCAGCCACCCGTGCCGCGACCACCGTCGCCACGCGTCGCGGAGTTCTCGGCGGCGGCCTCGGCCTGGGGCTGAGCGCCGTCCTGGCGGCTTGCGGTGACAGTGCTGCGCCGGTGCAGAGCGTGGATCTTGAGGGTCCACCCCGGGAGGGCGGCTCGATGCGCATCGGCTTCGTCGGCGGCGGTGCCTCCGACACCCTCGACGGTGCGATCGCCACGAACCTCGGGGACATCGCGCGCGCCGTGAACATGTACAACACGCTGCTGTACTTCGACGACGACTACGTCCTTCGACCCATGCTGGCCACGTCCGTCACCCCCAACGACGACGCGACCGTGTGGACGGCCGAGCTGCGCGACGACGTGACCTTCTGGGACGGCCGACCGCTGACCGCCGAGGACGTCATCGCGAGTTTCGAGCGGATCGTCGACCCCGATGACCCCAAGAACGGCGCCGCCGCCCTCTCCCACCTCGAGGAGATCGTCAAGACCGCCGAGCACACCGTGGAGTTCCGCCTGTCGTCCTCCGACACGGCGCTGGACGAGCAGTTCGGCCAGTACACCTCGATCATCGTCCCGGCCGACTTCACGGTCGAGGACCCGGTGGGCACCGGCCCCTTCATGCTCAAGAGCTTCACCGCCGCGCAGTCCACCGTGCTCACGCGCAACCCGCACTACTGGGGCGAGGACGGCCCCTATCTCGACGAGATCAGCCTGCTGAACTTCAACGACACCGACGCGCTGATCAACGCGCTGCTGTCGAACCAGGTCGACGCGGTCGCCCAGATCCCGCCCGCGCTGACGGAGGTCATCGCCTCCGACGAGCGCATCACCATCCTCAACTCCGAGACCGGCATGTACCTGCCGTTCACGATGCGTGTGGACCAGGCGCCGTTCGACGACGAGCGTGTGCGCCAGGCGTTCCGTCTGGCCGCGAACCGCGAGGGGATGATCGAGCAGGTGCTCTCCGGCAAGGGCACCCTCGGCAACGACATGTTCGCCGTGTTCGATCCCGCCTATCCGGACGATCTGCCTCAGCGAACCCAGGACATCGCGGAGGCGAAGAAGCTGCTGGCCGAGGCCGGGTACCCCGACGGCCTCGAGATCGAGCTGGTCACCGCCCCCATCCAGGCCGGCGTGGTGGAGGCCGCGCAGGTGTTCGCCGAGCAGGCCTCCGAGGCCGGCATCCGGGTGACGATCAACCGCATGGATCTCACCGCGTACTGGACCGACTACCTGAACTACACGTTCTCCCAGTCGTTCTGGTACACCCGCAACTTCCTCGCTCAGGCCAACGCGGGCGCGATGCCCGGCGCCCCGTTCAACGAGACCCACTGGGAGGACGAGGACTTCATCGCGCTGGTCGAGCAGGCCCGTGCCGAGGTCGACGAGAAGGCCCGCGGTGAGCTCATCGCTCAGGCGCAGGAGATCATGTACGACCGCGGCGGCTACCTGATCTGGGGCTTCGCCAACCAGATCGACGCCTACCAGGGATACCTCGGCGGTTTCGTGGAGAACCGCACGGGCATCCCGCTGTCCGGGTTCCGTCTGGACCGTGTATGGATCGGAGAGACCGAGTGATCGTCAGGCTCATCGTCCGTCGGCTGGCCATCAGCCTCGTCATCCTCTTCGCCGTCTCCCTGCTGATCTTCGCCGCCACGCTGCTGCTGCCGGGAGATCCGGCCCGTGCGATCCTCGGTCAGCAGGCCACCCCCGAGCGGATCGCCGCCCTGCACGAGCAGATGCACCTGGACGAGCCCGCGTGGCAGCGCTACTTCTCCTGGCTTGGCGGCCTGTTCACCGGGGACCTGGGCACCTCGGTGGCCTCCGGGGAGCCCGTCGCCGAGCTGCTGGGCGATCGCGCCCGTGCCTCGGTGTTCCTCATGGTCGCCGCGGCGCTGATCAGCATCCCGGCCGGCATCGCCCTGGGCATCTGGTCCGCCCTGCGCCGTGGGCGCACCGCCGACACCGTGATCACCGGCGTCTCGCTGGTGCTGGCCGCGCTGCCGGAGTTCGTCGTCGGCATCGCCCTGGTGGCCTTCTTCGCCACCAGCGTCCTGAGCATCCTGCCGGCGGTGACCATGGCCCCGCCGGGGTCGCAGGTCTGGGACTTCCCCAGCCAGATGATCCTGCCCACCGCCGTGCTGGTGCTGGTGGTGACCCCGTACATCGCGCGGATGATGCGCGCGACGATGCTCGAGGTGCTCGACTCCGGGTACGTGGAGATGGCCCGCCTCAAGGGCGTGCCCGAGCGCCGTGTGATCCTGCGCCACGCCCTGCCGCACGCCATCGGCCCGGTGGCCCAGGTGGTCGCGATCCAGCTGGCGTGGATGGCCGGCGGCGTGGTCGTGGTCGAGTTCCTGTTCCGCTTCCCCGGACTGGGACAGGCCCTCATCGACGCGGTCAACTACCGCGATGTGCAGGTGGTCCAGGCGGTGACCATGATCGTCGCGGTGATCTACGTGGTCGTGAACCTGCTGGCCGACATCGTCGGCATCCTGGCCAACCCGAAGCTGCGCACCGGAGGTGCTGCGTGATGTCCCAGACTTCCGAGGCCGTCACCGACCCCACCGAGACCACGACACCGGCCCCCGCACCGACTCGGCGCAATACCGTCGTCACCCGCTTCTGGGCCCAGCGCCAGGCGAAGATCGGCGTGGTGCTCACCGCCCTGGTGGTCCTCACCGCCTTCGGCGGGCCGCTGCTGCTGCCCTGGGCGACCGGCTATTCCGCGACCGACTTCGCCGCCCGCCCCTTCCAGGGCGCCGGCCTGTTCGGCACCGACAACCTCGGTCGCGACGTGCTCAGCCGCTTCCTGGCCGGGGGCACCTCGCTGATCCTGTTCGCCGTGCTCGCCACGGCGCTGGGTCTGTTCCTGGGCCTGCTGGTGGGGATGATCGCCGCCTACACCGGCGGCCGGGTGGACTCGCTGATCATGCGCGCCAACGACGTGCTGCTGGCGATCCCGCAGCTGGTGTTCGCCCTGCTGGCCATCACCGTGCTGGGGCCGGAGGCCTGGGTGCTGGTGACCGTCATCGGCGTCACCCATGCGCCGCGCATCGCCCGCGTGACGCGGTCGGCGACGCTGGACGTGATCAGCGAGGATTACATCCGGGCCGCGGAGATGTACGCGATGCCGCGGATGCGGATCCTGTTCCGTGAGGTGCTGCCCAACATCACGGGCCCGCTGACGGTCGAGGCGGGGCTGCGCCTGACCTACTCGATCGCCGCGATCGCCTCGCTGTCCTTCCTGGGGCTGGGCATGCAGCCGCCCGCGGCGGACTGGGGACTGATGATCAACGAGAACCGCATCGCCCTGGCGCTGCAGCCCTGGGGCGTGATGCTGCCGGTCTTCGCGATCGCCGTGCTGACGATCGGGAACAACCTCATCGCGGACTCGATCGCCCGAGCTTCCGCGAACACGAACGTCGGGGAGAAGTGATGTCGCGAGAACGCAGGGCCGATGTGACCCTCACAGCCACCGGTGCCCCCATGGTCGAGGGCTCCGCCTGGCACGCTCAGGTGGAGGCCGGGGCGGACGTCCTCGAGATCGAGGACCTGCAGATCGCCGCCACCGCGGGCGGCCGCCCGGTCATCAAGGGTGTGGACCTCAGCCTGCGCCAGGGCGAGATCCTCGCGCTGGTGGGGGAGTCCGGCTCCGGCAAGACCACGGTGGGCCTGGCGGCGCTGGGCCACTTCCGCCGCGGGCTGACCCATACCGGCGGGTCCGTCACCGTGCATCCGTCCAACGCGACCGTCCCGGCGCGGATGACAGATCTGGGCGAGGAGGCGCTGCGGCGTCTGCGCGGCTCGCGGATCTCCTACATCCCGCAGGACCCGGCGCTGTCGCTGAACCCGGCGATCCGCGTCGGCGAGCAGATCAGCGAGGTGCTCGAGATCCACGAGTTCGGGTCCGACGACCGCGAGCGGGAGGAGCGTGTGCGCAGCGTGCTGCGCGAGGTGGGTCTGCCCGATGACGACTCCTACCGGCGTCGCTGGCCCCACCAGCTCTCCGGCGGCCAGCAGCAGCGCATCGGCATCGCGATGGCGTTCGCGATGTACCCCGACGTGCTGGTGCTCGACGAGCCGACGACCGGCCTGGACGTCTCCACCCAGGCGGTGGTGCTGGAGACCATCCGCGAGATGACGCTGACGAACAACGTCGCCGGCCTGTACATCACCCACGACCTGGCCGTCGTCGCGGAGATCGCCGACCGCGTGGCCGTCATGCTCCAGGGCGAGCTGGTGGAGGAGGGTCCGGCGGCCGATGTGCTCGGCGACCCCCGGCACCGCTACACCCGCACTCTGCTGGCGGCGGTCCCGGACCTCGCCGGCACCAACCGCATCGGCGAGTTCGAGGCCCGCCGCACGGCGGTCGAGGCCGCCGAGCACGGAGAGGCGACCCAGCGCGGAGAGGCGACCCAGCGCGGAGAGGCGACCGAGCGGCGGGAGGCCGACGCCGCGGAGCGCTCAGGCTCCGGCAGCCTCGCCGGGCGCCGTCGGGCCGCCGCGCCCGCTCCGGCCGACGGGACCACCTCGGCCGCGGCCGGCCCCCGCTCCGCGGAGACCGCACCCGCCGCCGACGAGCCGCTGGTCCAGGTGCGCGACCTCTCGCTGTCCTACGGCGAGAAGCAGGTGCTCACCAGCGTGGACCTCGCACTGCGCGAATCGCAGTGCACGCTGCTGCTGGGGGAGTCCGGCTCGGGCAAGACCACGCTGTCGCGCGCGATCGCGGGACTGCTGGACCACTGGTCGGGACAGGTCACCTACGACGGTGACGATCTGGCGAAGTCCACCCGTCAGCGCACCCTCGACCAGCGCCAGGACATCCAGTACGTCTTCCAGTCCCCGTTCTCCTCCCTGAACCCGCGGCGCACGCTGGGACAGTCCCTCGCGGTGCCGCTGGAGATGTCCGGGACGCTCGACGCGTCCGGACGCAAGGAGCGGGTGCGCGAAGCGCTGGACGCGGTGCGTCTGGGACGGGCCTTCTTCGACCGTCGGCCCGGGGACCTCTCCGGCGGCGAGCGGCAGCGCGCCGCGATCGCTCGCGCGCTGGTGAACATGCCGCGGGTCCTGGTGTGCGACGAGATCACCTCGGCGCTGGACGTCTCGGTCCAGGCCAGCATCATCGATCTGCTCTCTCGCCTGCGCGAGGAGCGGGGGCTGTCGATGCTCTTCGTCACCCACAACATCGCCCTGGCCCGTCATGTGGCGGAGCGCGTCGCGGTCCTGGACCATGGCGTGATCGTCGACGAGGGACTCACGGACCAGGTGCTGGACGCGCCGAGCCACGCCTACACCAAGGAGCTGCTGGCGAACGTTCCGACCCTCTAGGGGCGGGACAGGACCACCTGGCCCGAGCGGTCACGGCCGGCCGAGCAGTCAGCGACACAGGGGGAGAGATCGTGCCGACATCGCATCGCCCGAGCACGGGCCCGGACCCGGGCACGGGCCACGACCCGGGCACGGGCTGGGCCCCGGGCACGGGACAGGACCCGAGCACGGGCCCGGGCACCGGCACGGGCCACGACCCGAGCACGGGTCAGGGGGGCGTGGAGACCCCGCTGCCCGTGGCCCCGTCGGCGTTCGGGGCCGGGCCCGGGTCTGCGACCGCTCCCCAGGCCCGGAACGAGTCCGACGGTGAGCCCGCCTCCGACAGGCCCTCGGCCGACGACGCCGAGGCGGTGCGCGCGCGGGTGCGCCGCTGCATCGCCGACTCGGGTCTGGCGCAGCGGGAGTTCGCCCGTCGGATCGAGCTGGAGGAGACCAAGCTGTCCAAGGCGCTGCGGGGCACCCGGCGCTTCGGTCCCTCCGAGCTGGTGCGCATCGCGACCGTCGGCGGAGTCACCGTGAACTGGCTGGTCTCCGGCTCCGACTCCGCCCGTGGCCCCGCCGCCGTACCGGCCGCGGCGAGCCTGCCGCGAAGGGTCCGAGAGACCCCCGAGCAGGTGCGCCGGCGCCAGGCCATCGTGGAGGTGGGGTGGAACCTGTTCGCCTCCCGGGGCCTGCACGGCGTGCGGATCTCCGAGATCGCCGAGGAGGCCGGCGTCAGCACGGCGGCGGTGTACTACTACTTCGCGTCCAAGCGGGAGCTGTTCGAGGAGGCGCTGCGCTATTCGGTCAAACTCGCCTTCGACCGGCAGGTCGCGTCCCTGCACCTGGTCAGCGGGCCGCGCGAGCGGCTCGAGCACCTCATCGGCATGCAGCTGCCCACCGAGGGCGCCGGCTCCCGGGAGTTCTCGATCTGGCTGCAGGCGTGGTCCGAGGTGGCTGTCGGGGCGGGCTCCCAGGAGAACCACGCCCACGCATATCAGCGCTGGTACCGCACCGTCTTCGACGTGCTGCGCGAGGGCCAGGAGGCGGGAGTGTTCGTCGCGGACCCGCTCGAGGACCTCGCCACCCAGGTGACCAGCCTCATCGACGGACTCGGCATCAAGGTGCTGCTCGGCACGCTCGACGTCACCCAGATGCGCGCCCAGATCCACCACTTCCTCGACCGCGTCGTCCTCACCCACCCGTGACGGCGCGCCCGCCGCCGTCCCCGCGCGGCGGCGCCGCGCCCCCGTCCCGATCATCGTCCACACCCAGGAAAGGAACCAACGATGAGCCGCAAGGTCATCCTCACCTGCGCCCTCACCGGCGCCGGTGACACCACCTCCAAGAGCGAGAACGTCCCGGTCACCCCCGAGCAGATCGCGGCCGACGCCATCGCCGCCGCCCGGGCGGGCGCCTCCGTCGTCCATGTGCACGTGCGCGATGTCGAGACCGGGCAGGGCTCTCGCGATGTCGAGCTGTACCGGGAGGTGGTGCGCCTGATCGGTCAGAGCGACGTCGACCCGGTCGTGAACCTCACCGCCGGCATGGGCGGGGACCTGGTGGTCGACCCGTCGGCCCCCACCCGCCAGCTGGAGGGCACGGACCTCGTCAGCGGTCTGGACCGGTTGGCGCACGTCGAGCAGCTGCTCCCGGAGATCTGCACCGTCGACTGCGGATCGCTGAACTTCGGCGAGGGGAGCCAGCTCTACGTCAGCACCCCGGACATGCTCCGCGAGGGAGCCTCCCGCATCCGGGAGCTCGGCGTGAAGCCGGAGATGGAGATCTTCGACACCGGTCAGCTCTGGTTCGCGAACGTCATGGTCGCCGAGGGGCTGATCGCCCCGCCGCCGCTGTACCAGCTGTGCATGGGCATCCCCTACGGCGCCCCCGCGAACCCCGGGCTGCTGGACGCCATGGTGCACATGCTCCCCGAGGACGCGCAGTGGACGTCCTTCGCGATCGGCCGCGACCAGCTGCGCTGGGTGGCGCAGTCGGTGCTGCTGGGCGGGCACGTCCGCGTGGGGCTGGAGGACAACCTGTACCTGCGCAAGGGCGTCAAGGCCACCAACGCCCAGCTGGTCGAGGAGGCCGGCTCGATCATCGATTCCCTGGGCGACGCCGTGGCCACGCCCGACGAGGCCCGTGACATCCTCCACCTCGACCGGAAGGCACCCACCGCATGAGCACCGTTCCCACCCCCGCACCGGACGCCCCCGATCCGGAGGACGTCACCACCATCGCCTGCGTGGGCATCGGCACCATCGGCGGCGGCTGGGCCGCCTACTTCCTCGCCCGCGGTTACCGGGTCCAGGCCTGGGACCCCTCCCCGGAGGCGGGCGAGCGCGTCCGAGCGCTGATCGACGCCGCCTGGCCGGCCCTGACCGAGCTCGGGCTCGCCGAGAACGCCGATCCGCGCAACATCACGGTGCACACCGATCTCGCCGAAGCGCTCGACGGCGCACAGTTCGTCCAGGAGAGCGCCCCCGAGGTGCTCGAGATGAAGCAGCAGCTGCTGGCGGAGATCGATGCGCTCGCGGCCGACGGGGTGGTCATCGCCTCCTCCACCTCCGGCTACTCGATGACGGAGATGGCCGTCCGGGCCGCGCATCCCGAACGGCTCGTCGTCGGCCACCCCTTCAACCCGCCCTACCTGATCCCGTTGGTCGAGGTGGTCGGCGGTGAGGCCACCGCCCCGGGGGCCGTGGCGTGGGCCTCGGACTGGTACGAGCGCCTGGGCAAGTCCGTGATCACCATGGACCGCGAGGTGCCCGGTTTCATCGCCAACCGTCTGCAGGAGGCGCTGTGGCGGGAGGCGCTGCACATGGTGGACAACGGCGAGGCGACGGTCGAGCAGATCGACCGTTCGATCACCGACGGCCCCGGTCTGCGCTGGCCCCTGCAGGGCCCGATGCTCACCTTCCACCTCGCCGGGGGGACCGGCGGCATGGCCCACATGCTCGACCACTTCGGGCCGTCCCTGAAATCGCCGTGGACCCGGCTGGAGGCGCCTGAGCTGACCGAGGAGCTGCGCGATGCGGTGGTGGCCGGCTGCGACGAGGAGGCCGACGGCCGCACCGTCCCCGACCTGGTCGCCGAGCGGGACCGGGCGATCATCGCCGTGCGCACCCTGATCGACCAGCTGCGAGCGGATGCCGCGTGAGCGCGCTGCCGGCCTACCGGACCCCGGTGCGCGAGGAGTGGATCGACTACAACGGCCACCTCTCCGAGGCGTACTACGTGCTGGTGTTCGGCTTCGCCACCGACCAGGTGATGGAGCGCATCGGGCTGGGCCCCGTCGCACGCGAGAAGGCGGGCGCCTCGCTGTACACCGTGGAGGCGCACGTGCGGTACCTGCAGGAGGTGCCGCGCGGCGCCGACCTCGAGGTGACCACCACCATCGCCGGGCGGGCGGCCAAGAAGCTGCACCTGGCGCACGAGATGCGCGTCGGCGGCGAGCTGGTCGCCACCGAGGAGGTCCTGTGCCTGCACGTGGCCGGGGAGCCGGCGCGCGCCACGGCCTTCCCGGCGGAGGTCGCCGCGCGGATCGCCGAGATCGTGACGCCGACCGACGTGGCCGACGGGCCCGCCGGGGCCGACGGACCTGAAGGGCCTGCCGGGTCCGACGGACCTGAAGGGCCTGGCGGGCCCGACGGGTCCGCGCCCGCCTGGCTCGGGCGCGCGATCCGGATCTGACCCGCACGGCGCCCCGGCCCGGGCGAACCCCGCCTCACCCATCTCGTCCCTGGAGCTGATACCCGATGTCCTCGTCCGCCCCGCTGTCCGCCGTCACCGTCCGCGCCGCCACCGGTCTTCCCGACCAGGTCATCGAGAGCCTCACCGAGACCTTCGAGCGACATGTCGCCGCGGGGGAGGGCGGAATGGCCTTCTCCGTCCACCGAGGAGGGCAGCCGCTGCTGCAGCTGCACGGCGGGCGGGCCGCCCCGGACCGCCCGTGGAGCGCGGACACGATGGCGGTGCTGTTCTCCGGCACCAAGGGGCTGACCGCGACGCTGGCCGCGATCCTCATCGGTCGCGGCCGGCTGGACCCCGAGGCGCCGGTCGCCGAGTACTGGCCCGAGTTCGCCGCCCAGGGCAAGGCCGACGCCCGCGTCCACCACGTGCTGGACCATTCGATCGGGCTGCCCTACGTCGACCCCGATCCGAGCGGCGAGGGTGAGCGGCTCGACAACGCCCTGATGGCCGGGCGTCTCGCCGCGCAGCCGACCCTGTGGGAGCCGGGGACGAAGGTCGCCTACCACGCGATGACCTACGGCTATCTCATGGCGGAGATCCTGCGCCGGGTGACCGGCAGAGGTGTCGGGGAGCTGCTGCGCACCGAACTGGCCGAGCCCTTCGGCCTCGACGTCCACCTCGGGCTGCCCGAGGCGGAGGAAGCCCGGGTCGCCCCGGTGTTCCGCGCCTCCGGGTACCGGATCTCCACCTACCTGCAGGACGATCCCGAGCGCCGTGCGATCGTCGACCGCATGTACGGCAGCTCCCTCACCGCGAAGAACCCGAGCTTCAACACCCGCGCCCACCATGCCGCCGAGCTCGCCGCCGGCGGCGGCATCGGCTCGGCCGACGCGATGGCGACGCTGTACTCGCTGCTCATCGCTCCGGACGCCCCCGTCATCCCCACCGACACCTTGGCGACGGCGACGCGCACCTGGTCGCAGGGGAAGGACGCCATCAACGACCGTCCGGTGCGCTTCGGGCTCGGCTACGAGCTCGACGACCCGATCGGCACCTACGGCCCCGTGCGTCCGGCCTTCGGCCACACCGGTGCCGGGGGCGGGCTGCACGGTGCCTGGCCCGAGCAGGACCTGGCGTTCTCCTTCCTGCCCAACGAGATGCGCAGCGAGGACGCGGACCGACGCGTGAAGGACCTGCTGACGGTGCTCGCCCAGGTGTGAGGCGATGGGGTCGGTGGAGAGCGCGCCGAGCGCACGTGCGCCGGGTGGATCTCGACGCCGTCGACGACGAGGTCATCGATCATGCTCTCTCGCTCGGATCCGGCCTGCGGGCGACGGGCGCGGTGAATCCATAGGATGGGCGAGGTGAACAGGACCGGACGGACCCAGCTCATGGAGAGCCAGCGCAACGGCACGGCGTCGGCCATCCTGCGGACGATCCTGCGCGACGGGCCCGTCGGCAGGAAGCAGCTCGCAGCCGCCACCGGATCCAGCTTCACCACGATCACGAGATCGGTGCGAGACCTGCTGGAGCGTGGCGCCCTGGTCGAGCGGGACGCGGTGAGATCCCCCGCGGCTGCCGGCCGCCCGGTGCTGCCCCTCGACCTCCCCGGCCCCGAGGTCCTCGTCGTCGGGACGCATCTGCACCCGCAGCGCACGACCGTCGGGGCCTTCACGCTGCGGGGAGAGCGGATCCATGACGCGGCCCGACCGGCGGGCGGCTCCTCCACGGAGGCGAGGGCACGCGACGCCGCCCTCCTGACTCGCGAGGTCATCGACGAGCTGGAGGGATCCGCAGTCGTGGGGATCGGCGTGGCGACTCCGTGGGCGGAGGATCGTCTGGCCTCGCTCGGGCCCCGACCCTGGGACATCGGATACGACGTCATGACCGAGGCGATGCGGTCGACGACCGGTTTGCCCGTGTGGGTCGATTCCAACGTCCGGGCCCTGGCGGTGGAGCACCACTGGTGGGCAGGGATGCGGGGGAACGTGCTGACCATCCTCGTCGGACGCTCGATCGGACTGGCGCAGATGCGCGAGGAGGAGCTGGTGTGGAGCGGCCGGGGCACAGGCGGGATCGTCTCGCACATCCAGGTCCCCGGCTCCGAGCAGCGCTGCGGATGCGGCCAGGTGGGGTGCATCGCCGCGACCTGCACGGACGACGCGCTGCTCGAGAGGGCCATCGCCACCGGCGCCCTCCCGCCCGGATCCCGGCAGCAGGATCTCCTCGAGACCGCACCGGAGGATGCGGACCAGCTGACGGCGCTGCGTGCCGGGCGCGTCCGGGAGCTCGGCCTCGTCCTGCCGCCGCTCATCGACCTCGTGGACCCCGATCTCACGATCCTGCGCGGGACGTTCGGGACCCCGGAGGAGATCGAGGAGTGTCTCGCTCTGATTCGGGGCCGGTACCGGGAGATCGTCGGCCGCGATGTGCGGATCGAGCATCGCGCGCCCACGGCGGGCGGGAACTGGGCCCGGGCCTCGGCAGCGCTCGCGGTCCACGGCTACGTGAACGCTCCGCTGCTCGGCGAGGACCTCGAGGTCGAGTCCGCGACGCCGTCCCCCTGATCGCATCGGACCTCTCCCCGCGGCGGATCCCGGTGCGGATCAGGGTGTGCGAGGCGGAGGCACCGGACCGTCCAGCAGGGGGTCCTCGGTGTCCGAGAGGAAATCGATCAGATGACGGTGCAGGCTCTGCACCAGGTCGGCATGGTCCTCGTCGTCGGCGAGATTCCTCGTCTCATCGGGATCCTCGCGCAGGTCGTAGAGCTCGCGCCGGGGGCGTGGTCGCAGATGGTCCTGGCCCATGCCGCTCCGCGTCGGTGAGTCCTCGAGATCCGGGGGCAGGTCGAGCAGAGGTCCGTCCTCGAAGTTGACGATGTACTTGTGCCGGGAGGTCCGCACAGCCCGGATCGGGTCGTAGTCGGCGTGATACGTCTTCTCCAGGAACACGTGCTCGCGTCCCGGCGGCGCCCCGTCCCGGAGCGTCGGCGCGAAGCTCGTCCCCTGGATCGAGGACGGCGTCTCGATCTCCAACAGGTCCAGCAGCGTGGGGACCAGATCGACGTGGCTGACGAGGTGGGGGACCTCGCCGGGCTCCTGGGACGCGACGCCCCGGGGCAGGCGCATCAGGAGCGCGACGTTCACGCCGGGGTCGTACAGAGTGCTCTTCGCGCGGGGGAAAGGGGCGCCGTGGTCGGTCGTGAACACCACGATGGTCCGCTCCGCGAGTCCGGTCTCGTGCAGCGTCGCCACGATCTGTCCGAACGCTTCGTCGGCCACCTCGATGGCGCGCGCGAAGGACGCGAGATCGGAACGGGTCAGCGCGTTGTCCGGCAGGTAGGAGGGCACATCGATCGCCTCGGGATCCAGGGGTGGGTAGCGCTCCTCCGGCCAGTCGCGGTGCACCTCGAGGACACCGCAGGTGAGGAGGAAGGGCTGCTCGTCCTCGGCGTGCTCCACCAGCCAGCGCGAGGCGCGATCGGCGACGTCCGGGGCTCGATGGGAGCCGTCGCTGTCCGTCTCGTCGAAGCCGAGACGTGCCTCGTCACGGGACTCGTGCTGGAGTCCGATGAGAGCCGTGTGGAATCCGGCCTCCGCCAGGTGCATCGGCAGGGTCCGCTCCCCGGGGTGGTACTCCCAGCCCCGATGCGTCAGGCCCTGGAGCCCGTTGGCATGGGGGTAACGGCCGGTCCACAGGGCGCCTCGCGCCGGGCTGCACAGAGGGCTCGTGCTGAAGCAGCGGGTGAAGGTGAAGGACTCGCGGCCGAAGGCGGCCAGATGTGGACTGGGGACCTGGTGCCCGTACAGCGAGAGCCAGGTGCCGAGGTCGTGCCAGTGCACAATGACGACATGGGGCCGTGCGTCCGTCGCCGGGCTCATCCGAGCGCCGCCGACAGCTCGTCGAGGAGGGCTCGGGCCGCCTCGTGCGGAGCGGCGCGCCCGAACAGGACGTCCTCGGCGTGGAGCCCGAGGATCCCGGGATGGCTGCCGGCGCCGGCGGGAGGCGGCTCGGGCGCTGTCCGAAGGTCCGGGGCGCAGCTCTCGGTGTACTCGACGACCCGTGCGTCGGCCCGGGAGAACTGATCGACGATCGCCGCTCGCACCTCCGTGTTCGGTGGGACGCCGCGATCGGCGAGCAGGATCTCCCCGGCCGCGACGTCATTGAGCAGGAAGTCGATCAGGGAGGTGGCCAGATCCGGGTGGGCCGAGGTGGCGGACGTGCAGAAGAACATGCTCGGTCGGTACCACATGCCGAGGTCGGCGGGGCTGCCGGTCAGCGTCGGGATCCGCAGCAGCGTCAGTTCCAGCCCCAGGGTCCGCTCGAACTCGATCGCGATGTTCGCCGGGATGATCTGCAGGCCCAGACGCCCCTGGCCCAGCAGCGACTCGCCGGGTTCGGCGGTGAGGTTCTCCAGGGCGGCCGACGGGTCCGGGGACGTCCCGTCCTCCACCATCGCCGACCACATCGAGAACCATTCCTCGGCCTCGCTGGTCCCGATCCCGAGGGCCCCGCGATCGAACAGCTCGGCGCCCAGCTGGGAGGCATAGAACCCGAAGGTGATCTGGTCCGACGCTTGAAAACTGGTGCCGTACGACCCGTCGGCCGACTTCTGCGTCAGCTCGCGTGCGAGCTCGTGGTACTCCTCCCAGGTCCAGAGAGTGTCGTCCGGGATCTCCACCGACACCTCGTCGAAGAACTGAGGATTCGCGACCACCGCCTGCAGCCCGATGCCGGCTGTCGCACCGATCGTCGTGCCGTCGACCTGACCGCCGGCGGCGGCGCCCTCCTCCCAGGCGGCGACCGAGAAGCCGTGCTCGGCGAGGTCCGTCAGGGCGCCGCGGTCTGCGTACTCGCGCAGGTTCCACTCATTGAGCTGGAACACGTCGGCGGCGCCTCCGCCGGCCGTCTGCGTGGCCAGCTTGTCGAAGTAGCCGTCGAATCCGCCCCACTCCCCGCTCACAGGGGTGTCGGGATGCGCGGCCTCGAAGGCATCGAGTGCCGCCGAGGTCAGCTCGGCCCGATCGCTGTTGCCCCACCAGGAGAAGCGCAGCGTTGATGATCCGTCGGAGGACGTGGGGCCCGGAGCGTTGGGGCCACAGCCCGCGGCGGTCACGGCGAGGGCACCGCCGATGCCGAGGCTCCGCACCAGCGCGCGTCGAGAGAGATGTGTTGCTGACATGTGGATTCGAACCTCAGCTCTGAGTGATCTCCGTGGTCGTGCGGGCATCTCCGATCGCGCCCGACATCCGGATTCAGTTTGTCGCTTGCATGCTATTAATGTCAACCCGTGCCCACGCTCGGTGCGTGGGTGCTCATCGACTGCCACCGCGCTGGAGAGCCGTCGCCCCGGAACCATTGCCGCGCAGGCCCCCGCGTGCCAGCCTTGCGGCATGTGCCGGAACATCAGACCGCTCCACAATTTCGAGCCGGAGGCCACCACCCAGGAGGTCCGTGACGCCGCCCTGCAGTACGTGCGCAAGGTCAGCGGGATGCCCAAGCCGTCACAGGCGAACACGGAGGTGTTCGAACGGGCCGTCGCCGAGATCGCCCACACCACCGAGCATCTGCTGGCGGAGCTGGTCACGTCCGCCCCGCCGAAGGACCGCGAGGTCGAACGGGAGAAGGCGCGGGCGAGGAACGCGAAGCGGTTCCCGCAGAGCGCCGCGTCCTGAGGCCGAGGTCGCGCTCGAGCGCATCCGACATGTCCTGGTGACCGCCCCGGACGGGTGACGCGTTCGTCGGGCGGTCGGCAGCGGCCAGGTGCCCGGCGCGGGTGCACGCCGTCGCCGCCGGGCGCTCGCGGACCCGACAGCGCCCTACGGTTCACCGCCCGTCGAACTCCGGCGCGCGTTTGGCCAGGAACGCCGCGGCGCCCTCGGCCTTGTCCTCCGTGGTGTACAGCAGCGTCTGCGCCAGCTGCTCCAGCAGCAGCCCCGTCCGCTGGTCCGTGTCGCTGCCCGGGCCGATGACCAGCTTGGCCAGACGAATCGCCAGCGGACCCTTGCCGAGCACGGTGGCCATGATCTCCGCAGCGGTGGAGAGCAGGTCCGCGGCGGGCACCACCGTCGTCACCAGGCCGTAGCGCTCCGCCTGCTCAGCGGTGAGGGTCCTGCCGGTCAGGATCATCTCGAGCGCTCTCCCGGTGCCCACCAGGCGGGACAGCCGCTGGGTGCCGCCGGCGCCGGGCAGCACCCCCAGACCGACCTCGGGCAGAGCCATCGTCGCGTGATCGGCGGCGATCCGGATGTCGCAGCTCATGGCGAGCTCCAATCCGCCGCCCATCGCCACGCCGTTCAGGGCAGCGAGGGTGGGCTTCGGGAAGTCCTGGATCCGGTCGCAGAGGCGCTGCATGGGAGCCGCCAATCCGTCGGTCAGGGTCCAGCCCGCCAGCTCGGAGATGTCGGCCCCGGCCGCGAAGGCCTTCGGACCGCTGCCGGTGAGGACGATCCCGCGCACGGCCTCCTCGGCCCCCCAAGAGTCCAACATCTGCGAGATCTCGGCCAGCACGCCGCGGGTCAGGGCATTGCGCTGCGCCGGGCGGTCGAGAGTGATGGTCCCGACGTGGTCGCGTACCTCGGTGCGGATCGTCTCGACGTTCGTGGGCTGCTGCTGGTCCGTCATGGTCTCCTGCTCTCTGCTCTCTGCTCTCTGCTCTCTGCTCTCTGCTCGGGGCGATGCGGATGCCGGCATGGGATCCCGGGCTCTCACGCCATGGTCAGCCCGCCGGAGACGGACAGCGTCTGGCCCGTGATGTAGCGCGAGGCGGGGGAGGCCAGGAACGCGACGGCGTTGGCCAGGTCCTCCGGCTGGGCGAGCCGGCGCAGCGGGATCGCGCGCTCCAGGGATGCGCGCAGCTTCGGGCTGTCCTCGGACATCTCAGCGAACAGAGGAGTGTCCGCCGGGCCGGGGCAGACCACGTTCGCGGTGATGCCGGACCGGGCGGATTCGCGCGCGAGGGTCTTCGTGAATGCGACGATCCCGCCCTTGCAGGCGGAGTACACCGCCTCACCGGAGGATCCCACCCGGGCGGCATCGGAGGCGACGTTGACCACGGTGCCGTGGCCCTGCTCGGTCATCACGCGCACCACCGACTGGCAGCAGTGCAGGGCGCCGTAGAGGTTGATGGCGATGATGCGGTCCCAGATCGCGGTGTCCTGCTCCAGGAAGTACCCCACCTTGTCCCAGCCGGCGCAGTTCACCAACACGTCGATCCGGCCGAAGCGGTCCGTCACCTGCGAAGTCATGGCATCCACGCTCGTGCGGTCGGTGATGTCCACGGCGACGGGGAGGGCATCCCCGCCGAGCTCCGCCGCGACGGAGCGCGCCGAGTCCTCGTCGATGTCGGCGACCGCCACGACCGCACCCTCGGCGGCCAGTCGTGTGGCGATGCCCCGGCCGATGCCGCTGCCGGCACCGGTGACGAGACAGATCCGTCCGGTGAGGTCGTGGTCGTTGGTGGCGGGGGCCGCGTTCTCGGCCATGGTCTCGCTCCTGGTCTCGGGTGGGGTGGTGGGCGGACGGATCACGGGGCGAGCTGGCGGTCCACGCTGTGACGGGCGATGACCAGCTTCATGATCTGGGCGGTGCCGTCGCCGATCTGCAGCCCGAGCACGTCGCGCAGGCGCTGCTCGATCGGCCGGTCGGTGAGATAGCCGCACTGGCCGTGGCTGAGCAGGCACTGGTGGATGACGTCGTAGGCCGTCTTCGGCGCCCACCACTTGCACATCGCGGCCTCCTTCGTGTGCTCCAGCCCGGCGTCCTTCAGCCACAGGGTCCTCTGGCACAGCAGCCGCGCGGCGGCCAGCAGGGTGTCCGCCTCGGCCAGCGGGAAGGCGACCCCCTGGAAGGAGCTCAACGGTCGGTCGAAGGCCGTGCGCTCGCCGGTGTACTCCCAGGTCTCCTCGAGCGTGACCTGCGCGGCGCCGATCACCTGCAGACCGATGAGGGCGCGGGAGAAGTCGAAGCCCTGCATGACCGCGGTGAACCCGGCGCCGAGCTCCCCGAGCTGGTTCTCCGGGGGGGATCCAGGTGTCGGTGAAGTCGATCCCGCCGCGGCCGACGGCCCTCGTCCCCGCGTCGGGGGAAGGCCGTCGCTGGATCCCGTCGCGGTCCAGCTCCACCAGGAAGGCGGTGATGCCGCGTCCGCGGCCCTCCGGGGCGGTCCGGGCGAACACGACGGCGGCCCCGGCATGCATGGCGAAGGACATCGACTTGGTGCCGCGAAGCAGCCAGCCGCCGTCTCGAGGTCGGGCGGTCATCGACGGATTGCCGGCGTCGGACCCGGCGTCCGGCTCCGACAGCCCGATCGCCACGATGTCCGCGCCACTGGTGATCTGCGGGACCCAGCGCGCCGCCAGCTCGGGGTGGGCGGTGCGCGCCAGGATCTGGCCGACGAGAGAGCCGATCACCTGGACGTAGGCGACCGTGATGTCCCCGCGCGCGATCTGTTCGGTGAGCATGCCGGTGGTCAGCGCCCGCTCGTCGCGTCCGCCCAGATCACGGGGGAGCTCCGGGGCGATCAGCCCACGGGATCCCATCTGCCGGCGCAGTTCCGGGTCGATGAACCCGTCGCGTTCGCGCTGCTGGTAGTCGGGGGCGATCCGGGAGGCGACGTCCGCCGCCGCATCGATGAAGCCCTGCATCGCGTCGTCGACGGCGAAATCCATGGGTCCTCCTGGGCGATCGTGGGGTGGGCGGTGTCACGAGCGGGACACGGCGGGACCGGCCCCGGGGGCATGCGCCTCGGCGAGGTCCCCGAGGAGGTCGGGATATCGGCTGCGGTGATCCGGCGGGATCGCCGTGGAGAGCATCAGGGCGGTCTGGGAGCGGACGAACTGCTCGAAGGTGACGCGCGGGGCGAAGTACCAGTGCTTCAGCGCCCAGGAATGGGCGATGGTGAGGAGGTCGTAGGCGTAGAGCTCGGTGTGGATCGGGCGCAGCAGCCCGTGCTCGACGGCAGTGTCCACGGCGCTGCGCAGGGGCGCGACGGTGCGCATCTCCATCTCCTTGATGACCTGACGGCCCGCCTCGTCCAGCGTGTTCGACTCGCGATACGTCAGCATCACGGCCTGGCGGTGGTCGCGGACCACGGTGCAGTAGGCGGCGAAGGCGCCGGCGATCTGTCGGACCGGATCCACCTCCGGTTCCAGCGCCTGGGAGATCCGTCGCCCCATGTCATCGAGGACGCCCTCGGTCACGGCCTGGATCAGGTCCTGCTTTCCGGAGAAGTACCGATAGATCAGGCCGACGGAGACTCCGGCCTCGGTCGCGACGGACTGCATGGAGACCGCCTGCGATCCGTTCCTCTCCATCAACGGGGCGGCCGCCAGCAGGATCTGCCGGCGGCGCGCATCGGATCGAGCCGCGCGGGCCGCCTCGGCCGGGGCGTTCGCGGCGTCGGTGCCGGCCATGCCCGCTCCTCTCCGGTGAGTGAACGTCGTTCATGAGAAATGAACGACTATTCACCCACGAGTGTGGCGCGGGTCACGAGTCGGGTCAAGGGTCGGGCCCGGACGAGCCGTCAGAGCACGTCGGCCGAGATCGCCTCCGGTGGGTCAGCCCCGTCGAGAGGCGCGGCGGGCGAGCAGGATCGCGCCGCCGCCGAGGGCGAGCAGGCCCGCCGCGGCGGCGGCGAGGATTCCGCCGGTGAAACCGGTCTGCGCGAGGGGGCCGGTCTCGGCATCGGCGGTCGGGGGCTCGGCGGTCGTGGCACCTGCCCCCGCCTGCGTGATGCCGTCGGAGTCCTCGACAGGAGCGGCGGCCGAGTCGCCCTCGGCCGGGGCTTCGTCCGCGACGTCGGTGTCCGCGCTCTGGAAGGGATCGGGCGTCCCGTCCGGTACGACCGTGCTGTCCTGGTCATCGACGCCCGCGTCATCGACCGGGGTCGCCCCGTCGGCATCCTCCTCGGCCGGCGTGCCACTCTGATCGGTGCCCTCGGTGCCCTCGGTGCCCTCGGTGCCCTCGGTGCCCTCGGTGCCCTCGGTGCCCGGGGTCTCGGTTGATGGGGCGAGCACGAGCGATCCGTCGACGGCCAGCAGATCGGCCTCGGAGCCCTCGGGCAGTCCATCGATCTCGACCGTGTCGAAGCTGCCGGTGATGGAGGAGGCCTCGAGGAGCGTGAGCCCGCCGGCGAGATCCGCATCCTCGGGAACGACCAGGCGCAGGGTGCCGGCCAGCGTGGCGGAGCCCTCGACCTGCAGCGCGGCCTCTGGTGCGGCGATCAGCGAGAGAGACCCGTCGCTTCCCTGGGAGAAGTCACCGGCGAGCTGAGCGGGCTCCTCGACGGCGAGGGTGCCGTCGTCGACGGCCACGTCGCCCGTGCCCAGAGCGGTCGAGCTCGCGGCACGCAGCATCCCTCCTGCCAGCACGACGCCCCCGGTGAAGGAGTTGTCCCCGGACAGGGTCAGCACCCCTGAGCCGTCCTTGGTCAGCGAGCCGGCCCCGTCGATGTCGTTCTTCCAGTCGTCCTCTGCGGAGTAGCCGCCGGCTGCCGCCTCCATGGTCACGGCGACGTTCGTGTCGAAGGCGCCGTAGCCGCCCTGGGCGGCGAACAGGTTCAGCCGTCCCCATCCCTCGGCGTCGTCGAGCACGGGATACCCGGAGTCGAGCCCGGTCGAGTGCAGCACCCACCGGCGCTGTCCGTCATCGAGGTAGGGGAAGCGCGTCTCGAGGAGCGTCTCGGCGCCCTTGGGCACGCGCATCGCCTCCTCGGTGCTCCCGGACGGCTCGAACCCGAAGGTCAAGAAGTCGGTGTAGGCGGCGAGGTCGGCGTCGTAGTCGTCGTCCTCGTCGACGACTCCCGCGTCCTGCTGGTCGTCCATCCAGGCGCTGCCCTGCGCCGCGGCGTCCTCCGTGACCTCTGAGAGAGCAGGGTCGTGGAGCGCCCCGGCGGTGATGGCCGTGCTCAACAGGCGCCCGCCCATCACGTCGAGCGGGGAGTGCATTCCCAGCTGGATGCGGCTGGTGCCGATCTCGCTCGAGGTCAGCAGCAGATCGTCGTACTCCTCGGGGAAGGAATAGGCCAGGCCGAGCGTGGCCATGCCGCCGGCGCTGGTGTGCCCGGACGGGAATCCGGCGTCGTCGGCCGCCTCCTCCACGGGCTTCTGCAGCGGCTCCGCGAAGGTGGGCACGTCGACCCCGTCGGACCAGCGGAAGGGCCGCGGGTACTGGTAGTACGCCTTGGCGTTGTTCGAGGTCGCCGAGTGATCGCGGATGGCGTCGACCAGGCGGACGGTGGCACCGAGCTCGCCGTCCGCATCCGCCCAGACCCCGTGGGCGTTGCCCTCGTCGCTGAACTTCTGCGTGGACGCCTCGGCAGGGACCTCATCGGGGATCGTCGTCCCCACGCCGACGCTCTCACGGTACGCCTCGGCGTACGGACCCAGGCCCTCGGTGGCCGTGTAGTTCTGGTGCCGACGATCGATGATGTACGCCCGTTCCTGCTCGGCATCGCTCGCCCCCTGGGAGATGGCGATCGACTGCTCGATGTTGGAGCCCGCGACGGCGGCATCGACGATCGTGCCGTTGTCCCACTCGGACCCCGGAATCCAGATCTCCTCCATCTCGCTCAGCACTCCGACGGCCGCGTTCTCGGAGGGGTCGAGGTTCTCGCTCGTGTTCGTGTCCCACTGCTCGACGAAGTATCCGTACGGGGCTGCATGAGGAGCGATCGCGGAATCGTCGAGGAGCCCGCTCGTACCTGGATCGGCCAGCGCCGGCGAAGCGATGCCGAAGGCGGGGGCGGAGATCATCGCCGTGCAGGCGAACAGGGCGAGAGGGCGCGGCGAGCCGTTCATGGGGCGCCTTTCTAGGCGGGGTGGAGCGCTGGTGAAGGACGCAGACACCGTAGAGAGCCGCCATGAACCGGGTGTGAACGGGGCGCGGCCGGCACGCGATATCCGGTCGCCCAGGTGCGCGGTGGCGCGGACGCCACCACGGTCACGCTGAGGTCAGCAGGGCACCGACACCTCGGGATGTGACGGAGCGATCTCCTCGGTCCGGGCCTGCTGCCGACGGTGCACCAGGAACGACCAGGACGCGATCCCGAGGCCCAGCACGGCGAGCACGACGCCGGTCCAGGCGGGCGCGAGCAGGCCCCAGCCCGCGGCGAGCACGGCCGCGCCGAGGGCGGCGCCCAGGGAGTTGCCGATGTTCAGCGCGGAGTGGTGCAGGGCGGCGGCCAGCGACGGCGCGTCGGGGGAGGCGTCCAGCAGGAACAGCTGGAGCGAGGGGCCCATCTGCTGGGAGGTCACGGCGATCGCGAACAGCAGGATCATCCCGGCGACGGCGTTCTGGGCGACGAGCGCGAACACGGCCAGGCTGAGCGCCATGCCCACCATCCCGAGGAAGATGGTGCCGTACAGGCTGCGGTCGGCCAGGCGCCCGGCGACGATGTTGCCGACCGTCATGCCGACGCCGAACACGAGCAGCGCCAGCGGCACGGCCCGCTCGCCCAGGCCCATCACACCCGGCACGATCTCGCCGATGTAGCTGTACACGGCGAACATGCCGCCGAAGCCGATGGCGCCGATGCCGAGCGCGAACCACACCTGGACGCGGGCCAGGGCCCGCAGCTCCCCGCGGATCGAGCCGGTCGCGCCGGCTCCCGCGGTGTTCGGGGGCTCGGGCACCAGACGCCAGATCGCGATGGTGGAGACCGCGGCGACCAGCACGACGATCAGGTAGGCGGTGCGCCAGCCCATCGCCTGGCCGAGCGCGGTGGAGGCGGGGACGCCGATCATCGTGGCGATGGTCAGGCCCAGCATCACCAGCGATACGGAGCGGGCGCGTCGGCCCGCGGGGGAGAGGTTGGCGGCGACCAGCGAGGCGACACCGAAGTAGGCGCCGTGGGGCAGCCCGGCGACGAAGCGGGCGGTGGCCAGCACGGAGAAGTCCGGGGCCATCGCCGAGAGCAGGTTCCCCAGCCCGATCAGGGCGATCAGCAGCACCAGCAGCCGGGCGCGCGGAATCCGCACGGCGGCGATCGTCACCAGCGGCGCACCGATCACGACGCCGAGGGCGTACAGGGTGATCAGCAAGCCGGCCTGCGGGACGGACACCTCGAGGTCGTCCGCGATCTGTGGCAGCAGCCCCATGCTGGCGAACTCGGTGGTGCCGATCGCGAAGGCGCCCAGCGACATGGCCAGGATGACCAGCCGCAGGCGGCCGGCGGACAACGGTGCGTGCGGCGTCGCGGGGTGCGGCGTCATGGATCCTCCAGCGCGGCTCGGGCAGGGACATCGCTGCCGACGCTGGAAGCGGTGAGGGATGGCTCGATCCTATCGGCCGGGGCGGGCGAGGGGCCAGGGAGGGTGAGGGATCTCCGGGCCTCCCGTGATCGTGGCCCCTCGCTCGCTATCGAAGACCCCTCGCTGCCGCTGTCGTCCTCACCGGAACGCCTTCACGGGCAGGATCAGCACCGCGCCCGCCAGGGTGAGCACCGAGCCGAGCAGGAACAGGGCCGTGAAGTTGTCGCCGCCCCCGCTCAGCAGCGGCACGGCGAGGGCGATCGGGGCGATCGCCGGCACGAGCGTCTGGGGGAGGGTGTTGCCGATGTTGGAGACGCCGAAGTCGCGGGCGGCGGTGCTCGGGTCCGTGACCACCTCGGCGACGACCGCCAGCTCGACCGAGACGTACAGGCCCTGGCCCACGCCGGCGATCGCGACCCCGACGATGAACATTGAGAAGGAGCCGGAGAAGGCGACGATCCCGAGTCCCGCGGCGAGGAACCCGGCGGCGATCGCGACGACCTTCTTGCGGCTGCCGATCCGGTCGGAGAGCCAGCCGCCGAAGCCGCTGAACACCACCGCCGTCACCTGCAGGGCCGAGGTCGCGATGAAGGTCAGACCCGCCACCACGGAGACCTCGAACCCGAGCCCGTCGGTCAGGAAGAGCACCTGGTAGGTGGTGCCGGTCGCGTAGCCCCAGTTCATGAACAGCCGGCTGAACCAGGCCCAGCCGAAGTCGTGGTGTCGCAGCGGATTGACCCAGAAGCTGCGCAGGAACTCCCCGATCCGGTACGCCGGCAGCGGATGAGCCCGCGGAAGCCGGCGGTCATCCAGGGTGAGGCCGAAGCAGAGGATCGTCACGAGACCGATGGCTGCGGGCACCAGGAACATGGCCACGATGCTCTGGTCCACCCGGGAGGCGACGAAGGTGCCGGTGACGATGCCGAGCGGGCCGCACAGGCCCAGCAGCCCGGATACACGGCCGCGCTGGGCGGAGGGCACCTGGTCCGGCAGGACCGCTGTGAGAGCACCGAGCACGGCGTTGAAGGAGCCCTGGGTGATCGCCCAGCCCAGCACCAGCAGCGGCACGGACGGGGCGAGCGCCACGAGGGCGAGCCCGACGCATCCGACCAGCGCCCCGCCGATGATCCACGGCCGCCGCATCCCCCACCGGGAGCGGGTGCGGTCGCTGAGCTTGCCGAACAGCGGGTTGCAGACGATCGCCAGGGCCGAGCCGACCCCGAGCACGAGCGAGAGCAGCTCGGCGGCGCCGTCGGGGGCGACCTGCTTGGTCCGCACGCCCAGCGTGAGCGAGGTCGGCGTCAGCAGCGCCACCCACATCCCGAAGTAGGCCAGGGCGTAGCGGGCCATGAACCCGCGGCCGACGGGGGCCGTCGGCTCGGACAGGGCGGCGTCGCTGCTGTCGATCTCGTGCTTCTCCGGAGCGAGCGCGGCGTCCTGCGGGCTCATCGATCGGCTCCCGCCGGAGTCGTGACAGGGCGAGGTGCCGGGGTCGTGGGCGAGTGCTGCGTCATTGCGGTCATGCGTACCTCCCGGTGCGGGACAGCGTCGTCGGTGCGGGGGCCCGACAACGCGCACCAGGTGCCTGAAGCACCCGTCGAGCCGTGGGCCGACGGCGAGCATAACCGAAAACATGCTGGCGGAGGTTTTGTGTCGATCAGTAGGATCCCGTCATGGCCCCACGCAGCGAGACCTCGGACGACGACGCCCCGATCGGGCGGCGCGGCTCCTACTCCAAGGGCGTCGCCCGACGGCAGGAGATCCTCGACCGCGCCGTCGAGGTGTTCCGCGAGCGCGGCCCGGAAGGGACCTCGCTGCGCCGCGTCGCCGAGGAGATCGGCGTCTCCCACGGCGCGCTCCTGCACTACTTCAGCTCCCGGGAGCAGCTGCTGCTGGCGCTCTACGAGCACACCGAGAAGCACCGCAACGAGCTGCGCGAGAGCGAGGAACACGGTCGCCGGGGAGCTGTGGAGAATCTGGTCGACGCCGCGAGCGTCAACGTCCATCTGCCCGGCTACGTCCAGCTCTACTCGACGCTCGTCGCCGGTTCGCTCGAGGAGGAGCGGACGGAGACCCGCGACTACTTCGTCCGACGGTTCGAGCGCGTGCGGGAGCAGACCGCCGAGCGGCTGCGCCGCCAGCAGGAGGCGGGGGAGGTGCGCCCCGGTCTCGACGCGGACAAGCTCGCTGCGCTGCTGGTCGCGGCCTCCGACGGCCTGCAGACTCAGTGGCTGCTGGAGGAGACGGTGGACCTGGAGGGGAGCCTGGAGCTGTTCGAGGAGCTGCTGCGGCCGTAGGGGCGGCAGTCAGCGCAGCGGATCCAGCACGCCGTCCAGCAGCTCCGGCGTCGTGTCGTCCACGATCTGCAGCAGGCGGGAGGAGTCCAGTGCGGAGGAGAGCGCGGCGGCGTCGGTCCCGGTGAGCACGGCCCCGGCCAGGTAGACGACGACCAGGCCGATCACGAGCCCGAGCGCTCCCCCGAGCAGACGGTCGATGATCCCCAGGTGCAAGCGGTCGGCCCCGCGGCGCACCAGGTGCCCGATCCAGCCGCCTATGCCGCTGCCGATCAGCAGCAGTGCCAGGAGCGAACCGAGCACGGCGAGAGTGCGCCAGGGCGGGTCGACCGCGTCGGAGACCAGCGGCAGCGCCCACACGGCCGCGACCGCTCCCGCGGCGAGACCCAGCAGCGACCCCAGGGTCGCTGCGAACCCCGACCGCAGGCCGGAGGCCGTGGTGCCCACCAGGATCAGCACGATCACCACGTCGACGATCCAGCCCATGATCCACCTCCCGGGAGTGTTCGGGTCGTTCGGCCGTCATTCTGCCAGGGGTGCCTGAGTGGCCGGTGTGCCCCCGGGGTGCTGCTCACCGCCGGCGAGGGGTCGGCGCCGCGCCCGCCCGCGCAAGACCGTTCCCCGGCACCGCCCTCACCTCAGCCTGTGTAATCCCCCTCGCGCGCGTTGAGCGCCGTGTAGTGGGCGAGCTTGTCCTCGTCGACCTCGACCCCGAGGCCCACGCCGTCGGGCACGCGGAGGCGGCCGCCCTCGAAGGGCAGGGGCTCGATGATGTCGTCGTCGTGCAGGTAGTACATGGAGTCGATCGCGCTGGAGAGCACGGGGGTACTGGCCACGATCGCGAGGTGGGCAGCGGTGGCGATGCCGAGCTCGCCGCCGCTGTGCAGGTTCATGCCCAGCCCGAAGGCGTCGCAGTGGGCGGCGAGGTGCTTGGTGGTCGCGATCCCGCCCCACTTGTAGACGTCCCCGTGGATGACCTGCACGGCGTTCAGCCGCACGGCGGGGGCGAGGTCCTCCCAGCGCACCACGCACATGTTGGTGCACAGCGGGATCCGTACGGCCTCGGCGACGCGCGCCATCTGCTCCAGCCCCTGGCAGGGGTCCTCGAGGTACTCGAGCCCCAGCGGCTCCAGGGCGTGCCCGGCGCGGATCGACTCGGGCACGCTCCAGGCGGCGTTGGGGTCCACCCGCAGCTCCACCTCGGGCAGTCGCTCGCGCAGGGCCTGCATGATCGCGACGTCGGCCCGGGCGTCGGTGCTTCCCTTGAGCTTCACGGCGGTGAAGCCGTGCTCGGCCACGATCTGCTCGGTGGCGTCGGCGAGGGAGCCGGGGTAGTCGCGCTCGTCGCCGTCGGAGCGGGTGATCAGCGCGGTCAACGGGATCTGCTCGCGCACCCGCCCGCCGAGCAGGTCCACCACGCCCATCCCGGCGGCCTTGCCCAGGAGGTCCCAGCACGCCACGTCGATCGCGGCGAGGGCGGCGTACCCGAGGTAGCCGTGGAAGAAGGGCAGCATGCGGTGTCGGGCGTGGAAGGACTCCAGGGCGCGGGGGTCGGTGCCGATCACGTCCTCGGCCAGCTGGCGCACCAGGCGTGCCACGGGCGCGCCCCACATCGTCTCGCCCCAGCCGACCAGGCCGTCGTCGGTCCGTATCCGCACGATGGTGCGGGTCTCTCCCTGTTTGGTCTCGAACGACGAGGTGAACCCCTTGCGCATCGGCAGGTTCACCACGCTGACCTCGAGGTCGACGATCTTCATGCGGTCTCTCCTTCGTCGGGGGCGCCTGCTGTGCGCTCGGGAGGCACGGCGCCCGAGGGGGTGGCTGCTGTGTCCTCGGCGGTGCCTGCTGTTCCTTCGCGAGAACCCGCCTCCGGAGGCAGGGCGGTGGCGAGCAGCGCGTCGAGGCAGGCCCCCAGCGCGGCCGCCGCCTCGGTGAGCGTGGCCTCGCCGCGGGCGGGGTCTCCGTCGCCGGGAGGGTCGGTCACCCCGCCGGTGCGCGGCCACTCGCCGTGGCGCTCGAGGTGGAGGCCCGGCACCAACTCCTGGTCGAACAGCGGCAGCTCGCTCGGGCCGTGCCCCTCCGGACCGACCAGGCCGGGGTGGGCCGCGCTCATCAGATCGGTCTCGAAGCGCCCCGCATGGCCCGGGCCGCCGGAGGTGTTCGTGACCAGCTGCCAATAGCTGCAGCAGGCGGCGAGGATCGGATGCTCGAGCGCGGCGAGCTTCACGGCCTGGCTCATCATCTCGATGTTCCCGCCGTGGCCGTTGACCACGAGGATCCGGCGGAATCCCGCGGCGACCAGGGAGTCCAGCAGTGCGGAGAGCACGTCGAGCACAGTCCTCGGCGGAAGGCTGAGGGCGACGGCGAACTGGTGGTGCCCGCTGAAGCCATAGGGCAGCGTGGGGCACAGCACCGCATCCTCGCGCTCGCCGAGGGCGCGCTCGACCACGGCCTCCACGAGCAGGGAGTCGGTGCCCAGCGGCAGGTGCTCGCCGTGCTGCTCGAGGGAGCCGATCGGCAGCACGGCGACGCTGCGGGGGGCGAGCTCGGCGAGGTCCTGTCGTCGCAGCGAGGTCAGTGAAGGCATGGGGTGCTCCTGTGTCGTGGTCGTCTCCCGGCGGGGCTACTGTGTGCGCATGTCCGGTCGTGTCCTGTCGTTCGAGCCGCCCGCCTCACGGAACGGCTCGTTCCTCGCCCTGGAACTGCTGCCGGGACGGGTGCAGGGGGCGCTGATCGATGCCGCCGGCCGGTTCCGGGCGCGGCGGGAGGCGAGATTCGACCCGTCGGCCCCGCGCTCGGAGATCCTGGCCGAGGTGGACCGGGTCGCGACGGGGCTGGCGCGCAGCAGCCGGTTGGGCGGGTGCGTGATCTCCGCCGGCGGCGTGCTGGACACCGCGCACGGCACGATGGTGCAGGTCGTGGACATGCCGAGCCTCGAGGGCTGCGCGATCGCGGAGCATCTGCACGCGGTGGTGGGGGCGCCGACGCTGCTGGAGCACCGGGCGCGGCTGCAGGTCCAGGGCGACCACTACTTCGGGGCCGGCCAGGGAGAGGAGACGTTCGCGTCCGTCGCCACCGGCAGCACCCTCGGGGTGGGGATCCTCTACCAGGGCATGATCCTCGCGCCCGATGGTGGCCGCAGCGGGGCGCACATGACCGTGGCCTCCGGTCAGATCGCCTGCAGCTGCGGAAAGCGGGGCTGCTGGCGCACGATCGCGACCAGCGCCTGGCTGCGGGAGCAGGGCCGGGCCCTCGAGATCCCCGTCCATGACCTCGTCGGCTGGGAGGCCCGCGCCGCGTCCGATCCGCGGGCGGCCGCCGTGGTCGCCGAGTACGCGCGGAACATCGCCGTGGGGCTCGCGAACATCCAGCAGCTGTGCATGCCCGGCCTGTTCATCCTGCACGGGGAGGCGGCGCAGGCCTCGGACGGCTTCCGGGCCACGATCCTGGAGACCCTGCAGGATCTCTCGCGCACGGGCGGGGAGACCGAGCCCCGCCTGGTGACGACCTCCCTCGGCGAGGACGACTCCACGCTGCTGGGCGGAGTGGCCCTGCTGCTGCATCGCGGGCTGACCTCGATCGGCTGAGAGGCGCGGGACCGAGCACCTCCTCGTCGGGCTCATGCGATCGGCTGAGAGGCGCGGGACCGGGCGCCGTCTCGTCGAGCTCATGCGCCGGCCCCGGCGTCGGCGAACGCGGGGTTCGCGCGGCGCGGATCGGGGTGCGCGATCGAGTCCAGCAGGCGCCGGGTCACGGCCGACGACGGCGCCGACAGCACCTCGCGGCAGGGGCCGATCTCCTCGATCCGGCCGTCCGCCATCACGGCGACCCGGTCGGCGATCCCCGAGACCACGGCGAGGTCGTGGCTGACGAACAGGTAGGCGACCCCCGTGCGCTCCTGCAGCTCGCGCAGCAGGTCCAGGATCGTCGCCTGCACCGAGACGTCCAGGGCGCTGGTGGGCTCGTCGAGCACCAGCAGCTGCGGTTCCAGGGCGAGGGCGCGGGCGATCGCGATGCGCTGGCGCTGGCCGCCCGAGCACTCGTGGGGGAAGCGTCGGGCCAGAGCGGGGTCGAGATCGACCGACTCCAGCAGGCGCGAGACCTCGGCCCGGATGCCCGCGACCCCGAGCTCACCGCGGCGGTGGGTGATCAGGCCCTCCGCGATGACGTCCCGGATCCGCATGCGCGGGTTCATGCTCGCGTACGGGTCCTGGAAGACCATCTGCACCGTGCGGGCCTGCTGCGCCGAGGCCCGTCGTCGGCCGGTCCTCAGATCCTCCCCGAGGGTGAGCACCTGGCCTTCGGTGGGTTCGGTGAGGCCCACGACGATCCGGGCGAGGGTGGTCTTGCCGGAGCCGGACTCGCCGACCAGCGCGAGGGTCTCGCCGGCGTGGATGTCGAGGTCGATGCCGGTGAGGACCGTGTTCTCCCGGCGGCGTCGTCGGAAGGTCTTGCCGACCTCGCGGACCGTGATCAGCGGGGCGTCGTGATCGTGGGGGCTCATGCGGTCGCTCCGATCTCCAGGCGCGGGGTGGCGGCGAGGAGGCTGCGGGTGTACTCGTGCCGGGGCCGTTCGAACATCTGCAGCGCGTGCCCCTGCTCGACCAGCACCCCGTCGCGGAGGACGGCCACGCGGTCGGCGACCGAGGCGACCACCCCGAGATCGTGGGTGATCAGCAGGATTCCCATGCCGGTCTCGGCCTGCAGGGTGCGCATGAGGTCGAGGATCTCCGCCTGGGTGGTGACGTCCAGGGCTGTGGTGGGTTCGTCGGCGATCAGCAGTCGCGGCCGGCTCATCAGGGCCATGGCGATCATGACCCGCTGGCGCAGACCGCCGGAGAGCTGGTGCGGGTACTGGGCCGAGCGCTGCTCGGGCTGCGGCACCCGGGCCTGTTCGAGCGCTTCGAGCATCCGGCGTCGCCGCTCGGGGCGGTCGCCGCTGCGGTGGATGCTCATCACCTCCATCAGCTGGCTGCCCACGGTGCGCAAGGGGTTCAGGGTGGCCATCGGGTCCTGGAACACCATGGAGATGTCGCGTCCGCGCACGGCCCGCAGCTGCTTCGGGGGAAGCCCCAGCAGATCGGTGCCCTCGAAGCGGATCTCGCCGCGCGGGTAGATCGCCGGCGGCTCGGGGTTCAGCCGCAGCACCGACAGGGCGGTGCTCGACTTCCCGGAGCCCGATTCGCCGACGATCGCCAGGGTGCGGCCGGCCTCGAGGGTGAGGTCGATGCCGCGCACGGCGGCCACCTCGGAGCGACGGGAGGAGAAGGAGATGTGCAGGTCGGAGATCTCGAGCAGGGGAGCAGTGGTCATGAGGTGTACGTCCTGGGGTCGAAACGGTCGCGCACGGCATCCCCGGCGATGTTGATCGACAGCACGGTCAGCAGAAGCGCCGTGCCCGGGAACACGGCGAGCCACCAGGCGGTGCCCATGTACAGCTGGCCGTCGGAGAGCATCGAGCCCCAGGTGGCGATCGTGGCGGGGATGCCGAGGCCGAGGAAGCTCAGCGCCGCCTCGGCGAGGATCACGGTGCCCACCTGGAGAGTGAGGATCGTGGCGAGGGGGCCGGTGACGTTCGGCAGCATGTGCCGGGCCATGATGCGGTGCGCGGGCACGCCCATCACCTGGGCGGCCTCGACGAACTCGCGAGTGCGCAGGGACAGCACCTCCGAGCGCAGCACCCGGGCGTAGGAGACCCAGCCGGTGATGCCGAGCACCACGATCACGGTGGCGAGGCTCGGGCCCACGAAGCCGATCACGGCGAGGGCGAGCAGCAGGGTGGGGAAGGCGAGCTGCACGTCGGTGAGGCGCATGAGCAGGCGGTCGGTCCAGCCACCCGTGTACCCGGCCATGATCCCGATCGCCGAGCCGATCACACCGGAGAGCAGCGCGGCGGTCACCCCCACGAGCACAGAGACCCGGCTGCCGATGACCAACCGGGCCAGCACGTCCCGTCCCAGCTGGTCGGTGCCGAGCACGTGCCCGTCGGTGCCGGGTGGGGAGAGGCGCTGCAGCAGGTTCTGCTCCCCGGGGTCGTCCACGAGCAGCGGGCCGATGAGCGCGAGCAGCACCACCAGGGCGAGGAAGGCGCTCGAGGCGAGCAGGGGCACATCGAGGTGTCGGCGCCGGCCGGCCGACGGGCCGGATCCGTCGGCCGGTCCCGGCTCGGCGCCGGACTCGGCGTGGGCGGGGGAGAGGTCGGGAAGGGCGGTGGCGTTCATGCCTCGGTCCTCACTCGGGGGTCGATGATCGCGTAGGAGAGGTCCACCAGCAGGTTCACCACGATGAATGTGGCCGCGAAGAGCACGACGGTTCCCTGGACCAGGGGGAAGTCGCGGAAGCTGATGGCGTCGATCGTGAGCCGGCCGATGCCGGGCCAGTTGAAGATCTGCTCGGTGAGGATCGCTCCGCCCAGCAGCGCCCCGAGCTCGAGGCCGAGCACGGTGATCACGGGCATCGAGGCGTTGCGCAGGGAGTGGGCCAGCAGCACGCGGACCTCCCCGGCGCCCTTGGCACGGGCGGTGCGCACGTGGTCCTGTCCCATCACCTCGATGAGGGAGGAGCGCAGCAGGCGGGCGACGACGGCGACGGAGAAGATCGCCAGCGTCGTGGCGGGCAGGACGAGGTGGGCGAGGGTGCCGTAGCCCGCCGCGGGCAGCACCCTCAGCTGGACCCCGAACAGGAGGACCAGCAGGATGCCCACCCAGAACGCCGGGGTGGACTGGCCCACCAGCACCAGGCTCATCACCGTGCGGTCCACGCCGGTGCCGCGACGCATCGCGGCGATCGAGCCGGCGAGGAAGGAGACCACCACGGTGATCAGCAGGGCCGTCGCCGCCAGCAGGGCGGTCGCGGGGATGCGCTCGGCGATCAGGGAGGTGACCGGTTCGCGGTACAGCAGCGAGTCGCCGAGGTCCAGGCGCACCAGCCCGCCGAGGAAATCCAGGTACTGCACGATCAGGGGTCGGTCCAGCCCCAGCGTGGCCTGCATCTGGGCGACCTGTTCGGGGTTCGCGTTCTCCGGGAGCAGCTGGGCGACGGGGTCGCCGGAGGCTCGCGAGAGGACGAACACGACGGTGACGGCGGCCCACAGGACCCCGAGGGAGGAGAGCAGGCGGGTGAGGGCGGCGCGGAGCAGGTGCCGACGGGCGGACGGGGTGGATGGCGTCGGACTCGTCGTCGGGCTGGTCGTCGGACTCGTCGTCGAGGTCGACGTCTCCCCCGACGTCTCTGCCGACGGGGCGGACGACGGCGTGGACGACGGGGGCGGAGCGGGTGCGCTGTTCATCGGGCGGTCTCCATCGCGAGCGTGCCGTTGACGTTGGGTTCCCAGGTGATCTCGCCGTTGGTCGCGAAGTCGAGGTCGGCCTGGTAGAGGAACAGGAACGGAGCCTCGTCGCGCAGCCATTGCTGCATCTCCTGGAGGGCCTCGAGCCGGGTATCGGGGTCGATGGTCTGCTCGATCGTGTCCATCAGCGCGTCGGCGTGGTCCGAGCGGATGCGGCTGCGCCGACGGTCGGAGCGGATGTAGGACTGCAGCGTCGCCCCGCCGTCGAGGGTCCATCCCGTCGAGCCCGTGAGGTACATCGACCCCAGCGAGGAGGGGTCGTCGGACTCGAGACGCTCGGCGAAAGTGCCCGGTTCGAGCAGCTCGAGGTCGAGCGTCACCCCGACGTCGCCGAGCATCCCGGCGAGGGCTTCGCAGACCAGCTGCTCCTTGTTCGAGGAGGTGAAGCGCAGCTCGATGCCGTCCGCGTATCCGGCCTCGGCGAGCAGCCGCCGGGCGAGATCCGGATCGCGCTCGGGCGGCGGGATGTCGGGCACGTAGCCGAAAGCTTCCCGGGGCACGATGGTCGCCGCCTCACGGCCCGAGTCGTTGAGCACCGCCTCGATGAGCAGCGGCACGTCCACGGCGTGGTTCAGGGCTCGGCGCACGCGCTCGTCGCGGAGGATCTCGTGCTCGGTGTCGAGCACGACGAAGTACATGCGGATCCCGGGGTACTTCTCCAGGGCGACGTCCTTGTAGCCCTCGAGCTGGAGGGCGGCCTCGGGGTCGAGGGCGGAGACCATGTCCACGGCATCGCTCTGGATGCCGGCGAGCGCCGAGGCGGGATTGGGCATGGCGGTGAAGTGGAGCTCGTCGAAGGCGGGACGGCCGTTCCAGTGCTCGGCGTTCGCCTCCAGGCGCAGCAGCTGGGCCTTGCGCCAGGAGACGAAGCGGAACGGGCCCGTGCCCACGGGCTGGGCGGCGAATTGCTCGGCCCCCACGTCCTCGAGGTAGCCGGGCGGGAGCATGACCCCGCCGAACAGGGAGACCTTCTCGGGGATCACGGGGTCCGGAACGGCCATGACGATGTCCACGGTGTGCTCATCGACGATCTCGGCGTGGTCGACGGCGCGCAGCTCGATGATGGTCGACTCGGTCGCGGGGTCGATGAGCCGCTCGATCGAGAACTTCACGCTCGCGGCGTCGAAGGGCTCCCCGTTGTGGAAGGTGACGCCTTCACGGAGGTGGAACCGCCAGCGGTGCTCGTCGACGGCTTCCCACGACGTCGCCAGGCGCGGGACGAGCTCGTTGTCCGTATCGCGCATCGTGAGGGTGTCGAAGATGTTGATGAGCACGTTCATGCCGTCCAATCCGCTCTCGAGATGCGGATCGAGACCGGTGGGTTCGCTCTTCTGGGCGATCCGCAGGGCGCGGGCATCCCCGGCCGCGGGCTCGCTCCCACAGCCGGTGGTGAGGGCGACAGCGCCGAGCGCGGAACCGCAGGCTCCCAGACGCAGCGCGTCACGGCGGGTGGGACGGGGCAGAGATGTCATGCGGGGTGCTCGCTCTCATCGTCGATGATGAATGCTGCTGAACGGAATGTACGTTCTGGTCAATGGAACGATGGTGGCTTACGCTAGTGGGCATGGGAGACGACGTCAACACCTCCGCACGCAGCGTCGCGGACAAGGTCATGGCCCTGGTGCACGCTCTCGGCACCGCCGAGGAACCTCTGCGCCTGGGGGCGTTGGCCGAGGTCAGCGGCACGAGCAAGGCCACCGCGCGGCGGCTGCTGCTGGACCTGTGCACGCAGGGCTATGCGCACTCGCCCGGGCGCGGCCTGTACCTGCCCGGCCCACGCCTGCAGGGCCTGGCCGCCGCGGTGGTGCGCCACGACCCGCTCGGCGGAGTGATCTCGGAGTCCCTCGGCGCTCTCGCCCGGGCGACCGGCCACGTGGCGGCGCGCATCGGGGCCATGGACGGCCGGGCCGTGGTGCTCGGTCTCGAGAACCCGCAGCGCCTGCCGATCGCGCTGCGGGTGGGGGACGAGCTGCCGGAGCATCCGCTGTGGGCCGATCCGCTGCCGGCCGACGACGCCGGCCCCGACCGGGTCGGCGCCCGCCCGGTCGACACCGGGGCCGGGCCCAGCGCCGGGGTCGGCTCGGCGACGGAGCCCCTCACGGAGTATCCGACGGCGTCGACCTGGATGCTCGCCGCCCCCGCGAGCGCCGACCGCACCACCTTCCTGGTGCTGGTGGGGCTCGCCTTCATGCGCCCGCAGGACGACACCGCCGCGCAGCTGCTCGCCGGGCACGCCCGCGCCCTCGGAGGATCCACGGAGGGTCTGCGCGATGTCGGCTGACGCGATGCCGGCCGAGGTGATCGAGCGCGAGGTGCAGGATCTGCTGGATCGGGCGCGGGGCGACGGCCAGTTCAGCGCCGCCGCCTGGGCCATGGGCTCGAGCGCCGGCATGCATCGCCGCGGCGAGGTGGGCACCTTCGCCCGTGACGACCAGCGGCCGATCGGTCCCGATGCCCAGTTCGACCTGGCCTCGGTCACCAAACCGATCGTGGGCCTCGCCCTGCTGCGGCTGGTCGATCGCGGCGCGCTGGACCTCGGTGCGACGGTGGGGGAGGTGCTCGAGGACTGGCCCCAGGGTCCGATGGCGCGTGCCGATCTGCGCTCCCTGCTCACCCACACCTCGGGTGCCCCGGGGCCCACCCCGCTGTGGCGGGCGCACGAGGGCCGCGCCGAGCTGCTGCAGGCGCTCGCTGAGCTGGAGTTCACCGCTCCCGGCAGCTGGCGCTACTCCTCGATGGGATTCATCGTTCTCGGACTCGTCGCGGAGCGCGTCGCCGGGATGTCCTTGGATCAGCTCGTGGCCCGGGAGATCACGGAGCCGCTCGGTATGGCGAGCACTGGCTACGGCCCGGTGCCCGCGGACCGCGCCGTCGCGACCGAGGACTGCCCCTGGCGCGGACATGTGGTGCGTGGCGAGGTGCACGACGAGAACGCCGTGGTGCTCGGCGGCATCGCCGGGCACGCCGGCCTGTTCGGCACGGCCGACGATCTGGGCCTCCTCGGCACGGCGCTGCTGCGCGGCGAGCTGTTCGGCCCGGGCACGGATCGTGCGATGCAGGGCGCCGACGACGGCCGTCCGCTCGGCTGGTGGCCGCGAGAGCAGTGCAGCTACCTCGGGGACGATTTCGGCCCGCAGGCGTTCGGGCACACCGGGTTCACCGGCACCAGCCTGGTGATCGATCCCGCCGCGGATCGCTGGTTCGTGCTGCTGGCCAACCGCGTGCACCCCTCCCGGGAGCTGCGCGGCTTCGACCTCGTGCGCACGGCGTTCCACGAGACAGTCGGCGGCACCTCGCCCTGATCCGGGCCGTCGCGCTCGGCGCGGGCACCGGTTCAGCGGGAGCAGAGATCCCGGTACTGTGCTGAGGAGCCGGTCGCAGCAGCCCGGCCTCCGCGCCGACCTCTCCGCGCGGGGATCTTCGACATGTTGGGACGTCCCGTGGAACAGATCACCGTCGCCGGCCACTCCGGGCCCATCCCCACCTCGCCCGTTGCGGTGCGTTTGCTGAACGAGCGGCTCGGGACGGCTCGCGAGAAGCGCGGCGACGAGGCGGCCGAGAATCTCGAGCAGCTGGTCGGCGAGCGGATCGGCACGCTTCTCGAGGGCGGCATGCCCAGCATCGACTTCGCGACCATGCGCTCCATCGTCGACTTCGTGGAGACCCCCGAGGAGGAGGACACAGCCTCCGGCCTCGGGCGCACGGTGCGGGGGATCCGGGAGAAGCTCGCGCAGCGGGGCGGGCCCGTCGGGGGCTGAACGCTCGCGCCGAGAAGGTCCTGCGTGGGCCCGTCTCCGTGCAGCCACAACGGGGCTCCGTCCACGCACCCGAACCAGCACGCACCCGACCCAGAAGGCTGCGTCCGCGCACGCATCCGCCCATGGCTCCGTGCTGCGCCGGCACCGCTCAGCTGCGCTGCACGATCTCGGCGGGACGGCCCTCATCCTGGTACTGGCTCTCCGGGTCTCGGCTCGGCCTGGCTCCGCGCTCGGTCGAGGAGCAGGATTGCCGCATGAGCAATTCCACGAGCACCCTCGACCACCCGACCACAGTTCTGATCACCGGCGCCAACAAGGGCCTGGGCTACGAGACGGCTCGACGCCTCGGAGCGCTGGGCTGGCGCGTCTTCCTCGGCGCCCGGGACGAGACCCGCGGGCAGACCGCCGCCGATGCCCTCTCCGCCGACGGCGCGGACGTGATCTTCGTGCCCCTGGACGTCGTCTCCGACGAGTCGGTCACCGCCGCCCTGGAGACCGTCGCCGAGCGCACCGACCGGCTCGACGTCCTCATCAACAACGCCGGGATCACGGGGGAGCAGGTCGGTCCGATGGACGAGCTGATCACCCCGGAGCAGACCCTGCCGAAGCATCTCCTCCCCGTCCTCGACGTCAACGTGCTGGGACCACTCCGCGTCACCCGTGCGAGCCTGCCGCTGCTGCGTGCGGCGGATGACCCGCGCGTGGTCATGGTCTCCAGCGGCGCCGGGTCCCTGACGCATATGACGGACTCGTCGCGCCCCGAGGCGCAGCGGGCCCACCTTATGTATCCCACGTCCAAGACGGCGCTGAACATGCTGACCGTGCAGTACGCGAACGGGATCCCGGACGTCCGGTTCAACCTGGCCGACCCCGGCTTCACCGAGACGGACCTGAACCACCAGCAGGGCACCCAGACGGTCACCGAAGGCACCGACGCCATTGTCGAGCTGGCCACCACCTCGCCCGGACCGACCCGGCAGTTCCGCGACCGTCACGGCGTGGTCCCGTGGTGAGGGCGGCCAGGACGAGCGATCCGGAGGAGCACGACATGTTCGCAGTGCATGACAGCAGCGATTCCGTCGTGCCGACCTACTCGCGCGCCGAACGCGATCGACGCTGGGACCTGCTGCGCTCCTTCATGCACCGCGCGGGGCTCGACGCGATTCTCGTGTTCGGCGAGCACGAGGACGCCGGGCCGGCCCCCTTCGCCTACGACGCATGGATCACCAACGACAGGCCGGGGACGACCGTGATCGTTCCCCGCGACGGCGACCCGATCTCGCTGCTGCCCATGGAGATGTTCTCCAAGGACCACCTCGAATCCTCCCGCCGGGGCGAGAGCCTCTGGATCGCGCCGGAGAACCTGCGGACGCCCCGCGACTCCCGCGTCGTCATCGCCACGCTCCGCGAGCTGGGGCTGGCGCGGGCCGCGATCGGCGTCATCGGCCTGGAGCCCTATCCGCCCTGGCATCCCGAGGGGATCATGCCCTTCGGGCTGTGGAGCGCCGTGCTGGCCGAGCTGCCGGATGCGGAGTTCACGCCGGTCGGGATGGCGATCTCGCGGCTGATCATGCCGCTGGGGGCTGAGGAGATCGCCGTCGTGCGCCGCTCGGCAGCAGTCGGCGATGCGATGGCGCGAGCCATGGTCGAGACGGCCGCTCCCGGGGTCTCGGAGGCCGAGGTGTACGCGGCCGGGATGGCTGCGGGCCATGCCCGCGGCACCACGCCCGCGGCGATGCACTTCTGGAGCGGGCCCGCCCCGCTCGCCTCCGGCCTGCCGCCGTGGAGCTATCGTCCGCAGGCTCCCCGGGCGCTGGCCGGCGGCGACGTCATCTCCGCGGAGGTGTTCGCCGACGTCGCCGGCCGGCACACCCAGCACCAGGTCACGATCACGATCGGCGCCCCGCACGAGGATCTCCGTCGCGCCGAGGACGTAGCCCGTGCGGCGTACGACGCCGGCCTGGCCGCGCTGCGGCCGGGCCGCACCTTCGGCGACGTCGTCGACGATCTCCGGGCCCCGTACCGCAGTGCCGACGGCTGGGAGTTCGGGCCCGCCCTCCACACGCTGAACCCGATGATCGCCGCCAGCGGCTTCCCGGTCGAGGCCAGTCGGCGCAGGGCCGGGGCCGGGGCCTATCCGCCGGAGACCGACCGACCGACGATGGCCGCCGACATGGTGCTCGAGCCCGGGATGACCTTCGCCCTGGAACCGAACTACGCCTACGGCCGGCACTTGGCTTATATCGGTGGCACCGTGGTCATCACGGACGACGAGCCGCTCGCGCTGAATCCGTACACCGCCCGGATCCTCCGTGCCGCGGGCGGGTGACGAGCCGGCCCAGACGGCGTGGCGGAATAGGATCACGCGGGGCGGCGGCCGTCTGCTCCCGCCTCAGTCCTGCGGTCGGCGGATGATCTCCCCGTCGTCGGCGTCTGTGGCGTAGAAGAGGACGAAACCGCGGTGGGTCTCGGGGAGGTAGCGGGCTCGAAGATGTAGGCCCAGGTCGCGACGCCGCCTTGAAGAACCCGCCCGGCGCGTGCAGGGGCCCGGCCCTTCGCGATGAGTCCTGATGGACACCGCGGCCTCCGACCCATCCGTCTCAGTGCCCCGCGACCGCTCCGGTCGAACCGCGCCAGATGACCGTGTTCACCGGCTTCGGCGCCGGACGATCCGAACCGCTCTCGGCCAGCCGCTCGAGGAGTCGCTGCATGGCCCGCACCCCGACCCCTTCGTGATCGACCTCGACCGTGGTGAGGGTGGGGCTGAGCAGGCCCGACAGCGGCAGGTTGTCCCACCCCGTGACGCTCAGGTCGTCGGGAACCGTCCATCCGCGCTCCCGGGCCGCCTGCACGACCCCGCCGGCCACCACATCGTTGGCCGCGATGACCGCGGTCGGGGCCCGGGAAGCGTCGATCCCGGCGATGGCCTCATACCCGGAGGCGGCGCTCCAGTCCCCGTCGATGACGCCGAGGTCCTCCAGGCCGAGCGACTCGATGCCGGAGAGGTAGGCGTCCCGGCGCGCCCGCGCGGAGGCGAAATCGAGGTCGCCCGTGATGTGCAGGAAGCGGCGGTGCCCGAGCGTCGAGAGCGCGCGGAGGAACTCGAGCACGGGGGAGGCGTCGCTGAGCTCGCCGATGCCGCGCATCGCATCATCCAGTTCCCCGACGACCACCAGAGGAACCGGCGCGCAGGCCTCCTGCGCATCAGCGGCCAGCGGGATCAGGGACAGGATCGCCTCCGGACGACCGGTGCGCGCGAGCTCTCCGAGGCGATCGGTCCGCTCCTCGGCATCCCCGGTGAGGCCGACGACGTCGATCGTGAAGCCGGCCCCTCGGGCGGCGTCGCTCGCGCCGGCGAGCACGCGGGCAGGACTGGACGTGAGCTCCGGGACGACCACCATCAGGCGCTTCGACCTGCCGGTGCGCAGAGACCTGGCCAGCGGGTCCGGGCTGTATCCGAGCTCGGTGACGGCTGCGGAGACCCTCTCGCGGGTCGCGGGCTTGAGTCCTTCGGGGGCGCGGAAGTACCGCGAGACCGTCTGGTGGGAGAGCTGGGCGCGCTCGGCGACGTCGTAGATCGTGACGCGACGCGGAGTGGTCGCACGCGGCATGGGCCCTCCTGTGACGTGACTCTTGACACGAAAGTGATCGATCACTAGATTCTACTCCGCACGAGTGATCGATCACTTCAGAGGTGGACGGCACGGTCGCCCCGTCGTCGGAGCGCCGATGCGGCTCCGGTCGCTGCGGCTCCGACGAGTGTGACCGAGTGGAAACTCGCGTCCTCGCCCATCGTCCACAGCCTGCTGGTGACGCCGACGTCCGCGGGGCCGGTCGACCACTCCCCTCACGACCCGCGATCCAAGGAGCACCCATGGTCAGTCGACGTCGACTTCTCACCGCAGCAGGTGCGCTCGGGGCGTTCGGCACCCTGGCGGCATGCGGCCCCAATGCCGACAGCGGCGGGGACTCCGCGGCCGTGCGGATCTATTGGTGGGGCGGCGACCTCCGCAACACCATGACCCGCGAGGCGCTCGACCTGTTCTCCGAGTCCCACTCCGACATCGCGGTCTCGCCCGAGTACAGCGAGTGGACCGGCTACTGGGACAAACTCGCCACCCAGACCGCCGGGGGAGACTCCCCCGATGTGATCCAGATGGACGAGTCCTACATCGACTCCTACGGCAGCCGCAGCGCACTGCTGGACCTGGAGACCGTCTCGGACCTGCTGGACCTCGACGGCATGGACCAGGACATGCTCGAGACCGGACGCCTGGCCGACGGCACCCTGGTGGGCGCGCCGCTGGGGATCGGGATCTTCTCCGTCGGCGTGAACCCGGTGATCCTCGAACAGGCCGGGATCGAGATGCCCGATGACACCACCTGGACGTGGGACGAGTTCCGTGACGTGTGCGCACAGGTCAGCGAGTGGTCCGAGGCGGCCGGGGAGGACATCGTCGGCCTGGACTTCCTGGGCACGGACGCGGCGCAGCTCGGGATGTGGGCCCGCCAGCATGGTCAGCAGGTCTTCCCGCGCGAGGACGAGACGCTGATCAGCACGGACACCATCGTCTCCTTCCTCGAATACGCTCGGGAGCTGTCCGAGACCGGTGCGACCCCGAAGCCGGCGGTGCAGATCGAGGACGCCGCCGTCGGTGTCGAACAGGGTCGGTTCGCCACCAACCGCGCTGCCTTCCACTTCCAGTTCCATACCCAGATCCAGACCTTCCAGGCCTCCTCGGGCTCCCCGCTGAAGCTGCTGCGGGTCCCGGCCCACACCAGCGGTGATCATCAGATGGTCAACAAGGCCTCGATGTACTGGTCGATAGCCGCCGCCACCGCGAACCCGGACGACTCCGCGACCCTCGTCGACTTCCTGCTGCGCGACCCGGAGGCCGCGAAGATCCTCAAGATCGAACGCGGGGTCACCGCGTTCCCCGAGCTGCAGACGGAGATCGAGTCCGTGCTCGACGAGAACGAGATGGTCTCCCTCGACTTCGCCCGGGACATGCAGGCCGAGGTCGTGAAGCCCCCGCTCGTCACCCCCGCCTCCGGCGTCGGCTTCGGGGACGAGTTCAGCAGGCTCGCCGAGGAGTCCCTCTTCGGCAACCGTGCCCCGACGGACGTCGCCGACGAGATCCTCAGCCAGCTCGAGGGCATGCAGCCCGAGACATGACGCTCCCGCACTTCCGGACGCACACCTCGAACGAAAGGTTCCTCCCATGCTGAACGTCGGCATCATCGGCGCCGGGAACATCTCCGACGCCCATCTCCGCGCCTACCTGGATGCCCCCGACGAGGTGCGCATCGTGGCTCTCGCCGATCTGACCCGTGAGCAGGCCGACGCGAAACGGGAGGCGTTCGGCCTGGCCGAGGCCCGCTCCTATGCGGATCTCGAGGAGATGTTCGCGGCCGAGGACCTCGATCTGGTCTCCGTCACGACGCCCCCGTCGGCGCACCGCCCCGTCGCCGTGCTGGCCCTGGAGGCCGGGGTCCACGTCATCGTCGAGAAGCCGATGGCGCCCTCGCTCGAGGACTGCGATGCCATGCTCGCCGCGCAGAGGCGCAGCGGGAAGCTGCTGTCGGTGATCGCGCAGAACCGCTTCCGTGACGAGATGATGACGCTCAAGGCGGTGCTGGAGTCGGGCAAGCTCGGGTCGATCTCCCACACCCGGATCGACTCGGCGTGGTGGCGAGGTCTGCCCTACTACGACCTGTGGTGGCGGGGCACGTGGGCCTCCGAGGGCGGAGGCTGCACCCTGAACCACGCGATCCACCACATCGACCTCGCCCTGTGGCTGCTGGGCTCCCCGCAGGCGGTCGTGGCCATGATGACCAACGCCCAGCACCACAACGCCGAGGTCGAGGACCTCTCCGTCGCGATCCTGCAGTACGGGCGCGGCCTGGCCGAGCTGACCAGCTCGGTCGTCCACCACGGGCAGCAGCAGGAGATCGTGGTCCAGGGCGAACATGCCCGGGTCTCCCAGCCGTGGTCGGCGAGAGCGGAGACCGCTCAGCCCAACGGCTTCCCCACGGCCGCCGGCGACCCGGGCCTGATGGCAGAGCTCGACGCCGTCGCCGAGGCGCGGCCGCCTCTGGAGCACACCGGTCACGCCGGTCAGTTGCGCGACGTGATCGCCGCGATCCGGGACGGACGCGATCCGCTCATCACGGGGGAGGACGGCCGACGGGCCATCGAGCTGGTCACCGCGATCTACGCTGCCGCGATCGAGCGCCGCACCATCGACCTGCCGCTGCCGGCCGATGACCCGTACTACCGCGCAGGCACGCTGGAGGCCCGAGCTCCGCACTTCTTCGAGAAGACCGCGTCTGTCGCGTCCCAGGAAGGCGGGATCACCGTCGGCGCTTGACGGTGCCCGTCGTGGAGGGCCCCGATCACCGACCCTCGCGCCGCACCCCCACGTGCACGGTGGGCCGGTCCTGCTGCCCCACGACGACGACATAGGCGTGAGGGCCGTGGGTGCCGCTGGTGACGCGATCGCCCTTCTTCTGCACGCCCGTGCCGAGGCGCGTGGCGGGCTCCTCCTCGTCGTCGGCCTGGGCTCGGGAGGTGATGCCGCCCTCGAAGGCCGTGTCGATCCAGTCCTCGATCCTCGCCGCATCCCGGGTGAAGATGACGGTCTTGCTCCATTGCTCGTCACCCCGGATCGGGCCGGCGTCGAGCCGCACCGGGAAATCAGGGCGGGGCAGGTCCACGGCGGCGAGGATCTCCTCGGCGCTGCCCGGGATGCCGTCGTCGGAGCCCGTTCGGCGGATCGCGCCGCATCCGCTGGCGAGCAGGGCGAAGGCGGGGAGCGCGGAGGCACCGCGCAGGAATCGACGACGGTTCACGAGAGAGGATCCTTGGAGCTGTTGGGCACGGGCCGCGAGGCACGGGCTGCTGGGTGATGGGTGCTGGGCCGAGGCGAGTGTATGCGCCCCTCCTCCGCGGACCCCGAAGGCCCCGGTGATGCGGGGAGGAGCCGGGCGCGCGGGCTCACGCCGGGCTCATCCGTCGGAGCGGGAGAACCGGTTCGTCATCAGGTTGCTGGTCGTGTGCAGCACCGTCGCCAGCAGCTGGTCGGTCTCGGCGCGGATCTGCTCGGCGATGCGCGAGTTCGCTGCGGCCAGCAGTTCCGAGACGGGTCCGTCGGCACCTTCGTCGGTCGATGTCTCCTGCGACGGATGCTCGACGGACTCGTCGGCCGCGTGCACGGCCGCGTGTCCGAGGGCGAGGGTCTGCTGCTGGAAGCGTTCGATGAGCGGGATCGTCTCGGCGAAGTGCGCGTCGGCCAACGTCGCGACCAGGCGGGAGGCCCAGTAGAAGCTGTCCGTGCTCACCTGCCCCGTCGTGGTGCTCAGGTAGTGGGGCGTCTCCTCGACGTTCGTGAACATCGGGATCAGGGTGTTGAACGGGTTGGAGGCGAAGGCGATCCACTGCAGCGCCCGGGAGGATTCCGGGCGGTCGGGGCGGATCTGGAGGATCGCCAGCGCGTTGTGCCGGTTGATGCCGATCGGCCGGAAGGCCCGACGCTCGGCGTCCGTGCCCCGCGGGGAGTAGGGGTCAAACGGCGTGCCCTGATAGTGCGAGCTGAGCACGTCCTTGACGTCCTCGATCGTCAGCAGCCTCTCCGGCCGGCGGCTCCAGGGCAGGTCGTCGGAGTCGGGGCGGTGCTCGGGGCTCGGCCCGTCCCAGTCCTCGCCGGTGGGGTTCAGGGTGCGCTGCATGAACCAGGCGCGCGGGGTGTTGTAGACGTGGTCGTGGTCCGAGTGGGAGCCGAACGCCTCCCGGGGGTTGAAGGGGCTCGACCCCGGACCGTCGGCCGCGGACCCCACCGAGGCGAAGCCGGCCCCCGACGGGCGGTGCACCGTCAGATCCAGATGGTGGGTCCCGAGGAACGCGCGCAGATCGTCGCTGGCGAGGTGGTCGCGCCCCTCGCCCTCGGCGTCCTGCAGGTCGAAGGAATCGATGCCCAGCTGGTTCGGCATCGTCACGTAGTGATCCTCGGGCACGCGCCGGGCGATCCAGTGGTGCCCGCCCACGGTCTCCAGCCACCAGATGTCCTCGACGTCGCTGAACGCGATGCCGTTCATCTCGTAGGTGCCGTGCTCGGCCAGCAGCGCCCCGAGGCGCTCGACTCCCTCTCTCGCGCTGCGGATGTAGGGCAGGACGAGGGTCAGCATGTCCTCCTCGCCGATCCCTCCGGGCTGCTCCGGTCGATGGTCCGGCGAGCCGGGCGTGCCGCGCCCGGGCACGAGCTCGACGAGTGGATCCGCCCCGAGCACGCGCGGGTTGCTGGTCAGCGTCTCGGTCGCGCTCATCGCGACGTTCGCGGCGTTGATCCCGGCCGAGCCCCAGATCCCCTCATCGGGCAGCGCATTGGGCACCGCGGTGTACCGCAGCGGGTTCCCGGGCAGCTCGATCCGCCGACGCCCGAGCACGCTCGTGTAGACGCGCGGCTGGTCCTCGGGGCGGACGACCACGGCCCGTTTGGGGTCGAAGGACCCGTTCGAGGAGTCCTCGGTGCGGGCCACCAGCGGCGACCCGTCCGCGCTCGCGCGCCTGCCCACCAGAAGCGTCGTGCATCCCACCTGAAGACCTCCTCGGTCCCTCGACGTGCCGGGGCGATCCCGGCGTGGGGGATCGTGTGCCCTGCCACGGTAGCCCTCGCGGGGGAGGGGCGGCGTGCCTCCGCGATCGGGGGTGCTGACACGGTCACGCGTGGCACCGGCGTCGGATTCGGTCGCGGCAGGTCAGGTGCCGGTGATGCCCGTGGTCGCGACGGATTTGATGATCTGACGTTGGAACAGCATGAACACCACGATCAGCGGGAGCGCGGCGAGCACGGCCTGAGCCATGCTCTGCGCATATTGGATGCCGTAGGCGCTGATCACGGTCTGCAGACCCGTCGGCAGCGTCATGAGGTTCGAGTCGTTGATGACGATGAACGGCCACAGGAAGTTGTTCCAGGCGCCGATGAAGACGAAGATCGCCACCGCCCCGAGGATCGGCCGGGAGAGGGGGAGCACGATGGAGCGGAAGATCCGGAAGCGGCTCGCTCCGTCCACCAGCGCGGCCTCCTCCAGCTCGAAGGGGATCTGGTCGAAGAACTTCTTGAGGATGAACACCATCGGGGCCGCGACCACCTGCGGAAGGATGATGCCCCAATAGGTGTCCACGAGGTTCAGCGTCAGCATCAGCTGGAACAGCGGGACGATCAGGATCTGCCCCGGGATCATGATCGAGGCGATGGTCATGGTGATCAGCATCGTGCGACCGGTGAACCGAAGGCGTGACAGCGAGTATCCGGCCAGGGCCGAGATGGCGACCGTGATAACGGTGATCAGCGCCGAGGTCAGAAGGCTGTTCCACGCCCATCGCGGCACCAGGCCCTCGCTGAGCACGTTGATGTAGGCCTGGAGCGTGAATCCGCTCTCGGGGATCAGCGTGATCGGCTGTGCGGCGGCTTCGGCCTCGGGCTTGAGCGAAGTCAGCACCGCCCACAGCACGGGCGTCAGCCAGGACACCGCCAGGATCGCGAGGATCACGAAGGCGACGATGCGGGCCGGGGTGGGACGTCGTCCGCGCGGTCGGGGGACGGCTGCCGCGGGCACCCCGACCGCAGGCACCATCGTGGTCATGTCGGACGTGGTGGGATGTGCTGTGCTCATGCCTTCACACTCCGTCGGGACGAGATCACCACGTAGGCGATCGAGATCGTGATGATCAGGAAGAAGTAGATGTAGGAGATCGCCGAGGCGTAGCCCAGGCGGTATCCGGTGAAGCCGACCTCGTAGATGTAGAGCATGATCGGTCGGGTCGCGCCACCAGGCCCGCCACCGGTCATCTGGTAGATCTGATCGAAGACCTTCAGTGAGTTGAGCAGCTGCAGCACCAGCACCAGCACGGTGATGGGCGCCAGCTGAGGCAGGGTGATCGATGCGAACTTGCGCCAGCCACCGGCGCCGTCCAGCGCCGCCGCCTCGTACAGCTGCTGGGGAATGTTCTGCAGCGCCGCCAGGTACAGCAGGAAGTTGAAACCGATCGTCCACCACACGGTGGTGATGACCACCGAGATCATGGCGGTGTTCGGGTCCTGCAGCCAGGCGGGGCCGGTGAGGCCGAACCACCCGAGGAACTCGTTGATCAGACCCAGTTGGGGGTTGTACATCCAGATCCAGAACTGCGAGATCACGGTCGATGCCAGCAGGAACGGCATGAAGAACGACAGGCGCCAGAACCACTGGCCGGGCAGCCCCAGGTTCACCAGCACCGCCAGCCCCATGGCGATGACGACCAGCGGGATCGTCGACAGCACCGTGAACCATGCGGTGTTGCCCAGCGAGCTCCACACCTGACCGTCCGAGAGCGCCTCCGCCCAATTGTCCAGACCGATGAACTCGTCCTTGGTGCCGGCCAGGCTGACGCCGGTGAGGCTCATCCACAGCCCGTAGATCGTCGGCCAGATCAGGAACAGCCCGAAGGCGACCAGGAACGGCGCCATGTACGCCCAGCCGCGGATGTTCTCGGCGCGGTGGCGGCGCACGCGCGCCGGTGACGGATCCTCTCGCCGGTCAGGAGGGGAGGGTGCAGCGCTCGCACGCGTCGGGGCGGCAAGGCCATCGGTGGCGGTCATCGGTCGTCTCCTTCGACGGGTGGGAGGTGCGCGAGCGGACCCCGTGGCGAGCGGGGTGGGCGCCGATCACATCGGTGTCGGTTTCTGGAGCAGTGCGTCGATGCGGGCCACGAAGGCGTTCCACCCCTGTAGAGGATCGATGCGGCGTGCCCAGACGTTCTGCATCTCATCGCCGAAGTAGTTGTGGAAGTCCGCGCCCGAGCCGGTGAACCATGCCTGCGGGTCGTAGACGAGGTGATCGATCGCGTCGGCGTAATGGGACTGCGGTTCGAGCTGGGCGTACGCCGGATCCTCGATCACCGGCGTAAAGGCGGGGATGTGCCCGGCCCCCGCCCAGTCGATGGAATGTTTCAGCAGGTGGGCGACCACGGCGTGCACGGTGCGGCGGCGCTGCTCATCCGGGTTCGACTGGTGGGGCAGGACGAACGTGTGCGAATCCGCGTAGGCGGTCGGCTCGCCGAACACCCCGGGGATCATGGTCATGTCGAAGGGGACCCCCGAGTCGCGGAAGCTGCCGATCTCCCACACGCCGCCGAAGTAGCCGCCGGAGGACCCAGTCCCGAACTCGGACACGGCCGTGCCGACGTCGTGGCCGGGATTGCCGACCTCTCCGTCGATCAGGGACAGGATCCACTCGATCGCCGCGACAGCGATGTCCTCCTGGTACTCCATCCGCCCGCCGACGGGCAGATCGATCGTGCCGCCCATCTGGCTGTAGTAGGTGGAGAACATGCGCCATTGGTTCACGCCGTCGCCGAGATAGCCCCACGACAGGCCGTACCCGCTCGAGGATTGGGCGCCGAGCTCCAAGGCCATCGCCCGGAACTCCTCGGGGGTGCTCACCGGCATCAGCAGACCGCTGCTATCGAGCACGCCCGCGGCCTTCGCGATCTCGGTGTTGTAGAACAGGACGAAGGGGTGGGAGTCCAGCGCGACGGCCACGAGGTCACCGCCGACCTCCATCTTCTCCCAGATGCGAGCGGGGAACTGCTCCTGCGTCACACCGAGTTCGGCCAGCAGGTCGAGGTCCCACGGGTCCAGCAATCCGCCCTGGGCGTGGGCGGTCACGCGCGAGGCGTGCATGACGGCGAAGTCCGGGGCGCGGCCGCCGGCCGAAGCCATGGCCAGCTTCGTGTAATACGGAGCGCCGGCGGCCAGGACGGTCTGTGTGACCTCGGCCGCGCCGCCGGTGGCCATGTAGCCCTCGAGCAGTTCTCCCATGGTCTCGCCGTCCGGTCCGGACATCGGGTGCCAGAAGGCGATGTCGTCGGAGGCGCGGGCGTCGGCACCGGCGCAGCTCGACAGGGCGCCGAGACCAGCCAGGGCGCCGAGCCCACCGGCGCCCTGGAGCAGGCGACGACGGCCGAGCGCGGTCGACGGGGAGGGAGCAGGTACGTGCCTCATGCGGTCCACCTCTTCGGAGCGGGGACTATCGGCTCGGCGACCGCGTTGCAGCGCCGTCCGACGTCTCGGGGTCGTTCATGCCGGGTCGGCGTCGAGCACCGGGCCGCGCCGCCTCTGCGCCGTCCTGTGGTGTGATGCGGGAACATGGATCAGGCGGTGCGGGCGAAGAGGTCGAAGAACTCGTCGGCGAGCAGGACCTCGATGCCCTCCGGCAGGCTCTCGACGAGGGTGACGACATCGCTCGGAGTCCAGCTCCAGGCGTTGATCAATCCGGAGATGAACAGGGGCCCGTCCGTGTCGTCCGCCTCGATCTTCGCGAGCAGCTCGTCGCGATAGATCTCGACCCCGCCGGGCGGGTAGAAGTTGCCGATCAGCGGCACGGCGGCGCCGGGCTGGGAGATGTCGCCCATCTCGTCGGTCTGGAGGATGCCGCGCAGGTCGACGTCGGCGGCATATTCCTCGAGCACCCAGGTGGGCAGGGGAGGCGGGGCGCTGCCGGGCTCGGGCGTGCTGTAGGCGAAGATGAGATCGAGCCCGGTCCGCGACATGTAGCCGCCCGAGAGTTGGGTATAGACGCCGAACCGGTCCTCCGGCCACGAATCGCCGTAGGTGTAGCCGGCCCCCGACGGTCCGCAGATCAGCAGGTCGTTCTCGCCGGCGGTGCGCTGGAAGTGATGCAGAACGGCGGGGCCGATGTCTTCGAGCAGCGGCGAGACGGTCCAGTTCATCGGCACCTGGCCACGGGCCGGGTCGTCCCACAGCTCGCGCATGTGGCGCTGGCAGTACTGGATGTTGTCGCCCTCGCCGAAGGTCAGCGTGAGATACGTGCGGTTCTCGGGCGTGCGGGTCACGGGCGGTGCGGGACGTGCCCTGGTGGAAGCTCGCAGCGCCGAGAGGATGGTCGCATTCATGTAGAAATCCGCGGCGACGACGATCACCCCCGCTCGGCTGCACAGCTCGACCCCGGACCACTCCCCGGCGACGTCGTCGGAGAACCATCCCGCGTACACCGTGCCCGGCTCGACCTGCGTGAGCAGATCCTCGAACTGCGAGCCGCTCTCACCCGACGGTGGCAGCCAACTGACCAGTGCGGTGGTCGCGATGGGGAAGTCGCGGAAGGAGGAGAAGGGCTCCACGCGCGTGGGGGCCTGGTCGGTCGCGGAGACCACGAACTGGTTCTCCATCTCGATCGCGATGTTCAGGCTCGAGGCTTCGGCGGGCACCTCGAAGCGGTAGACGAAGTAATTCCCGCCATCGGCGAACCGCATTCCCTCCTTGGTCTGGGAGGTGGTCCCGTCGAACAGGTACGGCGCCTCGTCGTCGGTGCCGGGGGTGAAGGAAGCGGCGACCTCGTCGTCGACCCTCAGCTCGACGGAGTACACGCCGGGGCCCCAGCCGTCATCGGTGAAGGCATCGGAGAACCGCACGTAGAGCTCGTCCGGTCCGAGCTGGTCGGAGAGGTCGATGGAGTACATGTCGTGGTTGGAGGAGTCCGTGACGCGCTCGTCCTCGCGGAGCACCTCGGTCCACGCGACGTCGTCGACCTCGACGTTGTGCGTTGGCGGCAGGCCGACCAGGATCTCGTCGGTGCACTGCGGCCAGAGATGGGCCATCGCCCATTCGTGGACCGCCGCGGGATCATCGGCGAACCGGCCGCGCAGGTCCTCGAGAACTGGGAGGCCGTACTGCTCCGCCTGCGCGGCGGTCGCCACGACTCCACCGCGCAGGCCCGCGATCGTGGTGGCGAGGTTGATCGTGTGCGGGGAATCCATGTCGTAGAGCACGGCTCCGCCGATCCTGTCGCGATAGCGCTCGATCAGATTCCACGGATCCTCCTCGCGCCGCGCGCGGACCGGCAGGTCGGGAATCCATGTCTCATCGACCGGATCGGCGATCAGGTAGATCTCGGGGCGCTCGCGATTGACCAGGCCCTGCAGGCTGACCAGCAGGAGGCGGTCGAACCCGTCGAGTTCGGCCATGTCGGCGACGCGCACCGCGCCGGAGGCGTGGAAGGTGGGGAACACGCGACCTTTCTCCCAGCGCACGGCCCTGCCTGGTGGTGGGCCGTCAGCAGCTGCGGGGGCGGCGAGGCCGAGCGAGAGGGCGGCCGCCCCGAGAAGCGTCCGGCGAGAAGGGGAGGGGAGCAGGTGCAGCGGGCCGTGCCGGTCGGACGTCATCGTCGACTCCTTGATCGGGCGAGTGGCTTGCGGATCGGTTCAGAGGCGTGCGGGCCACAGGACGCACCGCGCGGCGTCGCCGTGCGCGGCAACGCTGGTTCGGTGGCAATGCTGATTCGGCGGCGATGCCTCGTCCATGACGTGACGTACGTTATGCAATCCATTTGATGGATGTCAACGGTCGGCGCGGGCGCTAGTGTTCGGCTCATGGCAGCGCAGAACCCGGCCGAGGCGGCCCCGATCAAGCGGTGGACGAAGCGAGGAACCAACCTCCCGCGCGTGGCGGACTACAACCAGATGCTCGTTCTCGACCTCATCCGCCGTTCTGCGGGCATCAGCCGGGGAGAGCTCGTGGGCCGGACGGGTCTGACCGCGCAGACGATGTCGAACATCTTCCGGCGCCTCGGCGACGAGGGCATGATCCGGGAGACCGGCCGCGTGCGCGGCGGGAGCGGTTCTCGCCGAGCCGTCTTCGAGGTGGTGCCGAGCGCGCGTTACACCGTCGGGCTCCACATCGATCCGGCACGGCTGACCGTCGTCATGCAGGATCTGGCCGGGGCCGTCGTCGGCGATGCCGTCAGCCCCGCCCCGCGCACCCCGGATCCCGCCAGCGTGCTGGACCTCGTCGAGACGACCATCCGCTCCCTGCTCGAGGACACCTCGGTGCCGGTGGAGCTGATCGCGGGAATCGGTGTCGCCTCACCGGGGCCGGTCGACGCCGCCCACGGCACGGTGATCGACGCGCCGATCCTCCCGGGATGGGACGTCGTCGAGCTCAAGAAGGAGCTCGAGCTCAGATTCGCCATCCCCGTCGCCGTCGAGAAGGACAACATCGCGGCGGTCGCGGGAGAGGTCTGGAAGTCATCGGGCGAGGACGAGAACCTGGCGTTCATCTACCTGGGCTCCGGCGTCTCCGCGGGGCTCGTGCTCGACGGGAACATCGTGCGCGGGGCAGGGATCAATGTCGGCGACATCGGCCATATGAGCGGAGATCCCAACGGCCCCATCTGCCAGTGCGGGGGCCGCGGCTGCATCACGGCGACCGCCCTGCCGGCAGTCCTGGTCGGAGAGGCCACCGGCCGCGGCGTGCTGCCGGTCGTGGACCTCGGGGATGCCGGGGCGGTGGAGAATGCCCTGACGGAGCTCTGCCGCCTGGCGGACGAGCACAGTGATTCGCCGGCCGCTGAGATCATCGATCGCACGGCGAGGAGCTTCGGGCGGGTCTGCGCGCAGCTCGCGAATCTTCTCGATCTCGACACCATCGTCCTGGGCGGACCGCAGTGGACCGCTCTGCGCCCCTCCTTCCTGCGGATCATCCCTTCTCTCGTGAACCGCAATTACCTCGGCCGCACGTCTCACGTCGTTCAGGTGCGCGGGACGTCCATCGGGGAGCACGCGGGCGCTGTCGGAGCCGCGTCCTTGGTGATGTGGGAGACCATGTTCGATCCGCCCAAGCAGCTCTACATCACCTGAGCGCCGGTGCCGCCCACGCACGCCATCACCGGCACGTCGCCGTCGCGCGTGCGATGCAGCCCTCGGTGCGGCGTCCCTGGATCCCGCCGATCCGCGAATCCGTGAGCAGCTCGGGATCGGCCGTCGGGGCCTCGGCCGGCGCACTCCCATGGAATACTGAACTCGTACTTTCAGCTCCCTCGGAGGACGTGGCATGAATACATTCCTCGGCATCGGGATCGTCGGGTTCATCGCCCTGATCCTCGTCGTCGTCATCGTCGTCGCGCTGATCGTCTTCCTCGTGATCCGCAGCTGGATCAAGGTCGCCCGCGCCGACGAGGCGCTCGTGATCTCCGGCAAGAGCCAGAGGAATGAGGACGGCAGCACGTCGGCGACCACGGTCGTGGTCAACGGCAGGGCGATCGTCAATCCGGTCACCCAGCGCCACGAGGTCATCTCGCTGCGTCAGCGCCAGGTGAACATGCGTGCGGACGCCCAGTCGGCGGACAACGTGACCGTCTCCGTGGACGCCGTCGCGCTGGTCAAGATCGGCTCGGACTCCGCGCTGGTGCGCCGGGCGGCCGAGCGGTTCGCCTCCCAGGACGAGGCCATCGAATCGTTCACGCAGGACCAGCTCGAGGGTGTGCTGCGCGGCGTGATCGCCCAGCAGACGGTCATCTCCCTGATGCGCGACCGCAAGGTCTTCTCCGAGCAGATCGCCGAGACGGTGATCCCCGAGCTGCGCGAGCAGGGCCTCATCCTCGACTCCTTCCAGATCCGAGGCATCGCCGACGATGTCGGCTACATCCAGTCCCTCGGGGCGCCGGAGATCGAGGCGAAGCGCCAGGCGGCGGAGATCAGCCAGACCAACGCCGAGCGCGCCGTCGCCAAGGAGAGCATCCGCAACCAGGAGCAGAACCTCGTCGAGCAGCAGGCGCTCGATACGAACAAGGCGAACGCGCAGTCCGAGGTGGGCCGTGCACGGGCGCAGGCCGAGCAGGCGGAGGCCCTGGCCGGGGAGAAGGCCCGCCAGGATGTGCTCCAGCAGCAGGCGGAGAACAAGCAGGCGCAGCTGGACGCCGACGTCAAGCGCGTGGCCGACGCGGAGCTGTACCGCCGGCAGAAGGACGCGGAGGCGGACGCCTACGAGGAGCGCCGCCAGGCCGAGGCCCGCGCCGAGGTCGCCGACGCCGACGCCCGCGCGGTGAAGCTGCGCGCGGAGGCCGATGCCGAGGCCGAGCGCCTGGCCGGCGAGGCCCGCGCCGCCGCCATGCGCGCCGAGGCCGAGGCGCTGCGCGAGAACCAGGAGGCGCTGCTCGCCCAGCGCGTCGTCGACCAGCTGCCCACCCTCATGGAGACCTTCGCGAAGGGCTACGCGCAGATCGGCGAGATCACCGTGGTCAGCTCCGACGGCAACGACGGCGACGTGGCCGGCAAGCAGTTCTCCGGCGAGTCCGCCGGGGCCCTGCGCGGCGTGTTCGACACGGTCCAGGCGACGCTGGGCCTGAGCATCCCGGACCTCATCCAGGGGCGCGCCACCGGCACGGCCCAGGGCGAGGCGATCGGGGAGGCGCTGCGGGAGCAGTCGGCGGGTCGGCCGACCGGGGGAGCACCGCGTGACGGCGCGACCCCCGCCCCGGCCGGCGACGCGCCCTCGGCCCCGAACCGCGGAGCGGACGAGGACGGCACCGACTGAGCCGTCGCGGGGCCCGACTGACCGGTCCCGGTGCCCGACTGGCCGGTCACGGGGCAGCTCTCACCCCACACCGTCGTCCACCGCCAACCCCCGCCTTCCATCGCCCTTCGATCTCTGCGTTGACGGTGCCACAGCCGGTTGTGCGAACGACAACGCAGATCTCGGCCGGCGTCGGGGGTGACGGCGGTGGTCGCGTGGCGAGCGTCCCGGGCGTCCCGGGCAGCAGGGAGAGGGGTCCTGCCGGGCTCAGCGCGCCTGGTCCACGAGATGGTCGCCGTCCATCCCCGTGGTGGTGTTCACGCCGAGGATGAGCTGGTCGTGCGTCTCGGTGTTCACGTAGGTCACGTAGACATGGCCCGCGGCGCCCTGGGCATCGGTGCGCATCCAGTGCGTGGGTGCGGCGTCGTGCTCGGTGATGGCGCTGCGCGCATCAGCCGTGGTGTCGCGCTGAAGATCGGCGTCGTCGCCGGCCCCGAACTCGCGTATGGTCCGGTCGGCGTAGGCGACGGGGCTGATCGTGCTGGCTTCGGATTCCACGGTGGCCGGGCTCGCTTCAGGGATCGCCGGGGCAGCGAGGCTCTCCGGGGCGGCGAGCGCCGCGGGCGCAGAGACGGCTCCTGTCAGACCGACGGCGGCGACGGCTGCGAGATGACGGATGCGGATCATGAGCGATCACTCCTTGCTCGGGTGACCCCGAGGGCATCGCCGCACGCGACGTCCGCGTCCGCCGCCCTCCAGGCCGGAACAGCTTCCGTTGACCTACTCTTTGCCTTGCCATGACCTGATGTCAAGGGTGGGGTGGGGTCGTTCGACGGATCTGCGCACGGGGAAGCCGGTGACGTCGCAGGTGGCGCGCGGTGGCCTGTGCGCAGGGGATCGCCGACAGCAGGCGCCGTCACCGCGACGTCCGATCTAGGGCGGAGACCGCGTCCGGGAGCCCCCGTTGGGTCGGCCGACGAGGTTCGGGTCGGGTCGGGTGAGGGTGTCGCTGCGGCAGCTGCCGGTGACTGCTCGGCGCAGGAGAGCGCCGGGCCGGGTGAGGCAGGCAATCGCTGACCCGTGTGAGGGTCAGATGATGTGGAGCGCGGAGACATGCTCGTCCAGGGCACGATGCAGCGCGAGCAGTCGGGCGCAGGTCTCTGATGCCTCACGCAGTCCCAGGTCGGAGTCTGCTCGCTGCTGGACGTTGTAGGTGAGCCACCCGCACAGCGCCGCCACCCATCCGCCGAAGACCCATGCCTCCGTGGGCAGTGTCGTGCCGGAGGAGCTGGCGTAGGCCCTGAGTACGCGGCGGAAGTCGTCGACGTTCTCTGCCCAGTCCAGCGCCAGGGAGACAGCTTCTCGAGCGATCGGTCGAGGGCCGGCGGCGTCCCAGTCGACGGCCAGCAGCCGGCCAGACGCGACGAGCGTGTTCTTGGGATCGAGGTCGCCGTGGGAGTCGGCGTATGTCGTCACCAGGCGGGGGCTCGCCGCCGTCGCAGCCTCGAGGCGGGCGAGCTCCGGGGCGGCGGACCGCAGCTGAGCGGAGAGCCGTTCCGGCAGTCCAGGCTGGTCGGCCAAGGCCGCCCACGCTCCGACCTCCCGCAGCTGGTCCTCAAGTGCCCGGACACCGTGTCCGCCCCCTCGGTGGATCCTGGCCAACAGGTCGCCGGCGTCCTCGAGATGATCGCCCGGGTTGGGGCTGCTGCCCTCACACCAGCGATGGGCTCGCAGCCAGTGACCATCCGCTCGGAGCAGTGCGTGTCCCTCGGCGGTCGGCATGGGCTCCGGGCAGGGTATGCCTTCACGAAACGCGTTCCTCTCGATCGTGTAGGCCGCCTCGATGTTGTCGCGGAAGTCAGCCGCTTCAGCATGGGCCCGCATGACCTTGACCGCGTACTCGCCGCTCGTGGCGGTCACTCGCCACATGTCGTTGGACAATCCGCCCTCGACGCGGACCATTGCCTCGACCTGCCCGAGGCCGAAGCCCTCGACCGCCTTGACCATCATCGATTCCACCAGCGTGAGTCTCGTGGAGGTGCGGGAGACGCACAACCGAGTTCCCGGACCTCGGACGCGACCGGGTCTCTGGCGGGAGGTCGTCGATCGCAGCAGGCACCGTCACCGCGACATCCGATCCAGGGCGGACACCGCGTCCGGGAGCCACCCGGAGTCCCACCGGTGCTTTCGCGGGGTGTCGTTGTCGTACAGGTGGGGGATGCCGAGCTCGTCCATGAGCTCGTGGCCGGCGCTGAGGTGATCGTAGGTCCACTCCGGGGCGTGCTTGCCGAAGTTCCCGTATCCGAACAGCGCGATCCGTGGTGCGGCCCCGAGGTCGTGGCCCTTCGTTCTCAACAGGTGCGGGATCGCGAAGTCGCGGAAGTGCTCCGGATCGGGCCAGTAGTACGGCATCTCCCACTGGTCGGGCTGCTCCTTCATGATCGGGGAGTCGAAGGCAGCGGCCGCCTGGAACAGCTCCGGATAGCGCAGCAGCAGCTGCAGCGCGGCGGAGCCGCCCTTGCTGTACCCGACCAGCAGGCGCGGCAGATCCGGGTACTGCCGGTCGATGAACCCCACCACGTCCTCGAGGAAGTACAGGACCTGCTGGAACATCTTCTGGTCCGGAAGATCCGTCATCCACGGCCAGTCGGAGTACGTCGGGGCGACCGCCACGACGCCATGCCGGTTGTGCAGGTCGTGGGCGAGGACCTCGTCGAGACCATCGCCCGAGCGATGGCTCAGCTCCGGGGTGGACGGCAGCAGATAGAGGACCCGGGGGTGCTCGACCGCCTCGAGGTCGTCGGGCTCGAGCACGCGGATGGTCGTCTCGACCATCTGCCGATCCGAGCGAACGGTGTACTGCACGTAGTCGAGATGCAAGGGGGCGGAGTACTGCGCAGGCACGGACTTCCTCTCAGACGTCCTCGGGAGTGGTGATCAGGACTTCAGCCCGCCGGCCGTGAGCCCGGAGACCACATGGCGCTGCGCGACGAAGAAGACCAGCAGCACCGGGATCACGGACAGCGTGGTGGCCGCCATCTGCACGCCCCACAGCGGGCCCGCGATGGGGTCCTCGTAGTGCGTCAGAGCAACAGGCACCGTCAGCTTCTCCGGGGAACGCAGGTAGATGAGCGGTTCGAGGAACTGGTTCCAGCTGTACCAGCAGGCGAGCACCACCACCGAGGCCAGCGACGGTCGCGCCAGCGGGAAGTAGATCTGGAGCATGGTGCGCAGCCGGCTGGAGCCGTCGATGGTGGCGGCCTCCTCGAACTCGGCCGGCAGAGTCAGGAACGCCTGACGCATCACGAACGTCGCGATCGGTGCGGTGACCAGCACGGCGGTGAAGATGACCAGCGGATAGTGCGTGTCGACCCATCCGAGCTCGGCCGCGTACTGGAACAGCGGGATGATCGTCGCCTCCGGCGGGATGAACATGGCGCTGAGCAGCACGAGGAAGATCGCGCCGGAGGCGAGGGGCTTGATCCGCGCCAGGGCGTACCCCGCCGGGACCGACATCAGGAGGGTGAGCACGGCGACCAGCGCCATGATCACCACCGAGTTGACGAACTGTTGCGCGAAGGGCTGCAGCGCGAAGACGTCGGCGTAGTTCCCCCACTGGACGTCCTCGGGGATGATCGTCGGCGGATAGCGGAGGATCTCGCTGGAGGACTTCAGCGATGCGCTGAGCATCCACAGGATCGGTGCGAGGGCCACGAAGGCGACCAGGCACAGCAGCAGATAGTTCAGCGTGCGTCCGATGTGCTTCGCGGGCTCAGTCGTCCTCATGGAACACCACTCGCTTCCTGGCCTGCCAGATGACGGCCGAGAGCAGAAGGATCAGCACGAACAGCAGCACGGCCAGCGCACTGGCGTAGCCGACGTCGTTCAGGAGGAAGCCCTGCTTGTACACCTCGAAGGAGAGCACCGAGCTCTGCACGCCCGGGCCGCCCTCGGTCAGCAGCAGGACGATCTCGAAGACCTTGAACGAGCCGACGACGGTCAGCATGAAGACCATGAGGATCGCGGGGGAGATCTGGGGGATCACGATGCTGCGCAGGAGCCGCGAACGGCCGGCTCCGTCGATGCGGCCGGCCTCGATGAGCTCCTGGGGGACGGACTGCAGGGCGCCGAGCAGGATCACGATGTTGATGCCGATGTTCTTGGTCAGCTGGATGACGGCGAAGACGACGAGCGTCAGCCAGCCTCCGCGCAGCCAGGGGAGCCCGTCGATCCCCACGCTGCCCAGCAGGGCGTCGAGCAGTCCTTCGGGCTGGACGATGAAGCTCCACACGAGCGCCCAGGCCACCATCGTCACCAGCGCCGGGATGAAGATGATGGATCGGAAGACGGTGATCCCGCGCAGCGACTGGTTCAGCAGCACCGCGAGCAGCAGGGCGGCGACCGTCCCCGCGATGCTGAGCACGGCCACGAAGAAGACGGTGTTGGGCAGGACGGTGATCATGCTGGGGTCGGTGAGGATCCGGGCGTAGTTGTCGAGTCCGGCGAACTCCTGGGTGCCGGCGAGCGAATTGACGTGGTGCAGGCTGAGCCAGATCACCCAGAGGATCGCGACCGCGCCGACCGCGGTGAAGCCGATCATCTGCGGGGCCAGGAGCGAGTATCCGAAGAGGTTGCGCCCCGCGTCACGTCTCGAGGTGCGGTGGTCACGTCGTGTGGTGCGGTCCCGCACGGAGGTCTCCGTCGTGGCCGTCATAGCGACAACACCGGCTCGATCGCCGTGCACACCTTGGGCAGCGCTTCGTCGAGGTCCGCATCGGGTGTGTAGACGAATTCGTCGAAGGAGGAGTTGAGCGCGTTGGCGACGCTGGCGGCGTTCGGCGCGACGGGGAAGATGCGACCTCGCTCGGTGATCGACGCGACGATCGGCTCGAGGTCCTCGGCGGTGAGGAGACCGGAGGATTCGGCCAGCACCTCGGCGCTGAGCAGGCTGGTGCGGGCGGGTGGGAAGTACGTCGAGATCCGGGCGGCGTTCTCGCGGTTGGTGAGGAAGGCCAGGAACTTCAGTGCCGCATCGTGATGCTTTCCCGCCGTGAGGGCCACGATGGCGGACTGCCCGACGGCCTGCACGTCACCGGCGGGGCCGTTCGGGGTGGGGACGATGTCCCAGTCGAAGGTCGCGTCGGCGAGCAGCGAGCTGGATCCCAGGAACGCCGACGTGGCGCCCGCCTGGCCGCCCCAGAAGTTGATCTGCTGCCCTGGCACCGCGGAGGATCCGTCCTCGAAGACCATCCCGAGGAACACCCCGAGGGCCTCGCGCATCTCGGGGCTGTCGGCCGTGCACTGCGTGGCGTCCTCGTTCCAGGGGGAGGCGTCGTACGAGAACATCAGCGGCAGCAGGCGGGTCCAGTTGCGGAAGTCGAAATCGTTCACGACGTACCCGGGAACGCCGGTGGCGTCGGTGAGCTGTTTCGAGGTCTCCCGGAAGGACTCCCAGGTCCAGTCGTCGTCGGCGAGCAGGTCCGCGGGGGACTTCACGCCTGCATCGGCGTAGAGATCCTTGTTGAAGTACATGATCAGCGGCCCGGTGGAGAAGGGGACGCCGTACCGGGCATCGCCGTCGCGCCATGACTCCTGGAGATGGGGGACGAGATCGTCGAGGTCGTATCCCGGTGTCGCCTCGAGGGCCGGCTGGGTGTCGAGCAGGGCGCCGGCGTCGATGTACTCGCGGCTGGACTCCACCGGCAGCCAGGTCAGGTCCGGGGCGTCGCCGGCGGTGATGCCGGTGGTGAGCACCATGTCGAGCTGGTCGAGGGTGAGGCTCTCGAACTCGATGTTCGTCACCGCCTCGTTCTCGGCCATGAAGTCCTCGGCGATCTCGTCGAAGAGTGCGATCTGGTTCGGGTTCGACGTCCACATCGTCATCCGGAGCGTGATGCCGTCGCCGTCCGGCCGATCCCGCGAGAATCCGGTCGTGCACCCGGCCAGGCCTCCCGCCGTCGTAGCGAGCCCGAGCCCGGCGAGGAAACTACGTCGTCGCATCTGGTGCCCTCCTGTCCACCTGGCGCGCTGCGTCGCGTCGCCGATGCCCTAAGGTATAACGTGATACTCAGTGATGCAAGACACTGTGGAATCGACTGCCAGTGGGTTTGCTCTGCGAACTGACTGGCTGCATCCATCCATGACAGCGATTTACCGAGGCAGACATGCACAAGTTCCTGGCCTATGACCGGCAGCTCGAGCGCTTCGACCCGCTCGAGCGAGTGATCACCTTCGACGACTTCGACACGGGTTTCAACGGGTGGATGGACCTCACCCCGAACTTCGTCTACGACGACTACGAGTCCTTCGACAGCGCCGTCGACCTCACCAGCTGGGCGCCGTCCATGCTGAGCTCGGCCCCCATGCGGTTCGCGGCGTCGCACGGCTCGATGGAGGGCACCTACTCCCTGAAGCTGACGACGGGCGCCGCGGCGGCGCCCCACACGGAGCCGCCGGCCGACGGCAGCATGGGCATCTCCCTCAAGCGCCTCTCCCGCTTCGGCGACCCCTCGAAGATCCAGATCGAGACCTGGTACTCCTACACCCCCGCCCAGGACCGGATCGGGCTGGGGGAGGAGGACATCCGCGCCTTCGGCTTCTACTTCGACATCCAGGACTCCGAGCATCGGTACATGCCCGGCGTGCGCTACGTGAACTCGCTGGGCGGCAAGCTCGTCAAGAAATGGCAGTACTGGAAGGCCGCGGAGGGCGTCACCCACGCCGACTGGAACTTCGGCGTGGAGAACGGGTGGTGCGCTCCCGGCATCGACAACCTCTGGTACGGCCGACGGTACGAGGACGGTTCGACCGACGGCTATCAGTGGGTGCCCGGCGGGGAGCAGGACCTGCTCTACAACGAGAGCCCCGACAAGATCAACTGGCTGTACTTCCGGCTGCTGGTCGACGTGGAGAAGCGGGAGTACATCGAGCTGCAGAGCATGGACGAGGTCTTCGACCTGCGCGGCATCCAGCCGACGCTCGCGGACCGGTATCGCTCGATCGACAACCTCATCAACCCCATCTTCTACGTGGAGACGGACAACGACCGTCCCGTCCACCTCTTCCTCGACTCCGTCGTGTACTCGACCGAGTGACCCGGCCCCGCAGCGACGAAAGGATCATGCAGTGCAGACCACCAACACCTCCGTCCTCGCCCGGCGGATCTGGATCACCGCCGAGCACACCACTCTTCCCTACGAGGCCGGCTGGGCCACGGAGGCCGTCTTCTTCACCCAGGTGGAGGGCGAGCATCCGGAGCTCCGGGTGACCACCGAGATCTCCCCGGACGGGATCACCTGGATCCCCCGCGGCGAGCCCCGCACCCTCGGGTCCGACCAGTCGATCCTGGACAGCGGCCTGACCGTGTTCGGCGCCTGGCTCCGACTGCGGATCGAGGGCGCGAGCGAGGAGCGGCCGGCCCGTATCCTGGTGCACCTGAACCTGAAGGGCTGACGGGGTGTGGCCCGCGATCGCTGAGCACGTCGGAGGGAGACGGACATGCAGGGCTCCCGGAAGACGGCTCGGCTGTCGGAGGTGGCGAAGCTCGCCGAGGTCTCCCCGGGCCTGGTCTCCCGGATCCTGAACGAGGACTCCACGCTCAAGGTCCGCCCCGAGACCCGTGAGCGGGTCATGAACGCCATCGACCTGCTGCAGTACACGCCGCACGCCTCGGCCCGCGCGCTGAGGAACTCCCGCACGGGGCTGCTGGGGTTCGCCCTGCATCACGTCAACGATCCGATCTACGCCCAGCTCGTCGAGACGGCGCAGATCGCCGCGGCGGAGCGCGGGTACTCGGTGGTCCTGCTGAACGCGGACGAGCTCATGGAGCGCCAGGGCGCGTTCCGCACGCTCGTCCGCGGGCACCGGGTGGACGGCCTGCTCATCCAGAGCGGGTTCGCGGCGGACAGCCACGGGCTGCAGGACGTCGCGCGGTCCGTCCCCTCGGTCGTCTTCAACGCGGACGAGACGCCGGGGCTGCGGACGGTGCGCCTCGACGACGCCACGGCCGCGACGATCGCGACGCAGCGGCTCCTGGAGCTCGGGCACCGGCAGATCGCGTTCGTGGGCGCCGAAGGGGCGACCTCGGACCGTCGCTTCCGCGGGTATCTCGACGCGCTCGAGGCGGCCGACGTCGCTCCGCTCCCGATGATCAGCGGGGGATGGGACGCCGGCACGGCTCGAGCCGGCATCGAGCGGTACGTCGCCACGGGCGGCAGGGCCACGGCCCTGGTGGTGGTGACCTCGACCAGCGCGCTCGGAGTGCATGCGGGAGTCGTCGCCGCCGGCCTCTCGCTCCCGGCCGACGTCTCCGTGGTGAGCATCCACGACGCCTGGTTCACGGAGCATCTGAACCCGCCGCTGACGGTCGTGGAGCTGCCCCTGGCCGAAATCGGTCGGCGGGCCGTCGACCTGCTGATCGAGCAGATCGATGCGCCGGCGGAGGGTGCGGTCGTCCTGGAGGAGCCGGCGCCTCGGCTCATCGAGCGGGGATCGACGGATGTGCCGGGTGGGCGGAGGGGCTGAGCGGTATACCGGCCACAGCTCCTGCGGCGGAGCTTGGAGCGCTCGGTGCGGCCCCGGGCCGGAGCTACCGCATCATGGCGGATTCACGCTGCTCAGCGTTGCGAGCAGAGGGCCGTTTCCAGACCCCCGTCACGATCGCGAGGCCGATGAGGAGGGCGCACAGCACGGCGCAGCCGATCCCTACTGCAAGGTTTCCCCAGGTGGCGACGGCGATGGGGAACATGGCGGTGATCAGACCGCCGCCGACGAACGGGCTCGCGAAGGGGGCGCGAAGTGCGAAACCTCGGAAGGCCCCGGTCTTGAAGTTCGGGTCTGCCGCGCGCAGGAGGACGAGGCCTACCGAGACGACTCCGGTCATGGCTCCGAAGTTCACGATGCTGTTCTCCACCCAGTCCTCGCCGAAGATGCGCGGTCCGATCCAGGAGAAGATCGCCACGCTCATCACCGCCATCACGACGAGGGTGATGGCCAGGGCCTGCCAGTTGTCCAGGAGCACCGGCAGGGACAGGGAGGCGACGGCGGAGACGACGAGGAAGTCGAGCGCCACTCCTGCGATCGAGTTCAACGTCGCTTTGTCGACGAGCTTCTGAGCGGGGGTGCGGACGATGACGAGATGGACGATGAATCCGCCGATCATGGCGAGCGGGAAGAGGGGGACGCCGGTGAGGACCATGTCGACGACGTGCTTCATGCCGTATCCGAGCAGGACGGCGATAGCGATCAGCGAGAGGTGGAAGGCCAGATTGTCGAGTGAGGCTCTCTGGAGGCGCCCGGTGGACTCGACCTGGGCCTCGTGTTCGGGAAGGATGTCGCTGGCTGCCTTCGAGGTCCCGGCCCTGTAGTTCTTGAGCTGCCCCTTGCGGGCGGCGATGTTGATCATGACCATGCCGGCGACGATGCCGAAGACGAGGCCGGCCGTCGCGGAGCCGAGCGCCACGGAGGAACCGTCGGCCCAGCCGAGTGCCGTGTAGGCCCCTTCCATCCCGGCGGCGGTGCCGTGGCCGCCCGGCCAGGAGACCTCGAAGATGGTCGAGAAGATCGGGGTGGTGCCGAACAGCGGCGTGAAGAGGAAGAACGTCAGCAGGGCGGGCACCGCGACGACGGCGAAGCTGCTGAAGTACGAGTAGAAGACGTGCGGTGCGGCTTCCCGGGCAGCCTCGTTCAGCTTCGGGAGCTGCTCGCCCATCAGCATCGGAGCGAAGACGATGGTGATGAGGACGCCGGCGATCCCCGACCAGGTCGTGTTGATGCTCTCGGGGACGAGACCGAGGGCATACGGTCCGGCCAGCAGCCCGATCAGACCGCCGAGCAGGGCGGAGGGAATGAAGAACGTGCGGAAGACGGGGACCAGCGCGCGGAGGAGAACTCCCAGCAGGAGGAGTGCGCCGAGGACCGACGCCGCGAGGAGCAGTGAACCGAGCATGTCGCCGTCGATGGCGTGAAGTTCAGGCATCGTTGCCTCCAGATGTCGATCGGGTGGCCTCAGCGGAATCGCTCAGGACTGAAAGGGGTCAGAAGGGGTGAGCTGATGCCGAGCAGCACGTCCTCGGCGATGAGTCGGGAGACGACCGGGGCGATCGCCCAGCCGTGTCCGGACCAGCCGGCGGCGACGAACAGGCGCGGTGCACAGCGACCGATGATCGGGATCTGATCGACGCTGGCGCTCTCGGCCCGCGAGGCGTCGGCGGTGATGACCTCGAGATCTGCCAGGTAGGGGAAGACGTGGCGCAGGACCTCGATGTTTCCCGCGAGTCGATCGGTGACCACCTCGGATCCACCCGCAGTCTCGCGTCCGCGCCAGCCGCCGCTGAGCATGACGTCCGTGCCGAGCATCTTGACCGAGAGCGGCCGCGTCTCATGTCCGGTGAGCATGGGGATGTGGGCCGATGTCGACGTCCGCAGCCGCGACGCGAGCGGATGGATGGTCCACAGGGGGAGCTCGCGGCCCGTGGCGTCGGCCACGAGCCGGCGAACGCCACCGTTGGCCAGGAGGATGACCTCGCGGCGAGCCCGGATCGTCTCGCCCTTGTCGGTGACCACCCCCGTGATGCCGCCGTCGTCGGCCGTGAGCACTGATGCGACACCGGTTTCGTGAATGACCTGCACCCCCAGGCGTCGGGCGGCGGCCGCGTAGGCCAACGTGGTCGCCTCGTGCGAAGCCATCCCATCGGTGGGCACGTACGACGCGCCCTGGATGTCCTCGGAGATGCCGGGGTACTCGCTCCGGACTCGATCTCGACCCCACAGCTCGGTGGGGACGCCCAGCTCCGTCTGTGCGCGGGCGTACGTCTCGGCGGCGTCGATGCCCTTGAACCCGGTGCTCGCGGGGCCCTCGATCAGATAGGTGCCTCCGGTGCGGATGTAGCCGGTCTCGCCATCGAGTTCTTCATGAAGGGTCGGCCAGATCTGGTTGGCTTCTCGTATCAGCGGCAGTTCGCGCAGGTCACGACGGTTCGCGCGAACTCCGCGCTGTCCGATCCCGCCGGAGGCGCCACCCGCCGGCTGCGCGCGCTCGAGCACCGCGACGGACTCGGCGCCCAGTCGTGCGAGGTGATAAGCGGTGGCCATGCCATACACGCCGCCGCCCACGATGACGAAGTCGAATTCCACCCTGTGCACCTTCCTTGTGGATCTCCCAGAGCGTAAGGTTTCCTTCAGTCGTCGTCAACAGTGAAGGAAGTCCTCCAGTGTCAAGATGGTCGTATGTGGCCCGTTGATGCGCCTGAGCTGACCAGGCAGGAGGAAGCGATCGCACGCTTCGCGCTGGAAGTTCCCCTGGCATTCGCGACCTCGAGCGGTGCGGCGATCGCCGCACGGACGGACACCAGCGAGGCATCGGTGGCTCGTGCCGCGAAGAAGCTCGGCTTCGAGAACGTTCGGGAGATGAAATCGTTCTGTGCGAGCCGGGTCCAGGAGACCGCGAACCTGCAGAGCGTCCTGAGCGGCCGTCTGGATGCGCTCGATACGGACGACGCGACCCGGAGCACGTCTGGTCTCACCGGGAGGGAGACGGTGACCTCGGGCCTCCGGTCCGCTGCGAAGCTCGTGCTCGCCGTCGAGCAGAGCGTGGAATGGCCGTCGGTGGAAGCTGCGGCGGCCGATATCGGCGGCGGACCGCGCGTGATCCTCTACGGACTCGGCACGGGGTACAGCCTCGCGCAGTATGCCGAGATCGAGTTCTCCCGCCTCGGTCTCGACGCCCGCGCGACGACCGGCGGAGGCCATGCGAATGCCCAGGCAGCTTTCCAGATCACGGCCGAGGACGTCGTTCTCGTCGTGGCTCCCCGCGCCATCTTCCCGGACATCGAACGCTTCCTTGCCGCGGTGCTGCGGACGACGAAACGCGTCTACGTCATCACGCAGGCGTCGCTGCCAGCACCACTGAGCAGCGCCGGAGCGTCCGCGCTCCGGCTGCCCCCGTCCGGGGGCAGCGGCGCGACGGACGCGGTCGGCACGATCGCGCTCATCGATTCCCTGGTGGCGGACATCGCTCGCCGTCACCCGCGCAGAGCGCTGGAGGCGCGGACCCGTGCCCAGGCGTATAGGGACGAGTTCTCGAGATGACGCCGGGACACGCGCCGCACGTGGCCGTCGTGGGAGCCGGGTTCGTCGGGGTCGTCATCGCGGACGCGCTGGTGGAACGAGGATGCGCCGTCACGATCATCGCGCCGACTCGCGAGCTCTCCGACGCGTCGGCCGTCACGTATGCGTGGCTCAACAGTCACCGGAAACGGCCCGAGATCTACCAGGGCCTGAACGAGCGCGGATTGCGCCACTGGCGCGAGGAGTTCGGCCCCGCTCACCCTGAGCACGTCCACTGGTGCGGACATACGGTCGTGCTCGAGGAGAGCGCGAACGTGGATGTCCTCACCGCCCGTATCGAGTATCTGGCGTCGCTGGGGTATCCGACGGAGCGGACGACGGCCGCAGACGTCGCCGCAGAGCTTCCGATCCATGTGCCGGAAGGCGCTGCCACCGCGGCCTTCCCTGCGGAGGGGCACTGTGAGCCCGGCCCGATTCGCCGTGCTCTCCTCGATGAGCTGGATCGCAGCGGACGGTGCCGATGGGAGCTCGGTGAAGCCGTCGCGGTGGACGACCATGCGGTCACGCTTCGAACCGGCCGGCGGATCGAGGCCGACCGCATCGTGGTCGCCGCTGGGAACGGCAGTACGGATCTCCTCCGGACGGCGGGATTCGATCTGCCGATGGTGGCCCAGGACGCGGGTGGGCCCGCCTGGGGATTCCTCGCGGAAGCACGAGTCGCCGGACACGGGATCCCGCACCCGGTGACGGCCGACCACGTCAACGTCAGGCCCCTCGATCCGGACCTCCTGCTGGTCCAGGCGTTGGAGCTCGATGATGCCGCGGGTCCGGACGTCGCGATCGGTCAGCCGCTGCACGAGGCCTTCGAGTCACGCGTCGTAGACCTCCTGGGCAGGAGGGACGTCGAGATCACCGCGGTGCGCGTCGGCCACCGTGTGATCCCGGCCGATGGGCTGAGCGTGGTGGGGCCTGTGGGCGGCGATCCGAGGAGCGGTTTGTGGACGGTCGTGACGCACAGCGGAATCACGCTGGCCCCGTTTCTCGCCTCGATGGTGGCGGCGGAGATCGTCGAACGCACGCAATACGCGGTCCTCGACGACTTCCGTCCACAGCGTTTCGCCCGGAAGGAGTCACCGGCGGGGGGATTCGCAGCTCCGCGACGACCTGGGGAGCAGTGACGTTCGGAACCGACCGTGCCTGAGCTGTCAGCTCACCGGAAGTCCTTCGCCCACGTCGCCGTGTGCATCGCGCTCTGCGCCCACCAGCGATGGATCGCGTCGTGGAGACGGCCGCGCACCTCCGCATAGTCAGGATCCTCGAAGCGATCGTGCTCCTCGTGCGGATCGGTCTCGAGATCGAACAGCTGGCCCTGCTCGTGGTCGCTGAACTCGACGAGCTTGTAGCGGTCATCGCGCACCATGGTCATCAGCTCGGTGTCGGTGAGGATGAAGTCGCGAGCGTGCTCGCTGAACACGTACTCGCGAGGCGCGTGGTCCGCGTCCTCGCGCGCGGCCGGCAGCAAGGAACGTGCCTCCATCCACGGCGGGGGAGTGAGGCCCGCGAGCTGCAGGATCGTGGGCCCCACGTCCATCAGGCTGACCAGCTCGTCGATCCGCCGGCCCGCAGGGAGCCGTCCCGGTGCCCACAGGATCAGCGGGACGTGCACGCTCGGCTCGTACATCGTCCACTTCTGGGAGTGTCCGTGGTCGTTCAGCGCGTCGCCGTGGTCCGAGGTGAACACGATGACCGTGTTGTCGAGGACGCCACGCTGCTCGAGCGTGTCCAGGAGGGCTCCGATCTGCTCGTCGATCAGCGTCACGTTCGCGAAGTAGTGCCGGCGCTGGCGCTGGGTCTGCTCATGGCTCGGGCCGTCGAGATGGACGATCGCGTCGTGGTCGTTGTCGAAGTGCTGCCGGCGCAGGGCGTGCAGCGGCTGCGGCTGGGCGTCGATGTCCTGGCGGGTGTTGTGCGGGGCGGGCATCTCGCGATCCCTGTATGCGTCGAGGAATCGGCTCGGCGGATCATAGGGCGGGTGCGGGCCGGGGAACCCGATCTGCAGCAGGAAGGGACTCTCGTCGATCGGGTAGCTTGCCAGCCAATGGCGGGCGAGGTTGCCCACGAAGCTGTCGGCGTGCATGTCCTCCTCCAGCTCCCACTCGAAGGCGCCCAGGCGCTCCTCGTAGTCGCCACGAGTGCGGTAGCTGACGCGTGATGGCTTCTTCAGACCGCGCACCCACAGGGCCTTGTCCCACTGGTCGAGGAAGTAGGGGAGGTTCGGGTGGTCGCGATCCTTGTTCTCCACGACGTGCCGCTCGTGGAATCCGACCGGGCTCTCGTACGGGAACGTGTGCATCTTGCCGACGCTGGCGCAGCGGTAGCCGCTGGAGGCGAGGTCCTCGACCCAGGAGTGGGACCAGCGATCGTCGTTGCGCAGGACCCCGGAGGTGTGCGGGTACAGGCCGGTGAACAGGCTCGCGCGTGAGGGTGCGCAGGAGGGAGACGCGACGTACGCGTGGGTGGCGGCGACCCCCTCATGCACCAGACGGTCGAGGTTCGGGGTGTCCACGTGGTCGTGCCCCAGAGCTCTGATCGAGTCGAAGCGCTGCTGGTCGGTGATGACCAGCACGATGTTGGGGCGGGTGTCCTTCGAGGGCATGTCAGTGTCCTTCCGGTGCGGGGACGGTCGCGCGGGATGCGTGGTCGCGGGTGTCGACGAGGTCGCTCAGGTGCGTCTCCTTCGCGAGCAGCACGCAGATCGCGCTGATCAGGCAGATGCCGATGAGGTAGAGGGCGGGCGGCCAGAAGGAGAAGCCGAAGGCCGCGGCGAGGGAGAGCGCGATGGCCGGCGTGGGAGCGCCGCCGAGGAGGGCCGAGCCCTGATAGACGATGCCGAGGCCGGTGTAGCGGGTATGGGTATCGAACATCTCGGCGAAGAAGGCGCCCTGGATCCCGAACATGCACCCGGTGCCGACGGCGACCATGAGCACGATGGCGAGCCAGACCAGCACGGTGTTCTGTGTGGACAGGATCGGGAAGTAGAGCAGGCCGCCGAGTCCGCAGAAGATGACGCCGAAGAGATAGACGGGACGGCGGCCGATCCGGTCCGAGACCAGGCCGATCAGCGGAAGCAAGGCGAACTCGACGGCCGCGGCGATCACGAATCCCGTGAGGATCAGCTGCTTGTCGAGCCCCAGATGGACGGTCGCGAAGGAGATGGCGAAGACGTTGATGACGTTGAACGTGACGGCGTCGGCCATGCGCGCGCCGATTCCCAGCAGCAGGTTCTTCCAGCCGAAGCGCAGGAGGTTGACGAGGGGAACGCGGGCGACTTTGCTCGTGGCTTCGAAGGCGCTGGTCTCCGGGACACGGGAGCGCATGATCAGGGCGATCACCACGAAGAGTCCGGAGAGCAGGAAGGGGATGCGCCATCCCCAGCTGTGGAGCTGCGCGTCCGGGAGCAGGGTGACCAGGGCGATCATGCCGCTGGAGACGAGCAGGCCCGCCGGCGTGCCCATCTGGTGGAAGCTCCCCATGTAGCCCCGTCGCCCGGTCGGAGCCGATTCGAGGGCGAGGAGCGTCCCGCCGCCGAACTCGCCACCGATCCCGATCCCCTGCAGGAGGCGGAGGGTGATGAGCAGCCCTGCCGCCCACGGGCCGATCGACTCGTGGGTGGGCAGGAGGCCGATCACGGCGGTGGCACCGCCGATGAGGATCACGGTGATCAGCAGCATCGGTTTGCGTCCGATGCGGTCGCCGAAGTGCCCGAACAGGAGGGCGCCGAGGGGTCTGGTGAAGAAGCCGGCGGCGAAGGCGCCGAAGGATTCGATCGTCGAGACCGTGGGGTCGTCACCTGGGAAGAACAGGACGGGGAAGATCAGGCCCGCCGCGGTGCCGAAGAGGTAGAAGTCGTACCACTCGATGAACGATCCCGAGAAGGCCGCTCGGACAGCTTGCCAGGGGTTATGTGTCTCGTGCTGCCGCGTGTCGCTCATCCGTCCTCCATGGTCGCCGGTGATCAGTCGCTCGATAGAGCGGTTGGAGTGCTCTTGAGAGCCCGGAGAATCTAGCAAGGGTCGCGAAGGCGCACAAGAGTGTCGAGGACGCACTTTCGAGCGGTACGGTGCACCCATGGACCGCCGTCAGAAGCCAGCAGATCCAGAACTCGTGCTCCGTGTCGCCAGGGCGCACTACGTCGCAGATCGCTCCTTGGTGCAGATCTCCGAGGACGAAGGGATCAGCCGGTTCCAGGTGGCTCGCCTGGTGAAGTTCGCGCGCGACAGCGGCATCGTCGAAGTCCGGGTGCACGATGAGGCCGACGAGAACCATGAGCTCGCCGAACAGCTCACGGCGGTGCTCGGGGTCACGCGATGCATCGTGGTGGGCCGGTCGCGCGCGCTCGGGATGATGCCCACCTTGGACTCCGTGGCGAGCGCCGTCGCCCGCGAGCTCGCGCGCGTCGTGCGACCGGGGCAGCGGCTCGGACTCACCTGGAGCAGGGTCATCGAGAAGCTCCCGGAGCACGTCAAGGATCTGGCGCCGGGGGAGGTGGTCCAGCTCGCCGGCGCTCTGTCCTTCGACGGTGATCGGCTCGGATCGGTGGAGGTGATCCGTCAGGTGGCGCGCGCGTCCGGCGGCACGGCGTACCCGTTCTATGCGCCCCTATGGGTGGGGGACGCGCGCACGGCGGCGTCCCTCAGCGCTCAACCGGAGATCGCCCGCTGCCTCGAGCTGATCGCGGATCTCGACGTCGCCGTGGTCTCGGTGGGGCACTGGGGTGAGCGGGGCTCGGCGGTGTACCCGCTGCTGCCGCGCGAGCTCGCAGAGCAGGTGCGGGACGAGGGGTGCATCGGCGAGGTGAGCGGCCGTCTCCTTGATCGTCACGGCGCATCGATCGACTCCCGTCTGGACGATCAGATCATCGGCATCACCGCCGAGCAGCTCCGTGCTGTTCCCGAGCGCATCGCGACGACCTACGGCGAATACCGCGCCGAGGCGACCATCGCAGCGGTCCGGGCGGGATTCATCAGTACCCTGGTGCTGGACGAGCCGCAGGCCGCGAGGATCTTGGCGATGCTTGAGGAGGCCGGCTGACGCGTACCCGCCAGCGCTCGCCCGGCGCGGCGTACGACGGAGCCTGTCGCCGTGGCGGGCCTGCCACCGGGGAGCGCGTCGCTGACGGCGGTGATGGGTGGGCTGCGCCCCCGGAGTGGTGAGTCCTGCCGATCACGCGCCGTCCCCGCTCAACGCCGCGGCCGGCAGCCAGTCCGCCCCGAGCAGCTGGGCGACGTCGGTGAGCCCCTCGGTGTCGCCGCCCACGGTGTCGGACGCTGCGGCGATCCGCTCCACCATCACCTTGGAGACCTGTTCCTCGACGGTGCCCTGGGCGTAGGCGATGTGCCAGGGCGAGACCTGCTGGTCGCGGTGGGTGCGACCGGTGGCCTGGCGACCCGCGATGCCCGAGAAGCGGGCCTGGTGGAAGACGCCGACACGAGGCTCGGTGCTCGCCTGGCGGCCGTCTGCGAGGGTCTCGCCGGCGTGCAGGCTGATCGAGGCGACCGTGGTGAACACGCAGACCTTCGCCTGCCCGGTCTGGAACCGGAGCCGTTCGGCCTCGACGTCGAAGCGGCCCTGCCCATAGATCGTGGCGACCTCGAGGCCGGCCTCGCGCAGCCGCTCGGTGATCGGGTCGGCGGCGGTGCCGACGAACTCGACCGAGCACGCGACCTGTCGCTCGGCCTCGACCTGCTGGGCGATCCAGGCGACCGTGGAATCCACACGGATCAGTCCGGCCTTCTGCCTAAAGCGCAGCAGCGCCGCCCGGCCCTTGGCGGTGTTGCGGCCGCGCCGGGCGATGTCCATCTCGCGGCAGAACTCTCCCCATTCGGCCTCGTAGGCGGCCCGCTCGGCCGGCGTGAGAGTCACCGGCATCCCGGAGATCGGCACCGGCCCCCACGGTGCCGCGCGGTGCAGCATGGCGGTGGGCTGGGCGTCCTCGAGCCAGCCGCGCACCCGCGCGAGATCCTCCGCCCGACGGGTGGCGTCGGCGGTCCAGGTCGCGCCGTAGCGTCCGCGCTCGAGGCCGACGCCGTGGCGTTCGAGCGCGGTGGCGAAGTCGGCGCCGGGCTGCTTCGTGGAGGTCCACTCCGTCATCGGCTCGTCGTGGACCTGCGCGTAGGCCGGGGCGAGGTAGGGCAGCTCGAGCGGGGTGTGGCCGGGGGTCGCGGTGGTCGCGATGACGAACGGCGCTGTCGAGTGCGGTGTCCCGTGCCCCGAGATCCGGGCCCAGAGCTTCCACCGCTTCGTCGTGGTGCGGCGCAGCGCGTGGGCCTCGTCCGCGACGATCACGTCCCACGTGTGGCCGGCGACCTTCTCCAGCCGGTCCCAGGTGATCACGACCCATTCCAGGCCGCCGTCGCCCAGGGCGGTGATGGTGCGGCACCAGTGCCCGATGGTGATCGCGGCGGGCCGGTCCGCGACGACGAGCACGCGCTGCGCACCGCGCAGGTCGCCCACCGCGGTGGCGCCGAGCACGGCGGAGATCGTCTTGCCGACGCCGGGCTCGTCGGCCAGCAAGAACTGCCGTCCGCCGGCTGCGGCGCGCTCGGCGATCGCGTCGGCCGCCTCGTACTGGTTCTGGCGGGGCTCGAGATCGTCGGCCGGCGCGGGGCCGGCCGTCGGAGCGTCGGGGTTGAGGGTGTTCTCGAGGAATCGCCCGAGGGTGTGCGGGCCGGGCGCGTAGGGCGCGAGATGCGCGGGCAGCTCGCGGCCGACGTGCAGGTGCATCCGCACCGCCGGGTGCCAGGCGGCGCCGTCGACCTGGGTCCCGTAGGGGACGTCGAGCACCCACAGCCGCTCGCCCGGGCCGACGAACGGCAGCGGCCGCTGCGACTGCCCCGATCCCTTCCGGCGCGGGGACCGGCGGCGTCGGCGGGTGCTGGATCGGCGAGTGGTGGCCACTCCGCGAGGCTACCGGGGTCTCGTCCCCGGGCAGGGATGGCTCGCTCATGGCCGCCGATGTCGAGCGCACCGAGGTGATGAGAGGGCCGGAACAGGGTCCCCGTCGACCAGGGTGCGCGGGACTCCGGGACCGCGAGGGACGCTACGACGCCGGCAGCTCGTCTCCGACGTCCGGGTAGGAGTGCTGCGCTCCGTGCCGTGTCACGGCGAACGCGCCCACGCGCACGGCGCGGCGGCACGCGTGCCGGAGGCGCTCGCCGCGGGCGAGACCCAGAGCAAGCGCGCCGACGAACGCATCGCCGGCGCCGGTGGTGTCCACGGCCACGACGGACGGTGAGGAGACGTCGATGGTAGCCGCCTCGTCGCTTACGATCGCTCCTTGTGCGCCGCGGGTCATGACGACCGAGGAGACCCCGGCCCGGCGCAGCTGCTGCACCGTCGTCGCATCGTCGTCCGGTGCCTCGGCGCCTGTCAGAGCGGCCAGGGCGAGACGCCCCTCCGATTCGTTGACGACCAGCGGATCCGCCGTGGCGAGCGTGCGCTCGTCGACGTCGATCACCGGGGCGAGGTTCAGCAGGAACCGGGTGCCGGACTCGGCACAGAACCGTGCCAGCTGGTCCACGGCCGGCGCGGGGATCTCCCCCTGGGAGACGACCAGGTCGCTCGCGGCCACCTCGCCGCGCAGGTCCTCCAGGTGCTCCGGCGACCAGGTGCCGTTCGCCCCGGCGAGGATCACGATGCTGTTCTCGCCCGCCTCGTCGACCGTGACGACCGCCAGTCCGGTCTCGACGTCCGGCACCTCCGTGGTGGCCGACAAGTCCGCTCCTGCCTGCCGCAGCAGGTCCAGCGCGAGATCCGCGTCGGGCCCGGTGCCGGTGCGGCCGGCGAAACGGACGTCGCCGCCCAGCCGGGCCGCGGCGCAGGCCTGGTTGGCCCCCTTGCCGCCGGGGGAGCGGCGCGAGCCGGTGCCCAGAAGGGTCTCGCCCGGTTCCGGATGGCGCGGCACGGCAAGGACGAGATCGACGTTCACGGAGCCGACGACGAGGATCCGCCCCTCGCCCGTGCCGTTCTGCGGGGTCGTCATCGGGTTCCTCCGAGGTACCGCTGCGGGTTGGTGGTGATGAGCTGGTCGGCCCGGGTGCGGTCCACGCCCCGCGCCACCAGCAGCTCGAGGAAGGCGGTCGGCACGAGCACGAATCCGCTGCCGCCCAGGCTGCTCCACATCTGCTTGAGGAACAGGTCGTGGCTGAGCAGGATCTGATCGCCGTACCCGAGCTCGACCAGGTGGGCCACGGCATCGGCGGTGTCGCCGATCGCGGGGGAGGCCCCTTCGCCCGGGAAGGAGATGTCCAGCCCGATCATGTCGAACTCGAGCCAGACGCCGCGATCCAGGAGCCGACGCTGGTAGTCGACGTCGGCCCCGGACGGATCGCTGTGGGCGAGGGAGATCCGCGAGGGATCCGCGCCCATCTCGGTCACGGCGATGTCGAGCACCTCGTCGCCGCGGCGCTGCCAGCCGGGCATGTGGATGTTCATCGCGACGTCGGGATTGTCGTGCTGGGCGAGGGCGGCGGCGCGCAGTCCGGCGCGCTCGCCGGCGGTGAAGTCCGGTGAGACGCCGACCTCCCCGATCATGCCGGCGCGCACGCGATCCTCGCCGACGCCCTCCCGGAGCTCGCCCACGATGTGCTGCGCGAGTTCGTCCACGCCGGAGGTCGTGAGGCGCTCTCCCTCGAACTTCTCCAGATAGGGGCCGGTCGACATGATCACGTGCAGGCCCGTCTGGCGGGAGAGATGGACGAGATCCTGCGGAGACCGCCCGATCGCCGCGGATCCGGTGGCGTCGACGATCGTTCCTCCGCCGACGTCCTGGAACGCCGTGGCCTCGGCGCGCACCCCGGCGACGTCCTTCGGGGCGACGTTGTCGGGGCTGCAGTACGGATCCTGCTTGAGCGCCCATTGCACAGAGGGGTCGACGGGGCGGTCGGGCAGGATGCGGCTGAACGGATAGGTCGGCTCGACCAGGCACCCGCGCAGGTCGTTGAACAGATGCTCGTGCGGGAGGACGACGCCGAGCTCGGACGCCTCCACGGCGCCCGTCACGGTCTGCACCGTCGGTTCCGGCGTGGTCATGAGCTCACCTCCTTCGAGCTCGGTTCGATCCCGTCGTGCGCGGTCAGCTGCCGTGCGCTGCTCTGGTCCCGCACACGCTTCGAGGGGATCATCGCGATCGCCGAGGCGCACAGCGCCACCAGAGCGCCGAGGACCGTCACGACATGGACGACGCCCATCCCGGGCAGCAGCGAGTCGATGAGGATCGACCCGACGAGCTGACCGGCGGTGGAGGACAGGGCGAGGAGCAGCAGCCCCAGGCGCCGGACCAGGATCGCCATCAGGCCGATCGAGGCGAGGCCGAGCGGTCCGCCGAGGTACATCCACCAGGTGTCGGGGAGCGCGAAGCTGGCATGTCCCGTCCCCATCCGAACGACGAAGGCGATGGTCAGGAACAGGAACCCGATGAGGAAGTTCCAGGTGATCGAGACCAGCATCGACCCGGCGAGCTTGCCGATGTTCGAGTTGCCGGCGGGCTGCCAGCCGGCGAGCAGACCGCCCGCGAACGGCAGGACGATCAGCGCGAGCGCGTGCGGGGTCTCGAAGTTGGGGGAGACGACCAGGACGGTCGCGACGACGGCGAGCACCGCACCGATGAGCCGGAACACGCTCAGCGCCTGCTTGAAGGGGATCCCGATGCCGAGGCGATCGCACACCACGCCGGAGATGACCATGCCGGAGATCAGGGCGGTCTGGAAGGTCGCGACCCCCAGGGCGCCGACGGAGATGCCCTCCGACAGGACGATCATCGCGCCGCACAGGCCGGCGAAGAAGTTCGGCCAGGGGATGGAGCCGCGGCGGAGCTGCCCGGGCAGGGCCAGGAATGCCCGGCGCGTCGAGGCGCGGGGCAGGATGATCACGAGCATCAGCAGCAGGCCGCTGCCGAAGGAGACGATCGATGCGAGGTGGCCGTCGCCGAGGTCGGCGCCGAGCCGTCCGTTGACGGCGGACTGCATCGGGCCGAGGGTGCCGGCGAGCACGGTGAACAGCACGAACAGGCCGACGGACGCGGTCTTCGCCACCGGCGGTCGTTCATGGACGACGTTGTCCTGAAGTGTGGTCATGTCATGCCACCTCGTCCGGATCGTCTGCGGCCAGCCAGGTCATGGCTTGGCCGAACAGCCTCGCATAGCCGTCCCACTCCATGAACTCCTGCGGGGCCCAGTGCGGCGAGACGTCGGAGGCGAAGGCGAGGGTACGCCCGGCGCCGACGGACCGGACGGCGAGCAGCGGGTGACCGTCGATCTCCGCGAGGACGGTCGCGTCCGGCTTGGCGACGAGCTCCTGGTACCCGAGCAGGATCGGCCAGGTCTCGTCGAGCCCGGAGACGACGGGATGGTCGGGGCCGGTGAGCCGGCCCTGGACGCCCTGCGGGGACTCCACCCGGTCGTCCCAGCGGTGGATGTCCACCGGCAGGATCTCCTCGACGGCGGTGCCGGCGTAGTGTGCCTTGGCGCCGAAGCCCTGGAAGGAGAGGTAGCCACCGGCCATCATGAGCCCGCCGCCGTCATGGACCCAGTCCCGCAGCAGGTGCAGCCGATTGGGGGCGGGCCTGCCGGCGTCGAAGACCTGGGGCGGGAGCAGCAGAGTGTTGGCGCCGATGTCCGAGAGCAGGACGACGTCGTAGACATCGAGCTCCTCACGGGTGAGCGGGAAGAACTCGGCCACGTCGTGCGAGCGCAGATGCGTGACGTCGTGGCCTCCCCCTCGCAGGTCCTCGAGAAGCTGTGCGCACCCGATCTCCACCTGGGTGTGGGGGAAGGGATCGTAGCCCTTGTGGTCGATCGTCGCGCTGACCCACGACTCTCCTGCCAACAGCACCTTCGCCATGTGTGGTCCTCCTCGATCTCGTGATGCCGAGCTTTGCGCAACGGTTGCGCAATGCGTATGGTCGTCGACCTTAGGCCCGGGGCGCGCTGAAGGCAAGCCGTTCCCGCGTACGCTGTCGACGCACTGCCACTGGAAGGGGCCCCATGTCGATCTCCGCCGTCGCCCGGGAAGCGGGCGTCTCGACGTCGACGGTCTCCCGCTTCGTGAAGGGGGAGCTCCGGCTGAGCGGGGAGACCGAGGCGCGCATCCGCGAGGCCATGACGGCCACGGGGTTCTCGATCCCGCGCCGCAGGGTGCAGCACCTGGCGCTGGTCATCCCCGAGCTGTCGAACCCGTACTTCGCGCAGCTGACGCAGGCCGTCACGGATGCCGCGCACCATCGTGACCTGGAGGTCTCCGTCCTGGTCTCCGACGGGCTCGAGGCCCGCGAGCGCAAGATCGTCTCCCAGTGCGCCCGCGGCGGCGGGCTGGGGGCCGAGGCCCTCGTGTTCGTCTCGATGACCGGGAGCGGGGCGCTGCTGGCCGACGTCCCCGACGACTTCCCGTTCGTGACCGTGGACGAACGACTGGACGGAGAGCTCGCCGAGCACCGCTCGTTCGTCGGGGCCGACAACTTCGAAGGCGCCTATCAGGCGACGACCTTCCTGCTCAGCCGGGGACACCGGCGCATCGCGCATGTCGCCGGCCCGGGGCGCCTCGGCTCGGCGCGCGATCGGCTGCGCGGATACCTGCGTGCGGTCCGTGACGCCGGGCTCGAGGTCGACCCGCAGCTGGTGCTCGAGGGGACGTACTCGGAGCCCTTCGGCGCCCATGCCCTCTCCCGGATCCTCCGCCTCGAGGATCGGCCCACCGCCGTCTTCGCGGCCAGCGATGTCGTCGCGGTCGGGATGGCTGCGGCCGCGCCGATGCACGGCATCCGCATACCGGAGGACCTCTCGCTGGTCGGCTTCGACGGCATCGAGCAGAGCTCCTGGGTCACCCCGCGCCTCAGCACGGTCGTCCAGCCCCTCGGGGAGCTCGCGCGCCATGCGCTGGATCTCCTCGATGCCGCCCACGACCGCGCAGAGCCGGCAGCGCATGTCCTGCCGATGGAGCTGAGGATCGCGGAATCGGTCGCCGGGCCGCCGTCGTCAGCGACCTGAGAGCAGCACCCGTTCGAACAGGTCCGCGGCCTTCGTGAGCTGGGCGAGTTCGAGTCGCTCGTCGACGGAGTGCATCTGCCTCGGAGCTCCCGGCCCCCAGACGACGATCGGCACGTCCGGGCGGAACCCTTGCAGCACGGAGCCGTCGGTGAAGTAGGTGACCGGTGCAGGATCGAGGGGCGCGGGCAGCGAGCGGACGAAGGGATCCACGAGATCCGTGCGCAGCGCCGCGAGATCGAGGATCGTCTCGACCTCGTCGATGCCGTCGATCCGCCGCCAATGCTCGAGCAGGGGAGCCGAATCGGCGACGGTTCGCTGATCCAGGGTCGCTGTTGCTGCGGCGGGAACGATGTTCGTGGCGTCGCCGCCGTGGAACGTGCCGATCGAGGCGGTCTCCGTGCCGAGCACCTCGTCGTGGCGCAGGGGCGCGGTCTCCAGCGCGGGGCCCAGTGCTGCGGCGAGTCGGAGCACGGCGTTGAGACCGCGCTCCGGGGCGGAACCGTGCGCCGCCCGGCCTCGGGCGATCAGCCGGAGCCAGCATGCTCCGCGGTGGCTGCATCGCACGCTCAGGTTCGTCGCCTCCGGGATGATGATTCCGGTCAGATCGAGGGTCGCGATCACGTCGCCGGTGCGCTGGGCGCCGAGCGATCCGATCTCCTCATCGGCGGTGAGGAGCAGGTGCCCGCCGGCGCCGTGGGTCGCTGCTCCGATCAGCGCGACGGTTGCTGCGGCGAGCCCGCCCTTCATGTCCACGGAGCCCCGCCCGTGCAGGTGGACATCGTCGTGCTCCCCGCCGAGCGGGTCCCGTGACCACTGCTGCGCATCGCCCACCGGAACGGTGTCCGTATGGCAGGCGAACAGGGGCGCAGGGACGTCCGGGCCGACGGAGATCAGGGTCCACGGGCGGTCCTCGCCGCCGGTGCTGATCCGAGCCGCGGGCACCTGGTCGCGGATCAGGCCGGCGGTATGCTGCTGGACGGCTCGCATCCCGTCGCTGTCGTTCGACGGGCTGGGGAGGCGGATCAGATCCGATGTGAGGGCGACGGGGTCGATCAATGGTGCCTCCCGGGGTGAGGGATGGAGGGCTCTGCGGTGCGGCGTGGGGACCGTCGCACGGAGCGAGCGTACCGCTGTGCCGGGGCGTCGTTCCGGGTGAACACTGGCCGGGGCTCGAGGTCGAGCTGGGGGCGGCAGGGGCCCCGCTCATCGTGGCAGCGACCAGGTCGCGTGGACGACCTCGACCATGCGGCGCCTGCGAGAGCGAGGGCCGGCATCATGCGCTCGGCACCCCGGTAGATTCCGCCGTCGAAAGCACAGTTGCTGCAGGTCTGCTTCATCCGAGCCGGGCCGCCAGCGCGGCGGCCGCGTTCCGCACCTCGTACCCCAGCGACGTGGTGTCCTCGAAGGTCTGGCTGTGGGACGGACCGGCGACCTGGACAGCTGCCAGGCAGGCACCGCTCGGGGACAGCACCGGGGCGGCGACCGCGGTGGTGCCGATGACCCGTTCGTCGCGAGAGAGGGTCCATCCTGTCGCCCGGACGGCCTCGAGTTCGCGATGGAAGTCTCCCAGGGTGACCGTCGTGCCATCTGCGCGCGTGAACGCATCCTTCCCCTTGAAGACTTCGTCGAGCTCCGACGGCTCCAAGTACGCGGCAAGCGCTTTGCCGGCCCCGAGGTAGAGGGGGAGGCGCTCTCCCAGCGGCAGCACGTATCGAAGCGGATCTGTGCCCTCGACCCGCGCCACGGCAGCGCGTGAGATGCCGGCGCGGACGAACACGGAGGACGTCAGCCCGGTGGCGTCGGCGAGCTGCTGCAGGATGACCGGAGCTGCCAGGGCCACGCGGCTCGTCGTCAGATAGGCATGGGCGCCGAAGAGCATCGCCACGCCCGTGCGGTAGCCCGAAGCGTCGTGTTCGACCCGTCCGCGGCCCTCGAGGACCGTGAGGATCCGCTGCGTGGTCGCCACGTGCAGATCTGCTTCCCGTGCGACCTCGCTCAGGCGCAGTGGCGTCCCGCTGCGCTCCAGGACCTCGAGCACGTCGATGGCGCGCTCCAGCGAACGCATCGTGCTCGGACGCTTCTCCTCGTTCACGCTCTCGCCTCCCTGCATCTGCTCATCGTGGAGCGTTCCGGCGTCGTGCCGTGCTCGCCACGCGGGCGGGATCTGTTGACAAGGTGTCGGCGCCCACCCATACTCATTCAGAGCCTGATAGACCTTATCACAGAATGAGACTCGCAATGATGCAGCCATCGACTCACGAGTCGCCTCCGTCGACTCCGCCACCGGGCTCGGAACGGACTGCGGAGGCGCGCAGGAGGGGGCGGTCGCGCTTGTCCGCGATCGTCGCCGCGATCATCGCGTGCGTAGGCGTGACGACGATCGTCGGATCGCTCCCGCTCGGCTACTGGACCGCGCTGGGGCCCGGGCCCGGATTCTTCCCGCTCTGGCTCGGCATCCTGCTGGCCATGCTCGGCGTGGCCTGGGCCGTGACCGAGGTGCGCTCCTGGCGCGCCGGCGTCTCCTCTCGGCCCGCCTCCGCGGAGGAGGAGCCGCCGGAGTACTCCCTGCCCACCGCCGCCGCGATCGTGGCCAGCCTGGTGATCCTCGCGGCCTGCCTCGAGGTGCTCGGCTACCAGCTGAGCATGCTGTTCTTCCTTCTCTTCCACCTGCTGGTGCTCGGCAAGCGCGGTCTGCTGCTCTCGGCCGTGATCGCCGTGACGGGCAGCTTCGGAGTGTTCATGGTCTTCACCCTGCTGCTCGGTGTGCCGCTGCCGGCGTCGTCGATCCCGCTGCTGCGCGGAGTGGGGCTCTGACATGGATACTCTGCCCGCACTCATGGACGGGTTCGCAGCGGCCCTGTCCCCACACAACCTGCTGTTCGCCCTGATCGGCTGCATCCTCGGCACCATCCTGGGCCTGCTGCCGGGCATCGGCTCGACCGCCGGCATGGCGATCCTGATCCCGCTGACCATGGCGATGGACCCCGCTGGTGCCATCATCATGCTCGCCGCCATCTTCTACGGAGGAGCCTACGGCGGCACCATCACCAGCGTCCTGCTGAACATCCCCGGCGAGGGAGAATCCGCGATCACCGCGATCGACGGCTGCGAGATGACCAAGCGCGGCCGCGCCGGCGTCGCCCTGACCACCGCCGGCATCGGCTCCTTCATCGGCGGCACCACCGCCACCATCGGCTTGGTCGTCGCCGCCGAGCCGCTGGCCAGACTCGGTCTGCGGGTAGGACCACCGGAGTTCTTCTCCCTGGTGCTGATCGGGCTGGCGCTGCTGGTCGGGCTCGTCGGCCGCTCCGTGCTCAAGGGCATGATCTCCGCGGCCATCGGCCTGCTGATCGCCATGGTGGGCATCGACCCGGTCGCGGGGCTGCCCCGATTCACCTTCGGCCAGGCCCACTTCTTCGACGGCATCAGCTACATCCCCGTCCTGGTCGGAATCTTCGGCCTGGGGGAGCTGCTGGCCAGCGCCGGCGGTGCGTCGGCCCGTCCCAAGGCCCCTTCGCTGCGCGAGCTCATCCCCTCCCGCGCGGACTTCCGCCGCAGCGCCCCCACCATCGCCCGCGGCACCGCGATCGGCGGCATCATCGGCCTGATCCCCGGTGTCAGCTCGGCGATCTCCTCCCTGCTCGCCTACAGCGCCGAGCGGAAGATCTCCAAGCACGGCAAGGAGTTCGGCAAGGGAGCCATCGAGGGCGTCGCCGCCCCGGAGACCGCGAACAACGCCCACAGCAATGCCTCCTTCGTGCCGCTGTTCACCCTCGGCATCCCCGCCTCCCCGGCGATCGCCGTGCTAATGGGCGCGTTCTTGCAGAACGGTCTCACCCCGGGCCCACGCCTGTTCGTCGAGGCACCGGACCTGGTCTGGACGGTGATCGCCAGCTTGTTCGTGGGCAATCTGCTGCTGCTGGTGCTGAACGTGCCGCTGGTGGGGGTGTGGACCCGCATCCTCGCGATCCCGTACTCGGTGCTGCGGGCGATCATCTTCGCCTTCATCGTGATCGGCTCCTACGCCGTCAACAACAGCGTCATCGACATCTACGTCATGGTGTTCTTCGGCGTCGTCGGATTCGTGTTCCGCCAGGTCAACGTCCCCGTCGCCCCGCTGGTGCTCACCCTGATCCTGGGTCCCTTCATCGAGAGCGCACTGCGCGAATCCCTGCAGATCTCCCAGGGCGACTTCGGGATCTTCCTGGACCGGCCCCTGTCGCTGGTCTTCCTCATCATCGCCGCCGCCATCCTCCTCGCCTCGATCCTCGGCGCCGGTCTGAAGAGAAGGGCAGAGCTGCCCGTCGACGCCGAGGTCTGAGGCGGCTCGCCCCTGCAGTACCCACCCTGAAAGGAAACGTTCCATGTCCTCCACACCCCGCATCTCGCGCCGCGCCCTCGCCGCTCCGGCGCTCGGTCTCACCGCGACCCTGCTGTTCTCCGGCTGCGCCAACGTCGGCGGCGGCTCAGGCGGCTCCGGCGGCTCCAGCGATTCCGGCGGCGGCGCGAGCGTCGACTACCCGACGGGGCCCATCACGCTGGTGGTCGGCTTCTCCGCCGGCGGCTCCACCGACACCGGGGCGCGGCTGATGGCCACCGCGCTCGAGGAGAAGCTCGGCACCTCGTTCACCGTCGTCAACAAGCCCGGGGCCAACTCGCAGCTGGCCTACACCGAGCTCACGCAGTCCGAGCCCGACGGCTACACCATGAGCACGATCAACTTCCCCTCCGCCATCATGACCGTGATCGACGAGAGCCGCGGCGCCACCTACACCCGGGAGGACTTCGCACCGGTCGCCCTGCAGGTCATCGACCCCACCGCCATCGCGGTCGCACCCGACAGCGACATCGAGACCCCCGAGGACCTGATCGCCGCCGCCGAGGCCGCTCCCGGTGAGCTGCGCGCCACCACCACCGGTGTGGCCAGCAACGAGCACTTCGCGCTCGCGATGCTGGAGAAGGCGACGGGCGCGAAGATCGCGCCGGTCCACTTCGCCGACGGCGCCTCCGCCGCGACCACCGCCTTCCTGGGCGGGAACACCGAACTGCTGCTCGCCAACATCAGCGATCTCCAGTCCCTGCAGGAATCCGGCGAACTGCGGATCATCGGCGTGATGGACGAGGAGCGCAGCGACTTCGTCCCCGACGTTCCCACCTTCGCCGAGGCCGGGATCGATGTCTCCCTGTCCTCCTCGCGTGGCTATGCCTTCCCTGCCGGCACCCCCGACGAGGTCATCACCACGGTCTCCGACGCCATGGGAGAGGTCATGGCGACACCCGAGTTCGAGGAGAAGATGACCCAGCAGGGCCTCGCCCCCGCGTACAAGGACAGCGAGGAGTACGCCGAGTACTGGACCGAGACCCAGGCACTCTTCGAGGAGCTGTACCCGCTGGTCCGTGAGGCGAAGTGATGACCGGCGCCACAGTCTCCTCTCCGACCGACGCCCCCGCACCCGCTGCTCCCGTCCCCGGCGGGCGGCTCGCCGGCGCAGCGCCCGACAGGCCCGCCCCCACCCTGGTGGAGCGGTTCCGTCGGCTGCCGTCCGCGAACATCGCCGACGCGATGGGCCGCCTGGGCGCCATGGACCCCGGCATCAAGCCCGCCTGGCCGGGGGCGACCATGGTGGGCCCCGCCTTCACCGTCTGGACCCGTCCCGGTGACAATCGCGGCATCCACGAGGCACTGCAGCAGGTGCGCCCCGGCGACGTGATCGTCGTCAACGGCGGCGGGGACCAGGCCCGCGCCCTGATCGGCGAGCTGGTCGCCGGCCGCGCCAAGATCCGCGCTGTCGGCGGCTTCGTGATCGACGGTGCCGTCCGCGACGCGGAGGGCCTGGCCGAGTACGACATGCCGGTCTTCGCTCGCTCCCGCACCCCCTCCGGCCCCTACAAGGACGGACCCTTCGCGCTGTCCATCGACATCGCGGTGGGCGGAGTCGCGGTCCATCCCGGCGACATCGTGGTCGGGGACCCCGACGGCGTGGTCGTCGTCCCCCTCCAATCCGCCGAGGCCATCGCCGAGGCCGCCGAGGCCAAGCAGGCCAAGGAGCTCGCCACTCGGGAGTGGATCGACCAGTCGCTGACTGCCGCGACCGACGGCGCGGAGGTGCGGTCATGACGGTGCTCGCCGGATTCACGCCCACCGAGGCCGGACTCCTCGTCGTCGACGCCGCGCGCGCGGAGGCGCAGCGACGACGCAGTCCGCTGCTGATCCTGAACTCCGCGACCGGCTCCGCCTGCGCCGACCGGGGCCTGGCGACCGCGGCGGACCTGCACCGGCTGCGCGAACACGTCGCCGAGGCCGGGATCGACGCCGAGGTCCGGCAGATCACCCAGGCCGTCACCGCGTCGGAGTCACTGATCCACACCGCCGAGGAGATCTCGGCGGAGATCGTCGTGATCGGCCTGCGCCAGCGCACCCGCACCGGCAAGTTCCTCATGGGCAGCGTGGCTCAGGACGTCCTGCTCCACGCCCCCTGCGACGTGCTCGCCCTCCGCCTGCCTTTCTGACCGCTCCCACACCCACTGCATCGCAAAGGACCCTTCATGCCCGCAGCCAGCACCCCGCACACCCCGGACACCGACGCCGCTGCCACACCGACGACCATCGCCATCCTCGGACTCGGGGAGGTGGGCCGCATCTACGGCGCCGCGCTCGCCGCCGCCGGGCACGAGGTGCTCGGCTACGACCCGTACAGCACAGGCGCGGTCGAAGGACTCACCGTCCTGGACGATCTCGAGGCAGCGGTGGAGCGCGCTGACATGGTGTTCACGCTGACCCCGGCATCCGTGGGGCTCTCTGTGGCGCGGGAGGCCGCACCGGCACTGCGCCCCGGGACCCTGTATGCCGACTTCACCTCCGCCGCGCCCGCCGCGAAGCAGGAGCTGACCGGTGTGTTCGCGTGCGTACCGGGGGTGCGGCCGGCGGACGTGGCGATCCTGGGGCCCGTCGTGCAGCTGGGAGCGGGCACGCCGCTGATGACCGCCGGCCCGGGCGCACGGGCCCTTGCGCCGATCCTGCGCACGCTCGGCGCGGACGTGCAGGTGGTGGAGGGGGAGATCGGTGCCGCCATGGGGCACAAGCTGGTGCGCAGCGTGTTCATGAAGAGCCTCGCCGCCGCTGTCACCGAGGCGGTGCGCGCCGGCCGTGCTGCCGGGCACGAGGAGTGGATCCGAGGGCAGATCGCCCGCGAGCTCTCCGGCGACGGGCAGGGGACGATCGATCGCTTCCTGCGCGGCAGCGTCCTGCACGCCGCCCGCCGCCATCAGGAGATGGAGTCCGTGGCCGGCTATCTCGACGACCTCGGTGTGACCCCGACGATGTCCCGCGCAGCGGCGGAGGTGCACCGGGCACTGCAGGACGAGTCAGCGCCCGCACAGACCGGGTGACCGTGCCCGGCGCGGACGGCAGACGCCTGCCCCGCAGCCTGTTCACGGTGATGCCTCCCGAGTGGGGAACTCTACCCATTCCCTGCGTCGGTCCACGAATCTGCTGTGAATGCGAGGACGACGTAGGCGACTGCACGACATTCAAGGGTGACGACGTGGACCACAACAGCAGCCGAATCTGGCCGATCAGTGCCATGCAGACGCGCCCCTGATCCGCTGCGGCGTCGAGTGGGGTGGAGTTCCTTGGAGGGATGTAGCGCGGTGGCCGCGTCCATGTCCGGGACGATCACGGAACCACCGCGCTGCACCACAATGCGGGACTCAATCGGGCGACCGACTCGACGACTCCGGTCCGTTTTTGCGCGCGCATCGACCCATCAGCGGGACCGCCTCGAGCGCGCAGGGCTGAAACGCGGCTTCGCAGCGGCGAGCGGCCAACTGGACCGACGCTTGGCGCTATGCGCGCCCCTGGGAAAAGCTCGCGGGGCCGCAATGGCCGGGCTCACGTACTGACCGCGACGGGAAGCCATCTGCTCATCGGCGATCGCGCCCGCGAACACGATTGCACAGATTCCCACGAACACTCCGAAACCTGCGGTGAAGCCATCCATGTTCGGGATGCCCAGATCCATGGCCAGCGCGAACGCGAGTCCCACGGTTGCAACCACTGCGCTGGTGTACCGATGTCGATAGTGCCTGAAACTCCTCATGGCGTCTTTCCTTTTCGTTTGTAGATCTCTCCACGATCCCACAATCGGATTTCACGCTCGAGGAGTTGTGGCACTCTGACCAGGCGTTTTAGTCGGCATGATATTGTCGTCGCTGATGTAGAGCTGGTGTTTACAGTTGGGTCGGCTCCATGGATGTGACGCAGATCATGCACGGTGTCAAAGGTGCCCCCACAGTCGGGGATGCTGGTAGGCAGGTCATCGCGGCTGGCCCCAGGGGTTCGCAGGAGCCCTCGAGCTTCGGCGGGCGAAACCCGTCCAGCAGCGTCACCGCCCAGAAGTGGGGTTCGAAGCGGGGGTCGTCGATCAACTGGACGGTGCCAGGATCATTGAACGGATCCAACACGGTGAGTTGAGTCCCGGATAGTGGTGTATCGCGGTGGTCGCCGTGATCGTCACGGACGTGGACGCGGCCATCGTGTGATCCTTCGAGTGGACTTTCCGCAGCACTCTCGAATGAAACGCCCTGGGTTTTGTTCCGTGGGTAGAGACGGTCGCGGTCGTGAGGCGCACCGAAGCCGAGGTGCGAAAGGATGGCCATCTGGGAGTGACCACAGCTCTGCACTGGAGCCGATGAATGGGAGTAATCACGATGGCGCAATGTTGGCTGTACATTTTCGAGAACGCGAAACAGAAGAAGGTGTATATAGGGATAGGTAACAGCCTGGAGCGGATCTTCGGGAAGCACAACGCTGACGCCGACGCGCTGCGTGAGGAGTCGACCACGGTGATCCTGCAGACCGTGGAGCCCTTCAGTTCGCGCGCGGACGCGCGGAAAGCGGAAGCGGTCGCTATCCATGTGGCTTCGTTCGCCGGGATGGAGGTTGTCGTCGACGATGAGTCGCCGGGCCTCGTAACCAACCGCGCCGGAGTGGTGTCGACCAGAGAGCTCGGCCCGGCGATCGCCCTCAGGGACGGTGAGGTGCATGCTGAGGAGCTAGGAGACGCAGTGTTCGTCTCGATCTCCGCTGCGGAGATGGACGTGCGGCCGACCCCGTTCGGGGGGCGGGAGGCAGCGTCGTTCGCAACGCGCGCACAGAAGTACTGGAACATTTCCGCGGCGAAACGACCAGGTATCCGGCACCTGGTGGCGCTGCTCAAGGGGGGTGGCAACGTGGTCCTCGGGAGTTGGCGAGTCGACTCTGAAAAGAGGTGGGAACCGATTTCCGACTGGGAAAGCCTCGGCTCACCTTATCGGTCGAGAGTCGTGATTCCGCTGGTCGATCCGAGCGAGGACAACTTTCGGGACATCAAGGGAAAGCGGCTCGTGGGACTGCGGGCCAACAGCGGCCCCGTCTACGGCAACAGCGTGTCGTGAGTCAGGCGCTTTGACAAGTTGACGCGACGGCGGGTTCAACTGGACGTCACAGCACCCCCGTGACCTCGGAGGTGGGTGATGGTTCGTGGTCAACTGTCAGCGGATTGAGCGATACGACCCGAGCTTCGCTCTCCCGGACACCCGAAGTTCCAGCGGCACGTCGAGGCCGTATTCTGGTCCGAGATCCTGACGGGGCTGCTGCCGGTCGCAGCCGCGATCGCAGAAGCCATCGACTGGTTCAATCACCGGCGACTGCACGGAGTGATCGGAATGATGCCGCCCTTCGAGCCCGAAGACACCTGCCATCGCAGTCAGGCCGTGCTGGCAACCGTCGACGCGGCGCTTGCGAGCCTCTGACGAACCCGGGGCGATTCGTTGACGAAGGACGTCGACGACAGGGAGGACGGGCGATATCCTCGCGTCGTCCGCGGGCGGCCGCCACCTGTCCACTATTCGGCGAGGGCCTCCGCCACCAACCCCGGGAAGTCCTCGATCGAATCCGGCTCCACGACGGCCACGCCCTCTCTGCCCGGCGCGGCCATGCGCCACCGGATGATGCCCGCGTGGTCACCCTTCCACAGGATGATCGCGCCGCCGCGTCCGGAGGGGATCGTGAGCATGGGGTTCGCGTTATCCACCTCGATGCGGTCCTCGAGCTCGGGGTGTGCCTCGAGGAGAAGCTGATGGACGCGGTCGCGCTCGAGAAGGCGCTCGAAGCCGTCGTTCAGTTCACGAGTGGGGAACATGATGCCTGCCTTCGGTGCGGTGGCCGCGTTCTGCTCGCAGCCGGGATGTCTCTGAGTCTGTCGAAGGGGACCGACATCCCGCACCAAGCCTCAGCAGGAGGCGGAGAGCGGACCGGTTCCAGAACGCGCTGGTGCGACGCAGAGTGGCACGCGCGCGTTGGTCATGTGCAACCGATCGAGCACTGGCAAGCCGAGGGGGAAGTCCATCGAGTTCGCCCTGTAGCCCGCGGTCTCAGTTCGTCGACTTGTTCGGCACCAGGTAGTGCGGGCCGACGAAACCGACGTGGATCTTCCCGGTAGCACCCCCGGTGTCGTCGAGGAAGTAGACCCGTGGTGCGAGATTCCCGCCACCCTCGGCGATCTTCAGATGGGCGACCATGTGGATCCGCCCATCGCTGCTCAAGGTCTCTTCCACGGGGAACAGTCGTGCGTCGTAGTGACGGCTCGAGTGCACCACGGAGTCACTTTCTGTCATCGACAGCTTCTTGACGGTGGCGGGCCAGGTGCCGGGGCGTCCGCTCTCGCACCACTGCCAGAACCCGCCACCTTCCCAGCCCTCTCTCCGGTCACGGGCGTACCCCGCGAGCGCGCGCAGTCCGCGCCACGTCGTGTTCCCCCAGGCGGAGGCGTTGGAAGTGGTCGTCAGCTTCGCGAGGTCCCGCCGCGCGCCGTCGGGGACGGCGAGCCACTCTTGCAGATAGCCCTGTGCGGCGGTGATGGCCTCGTCGATGTCCTCCACGGTGTCGGGGATGGTGTCTCCAGTGTCGTGCTCGGTGGCGAAGAGGAGATGTTCCTTGCCGTCCTCGCGCAGCACCTCGCGCAGGCGATTCAGATGCGCGATCGAACTGGCGAGTTCCTCCTGGGCATCGTCCCGTTCACTGCGCAGCGCATCGCGCTCGGTCTCGAGCCCCTGGAGATCGCTCTCGGCCTGATCCACGAGCTCGCTCCATTCCTCACGGAGAGCGGCGAGCACATCGGCGCTGGCGGCTCCGTCCTCCAGCACAGGTGCGGCGAGCACAGGGTCCGAGAACACGCGGAACGCCCGCGGCATGCGGCGCCGTGTCGAGAGCTCGGCGACGGTGTCGACCACCCGGTCGATCACGATCTCGCGCCTCTCGTGCAGGCGCCGGGCGGAGTAGAAGCGATGCTGGCGGCCCTCGGACCAGCGTGTGACTGGAGTGGGCAGGTATACCCGGATCCCGCCGCTGTGGACGGCGTTCGTGCCGAGAGCCTCGGCGAGCGTCGCGGTCGCAGCACGGTCGAGCGTCACCACGAGCGCGACACCCTCGGAACGCTTCGCGATGACCTCCGCAGTCTTCCCCCAGGTGTCGGCGTCCTGCCCGTCGGGCTCGGTGCACACGATCACAGGCATCTCCCGGTCGTCGGAGGCGAGCACCTCGGTGAGCACGCCGACTCCTGCTGCGGGGAAGGGCATCACCTCTCCCGCCACCCGGCTGCCCCCGAAGGTGGGAGCGGTCGACTCCTGGAGCAGGTGGTGGACCACCCGCGGTCGTCCGCGGGAGATTTCCTCGGTCGGGATGTCAGAGTCCATCCGGTTCTCTACCAGGACCGTCAGCTCGTCTGTCCCGTGCAGGAGGCGGACCGTGGTGGACCAGATGGTCGTGGTGGTGGTCGAAGCGTCCTCGGTGGCGAGCTCGAAAGCATCCACTCCTTCGGGGGTGGTGAAGGCGCGCACTGCGATCGCGCGGGTGCCGCCCTGACGGAGTGGATGACTCGTCGGCCCATCCTGGAGGGGTTGGGCCACTTCTCCCTCATGGGCCCAGGACCAGGCGTGGTCCTTCATGCGGGTGAAGCGCTCGGCGGAGTCCTCACTCGCCGGGTCACTCCAGATCGCTCGGTACAGGATCGCCATGTCGCCTCCGCTCACGGGCCGTTGCTCAGGTACGGACGGTGATCTCCGCACCAGGTCTGTCTCTCCCGTCACAGTATGTTCTCCAGGGCAGACAGGCGGGGCGACGCCGTCCTCCAACGCTCACGATGACGGCGTCAGGCAGCTCGGGCAGTCCTGGCCAGTGCGCAGTGCCTTCGCCAAGGGCGAATGCGTGGTCCAGCTCGACCGGGGGTGACCATCGGAGGTGGCAAGCTGGTCCGCGAGCTTCTCCACTCTCTCGAGGACGTTCCACGTGGAGGTGGCCTCAGGGAGGACGACGTCGGCATGGGCGCCCGAGTTCAGGAACTTGGTGGAGCTCTTGGAGAGCAGGTCCGACAACTCGCCGAGTTGGCATCGCGCGGGAATGTGGCGTCCGTGATCGCACCACCGGTCCACGGTCTCCCGCAGGGTCGCGAGCACGCTGTCACTGACCGAGCCGAGCAAATTGGACTCGTCCGGTGCGCGATTCTCCGGATGCAGGTCAAGCCCCGCTTGCCCCAGCAGCATGTCGACGTCCTTCGCACACATCTCGACGGCTTGCCGGGTGTGCGCGGCGAAGGCGGCGCGGAACCACAGCCGGTCCTGATGCTGATCCCAGTAGTCCTTCTTCAGCTTGAGCGCGCGTGCCACGGCCTGTGCGGTGCCGCGTGACGTCAGGACGGAGTAGCTGTCCGTACCATCCTGGTCTCGGTGGATCTCCATGGTGTCCTGCACGGTCGCAGGGTTGCGGTGGCGGTGCCCGTCCCACAGATCGCGCACCAGCTGATCGTCATGGGTGAGCACGAGCACCTGGTGCGCCGGAGGGCCGCCACCGTCGAGCAGGCGCTCAATTCCCTTGCTCGCGAGGGACTTGCGGGACGTGGAGTCGAGCATGTCGCTGGGGTCGTCGATCACGATCGTCGAGCCCGGATGATCGCGCTCGATCCGCGCGAGGTGGGCGGACATCCCGAGCATGTCGAGCTGGGCGTCGGAGAGATACCCGGTGGCATGCGGCGCCGTGGCGCCGTCCGCGAGGCCGGCCACGAGCAGGTCGAGCGATGGCCGGCCGGAGGTGGCCTTCGCGGAGAGGGATATGCGCGGCGTGCCCTCGGGTCCGAGGATCCCGAGCCAGTCGTTGATCGGTCCCTCGAGCTCGACGAACTCGTCCTTGACCCGGGTGACCAACAGGGCTTTGGTCGTCGCTTGAGCGCGCTTGAGCATGGGGGCGAGGGCGACGCGGCGGACCTTCAGATCGTCGAGGGCCTTGCGCGTCCCGTCGGCGTCGGCCGTGATCGCGTCGACGGCGCGGCGACGAGCGGGGTCTGCATCGTCCACGGCGGTCTGTGCGATCTGGGCACGGGCCACGTCCAGGCGCTCAAGGGCGCCCGCCACTCCTCGCGCCCAAGGCGCCACGTCGAGCTGCTCCCTCTGCGTGAAGGCGTCGTGGAGCACGGTGAGCGCCTGCCGCCAGTCCTCGGGTTCCGGGCGGTCAGGCCGCTCCGGAGGGGCGGTCGCGGCGAGCCAGCCCGCGATCTGGGCGGCGAACGTATCGCGACGCTGTGCCAGCGCTGTTCTCTCTGCAGCTTTCCGTGCAGCCGCCTCCGAGGCGTCCAGTAACGCCCTCACCTCGTCGAGGCGAGCCTGCGGTACCGGTGCCTGCGCACAGGCGGGGCAATGCTCATCGGGCTCGGCGACCTCGACGAACGCATTCAGCAACGCAGCGGTCTCGGAGTCGAGCGGCGCGCCCAAGGGATCCGGATCTGTCGCCGCCTCGAGCTCGCAGGCGAGCTGCCGCCATGGATCGGCCGACGGCGAGTTTGGGAGGTTCTCCGGCTGGATCTTCTGCTCCCTTGCCCATCGCTCGAGCGCGGGGACGCAAGCGTCCTCTTCCTCGTCGAGCGCGACCTCGCGCTCGAGCAACTGCAGGTACGGCTCGCCGCCCTCGCTGGCCTCCTTCGCCTTCTCCCCGAGCGCCTTCGCAATCGCGGTCCAGCTCGCGCTGGTCTCCGCGAGTCCGAGCGCTGCACCGAGCGGCTCGATACGCTCCGTGCGTTTCGCGTTCACGAGCTCGCGCAGCAGGCGACGGGGCAGGACCTGTAGGTCGGGGTGGCGGGGAGCGGGGGTGTCGAAGTCGGCCCACTCGCAGTCGACCAGCTGCTCCCCGCGGCGGTATCGGACCGTAACGCGCGGCGGATGCTCGGGATCTGGAGTTCCCTCCAAGGTTCGGTGGGTGATGTGGTCCTTGTCCTTCACCTCGGACATGGCCTGGGGGAGACCCTTGCTCCGCGTGGTCGCGCCCTTGGCGACGAGCTCGAAGGCGTCCGACAGGCTCGTCTTCCCCTTGCCGTTCCCGGCGTACACGATGGTCAATCCCTCGGAAAGGCGGAGGATCTGCTCGGGCCCGAAAGAGCGGATTCCCTGCACAGCGATGGAATGCACAGCGGCGGGTTCTGCGCGCACAGGGCGAGGGTCAGTGGCAGACGGTTCGGGCAGGCGCTGGGAGATCTTTTCTGCAAGCTCTTCGTCGTCGAGGGTGAAGCCTCCGCGCACCAGCGAATCCAGGACGTCGCAGATCACGTCGGCGGCGGCGTCCTCGGCGATGCGGTCGGTCTCTGTCATGATGATCCCCCTTGCCTCATGCGTCGCCGACGGACGCGTGCGAGCTCGACATTCCGGTGGTGGTGACAGGACCAGTCTGCCAGGAGCATGCCTGCAAGGCCCGAAGACCTACAGGCATCGGGTAGATCGTCAGCTGTGCCCTGTGGGGAGAGCATGCGAATGTCCGCTGGGCCGTGGTGCTGTGCTTCCTGTTCCTGTGGTGTGAGGCGGGCGTGGTCACCTTCCTGACCACCCAGCTGATGGACATGGGCATGGGCGTCTCCGACGCGATCCTGGTCTCGGGCGCCTCGGGCGCCTCGGGCCTGACCGGCTGGATCGGTCAGGTGGTGTGGGGGACCCTCTCGGACTGCCTCGGTCGGAAGTTCTCGATCGCCTTCCTCATCGTCGGCTGGGTGGGGAGTCTGCTGGCGATGATCGTCCTCCAGGACCTCGTCACGGCCTGGATCATCCTGCTCATCTGGGGTCTGTTCCGCAATGCCCCGTTCCCGGTGGGCTACGCGCCGCTCGTCGACTCGGTGCCCCGCGCCGCCGGCACGGCGCTGGGGATCATGATCGGCGTGGCCCTCGGGGTCTCGGGGATCTTCGCCTCCGCGGTCTCCGGCATCGTGATCACCCAGCTCGGCTTCACCTGGCACTACGTGATCCTCGCGCTGATCTGCCGAATCGGCTTCATCCCCCTGGCCCGCATCACCGAGACCGTGCGCGTCGCCCAGCGCGACGCCGCCGCCTGACCCACCCCATCCGTCGTCCGTCGACGACGAGGAAGTACCCTTCATGAGCATCGACCACCTGCTCGCCCCCGACGCACGACTCGAGAAGGTCGCGAGCGGCTTCACCTGGGTCGAGGGCCCGGCCTGGATCTCGGCTCGCGGCGTGCTGCGCTTCAGCGACATCCCCGGCAACCGGGTGCTGTAGTTCTCCGAGGCCGACGGCACGACCGTCGAGATCAGCGTGGAGGCCGAATACACCAACGGTCGCACCCTCGCCCGCGACGGCTCGGTCATCGAGTGCTCCCACGGGCGCCGCGCCGTGCAGATCGACCGCTCCGCCTCCACGTCCGGCGCCGACTACGCTCCGGAGGTCCTCGTGAACCGCTTCAGCAGCGCCCGCCCGAACTCGCCGAACGACGTGGTGGAGAAGTCCGACGGGACGATCTGGTTCACCGATCTCTCCTACGGGATCAAGCGACCGATCGAGGAGCATGCGGGGGAGGAGGAGTACGGGGACCGCTACGTGTTCCGCTTCGATCCGGAGGACGGCTCGCTCAGCCCCGTGGTGATCGACGTGGAGGCGCCCAACGGGCTCGCGTTCTCGCCCGACGAATCGATCCTCTACGTCGCCGACTCTTCGATCGACCCGCCCGACCGCGACAACCCCAACCCCGACCGGCCCGGCGGGCACTCGATCCACGCCTATGACGTGGTCGAGGGACGGCATGCGAAGAACGGCCGTGAGCTGGTGGAAGTGGGGTCGGGGCTTCCCGACGGGTTCCGCGTGGACACCGAGGGGAACATCTGGACCTCCTCGCTCACCGGCGTCCAGGTCGTCACCCCTGCCGGGGAGAAGTTCGGCGAGATCGAGGTGCCGGAGAAGGTCGCGAACTGCTGCTTCGGCGGGGCCGACGGCAGCACGCTCTACATCTGCGCGACCTCGAGCATCTACCGGATCAGGACGACGGCGCAGGTTGCGGTGGCGGCTCGGCGGTGACCCCCCATGGGCGGGCGACTACCTGATGGTGACGTCGGTCGTCCGGTCGGTCGGTCCTCGATGGTGCCCGGAATGGAGGTCCGTGGTGGTGAGGCTGACCCGGAGCTGACGTCCGGTGCGTTCGAGGGCTCGGCGGAGGGCATCGGCGTGGACGAGAACAGCATGGGGTGCATCCCTACCCGTCGCGGGATCCGTGATCACGAGCTCGTCCTGCGCGTCGACGCAGTCGAGCCGCCACCCCGTCCACCGAGCGCCCAGCAGCTGCAGCAGGTCTGCGGACAGAGGAGCGGGATCGACGTCATGGAGGGTCGGCACGAGCTCGCCTTCCGATGACAACACGGAGAAGCACTGCGCATAGAGCGTTCGAGGGCGCTCATGGCGCGGTGTCGCGTCACCTGTGGGATCCAGCGGTGGCGTCAGTCTTGCCTTCTCGACGTGGACCACTTCGTGACGAGTACGGCCTGGAAGGGGTCGACCGTCGTCCTCACGCATCATCCACCGCTGACGGCCCAGTCTGAGCGTCGGCATGGTCGGCGGGTCGGTCCTCGACGGTGCGAGGTGACGGAACATCCCGTCGACGACGAACCATTCGGTGCCCTCGGGATCGACGACGAGTACTTCTGGCTGCGGATCCGTCTCGTGCGGAACGCCGACGGCCCACCAGGTCTCAGGTCGGACCTCGTCGGAGTTCCAGAGCATGGTCGACAGGGGCGCGGTGGGGTCAGGGTAGACATCCCAGGCGTCCGACGGATCGATGAGGCGCTCGCCGGCGGGATTCTCGGGCGATCCCGCCTTGATGACGCCCTCCTGAAAGGAGAAGAGCCGCGCCCCCGTGGGGTGGTCGGCGTACTGCCTGGCGAGCCACCGACCACGGACGAGCGAGAGCACGTGCTCGGCCACGGGATCCTCGGCATCGTCTCGGAATGACGTGGAGCGAAACTTCCAGGACACGCCGAGAGACCGGAGGATGCCGGCCTCGAATCGCTCCGCATCACTCGGGGAACGTCCATCCGCGAACATCGCGCGGTCGTCCTCGGGGATCAACGTGCGCCGTTGGAACCGGCGTATCGGCGGCGTCGGCGGAAGCATCTTGGCGAGGAACTCGTGCATGGGGCACTCGGACCCGGTCGCCGAGTGGAGCGCGGCGAGAGCACGATACGACGCGGGGCGGTCGGCGTCCTCCAGCATCCCGGTGCAGACCTCGCGCACGATCTCCGCAGCTCGGGAGTGCGGCCATCGACCGACTACACCGGCAGCGGCCGTGAGCAGGGCATCGAGGGGATGGTCGTCATCGACAGAGCGGAGGGTGTCGACCGCGGGCCGGAGCTGCTCCGAGTGGCTGTGCAGGAGCTCCGTCAGGCTGCTTATCGCGAAGGCGGGGAGCTCCGACCTCACGCCGGCACATCCCATCCAGGCGAGAAGCTCCATGGAGGTACGGGCGTCTCCAGGGGATGACGCCGGCCATCCCTCGATGGCGTACCAGCTCAGCAGATCCTCCATCCGCTGCTGGCTGTCCTGGGTTCCGTCGCACAGGTTCTCAAGCGTCTGCGGCCAGAACGTCGATCGCTGGGGGAGGTCGAGGCGACCGAGCAGCTCGGCGAGCCATGCGATCCCGAGGGTGCGGCGGCGCGGAGCGCTGAGCACGGACCAGACGATGAGCTTGCTCGCCTCCGAACCCTGACGGAGCAGTCGCTCCGCGTGCTTCTCGGTCCGTGCGGTGAATCGCGAGTCGTCCCGTGCGCTCAAGGACAGGGCGTAGGCGATGTCGATCGCTTCCCTGGCGACCTCCCGAGGCGGCACGTCCGGGAGCTCGCGAGGGGGATCCTCTGTGGGCAGGAGCTCGGCGATCACCCCGAGCAGCCATTCCCGGCGGTCCTCGTCCTGGGCGGAGACGTGCGCATCGATCTCGCCGCGACGGATCGCGTGACGAGCGCGGTGTATGTCATGGAGCGCCTCGAACCGGAAGCGCACCGATCCGGTCACGGGATCGCACTCCAGGAGCCCTTCGCCGCCGAGACGGTGGACGACGGCATCGACCTGATCGGCGGCCAGGTGCGTCGACGCCGCCAGATCGGTGACCGCTGTGGTCCCGCGTGCTTCTGCGACGGCATCGATCACGCTCCTGATCGCACGTTCCGTCAGGTCCAGGGCCTGTGCGCCTTCGTCGGCGAGCACGTTGACCCAGGCATCGAGGAGCGCCGTGGTGCCGACTGCATGCGACGAGTCCTCGCCGCGTGCGGCGAGGACGCGGACGGCGACGGCGGCGAGAAGCGGGTTCGACAGCGCCGTGCGCCAGCGAGTGCCGGGAGGTGCGCCGAGTGCGCGCTCCACCGAGCGGGAGATCGTCACGCGATCCGGCGAGGAGTGCTCCCATTCCGGGAGAGGGGTGTCGCCGGGCGGCATCATGTCTCGACGGCTCGAGATGATCAGTAGGATGTTCGGGTTCCTGGAGAGCACCTCGCGGAGGCGTTCCAACGCGGAGGGGAGGTCGCGCAGCGCCGCCTCGTTGAGGCCATCGATCACGAGGTGGAGCGGCCGTCCTGCGCGGTGACTGATGTGGTCGAGCATGGCGGCGATCTCCGAGGACTCGGCCCGTTCGTTCTCGAAGCTCCCTCGCCAAGGCTGTGCCAGGATCGGGGCGTCGGAGAGCGTGAAGTCGCGTGCTCGCAGCAGCAGGACCGGTGTCCCGGCCGCGAGAGCACGCACGGTGAACTGAGCGAGCTGGTAGCTCTTGCCGGTGCCCCACTGCCCTGAGATCAGGAGACCGCCGGAGACAGCCGCGTCAGCGGTGGCGATCAGGGGCTCGACGCGTTCGAGCAGGATGATGAGGCTTCGGACGTATCTGCGCACCCTGTCCTTCAGGATGTCGAGTTCGAACCGGTCGGGGGAGTTGTCTCGAGGTGCGCTGAGTGTTTCCCTCAGGAACGAGATCGCGGTGTCGGCTGCGCTCTCCGCAGCGTCTTCCAGGGAATGGAGCTCGGGTGCCAGGGCGCCCGCGGGGACAGAGTTCTCGAGGGTGAGTCGTGCTCCGATCTCACGGATGCGTTCGGCACCGTCGCTGTGGCGGGGCTGGTGTGGTCCTGGGAGCGTGACCGCTCGCGCCCGGGAGTCGACCTCGTGGAGAGCCTCTTTGAGCCCGCTGACGTCGACGTGATGAGGGAGGGCTGATGCCGCCGCAGTTCGGTCGAGCACCTCTGCCGTCTCGTGGGTCGGGTACTGGAGCTGCGGGACGTCGTCGTCGCCGAGACGGGAGAGGATCTCTCCTGCTCTGGCGAGTGAGTACTTCGAGATGTCCTCGAGCCGGATCGGCGACAGGGCGGCCATCACGCGGAAGTACTCGGGGCGATGCTCGCGGATGATCCTGTCGATGTCTTCGGCGAAGAGCACCATGACGTCGACATCGCGGTTCTCCGCGGCAGCGAGGTCTGACATCTCCTGCAGCGCTTTCGCTGACTTGGAGTCGTTTCCCGTCGTGCGCTTCGTGCCGCGCCCTGCGCCGCTGGTCCTGTGCGCGGTGGAGCACCAGACGTAGGTGGTCACGGCGGCGTGCTCCGGGCTGGCGAGGAAGCTAGAGAAGGACTCCATGACACTCAAGACCTCGGCGGCGAAGGATGCAAACGCTTTGCATTGGATCGCGAGGTCTCCGGAGCTCGTGGAGATCTTCGCCTCGACCCCGCCGTCCCGACTGGGGGCCATTAGCACGGGCCTTCTCGAGGGAGCCATCCCGAGATCCTCGGCGATGTTCTCGATGATCCCGCCGCACACCCATTCAAAGGTGTCTTCTTCGGCCTTGTGGACTGTCTGTGGCAGCACGGACCCTCCTCATTCCTGTGGGATCACGCTAGCCGCACTGCACAAGTTGCGAGCCCTTCGCGACAAGCTCGCTGAGATGGTCGCCCGCCAGCCCCTCTCTGATCAGTGTCAGTGCGGGAGTGCAGTGGCGTGCCGCTCAGCTCCAGGTAGCGGCCTGTTCAGCCCCGGCGCACCCCGCCCGCGAGCAATTCGACCACGGTCTGCGCGAGCAGCACCGCCCCGTCCCGCACGGCCTGGTCCGCCGCCGGCGTCGCGGCGGCGTCGGCGAATTCGGGCTGATGGTTCACCGCGGGCAGTGAATCGATGCCCAGGTAGGGGTGGAGCGCCCGGACGCGCTGGGAGACGTTGCCCATGTCGGTCGAGGCCGTCGCCATGCCGCGCGGCCCGTCCTCGGCGAGATTGATGTCCCGGCCCTGCGCGGCGGCGAGTCGGGTGAAGATCTCGGCGAGCTCGAGGTCGTTGCGGAACTCGGCGTAGCGGGGGCTGGTCTCCGTGAGCTCCCACGAGCACCCGGTCGCGATCGCTCCGGCCTCGAAGCAGGCGCGCACCCGCTCGAAGGCGACGTCGAGCTCCTCGAGCGTGTCCGCGCGCACGTACCAGGATCCGCGGGCGCTGCCGGGGATCACATTCGGCGCCGTGCCCGCCTCCTGGACGATGCCGTGGACGCGGAGGGAATCGGACAGCTGCTGGCGCAGCAGCCCGATGGCGACCTGGGCGACGGTGAACGCGTCGGCGGCGTTCACCCCGAGGTGCGGGTAGGCCCCGGCGTGCGAGGCTGTGCCCTGGTACTCGACGTCGAAGTGCGCGACAGCGCGGGGGCGGGCGAGGACGGCGTCTGCCGGGCCGGGATGGACCATCAGCGCCGCTTCGAGGCCGTCGAAGCAGCCGGCCTCGAGCATCGGGATCTTGCCGCCGCCGCCCTCCTCCGCCGGGGTGCCGAGCACGCGGATCCGCAGGTCGAGCTCGCCCGACACGGGCTGCAGGGTGCGGGCTGCGCCGAGCGCGGCGGCCGCGATGACGTTGTGGCCGCAGGCGTGGCCGAGGCCCGGCAGCGCGTCGTACTCGGCGACGATCCCGATGGTCCTGGACCCTGTGCCGTGCTCGGCCACGAAGGCCGTGGCCAGGTCCGCCGCACCCCGGGTCACCTCGAACCCCCACGCGTCGAGGCTCTCCGCGAGGAACGCGGCGGAGGCGTGCTCGGCCCAGGCGGTCTCCGGGTGGGCGTGGAGATGGTGGCTGATCCCGACCAGCTCCTCGCGCCGCTCCTCGACCTCCGCCTGGACGGCGTGCAGGAGCCGTTCCGTGCTCATTCGTCCCCCGGGACGCCGTAGGACGGTGCGGCCGTCGGGTCGAGCGCGCGGAGGCGGTAGTCCGCCTTCTGCGGCATCCACAGCGCCAGCAGCCGTTCGATCTCGCCGAGCGGGTCCTCGGCGTCGTCGACGCGCAGGTCGGTGGTGCACCAGGGCACGTCGTCGACGACGGCGAGGCCGGCGGAGCGGATCTCTCCCGCTTCGCCGCCGGCTGCGACGGCGGCGCGGAACGCGGCCAGCAGCCGGTGCTCGAGCTGCTCGCCGTCGGCGGCCTCGAAGGCGGCGACCATCGCGGGGATCACCGCCTCGTCGGCCAACAGGTTGCCGGCGGCGACGCACTGGTCCCCGACGGCAGCCGCCCGCGTGCCGAGCGCGTTCTCGCCGGAGTGCTCCGCGGTGCGGCCTCCTGCGTCGACGACGGTGAGCTGACGGAAGTCGGCGTGCTGCTCCGTCCCCAGTACGGCGGCGAGGGCCGCGTCCGCCGCTTCCCCGGCCTCGAGCCGGTCGAGGACGGCGGCGCCGAGTGCCGGGTTGGTGACGTTCTGGGAGGCGACGGCGCCGACTCCGGCGCGCAGGTGCAGGCAGCGGGCGGCGACGGCCGGACTCGAGGAGCTCACCACCATGCCCAGCGCTCCGGTGCGCGCGTCGCGGGCGACGAGGGAGAAGGTCACCGGGTCACCGCCTCGTGATCGTCTGCCGGGTCGCTGACCACCGCGGTCGCGTCGATCTCCACGAGCCATTCGGGGCGGGCGAGTGCATCGACGACGAGACCGGTGGACACGGGGTGCACGCCCCGCAGCCAGCGTCCCATCACCCGGTACACGGTCTCGCGGTAGCGGATGTCGGTGAGGTAGACGGTCACCTTCACGATGTCGGCGAGGCGGCTGCCGGACTCCTGCAGCAGCAAGTCGATGTTGGCCATGGCCTTCTCCGCCTGGGCCCCCACGTCCCCGACGCCGACGGACTCCCGGGTGTCGAGGTCCTGGCCGATCTGGCCGCGCAGGTAGACGACGCCGCCGGCGACGACGGCCTGGCACAGGTCGTTGTCGAGGTTCTGCTCGGGGTAGGTGTCCTTCGTGGTGAAGGGGCGGATGCGCGTATGGGTGGTCATCGGGCGATCTCCTCCAGAAGTCGCGGTGCGGGCTTGGAACGGGGCGGCGACGCGGGCAGGTCGGGTGAGTACCGCGCGTACCGGCGCCGGGTCTCGATGTGGTCGACGACGTGCATCGCGTCGTGCCAGGTGCCCCAGATGAAGCTCGAGCCGCGGCGGGACAGCCACGGCAGGCCCAGGAAGTAGATGCCGGGCTCGGTGGAGACGCCGCGCTCGTGGGCGGGGCGGCCGGTCTCGTCGAAGGCGTCGACCTGCAGCCAGCTGAAGTCCTGCCGGTAGCCGGTCGCCCAGATGATCGAGGTGATGCCGGCCGCGCGCGGATCGAGCGTGCGCACCGGGTCGGTGACACAGGCGGGCATCGGGCCGAGCAGATGAGCGCCTGGCTCCTCGGGGAGATCCAGCCCGTTCGCCGCGCAGTACGCGTCGGCCTCGGCCAGCAGCCCCAGCAGGTTCGCGTCCCCGGCGGCGATGTTGCGCTCGAGGTCGCCGGCGAAGCGCAGCCGGCCGTCCGCGGCCGGCTCGGTGCGCCCCACCAGGGTGATGCCGGCGTCGGCCAGCTCCCGGAACTCGACGGTGTGCCCGCCGCGGGCGCCGCTGACGGCGATGGTGACGTGCTCGGAATCCGGGGCGGTCGCGTCCCACTTGCCGAGCACCCCGAGCCACCACACGAAGTCGCGGCCGCGGTAGCTGCGCGGGGGCCGGTCGTGGGGGCCGACGGACAGGTGCACCCGGCGCCCGTTCGCGCGGAGCTCCTCGGCGATCTGGGCGCCCGAGGAGCCGGCGCCCACGACGAGCACGCCACCTTCGGGCAGCTGCTCGGGATTGCGGTAGTCCGCGGAGTGGATCTGGTGGGGCACCAGGTCCTCGCCGATGATGCCCGGCGCGACGGGGACCTGGAAGGGCCCGGTCGCCGCGATGACGCTGCCGGCGGCGATCGTGCCTCGGTCGGTCTTCACGAGGAAGCCGGGGGCCCCGTCCCGACGCGTCACCGAGCGCACCTCGACGCCGGTGCGGACGGGGGAGTCGATGCGGCGGGCGAAGACGGCGAAGTAGTCGGCCATCTGGTCCTTGGTGGCGAACTCGTCCGGACCCACCCCGGGAATCTCCATGTCGGGGAAGCGGTCGTGCCAGGCCGGTCCGTTGGCGACGAGGGAGTCCCAGCGGCCGTGGCGCCAGCGATCGGCGACGTCGGCCTTCTCGAGGACGAGGTGGGGGATGCCCTGGCGGGTGAGGTGGGCGCTCGCGGCGAGGCCGGACTGGCCTGCGCCGACGACGACGACCTCGGTGGACTCTGGCAGGGAGGCGGTCATGGGGCTCCGTTCGATGGCGGGTGAGGGGATCAACGGGAGGTGGCAGCGTGCGAGCGCGAGGCCAGCTCCGCGTTCAGCCGGTCGATGTCGAGCCCGACCTCGGGCCCCACCAGCGCGCCGACCTGGGCGAGGGCCGGCGGGCGCAGGCTCGCGCGGTCCATGGCGCGGGTGTCGTAGAAGATCTCGTCGGCCCGGGCGTCGCGGACCACGGCGCGGTCCGCCATGACGATCACGCGATCGAAGTTCTGGGCGACGAACTCCATGTCGTGGGAGATCGTGATGATCGCCTTGCCCCGCTGCTGGAGGTGGTCGATGAGCGCGGTCAGGCGCAGCAGCCCGGCGAGGTCCTGGCCGGCCGTCGGCTCGTCGAGGATCACCACCTCCGGATCCGCCGCGAGCACCGAGGCGATCGCGACGAACTTGCGGATCGACAGGGGCAGGTCGTAGGGATTGGTGCCCATCGCGGCGCCGAGCCCGGCGGCCTCGCAGGCGCGGGTGACCCGCTCGTCCCGGTCGGCGGTGGAGAGTTTGAGACGGCGCAGGCCGTAGCCCACCTCTTTGGCGACGGTGGGGTTGAAGATCTGGTCGTCGGGGTTCTGGAAGACGTACCCGACCCGGCGGGAGGTCTGGGCGGCGGTCTGTCGGGCCGTGTCGGTGCCGTCGATGCGCACGGTCCCGCTCGTGGGGCGCAGCAGGCCGTTGATCATTGTCACGGTGGTCGTCTTGCCGGCCCCGTTCTGGCCGATGATCGCCACCGATTCGCCGGCCTCGACGCCGAAGCTCACGGAGTCGACGGCCTGGAACCCGTTGGGGTAGCTGTACGAGACGTGCTCGAGGGAGACGAGAGGCATGTCAGTGCACCTCCGGTGCGGTGGTGGGATGCGGGACGCCGAGGCCGGCAGCGACCTCGTGCAGCAGGTCCTCGAGCCGGAGCGGGGCGGGGGAGAGGCGCAGCCCGGACGGTTCCAGGGCGCGGCGCAGGTACATGCTCTCGGGCAGCCGGGTGCCGAGGGCCTCGGACCGAGGATCCGAGAACACCTCGGACGCGGTGCCGGCCAGGGCGATCGAGCCGCCGTCCATGACGATCACGCGGTCCGAGTGCTCGGCCACGTGCTCCATCTTGTGCTCGACCAGCACGATCGTGCGGCCTCGCGCGCGGGCGGCCAGGATCAGCTCGAACACGCTGTCGGTCGTGGCGGGGTCCAGTTGCGAGGTCGGCTCGTCGAGCACCAGCACGGGCTGGTCCATCACGAGCACGGAGGCCAGGGCGACCCGCTGCTGCTGACCGCCGGAGAGCTGCATCGGGTCCCGGTCGCGCAGGCCCTGTAGGCCCGCGTCGTCCAGGATCCGTTCGACGCGCTCGTGGATCTCGGCCGGAGCGATCCCCAGGTTCTCGAGACCGAAGGCGAGCTCGCCGAAGACGGTCCGGGCGACGCCGCTCATCTGGGTGAACGGGTTCTGGAAGACGAAGCCGACGGTCCCGGCGAGGTCGCCGATCTCCTGGGTGATGATGTCCGTACCGTCGACCTCCACCCGGCCGGTCATCTCGCCTCCGAAGAAGTGCGGGATGAATCCGCGGATCGCCTGGCACAGGCTCGACTTCCCGGAGCCGTTGGCCCCGACCACGGACACCAGCTCGCCGGCCCCGACGGTGAGGTCGATGTCCTGCAGGGCGGGCCCGGGGGCCTCGGGGTACGTGTAGGTGAGGTTCTCGATGGTCACTGCATCCACAGCCAGATCCTTACTGCCAGGGCGATCACGATCGCCGCGTAGGTGAGAGCGCGCAGGGTGCGGTCGACGGCCGTGTCGGGGATGCGGACCAAGCTCGTCGTGGGCCCCTTCGAGGAGAACCCGCGCGCTTCGAGGGTGAGCGCCCGCTCCTCGACCCCGACGATGGAGTTGAGGATGAGCGGCGAGATGGTGGGGACGAAAGCCTTCGCCCGCACGAGCGCGGAGGCGTCGGTCTCGATGCCACGGGCCCGCTGGGCGTCCATGATCGTGATCATGTGCGAGCGCAGTTGCGGGATCATCGTGATGGTGGAGAGCACAATGTAGCTCGCGGTCGGGGAGGTGCCGCGCTGCTCGAGCGCCCGGGTCATGCGGCGGATGTCGATCAGGACGCTGCCCAGGATGAGGGCGCTGCCGATGCTCATCACCATGGTGGCGATGCGCAGTCCCTTGGCGATGCCTTCGGCGGTGATGTCCAGGAACAGCAGCTCGTACACCACGGTCTCGCCGGGGTAGAGCAGCGCCTGCAGCGCGAAGACCACCACGGACAGCAGGACCACGGAGCGCAGCCACAGGGAAAGGTAGCGGCCGAGGCGCCCCGCGGCGAGCGCCGTCAGCAGGTACGCGCCGATCAGGCAGACGGTGACCTGCCAGCCGTAGAAGAACGAGATCGCGCAGGCGGCCAGCAGCACGGTGAGCACCGTGATCGGGTTCAGCCGCAATATCGGATTGCTCGGGGCGTCGACGCGCACGCCGTCGGCGGGGCTGGCGGTGGTGGTCATCGTCGGACCTCCTCGTGGGGACGGGCGGGGGTCGCAGCGCTCGCGGGAGTCGCGGCGGGCGCGGACGTCGCAGTGCTCGCGGTGGTCGCGGGGTTCGCGGTGGGGCGGGTGCCGCGCCATCGGTCGTAGGAGCCGTACTGGACGGGGCTCTCGAGCGGGGCGAGCCGGAGCGTCTCGACACCGTCGGTGACCTCGGCGGCGGGCCGACCGCGCCGGGCGCGCCGGGAATGCGCCGTGAACAGGTGGCCGTTGGAGAACTTGATCAGGTAGCGATCGGACATCGAGCGGATCACCACCAGCGCCAGCAGGATCGAGAGCGTCTTGTCCGGGAGTTCTGACACGAACGACGAGGCGATCTGGGCGGGAAGCATCGGAATCCCGGCAGCGACCATGACGGCGGCGATCAAGGACGAGCCGGTCGTGTTGAAGCCACCGAAGACCAGCATCCGGATGAGGACCACGCCCGCCACCGACAGGGCGATCACCAGTGCGATGGCGAGGGCTACGCCGACGGCCCGGCGGAACAGACCTCGCCGGGCCAGCCATCCGATCAGGGCGCCGGCCGCGGCGGCCTGCACTGTCCAGGGGAGGGTGGTGGGGTCGGTCGCGGAGACGAACGCCAGGCTGAGGAAGCCGGTGAGGGCGCCGACGAAGGGGCCCGCGAGCATGGCGACGAGGAAGGTGCCGATGGAGTCGAGGTACAGCGGCAGCTTCAGGGCGAGGGCGAGCGAGCCGCCCACGAAGTTGATGGCGATGGCGATCGGGATGATCAGGATCGCCATGAGGGAGAAGTCCTCCCTCACGCGTCGGGCGAGGGTCATCGTGTTCCTCCAACGGAGAGTTCGCGGTCGAGCACGTGGGCGATCTCCGCCGTGTGCTCGGGGAAGAGGGAGTACAGGAGGGCGTCGAAGAAGCGGCGAGCATCCACGCTCGTCGCGACCAGCGCGTTCGGCTCCTGGTCCCGGTAGCGCGAGGTGCGCCAGACGACGGTCCGGCCGTCGCACACACCGGAAGTGGCGATCTCGACCCGGGCGGGGACCATGTCGATCAGGTCCGGGTCGATCAGATGGGCGAAGGCGAGCGGATCGCACAGCTCCGCACCCACCTCGCGGTACTTCCGCCAGTAGTGGTCCACGTACGTCGCGGTCACGTCGTGGAGGAAGCGGCCGGTGGTGCCGCCGAGCTGGCGGACCAGCTCACGGATCCCGGGGGACATGAACACCTGGCGGGTGGCGTCCAGCCCGATCATCTCGATCGGCGGGAAGCCGGCGGCGAAGACGACCTCCGCCGCCTCCGGGTCGTGGAGGACGTTGAACTCGGCCGACGGGGTCACGTTGCCGGTGAACTCGGCGCCGCCCATCATCACCAGGCGGCGCACACGCTGCGGGAACGTCGGATCGTGCTTCACGGCCAGGGCGAGGTTCGTCAGCGGGCCCAGCGCCAGGATCGTGATCCCGTCCGGGGCCGCGGCGGACTCCTCGAGGAGCACCTCCACGGCACCACGGGGATCCGCCCATGGAGTCTCCGTGGCGTAGCCGGCATCGCCGAGGCCGTCGCCGCCGTGGGCGCGGGAGGCGGGCATCGGCCCCCGTGCGAGCGGACGGTCCGCGCCGCGGTGCAGGGGGACGTCGGTGCGATCGCAGAGCTCGAGCACGGTCGCGGCGTTGTGAGCGACGCGGTCGAGGCCGACGTTGCCGTCGACGGTCGTGATCCGGTCGACGACGATTTCGTCGGAGGCGAGGGCCATCATGAGGGCCAGCGCATCGTCGACGCCGGGATCGCAGTCGATGATCAGGTGTTCCACGGGGAGAGGCTCCTGTCGGTGGCGGGGTCAGGCGGGGGAGAGGACGGCGCCGGTCGCGTCGGCGAAGGCGCCCGGGACGGTGCAGACGTGTGCGGCGGCGGCCGAGGCCTCCTCGCAGGCCGCACGCAGCGCCGTGCCGCGTGCCCGGGCGGCGGCGAGGGTGCCGACGAAGGCGTCGCCCGCCCCGGTGGTGTCGACGACGTCGACCGCGCCGGCGGGGACTGAGGCGGAGCCGTGCTCGTCGCAGAGCTCCGAGCCGGCGCCCCCGCGGGTGACCACGGCGGTGCAGCCGAAGCGCTCGAACAGGTCCCGGGCGGGGGAGCCCGAGGCGCCGCCCAGCAGCTCTCTCGCCTCCGACTCGTTGACGACGAGCAGGTCGACGTCGGCCAGGAGGTGGGCGACCGGTGCGGCGGGCGCGGCGTTGAGGACGGTCAGCGCTCCTGCCGCGCGACCGAGGCGCAGCGCGGTCGCGACCGTCTCGGTGGGCACCTCGAGCTGGCAGACCACGACGTCGCCGGGGCCGACAGCGGTGAGCTGCTGGGAGACCTGATCGGAGGTGAGCTGCGCGTTGGCGCCGGAGGAGACGATGATCGAGTTCTCCCCGGCACCGTCGCGCTGGATCATCGCCTCACCGGTCGGAGCGGTGTCCAGCGATGCGACCGCCGCGGCGTCCAGCCCGGGGACGTCGGCCATGGCCGCACGCAGCAGCGCGGCATTCTCGTCGGCACCGGTCGCGCCGATCATGCGGGTCGCACTGCCGTGCCGTGCCGCGGCGACGGCCTGGTTGAGGCCCTTGCCGCCGGGGGAGCGGGTGACGGCGCGGGCGAGGATCGTCTGACCGGGCTCCACGAGGTGCTCCACCTCGAACGTGGTGTCCACGTTCAGGGAGCCGACGACCCGTACCGTTCCTGCACTCTCCAACGGTCTTCAGCTCCTTCGCCGACGGGGCGATGGAACGAGCTCCAGCGCCAGGTGATGTCAGGGGAGCCTAAGAGGCAGCGACGGCGGGGACCAGCGCAGAGAATCGGTGCCTGCCATCGATGGGATCGATGGGTCGGCTCAGTCCCTGGTCGGGTTGAGGGTGAGGTCTTGCGCGGCGCTGTCGATGAAGGCGCGGACCCGGCGGCTGAGCCGACGCCCGGCGGGGACGATCGCGGCGACCTCGAGGGCGGGGAAGTCGTCGGCCAGATCGAGCGCGACGTAGGGCGCGCCGTCGGCGGCCACCGGGTGGGGAGCCCGCTGGGTGAGGATCGAGTAGCCGAGCCCGTGGGCGACCAGGCCGCGCACCGAGTCGTAGCTGGAACTGCGGAAGGCAACGTTCGGCTCCGTACCCGTGCGGGTGAACAGGGAGCGGAAGTAGTCCGCGCTGGGTGGCGTGTCGAGCAGGATCATGGGGTCGTCGATCAGTTCCGCGAGGCCGACGGTGTCCCGCCCGGCAAAGCGGTGGTCCGGCGGCAGCAGGAGGTACGGAGGGATACGCGCCAGCACCGTCGAAGAGAACCCTCTGTCCGCGAGCTCCCGGTCAAGGTGGTAGTCGTAGGCGATCGCGAGGTCGAGCCGGCCCGTGGAGAGCCAGGTGAGCAGATCGTCCTGGTGGCCCTCCTTGATATCCAGGGAGATGCGAGGGTGCTGCGTGGTGAACTCCGCGATCACCCGGGGCAGCAGCGAGGAGAGGATCGTGGGATAGCAGCCCACCACGATCGAGCCGGTCAGCTCGTGCTGGAGCCGGCCGGCATTGCGCTGCAGCGCATCGGCATCGCCGAGGAGCGCCCGTGCCTCGGCGAGCACGCGCTCGCCGTCCCGCGTGAGCGACAGGCCTCGGGCATGCCGGATGAACAGCTGCACGTCGAGCTGCCGCTCGAGCTCGCTGACCGCGGTCGAGAGCGCGGACTGCGACAGGTGGATCCGCTCGGCGGCAGCGGTCAGGGAGCCCTCCTCCGCGACGACGGCGAAGTAGGCGAGCTGGCGAAGGGTGATGGAGGGCGGTGTCGGGGTCATGGGTACCAGTAACGCTGTGCTGTGGGTGTGAGGCAAGTAGTTGTCGTTGATAGCCCGGCCCAGTTGTCCCCGACGCGGATAGTCTGAGGCTGACGCCCCGGCACCTGCTATGGGCCAGGACGAGAGAGCAGGGCGATGGCAGAGGATGAAGCACAGAAGGCTGTGGAGGAGATCCTCGACGCCGAGGACGATGTCGTGGACGACCCCACGCCCGTCGTGGATTCTCTGCCTGAGTCCCAGAAGGGGGAGGCGGAGGAGTTCGCCCGCGAATTCCTCACGCGGGTCCTTCGACTGCGAGGAGTGAAGATCGACCGGGAGCACTTCCTGCGTGCTGAGTTGCACAAGCGTGGCATCGGCGATGCCACGATCGCCCGGGCCATCATGGAGAACCCTGCTGCCGCGAGTATCGAGCCCCGGATGCTCGATCGCATCGCCGCAGAGGTGGTCGAGTTCGAGACCCGGAAATCGACGGCGATGTCGTTCGCCGCAGGTCTCCCCGGCGGATTCGCGATGCTCGGAACGATCCCCGGTGACATCACCCAGTTCTACGTGCACGCCTTCCGCATCATGCAGAAGATTGCGTACCTGTACGGGTGGACGTCGTTCCTCGGGGACACGGACGAGATCGACGACGAGACCCTGGGCAAGCTCGCCGCGTTCCTCGGCGTGATGATGGGGGTCGGCGGGGCCTCCGCGACGGTCACGACCTTCGCAGCGAATGTGGCCCGCCCGGCGATCCAGAAGCAGATCACCGGGGTCGCTCTCACGAAGACCGCCTGGTACACGCCGATGAAGCAGGTGCTGCGGGTCATCGGCGTCAAGCTCACGAAGGACAGCTTCGCCAAGTCCGTCACGAAGGTCGTGCCGGTGGCGGGCGGCGTGCTCTCCGGAGGGCTCACCTACGCCACGCTGCGAGTGCAGTCCGGACGGCTCATCAGGCATCTGCGGGAGCTGCCGCCGCCCCACGTCGATGCCGAGGAGTACCTCCGCCTGCTGCACGTGGCCGATGACGAGGGCGATCCACGGATCGCGACACGGCATGCGGCCGACGCGGTGAAGGGCGCCGGTTCGGCCGCGAAGGATACGGCGGCCAAGGTGACAGGGCGGATCGGCGGCATGATTCCGCGCCGGGCGAAGAAGGAGCCGACGGGTGATGACGCCTGACCGGCGGGTGTCAGGCGCTGGCCGTCGCCTCGCGAGAGGTCACCCTTCGACGTCTTCCCGTGCTGCGGTTCGACGATTCTCCAGCAGGCGCAGGTAAGGCTCCTTGAGCGAGTTGAGTCGGCGGCCGTCGGGCAGGATCCAGAACTGCCATCCATTCGTCGCGCCGTGGCGCACGGACTGCCCTGCCCCTGACGGGCTGTCGAATACCTCGCCGTTCACTTGGAGACGGCCGTCGGCGAGCACGGTTGCGCTCGCGTCGTGCGGGGACCGGGCACGAAGTCGCGTGCCCTCGGCGACAAGTCCTACTGCGACAACATGGCGGAAGTCGATCCATGAGGTTTCGGCCTCGCGGCTGGTGATGACCCGGGTCGCCGTATGGTTCTCCGGCACGGGCCAGGTGCGCAGGACCGCGCTGATGGCGTCTGCAGTGCGGCGTTCGATGCTTGCCTCTGTCCATTCCTCGGCGTCGCGGAGTTCACGGTTGATCAGCAGGACGTCATGCCTGGTCAGCGCCTCGCGCTTCCCCGACCACGCACGGTTCGAGACGGATGAGTTCAACTGGGTGGTGAGCAAGGTGAGGTTCCCGAGTCGATGGACGTGCTCGTCCCGATCGATCTCTTCCTGCGCAGTGGCCACGGCCCAGTTCTGTCGCCATTGCTGGGGGAGGATGTGCTCGATGTTCATCGTGTCCCGGGGTACCCGGCCGCCGCTCCAGGAGCCTCGACCGGTGGTGTATCCGCGGGCGTCGTCCTCGATCGCCTCCAGGACCATGCGCAGCCGCGAGCGGGACACCGAGCGGTAGAGAGGTGCGGTGTGGAGAACACGCTCCATCTCGTCATCAGTGGGCCAGTAGGTGGCCGGGGTCGACCACCGCATGAGCACCTCCTGGAGCGTGGAAGCGGCATCAGCGGGAGCGATCTCCTTCAGATCGCGGATAAGCTGAGCGACCGACCTCGAGATGTCGCCGGCGGAGAGACCGAGGATCGCACGCCGGACCACCCAGCTCTCGAACCACGTCAGCGCCTCTTCAGCGATGTCTCGGGGAACGCCGTTGGCGGCGTCGAAGAGCCAGAGGACGAGGGGCGTCGTGGCTCGGGTGCCAGCTGCGAGCGACCGGTAGAAGAAGAGCTCGACAGTGCTGATGGCGCCCTCGCTCGCTGCCGCGGACGTCACCCACTCCTGGTACTCCACTGCACGGGAGTGGAGCGTCTCGACGATCTCTCGCACCGGCCTCGAGTTCTCGTACTCGAGCCAGTGCTTGAACCGGGCGAAGGTCGCGGGCGTGCGCACCTCCTCGCCCGTCTCTGCCACGAGCCAGTGGTTCAGGAACAATGACACCTGGGGGAGGGTGAACCGCCCGAGTCTCACCTCCTTGGTCCAGAACGGTTCGTCGAACAGTCGCCAGTACTGCTCGTATGCTCGATGGATTTCCGCCCCTTCGGCATCGAGCTTTTGGAACACGAGGTTCTTCACCAGGTCTGCCTGAGTGAGCGGTGTGCCCCGGGCGTTCAGCGTCTCGAAGATCGATTGGGAGTCCTCATCGGTGTTGAGACTGATCACGACGATCTCGAAGCCGAAGCTCAGTGCCATGGCGAGTGCTGTCGCACGAGCGGCGAGATCGTCATCCGCTCCGTCGGCGAGCCATGAGGTGACGCGGTCGTAGAAGAACTGATGCGCTGCCAGGATCGGAGGCACAGGTGACTCCACGGTGACGTCGGCGTGCGCGTCCGTGAGCATCGCCTGCCGGAATGCCTGGGCGTCTCCGTTGGTGTGTCGAACCTTGAGGCGTTCTGCTCCGCTGAAGCCGAGTTCCTCGTCGTGCAGCGTGAGCTTCCGGAGGTTGGTCGCAGGGATCGGCTGACCAGCGTCCCGTAGAGCGATGCTCGCGGAGTTGAGAAGGAGCTGGATAGTGGTGAGTCGCTGCTGGCCGTCGATCAGGGAGTATTCGGCGGCGAACCCCATCTGGCCACGACTCTGCTGTATGACGACGGCCCCCAGGAAGTGGGTAGCGGACGGTGCCTGACCTCTCCGGAGCTCGACGAGCCGTTCGACGTCCTCCCACAGCGGCACCCACTGACGCTCCTCGGACCAGACATATGGACGTTGGAACAGGGGGATCACCAAAGTCTGCGTCAGCTGGAAGAGCTGGCCGGGTGACTGGACTCGTGTATCCATCCTTCGACCCTATGCGTTGTCGAGGTCTCCGGACCTCGGATCGTTCGTGGCTCTGAGCTCCGGTGGCTCCTGCCCGAGCGCCTGGAACAGCAGCGCCGACATGTCCTCGTGATGCTCCAGGATGTCGGCATCGGTCCAACTCCCCAGCAGGGCACGCCGTGCCATGAGATCGAGCTTCACGCTCTGTCGTCGAGCGGCCTGGTTCTGCGCCTTGTGGACGGGCTGGTAGTTGCTGAACTTCGAGTTCGTGCTCACCGTGACGAGCGCGAGATTGCCGAGGTAGTTGAGCAGCTTCCGGTCCTCGACGTGCTCTGCGGGAGAGGCATGCTCGGCGTCCTCGGAGCTGGGGGAGAAGTGTTCGATCGACGTGCGGTAGCTGAACGTGAAGTCCCACCGGTTCTCCCTCTCGACGAGCAGGTAGTCGAGATAGGTGAAGACGATCCGGGGGATCCCGAAGCCGAGCGGGAGCCCGTCGGGGCCGACCGAGTACATCTCCGGATCCGGATGCAGCGCTGCGTCGAGCCGCTCGAGCGCGTGCCGCTGGAGAACTCCGTACAGCCCCTCCGCCGTGATGGCTTCGCCTCGATCTGCACGGTCCAGTGCGAAGCGCAGCGCTTCGGTGATCCAGTGCATCGTGCGGGGAGAGGTGTAGGTGATGCGCAGCGCGGATTGGAGAAGGAGTATTCGACGCTGCAGCGAACGCGGTCCGGCACCGCTTTCGTCGTTCGCGAGGGTCGGACGGTATCGGGGAGAGTAGCGCACCGTGCCGGTGCTGGAGGATTCACCGCGCACCACGCGGTAGAGCGACCAGCTGCCGGGCTCCTCGTCGCTCGTCGACTCGTGACCGGAGGTGAGGGTGGCGTCGCGTTTGAGCACGTACTTGTCGAAGAGCACGCGCAGGCGCAGCAAGTCAGTGGTGAAGCTACGGACCCACTCCTCGCGCTGGGCAGAGTCGAGGTCCTCGAGCCGCTGGGTGAAGCGCTCCACCAGCTGCTTGTCGTCGAGCTGCCGGTCCAGAGACGTCGTGTCGCCGGCCGGGGGCCGCACTGCGAGGACGTGGAGCAGGAAAGTCGGGAAGGTGATCTGCGAGGTGAACCGCTCGCTGTCGCTCGTCTCGGTGAATTCTTGGACGGTCTCTGTGCGTGCGTAGAGCGTGATGGCCTCTCCCAGCTCCATCGCGGAGGACGGCGCGGCGCTGGTGGTGTCCGGGACCGATGCCGACGTCGAGGGGCGCTGAAGGACCAGCAGGTCCCGCAACTCGGCGAAGTCGTCGGTCGGCAGCTGTTCCCAGGTCTCTCCGAACACTGCTGCGCGCCAGGACGTGTCGCCGGCCGTGGCGGTCATGGTCACGTAGTGCTCCATGTCCGAGCACGCGGACCAGACATGGTTCAGCAGCGCCCTGTCACCGGGGTCCTGAAGACAGCGCAGCAGGCGGGCCTTCGCGATGTCGACGGGGCTGAGCTGAGCGCCGCGGGTGTTCATGATCTCGAAGTACTGGTTCAGATCAGTGGAACGGTCGATGGGCATCCGGATGATGAGCACCTCGGTAAGCAGGTAGTCGACGAAGCGGTTGTCGATCAGCTGCTGCCTCAGTACGGGATCGGAGAGCAGCTCGGTGATGATCACCTCCGCTCGTCGGATCCCGGAATCCTCGAGGTCGGATTCCGCGTCCCTGTCGGTGCTGCCTCCGCGCGCTACGCTGCGAAGCGCTGCCGTCGCCTTGTCGCGGGCCTCGTAGGTGAGCGGCTGCAGCGCGGTGGTCGGTGCGGGGAATCCGGGCGTGCGCCTCAGTACGGACAGCAGGATGTAGAGGGTCGTGAGTCGCTGTTGGCCATCGATCACGTCGAACGGATCATCGAGGTTCTTCGGCGGGGCGACGACGAGATTCCCGAGGAAGTACTCCTTGGGCTCGGCCTGCCGGGCCTCGTCGAGCACATCCTGGATTAGTCGGTGGATCTGCTCCTCACCCCAGGTGTAGTTCCGCTGGTACAGCGGGACGGAATAGTGATCGGCCGGATCGTTGAATAGTCGGCCGACGGGGATCGCCTGGACGTCGTGAGAGGTGAAGGTCTGCGTCATGTCAGCTGATCTCCTGAAGGATCGTCTGGAGCGCGTCGTCGTCGGTGCTCTTGGAGCGGACTGCCTGAGGTATCGGGAGGTTCTCGAGTGCGAGGTGTGATGGATCGAGGCTGTCGCGCATGCGGGCGAAGAGGTTGAACTCGGCGAGTCCGTCCCGGGTCGCGGCAAGGCCACGCGCGTAGTTGTCGGTGGATCTCCAGCCGAGGCGCTCATAGGCGAGGCGCGGCCCGTAGGCCCAGCGGAACAGGCGTGGCCTGATGCTGTGCAGGTCTTCTTCGGAGTACTTGTTCGTGAAGTAGAGCGCTGCGGCGATGTACAGCTCACGATTGAAGTGGAACCGAGCTCCGTTGCTGAAGATCGCGAGGTCGTCATCAGGTTCGCCGGTTCGTGTGTCGCGGCGGAACAGCAGGCTCTCGAAGCGCTTCATCTCCTCGAGCATGAACGCGGCGAAGTCGAAGAAGGACCGGCCGGCGGAGATTGGTGCGTCGAGCTGATGACGGGCGCGTCGGAGATCTCGAGAGGTCTGCTGGTCGGCTTCCGGGTGGGCCCACTCCTGGACTCCAGGCAGGACAGCTTTCGCGGCACGGTGGTACTCGGTGGCCGGGAGGTGTGGTGTGGATCGGCTGACGCCTTTGAAGAGGTCGATGTCCTCCGCGGTGAAGGCGTGGGCGGGGAGGTTCCGGCTCCACCAGTGGATGCGTGCGAGGTAAGTCCCGAAGAGGCGATCCAGGTCGTTCTCCTCGGCCGATTCCCACTGCTCGACCACGGCTCGCTGCTCGGCGGGCGTGGTCGCGACCATCTCCCGCAGGTGGAATGCCTTCAGCAGATCGTGGGGGCGCAGCGCTTTGCCCCGGAAGTTCTGCGAGTCGAAGAACTGGAAGGCCTCGTCCTCGTCGTCGGTGACGATGCGCAGCACTTGGGCACGGGTGTCGAGGAAGTCCTGGTAGGCGACCTTGTCCTGCATCTCCTCGACGAGCCGAGCGAGCTCCTGGTAGACGAGATGGATGGGGGTCGATCCGATGGCGAGGTCGCTCAGACGGCCGTCCCGGAGCAAGGTCCGCAGCATGTGCAGTGTGAGCAGGCGCTGCTGACCGTCGACTACCTCGAAGGGATCCTCCTGGGGTCTCTTCAGCAGGATCATCGTGCCCATGATGTACGGCTGATCGGGCCGCCGCTTCTGGGCTGCGGCGATATCGGTGACGAGCTGCCGGGCGTGCTGCGGTGTCCATGAGTAGGGGCGCTGGAAGTCGGGGATCCGCAGTGGGGTCCTTCCCGGTCCGAGGAGGTCTTCGACTGTCTGGAACTGGAGAAGCTCGCGCTTGATCGCCATGTCTCTCACGCTAACTGTATGAGGTCATGACGTTGTCGACACGTTCGTGGACTCGGGTGGCCGGGGGCTGATCAGCGCAGGCGGTGTGCGGCCGATGATAGTTGTAATGGTGGACCCAGACGTTGATCGCTTCGCGCCGCTCGTTCTCGGAGTAGAAGGCGTGGGCGTAGAGGCATTCCTCAGAGAGGATCCGCTGGTAACGCTCGACTTTCCCGTTGTGCCTGGGCGTGTAGGGCCGGGTCCGCTGATGCCGCGACGCATGCGCGGTCACGGTGCGGACGAAGGTCTTCGCGCGGTAGTTGGAGCCGTTGTCGGTGACCACCCGGACCAGACGGGTGATGCCGTGCGCAGCGAAGAACGCCCTCGCCCGGCTGAAGAAGGCGATGGTGGTTGCTGCGGTCTCGTTTCCGAGGGCTTCGGTGTAGGCGAGGCGGGAGTAGCCGTCGATCGCGGAGTGCAGGTAGGTGTAGCCCACGCGCTTCTGGCGCGCCCGTTTGCTGCCGCGGCCGTGGAGTCGCCAGCCGCCACCGGCGGGGATCTGGCCGACCTTCTTCACGTCCAGGTGGAGCATGTGGCCAGGGAAGCGGGCGATGATCTTTCCCGGCTCGCGGTTGTTCTCCCCGGTCGGGTCGAGGTCACGGCGGCGAGAGATCCCCAGCCGCTGCAGCCAGCGCCCGATGGTCCGGACGCAGTAGTGGTGACCGCGGGAGGCGAGCTCGAGGGTGATGCGACGGGCCGACCATTTGCGGTCTCGCCGCCAGGTGTCGATGAGCTCGAGGACCTCGATCGGCAGCCGCGAGGGTCGCCGTGCTGGGGCGCTGGTGCGGTCTTCCAAGGCTTCGGCACCGTCGTCGCGGTAGCGGTGGATCCACTTCGTCAGAGTCGAGCGGGCGACGCCGGCTTCGGCGGCGACGTGGGCGATGGGTCGGCCATCATCTTCGACACATTGGACCAGGCGGAGTCTTCCTGCAGGAGTCAGCGGCGAATTACGGTGGGTCATGGAACGGGTCTCTTCCAGCAGATGGACGGCTTCAGCACCACCCATCGTGCCGGTCAGGGACCCGTTCCTTCATCCCGACCCCGTGACTACAACCTCATGACCCGCAACAGCTAACGAAGGCGACCTACCGCATGGACGCTTTTCGAGTCCTGGGTTTCGGGCGCCTGGAGCAGCGGATAGCGTGACTGCATCTGATCCCTGAAGGAGACTGCACCGATGCGCGACGATCAGCCCGGAATCTTCTGCCTCGAGGGTGAGTGGGACGACGACCTGACGAGTCGTCTCAGCGTGCGGCCGGTGCTCGAGCTGCTCGAGCATTTGGGTGTGGCTCAGTGGGTCCACCGGGACGTGGCCACTGTCTCCGAGTTCGGGTACTACCTCGCCAAGTGGACTTCTGCCGAGTACGAGCGGTTTCCCGTGCTCTGGCTTGCGATGCATGGAGATTCGGCGGCAATCAGCATGAGCGGTGACGACGACGGATCGCTCACGATGGACGAACTGGAAGACATGCTTGCGGGGGCCTGCTCCGGCAAGGTCATCTACTTCGCGTCGTGCTCCACCCTCAAGGAGGACCCGAAGCGGCTGCAGCAGTTCGCCAAGAGGACCGGTGCACGGGCTGTTATCGGATACCGCAAGAACGTTCTGTGGTCCGACGCCGCGTCGTTCGAGCTCCTGCTCCTGCAGGAACTCGTCACCCGCGTGAAGTCCAACGGCATCTTCAAGCGGCTCCAGGAAGACCATCCGGTGCTCGCGAAGCGCCTCGGGCTCGTCGTCGCGACAAAGAACGATGTGTACCGCACGGCGTTGCGCACGACCAGGGCGTCATCATGAACGGGCAGTCCGGTGATGGTTGAAGGACCACGGTTGAGAGCTCGACAGGTTCGTCGACTGTCTGATGATTCAACTAAGCTCCTCCGAGACGCAGGCCGCGCCGAGTGATCGGTGTGCGGGTGTGACTCGTTGGAGGGGAATGGGTGGCCAGGTACCAGCGAAGTGGGCACTGGCGGCGTGGCCGGAACGGCGCGGTCCATTGGGTGTCGAGCCATGTGGTGAACCGGGGGAGTTGGTCCAGTTCAGGACGGCTCGGTCCGTTCAGCGCCGCGACGACAGAGTGGCAGCCGCGTGTTCGCGCCCGAACGGCCCAGACTCGCTCCGCAGTATCGTAGAACGTGCATCCGGAGCATCCGAACTCGCGATGCCCGATTTGCTTCGAACCGGTCTGGTTCTTCCGCAACAAGCGCGGTGGGTGCGCCTACTTCGACGCGATCGGCAAGCCGTGGCCTCTGCATCCGTGTATGGAGCAGTCGCGGAGCGCGGAGGACCGTCGTTCCGCACTTGAAGCGCCATTCTCCTACCAGCGAGCGATGCGGGATCGACCGCGGACGACGGTGGGGCAAAGCTTCGGTGATGCCAATCGCGGCTCTGCCGTCCGACTGGATGCGACTGCTGATGGCAAGCCCTTAACTACGGAAGCTCCAGCCAAGCCGTCATCCACCGACGAGCCCCTCAGCTGGTGGGTTGTGCTCAGCGGCCTCTGGGCCCTATTGCTCTCGTTCCCTGTCAGCCGGTGGGTCGACACCAGTCTTGACGGGATCCCGGCGCTCCTCTCGCTCTGGGCGATCTCTCTGCCGACACTGTGCATGGCTCTGGCCATCGGCTGGTACCTCCTGCGAGCTCCCCGGCCACGGGGCGATGTCGGCGACGTCCTCGCTTCGATGGCGTTGGCGCCGCTACTCCTGCTCTTTGGGATCGTCGGAAACGTGCTCACGTGCGGGCTGGTCGCGCTGGCCGCTGCACTATGGGTAGCGTCCGAAGCGAACGACGCGCGCCGGCGGGGGAACTTCGGGGGAGGGCACGGATGACCCCGCGATTCTCGCTACCTCACGGCGACGGGGTCGCGCAGTTCGCTCAGCCGAATCTTGTCGCTGATCAGCACACGAAGCTCGGGTGCCGTAAGGTCACAAAGGGATGCAATCAGTGGGAGGTCACGGAGTGAGCACGCAACTGGTCAATGAAGAGACCGGAGTGATCTCCCCAGGCTCCCTGGTCGAGGTCCGCGACGAGACCTGGCTCGTCACCTCCGTCGAAGACACCCCCGACGGCCCCCTCTACGCGGTCCGCGGCGTGAGCGACTTCGTCAAGGACACCACTGCCTCGTTCTACGCCTCGCTGGACGAGATCACGCCCCAGCATCCCGAGGACTCCACCGTCGTCGCCGACACCTCGCCCCGCTACCGCCGCACCCGCCTCTGGATCGAGTCGACGCTCCGCAAGACCCCGGTCCCGGTCGACCACGCGGACCTCACCGTCTCCACCCAGATGCTCGCCGATGACCTGCCCTACCAGCGCGAGGCGGTGGAGCTGGCGCTGGACCCCGAGCGGATCCGTCCACGCCTGCTGATCGCCGACGCGGTGGGCCTCGGCAAGACCCTCGAGATCGGCATGATCCTCTCGGAACTGATCCGGCGCGGCCGCGGCCGCCGCATCCTCATCGCCTGCCCCCGTCACGTCCTCGAGCAGATGCAGCACGAGCTGTGGACCCGCTTCGCGATCCCGTTCGTGCGCCTGGACTCCGAGGGCGTGCAGCAGGTGAAGCAGCAGCTGCCGGCCTCCCGGAATCCGTTCACCTTCTTCGAGAAGGTGATCATCTCGATGGACACCCTCAAGCAGGATCGTTTCGTCCACGACCTGCGCCATCACCGCTGGGACGCAGTGGTGATCGACGAGTCCCACAACGTCACCAACCAGTCCACGCAGAACAACCAGCTCGCCCACGTGCTGGCCCCGAACACGGATGCGCTGGTCCTCGCCTCGGCCACCCCGCACAACGGCTCCAACGATTCCTTCGCCCAGCTGATCAGCCTTTTGGAGCCCACCGCCGTGTCCCCGAAGCGGGAGATCGCCGAGGGCGCGACGCAGCGTCTGATGATCCGTCGTCACCGCTACTCGGACTCGGTGAAGGACGAGGTGGGGGAGAACTGGGCCGAGCGCCGCCCGCCCGAGATGCTGCCGGTGGAACCCTCCCCGGAGGAGCTCGCGGTCGCCCACGAGATCTCGCAGACCTGGACGCACCCGCCCATCGGCCGCGGCCCGATGTCCGGGCGCGGCGCGCAGCTGTTCCCGTGGACGCTCGCCAAGGCGTTCCTGTCCTCCCCGATCGCGCTGCGCGAGACGCTCCGCAACCGCTCCCGGGAGCTGCTGGGGAAGGTCGAGGTGGATCATCTCGCCGAGGTCCCGGCCACCAGCGCCCACGCCGCGGAGGCGGATGCCCTGCTCCGCCTCACGGCTCTGAACGACGCCTGCATCCCGGTCGATGGCTCGCCCCGCTCCGGCAAGTACCAGCGCCTCGTCGAGCTCCTGAAGCACAAGGGTGTCGCCCGCACCTCCCCGGAGCGGGTGGTCGTCTTCGCCGAGCGCGTCGCGACCCTGTCCTGGCTGCGGGAGCACCTGCTGGCCGATCTGAAGCTCAAGGACGACCAGATCGCGGTGCTCCACGGCGGCCTCACCGACGTCGAGCAGCAGCGGGTGGTGGAGTCCTTCAAGCAGAGCTCCTCGCCGATCCGCGTGCTGATCACCGGGGACATCGCCTCGGAGGGCGTGAACCTGCACGCCCAGTGCCATGAGCTGATCCACTTCGACGTCCCCTGGTCCCTGATCCGGATCGAGCAGCGCAACGGCCGCATCGATCGTTACGGTCAGCGCACGCCCCCGCAGATCACGGCCCTGCTCCTGGACCTCTCCGAGGTCGAGGGTTTCGACGGTGACATCTACGTGCTGCGACGCCTCCTGGACCGCGAGAAGGAGGCGCACGAGCAGCTCGGCGACGCCGCCTCGCTCATGCAGAAGTACGACGCCGCCGCGGAGGAGCGAGCTCTCATCGACGTGCTGCGCAGCGCGAAGGACGTCGGGGAGGTGCTCCCGGAGGTGGAGCAGGTCCATCCTCTCGGCGCTTTCCTCCAGGGCCTGCTCGCCCAGGACTCCGCCCCCACGCCGCGACGCCGAGACGGTCACCGCGCCGCGCAGGAGACCTCCTTCGAGACCGGCCTCTTCACCTCCGACGCAGACTTCCTGGTCTCGGGCTTCACCGAGCTGCACACCGAACCCGGCCGACCCGTCACCAGCGGCGGCGTGGACCTCGTGCTCGACCGGCCGACGGGGCTGATCCAGTTCACCCCCGGCGAGGACCTCGGCCGACGCCTCGACCACCTCCCGCAGACCTATCTGAAGGACCGCCGGGTCAAGGAGACCCTGCGACTGACCTCCCGGACCGACGTCGCCAACAGCCGTCTCCGCGCGGCGCTCGACGACGACTCGGGCACCAACTGGCCCGACGTCCACTTCCTGGGCCCGCTCCACCCGGTCCTGGACTGGATGAGCGACCGCATCCTCGCCGGCGTCCCCAGCGGCGAGGTCTTCGCGATCCACGGCCAGGTGGACCGCCCCTGGGTGATCTTCCAGGGCACCCTCACCACCGCCCGCGGCCAGATCGTCTCCTCGACAGTGCTCGGCATCGCCGACGACGACGGCACCCCGCGCGCCCTGCCGCACGTCGCCCCCTCGACCCTGTTCCAGGAGATCGGGCTGGACCCGGACGCGATCGGCACTGCCGTCGAGGGTCCCGGTCAGTACCAGGCGCTGCTGCGTGCCGCCGTGCCCACTGCCCGTGAGTTCATGGAGCAGCAGATCGCCCCGAGCATCACCGCCGCTGCGCAGGAGCGGGTCGAGCGCTGGCAGGCCGAGCAGCTGCGCTGGGAGGCCGACGCCGCCGGCACCCGCGGCTCCTCCGCCCTGCTGCTCGCCACCCGTGACGCGCTCGAGGTGGAGAAGAAGCTCGTCACCGAGATGCTCCCGGACCGCACCTTCGTGCGCCCGCTGCTCGTCGTCGTCCCCCGTCCCCAGGCCTGAGGAGTTTCCCTGTGGCGATCAGTGATGCCCTGTACGTGGTCGAGGACTGGATCAGCGAGCACTACTTCACCTCCGACGACGCGTCGAAGACCTTCACCGCCCGCACGAAGGCGCTCACCCAGCAGTGGCGCGCCGCGGGGGAGGAGGATCCGGATTGGCACAGCCCGCGCGAACGGTTCACCGCCGCCCGCAACGGACTCGTCAGCCGCCTGCTGGACCTGCAGGCCGATGCCGCAGACCTTCCCGGGACCGCGAGCCCGATCGAGCGCCGGGAGCTGCTGGGGGAGCGGTCCGTGGCGCTCGCCGACGAGCTCCGCACGATCCTCGGATACTCCGAAGAAGCCACCGATGACAGGGCCCCGGGCCGCTGGGACGTGACCACCACCGGCCCGCTGCGCCGCTACGCGACGCGTGGCGTGGAGGAAGCGCCCTTCGCGATGCTGGATGCGCTCGCGGCCGACGACGTCCAGGACGTCCTCGCCAAGCAGGTCGGCCACCTCCCGGCCGACGTGGTCCTCCACGAGGGCACCGACGACGAGCAGCGCCTCACCACGGTCCCGCAGGTGCTCTCGGCCCTCTCGATCAGCAAGGACGCCCCGGAGTTCGTGCTCGTGATCGCCGGGCGCTTCGCGGTGCTGACCTCCTCGCAGCTGTGGCCGCAGGGACGGTATCTCGTCGCGGACGTCCAGACCATCGCCGAGCGCAACGATCTGAAGCGCGGCGGCGAGGTGGAGCGGATGCTCGCCGCCCTCAGTGCGGACTCCCTCGCCCCGGACGCGAGCTCGCAGATCTGGTGGGCCGACACCGTCCAGGAGTCGATCGACAACGCCGTGGGCGTCTCCGAGGACCTTCGCGACGGGGTGCGGGAGAGCATCGAGATCATCGCCAACGAGGTGATCCGCCGCCGCGAGGCGCAGGGCCTTCCCCCGCTGCCGCAGGACCAGGCGCAGCCGCTGGCCCTGCAGTCCCTGCGCTACCTCTACCGGATCCTGTTCCTGCTGTACGCGGAGGCGAGCCCCGAGCTGGGCGTGCTGCCCGTCGGCGCGCCGGAGTACCAGGCCGGCTACTCCGTGGACCGCCTGCGCGACCTCACCCAGCGCGAGGTGCCGCTCGATGCCGCGAGCGGCACCTACCTCTATCGCTCCCTCCAGGTGCTCTTCGACCTCATCAACCAGGGCCACCACCCGAAGCATGAGCAGGCCGACGGTCCCGCTGAGCACGGCAGCGGCGCCCTCGTCTTCGAGAACCTCGACGCGGACCTCTTCCGGGGGGACCGCACCGCCTTGATCGACGAGGTCCGGCTCGGCAACCAGGCCCTCCAGGCCGTACTCGAGAACTTGCTCCTCTCCCGGGTGAAGAAGGGCAAGAACCGCGGCTTCATCAGCTACGTGGCCCTGGGCATCAACCAGCTCGGCGCCGTGTACGAGTCCCTCATGAGCTACACCGGTTCCTTCGCGGAGCAGGACCTCGTCGAGGTCGCCAAGGGCGGCGATCCGAAGGACGGCTCCTGGGTGGTCCCGGAGGACGTCATCGACGACTCCATGACCCAGTACCTCGTGATGGTCGAGGACGAGAGCGGGAAGAAGGTGCCCCGCACCTACCGGCACGGCGAGTTCGTGTTCCGTCTCTCGGGCCGTGCCCGTCAGCAGTCCGCGAGCTACTACTCCCCGGAGGTCATCACCTCCTTCACCGTCTCCCAGGGCCTCGCCGAGCTGCTCGACCCCGTCGTCACCGACGAGACCGAGCTCTCCGAGGGCCCGGTCGTGTTCGACGACGAGGACTTCGATCACGAGCCCATCCGACGGCGCCGCACCACCGCCGCGGAGATCCTGGACATGTCGATCTGCGAGCCGGCCCTCGGCTCCGGCGCGTTCGCGATCGAGGCGGTGCGCCAGCTCGCCACCGAGTACCTCGCCCGGCGTCAGGACGAGCTAGATCAGCGCATCGACCCCGAGCAGTACGCGGAGGAGCTCCAGCGGGTCAAAGCCTTTATCGCCCTGCACAACGTGTACGGCGTGGACCTGAACCCCACTGCGGTGGAGCTCGCCGAGGTCTCGCTGTGGCTGGACACGATGGCGCCGGGCTTGAAGGCGCCGTGGTTCGGGCTGCGCCTGCGCGCCGGCAATTCGCTCATCGGTGCCCGTCACGCCGTGTACTCCGCGGACACGTTGAAAGACGCTAAGCTCAAGGCCGTCATCGAGTCTGCCCCTGAGGACCTGCCGGTCGCTACTGTCCACGACCAGCCCGACGCCGACGGCTCCCGCGCCGGTGTCACCGACAAGATCTTCCACTTCCTGCTGCCGGGGGAGGGGTGGCTCGCCACCGCTTCGGATGCGGAAGTCAAGAGGCTCGCCCCTGATGAGGCGAAGGCGCTCCGCGACCACGCGAAGCGTTGGACCCGCCAGCTCACGAAGACTCAGCTGGCGCAGCTGCAGACGCTCTCGCAGCGGATCGAGGAGCTGTGGGGCCTCGCGTTGCGCCGCATCCGTGTCGCGGAGGAGCAGTCCCGCCGCGCCATTCCCGTCTGGGGCGCGGAGACCAGCGAGGGTGGGGAGGTCACGAGAAAGCAGATCGAGGAGACGCTCGCGGATGCGAACTCCGCCTACCAGCGTCTGCGCCTGGTGATGGATGTCTGGTGCGCAATGTGGTTCTGGCCCGTTCTCCCGGGCGACGAGATCGCCCCGCCGACGTTCCCCGAGTGGCTCGAGACGGTGCAGAAGGTCCTCGGCACCTCGCTCGAGGTCGTGAAGCATACGACGAAGTCCAAGGGCCCGGGCGAGGGGCAGCTCGCGCTCGGCAGTGCCGAGGCTTGGGAGCAGCTCGACATGGTCGAGCTGATGTTCGGCGCGGGCGGCGCCGCGAACATCGGCCAGCTCATCGAGCAGACGCCGTGGCTGAAGCGTTGCACCGAGATCGCCATGGAGCAGCGGTTCTTCCACTGGGAGCTCGACTTCGCCGCCGCCTTCGACCGAGGCGGCTTCGACCTGCAAGTGGGGAACCCGCCGTGGGTGCGGCCTCGTCCTGATGTGGCTGCGTTGCTGGCAGAGTTCGATCCGTGGTGGGTGCTGACGAACAAGCCCTCGAACACGGCGAAGAAGGAGCGACGCGAGCTGACACTTGCCCGAGGCGGGGCGGCAGAATCGGTGCTGCTCGGATCCCGTGATGTCGAATCGCTCGCAGCGTTCGTCGGCTCGGGAGCGATGTATCCGGAGATGGCGGGAACCCAGCCTGACCTCTACCGAAACTTCATGGCACGCACCTGGTCGCATTCCGCTGCGACAGGCATCGTGACGCTCGTGCATCCGCCTACTCACCTCACGGACGCTCGTGGCTATGCACTGCGGCTGGCGACCTATGGGCGACTGCGTCGTCATTGGCGCCTCGTCAACGAGCTCCAGCTCTTCGCCGAGGTGGACCATCACACCGTGTACTCGGTAAACGTCTACGGTGCTCGCCGCGAGGTCGACTTCTTCAGCGCGGTGGCGATCTTCCACCCCGCCGTGGTCGAGGGGTCGCTGCGTCATGACGGCTCCGGGCCGGAGCCTGGTTTCAAGAACGCGGACGGAAACTGGGACATCACCCCTCATCGGGCGCGAGTGCAGCGGAACCGACACGAGCAACTCGTGCTGTGGCATGCGCTGATGGAGTCGGGCAATGCCGAGGTGGTTGTGGAGTCGAGCCGTATGCTCTCGAGCGTCAACCATGCTGCGGCAGCGGTACTCGAGACCCTGTCGAAGGCCACGAAGGTCGGCTCCCTCGACCCTCAGTTCAGTCGTGGTTGGGACGAGAGCATTGATCGGGCAAAGGGCCGCTTCGAATCCCGCTGGGGAGCGCCGGACTCGTGGAAGGACGTGATCCTGCAGGGGCCGTACTTCCATGTGGGGATCCCTTTCGCCGCCGAGCGCAACGAGACGATGTCCAGCAACCTGGACTATTCGGCACTCGACCTCGAGGTTCTGCCGACGTCCGCGATCCCTGCGACGGAGTACAAGCCCCATTACGGTGAGAAGACGACGGCCGACGGCGAGGTCGTCGCGGACACCACCGTCTACGACACGGCCTACGGCACGTGGACGTACCAGATCACCCGCGACGGCAAGACCGTCACCGAGGAGGCCCCGGTCCGCGACCACTACCGGGTCATGTGGCGAGCGATGGCGGCGAGCACCGGGGAGAGAACGTTAATCCCGGCGGTATTTCCGCCCGGAACCGCCTCCGTTAATTCGGTGTTCTCGTTCGGTTTCCCAATTTCAGGGGCTTCGACAACCGTGCGAGTTGCCGCATCGATGGGGACCCTGCTCTCGGACTTCCTTGTCCGCGCATCGGTCGGTTCAGGGATCTATGCACCAGCCGTCGAGCGCTTGGCAGCGGTACCTGATGACCATGCGCTCACCGCTGCCGCCGCCCTCCGCACCCTCCGCCTCAACTCCCTCACCACCGCCTACGCGGATCTCTGGCGCGACGCCTTCGATTCGTCCTTCACCTCGGACGCCTGGACCGGCGGCCTGGACCGCCCGAATCGCCCAGCCCTCGGCGATGTCGGCCCGGAGTGGTCGATGGCTTCGCCGCTGAGGATCGACGAGGACCGTCGCCAGGCGCTGGTGGAGATCGACGCGATCATGGCGATCGTCACCGGGATTTCGATCGATGACCTGGTGACGATCTACCGCACCCAGTTCGGGGTGCTGAACGACTACGACCGCGGAGAGGGCAAGAAGGCGTACATCTTCGACGCGAACGGTCGACAGATCCCGAGCGCCGTACGCACCGCGTGGAACAAGGCGGGCCGGCCCGAGACGGGCCTGCCGCTCGAGGACCGCACCGCTGTGCACCCGAGCGCCACCGGCACCGGCCGCACCATCGTCTACGAGCAGCCATTCCGGATCCTCGACCGGGAGGCGGACATGCGCCAGGCCTACGCCGAGTTCACGCGGCGGATGGAGGAGAACCCCTCATGACGGAACTGCTCCCCACCCGGCAGGCCGCAGACCTGCGCCGCGCGGTCATCGACTACGTGACCACGGCGATCTCGCTCGCCGACCCGTCGGTCGCGAGCGCGCTCGACGCGTTCCTCACCGAGGAGCGGTCCGGGATCTTCCTCGGCCCCTACCTGCGCACCCGTCTGCCCTTCGCCGGCGGCAGCGACGCCGCGAGGGCTCGCGAGCTCGTGCCGAGTCTGCCGGAGTGGTTCGAGCCCTACGCCCACCAGGCCGCCGCCTTCTCCCGCCTCACCACCAGCCCGCAGGCGCCGGGGGAGCAGGACGAGGCCGGGTTCCGCCTCCCGCAGCCCACGATCGTCACCACAGGCACCGGCTCCGGCAAGACCGAGTCCTTCCTCTACCCGGTGCTCGACCATGCCGCCCGTGCTCGCAAGGCCGGGATCGGCGGGATCAAGGCGCTCATCCTCTACCCGATGAACGCGCTCGCGAACGACCAGGCAGGCCGCCTCGCGAAGATCCTCACCGAGAACCCCGCCTACCAGGGCCTTTCCGCGGCGCTGTACACCGGGGAGGCCTCGCATGAGCCCTCCACCGTGGTCACCGCGGACACGCTCATCACCGACCGCGAGATGATCCGCGGCAGCGCCCCGGACGTGCTGCTGACGAACTACAAGATGCTCGACCAGCTGCTGCTGCGCCGCGCCGACCGGCCCCTCTGGGAAGCCTCGGCCGCCTCACTCCGGTATCTGGTGCTCGACGAGTTCCACACCTACGACGGCGCGCAGGGCACGGACGTGGGTATGCTGCTGCGCCGCCTGCGCCTGGTCCTGGACCAGATCGCGCCCGGCCGCGTGCACCTCACCCCGGTCGCCACCTCCGCCACCCTTGGCGACGGGGCCGACGCCGCCACCGCCATGCTCGACTTCGCCCGCACCGTCTTCGGCACCGACATCGGCGAGGACGCCGTGATCACCGAGACCCGCGTGGACCTCGAGGAATTCATGCGTCCCTCTCGCGAGAAGGCCGCCGCTGCCGGAAGCCGTGCCGCGGGGGAGGGGGCGTCGCTGCGCCTCGAGCGTCACCCCGCCGCGGACTCGATGGCCACCGCCGTCCGCCTCCATCTCGAACCCGGGACCCCGCTCGACGTCGACGCCCTTACCGCGGACGTGCTGGATGTGCTCTGGTCCGCCGACGGCGACGACCCCGCGAGCGCCCTTGCCGCGCGCCGCGGGCTCACCCCACGTGACCTCCTCCTCGCCCACCCCCTCGTCGGCCAGATCTTCGACGCCACCCGCCACGCCACTGAGCTGCGAGAGCTCGCCGCGACCGTGCTCCCCTGGGTGACCCAGCTCCGCACCGCCGAGGGCTTCACCACCGCCCTGCTGGCCGTGCTCTCCCATGAGCGCGTCCGCAAGGGAGCACTCCGCAACTCCTTCCCGAACCTCGAGGCGCACTTGTGGCTGCGCGAGATCACCCGCGTGGACCGCGCCGTGACCACCGCCCCCGCATTCCGCTGGTCCGACGCGCTGGACGAGGACGAGGACCTCGCCCTGCCCGCCATCTACTGCCGCCACTGCGGCCGCTCCGGTTGGGGCGCGACCACCCGCGCTGTCGGCGACGACCTCGACCTGCGCCCCGACACCATCCGCAAGGACTCCGCGGAGAAGAACGGCCGCTTCCGCGCCCTCCTCCTCGACGTCACCACCACCGACGAGGACCCCGAGGTCTCGACCGAGGAGATGTCCCGCCGCCGCTACCTCAACCTCGCCTCCGCCACCCTCGACCGGTACGGTCCCCTCGAGGGTGACCTCGATGCCGCCGTGCTCCGCGTGCTCGTGCACGCCGGGCTCGACGCGGACAAGTACGCCAACGACCAGACCTGCCCCGCCTGCGGCGAGAAGGACGGCATCCGCTTCCTCGGCACGCGCCTCGCGACCCTGCTCTCCGTCTCGCTCACCAGCCTCTTCGGCACCCCCGGCCTCGACCTGCAGGAGAAGAAGGCGCTGGTCTTCACCGACTCCGTGCAGGACGCTGCCCACCGCGCCGGCTTCGTCGAGGCCCGCTCCTACAGCCTCACCATGCGCTCGGTGATCCACGACGCGCTGAGAACCGAGCCCGCGCCGATCAGCACCGTCGTCGAGCGGATGCTCGCCGACGCCACCACCGACGAGCAGCGCTACCGGCTGCTGCACCCCACCATCACCGACTCCGAGAAGCTCACCGCCTACTGGCACCAGGACCCGGACCGCCGCCGCGGCTATCGCACCCGAGACCGGGAACGGGCCGCGGCCCGCGTCATCAAGCGACTCACCTTCGACGTCGGCCTCGAGCTGGGGCTGACCGGCCAGGTGGGCCGCACCCTCCTGCTCACCGGCTCCGCCCTCGCCCAGGTGCGCGCCACCGACACCGAGATCGACCAGGCCGCCGAACGCGCCCTCGGAGCGAGCATCCGTCAACTGGACGGGGACGACTCGGCGGTGCGCCGCCGCTGGGTGCGCGGGATCCTCGAACGCCTCCGCACCCACGGCGCGATCGCCCACGGCTGGCTCACGCCCTTCCGCCGTGAGGGAGGGCCCGTCTACAAGCTGTGGGGCGGGCGCCCCGAGCCGGAGCTCATGCCCGCCTTCCCCACCGGTCGCGCCCTCCCGCAGCTGCCCAGCATCGGAAAGCAGGGCGCCCGCTGCGAGTTCGAGGACGCGACCGCCCGCTCCGGCTGGTACGCCGATTGGACCGCCCGGGCGCTGGCCCGTGACCGCGGCACCGCCTCGACCTTCCTGCGCCCCTTGCTCGATGCCCTCACCGAGCTCGGTCTGCTCGACGTCGTCGAGACGAGCAGCGGAGGCCTGCGCAGCTTCGCCCTCGTCCCGGACCGCATCGGGGCCTGCCTCCCCGCCGGCACCGCCGAGGACGCCACCCCCGTGCTCCTCTGCGACGAGTGCCGCGAGACCGTCACCGGCACCGACGCCGTCCTCTCCCCGCTGCAGGACGGGCCGTGCCTGCGTCACCGCTGCCCCGGAACCCTCCGCCCCCGCACGCTGAATGCGACCTACTACCGCAGCCTCTACCAGGGCGACATGCGCCGCGTCGTCGCCCGCGAGCACACCTCGCTGCTGACCACCGATGACCGCCTGACCTACGAGACGAGCTTCAAGAACAGCGAGCAGAGACCCGGCACCCCGAACGTCCTGGTCGCCACCCCCACTCTCGAGATGGGCATCGACATCGGCGACCTCTCCACCGTGCTGCTCGCCTCCGTCCCGCGCACCGTCGCCAGCTACCTTCAGCGTGTGGGCCGCGCCGGCCGACAGACCGGCAACGCCCTGGACGTCACCTTCGTCGCCGGACGCGGCCGCGCCGCCGGGCTCTACTACGACCCCCTCGACCTCCTGAACGGCACGGTCCGCGCCCCCGGTGCCTACCTCTCCGCCCAGGAGATCCTGCGCCGCCAGCTGCTCGCCTCGGTCCTCGACACCCTCGCCGGGGACGACCGCGTGCCACCGCCCGTCCGCACCACCCCCGTGCTCGCCTCCGCCGAGCCCGGCACCTTCCTCGGCCACCTCCTCGAGGAGACCCGGCGCAATGGCGAGCGACACCTCGAACGGTTCCTCGACCGCTTCACCACCGGCACCCACTCCTGGGACGGCCTCACCGACGACGCCCGCACCGAGCTGCGCGACTGGGCCCTGCCGCACGGGGACGGCCCCAGTGGGCTCGAGACCGCGCTGCGCGGAGCCGTCGAGCAATGGAACCTCAGCCGCGAAGAGCTGCGGCGCCGCCGTGCCCGGATCCAGGACAACATCGAGCAGCTCGAGAACCAGCCCGTCACCGACGAGCGCGCCGAGGCGATGGTCGCCCTCCGCGCCGAGGACCTCCTGATCTCCGCCGAGCAGGAGGAGATCGGCGCCGAGAGCGGAGCAGACACCAGCCTCACCGTCGAGGAGCTGGACAAGGAGCGCCGGCGGCTGCGCGGCCGGGCCGGGCAGCTCAGCGCCGAGGTCTCCGCCCTGGACAGCGCTCACTGGATCGGCGTGCTCGAACGCTACGGGCTGCTGCCCAACTTCACCCTCGTCGATGACGCGGTCCAGCTCGAGGCGACCGTCATCTGGAAGGACGAGGACGAGACCTGGAAGCACGAGCCTGTCAGCTACTCCCGCTCCGGCGCCGCGGCCCTGACCGAGCTGGCCCCCGGCGCGCACTTCTACGCGCACGGCCGTGAGCTCGTCGTCGACGCGGTCGACATCGGGATCGACGGCGCGGCGCTGCGCTCCACCGCGTTCTGCCCGCGCTGCGGTCTCGCTCACCAGTTCGAGAAGGACCAGCCGCCCCAGGCCTGCCCCAGCTGCCAGAGCGCGGAGATCGCCGACGCCGGCCAGCACCGCGACGTCATCGACCTCACCCGCGTCTACTCCACCATGAGCCGCAGCCGCACCCGCATCGGCGACGCCAAGGACGACCGCGAGAAGGTGCAGTTCGAGCAGGCGCTGTCGGTCTCCTACCACGAGGCCCGCACCGTCCAGCGCTGGAACGTCGTCGGCACCGGATTCGGGATGCGCCTGGACCGCGGCACCGTCCTCACCCGGTTGAACCTCGGCAGGCCCCAGTCCGGCACCGAGATGATCCGCATCTCCGGCGAGGACCGCACCGCCCCCGGCTTCCTGCTCTGCGCCCGCTGCGGACACCACGACTCCGACACCGCCGGGAACAAGGCGCAGGACCACCAGGCCTGGTGCGAGCTGCGCTACGCCCGCGAGGGCGACAACCGCCCCGCCCTCCTCTCCCGCACCCTGCAGACCGAGACGGTGCTGATCACCCTCCCGCCGGAGATCCTCGACGACGCCGCCGGCGACCTGCTGATGAACCTCGTCGCCGCCCTGCAGCTCGGCATCGAGACCCGCTTCGGCGGCAGCATCGGCAACCTCGAGGTGGACATCATCGCCCACCCCTCCCAGGCGGGACACCAGGCCGTGCTGCTCTCCGATACCATCGTCGGCGGCACCGGATACCTCTTCGAGCTCGCCTCCGCCCCGTCGGCCTGGGACGTGCTCACCGCCGGGCTCCGCGCCCTGGAGACTTGCCCCTGCCAGGACGAGGGCCTCGCCGCCTGCCACCGCTGCCTGCTGCCGTACGTCCGCTCCACCGCCTACGAGCACATGCGCCGCACCTCCGCGATCGAGGCGCTGCACATCTTGCTCGGGGGAGAGGACGCCCAGTCCGGAGCGATGCAGTGGACCGTCGAGGAGCGGGAGGTCGAGCTGACCGCCGTCACCGAGTCGCCGCTCGAGCGCCGCTTCCGCAACGCCTTCATCCAGGCGATGCGCGGCATCGACGGGGCCGACGTCACCACCCGCGGCTCTGACATCAGCGTGCGGCACGGTGGGCAGACGTTCACCCTCGCCTCGCAGGTCGACGTCGCCGGGTCCCGCCCCGACTTCGTCCTCACCTGGCCGAGCTGCGACGTCGCCGGCATCGCGATCTTCACCGACGGCCGCAGCTTCCATGCCACCGCCGCGAAGAACCGTGTCGCCGACGACGCGGTCAAGCGCATGCGGGTGCGCCGCGCCGGATACATGGTTCTCTCGATCACCGAGGCGGACCTCGACGAGGACGCCGCCCGCGACATCGCCCCGGAAGGCGCGCGTTCGAGCGGTGCGCTGCCGCCCTTCGTCGACGAGGGCATGGTCCGGCAGTGGGGCGACGGCGGTGTCCAGTACCGGGAGCTCGAACCGATGCTGCGGGCGACCCCGCTCGAGATCCTGGTCCGAGTCGTCCGACGAGCGAAGACCGACCGCCTGAGGCGCCTCGGGGAGGAGCTGCCCTACCTGCTCGTTCCCACCACTGACCGTTCCGCGCTGACGACCCCCGGGGAGGAGCCCGCCGAACGACTCGGCGCGAACCTCCTCGACGGGACGAAACCCGACGCTTTCACCGACCCGATGCGCCTCGCCGTGGTGCGCGGCCGCGACGAGCTCGCCGTCGTCGGACTGCTCGGCCCGCCGCGGCGGAGCCTCACCCTGGTCCTCGACGATCGCGAGGAGGCACTGCGCCGCGAGAGTTCCGCGGAGTCGTGGCGGGACTGGCTGCATCTGGCGAACCTCGCCCAGGGCGAGCCGCACGGCAGCTCCCTTCGCCTGACCACCAAGAGCCTCGTCGAGGCCGGCGTCGACGTGGCCTCGGACGACGCCCGCGCACCGCGCGTCCCGTCGGCCGAGGAGTCGACGGCGACCGCGCCCGCCACCGCGGTGCCGTCGCAGGCCGAGCGCGCCCACGAAGTGAGGCCGACGGACGAGCAGGTCGTGCCGGAACCGACCACGCTCCCCGCCGACTACGCCGTCGTCCCCGAGCACGGGGCTGGAGCGGAGGCACCGCTGTCCCCGGCCTGGCAGGAGGCGCTGGACGAGGCGTACGACGAGACCGAGAGGCAGCTCATCGGCGTCCTCGCACGGTACGACATCGAGCCGCCGGTGGTCGGCGACGAGTACGGCGCCGGCGTCCCGCTCGAGATCGCCTGGCCGGAGCGGAAGGTCGGCGTCACCACCTCGGAGCTCGAGGCCCGTGAGCGCGCCGCCCTCGAGCACGACGGGTGGGAGATTGTCGGACCCGACCCCGAGACTGTTCTCGCGGCACTGGAGCTGACCCCCGGAGGAGACTCATGAGCGACGGCATCATCGCCATCTCGGACACCTTCCTGCCCACCCTGCAGAAGGTGCCCCGGGAGGTGGCCGGCCAGGTCACCTCCACCCTCGACACGCTGCGCACCACGCCCGAGTCCCCGGGACTGCACGTCGAGCCGCTCCAGAACGTGAAGGACGACCGGATCCGGTCCGTCCGCGTGAACCGCAAATACCGGGTCCTCGTGTTCCGCCTGAACTCCTCCGGGCAGAACGTCTGGCTGGTCGAGGGCATCTACAACCACGACGATGCCTACGCCAAGGCGCGTACCCTCTACCTGCGGATGAACCCGGTCTCCGGTACCACCGAGATCCGCAGCGACGAGGACGCAGTCCAGACCGCTGGCGGCTACAGCGAGGAGGAGGTCCGTTCCCGCGCCGCCGCGCTCGCCGCGCAGATGGAGGCCGAGCGACTCGCCGAGCAGCAGGCCGCTGAGGCCGAGCAGATGACCGACGCCGAGCGAGCCTCGACCGCAGCTGGCGAGACCGATGCCGGGGTGGCGGCACCGTCGGGGAAGGATCAGGCTGAGCACGCTCAGCCTTCGACCGGTCCCGCCGCACATCCCGAACTCGCGCTCGACGTCGAGGAGACTCGTCGGCCGGCGCCATCGGTGCCGACGGGCCCGGTGCTCGCGGTGACCGCGCAGCAGCTCATCGATGACCTCGGCCTCGACCCGATCCTCGCCGAGCGGGCCGCGGACGCCGACGACATCACGCTCTACGAGCTCGCGGAGTCGACCAAGGGTTGGCAGGGCACTGCCCTGCTCGACCTCGCCACCGGCACCAGTCTCGAGGACGTGCGCGCCTCGTACTTCACCGGCGTGCGCGGCGGCAGCGCGGTGGGAACCCCCTCGGTCACCGAGGACGTCCTCGAATCGCTGAGCGCTGAGAAGTCCCAGGCCAACTACCGCCTCATCGAGGACGACACGGCGCTCGCCGAAGTGCTCGCCTCCGGCAGCTTCGAGGAATGGCGCATCTTCCTCCACCCCGAGCAGAAGACCTACGTGGAGGTGAACACCCGTGGGCCCTATCGCGTCACCGGCGGCGCGGGAACCGGCAAGACCGTGGTCCTGGTCCACCGCGCCGTGCGCCTCGCCCACACGGCGGCCGGAGCCGGCCAGATGCCCCGGATCGTGCTGACCACCTTCACCCGCACGCTCGCCGATGCGCTCGCCCAGCAGGTCCGCACTCTCGCCCCGAGCATTCCGCGCCCCGACGCGCTGGGCGCACCCGGCATCCATGTCACCGGCGTGGACCGGATCGCGCACGGAATCGTCACCACCGCCCAGGACCTCGCCCCGATGGCCGACGTGCTCGGCTGGACGACCCGCCGCCCGAAGTTCTCCCGCTACGCTCGCGCGTGGGCGACGGCCGTGGAGGCCGCCGCCGCAGCGGGTGCGCTCCGCGACCGCACGCAGCCGCACGTCACCCCCGAGTTCCTCCTCGACGAGTACCGCGAGATCGTGCTGCCTCACCGACTCCTCGAGGAGTCGCAGTATCTGCGCGTCTCCCGCACCGGCCGCGGCACCCGGCTGGGCCGTGCCCAGCGACGCGAGGTGTGGTCCGTGATCGCCGCCTACCGCGAGGGTGGGCAGCGCGACGCCGCCCTGGACTGGGACGAGACCTCCGCCGTCGCCGCCGCGATCCTGGACGCCCGGGCCGAAGCGACGGCGGCGCGGATCGCCGACCATGTCCTCGTCGACGAGGGACAGGACCTGCGCCCCACCCAGTGGCAGATGCTGCGCGCCTTGGTCGCGGAGGGGGAGGACGACATGTTCATCGCCGAGGACTCCCATCAACGCATCTACTCCAACCCCGTGAAGCTGGGCCGGTACGGCATCTCCATCCGTGGCCGCTCCCGGCGACTGAGGCTGAACTACCGCACCACCGCGCAGAACCTCGACTTCGCCGTCTCGATCCTGCGCGGCGGTGACTTCGACATCGCCGCCATGGAGGACGACGACCTGCCGGGCACCGAGATCACCCACGGCCCGGAGACCGGCACCTTCCGCTCGATCCGTACCGGCCCCGAGGTGACACTCCTGCCCGCCACCGACCTGCGGGACGAGATCGAGCAAGTCACCGCCCTGGTCCGTGACTGGAGCGAAAAGATCACCGCGCAGGGCGGGGACCCCTCCACGATCGGAGTGCTGACCCGCTTCAACAAGACCCGCGACACCCTCGTGCGTGCCCTCGACGATCGCGGGGTGCGCGTCGTCTCCGTCGACCGCAACTCGAGCTATCGCGGCGGGGCACCTCTCGTCATGACCTTCCACCGCGCGAAGGGCATGGAGTTCACGCATGTGGTGCTGTTCGGCGTGGACGACTCCTCGAGCATCGACCCGGCGCGCGGCGCGTATGACGAGCAGACCCGCGAAGCGGCAGAGCTTCAGGAACGGTCGCTGCTGTACGTCGGTGCGACGCGGGCAAGGGATCGGCTTGCCGTGGCGTGGGTGGGAGAGGCCAGTGGGCTGCTGGCGCAGGAGGAACCGGCCGCATTGCCCGCTCGGAGGGAGGACAGGGCAGGTAATCGATGACGGGGCGGCACATGAGCAGCTCAGCTCCTCTGGAGGTCACCAGATGTGACTGGAAGCCGTAGTTTGCAGCCGTGGTAGTTCCGTCCATGCTATATCGCCGTAGATATACCCTCGCTATGCTGGTCCCATGGACATCCGAGCAGAGCGAGAAGCCGCGGGGCTCACCCAGGCGGCGCTCGCACGTGCGGCGAGCGTTCCCCAGCCGAATCTCTCCGCCTACGAGAACGGGCGTCGCACCCCCAGTGCCGAGGTGCTCGAACGCCTTCGAGAAGCACTGCGTGTACGGCCGTCGTCTCGCATCGCACGCCATCGCGAGTCACTTCGTGACGTCGTCGAGAAGCATCGCGCAGCGAACCCCCGTCTCTTCGGATCGATCGCTCGGGGCGAGGACGGGCTGGACTCGGATGTCGACCTGCTCGTCGACTTTGCGGAGGACGCAGGGTTGTTCGATGAGATCGCGCTCCGTCTGGACCTGACGGAGCTGCTGGGGGCAAGGGTGGACGTCGTCGGCTCCGACTCGCTCCACGGCGCCTTCAAGGCCCGCGTTCTTGCCGAGGCGGTCGACCTGTGATGCGGGAGGCGTCGAAAGCCCTGGACACGGCCGAGCGGCTGCTCCGCACCTGCGACCAGGTCGCGAGAATTGTGGCGCTTGGACGGGAGCCCTTCGAGGAGGATCTTCGTACCCGGTGGGCGATCGAGATGGGACTCATCCGCTTGGGGGAGGAGGTCTCGCGGCTCCCCGAGCATGCCCGTGAGAGCTACCCCGATCAGCCATGGCGGATCATCATCGCGATGCGGAACATGGCCGCGCACCAGTACGACGATCTCACGTCGGATCGTGTCTGGAAGACGCTCACCGACGACATCCCCAGGCTGCGGGACTACCTCGCCGATGTGATGCTCCCGGGGCTCCGGGGCGAGGCTGGGAGGAGCTGACCCGCAGCACCTCCGTCAGGCCCGTGAGCATGCTCCATGGACACCATTCCCTCGCGCGTGATGGAGACCGGGCGCAGATGTCGCGGATGCCGTCACCGCCCCCCGAGACCCGCGGTGGCGATTCCGCTGACGAGGTGGCGCCGCAGCAGCAGCACGAGGATCACCGTCGGGACCATCGAGACGATGGACGCGGCCATGACGAGGTGCCACTGGCTGCCCTGCTGGCTGAAGAAGAGCGCGAGCCCGACGGGGACCACGCCCTTCTCGTAGATGCTGTGGGTGATCACGAGCGGCCACAGAAAGCTGTTCCAGTAGGTGATGAAGGTGAAGACTGCCAGGACGGCGAGGGTGGGCCGTGCCAGGGGCAGCATCACCGAGAGGAAGATGCGGGCATGCCCCGCACCGTCGATGCGGGCGGCGTCCTCCAACTCTGCCGGCACCCCCAGGAAGAACTGCCGGACGAGGAACGTGCCGAAGGCCGTGAAGGCGAAGGGGAGGATGAGCGCCTGGTACGAGTCGACCCAGCCGAACACCTGCATCTCGATGAACAGCGGGATGACCAGGACCTCCTGCGGGATCATCAGCGTGGACAGGAAGAGCAGGAAGACGAGCGCGCGCATCCGCCACCGCAGCCGGGCGAAGGCGTATGCGGCCAGGCTCGAGACGGCGAGCACGATCACCGTCCCGGCGCCGGCCACCACGAGGCTGTTGGCGATGAACCGCAGGAACGGCAGGTACGTCATCGCCTCGAGGTAGTTCTCCCACCGGATCTCCGAGCCCAGCAGCGTCGGCGGGATGTCGAAGATGTCCGCCGGGGGCTTCAGGGAGACCGCCACGGCATAGATGATCGGCGACAGGAAGACGAGGGCGGTGAGCCACAGCAGGGCGGCGGAGATCGCGTGCCGCACCGCCCGCGGACGCCTCCTGCGGCCGGCGGGGGACTGCGGTTGTCCGGACCGATCGTGCTGCGGCACCAGCGGCCCGCGGGTCGTCTCAAGAGTCATAGTGCACCCACTTCTTCTGTCCGAGGAACTGCACGAGCGTCACGAGCAGGATGAGGGCGAACAGGAACCAGCCCGCGGCCGCCGCCGACCCCAGGGAGAAGGCGCTGAACCCTTCCCGATAGATGAAGAGCACCAGCGTCTCTGTCGCGTTCCCGGGTCCTCCGCCTGTCAGCAGGTAGGGCTGGGCGAAGACCTGGAACGAGGTGATCAGCGTCATCGTCGTCGCGAAGAACATCATCGGGGAGATCATCGGCAGGGTGACGGAGCGGAACCGCTGCAGCGGCGTCACCCCGTCGACGCTCGCGGCGTCTTGCACGGACTGCGGGATCTGGTCCAGCGCCGCGGAGAAGATCAGCATGTTGTACCCGAATCCCTGCCACACGCTCATCACGACCATCGAGATCATCGCCCAGGAGCTGTCGCCCAGGAAGTTGGGTGCCTCGATCCCCAGCGGTGCCAGCACTCCGGCGATCGCGCCGCCGGGCTGATACATGAGCCGCCAGACCAGCACCTGCGCGACGATGGGTGTGACGACCGGGATGAAGAAGATGACCCGCAGCGTCTGCCTCCCTCTCCTCATCGTGGAGATCCAGATCGCGAGTCCCAGCGACACGATGATGTTCAGCGGCAGGTACAGCCCGGTGTAGAGCACGGTGTTGACGATGACGCGGCGGAACTGGCGGCTGGTGAGCAGGTCCGTGTAGTTCGCGAGGCCGAGGAACTCACGGTCGCCGAAGGCCGGCCAGCTCCACAGGCTCACCACGACGGACATCACGATGGGGAAGAGCGTGAACGCCGTCAGGCCGATGAACGCGGGGGAGGTGAAGGCGGCGGCGGCCACGGAGTCGGAGCGGCGCCGCCGGCGTGCTCCGGGCGTCGGCGGCGTGCGCGTGGCCCGCGCCGCGGTTCGGGTCATCGTCACGTGGTCCTCCTCCGAGAGGTCGCCGCGCGTCGTCGCGCGGCCTGCGGGTCAGCGTTCGTACTCGTCCTGGAGGATGCGCAGGACGCTCTGCGGATCCTTCTCCCCGTTGAATGCCTGCCCTCCGTACTGGGCGATGCCCTCGGCGACCTGAGTCCAGTTCTCGCTCGTGACCAGCGGTGTGGCCGTGTCGAGCGCCGCCGTCAGAGCCTCTTCGGAACCTGCCGGGGCGTTCGCGTACCAGGACGCCTGGGGTGCGGTCCGTGACGGGAAGGCTCTGCCCTCGGAGGCCAGTGCTTCCAGCGTGTCCGGTCCCGTGAGGCTGGTGATCGCGAGGAACGCCTCGTCGACGACGGGGCAGCTCGTGGAGATGCCGAAGCCGGACCCCGCGGAGAGTGTCGCGGGGCCGTTCGACCCGACGGGCAGAGGGACGAGGCCGACGGTGAAGTCCGCCTGGGCGTTGACGTTCAGGATCGCCCACGGGCCGGTGGGGACCATGGCCGCGTTCCCGGCCAGGAACTGGTCGAGGGCGACGTCGGTGTTCCCCGAGATCTCCGGTGCCACCCCGAGATCGCGCACCAGGCCGGAGTACCAGCTGAAGGCCTCGATCATGGCCGGGGAGTCGAGGGTCAGCCGGCGATCGTCGGTCACCGCCGTGGCGCCGTTGTAGGACAGCAGCATGGAGAGCATGGGTTCGCTGTTGGGGAAGGCGGAGTACCCGAACTGGGTGCCCTGCGTCAGGGACCGTGCCGCCTCCTCGAAGTCCTCGATCGTCCACCCCGCGCCGGGCGCTGGAACGCCGGAGGCCTCGAACATGTCCCGGTTGTAGAGCATCAGGATCGGCCCGTTGTCGTACGGCAACGCCATTTGCCTGCCCTCCGATTGCAGCGCCTCGAGGGCGTTGTCATCGAAGGCCGCCAGGTCCAGGCCGCTCTCTGAGATCAGGTCGTCCAGGGGGAGCATCGCGTCGTCGAACGTCCCCAGCCGCAGACTCTGCATGCTGACGACGCACGGAGCGGCGTCGCCGGCGATGCGGGTGCCGAGATTCGTGAAGTAGTCCTCGAATGCGCTGGTCTGCAGCTCGACCGTGAGATTCGAGTGTTCACGCCCGACGGTGCGGGCGGCGTCCTGCCAGGACTGCCGCTCCTCGCTGCCGCCGGACCACATCGTCCACGAGACGGTGGCGTGGCCCGAGGAGTCGACGTGCCCGCCGGGGTCCACCGCGGGCGAGCACGACGCCAGAAGCGGGCCGGCGAGCATCGCGGCGGTCAGTGTCCTCCGTGACAGGGTGTGGGGGTGCATGCTGTCTCCTCGTCGAGACGGGCGGGAGTCCGGCGGGTCATTCCTCGAGGAAGATCTCCAGGACGGGGATCCACGGATCGGGCTTCTGCACGGGCAGGTGGAAGGTGACCGTGCCGGGCTCGAGTCCACCGACATTGGTGTTCCACGCTCTCGCCTGCGGGTCCGTCTCCTGGAAGGTGACCTCGGAGGCGTCGTTGAGCAGCTGCGCGTAGGCGATCCGGCCCCCGGCGTTCTTGAGGTGGAGGTGCTTGAGGGGCCACGCCAGGAAATGCACGTACACGCGGTCCTCGCGCTGGGTCATGACGGTCCCCGCGGGTGCTGTCAGCGACGTGGCCGGACCGGCACCGTAGACGGACCGCTGGTGGAGGTGCATCCATCGGCCGATGTCCTCCAACCTCTGCGTGTCCTCGTCCCGCACGTTGCCGCGTCCGTCCGGGCCGATGTTCAGCAGCAGGTTCCCTCCCTTCGCGACGGAATCCACCAGCATGCTCAGGAGCATGTGCGTGCTCTTGAAGTCGAGGTTGTCCCGGTCATAGCCCCATGAGCCGTTGAGGGTCTGACACGCTTCCCAGCGCACGGGGTGTCCGTCGTCGTCGGTCATGGGGCTGTCCGGCTGGTACTGCTCGGGTGTGACCAGGTCGCCGGGAATGCCCAGACGGTCGTTCACGATGATCCCCGGCTGGAGCTCGCGGGTCATCGCCAGCAGTTCCTCGGCGTGCCAGTCCTCGGGGCCCTTCCCGAATTCTCCGGGGAAGGTGAAGTCGTAGAACATGTAGTCGATCGGACCGTAGTCCGTCAGCAGCTCGCGCACCTGTCCATGCAGGTAGTCCCGGTACCGCGCCATGTCCTTGCCCCGGTCGACGCTGTCGATGTCGGAGCGGTTGCGCAGCGGGTGCCGCTCGTCGACCGTGTAATCGGGGTGGTGCCAGTCGAGGACCGAGTGGTACAGCCCCACCTTCAGGCCCTCGGCGCGGACGGCATCCGCGAACTCGCGCACCAGATCACGCCCGCATGACTGCGGTGCGCTGTAGTCGGAGAGCGCCGTGTCCCAGAGGCAGAAGCCCTCATGGTGCTTCGTCGTCAGGACGACGTACTTCATGCCCGCGTCCTTGGCGAGTCGCGCGAAGGTCGCAGCATCGAAGAGATCGGGATCGAAGTACCGCGCGTACCGTTCGTACTCGGATGCGTCCCGCTCCTCGATGGACATGACCCATTCGTGGCGTGCAGGCATCGCATAGAGCCCGAAATGGATGAACATTCCGAAGCGGTCGTGGTCGAACCAATCGGTGGAGGGCGTCGGCGTTGCGGAGGTCGACGGTGTCGGCATCACTGATCTCCCGTAGGGGTGTCGTTGCGGTTTCCGTGGGGGACGCGGTGGCCGAGCAAGATGGGTCCCAGGGCCTCTCGAAGTGGCTCGGGAGCAAGGCCATGACGCGCATCACATGCTGTCGAGAGGTCGGAGGTATGTCAAGGGGGTGTCCTCGCATCGGCCCGTCGAACTGCGTGTGACTGCGGGCTGTGTCCGTAGAATCCGTTCTTGTCGCCCGTAGACCTCGGATGCTTGTCGACCGAGTCCGGCGATTGTGCACAGATCGAGGTCGTGCTCCGGAGCGCTGACAGCACTCATTCCATCGCGTTCCGCGGATGAGCCCCGAGCTCCGCTCTGACGTACTGGTCGGTGATCTCGATCTTCATCGCGTATGCGCTGCTGGGCGCGGTCGGGGTACATGTCTGTCGGGCCGACCATGAGCTCGTCCAGGCGGGGCCGGCGCTCATTCGTCGTCCCGTCGGCGCTGGTGGCCGGTCTATAGGGTCTTGCGCATCACGCCGCGATCGAGATGCTGGGGAGGCTTGACGATGGGTCGACGTTCGAACGAGTTGGAGCGCGCGCCGATCTCGCGCCGCCGCTGGCGGTCCCCCGTGATGGCCGTCCCCGCAGGACCAGTGGTACGACTACGAGCGCAACACGGTCGGTTTGGCCGGTGACGGCGAGTTCGACTGCCCCGTCCTCGACCCCTTCGTCGCGGACGACGAGGCGAAGCTGCGGGTCACGATCGGCTGGTCCCTCAGCGACGACACGCAGATCGGCGGCAGCACGACGGTTCCGGCCTACGTCATCGGTGCTGCGGAGCTTCAGTGACCGCGCTGCGCGGTCGGCGGCGATGCGGGCACGTGCTCCATACCGCCTGTGGCGACCAGCCGGTCATGACGTGGTCCGCACTCACATTCCGGCCACCGAGAGCCCGAAGTGGGCGAGCAGCGCCGACCCGGCGTACGTGCCGATGAACACGAAGATCGCTGTAATCGCGATCTTCCACGAGGTCTTGGACAGGTCCACGAGCCGGTCCGCGACGCTCACGCCGGCGAAGGCGAGGATCGGGGTGGTCAACGACAGGAAGTCGACAGCGCCGATCGCGTCCACGAAGCCGCTCCAGCTCAGGCAGCCGGCGAGCGACACCAGCGAGACCCATCCCAGCACCGGGAAATCACGCACGAGGGGAAGGCGGCTGAGGGTCATGAGGTCCCCGATCACCAGGCCGAGCAACGAGAACAGCCACAGCGCGGCGAGCCCGCCCAGGGTCAGGGCGGTGATCGGCGTCGATTCCGGGTCCACCCACAGCTTGACCTGCTGGGTGAACAGCACCAGCGCGACGGAGAGCAGGACGACGCCGATGAACGTGGCGTAGCGCCCGGCAGCGAAGAGCCGCCGGGCCGACGGCGCGGTGCTCGCCTCTGTCGCGGTGCTGCGCGCCCCGAGCGTGGCCGCGGAATGCCCGGTCGGCAGATGGTCCTTCCCCCGCATCATCAGGTTGAACATCGCGCGTTGCAGGGGCACGGCGAGGAAAACCATCGTGTAGGTGCCGATGAAGCTGGTCAGCAGCTGGCTCGCCGCGGCGTAGGAGATGATCGTGTCCTGCAGATCGGGTGCCTGCGCCGCGAGGGTCGAGGAGGCCGCCGTCATCATGGAGGCGGAGCCCATGCCGGAGGCGATCGCGAGGGCACGCACGTCCAGCCCGGTCGCCAGCAGCACCGGCGCGAAGAACGAGAAGAACAGCGCGCCGAACAGCGTGCCCATCAGGTACATCGAGAGCACCCCGCGGCCCGGATCGGAGTTCAGGGTGTATTTCTCCGAGATGTAGGCGAGCTCGCCCTCACGGCCCAGGCCGAGCGTGGAGCCGATGGCGTGTCGGCGCAGACCGAGCAGCAGCGCGATCGGTAGCCCCAGCACGACGGTGCCCAAGTTGCCGAGCTCTTGCAGCAGGAACACCCAGCCGATCGAGAGGATCTCCTGCAGGCGCGGGGCGACGTCCGCGCCGTACCGTGCCATGAGCGGCAGCATGATGATGATCAGGAACGCGCCGGAGAAGCCGACGGTGCGCGGGGAGTAGACGCGCCGCAGGATCCCGCGCCGCCAGGCCGGGATGCCGAGGAGCATCGTGAGGAGCACGGCGAAGACCAGCGGCAGCACCGTGATGGTGACCGAGCTGCTGAGCTGCACGGTGCGGGTGCCGATGACCTCCGCCACGGCGATCGTGAGGAGCACCAGGGTGACCAGCAGCGTCATGTCCAGCACGACGCCCCAGCGCGTGCTCGTGGAGGGGCTTCCGGGGGCGGCGGACTGGCGCCGCGCGGTCGAGGGAGTCGTCATCAGCGGTCCCCAGCGGCAGTTGAGACGGAGGTGGTGGCGTCGTCGGAGGCGGCATGGACGCCACGAGGCAGCGGCGCGATCGCGGAGAGGGTGCGCACGTAGTCATCGAAGGAGCGGCGGTACAACGGCTCGGGCAGATGACGTCCCATTCCCAGCAGCGCCCGGGTGAGCAGGTGCGGGACCGAGACCAGCACGTGCTCGGGATCGACCATGCGGAAATCCTTGCCGTGGATGACGCCGTCGAACCCGCCGTAGGAGAGCTGCACGGTGGGCATCATGAAGGAGAGGTCGCCGGCGTCTCCCGCGGCGGCGATCGCACCGCGGTCCTCGATCAGGTGGGTGATCGAGTCATCCTGCGCGAACGCCTCCCGGAACGCGCCGGAGAGCGTGCGGTCCTGGACGAAGGGGAGGTACCCCATCTCCGTGGTGACGTGCGCGGTGCCGCCCAGTGCGGAGGCGCAGCCGTGTGCGGCACGGTCCACCCGGGCTGCGACCTCCCCGAGATAGTCGAGGTCGATCGAGCGGACATCGGTACCGACGCTCACGCGGTGCGGGATCACGTTCGTGGTCATCTCGCTCGCGGGGATCACCGGGTTCATCCGCACCAGCACGTCCTCGCGCAGCTGCTGCCGGCCCAGGCCGAGCGCCGTGGTGAACAGGGTCGACATCGCGTAGGCGTTGGTGCCGCTGAAGGGGTCGAGGCCGGCATGGGAGGCTTCCCCCTCGAACTCGACCGTCTTGTAGAGGAAGCCTGCCAGATCGCAGTCGATCTCGATCGTCGGCTCGCTCTGCAGCCCGCCGATGGCGTGCAGGCAGACGGCCGCGTCGATGTCGTCGAACACGCCGAGCATCATCGCCTCCGGCTTGCCGCCGAACCACGTGATCCTCCCTTCGTCGCGCAGCTCGGCGCGGCGGGCGAGATCCACGAACTCCTCCGCGGGGACGAACACGAAATTGAGGTCCACGTCCGCCTCCCGCCAGGCGCCCGTGGCCACCACGTGTGCGAAGACGGCCAGGGCGATGCCCACCTGCGTGTGGTGGCCGCAGGCGTGTACCGCGCCGGTGGCCGGATCAGCATCCGGATGCGCGGGGGAGATGACGGCGTCGAGCTCGGCGACCACGGCGATCCGGCGGCGCTGCGGATCCTCGGGAGCCGCGGAGGGCAGCGCGACCTTCAGGCCCGTGGTCGAGAAATGCTCGATCCCTGCACCGTCGCCATGCCGCAGCAGGAACTGCTCGACGATCTCCGTCGTGTGGTGCTCGTGATAGCCGAGCTCCGGGTGGTCCCAGAGGTCGGCGACGAGGTCGCGGACTTCGGGGAAGAGGCGGTCGAAGGTCATGGTGGGCGGAACTCCAGGATGTCGGGGGACTCGCGCGGGTGATCCGGGCTGCCGGATCCGCGGGGCGAGTGCGGCGAGAGGATTCTACGTCGGGCGGTCAGCGAGCCCGCGACTGCCCGGCGTCGCGCTCGGTTCATCCGCCGCAGTCTCGGCGAACGTGAGGTCCTTCGCGTCCGTGCCGTCCACGAGGGGAACCACTTCCCGGTCTGCACAGTGGACGTTTCGGTGTCCTGATCGCCCATGTCCTGGAGCCGTGCGCTACCACCGCCTCGATCGAGATGCTGTCGCCCCACCCGGCAGTTGAGAACGTCCCGGCCTCTCGCCCCGTTCGATCCACCAGCAGGCGCAGCCGCGCAAGTCCAGGCGATTGACCTGGTGCTGCGGGGTCCTGCGGTGACGGAGTCTCATCTCGGCCCGCACCCGGCGGATCGCACGCGCTTCGTCCAGCCTGTCGGTGCGACGGACGTCCCCACCCGATGTCGAGAACGGCCGAACAGCTCCGTCGCAGGGATGGACGCGACCACAACGGGTTGCGTCGATGCCTGAGGAGGCACACCGTCAAGGTCAAGTAGCTGCTTCTGAAGCACTACCGCGGCGCCCCGGCGTCGGTGAACGACACGCCGACGGAGCAGTGGGCTCCGGAGGAGATCGAGGCCCACGTCGCCTACATGGGTGACCTCGCCGAGCGGCTGGATCCGACCGGGAGTTCGTCGACTCCCAGGCTCTGGCACCGGAGGGGACCTTCGCGCGCTCCGACGGTAAGGGGCGGCCCGGGTGGCCGACGGCTCCCACCTCGGCGATCGCCCTGACGCTGCGCGCCGTGGATCGCGGAGATCATCGCGCCGTGACACCGGCCCATGAGCGTGGGCCCGGTAGCCCCGGGCGTCACCTCACGCCGCAGCGGCAACCCTCAGCACGCCGTCGCACAACCGGTGGTCGTCGGCCGTCAGACCATCGATGGCCTCGGCAAGGCCCACGTCCGTCTGCACGATCTTCTGGATGCCTGACCCGTCGGCGGTCCACAGGCTGATGAAGACGCGCGAGTAGTCGGGATCCTCGACCGGGAGCAAGGCCCTGTGCTGTTCGACAGCAGCGGTAGGACCGAACTCGAGGAAGATCGTCGGATGGGGGTTAACCCGCTGCAGTTCCACGCACCACTCCCATTTGCCGACGAACCGGGTGACCACTTTTTCGATCGGCCCTCGGTCGATTCTCTCATTGACCTGTTCCGCCAAGACCGATCGTGAATAGGTGCGCAGGCCATTCTTCACGGCTGCGAGCGTCGCACGGCTGTCTTCGAACTGGCGGCGGGCATGCTCGGCGACGAGGTCGACGAACTCCTGAATCGCCACGTCGCGCGGGCGGTGACCATAGCGTGCGGATTCTCCGGTCTCGCACATGGTGGAGATGAATGAGATTGTGTCCTCGGTATTCATTGATGCTGGTCCTTCGACGAAGTGCTGAAACATCTGTCGCATGAAGAAGTGCTGATCGGGATGCTTCACGCGCCATGCCCGGTTCTGCTCGACATGGCTCAGCAGGGCGCGGAGCAGCTCTGCATACGTGACGACCACCGCCTGCTCCCACCCATCCTTCTGCAAGTGCGCCTCTCGGCGTTGGCAGAGCAGGACGACGGCCGCAGGCCGCCCGCCGGCGGTGCCGTGGGAAAGGTATCGCGGCTCATCGCAGTTGAGGGGGTAGTCGCGGGGCGTGGGGTGGGCGCGTCATTGCCGGGATAGACGTCGAGGTCTCCCGATGATGGAAGTTCTGACGCTCGCCATCTGGAAGACCTCGACATGCTCAACGCTACCTTTGACGACCCCGATCTGACGACCTTCACGCGCCTGGCGGAGCTTGGCCTGGTCGCCGTGGGGCAGCGGATCACGGCCTCACGGGCGGTGCTCGAGTGCCGGCTCGCTGAGGAGGATCCGTGGTGCCGCGCCTGCGGGGCACGAGCGACCTCGCGGGGCTCGATCACCCGGTCCCTCGCTCACGAGCCGTTCGGTCACCGGCCCACCACGCTGCTGCTGCGGATCCGCCGGTACCGGTGTGATCACTGCGGGAACCGGTGGCGCGAGGACACCACCGCTGCGGCACCCGAGCGGGCGAAACTCTCTCGCGGCGGGATGCGCTGGGCGCTGGAAGCCCTGGTCGTCGATCACCTCACGATCGCGCGGATCGCCGCCGGGCTCGGGGTGGCCTGGCACACCGCCAACGACGCCGTCCTGGCCGAGGGCCAGCGGCTGCTGATCGATGACCCGACCCGCTTCGACGCCGTCCGCGTGATCGGGGTCGACGAGCACGTCTGGCGTCATACCCGGCGCGGCGACAAGTACGTCACCGTGATCATCGATCTCACCCCCGCCAGGGACAAGACCGGGCCGGCCAGGCTCCTGGACATGATCCCCGGCCGCTCCAAAGCCGCGTTCAAGGCCTGGCTCCAGGCGCGCCCCGAAGAGTGGAAGGACCGGATCGAGGTGGTCGCGATGGACGGTTTCACCGGCTTCAAGACCGCGACCGGCGAGGCGCTCCCGGGCGCGGTCGCGGTCATGGATCCCTTCCACGTCGTCCGCCTCGCCGGGGACGCGCTGGATGACTGCCGGCGACGCGTCCAGCAGCAGCTCCACCAGCGCCGAGGCCGCAAGCACGACCCCCTCTACAAGTCCCGCCGCACCCTCCACACCGGCACCAAGCTGCTCACCGATCGCCAATGCGAGCGCCTCAGCGCGCTGTTCGAGCGCGAGAAGCACGTCGCGGTCGAGGTGACCTGGGAGATCTACCAGGCCATGGTCGCCGCCTATCGAGAGCCCGACCGAGCGAAGGCCAGAGTGATGATGGAGAAGTTGATCGGGGCGCTTGGCAAGAAGGTCCCCGACGCCCTGCCCGAGCTGGCCAAGCTCGGCCGAACCCTGACGAAAAGGGCCGCGGACGTGCTGGCGTTCTTCGATCGGCCCGGCACCAGCAACGGCCCGACCGAGGCCATCAACGGCCGACTCGAACACCTCCGCGGCTCCGCCCTCGGGTTCCGCAACCTCACCCACTACATCGCCCGCGGCCTCCTCGAAGCAGGAGGCTTCAGACCCCTGCTACACCCTCAAATGCGATGAGCCGGTATCGCTGATAGTCGTGACCGTGCCCGTCGGACGTTCCGAAATTCTCGACGACTACGGCCGCGTCCGGCCTGGAGAGGACGATGTCGGCTATGTCAGCGGCCGCCTCGACGGAGATCCCCTCGTTGGCTTCGGTCGCTACTTCCTGCACCACGCGGTAGTTCGACAGTGGAAGTCGACTGCCGCCGGGCAGCTCGTCGTTGATCCGCTCGAGAAAGATGCGTTGGAAAGCGTCCCCCAGCTCGTGGCTCGCTGTGGAGTTCAGCAACCACGCGAAGACGTTGGAGAGCTGCTTCTCATGAGTCCCGTGATGCATCACGCGGAATACGTTGAACTGCTCAGCCAGGCTCCGCGACATCGAGGGGAGGAGTGTGGTCAGTATGCCGTTCGCGGGGGCAGGACGGTCAGCCATGGTATGAGAGTAGCGACGTGCGCGAGCGATGCCAGAGGTGAAGCCCTGCGGGTCATGTGATGGCTCGGAGCCGCGCCGAGCTGGGGTCCGGAAGCGCTGGGAGCTCCCGGGCCCCAGCTCACGAGGTCACCGATTCTCGACCACCACCCGTACGTCCCACGCCCGGAGCTCCAGTTCCGTGCCCGCAGCAAGCTCGTCACCGCTCACGACGTCCCGCACCGCTCCGGGCAGCGTGAACACGCTCGGCTCCCACGACCAGTTGTGGATCACGTGGATCCGTTCGCCGGCACCGTTCGTGGAGGTCGAGACCGTCTGGGAGGCCGTGGAACGGGACCACGCCGGAGCTCCCGCACCGACCTCGACCGCCCAGGTCATCAGCGCTGCCGCAAGGACCTGGTCCGGCACCGTGCCGACGTAGGTGATCCGTCCGGACCCCGCCTCACGGGTGGTGACCGCGGGCCAGCGACCGAAATGCGGGTGCTCGTAGCCGGCGAGCACCTCCGTGCCGTCATCGGTGGTCTGCACCCCGTCGGCCCACAGCGTGCCCGCCGCCCCGGCCGGCAGCTCGAAGCCCTCGACCATCTCGCCCGGAGCGAGCGGCAGCGGCTCCTGCAGATTGCTGAACTCGTCGTACCAGACCCCCGCCGCCTCATCGAGCAGCGCAGGCTTGCGCTCGAGCCGCGCTCGCGCCTCCTGGTCCTCGTACCCGGTGCGGATCCCGGCCACCAGGTGACCGCCGGCTTCCGCGTACTGACGGAGCCAGTCCAGGTCCTCATCGGCCGCGATGGTGAACGCCGCAGCCACCAGCACGGGACGCCGCGCCGCGAACTCCGACGGCGTCTGCTCCCGCAGCTGCGCCATGTGCACCGCGTTCGCCTGCAGGCCGGCCTCGAACACGCCCCGGGAGTACGCTTCGTACACGGTCTGGAAGGAGCGCCGATCGGGGCCGCCATCCTTCGCGAGCGCAGGGTGCTCGCAGAGCGACCACTTGCTCGCGTTGTCGAACAGCACAGCGACATCGGCATGTGGGGTGAGCCCAGTGACGGCAGAGCCCGCCGCCTTCAGCTCCTCACCGATCTGCGCGAGCTCGCGGTACACACGGCCCGGTTCCTGACTGTGGGGGATCACCCCGCCCCAGTAGGTCTCGGCGCCGGCGTGCAGGGTGTGCCAGTGCCAGTACTCGATCATCGCGGCACCGCGGGAGATGAGCGCCCAGGCGGCCTGGCGCCACTGGCCGTCGTACGCCGGCTCGTTCGACCAGGACATCCCGATCGCCTGCGCGTTCGTCTCGGTGACCAGGAACGGAGCCTGCTTCGTCCCGTACATCCGGTCCGCGTGCGTGATCAGCGACCACACGCCGGTGGTGGTCCAGAACTGGGCGTCCTGGCTCGTGGTCGGCAGGGCGAGCGCATCCTGCATCCGGTAGTACGGGTTGCCGGCGGTGACGTCGAGGTTCTGCGCGACCGCGTGCTCGTCGAGCGTCGGCCGATCATAGGAGATGCAGGTGGTGACGAACTGGTCCTCGCGGGCGTACTCGCGGACCACGTCGGCCTGCCAGCTGATGAAGCCCGTGGTGATGCTCGCCTGGAAACGGCGCCAGGCCAGCGAATACTGCGGCTGTGCGTTGGCATCGGGCCGCCACAGGTCCGACCAGTCGCTGAGCCGATGCGACCAGTAGGTGAGGCCCCATGCACGGTTGAGGTCCTCGACCGAGCTGTAGGCGCGGCGCAGGTGGTCCACGAACTTCTGGAACACCTGGTCGTTCGCGAAGATCTCATTGCCCGGTTCGTTGTCCAGCTGAAAGCCGATCACGGCCGGGTGGTCGGCGTAGCGGGCGATGATCTTCCGGATCAGTCGCTCGGCGTGGAACAGGAACGCGGGGTGGGCGTAGTTGATCTCCTGCCGCACGCCCCAGCCCATCCGGTGTCCCGTCGTGCGCTCGACGTTGATCTCGGGGACCTGGCGGGCCAGCCACATCGGGGCCGCGTAGGTGGGGGTTCCGAGGATGACCGCGATGCCGTTCTCGTGGGCGGCATCCAGCACCGGCGCGAGCCACTCGAGGTCGAACACGCCATCGTCCGGCTCCCAGGTGGACCACACGGATTCGCCCACGCGGATCACGGTGAATCCGGCTTCGCGCATCTGGCACATGTCGGTCTCGAGCCGGGGAGCGGGCTGGTACTCGTGGTAGTACGCGGCGCCGAAGAGCACATGGTCGGGAAGCAGGGTCATCAGGGGGCCTTTCGGAATGGGGGCAGGGAAGAGGAGGGGTCAGCAGGGAAGGGGGGCGGGACGGGTTCACATCCCGTCGATCACGCGGTGGGCCGACGGGCGGGAGCCCGCCCGTCGGCCCACCAACTCACCCCTTCACGGCCCCGGCCACGAGCCCTTCGAGCAGCTGCTTCCGCAGCAGGATGAACACGAGGATCGTGGGGATCGAGGCGAGGACGGCACCGGCGAGGACGAGATCGTAGCTGCGGTTCTCGGAGGCGTAGAGGACGTTCAGCCCCAACGGCAGCGTGTACTGCTGGGAATTGGAGATGATCACCAGGGGCCACATGAACGCGTTGTAGCTCTGCAGGAAGCTCCACACGCCGAGCGCTCCGAGCGAGGGGCGCAGCAGGGGCAGCACCACACGACGGAACGTTCCGAACTCGCTGCTGCCGTCGATGCGGGCGGATTCCAGGAGCTCGTCGGGAATGGCCTGCACGATGAACTGCTGCATCATGAAGATCCCGAAGGCCGGAGCCACCCACGGCACGGTGAGCGCGAACCACGGGTTCGCCAGGCCGCTCTTCACCACGAGGATGAACAGCGGGATCAGGATCACCGCGAAGGGGATCGAGAGCGAGCTGAACATGACGGCGAAGAGAACGCGCTTGCCGCGGAAGCGGAACTTCGCGAAGCCGTAGCCGGCCATCGCGCACACGAAGACGGAGACGACGGTGGAGATCCCGGCGGTGCCGATGCTGATCGCGAACCAGGACCAGAACGGTTGGGTCGTGAGCAGGTTCCGGTAGTTCTCGAGGGTCGCCGGATCCGGGATCAGGCTCGGCGGGGTCGCGAAGATGTCTCCGCGCTGCTTGAAGGAACCGCTCAGCGCCCACAGCATCGGCAGGATGAACACGATGAGCAGGGCGGTCAGGGTCAGGTAGAGCAGTCCGCGACGGACCCTCGCGGGGGCGTCGGCCGTGTGAGGTCGGCGGCCGGCCGGAGGCGCCGATGCGGTGGAGAGCGCACTGGTGGTGGTCGTGCCGGTGGTGCTCATGAGTCCCTCCCGATGCCGAGGAGCCGGTTCAGGCCCTGGCTGACTGCGAAGACGATGGCGAACAGGACCACGCCCGCCGCGGCGGCGTAGCCGAACTGCTGGCGTTCGAAGGCGGCGCGGTAGATGAACATCGCGACGGAGATGGTCGCCTCGCCGGGCCCGCCCTTGGTGAGCAGGTACGGCTCGTCGAACAGCTGCGCGGCGCCGATGAACGAGGTGACGATGACGAAGGCGGAGATCGGCTTGATCCCCGGGACGGTGACGGCGAAGAAGGTGCGGATTCGCCCGGCGCCGTCCAGAGCGGCGGCCTCGTACTGCTCGGAGGGGACGTTCTGGAGCGCGGCGAGGAAGAAGATCGTCAGGTAGCCGACGGTCCTCCACAGGAGCACGAAGCCGATCGCACCCTTCGCGATCGTCGGGTTCCCGAGCCAGTTGACGTGCGGCAGTCCGAAAAGCGCTTCGAGCGAGGCGTTCAACAGGCCGTAGTCACGGTCGAAGATCAGGCTGTAGATCAGCGCGATGACGATCGGGGACAGGACCATCGGGACGAAGAAGGCCACCCGGAACAGATCCCGGAAGCGCAGACCCTTCGTGTTGAGCGCCTGGGCGATGAGCAGCGCGCACGGGACGACCACGAGCACCGCGACCAGCGTGTAGATGAGCGAGTTGAACAGCGCGGTCGCGAAGCTCGAGTCGGACGCGAGGTTCACGTAGTTGCGGACGCCGACGAATTCGGGCACGCCCAGGCCGACCCACTCGGTGAGGCTGAGATAGATCGCCGCGCCGATCGGGATGATCATGAAGAACACGTACAGGACGTAGAACGGGGCGATGAACGCGTAGGGGGCCGCGCCGCCTCGCAGGGACGGGCGGCGCCGGCCCGCGAGCCGTGGCGATCCTGGTATGGAGCCCGGCCGCCCGGGGGCCGATCTCGCCGTCGAGATCGTGGCGGGTGAGGTGGGGGAGTCTGCAGTCGTCATGGCGTCAGCCCTTCGCTTGGCCGCGGAAGTCGTCGGTGGCGTCGGCGAGCGCCTGGGCGGGGCTCACGTCCCCCTTGAAAGCGCGCAGCACCTGCCCGGACAGAACTGTGTTCATGATCGAGATGTCGGCGCTCTGATGAACCTCGGGCACGTCGTCGATGACGTCGCGGAAGATCTCGAAGAGCTTCTGGCCGCCGAAGTACTCGTCCTCGATCGACAGGAGTCTCGGATCGTCGTAGACGGAGCGGAGCGTGGGGAGGTATCCCATGTCCTGGTAGCGCTTCACCTGTTGGTCAGGGTCCAGATAGGCGCTCACCACGAGGTTCCGCGCCGCGTCCGTGGCCGGCTTGTCGCGCAGGGCTCCGAAGCCGGTGCCGCCGCCGACGCCCGTCCGGTGCCCGCCGCCCTCGAAGACCGGCAGCGCGGCGACCCGCCATCGGCCGGACTGATCGGGGACGTTGGGCTGGATCCCGTATGTCGAATACCAGGACGGCATGTTGACGGCGAGGATCGTGCCGGCCTTCAGTCCGCTCTGGATGCTCGGGCCGTACATGTCCGCCACGGTGGCGAGGAAGCCGCTCTGGACGCCGTCGACCAGGAACGCGAGGGTGTCCTCGGCCTCCGGGGTCTGCAAGGTCGGATTGCCGTCGGCGTCGAAGAGGTCCCCTCCGCGCTGGAGCAGATGGATGTGGAAGCACTGGACGGTCCCGCCGGGGTCGTTCACGGCGATGGCTCCGAGGGAGAGCTCCTCGGTCTCGGCCAGCTTGCGGCCGACCTCGGCGAAGTCCTCCCAGGTCCCGAACTCCGGGTCGATGCCGAGCCGTTCGAACTCGTCGGCACGGTGGTAGAGCACGGTGACCGGGGTGTCCGAGTCCACCGCGTAGAGCGCTCCGTCCTTGCTGAACGGTGTGAGCCGCGCCGGGATCAGGTCGTCCTGGAACGGTTCGACGTCAGGGGTGAGATCGACGAGGAGCTCGGGGGCGATCTCCCCGCGCAGCATGCGGGCGAAGGCCCCGATCTCGAGGCCCGCGACATCCGGGGTGCCGGTTCCGGCGACCGCCTGGGCGATCAGCTTGGTGACGAGGTCCGAGGCGTCGCTCTTGGTGATGGTGACGTCGTAGGTGAAGTCCGAGTTCTCCTCGGCCAGGGGGATCGCCTCGGTGAAGAAGTCGATGTAGCCGTCGTCGTGGGTCCACAGGGCGAGGGGCACTGTCCCGGACTCGATCGGGGCGGCGGAGCTCCCGCTGCCACAGGCGCTGAGCGCTCCGGTGAGACCGACGCCGGCGGTGAGCGCTGCACCGGAGCGCAGCAGATCTCGGCGGCGAAGACCCCCCGGTGTCGGCGGGGGCACCGGCGGACTGGATGAGGTCCGACGGACGAGCCGGGACCCAGATCGCGAAGAGGACATGTGATGCACTCCTGACTGCGCTGTCATAAACGGGTACAAGAAGCCGCCCGGGGTGGTGGCGGAGGTCCTGCGGCGGCACTTGCTCCGGGGTGTGGAGCGGTGACGGGTCGAGAGGAGGCGGACTACCGGTTGTCGGTGGTGCCCGCGGGGGTCGGCGATGCCGTCGTCGATCGGTTCACGAACGAGAGCGGCACCAGATCGGGGACGTCCTGCGGCGCATCGCCGTCGATCGTCCGGATGAGCGCGTTCATGCCGCGGTGGGCGGCGTGGGTGAACTCCTGGCGCAGCGTGGTGAGCGGCGTGGGGAGGAACTCGGTGACATCGATGTCGTCGAAGCCGACGATGCTGATGTCGCCCGGAACGGTGAGTCCCTGGCGGGCGATGGCGGACATCGCCCCGATCGCCATCTGGTCGTTGGCGACGAAGACGGCGGTGGGGGTGGTGGTGGTCAGAAGTTGCGTCATCGCCTCGAAGCCGCTGCGCGGGGTCCAGTCGCCGGTGACGGCCTCCGGGATCTCGGCGCCGTGCTCGCGCAGCGCGGACGTCCAGCCCTGCTGGCGCAGCCGGCTCGAGACCCATGCTTGGGGGCCGGCGAGGTGGTGCACGGTCCGGTGTCCGAGGGCCAGCAGGTGTTCGGTGGCGAGACGTCCGCCGGATTCCTCGTCCGTGCCGACCACGAGCTCGTCCTCACGGGCCGTGAGGCCGAGAGCGCCGAGGGTCAGTACGGCGACGTCGGCGCGGACCTGCAGGGGAGGGGCTTCGAGCTGCTTCGGCTCGGAGAGGACGACCCCCTCGACGCCCTCGTTCAGCAAGGTGTCGACCGCGGACTGGATCTCGTCCCGATCGGTCGACTCCGTGCGGTGGACGCTGAGCGAGTAGCCGTCCGCTCGGGCGACCGACTCGAGCGCCGCCAGGGCAGACATCGGGCCGTGGAACGTCGTGCCCAGTGCGACGACGCCGATCCGCCGGGTGCGACGGGTGACCAGCGAGCGCGCTGCGGCATTGGGTCGGAAGTCGAGCTCCTTGATGGCGTCCTGCACCCGCTGCCGCACTTCCTCACGGACGTACGGTTCACCGTTGACCACGCGCGAGACCGTCTTCTGGGAGACCTGTGCGAGCGCGGCGACGTCCGTCATCGAGACGGTGCGGCGCACGGGGCGGGGCGAAGCATTGCGCAGCATGGGTCCCTCCCTCGCCGGTTGGCATCGCTGTTGGGGTGGGAGCGTAGGTCGGGTATGACTGCGTAGTCAAGGGTCATGTCATCCCGCCGGAGAGGTGGAGGTCGATGGGCCCCACAGGCCGTTGCGGACACTCGGGAGTTCGCCGCCCTCCGGATCGCTCCGTTCAGTCGGAGGCCGCCGACCAGTGCAGATCATCCAGATGGCTGCACCCGGCGAGCAGCCGAGCGATGCGCTCCTGCGCCACATCGCGCACGCCGGCCTCCGGGTGATGCGCATGGATCGCCAGCTCCATGGACATGTCATAGACGTCCAGCCGCTCGCGCAGCTGCTCCCGCGCGAAGAGCTCCGGGTACGTCTCTCGCAGCCACCGCGGGACCTCACTCAGCGCCGCTCGATCGAGCCCGCGTTCCCGGGGCGTGGGCGGGAACTCCTGCGGTCGCGCGCACCAGCGCAGGATCGTGTCGAGCTCGGCATCGGCGGGCTGCGCCACTGCCTCCGCGAGGTTGATCAGACCGGTGACGCGCCCGCCCTCGACGATGACGTTGGAGCCGTGCACATCGCCGTGGACGAGCACGGGGTCGTCGGCCGCGAACAACGGCAGTCGCGACCCGATCCACTCGGCGACCTCCGCGAGCAGGGACGGGTCGTGTCCGGACACCTGCCGGGCGGCGTCGACCTGTTGCAGCATCGCGCTCACCACGGGCGGGTGGTACGCGGGCCACGGTCCGCCGGAGAGCGCACGGGCCAGCCAGGGCGGCAGCAGGCCGACCGGGACGGGCACGTGGTGCAGGGCATGCAGGGTGTCGCCGAGGCTCTCGATGAGCGAGCGGCGGGTCGTCGCGTCGGCCGCCGGCCAGGCCTCGTGCAGGGTCCGGCCGGGCAGGCGCTCGGAGACGTACCAGGGCCCGTCCGGGCCGTCGCCATGGGCGATGTGCCGGGCGTGGGGGATCTCGCTCCCGGTCAGCAGGGCGACGACGTGGGCTTCATGTCGATAGGCGTCGCGGAACCGTTCATCGGTGTTCAGGCGGACCACGTAGTCCTCGCCGATCCACGCCCGGCTGACCCAGCCGGCGGTGGCGCGGTAGTACCCGGTCGTCGGCAGTCCGGCGGCCTCCAGGATCCTCCGCAGAGCCGGGTCTGCAGGTGGCTCGCCGAGGGGTGGCGGTGATGGGTACACGGCGTGAGCCTCGCACAGAGAGGGGACACCCGTGGTCATCTCGGCCGTTGACGTCATCGACGTCGCCGCCGCTGAACGACGTCGCGACGAGCCTCACCTCTCCCCGTCGGCGGCCCTCGCCGCTCCCGCCGCAGCGGGCTCGCCATGGGCCCCGTCCCGCCGTCGTGCGGCGCCCGGGGGATCCACGTGTCGCTCGGACTGGGCGACGATCCGGGTGCCGGTCAGGTCGCCGGTCACGTTGCACATCGTCCGTCCCATGTCCAGCAGTGCGTCGATGCCGGCCACCAGCGCCACCGCCGCGAAGGGCAGGCCGGCCTGGGAGATCGCCAGCGACAGCATGATCAGCCCTGCCCCGGGGACTCCGGCCGTGCCGATCGATGCCAGGACGCCGACGGCGAGGACCTGGAGGATCTGGGAGAAGCTGAGGTCGACGCCGGAGACGTTGGCGACGAACAGGGTGGAGACGCCGACGTAGAGGGCGGTGCCGTCCATGTTGATCGTCGCCCCCAGCGGCAGGCTGAAGCCGTATGTGCCCTCGCGGATGCCGAGCTTCTCCGCGGCGCGCATCGTCACCGGCAGGGTGCCGCTGGAGGAGCGGGTCACGTAGGCGGTCAGCATCGGCTCCTTCGCCGCGCTGAAGAACTGGCGCACGTCGACCCTGAACAGCAGCAGCAGAATGACGTACACGAGGATCATCACGGCGATGCCGAGGTAGACCGTGCCGGTCAGCGCCGCCAGAGGCAGCAGCGCATCGGTGCCGGTCTCGCCGACCACCACCGCGATCAGCGCGAAGACGCCGATCGGCCCGTACTCCAGCACGCCGCGGACGATCTTGAACATGATCTCCGAGCCGGCGTCCGACAGCTTCTTGACGGTCTCGCCCAGGTCCTGCAGGCGGGCGCTGTCGGAGTGGACCATCGACCCGACCGCGAGGCCCGAGATCACGGCGACGAAGATGACCGCCAGGATGTTGCCCTCGGCCATGGCCTGGAAGATGTTCTCGGGGAAGATGTTCAAGAAGACGTCGATCAGCGCCGGGGCCTCCTCCGGCGTCCCGCCCGACGAGGGCATCTCGAGCCCCGCCCCGGGGCTCAGCACGGAGCCGAGCCCCAGGCCGATCGCGATCGCGAACGCCGAGGTGACGAGGTAGTACCCGAAGATCTTGCCGCCGACCCGGCCGAGGGTCGCCGGCGAGACCGACGCGGCTCCGGAGACCAGCGTCACCAGCACCAGGGGGACGACCAGCATCTGCAGCAGCCGCAGGAACAGGTCGCCGAGCGGCTGCAGCACTGCGATCGGCGGGCCGACGATCAGTCCCGCGGCCAGCCCCAGGGCCAGCGCGATGGCGAATTTCCAGATCAGTGGGAAGGCGAGGTATCGCCGCCACCACGTCCGCCGGCCAGTGTGTTCATCGGTCTGCTGTGGCATGCGATCGCCCTTCTCCATGGGATGTGTCGGAGACGACGCCTGCGGTGCTTCTCGCCGGCGTCTCGGATGAGGTGGTGGGCAGTGTGCCACGAGGCCGGTCGTCTCACCGCCTCGACGGCGGTCTCCACGCAGGACGCGGCCTCCACGCAGGAAGATCGGGCCGTCGCCACTGCGAATGTGCAGTTGCCACGACCCGGTCCTCGTGGAGTCGGGTCCCCGGGGCCCAGCCCCATCTCGTTCCGGGCACGGTCGTGCAGGCGACGGAAGGCGGGGTTCACGGTGTGCTCGACGGTGCCTCGCAGCGCCGTGTCCCGCGCTCGGCCGAGCGGACCGCGTCCGGGGGCGAGCGGCAGCCCGGGTGGGGGACGGTGCCGACTGGGCAGGGCGAGCGGGGAGAGCGAGGCGGTGGCGTAGGGGAGGCCGGTCAGCTCGTGCAGCAGCTCGGCACCGAAGCAGGTGCCCTCGCCTTCTGGCCCCGCCCCTGCAGGGCCCGGGCGAGGCCGAGCAGAGGATGCAGATGTCCCGCGAAGGGGGTGGCAGCCAGCAGAACCCGCATCGGAACGTCCCGTCGTCGAGTGCTCACCGCCCGCGCTCGGCGAGCCTCGCCATGAGGCCGGACGGCGCGAGCTGCGCGAGGGTCCAGATCGCTCGGTACCGCCGACTCGGCACCGACACGGCCTTGCCCCGCTCGACGTCCCGCAACGACTCGGTCACCACCCGCGGTGCTTCGAGCCACAGCCAGTTCGGGATGCCTTCCTCGCCCTTCGGCAACCCCAGCCGGGCGTGGAAGTCCGTGTGGGTGTACCCGGGGCACACCGCCGTCACGATGACCCCGCGGGACGCGTACTGCGCGTTCGCCCAGCGGGAGAACATCACCAGCCATGCCTTGCAGGCGGCGTAGGTGGAGCGCGGCATGACGGCGGAGGCCGAGGCGATGTTGAGGATCGTGCCCGAACGCCGGGCCAGCATGCTCGGCAGCACGGCGTGCATGAGCCGCATCGGCACCTCGTCGTGCAGCCGCAGGTGGCGCACCTCGTCCTCGATGTCGTTGGTCTCGAAAGCCAGCGGCAGCCCGAACCCGGCGCTGTTGATCAGCGTCGCGACGGGCCGTGCCGGGTCGGTGAGGCGGCTGGTGACCGCGGCGATGCCCTCAAAGCAGGTCAGGTCCGCGCTGAGCACCTCGACGTCGACCGCGCCCTCGCGCGTCAGTTCGGCGGCCAGCTGTTCGAGCCGGGCGGCGTCCCGGGCGACGAGCACGAGGCGGTCTCCGCGTCGGGCGAGCCGGCGGGCGTACTCGGTGCCGAGGCCGGAGCTGGCGCCGGTGATCAGGGACGTCGATGTCATGGCGCCGAGCCTAGTCACCGCCGGACCGCCGTTCACCTCGCGCGCAGAGGACGCCCCTGCAGTGTCCCGTCGCCCCGTCGGCCGCACCGAGCGGCCTTCCCCACCTGGCCTGCGGGGGCTGGGGGATACGGTGGCCGACCGAGATCTCCGGACACGGCGCCCACAGGGCGCATGATCGGCCCCGCCGTGTCCCCGCCGACGCGAAAGGCCGGTGCCCATGAGCGGCGACGCCGATTCCCTCCGACAGCTCCTCACCTCGATTGACGGCCGCGGCTACGGCTCCTACAAGCAGCTGAAGGGCACCTACGACCTCGGCCTATGCCGCCTGATCGTGGACCACGTGCAGGTCGACCCCTTCGCCCCGCCGTCCCTGATGCGCCTGGTCCTCGACCGGGCCGCCGCCGACCTCCCCGAGGACCTCGTCAGCGACCGACGAGGACGCGTCGCGACCACCGACTACCTGGCCCGCGCCGTCGCCGCCGCCGCACGGTCGATCGACGGCGTCAGCATCGGCACGCCGCAGCAGGAAGTCCTCGAACGCACCAGCGTCGCCCTCACCGGGCAGGGCCTCGAGGCGCGGATCGCAGTCCAGCTGCCCGCCGCCGGCCGGCGGATCAAGGGCCGCCAGGCGACCCGGCTGCTCACCGAGGACCTGCCCCGGATCGCCGAGGTCGCATTGGTCCACGCGAGCCTCGATGCCGCGGCCCTGCGCGCGCACGTGACCCTCCACCGCGACCAGGAGGCCCTGCGCGACCAGCTCGCCGAGCGGGGCCTGGTGGCCTTCGTCGGCGACGGGGCGATCCTGCCGCGCCGCTCGGGCGACTCCGACCTGCCGCTGCAGCAGGGAGCCGTCCCGTTCCGCGGCCCCGAGTCCCGGCAGGTCAGCTTCGACCTGCCCAGCGGGGCCCGCGTGAGCGGGATGGGCGTCCCCGACGGGGTCACCGTCATCGTCGGCGGCGGGTACCACGGCAAATCCACCCTGCTGCGAGCCATCGAACGCGGCGTCTACCCGCACCGCCTCAGCGACGGCCGCGAATGGGTGATCACCCGGGCCGACGTCGCCTCCGTCCGCGCCGAGGACGGACGCTCCGTGGCCGGGGTCGACATCTCGCCGTTCATCACCGGCCTGCCCTCGGGCACCGACACCCGCAGCTTCTCGACCACCAACGCCTCGGGCTCGACCTCCCAGGCCGCCACCCTCGTCGAAGCGATCGACGCCGGCGCCTCCGCGCTGCTGATCGACGAGGACACCTCGGCCACCAACTTCATGATCCGCGACGAGCGCATGCGCGCCCTGATCCCGGCCGAGCGCGAACCCATCACCCCGTTCGTCGACCGCATCCGCCCGCTGCACACGGAACGCGGGGTCTCCACCGTGCTGGTCGCCGGCGGCTCCGGCGCCTTCTTCGACGTCGCCGACCACGTGATCGCCCTGGATGAGTACGTGCCCCACGACGTCACCGAACGAGCCCGCGCGCTCGCCGACGACGCCACCCCGCGGCCTGAACAGCCGGTGTTCGGGCCCTCGCGATCCCGGACCCCGGCCTCCGGAGCCCTGCGCCCGACGAGCAAGACCAAGCCCGCCACCGCACGCGGCCGCGGGACCATCCGCTTCGGACGCGAGAACATCGACCTGGCGGCCGTGTCCCAGCTGGTCGATGCCGCACAGACCGAAGCGATCGCCAAGGCTCTCGACCGTCTGGCCGAGCTGCTGGAGCAGGCGGGAGCATCCGAGCGCCCCGGTCCGTCGGGCTCCGCTCTCACGCTCGACGCGGTGATCGCCGACCTGTTCGAGCATCTCGACGCCGAGGGGCTCGAGGCGCTCTCGCCCCATCGCGGCCACCCCGGCCACCTCGCGCGGCCGCGGCCGCTGGAGGTCCATGCCGCGGTGAACCGCTACCGGGGGCTGCGGCTCGACCAGGGGTGACCGACCAGCCGTTGCTCCTGAGGGTCCCTGGGCCCGGTCGGCGCAGACCTCCGTGCGACGAACTGCGCGCTCCCGTGCCACCCGCATCGACCGTTCGGCCCGGAACATTGCCGCAGCGTGCGGGGCTCGTTAGCGTGGACAGCGTCCGAGCAGTTCATCGACAAGGAGGACTTCTCATGAACGACACCGTCACGGTTCCCGATCCCGCCGGCGCGAAGCGCACGACGACGGAGAACGCCGAGAGCGGCTTCCTCGCCCCCGCGGGGCTGTCCAAGAACCTCCAGGCCGTCCTCGTGGACCTCACCGCACTGCACCTGGTGGGCAAGCAGGCGCACTGGAACATCGTCGGCCCGAACTTCCGCGACCTGCACCTGAACCTCGACGAGGTCGTCGACATCGCCCGCGCGAGCGCCGATGACATCGCCGAGCGGATGCGCGCTTTGCACGCCACGCCCGACGCCCGCCCGGCCGTGGTCGCCGAGCAGACCTCCCTGCCCGAGTTCCCGCAGGGCGAGGTGCTCACCCACGACGCGATCGACCTGATGACCACGGCGATCGAGAAGACGGTGGGCACCATGCGCACCGTCCATGACGAGGTCGACGACGCCGACCCCACCTCGGCGGACATCCTGCACGCCGTCCTCGAGAAGCTCGAGCAGCAGGCCTGGTTCATCAGCGCGGAGACCCGCACCCCGAAGCAGCGCTGACCCGCTTCCCCGACGGCGAGGGCCGGGCCGCGAGTGATCGCGGCCCGGCCCTCCGCTGTGACCGGTGGCGACCGCCCGGAGCAGGTACCGTCGACATCATCGACGGCGGTGCCCTCCTCACCCGATCCCACCGCCTCCTGCTCACCCTCGGGGACCTCACTCCGGAGACCCCACCCCCGAGAGCCCGACCCCGGACGAAGGAGCGCCATGAGCGTCCCCCACCTGCTCGACCACGTCGTCATCGCCGGCCCCGACCTGGGCGAGATCGTGGACTGGTTCCGCGAGCTGACCGGCGTCACCGCCGCGCCCGGCGGCACCCATCCCTCCGGGACCGCCAACGCGCTGGTCGCCCTCACCGTCGGCGGCCAGCCGCGCCCGCACTACCTCGAGCTGATCGGACCCGATCCCGACCGGGACGAGGAGGAGCTGCCGAAGACCTTCAGCATCAACCGCCTCAAGAAGCCCACCCTGATCACCTACGCCGTGCATCCCACGGGCATCGACCAGGTCGTCGAGCACGCCCGCGCCGAGGGCTTCGACCCCGGCGAGGTGCAGGACCTCTCCCGCCGCACCCCGGACGGCGAGCTGTTGCAGTGGCGGCTGACCCAGGCGCAGGCCCCGCGCAACTACGGCGTCCCCTTCCTCATCGACTGGGGTGAGACGACTCAGCCCGGTCTCGGTGACCTGCCCGCGATCGAGCTGCTGAGCTTCGAGCGCGTCGAGGTCGACCCGGCACCGCAGCAGAAGGCCACCGCCGCGCTCGGCCTCGGCGACGGCGTCGCCGAGGTCCGTGAGGGGCGCGGGTCCCGATTCGTGCTGCAGCTGCGCACCGAGGATGGCCGCGAGGTCGAGATCTGAGGCGACGCAGCGACCACCAGGCGCGGATCACGTCCCGGTCGAGGGAGCGCGACCGTTGCGTCGGTGGCTCCTTCGAGCTCCCAGACTGCAATGCGCGCAACGGTGGAAGGTACCGAGTGCCACAGCCTCGTCGGCCCCGAGGGCGCGGCCGCGCCGTTCCCGCTATCGTCGGCGGTCTCAGCCGGCACAGGAAGGAGAGACCACCGATGCTCACGATCTCCCGGGTCGACACCTTCGTCCTCCGAGCGCCTCTGGGCGCCGACCGCTTCTACTCCTCCCAGGCCGAGTTCCCCGAGCGCACCTCGCTGCTGGTGCGTCTGACCAGCACGGAGGGCGAGGTCGGCTGGGGCGAGGGCGGTCAGTACGGCCCCGCCGAGCCGGTCCGCGCCTGCCTCGAGGACGTGCTCGCCCCGCAGCTGCTGGCGATGCGCGATGCCTCGCCCGGGGTGGTGTGGGACCTGCTGTACGCCCGCACCCGGGACTTCGGCCAGCGCGGCCCCTACATCGAGGCGCTCAGCGCGATCGACATCGCCCTGTGGGACCTGCTCGGCACGCGCCTCGGCGCCCCGGTCAGCGAGCTCATCGGAGGTCGGCACCGCGAGAGCGTCCACGCCTACGGCACCGGCGGCTACTACACCTCCGTCGGCTTCGACCCGGAACGGGGCCTGCAGCAGCTCGGCGACAGCGTCGCCGGCTACGCCGAGCAGGGCCTGACGATGCTGAAGATGAAGATCGGCCTGCTGCCCATCGCCCAGGACGCCCAGCGCGTCGCCACCGTGCGCGAGCGGCTCGGCGACGAGTTCGTGCTCGCGGCCGACGCGAACCATGCCTACAACGCCCGGACGGCGATCGCCATGGGCCGCGTGCTCGACCAGCACGGCTTCGTCTTCTTCGAGGAGCCCGTGCCGCCGGAGGACCGCGAGGGCTACGCGCGGGTGCGCGACCGCCTGGACCTCGCGATCGCCGGGGGAGAGGCCGAGTACACCCGCTTCGGCTTCCGGGACCTCCTCGGTGCCGGCTGCGTGGACATCATCCAGCCCGATATCTGCGTGACCGGAGGGATCACGGAGGTCCAGCGCATCATCGCCCTCGCCTCGGCCCACAACCTGCGCACCATCCCGCACGTGTGGGGCTCCGGGATCGCCGTGGCTGCGGCGCTGCAGGTGTGCAGCACACTGCCGCAGGTGCCGTACACCCATCGCCCGGTGCCGCTGGAGAACGAGCCGGTCATCGAGTTCGACCGCACGCGCAATCCGCTGCGCGACGAGCTGCTCACCACGCCCTTCACCCTCGAGGACGGTCGAGTAGCGGTGCCGTCCGAGCCGGGTCTCGGGGTCGAGGTGGACATGGACGTCGTCGAGACGTACGCCGTCCACTGATCTGTCCCTCGAGCAGTTCTCGCGCGCCGCGGCCAGCAGCGCTCCGGTGAACGCCCAGCCGCTCGGTTTACGATGCGAGGAGTCCGGGCGGAGCTCTGCGAGCTCGACGCGAACGCAGGTCTTCGGGGGCGGGCACCCCACCTCACGAGCTCCCCCAGCGGGAACCGAGCGAAGGAGCGACAGATGCAGGACGTCCTGGTCGTGATCGGAACCGGCGGCATGGGGGAGGCGATCGCCCGGCGCAGCGGAGCGGGACAGCAGGTGCTGCTCGCCGACTTCGACGAGGCCGCCCTCGAGCGGGTCGGCACCGCGCTCGCCGGGGACGGCTTCGCCGTGACCACGCAGCAGGTGGACGTCTCCTCCCGCGACTCCATGGCGGCACTCGCCGCGGCCGCCGCGGAGCTCGGGCCGGTGCGGCACGTCGTGCACACCGCGGGCCTCTCGCCCCAGCAGGCGCCGACCGCGGCCGTGCTCACGGTCGACCTGTACGGCGTGGCCGTCAGCCTCGAGGAGTTCGGGAAGGTCATCGCCCCCGGCGGCGCGGGCGTGGTCATCGCGTCGATGGCTGGTGCCATGGCGGTCGGTCGTTTCCCGGGGGAGCTGGAGGCTGCCCTGTTGTCCACTCCCACCGAGGAGCTGCTGTCCCTGCCGTTCCTGCGGGAGGGCGCGCTGCCGGACTCCGGCGCCGCCTACAGTCTCGCCAAGCGCGCCAACCAGCTGCGCGTCCACGCCGCGGCCGCCGACTGGGGCGCCCGTGGGGCCCGCATCAACTCCATCAGCCCCGGCGTGATCTCGACGCCCATGGGGCAGCACGAACTGGCCAGCGAGAACGGCGCCGGCATGCGCACCATGATCGACGGCTCCGGCAGCGGACGCATCGGCACCCCGGCGGACATCGCCGGCGCCGCCGCTTTCCTGCTCGGTCCCGACGCCAGCTTCATCACCGGGACGGACCTGCTGGTGGACGGGGGAGTGGTGGCCGCGGTGCGCGCGGGAGGGATCGAGTTGCCGGGGGCGTGAGGGAAGACGCCATGCCTATGGGATCCGCTGGGAGTCCGGGCCACCTTTCGTGATGGCGAGCACGCTACGGGTGGGTACAAGGAGAGTGAATTATGCACAATGCACGCAGGTCGACGCTGCTCTGGGGCGGTGTGGCCCTCGTCAGCCTGCTGCTGGCGTTCCTCGCGTACGGCAGCCACGCGCAGGGCTGGATGTCGAACGGCGTGGCTGTCCCGCCGGCCCTTGCTGGAGTCATCGGGTTCGCGGGCGCCGCACTTGTCACGGCTCATGGGCGGCGCTCGCCTCGGGACTGAGCTGATTGACCGGTGCGGGCCGACGCTGACCGTGACGTCCTGATCGTGACTCCCTGCTCGCGGTGCAGCGCAGAGTCGGGGTACCGGGAATGTGCAACGGTCAAGTCGCGCCTTCGGGAGCTGGATCGTCATCGGCCTCTGCGACGCGCCGCTGACGGATGAGAGCCAGCTGAGCACGGGCCCACCTCCCACGACATCACGCACACCGATCCCGCAGGAGCTGCAGAACCCTGGTCATCCAGCTCCGCCATGACCTCCCGGAGTCCCAGCGCAGCGGGCTGCGGGAGGACGGGTGAAATCGTCGTGGACGGGTGTGGCGGCGGCAGCGAGGTGCTCGGTAAGGTCGCTCGACCTGCTCCCGCGCGGAGCGTGCCATCCCCACCAGGAGTCACCGGTGACTGCGTCCTCCTCCCCGTCCGAGATCTCGGAGAAGTCCTCTGAGCGGTTCGTCAGCGGCGACCCGTACAGCCTCGACCCGTCGGCCGTGAAGGAGCCGCCCGTCGGCTGGCGGGCCTCCTCGAAGTTCTTCGGACCCGGTCTGATCGTCTCCGCCTCCGTGGTGGGGGCCGGCGAACTGATCACCGCCACGTCCCTCGGCGCCCAGGCCGGCTTCGTGCTGCTGTGGCTCGTGTTCGTCTCCACCATCGTCAAGGTGGCGGTGCAGATGGAGATGGCCCGCTACTCCATCGTCACCGGCGAGGGCGGCATGGAGGGCTACAACCGCGTCCCGCCCCGTCTGGGGCGGGTCAGCTGGGTGTTCCTGATGTGGGCGCTGATGGCGCTGAGCAAGCTGATCCAGACCGGCGGGCTCATCGGAGGCATGGCCGCAGCCCTGTCGATCCTCGCCCCGCTCGGATTCGGCCCGCTCTCCCCGGTGGCCGTGACGATCTGGGCCGTCGTGGTCACCGTGATCGCCATCGCCACGTTGATCTCCAACCGGTACGGACTGATCGAGAACGTCGCCACGTTCCTGACCATGGCGTTCGTGGTGATCACCGTGCTGGTCGTGATCGCGCTGCCGGCCAGCGACTTCGCGTACACCGGAGCAGACCTGGCCTCCGGCCTCAGCCTCCAGCTGCCTCTCGGCGCCGTCGGCATCGCCCTGACGATGTTCGGTCTGACCGGGGTGGCTTCCGAGGAGATCACGGCCTACACCTATTGGTGCCTGGAGAAGGGGTACGCCCGCTGGTCCGGCCCCAACGACGGCTCCCCGGAGTATCGTCTGCGTGCCCTCGGCTGGATCGCCGTGATGCAGAAGGACGCGCTGGTCTCGTGGTTGATCTATACGGTCTCGACCGCGGCGTTCTTCATCCTCGGTGCCGCGGTCCTGCACCCGCAGGGCCTCGTCCCCGAGGGCAACGAGATGATCCTGACCTTGTCCGCGACCTTCTCCGGAGTGTTCGGCGAGGTGGGGCGGATCGTCTTCCTGCTCGGCGCGCTCGCCGCCCTCGGCTCGACGATCTGGGCCGCGATCCCGTCCTGGTCGCGGTCCTGGGCGAACGCCCTGTCGATCGTCGGCGTCTTCGACTGGGCCGACGGCCGCAGGCGGAACCTCTGGATGCGCGTGTTCATCGCCTTCCTGCCGATCATGTGGCTGCTGACCTTCCTGTGGATCAACCAGCCGCTGGTCATGATCATGGTGGGCGGCATCGCCGGGGGCATCTTCCTCGCGGCGGTCGCCGTCTCCGCGCTCTACCTGCGCCGCCGCATCGAGCCCGAGCTGCGCGGCGGACGATTCATCCACGTCGCGCTGATCGTCAGCTCGCTCGCCATCATCGCGCTGGGCATCTACTCGGCGGTGACCGCGCTGGCCGGCTGACGCGCGGCGACCCGCCGACCGGCTGACGCGCGGCGCCCGCCGACGCGCGGCCCCCGGTGGCCGGCTGATGCGCGGCGCCCCGCTGGCCGCCTGACGCGCCGGCGACTGGCCCCCGATCCCCCGATCCGCACCATGAACGGTGCAGATCGGGGGATTCGGCGGCGCCGAGCCGCATGTCGTCGGCCAGGCCCGCGTCATCGGGCCGAGACGTCGTCCCTGCCGACATGGTTGTCCCGGCTAGCACCAGGGGTCGGGGACAACGATTTCCCCCGTATTCTGTCGAACTATGTACGGAATAAATCCGGCCGACTAGCGTCTCCGCTCATGGACCGGCAATGGAGCGTCAGGGACCAGCACCGCGCAGACGTGCTGGCGCTGCTGCATCGCGGCCGGAAGCTCACCCGCGGCGAGATCTCCGAGGCGCTGCGGCTGACCCGCACCACCGTCTCGGACATCCTCGGCAGCCTGCTGGACCAGGGCATCATCACCGTCACCGAGCAGCGCTCCCCGGGCGGGCGGGGTCGCCCGGCCGAGGTCCTCGGCATCCACCCCGGAGCTGTGCGCTTCGTCGGCCTCGACTTCAGCCACACCGCGGCCACCGTGTGCCTGGCGAACTCCGCCGGGACGGTGATCGCCTCGGCCATCGCCGAGTACCCCACCGGCGCCGGCTGGGAGGCTCGGGTGGCGCAGACTCAGCGCACCATCCGCGATCTCGCCGTCGGCGAGGTGCACCTGGAATTCCTCGCCGGCATCGGCATCGGCCTGCCCGGCCCGAACTCCGCCAGCTGGCACGGATTCCCCCGCTCCGCCACCCCGATGGAGCCTTTCCAGCTCGTCAAGGCCCGCATCCGCGAGCTGTTCGCGGACGAGTTCGGGTGCCCCGTGCTGGTGGACCATCACATCCGCTTCGCCGCCCTGTACGAGGCGACCATCGCCGGGGAGGCAGACCGCAACATCGTCTACCTGCGCCTGTCCACCGGCGTCGGAGGAGCGGTGCTCGGCGCCGGCGCCGCCCTGCGCGGCGCCCACCTGCTGGCCGGTGAGATCGGGCACCTGATCACCGACGACACCCCGGAGGCCCGCGCGTGCCGCTGCGGCCGACGGGGATGCCTGGAGACCGTCGCGTCCAAGGACGCGGTCCTGGACACCTGGCAGGAGATCACCGGCATGGAGGACGACCAGGTCGGCCTCGACGATCTCGCCGCCGCCCTCGAGGGCGGCGACCCGCGCGCGCTCGAGCTCGCGACCGGGCTGGCGGGAACCGTCGGTCGCGCCCTCGGCATCGCCGCGCTGATCATCGACCCCGACGAGATCGTGCTCGCCGGCGAGGTCGGCACCCTTCTCGAGCCCGTCCTGCCCACCCTGCGCGAGGCGATGGCCCGCCAGTGCCTCACCGGCGCCGAGGTGCAGGTGCGCAGCGGCGAGACCGCCGACAAGCAGGGCGCCCGCGGCGCCATCGCCGCCCTGCGCGCCGCCGACCTGCCCCCTGCCCGCGCTCGGTCCGCCCGCGCGGGAACCCTGACCTACCCGGCCGAAGGAGGCCCCCGTGTCCGCTGACCCCGACACCCTGGTGGCGAGGAGGGACGAGGCCGTCGCCCCCGAGCCCCGGAAAGTCCCCACCCTGCTGATCCTCAACATCGCCACCGTCTTCCTGGGCCTCGGCCTGTGGTGGCTGCTGTCCCTGGTGGCCGCGCAGGTACCCGGCCCGCAGGAGGTGGTCGCCGCTGCGATCGAACTGGCCCTCGCCGGCACCCTGTTCAGCGACATCGTCGCCTCGCTCATGCGGGTGTTCACCGGCTTCGCGCTCGGCACCCTGCTCGCCATCCCCGTCGGCTTCCTGATGGGCTGGTACACCTGGGCGCGCGGCCTGCTCGAGCCGTGGGTGCAGTTCTTCCGCACGATCCCGCCGCTGGCGATCATCCCGCTGGCCATCGTGCTGATGGGCATCGGCGAGCAGCCCAAGATCTTCGTGATCTTCCTGGCCTCGTTCCTGGCCTGCGTCATCTCCACCTTCCAAGGCGTGGTGCAGGTGGACAGGACGCTGCTGAACGCCGCCCGCGTCCTGGGTGCCAAGGACGGCACCATCTTCGCCCGCGTGGTGGTGCCCGCCTCCACCCCGTTCATCCTCGTCGGCATGCGCGTGGGGCTCGGCTCCGCCTGGGCCACCGTCGTCGCGGCCGAGCTGATCGCCGCCCAGCAGGGCCTCGGATACCGCATGCAGCAGGCGCAGATCTACTACGACCTGCCCACCATCTTCGTGGGCATCCTCGTCATCGGCATCTTCGGCTTCGTCATGGACCGGACCCTGCTGGCGATCGAGGCCCGTGCGACCCAGTGGCAGGAACGCCGATGACCACGAACAGGAGCCCCATGACCGCATCCGAGACCCTCGACCGGCCCACGATCCAGGTCCAGGACATCACCAAGGATTTCACGGTGGGCGGCAACCGCTTCGAAGCGCTCGGCGGCGTGAGCCTCGAGGTCACCGAGAACGAGTTCGTCACCGTCGTAGGCCCCTCCGGCTGCGGCAAGTCCACCCTGATGAACATCCTCGCCGGGCTCGAGGAGCCCACCTCCGGCACCGCCCGGGTGGACGGCACTCAAGTGCGCGGACCCAGCCCCGAGCGCGGCGTGATCTTCCAGCAGTACGCCCTGTTCCCCTGGCTCACCGTGCGCGACAACGTCGAGTTCGGGCTGCGGACGGCGAAGGTCCCCGCTGACGAGCGCCGCGAACGGGCCCAGCACTTCATCGACATGGTGGGGCTGTCCGAGTTCGCCGACTCCCTGCCCAAGACCCTCTCGGGCGGGATGAAGCAGCGCTGCGCGATCGCTCGCGCCTACGCCATGGACCCCTCGATCCTGCTGATGGACGAGCCCTTCGGAGCGTTGGACGCCCTGACCCGGGTGCGCATGCAGGAGCACCTGCTGCAGACCTGGGAACAGGACAAACGCACGATCGTGTTCATCACCCACGACGTCGACGAAGCCGTCTTCCTCGCCGGCCGCGTGGTGGTGATGGCCGCCAAACCCGGCCGCATCGACCGGGTCATCGACGTCGACCTCCCCTATCCCCGCAACGAGGAGGTGCGGCTGTCCGAGCGGTTCTCCACGATCCGCAACGACGTCTGGACCTCCGTGTACCACCAATGACCAGGACCGTCCCCGCACGCCCCGACGGCAGAGCCGCCGTCGGAGAACCCACCCGATAGGAAACCTGTCATGACACTCACCAGACGCACCGTTCTCGGTGGACTCGCCGCGGTTCCCGCCCTCTCGGCGCTGGCCGCCTGCGGCTCCGGATCCGGCACCACCGCGGTCACCTACGGTTACATCCCCGACTACAACGGCACCAGCCTGCTCGCGATCGCCGAGGACCGTGGGCTGTGGGAGGAGAACGGTCTGAAGGCCACCTTGAAGACCTTCACCAACGGGCCGCTGCAGATCCAGGCCCTGGGCACCGGCGACCTCGACTTCGGCTACATCGGCCCCGGCGCCATGTGGCTGCCCGCCTCCGGGAAGGCCAAGGTGGTCACCGTCAACGGCGTGGGTCAGGCCGACCGCCTCATCGCCCAGCCCGGCATCGAGTCCATCGAGGACCTCGCCGGGAAGAAGGTGGGCATCCCCGAGGGCACCAGCGGCGACATGATCGTCCAGCTCGCCCTCGAAGCCGCCGGCATGACCCTCGAGGACATCGAGAAGGTCGCGATGGATCCCGCCACGGTGGTCTCCGCCTTCTCCTCCGGGCAGGTCGAGGGCGCGGGAATCTGGTATCCGCTGATCGACAACATCGCCGAGCAGGTGCCGGATCTGGTCGAGCTCGCCCAGAACTCCGACTTCGCCGACGTCATGCAGTTCCCCAACGTCATGGTCACCGGCGCCACCTACCCCGAGAAGAACGAGGAGACCACGATCGCGGTGCTGAAGGTGCTGCGCGCCGCGATGGACGTGCGCGTCGACGAACCCGATGCGACCATCGAGCTGGTCGCGAAGATGACGGGATCCGATGCCGAGGCCGTGGCCGGAGACGCCGCCAACGGCGAGTACTACAAGGCCGCGGATCTCGACGGCCTGATCGAGGACGGCACCATCGAGGGCTGGCTGACCGCCATGAACGGATACTTCGAGGACAACGACAAGATCGAGGGGGAGACCGTGGCCCCGGCCGACTACTACACCTTCGACCTCTTCACGAAGGCGGGCGAGTGACCATCCACGAGCCCGCCGCCCCGCAGGACGCACGACCGGGGACCACCGGTCCGCGCAACGTCCTGTCCATCCTCACCGACCAGCACCGCACCGACACCCTGGGCTGCTACGGCAACCCCCTGGTACGCACCCCACACCTGGACGCGCTCGCCGCGAGCGGCACCCGCTTCGACCGGTGGTACACGCCGACGGCGATCTGCACCCCGGCGCGGGCCAGCGTGCTCACCGGGTACGCGCCCTTCCGCCACAAGCTGCTGGCCAACTACGAGCGTAATGTCGGCTACCAGGAGGACCTGCCGGACGGGCAGTTCACCTTCTCTGAAACGCTGCGGGACGCCGGTTACCAATGCGGCCTGCTGGGCAAATGGCACGTCGGCACCGAGAAGCTGCGCGGCGACTTCGGCTTCGACGGCGCCGAGCTGCAGGGGTGGCACAATCCTGTCGACCATCCCGACTACCTCGACTACCTCGTTGAGCGGGATCTGCCGCCCTACGAGATCTCCGACCAGATGCGCGGCACCCTGCCCAACGGCGGCCCCGGAAACCTGCTGGCCGCCCGACTGCACCAGCCGGTCGAGGCGACCTTCGAGCACTACCTCGCCGACCGCGCCATCGAGCAGCTGCGCCGCTACGCGAGGGATCAGGAGGCCGACGGGACGCCCTTCTACCTGGGACTGCACTTCTTCGGCCCCCACCTGCCCTATGTCATCCCGGATCAGTACTTCGACCTCTACGACCCCGCCCAGATCCAGCTGCCCGCCTCGATCCAGGAGACCTTCGCCGGCAAGCCGCCCGTGCAGGCCAACTACTCCGCGCACTGGACCTTCGACACGATGAGCGAGGCCGACAGCCGCAAGCTCATCGCCGTCTACTGGGGGTACGTCACCCTCATCGACGAGCAGATCGGCCGGGTCGTCGCCGAGATGGACGCCCTGGGCCTGACGGACTCCACCGCGGTGATGTTCAGCTCCGACCACGGCGAGTTCACCGGCGCCCACCGCCTGCACGACAAGGGCCCGGCGATGTACGAGGACATCTACCGCACCTGCGGCATCGTCCGCGTCCCCGGCGCCCCCGCCGGACAAGTGCGCGACGAGTTCGTGAGCCTGCTGGACACCACCGCGACCGTGCTCGACTGGTGCGGTCTGGACCCCTCACCGGCCGTGGACTCCCGCTCCCTGCTGCCGCTGGTGCGCGGCGAGGACGTGGCATGGGACGACGCGATCGTCTGCGAGTTCCACGGCCACCACTTCCCCTACCCCCAGCGGATGCTGCGCACCGACCGGTACAAGCTGGTCGTGAACCCCGAATCCGTCAACGAGCTCTACGACCTCGAGCTCGACCCCGATGAGCTGCACAACCGCATCGAGCACCCGGAGATGCGCGCAGTGCGTGAGGAGCTGGTCACCGATCTCTACCGGCGCCTGCGCGCTCGCGGCGACAACTTCTATCACTGGATGACCTCGATGTACGACATCGGGCAGGTCGACTACGACCCCTCGATGAGCGGGCTCGACGAGGGGACTCACCGGGCGGCGGGACAGTAGCGCCGGGGCGATCGGGCGCTGTCGGCGGGGATCACCGCGCGGCGCCGGCGGATCGGGTCGTCGTCAGCGCGGCGGCGCCGTGGACTCACGGACCACGAGAGCGGGCGTGACCAGGCGGCCCGTCGACCGGGTCCGGTGGGGCGCATCCCCGCGGGCGGCGGAGGCGTCCCTCGCCCCGTCGGCCTCGATCAGGCCCAGGAGATGCGCGAGGCTGCGGCGGCCCACCTCTTCGAGGTCCTGGGCCACCGTAGTCAGAGGTGGGGTGAGGAACGGGGCGAAGTCCTGATCGTCGTAGCCGACGATGCTGAGGTCCTCGGGGACCCGGATCCCCTTCTCGGTCGCGGCCCGCAGCGCCCCGGCGGCCATCTGGTCGTTGGCCGCGAAGATCGCGGTGACATCCTCTTGCCCCAGCAGCTCGAGCGCCGCACGGTACCCGGAGGTCGGGGACCAGTCGCCGGGAACCGCGGCCGGCACCGGGCACGCGTTGCGGGTGAGCATTCGGTGCCACGCCCTGCGGCGGCGCTGGGCCGGATTGGAGCCGGCCGGGCCGGCGAGGTGATGGACCGTGCGGTGACCCAGCTCGAGCAGGTGGGCGACGGCCTCGCGGGCCCCGGCGGCCTCGTCCATCCCGAAGGTGGGGTGATCGTGGGAGGCCCCGCTGTCGGCGATCACGACGGGCACCTCCTGGGGCAGCTGGAGATTCGGCGTGTCCAGCACGCGCGCTTCGATGACCACGATCCCGTCGACGGCGCGGTCGGTCAGCGTGCGCACGGCGGCGCGGACGTCCTGCTCGGTCGGGGCCTCGACCACCGCCATGTTCACGGCGTAGCCATGGGCCTGGGCCTCCCCGATCACGGTGTCGACGATGCGGATGTTGCCGACGGCGGTGAGGTTGAAGGTGACCACGCCGATGGTGCGGAAGCGGCCCGTCGCCAGGGCGCGGGCCGCGGCGTTCGCGCGGTACCCCAAGCGCTGCATCGCCGCTTCGATGCGCTCGCGGGTCTCGGAGGAGACGCCGGGATTGTCGTTCACCACGCGCGAGACCGTCTGCCCGGAGACTCCCGCCAGACGGGCGACGTCGGACATCGAGGCGCCCTTGGAGGCGCCGGTGCCGGGTCGTCGGGCCACCAGGGCCTCCTCTCACGACGCTGGGGTCATCGAGCACACCTTATTCCGCGTCGACGGGGGTCGACGCCTCCTGCCGTGTCCGTCCGACGACGATGGTCCCTCAGGCGACCGTCGGTCGCGCTCGGGTGATGGGGCCACCCCAGGTGTGTGCGCAAACATCAGGGATGCTCTGCGGAGCTCGCGCCGCAGCCGAATCTCCGAGCTGTGCGCCCACCATGTCCCTGCGAACTGGAGTTCATGGCGGCAGAACATCACGTCGAACCCCTTGACGTGTGAGCTCGACCACCATACGTTAGCGCTAACATACCGGAGTCCGGACGGATGGCAGACGGACGGGCACCACCTCGAGTCGACGACGACGAAGGGCATTCCCATGGGTTCACAGCGCACCAGCACCACATCCCCGTCCGCCATCGGCCGCCGAACGGTGCTCGGGGCCTCCGGCGCCGGCGCCGTGGCCGCCGCCCTGGCCGCGTGCACCGGCGGCGGGCAGTCCGCCCAGGAGGCAGGCGGCGGGGGCGGGGGAGAGGGCACCCTCCAGTGGTGGGACCAGTTCCGCCCGCTGACCGAGACCTTCGAACAGGATCTGTTCGGGCCGTTCATGGAGGAGAACCCGGAGATCACGGTCGAGCGCCGCCAGCTCGCGGCCGCGGACCTGGGTCAGGCCCTGCAGATCGCCAGCCGCAGCGACCAGCTGCCGGACGTCCACTCCCTGGCCGGCCTGGACTCCTCACCCGCAGCGCTGGTCAGCGACGACTGGTTCCAGCCCATCGGCGAGTTCGCCGACTTCGAATCCAGCGAGATCGCCGACCAGCTCTACGACGGCATCCAACGATTCGACGACGAGCTGTACACGGTCCCCATGTTCTCCGGCCGGTGGCACGAGAACGTCCCCTGGTTCAACACCGCCATGATGGAGAAGGCGGGGATCGATCCTGAGGGCGAGGGGCCGGCCACCTGGGACGAGCTGCGCGACGTCACCCGGACGGTGATGGACGGGGCTGATACCGAGGGCATCTTCGTGCCCGGTCAGGACCCGGCCTATCTCAACCAGCTCGTGACCCGCCTGGCCCAGACCGCCGGAGCGCCCGGGACCATCGACTGGGCCACGGGCGAGTACGTCCAGGATTCCCAGCCGTTCCTCGACGTCTTCGAGTTCCTGCAGTCCCTGCTCCAGGACGGCCTGATCCACCCCTCCTCGCCCTCGATGAACCCTCGCGATGCCCGGGCCCGCTGGGCCGCGGGGGAGGGGGCGATCTATCCGTGGGGCGCCTGGTTCATCGGGGGGCTCTCGGTCGAGGAGCCCGAGGCCGTCGAGCGCGGCATCTCCTGCTGGCACCTGCCCGGCCCCGAGGTCGAGCGCAACCCGATCTACTCCGGCCCCTCCGGCGGGACCTTCTGGGTCTCCGCCGATGCCCGGGAGCCGGAAGCGGCCGGGCAGCTGCTGCATCGTCTGACCACCCGCGACTTCCAGATGGCACTGGCTGCCGCGATGGATCAGCCGCCGGCGCTGCTGGACGTGATCGAGGAGGCCGACGTGCACCCCGCCTACGCCCGGTGCGTGTCCTTCTTCCAGGACGACGTCCTGATCTCCCCTGTTCCGGAGTCCGGCACCCCGGGCGCCTGGCGGGTGGCCGCCGAGATGCGGGACGTCCGCCCGGACGTCGGAGACCTGCTCCAGTCGATGCTGGCGGGGGAATCGGTCGACGTCGCCGGGGAGCTGACCCGCTTCACCGACGAGCTGAGCAAGGAGCGGGACCGCGCGATCGAGGCCGTCCAGGACGAGACCGATGTCGACCTCGGCGCCTGGGTCTTCGAGAACTGGGATCCCAGCAGCGACTACGAGCGGACGGACTATGACGCACGCTGACAGCTCTGTGCTGCGGGAGGTGAGCGACCCGGGACCGGGCACCTCCCGCCGCGAGATCGCCGGCACCTCGCGGTCCCGTCCGTCGCTGCTGCGGCGCCTGCGCCGGGACTGGTGGATCTACCTGTTCCTGCTGCCCACCATCGTCGGCTACGGCGCGTACACCGTGTACCCGCTGGTGGCCTCCTGGTGGTTCGCGCTGCTGGACTGGCCGGGATTCGCCGCCGTCGGCACCTTCACCGGACTGGACAACTTCGCGCGGCTGATGGGCGATGGCCTCTTCTGGAACGCCTTCGGCAACTCCCTGATCTTCCTGATCTGCGCGGTCCCGCTGCGGGTGGGGATCGCCCTGATCCTGGCGATCCTGCTGAACCGCCGCGCGACCCCGTTCAAGGGCTTCCTGCGGACGCTGTTCTTCCTGCCGGTGGTGACCACCGGCGCGATCATCGGCGTGGTGTTCACCCTGCTGCTGGACGCCGGCGGACCGATCAGCCTCGCGATGGTGGCGTCCGGGCTGCTGGATTCGCCCGCGAACTTCGTCGCCGACACCGGCACGTCCCTGTTCGCCGGCGTGGCCGTGTGGGTCTGGAAGTGGCTGGGCATCACGATGATCTATTGGCTGGCCGCGCTGCAGACCATTCCCGAGGAGGTGCGCGAGGCCGCCATGATCGACGGCGCCGGCCCGGTGCGCGAGTTCTGGCACGTCACCCTGCCGCTGCTGATCCCGTTCCTGGTCATCATCACCTTGATCGACACCGTCGGCGCCCTGAACGTCTTCGATCTGATGTACACCATGACCGGCGGAGGGCCCTCGTTCTCCTCCGAGGTGATCGAGATCTTCATCTACCGCACCGCCTTCGGGGCGACCGTGCCCCAGCTCGGCTACGCCTCCGCGGCCGCCGTGCTGTTCGGCCTGCTGACGATGGGTCTGGCCGTGGCCCAGGCCGTCGGGGTCCGGTGGGCCCGCCGCGCGACAGGAGCGATGTCATGACCGCCCCCGGCTCCCTCGACCCGGCCCCTGAGGCGGCCGACGCCGACCGCGGGCCCATCGGCGGCGGATCGCAGCGTCGCGCCCTCGCACGCCGGAGCCGGGCACGGCGCTGGCAGGCGATCCGCGCCCGACCCGGCAACCTCCTGATCTTCCTGGGCCTGCTGATCCTGGCCGCCCTGTGGATCTACCCGTTCATCTGGCTGATCTCGGCCTCGCTGAAGACTCCCGGCGAGGTCTTCGGCTCCGGCCTCGGGCTGATCCCGGAGAAGCCGATCTGGGAGAACTACTCCCGCGCCTGGACCACCGTCGGCTTCGACAAGTACTTCCTGAACACCATCATCATCACCGCCGGCACGGTGCTGCTGATCGTCGTGCGCAGCGCGCTGGCCGGCTACGTCCTGGGCCGCTACTCCTTCGCCGGGAAGAAGCTGCTGATCATCATCTTCCTGATCACCTTCTTCCTGCCGGAGGGGTACACCATCATCCCGGTGGTGCAGCTGACGGACCAGATGGGTCTGCTCAACACGCACCTGGGCGTGATCCTGGGCCTCGGCGCCGGAGGGCAGATCGCCTCGACCCTGCTGTACGCCGGCTACTTCCGCGGCCTGCCCAAGGAGCTCGAGGAATGCGCCCGCCTCGACGGCGCGGGTCACTTCCGGATCTTCTTCCAGGTGATGCTGCCGCTGGCCTGGCCGATCACCGCGACCGTGGTGATCCTGACGTTCCTGTTCGCCTGGAACAACTATCTGCTCCCGCTGGTCTTCACCCTCAGCGAGCCGGATCTGCGCACCCTCGCCGTCGGCATGACGGCCTTCGTCGGCGAGTACGGGACCGACTGGCCCGGCATGGCCGCAGCGGCCATGCTCTCCCTGGTGCCGGTGATGATCGTGTTCGTCGTCCTGCAGAACAAGTTCGTCGACTCCATCGCCGGAGCGGTGAAGCAATGACCCGATCGGAGGATCACCCCATGACCGACCCGTCCGCCCCGCGCACCGGCCCGTCCACCCCGCGCACCGACCACCACGCCGGTCACGACCGCGCCCTGCCGGAAGCCCACGTCCGGATCGACACCCGACGCCCGCTGGGCACCGTCAGCGACGACATCTACGGCCACTTCCTCGAATCCGCCTTCTTCGGCAACATCACCGGCGGCGTGTTCGACGAGGGCTCCGAGCTCTCCCTGGACGGCCCCGGCCACCTGGACGGCATGCGCTCCGACGTGCTCGACCTGGTCAAGGAGCTGCGCCCGGGAGCGATCCGCTGGCCGGGCGGGAACTTCACCTCGGCCTACCACTGGGAGGACGGCATCGGCCCGCGCGATCAGCGCCCCGCGCGGCGCGAGCTGGCCTGGGGCGAGATCGAGACCAACCGCTACGGGACCGACGAATTCCTGGCCTGGTGCGAAGCCGTCGGGGCCGACGCCTACCTCGCCCACTCCGCGCGCGACATCGACGAGGCGGTGCGCTGGGTCGACTACACCAATGGCGCAGGGGAGACCACCATGGCCCGGGCCCGCCGCGCGAACGGCCGCGAGGACCCCTGGCGGGTGCGGTACTGGGGCGTCGGCAACGAGGTGTACGGGCCGTGGCAGATGGGCCATCGCAGCGCCGAGCGGTACGCGGAGGACGCCGCCGAGCACGCCCGCTTCATGCGCGCGGTCGACCCGGGCATCGAGCTGGTCGGGGTGGGCATCCCGTGGGACCAGGAACGCTGGACCACCCCGCTGCTGGCGAAGGCCGGCCGCTTCCTGGACCACCTCTCGCTGCACCACTACGGGGCCAGCAACCACCTGATCACCGGCGACGACTACGACGACGTCGTCGCCCAGTCGCTGTTCTTCGAACGGGAGATCTCCCGCTACTCCCAGCTGATCACCGACCTCTCCGCCCGGCTGGGCCTGGACCGGGTGCCGCAGCTGGTGATCGACGAATGGAACATGCGCCATCTCGAACCGGCCTCCTGGCCCGAGCCCCGGGCGGGGGCCGACGGCGGCATCGCGGAGCGGGACACCCCCGCGGTCGAAGGGCTCCCGCAGCACACGAGGGTCAGCCGCTACAGCCCGCGCACGCTGGGCGACGCCGTCTTCTCGGCAGGAGTCTTCCAGGCCATCCATCGCAGCGTCGGCGACGCCTCGGCGGTGACCATGGCCAACCCGGTGAATCTGCTCAACGCCAACGGCATCGTCGTGGCCCGCCCGGAGGGTGCCTTCGGCTCGACGCTCTATCACGTGTGGCACCTCTACCGGCACCACACCGGCCGCACCGTGCTGCCGGTGACGGTCGACGGCCCCGCGCGGTCGACGAACGTCCGCCTGGGCGACAGCCGGGACCCGGAGGGGAACCAGCCCACCGCCCCGATGACGGTGCCCTACCTCGACGTGGTCGCCACCCGCGCGGACGACGGGTCGATCCGGCTGGCCGTGGTCAACCGCCACCGCTCGCAGTCGATCCGGCTGCGCCCGGTGCTGGACGACTCCGCGGACGCCACACCGACTCGGGCCCGCATCCGGTCCCTCGGCGGGGACGTCACGGATCTGAACGCGTCCAACAGCCTCTCCGCGCCGGCGACGGTCGCCGTGCGCGACCTCGGCGACGTCGCGGCCGACGGGGGAGCGTGGGTGCTGCCACCGCACTCCGTCAGCGTGCTGATCTTGGCCGGGGCCGGTACCTGAGGGACGCTGGGAAGCATCCGCACCACCATGCCGAGGTGCCATGCCTCGGCGTGACACCGGACAGGAAGGACCTCATGGAGCAGCCGAACATCCTCCTGCTGTGCACCGACCAGCAGCGGTTCGACGCCGTCGGCGCCTCCGGCAATCCGCACATCGACACCCCGCACCTGGACCGGCTCGCCGCCGACGGGGTGCTGTTCGAGAACTGCTACGTGCAGTCCCCGGTGTGCGGGCCGTCCCGGGCGAGCCTGATGACGGGACGCTATGTGCCCTCGCACGGTCTCTACGCCAACGGGGTGGACCTGCCCGCTCACGAACGGCTGTTCACCCGGGATCTGGCCGATGCCGGCTACGACTGCGGGCTGGTCGGCAAACTGCACCTGGGCGCCTGCGCCGGTGGCCGCAGCGAGCCCCGCACCGACGACGGTCTGCGCGTCTTCCGGTGGGCGCACGACCCGTACCCGGGGTCGTCGGAGAACGCGTATCACCGCTGGCTGCGGGCGAGGTACCCCGAGCTGTACGAGGAGGCCCTGCAGCAGGGCGGTCACGGCTTCGACGCCATGCCCACCCGAGCGCACTACACCCACTGGATCGGGCAGGAGACGATCGACTTCCTGCGCCGCGACCGGAAGGCCGACGCCCCGTTCTTCGTCGCGGCGAACTTCTTCGATCCCCACCACGGCTTCGGCGCGCCGCAGGAGTACCTGGACCGCTACCCGCTGCAGGACGTCCCGGCTCCGGTGACGTTCGAGGGGGAGCTGGCCACGAAGCCGCCGATCCACACCGAGGCGTCCGAGAGGTCCTACGCCGGAGCGGCGAAAGGGTACGCCGAGTACTCCGCAGCGGAGCTGCAGGAGGCTCGCCGCGCCTACTACGCGATGGTCTCGCTGGTGGACGACGAAGTCGGCCGCATCCTCGACGCCCTCGAGGAGGAGGGTCTCGCCGAGACCACGATCGTGGTCTTCACCAGTGACCACGGCGAGATGCTGGGCGACCACCAGCTGATGCTCAAGGGGCCGTTCATGTACGACTGCGCGATCAAGGTGCCGCTGATCATGCGCTGGCCCGGCCTCTCGCAGCCTGGTTCCCGTCGGCAGGAGCTGGTGCAGTGGGTGGATCTGGCGCCGACGTTCCTCGGTGCGGCCGGCCTCCCGGTGCCGGATGCGGTCCAGGGGGAGAGCCTGGAACCGCTGATGCGCGGAGCGGACGTCTCCTGGCGGGAGTGGGCCCTGTGCCACTACCGCAACAGCGGCAACCCCTATCCCGACCCCGCGCACGTGACGATGCTGCGCCACGGCCGATACAAGCTCGTCGTGCACCACGGATCCCCCGCCAGCTCCCGGGAGCGGGCCGGGGAGCTCTACGACCTGGAGACCGACCCGCAGGAGCTCACGAACCTCTGGGACGAGGAGGGGCACCGCGAGACGCGGAGGTGGCTGCAGGAGATGCTGCTCGATGTCGAGGTCGCGACCGAGGACCGCAGCGCCGCCAGGGTCGCGGTGTGGTGAGGCCCCCGGCCGGTCCGTCGGCCGGTCCGCCGACCGGTCCGCCGACCCCGGCGTGGCCACGGCTCCCCTCCGCGACCCAGCCGACCTCTGCGGACTCGTTCCCATAAGCGGCCTTGGCACCGACACCGCAGAACTCGGCAGTCGGGAAGCGAGTGGCAGAGGGCGCCTCGTGGTGAAGCGCCGGTGCGGGGCCCGGCGCGTCCGCCGTGGTCCGGATCCGGAGAGATTCCTGCGCACAGCGCGCGGTTCTGCCACGGTGGAGGCATGGCAGAACCGCGAGACCTCCGCCCGGCCGCCAATGCGATCGCGACCATCGTCGAGGGCGTTCCCGATAAGTCCCTGACAGATCCGACGCCGTCGTCGGACTACCGCGTCGGCGATCTCCTCGAGCACATCGACGGACTCTCGACCGGTCTGCAGGCGGCCGCTCGCAAGGAGTCGGTGCCGGAGGCGGAGCTGCGCGACGGGGACGCCGCCCTGCTGCGGTCCGACTGGCGCGAGCGCATCCCCGTCCAGCTGGCCGACCTCGCGCGGGCATGGGCGCACCCCACGTCGTGGCAAGGCGAGACGATCGAGGGCGGCATCCCCATCCTGGCCTCCGCCGCGGGGATGTTCGTGCTCGATGAGCTGATCGTCCACGGCTGGGAGCTGGCGCGAGCCACCGGCCAGCCGTTCGACGCGCGCGAGGACGACGTGCTCTCCCTCATCGACTTCCTCGAATCGCTGCCGCCGATGCCGGAATCGGAAGGGCTGTTCGCCCCGCCCGAGCCGGTGCCGTCGGCGGCCCCGCCGCTGGACCGCCTGATCGGGTTGACCGGCCGCGATCCCGCGTGGCTGGGGGCCTCGCGAGAGCGCTAGCTAGGCGACGTCGACAGGCATCCGCCACCGGCACCGTTGCCGCCCACCCCAAGTGGGCTAAACCATTTCGGGTCATGTGGTGGCCCAGCACGGTGTCACCCTGTCGAGGAGGCCGGTCATGGGCACATTCGAAGCCGTCGTACGCGTCATCACGGACAATCTGTTCGCGCAGGTGTCCATCCTCATCGGGCTGATCGCGCTCGTCGGGCTGATCCTGCAGCGCAAGCCGTTCGACGAGGTCGTCGCCGGTGCTCTGCGCGCCACCATCGGCGTGGTCATCCTGAACATCGGCGTCGAGATCTTCACCGGTGGGCTGACCAGCTTCCAGGCGATCGTCTCCAGCGCCATGGGGCTCGAGCCGCCGCAGGCCACCTCCACCCTCGCCGACTTCACCGCCGGCGCCGGATCGGTGGTGCCGCTGATCATCGCGGGCGGCTTCGTCGTCCACCTGGTCCTGGTGCGGATCTTCCCGGCGGCCCGATTCGTCTACCTCACCGGCCATCTCATGTACTGGATGAGCGTCGTCATCGCCGCCTCCCTGGTCGAAGCCTTCGGCGACGTCAATCGATGGGTGCTGGCTGCCGTCGGCTCGATCCTCATCGGCTGCTACTGGGTGCTGCAGCCTCTGTGGACCCGACCGCTGATGCGGAAGGTGATGGGCGACGACGAGGTGGGCCTCGGCCACACCGACTCGCTGATCGCCGTCGCCTCCGGCTACGGCGCCCGAGCGCTGAAGCTCGGCGACCCCGTCGAGCACGACTCCGAGAACGTGCGCCTGCCCAAGCCGATCTCGTTCTTCAAGGACATCAACGTCTCCACCGCCACCGTCATCAGCGTGATCATGGTGATCGCGATCCTGTTCGCCGATTCCGGCGTGGTCAGCGAGCAGATGGGAGACGCGACGGTCCTGCCCGGCGTCTGGGCGATCCTCCAGGCGCTGCGCTTCGCCGCCGGCATCGCGATCCTGCTGTTCGGTGTGCGCATGTTCCTGGCGGAGATCGTCCCGGCCTTCAAGGGCCTGTCCGAGAAGGCGCTGCCGGGCACGAAGCCCGCCCTCGACCTCCCGGTCACCTTCACCCGCGCCCCCACCGCGGTCATGATCGGCTTCCTCGCCTCGACCGTGGTGTTCCTGGCGCTGATGCTGGTCTTCGCCGCCACCGGCTGGTTCGTCCTGGTCCCCCCGATGATCATGCTGTTCTTCGGTGGAGGCGCCGGCGGCGTGTTCGGCAACGCGGTGGCCGGCTGGCGCGGCGCGATCTTCGGCGGCGTCCTCAACGGCATCGTGCTCTCCGTCGGCCAGGCCATCGGCTGGAGTCTCTATGCCGGCACCGCCCCGGAGCTCGCGACCCTCGCCGACGCCGACTGGTACGCGGTCGGCTGGGCGCTCATCGGCCTCGGCTCGCTCCTCGCCCCGCTGGGCGCCTGGGCGGTCTGGGTGCTCGCCGGGGCCGCGCTCGTGATCACCATCGCGATTCTCGTGGTGCTGGGCCGTCGAAGCAGCTCCACCGGCACCGGTGAGGGGGCTGCTGAGGCCCGCGTGCCCGCCGCTGTCGGCGCGGGCGCCGTGGCCGTCGACCAGGAGGCCAATGGGCCGGAGCCGGTCAGTTCGCCCGGGAGGGCTTCCTCGGACGCAGGACCGGGACCGGCTGCGGCGACGACACCGGCCGCGTCGACGTCGTCGGGGGACCGACCGGAGATGCTCGACGTGCTCGCCGTCTGCGGCGCCGGCATGGGATCGAGCCTGATCCTGCGCACCACCGCCGAGAAGGCGCTGCAGCGCCTCGACATCCCGGCGACCCTGCGTCACACCGACGTCGGCTCCGCCCGCGGCGAGCGCGTCGACGTGGTGATCGCGCAGCAGACCTATCTCGACGAGCTCGGGGACATCGCCCCCGTGATGGTTCCGATCACCGACTTCGTGAATCTCGACCACGTCGAACAGCGGCTCCGTGAGGGCCTGGAGAAGGAGGGATGGCGATGATCGACGACCTCACCGCCCTGATCAGTCAGGTGATCGACGACAATCACGACGCGCTGGATTCCTCGGCCGAGGCGATCGCGGCTTCCGGGCGCGACGGCGGGCTGATCTACGCGGCCGGGGCCGGACACTCCCTGGCTGCCGTGATGGAGACGTTCTTCCGCGCCGGCGGCCTCGCCTTCGTGCGGCCGCTGTGGAACGACCGCATCCTGCCGCTGGCCGGAGCACGGGCGTCGACAGCAGCGGAGCGCGAAGTGGGCCTCGGCGCGGGCATCGCCCAGCAGGCCCCCATCACCGACGCCGACACCGTGCTGATCTTCTCCAACTCCGGGGTGAACCCCTACCCGGTGGAGATCGCGGAGCACGCCCGGGAACAAGGGGCCACGGTCATCGCGATGACCTCGGTCGCCGCGAGCGCGACAGCACCGAAGAGAGCCGACCACCGACTGTTCGAGGTCGCCGACATCGTCCTGGACACCGCGGTGCCCGCAGGGGACGTCACGTGGCCCCCGGAGGCACCCGTCACAGCTCCGGCCTCGACGCTCCTGACGGCGTCGCTGTGGGCGGCGATCCTGCGGCGCATCGACACGATCGCCCCGGACGCCCCGCGCTGGAAGAGCGCGAACGTCGCGGGCACCGACGACCTCAACGCCGCACTCGTAGAGCGCTTCGGCCCCCGGATTCCTGAGCTGTGACCGGCGCGATCTGAGCCGACAGCTCGAAACGGTCACCCGGATAGGTGGAGACCGTGCGCTCGATCGAGCGGCCCCCCGTGCCGGACGTGCGGACGAACTCGAGCACGGCCGTGCCCTGGTCGACGCCGAGCTCCTGGGCATCCTCCGGACGGATGGTCGCGGCCCGGATGATCTGCTCGCCGGCGTCGAACACGATGCCGTAGCGCGCCTCGAGCTCTCCGTAGAGGGAGCGCCGGGTGAAGTCGACGTCGACGAGCCCGGGGACGACGCGCGCATCCAGCGCAGTCCGCTCCAATGCCATGGGTCGGCCGTCGGCGAGGCGCACCCGATCCAGACGGGTCACGGGCGATCCCTTCTCGAGTCCGAGCGCCTCCGCCGTGGACGCATCGGCCGGCTCCTCGAGAAGCCGCAGCACCCGCGAGCCCGCCTCGATCCCCCGTGCGGCCATGTCCTGCGTGAACCCCGTGAGATGCAGCGGCAGATTCACCGCCGGGCGGGCGACGAAGGAGCCGCGGCCCACTTCGCGCACGATCCGACCCTCACGGGTGAGCTCGTCCAGAGCGCGTCGCGCGGTCATCCGCGAAACCCCGGAATCCACGGCCAGGGCCCGCTCGCTGGGGACGGACGAGCCGACCGGGAGCTTCTCGATCTCGCGGCGCAGGTCGTCCACGAGTGCGCGGAACTTGGAGCGGTCGACCATGCGTCGATCTTCGCACGGGCCGCACGAGAGCACCCCGTCCGCTGTCGGTCGAGATGTGCGCGACGGCCACGTCGGGGAGCTCATGAAGCGACGACCAGGTAGAACCCCGCGCGCTTGCCGTGTACGGTCCGAGACGTCGCCGGGCTTCGCGCCCGGCGTCGGCATGTCCTCGGTCGTGCCGCGGTCGGGGACCTGCCCGCACTGTGACAACGCTCGAGGAGAGGACACCATGACCACGGCGACCATGACCGACGATCTCTACCGCACCCGACTCACGGAGACGGCCGAGCCCGTCGCCCGCGAGCACCCCACCGTCTGGGGCGCCGCCGAGGACGGCCCCTTCGACGCCGCGGCGCTCGCCGCGCACGATCAGCGCGGCTTCACCATCATGCAGGACCTCGTCACCGCGGACGAGGTGGCGACGTACCGCGAGGAGCTGGACCGGCTCAGCGCCGACAGCTCGCTGCGGGAGGACGACCGCGTGATCACCGAACGCGCTTCCGGCGAGGTCCGCTCGATCTTCGCCGTCCAGCAGCTCAGCGAACTGATCGACCAGCTCTCCCGAGATCCGCGGCTGCTGGAGCGCGCCCGCCAGCTGCTCGGCTCGGACGTCTACCTGCACCAGAGCCGGATCAACTCCATGCCCGGCTTCAGGGGCAACGGCTTCTTCTGGCACTCCGACTTCGAGTCCTGGCACGCCGAGGACGGCATGCCCGCGCCCCGCGCCGTCAGCTGCTCGATCGCACTGACGCCGAACTTCCCCTACAACGGTGGGCTGATGGTCATGCCCGGCTCCCACCGCACCTTCGTGCCGAGCGTGGGGGAGACCCCCGAGAACAACCACCTCTCCTCGCTCAAGGAGCAGACGGTCGGCGTGCCCTCGGAGGAGGTCATCACCGATATGGCCCACCGCCATGGCATCGACCAGTTCACCGGCCCGGCCGGCTCGGCCCTCTGGTTCGACGCGAACATCATGCACGGCTCGGGCAACAACATCACCCCGTTCCCGCGCTCGAACATCTTCATGGTGTTCAACAGCGTCGAGAACACCCTGGTGCAGCCGTATGCGGCCGCCGCTCCGCGCCCCGACCACATCGCGCACCGGGACGCTCGGCCGCTGAGCTGATGACCGAGGAAGCGATCCCGCCACAGGTGGCGGGAGACGGCGACGGGGACGGACGAGCAGATCGTCCGTCCCCATCGTCCTGCGCGCCGGCTCGCCATGGCGGTCGAGATCCGCACCGGCGGCGATCCCGCATGGGGTGGGAGGCGATGCACCACCTCCCGGGACCGGGCAGGCGGGATCCCGTCGTGGCCGGCGAGTAGCCCGCTCAGCCCCTCACCGCCACAGGAAGCAGTGCGTGTACCCGTTGGGGGCGGTGACCTGCTGCAGCTCGAAGCGATCGGCGAGCTCCTCGGGGCTCTCCCAGAGCTTCAGCCCGGTGCCGAGCTCCCACGGGGCGACGGCGATGTGCATCTCGTCGATCAGGTCCGCCTCGAGGAACTCCCGCACGGTGGTGACCCCGCCGCCGATCCGCACGTCCTGACCGTCTGCCGCCGCGGTCGCCTGCGCGAGAGCGTCGGCAGGTGTCGCATCCAGGAAGTGGAAGGTGGTCTCCCCGAGAGAGAAGGAGGGGCGCACGTGATGGGTCAGCACGAACACCGGCGTGTGGAACGGCGGCCGTCGCCCCACCAGCCTCGCCAGGTCTCGTCGGCCCATGGCCCGCGCTGCGGACCGAACTTGTTGCGCCCCATGATCTCGGCGCCGATGTTGCGGGAGAAATCGCGGGTGAGGTGGTCCTCGAAGCCTCGTGACCCGCCCGGATCGGTGCGGCCCGGCCAGCTGGCCGTGGCCCCGGCCCAGGCGAACAAGTCGCCCGGATCGACGTGGCCGAAGGGGTGCTCGTAGCTCTGCTCCGCCCCGGCGCCGATGCCGTCGCGGGAGACGGTGAAGTTCTGGACACGTACACGAGCCATGACGGGAGCCCTCCTCGGGCCTCGGATCCTCGGATGCCCTGCCCATCGTGCCCCGCAGTGCGCCCGGTGTCACGGTGTTTCCGGCGTCCGGGTTTCCGCACTGGGCACCGCAGATCGCGCCCGCTACCGTGGTGCCGCGATACCGCCGACGATGAGGTGAGCGATGTTCGTCCTCGACCAGGGCAGCGGGCCGGCCGTGGTGCTGGTGCCCGGCCTGGGCTGCGACCACACGATGTACGCGCCCCAGCTCGACGCGCTGTCGGGCATGCGACTGCTGGCAGCAGATCTGCGCGGCACCGGGCGTTCGCCGAGCCTCGAGGGCATCCCGCTCGCCGACGTGCTCTCCACCCAGGCCGACGACATCGTCGACGCTCTGCAGGAGCGCGGCATCGAGAGCGCCCACCTCGTCGGCATCTCCTACGGCGGCGTCGTGGTGCAGCAGGTCATGGCGCGCCATCCCGAGCTGGCCCGCTCCGCGGTGATCTGCGACAGCCTGTGTGACACCGGGCCCCGCACGCTTACAGAACGGGTGCAGATGTGGCCCGCCCATCTGCAGCCCGCGATGCTCCGCGCCGTCCCCCGTCGGGCGCTGGCGAAAGCCACGCGCGCGGCCTACCCGCGCTGGCCCGAGGCCGGCGAGGCGATGGCCCAGGTGTTCCTCCGTGCGGATCTCGGCGACCTGATCACCCAGCGCCGCGTGGTCAACACGATCCGTTTCGAGGAGATGCTGCGCGGCTGCGAGACGCCCACGCTGTGCCTGGTCGGCGACCAGTCCGCCCTGGCGAAGTCGATGATGGTCCGTACCCACGACGCGCTGGCGCACTCCGAGTTCCACATCATCCCCGACTCCTTCGACCCCTCCAGCCTGTGCAACCCGGAGGCCTTCACCGCCCATCTGCAGCGCTGGGTCACCGCGCGGGAAGCGGGGGAGAGGCTCGGGCTGCCGCTGATCTGAGGGACACCGCGACGACGGAGACGCTCCGGCGGGCCGGTGGCCGCCATCTGTTCCACCGTTCGAACGACGGGATCGATACGCTCGGAGGACCACACCTCCTGCGCGGGATCGGAGGACCACACCTCCCGTGCGGGAGCAGCGCCGTCCCCGCGGGAACGTCCCCGCCCACGCGGGAGCGCGCCCGCCCACCGTCGAAGGAGACTCCAGTGCCCGGCATCGACGAACTCGACGCGATCACCCAGGACGAGCTGATCGCCACCGGGGCCACCCGCTGGGCCCGCGGCGAGGACGTGATCGGCGCCTTCGTCGCCGAGATGGACTTCGGCACCGCCGCGCCGATCACCCAGCGGCTGCACCGCGAGGTGGACCGTGGCGCCTTCGGGTACCTTCCCTCAGGCATGAAGGCCGAGATGCAGCAGGCGACCGCCGAGTTCCTGCATCGTCGGACGGGATGGGCGGTGAACCCGGCCGACATCCACGAGATGCCCGACGTCATCTCCGTGTTCGAGGCGGTGCTGGACCACTTCCTGCGGCCGGGTGCGAAGATCATCGTCCCCACGCCCTCCTACATGCCTTTCCTCCAGGTCCCCGCCCTCCACGGCCGGGAGATCCTCGAGGTCGAGATGGTCGCCGACGAAGGCGGCCGCTACCGCTACGACCTGGACGCCCTCGAGGCCGCCTTCGACGCCGGGGGCGAGCTGCTGGTGCTGTGCAATCCGCACAACCCCACCGGGAGAGTGTTCTCCCGCGAGGAGATGGAGCCGCTGGTGGAACTGGTGGACCGCAAGGGCGGGCGCGTGTTCTCCGACGAGATCTGGATGCCGCTGGTGCTCCAGGGCGAGCACGTCCCCTACGCCACGCTGAGCGAGACCGCCGCCGGACACGCGCTCACCGCGGTCGCCGCGTCGAAGGCGTTCAACCTGCCCGGGCTCAAGTGCGCCCAGATGATCACCAGCAACGACGCCGACCGCGCCCACTGGAACGAGGTGGGGCACTTCCCCATGCACGGCGCCGCGAACCTCGGCCTCGCCGCCACCTCTGCTGCGTATGACCAGGGCGCGGCCTGGCTCGACGACGTCGTGACCTACCTGCGCCGCAACCGCGAGACCCTCACCGAGCTGGTCACGACGCTCCTGCCCCAGGCACGGATCACCACCCTCGAGGGCACCTACGTCGCCTGGCTCGACCTGCGCGCCTACTCCATCACCGGCTCCCTGCACGACCAGCTGCTCGAGCATGCCCGCGTCGAATGCACCGACGGCACCGCCTGCGGTCGGTCCTGGGAGGGCTTCGTCCGCTTCATCTACGCGATGCCGCACCCGCTGCTGGTCGAGGCGATCACCCGGATCGCGGAGGTGCTGGAGCCGGAGCGCGCCGGGCGGTGACCGGACACCGGTGGGGGAGGCCCCCTGGCGCCCGCATCGCACTGTCGTCATGCTGGGAGGCATGAGCGAGACATCTCCTCCGACTGCAGCCCGGAACGTCCTGGTCGCCGGGGCCGGCGGCTACCTGGGCCGCCACCTCGTCACCGAGCTGGCGAGGGGCGGCCACAGAGTGCGCTGCCTGGTCCGGCGGCCCGAGGAGCTGGCCCGCCCCGGCCGATCCGGCGCCCCCTCCCTCGCCGGGCTCGACCTCGACGTGCGCAGCGCCGATGTCACCGACCCCTCCACGCTCGCCTCGATCGCGGACGGCGTCGACGCCGTGATCTCGACCATCGGAGTGACCGGCCACGGCGGGGATCCGTGGCGCGTCGACCACGCCGGGAACCTCGCCCTGCTCGACGCAGCCCTCGCTGCCGGCGTGCGGCGCGTCGTCTTCGTGAACGTGCTGCACGCCGAGCAGATCCCCGCTGACCTCACCCGTGCCAAGAGCGCCTTCGCCGCGACGCTGCGCCGCACCACCGACCAGCACCTGATCGTGAATCCGTCGGGCTACTTCTCCGATCTCGGCGCCTATGCCTCGATGGCCCGGCGCGGCGTCGCCCTCGTCGTCGGCGGCGGGCGGGCACGCCTCTCGCCGATCGACGGCGCCGACCTCGCCGCCGTGATCCGTCAGCAGCTCGAGGCGGGCACGACGGGAGACCTGGACGTCGGCGGGCCGCAGACCCTCACCCACCACGAGATCGCCGAGCTCGCCTTCGAGGCGAGGGGGAAGCGCCCCCGCATCGCCTCGGTTCCGCTGCCGGTGGCGCGCGCCGGCCTCGCCCCGGTGCGCATGGTCGCGCCGTCGGCCGCCGGGATCGCCACCTTCCTGCTCGCCGGGCTCGCCGCGGACTCCGCCGCCCCGCCCTACGGCCACCGCCGCATGGCGGAGCACTTCCAGCAGCTCGCCGCCGCGGACGACAGCGGCCGGCGATGACCGGGGTCGGCCAGGCCGACGGGGCCGACTGGGGCATCGAGGCCTTCGACCCCGCCCTCTATCTCGACCGGATCGGCGTCGAGCCGGGCCCGCCGAGCCTCGACCTCCTCGAGCGCATCCACCGTGCGCACGTGGCGACCTTCCCCTTCAGCAACCTCGACGTGCTGCTGGGACGCCACCCCGGCGTCGACCCCGAGACCGTCGCCCGGCGCATGCTGCACGAGGGCGCCGGCGGGTACTGCTTCGAGCACGCCCAGCTGTTGGCCGGGGTGCTCGAGCGGCTGGGGATGACGGTGCGGCGCCGGCTGGGCCGTGTCCATTCCCCGACCAACACCCGCACCCACATGACCGTCGACGTCGAGCTCGAGGAGCGGTGGTGGATGCTGGATCCCGGCTTCGGCCTCTCCCTGACCGGTCCGATCCCGCGCGAGGACGGCGCCCGACGCGAGGAATGGTTCGGCACCCTGTCGATGCATCACCTCGAGAGTGCCGGCGGCATCGAGCAGTGGGAGCTGCGCCGCGGCGAGGATCTCCAGCACGTCACCGACCTGCTGCCCGTGGTGCCGGCCGACGTCCGCGCGGGCCACCACGTCACCTCGACCATGCCCGGTGCCGGGCCCTTCACGACAATGCTCATCGTCAGCCGATTCACCGAGGACGGGCACGTGACCGTCACCAGCGCCGCCCGCACGATCCGTCGGCCCGGGCAGGAGACCATCCACGAGGAACTGACTCCCGCGCAGGTGATCGACGCCGTCGCGGACCTCGGCCTGCCTCTGGACGCCGGCACCGCCCGCACGCTGCGGAACCTCCGGGCGCAGGAGCCAGCGGGCTGAGATGCGGCCCGCTGCCTGCGCCCGCGGCCCCTGGCCCGCAGACCGCAGCCTGCTGCCGGTCAGCCGGCGAGCAGGTGCTCCGGGATGGCCTCGCGCCCCTCGACCTCCGCGATCAACGACCGATCGATGGTCGACCCGCGACGGACGACGGTGAGGTTGCCGCGCGTCTCGAGGATCACGAGCTCGGCCTCGCCCAGGTCGAGCACTCCGTGGGAGCGCAACAGTTCCCACAGATTCCGCTGCGTGAGGTGGACCCGGTGCAGCCCGGAGGGCATCGGCCGTCCTCCGATCATCAGGACCGTCGGCCGTCGACGTGGCAGCGGGTGCGGCAGCTTGCGCATCGTCCCCAGCAGGTACTCCATGACCATCAGCGTGTTCAGCACGATCAGCGCACCCAGCATGGTCGGCGCCTCGCCGAGGGTGGCGCGCGCGGTGACCCCGCCGATCACGGCGAGCACCGCGAAGCTGCCGACGGTGGGGTTCGCCATCAGGCGCGGGCCCGACAGATGCATGAGCAGCGCGAAGAACAGGTACAGCACGATGGTGGAGACCACCACGCCCAGCGCTCCGCTCCAGCTGATGCCGATGTAGTCCCGCCACACGATGTCCCAGTCGATCATCGCTCCATTGTGGCGTGTCGCCGGTGCCCGGCCTCGTCAGCCCTCCTCGATCAGCGCCCGGAACGCGACCTCTGCCGCCTCGGCGACGAGCCGGTCGTCGTACTCGGCGTCCGGAGCGTCGCGATGCGACATCACCGCGATCACGATCGGGGCGCGATCGCCCGACGGCCAGGCGATGCCCAGATCATTGCGGGTGCCGTAGGCGGCGGCACCGGACTTGCTGCCGACCTCCCACCCGTCGAGCGCCCCCGCCATGATCAGCGTGTCCCCCGTGGTCGTCGTGGTGAGCATCTCGGTCAGCAGCTCGCTCCGGTCGGCGTCGAGCACGCCGTCGAGCACGAATGCCTGCAGGGACGTCGCCAGGGCACGCGGGGTGCTGGTGTCGCGGACATCGCCGGGGGAGACCTCGTTGAGCTCCGGCTCCCAGCGGTCCACGCTCGTGGTGCGATCGCCGATCGCCCGCAGCGCGGCCTCGAGTCCCGCGGGGCCGCCGAGCTGGGCGAGGAGCAGATTGCCCGCGGTGTTGTCGCTGTAGCGCACGGCGGCGTCCGCCACCTCGCGGAGGGTGACCGTGCTCCCGACCTGCTCCTGCAGGATGGGCGAATACTCGACGAGGTCCTCCGCCTCCACCGGGATGGGAATCTCCAGATCAGGTGCCGAGTCGAGCACTGCAGCGGCAGCCAGGGCCTTGAGGGTCGAGGCGTGGCCGAATCGTTCGTCGGCCCGGTGCTCGATGCGCGTACCGCTGCCCGTGTCGAGAGCGAACAGGCCGAGGGTGGCGGAGAAGCGGCTCTCGAGAGCGGAGAACGCAGCGTCGGGGGAGGCCGGCCCGCCGGTGGCGGGCTCAGGGGCGGCGGCGTCCGCCGACTCGCGGCCCGCGGCGGCGGCGCAGCCGGTGAGCGCAAGCGGTGCGGCGGACAGGATGACGGTGCGGCGGGAGACGGATGTCGTCATGGGGACCTCCTCAGGTCGTGGTGTGAGTGTCAGGGGCGCAGGTGCGAGGCGCCGTTCAGATCCAGCACCGCGCCCGAGGCCCACTGCGCCCCGGGCGAGGTGAGGTAGACGATCGCGGCGGCGACCTCCTCGGCGGTGCCCACCCGCCCGAAAGGGCTCTGAGAGCGCACGTCATCGCCTGCCTCGCTGTCGAGCTTCGGCTGCTGGCGCTCGGTGGCGATGAACCCGGGAGCGACCGACGCCACCGCGATCCCGAGCGGGGCCAGGGACAAGGCGAGGGACTGGCCGAGAGCGTGCAGCCCCGCCTTCGCCGCGGCATACGCGGGCGCGCCGGGCTCTCCGCGGAAGGCTCCGCGGGATCCGACGTTCACGATCACCCCCGGGGCGTCGCGGGCGATGAGGGAACGGGCCACCAGGTAGCTGACGTTCGCCGGGGCGGTGAGGTCCACGTCGATCATCCGGGTGAAGCGCTGCTGCCAGGTGGCGTAGTCCGTCGCCTCCACGGGGTGGTCCGTGGACTCCCCGGGTGCGATCCCGGCATTGTTGACCAGCACGTCGATCTGCCCCAGCCCCGCCTCGGCCTCGGAGACCACGCGCCGGGCGGTCTCGGGGTCGGCGAGGTCCCCGCCGACGAGCACATGGCCCTCGCCGGAGAGCCGTGCCAGGGTCTCCTCGGCATCGGCCCTGTTCGCGGCGTAGTGGACCGCGACGCGCTCGCCGCGCTCGCTCAGCGCGATCGCCGTCGCCCGGCCGATGCCGCGGGAGGCCCCCGTGACCAGTGCGCATCTCATGCGTTCATGTCCTTTCGTGGCGAGTCCCCATGGCGAATCCGATGCCGGACATCGTCCAGCTTGCCGCACCGAAGGGGCCGAGCGGGACAACGCGAGGTGGCCTACAGGGGTCGGGTCCGACGCACGGGGGATCGAGAGTGTCATTCCTGGCGCCTCCGGGCGGCGCGAGGCGCCCGGATCGACGCTCTCGATCCTCACGTCCGGCCGCACTCCGTGCGTCCTCCCCGCCGGTGAGCTCTTCGCCGAGGAGGTGCTGGCTGAGAGGATCGGGGCATCGCACCTGCCAGGACAGGAGACGCTGCCGTGATCACTCGACGACGCTTCACCGCCTCGGCCGGCGCGCTCGCCGGCGCGTCCCTCCTCGGCTCCTGCGGCCGGCCGCGCACGGATCCGCCACCCGAGGAGAGCTCGCAGGCGTCGGGCGCTCAAGCCCTGGCCTCTGTGATCACCACCGGCCTGCAGGCGCCCTGGTCGATCGCGTTCGTCGGCGAGAGCGCATTGATCAGCGAACGCGACTCCGCCCGGATCCTCGAGCTCACCGCCGACGGCACCACCCGCGAGGTCGGCGTGATCGACGGCGTCGACCCCGGGGGAGAGGGCGGCCTGCTCGGCCTGGCTGTGCACGAGGGTCAGCTGTTCACCTATCTCACGGCTGCCGAGAGCAATCGGATCGAGCGCCGCGAGCTGACCGGATCCCCCGGTGGCTTCGGGCTCGGCACTGCCCGGACCGTGCTCGAGGGCATCCCGTCGGCACGGATCCACAACGGTGGCCGCCTCGCGATAGGGCCGGACGACATGCTGTACGCGACCACCGGCGACGCGGGGGATCGCGACAGCGCCCAGGACCTCGACTCCCTCGGCGGGAAGATCCTGCGGATGGCGCCCGACGGGACGGCACCGGCCGACAATCCCTTCCCCGACTCGCTGGTCCACAGCTACGGGCACCGCAACTGCCAGGGGATCGCCTGGGACGAGGAGGGCACGATGTATGCCAGCGAGTTCGGACAGGACACCTGGGACGAGCTGAATCTCATCGAGCCCGGCGGCAATTACGGCTGGCCGCATGTCGAGGGCATCGCCGAGCAGGAGGGCTACCGCGATCCGCTGCAGCAGTGGGAGCCGGCCGAGGCCAGTCCCAGCGGCATCGCGATCACCGGTCGAAACCTCTACCTCGCGAACCTCCGTGGCCGACGCCTGCGCGTGGTGCCGTTGCCGGACCCGTCGACCGCGTCGGAGCTGCTGGTCGGGGAGTACGGGCGGCTGCGCGACGTGGTCCTCGCGCCCGACGGCTCGCTCTGGGTGCTGACCAACACCACCGACGGCCGCGGCGACCCGGCCGAGGAGGGGGATCGGATTCTGCGGGTGGCGGTGGAATGAGCCGCTGAGAAATACTGGGCACATCGCACGAGAGGATGTGCGGGTGTGCGTTCTTCTCTGCGCGGCCGTCGGACGGGCGTGCCGGAAGCAGCACCCGGGCGGGAGGGGCGCCCCGGCAGCCGTGAGCGGCCGAGCTGAGGGACTGGGTGCTATCGCTTCGGGTCCGCGCCGGGGTCGTCATCGGTCCTCAGGAGGTCGCGGATCGAGGCCCGGAACGTCGACGTGACCTTGAGCGGGACCTCCTGATCGACCACGCCGTGATGACCCAGCCGGAGGGTGAGCACGGTTCCGGTCGGGGTCGTCGCGGTGCGGACGTCGAGGATCTCCGCGGCCGCCTCCGGGCCCACCAGGATCTCATCGCCCTCGATCGTGAGTGCTTCTCCCGCCCGCAGCTGCAACCCGTGCGCGGAGCACACGTCGAAGACGTGATCATTGGATTCGAACCACTCCTGGGGCCGTGAGCCGCACCCTCGGACCTCGCAGCGACGGGGGAACGCCTCGGCGTGCTCTCTGGCTCCGTAGCGCATGATCTCAGCTCCCTCCGACTCCACGGTAGGCACGCGACAGCATCCCGCCCAAGGCTCCCGACCAGTCGGACGATCCCGTCCCGCGGCCCTCGCACGGTCTGCTCCCACGGGGCGCGCGTCCAGGCCGGATCCGCGCTGTCCGTCCGCTCGCCGACGACGTGATCCGAGATCGCATCGAAGGCCGCGGTCCCCTCCGCGTGGAGGGGCAGGGAGGGTGCTGCGGCGTTCTCATCGATCCGTCCCGGCCGGCCGGTGCCCGGGATCGGCACCACCGGCAGGTCGTGGCGTCAGCCCTGCGGGGGCGATCGCCCGGCGAGGGTGACGGCCCGGCGAGGGCGGCTGCGCGGCGGGGACGTCGGCCCGGAGGACGCCGTCCCCGTGTCGGCGTCAGTCGGTCCTGTCCTTGTTCCCGAACATGCCCTCGGCCGCGCCCTTGACGGTGTCGCGGGCGTCCTGGGCCTTGTCCTTCAGCGCGGCCTTGCCCTGCTCGGCCCGACCCTCGGCCTGGGTCTCCTTGTCGTCGGTCAGCTTGCCGAAACCCTCCTTGGCCTGGCCGCTCACCGTGTCCTTGACGTTCTCGAACTTCTCTTCGTTGCTCATCGGTGTCTCCTGGCGATGACGGGATCACACGAATCGTCCCGTGGGGCGAGCATACGACCCGGTGTCGCCCCAGGGCCCGGACTCCGACCTCCCGGTCGGGAGCGGGGCGTGCTCCGCCGTCGCGGATCCTGCGGCCGCCGCCGCGCCCCTCACATCTCCTGCGCGGCCAGCGGGATCCGGCCGCCGGCGAGGATCATGTCGACCTGCCGCGGCGAGAGATCATGATGCAGACCCACCTCGCGGCCGCCGATCGTCGCGGTGATCTGCCGCCCGGCGCGCAGCGCCTCGTGGATCCCGCCGAGGACCACCTCGTCGCCCTGCGTGCACCGGCCGTGGTCAGCAGGATCGTCGAACGCGAGGCCGAGGATCCCGAAGTTGGCGAGGTTCTGCCAGTGGATCCGTGCGAAGGAGGTCGCGATCACCGCGCGCAGCCCCAGGTAGCGCGGGGCGATCACGGCGTGCTCGCGGGAGGAGCCCTGCCCGTAGTTCTCCCCGGCGATCACCACATGCCCGTCCGTCGCCTCGCGGGCCCGCTGCGGGTAGGTCTCATCGAGCCGGGTGAACGAGAACTCGGCGATCTTGGGGATGTTGCTGCGGAAGGGCAGCACCCGGGAGCCGGCCGGCATGATCTCGTCGGTGGAGACGTTGTCGCCCATCACCAGCAGCGCCGGCACCCTCAGATCGTCCTCGACGGGCGAGAAGTCCGGGAGCTTCGAGATGTTCGGCCCCTTGACAAGCTCGACCTTCGCGGCCTCCTCGGGCGGCAGCGGCGGCAGCAGCATGTCGTCCACCGTCGAGTAGAACTCGGGCATGGTGGGTCGCGGGTAGACGAGGTCGTGGCTGGTCTCCAGCGTGCGCGGATCGGTGATCTTCCCGGTCAGGGCCGCGGCCGCGGCGGTCTCGGGGGAGCACAGCCAGACGGCGTCCTCCTCCGTGCCGGAGCGGCCGGGGAAGTTGCGCGGCATGGTGCGCAGGGAGTTGCGGCCGGTCGCGGGGGCCTGCCCCATGCCGATGCAGCCCATGCAGCCGGACTGGTGGATGCGGGCCCCGGCGGTGACCAGCGAGGTGAGCCAGCCGCCGGAGATCAGGTCGGCGAGGACCTCGCGGGAGGTGGGGTTGATGTCCAGGGAGAGGCCGGCGGCGGTCTGCTGGCCGTCGAGGATCTCTCCGACCACCGCGAAGTCCCGCAGGCCGGGGTTCGCCGAGGAGCCCACGACCACCTGGGAGACGTCCTCACCGGCCACGGAGGCGACGGTGACGACGTTGCCGGGGGAGGACGGCCTTGCGATCAGCGGTTCCAGCTGCGAGAGGTCGATGCGCTCGGTGACGTCATAGGTGGCGCCCTCATCGGCCTCCCAGCGCTCGAACTCGTCGGCGCGGCCGACGGCCTCGAGGTAGGTGCGGGCCGCGTCGTCGGCGGGGAAGACCGTCGCGGTGGCACCCAGCTCGGCGCCCATGTTCGCGATGACGTGGCGGTCCATCGCGGTCAGCTGCTTCAGCCCCTCACCGTGGTACTCGATGATGCGGCCGACGCCGCCCTTGACGCCGTGGCGACGCAGCATCTCCAGCACCACGTCCTTGGCGCTGACCCAGTCCGGCAGCGACCCGGTCAGCTCCACGCCCCAGATCTCCGGGGTCGAGACGTACAGCGGCTGGCCGGCCATCGCCATCGCGATCTCGAGGCCGCCGACGCCGATCGCGAGCATCCCCAGCGCACCGGCTGCGCAGGTGTGGGAGTCCGAGCCGATCAGCAGAGCGCCGGGACGGCCGAAGTGGGCCTGATGAACGGGATGGGAGACGCCGTTGCCGGCCTGGGAGAACCACAGGCCGAAGCGTTGGGCGGCGGACTGCAGGAACAGGTGGTCGTCGGGGTTCTTCTCGTCGGTCTGCAGGAGGTTGTGATCGACGTACTGGACCGACAGCTCGGTGCGGATCCGGTCCAGGCCCATCGCCTCGAGCTCGAGCATCACCATGGTGCCGGTGGCGTCCTGGGTGAGGGTCTGGTCGACCCGCAGGCCGACCTCCGAGCCGGGCTCCAGCGATCCTTCGACGAGGTGCTCGGCGATGAGCTTCTGTGCGACGTTGCGTGACACGGTCCTGCCCTCCTGACATCGGTGTCCGCCACCGGCCCGGCAGCAGACCTCCTCCCACCGTAGCCGGTCCGGGCGCTGATGCACCGGTGCACGGACCGACCGCCGCTGGACGCTCGCCGTCACCCGTCGTCATCCGGACGCTCGCCTCGGCGCCGCGGCCCGTGGTGTACGGTCCCGGCATGAACACCCGTTGGTTTAGCTATGCGCGGTCGGCCCTGGAGGGGCCGGCGATGCCATAGCGTCACCAACCCCTTCAGAGCCGACAGGGCAGAGCAGATGCTCTGCCCTTCGCCATTCCCGGCGGGCTCTGCAGCGGGTCCGCCCTGATCCCAGGACAGGACCCATGACAGCTCTCGACACCGCCGTGGTCGCCCGCGCCACGGACGCCGCCCCCGCCGCAGACGCGACCGCCGCCCCCGCCGCAGACGCGACCGTCGCCGCAGGCGCCCGCACCGCACCGCCTTCCGACGGACCCGCCGTGCCCCCGCAGCGGCCCGGCACCGCGTCCGACCGTCACATCACGAGCCTCACCGCGCTGCCCACCCCGGCCGAGCTCCTCGCGGACCTGCCCCTGGACCCGGATTTCGCCGAGCTGGTCTCTGACAGCCGCGAGGCCGTCCGCGCCGTCCTCGAGGGCACGGACGACCGGCTGCTGGTGGTCGTCGGGCCCTGCTCGATCCACGATCCCGAGGCGGGCCTCGAGTACGCCCGGCTGCTGGCCGCGGCGCAGGCAGAGCTGGGCGAGGACCTGCTGCTGGTGATGCGCACCTACTTCGAGAAGCCGCGCACCACCGTCGGCTGGAAGGGGCTGATCAACGACCCGCACCTCAACGGCAGCCACGACATCGCCACCGGGCTGCGTCGGGCCCGCGGTTTCCTGCGCGAGGTCACCGCGCTCGGCCTGCCGTGCGCCACCGAGTTCCTCGAGCCCATCAGCCCGCAGTACATCGCCGACCTCATCAGCTGGGGCGCGATCGGGGCGCGGACCACCGAGAGCCAGATCCACCGCCAGCTCGCCTCCGGGCTGTCGATGCCGATCGGCTTCAAGAACGGCACCGACGGCGGCATCCAGGTGGCGCTCGATGCTGCTGCGGCGGCCTCGGCCCCGCAGGCCTTCCTCGGGATCGGGGCCGACGGGCGAGCGAGCCTCGTGGCGACCACCGGGAACCCGGACGTCTCGCTCATCCTGCGCGGCGGGGCGACCGGCGCGAACTGGGGTCCGGGACCCGTGCGCACCGCCGCCGAGCGACTGGTCGAGCAGGGCCTCCGCCCGCGCCTGATCATCGACGCCAGCCACGGCAACAGCGGCAAGGACCACCTCCGCCAGGCGGAGGTCGCCCGTTCGCTGGCCGACCAGGTCGCCGTCGACGGCGAAGCGGTCGCCGGGATCATGCTCGAGAGCAACCTCGTCGCCGGTGCCCAGAAGCTCGACGTGGGCGCCGGTCCCGAAGGGCTCGCACACGGTCAATCCGTGACGGATGCGTGCATGGGCTGGGAGGTCACGGCCGAGGTGCTGCGCGAGCTCGCCGGGGGAGCGCGGCGGCGTCGGGTCGCGGCGGTGAGGTGATCGCGGGGACCTGGCGGGTACGCACCGCAGAAGAGGGACGCGAGCGGCACGACGTGACACCAGGCGATGGCTCGTGCCGCTGACGTCCCTGATGTGCTGCCCGAAGAGCGCGTCGGGCCGCTTCAGCCCGCCCGGCGCAGCGTGCGCGTGATCGTCTCCCGCACCCGGCCGGCCATCCCGGGGCCGTCGACGGGGGGGCGGCCGGCCACCTGGAGCGGGATGAACTCGGGCCAGTTCGGGCCGAAGTTCAGCAGGCGCTGAAGGTCGCACGCCGGGTCGACCCTCGCCCCGGCCAGATCCTCGTAGTCGTCGAGGAACCACATCGCGGCGTCGGCGGAGAACAGCACGGCGAGGTTGAGCCGGCAATGGCCCACGTCCAGCCCACGGTCCGCGAGGCCGACGGTGGGCCAGTCCACCACCGACGAGATGCTCCCGCCCTGCCAGAGCACGTTGAAGTGCTGGTAGTCGCCGTGGCTGAGCACGGCACAGGCAGGATCGGCGGGCCGAGCGGCGAGTTCGCGGGCGGTGCGGGCGAGCCCCGGGTCGCCGCCTTGCTCCAGCCAGGACAGCTCGGAGGACGCCCACAGCTCGCAGGGGCCGAGCACCGGCGCCGGCACCGCGTGGATCCGCGCCAGCATCGCGGCGAGCCGTCGCACCCAGGCCCGCAGATCGAGCGGAGCGAGCTCCACCCGCCCGGGCAGGAAGCGGGTCAGCGTGGTCGGCAGCCCGGAAGCGGTTCCCTCGGGGTCGGCGGCGATCAGGGAAGGGATCGGCAGACCGGCATCGGCCAGGGCGTCCAGCCCGGCGGTCTCACGGCGGACCATGTCGTGCTGCCAGCTCCCGTCCCCGGACCAGCGCCGCACGACGACGTCACCGCGACCGTCCACGCGCCGCACCTGCAGCATCTGCCCGGTGATACCGCCGACCAGCGAACGCACCAGCGTGACCTCGCCGACGAACGGGGAGAGCCAGGCGCGCAGCGCAGGGTCGAGGTCCGAGGCACCGGAGGTCGGGGGCATGCGGCAGAGACTGTCAGAGGGGTCCGAAGGGCTCAACCGGATTCCGGGACCTCGGTGAGCTCGTCCGGGCAGGATCTGTCCTCGCGTCTTTCTACGGTGGGTGCACACAGCGGCCCCGGCATCGGGCCGCGACATCTCTGGAGACGGGTCCCCGTGACCGCATCCTTGTCCGTCGTCACCCTGTACCGCGATCCTGTGGAGGCTGTGCGCTGGCTCGTCGAGGCCTTCGACGTCGAGGTGCTCGACTGCGAAGGACATCAGCGGTCGGTGGGCAGTTGCCGGCCCGGCCAGCCCTGGTGAGGGAATAACGCAGCGCACGGGGACGTTGACAAGCGGTCCGCGCAGGATCCGCCACCGCTCCCAGGAGAATCCATCACCGAGCACACCGCACTCATGAGCTCGTCCGCCGTCGCCCTTCCGGCTCTCGCCGTGCAGGCAGAGCGGCTCATAGATCTCGATGTCCATTCCCTCGCCGGCCTCTTCGAGGAGACGGTGCGGGCGGCCGTCGCACAGTGGGGGAGCGAGCGCACCGACGTGCTGCTCGCGCTCGACCCGGCGCTCGCGCCGCCGTCGGCCCTGGCTCCTCTGCTGCGGCGCGGCGACAGGCCTGGTTTCGTGGTCGAGGACATGACCGACGTGGACCGCTTCGCCCCTACCGGCATCGAGCTGGGCGGCGAGGCGATCTATCTCGTCGAAGGGCTCGAGCGCGGGGACGACTTCGAGAACACCTCGCCCGCGGAGGCGCTCGTCGAGATCGCCTCCCGCAAGCGCACCCCGCTGCTGCTGAGCGAGGGCATCCACTGGGTGCTGCAGCAGCCGGAGATCCTCGAGCGCAATCACTGCTTCATGACCATCGGCTCGCGGCTGACGAAGCCGACCGGGAAGCTCGACTCCCGCACCCCGGCGCTGTGGATCTCCAACGGCACCGGGCGCGACGGGAAGGACCGCAAGGACGCCCCGAAGCTCGGATGGTGCTGGTGGAACAACCGCCACACCTGGCTCGGCATCGCCTCGACCGCGGGACGCACCGCCGCGTGACGGACCGCGGCGCCCTGGCCTGCACCGCCGCGTGACGGACCGCGGCGCCCTGGCCTGCACCGCCGCTCGGCCACCCCGCCCCAGCCCGCCGCAGAGCTCGGTCTGCCCAGGGGCGTTGAGGGCCGGGTGCGCCGCTTCGAGCTCTGCGGGGTCGTTGCCAAGGCTGGTTGTGCGCACGGCAACGCAGATCTCGGTCGTCCCCGGTGCTTCCGGGCTGACCCCGCACGGGGCCGGCGGCCTGTAAGTCGTCCCCGCTCTCCCGCGCATCGCCCTCGTCGGTTACGGTGACCTCAATCGCGCGCGACGAGGACGCGAAAGGCGACCAGCGGGGCACGTCCCGTCGGCCCCTGCTCGTGGCCCCGTCGTGGACCCTTCCCCACCCCCGACAGGACAGCCCCGTGAACTCCCTGATCCTCGCAGTGGTCGGCGTCGGCATGATGATCGCCGGCTACCTGCTGTACAGCCGCTTCCTCGCCCGGCGCGTCTACCGGCTCGACGCCGCCTTCCGCACCCCGTCCCACGAGCTGTCCGACGGCGTCGACTACGTCCCCACCAACAAGTTCATCCTCTGGGGCCACCACTTCACCTCGGTCGCCGGCGCCGCGCCCATCGTCGGCCCCGCCGTCGCGGTGATCTGGGGCTGGCTGCCCGCCTTCCTCTGGGTCACGCTCGGCACGGTCTTCTTCGCCGGCATGCACGACCTCGGCGCCTTGTGGGCGTCGGTGCGCAACCGCGGGCAGTCCATCGGCGCGCTGTCGGCCCGCTACATCGGCGCCCGCGGCAGCCGGCTGTTCCTGGTGGTCATCTTCCTGCTGCTGCTCATGGTCAATGCCGCCTTCGCGGTGGTCATCGCGGGCCTGCTGGTCTCCACCCCCACGGCGGTCATCCCCACCTGGGGTGCGCTCGTGGTGGCGGTGCTCATCGGCCAGGCGATCTATCGCCTGAAGTGGAATCTGCCGCTGGTCTCGATCGTCGGCGTGGCGGCTCTGTACGGGCTGATCCTGCTGGGCGACCGCCTCCCGGTGGTGCTGCCGGACTCGGTGCTGGGCCTGTCGCCGGAGGCGTTCTGGATCATCGTGCTGTTCATCTACGCCGCGATCGCCTCGACGCTGCCGGTGTGGGTGCTGCTGCAGCCCCGCGACTACATCAACGGCCTGCAGCTGTTCATCGGTCTGGGCCTGCTGTACGGCTCGGTGCTGATCTTCAGCCCCACGATCGTGGCTCCCGCGGTCAATGCGAACGTCCCCGAGGGGACGCCGGGCATCATGCCGCTGCTGTTCGTCACCGTGGCCTGCGGCGCCATCTCCGGCTTCCACGGCATCGTCTCCTCCGGGACCTCCGCCAAACAGCTGGACAAGGAGACCGACGCCCGCTTCGTCGGCTACTTCGGCGCCGTCGGCGAGGGGCTGCTGGCTCTCGGCGCGATCATCGCCACCACGGCCGGGTTCCGCACCCTGGCGGACTGGGAGGAGGTCTACAGCGCCTTCAACGAGGGCGGCGTCGCGGCGTTCGTCACCGGCGGCGGCTCCATCCTCAACGCGGGCCTGGGGATCCCCACCTCGCTGTCGGCGACGATCCTGGCCACCATGGCGGTGCTGTTCGCGGCCACCACCATGGACACCGGCGTGCGCCTGCAGCGCTTCGTCGTCCAGGAGATCGGCGACGTGATCGGCGTGAAGCTCGGCACCATCGTGGCCACGGCCATCGTGCTGGTGGTGTGCCTGGCGCTCACGTTCAGCGCCGGCGCCGACGGCTCCGGCGGCATGCTCATCTGGCCGCTGTTCGGCACCACGAACCAGATCATGGCGGGACTGACCCTGGCGATCCTCGCGGTGATGCTGATGCGCAAGCGCCGCCCGGTGCTGCCGATCATGATCCCGCTCGTGTTCGTGCTGTTCATCAGCGTGTACGCGCTGATCATCCAGCTGGGCGGATTCCTCGCCGACGGCAACTGGCTGCTGCTGGTCCTCGACGTGATCATCCTGATCGCCGCGGTCTGGGTGATCGTCGAGTCCGCGGTCGCGCTGAACCGCGCCCGCATCGCCGACCCCGAGCCCGACGACGAGGACGAGCGCGACTCGGTGGCTGCCGGCGGGAGCTCCCAGGAGTGAGCCCCGCCCCTCAGCGCCGCCCCGCCGGCGGGTTCCCGGACGACCCGACCGACGGGGCGGCTCCCCGCCCGGTGGCTCCTGACGGGGTGGCTCCTGACGGGGTGGCTCCCGACGGGGCGGCTCATCCCGGGGGAGCGCCCCGTGCGGAGGCTCCCGGTCCCGGCCTCCGCGACCGCTGGCGGGCGTTCAGCGCGGGCCTGCACGAGTACTACGTCGGCCCCTACCGGCGCACCTTCGCCAAGGCCCAGCGGGACGAGGACGACCTGTTCCGGATGCTGGTCATGTCCGAGATGCTCGGGGTGCCCAACCCCGCGTCCTACTACACGATCGAGTTGCTGCCGGTGCTCTACGACGGCTTCCACGACTGGCACCGACGCATGGGCATGGAGCGCTCGCCCCTGGAGAACTACCGATGCTGCTGAACCTCGCCGCCGAGCGCCGCGTGCTGTTCCTGGGCGGCAAGGGAGGGGTCGGCAAGACCACGGTCGCCTCCGCGCTCGCCCTCGCCGCCGCCCGCGAGGGCCGACGGGCCCTGGTGGTCTCCACCGACCCCGCCCACAACCTCGGCCACCTCTGGGACCAGAAGGTCGGCGACCGCCTCGCCCGCCTCGGCGACGGGGCGGGAGGGCGGCTGTCCGGGATCGAGATCGACCCCGACGCGACCACCGATCAGCATCTGAAGGACGTGGCCCGGACCCTGCGCAAGCTGATGCCCGAGAACCTCGCGGGCGAGGTCGACAAGCATATGGAGCTCTCCCGCCGCTCCCCGGGCACCCACGAGGCCGCGGTGCTGGAGCGGATGACGGAGCTGGTCGAGAGCGGCATGGAGCGCTTCGACCTGGTCGTCTTCGACACCGCTCCCTCCGGGCACACCGCACGGCTGATGGCGCTGCCCGAGCTGATGACCGCCTGGACCGACGGACTGCTGGCCCGGCGGGAGAAGTCCCAGAAGCTCGGCGCGGCGATGCGCGGGCTCGACGGGGACCGCGGGAAGAAGCTGCTGGGCAGCACGGCCCCGCGCGACCCGGTCGAGGAGCGCGACGAGGAGATCCGATCGATCCTGTTGCGCCGCCGCGACCGCCTGGCCGGGCTGCGGGAGGTGCTCACCGACCGCGCGAGAACGTCGTTCGCGATCGTGCTGGCCGCCGAGCGACTGCCGGTGCTGGAGACCATCGCCCTGCACGAGGAGCTGACCCGCACCGGCGTCGACGTCGGCGGCCTCGTGGTCAACAAGCGCTCCCCGGCCGACCGCGGCGACTTCCTCGCCCGCCGCCACGCCCTCGAGGAGGAGCACCTGGGAACCCTCCGCGCGGCGCTGCCCGAGGTTCCGCTGCAGCAGATCCCGCTGGGGGAGGAGGACGTCGTCGGCCCCGCCGCCCTGGAACGGTTCGCCGGGCTGCTGGGCACCGCAGACGGCGTCCCGACGGCAGGGGCGCGCGGTGACGGCGGGAGGCCGACGGCGACCTCGCGCTCAGACGGGGGAACAGCGCCCGCCGGCTGATCATGGCCCGGGCCCCGCCCGCGGCCGACCGGTCAGCACCCTGGACGCCGCACGCATCGGGACGGATACTCGGGCCACCGACTCCGATCCGCTCACGGGAGAGCAACCATGGAACACCGACTGCTGGGACGCAGCGGAACCTCCGTCTCGGTACAGACGCTGGGCACGATGACCTTCGGCGCCGAGGCCGACGAGTCCGCCTCGCACGAGATCATCACCGCCTACGTCGAGGGCGGCGGGAACATGCTGGACACGGCCGACGTGTACAGCCGCGGCGTCTCCGAGGAGATCATCGGCCGCTGGCTCGCCGCGCACCCCACGGAGGCCGAGCAGGTCGTGCTCGCCACCAAGGGTCGGGCCGCGATGGGGGAGGGGCCCAACGACGTCGGCCAGTCCCGGCGCCACCTGCGCCGAGCCCTCGACGCCTCCCTGCGGCGCCTGGATGTGGAGCACATCGACCTCTACCAGATGCACGCCTTCGACGCGCTGACCCCGCTCGAGGAGACGCTGGGCTTCCTCGCCGAGGCGATCGCGAGCGGGAAGATCTCCTACTACGGGTTCTCGAACTATCTGGGCTGGCAGCTCACCAAGGCGGTGCACCTCGCGCAGGCGCACGGGTGGCCGGCGCCGGTGACGGTGCAGCCGCAGTACAACCTGCTGGTGCGCGACATCGAACACGAGATCGTACCCGCCGGCCTCGACGCCGGCATGGGCCTGCTGCCCTGGTCGCCGCTCGCCGGCGGCTGGCTGAGCGGGAAGTACGAGCGGGACGTGCCGCCGACCGGCGCGACGCGGCTGGGCGAGAACCCCCAGCGCGGCATGGAGGCCTGGGAGAAGCGCAACGCCGACGAGCGGACCTGGGACACCCTGGACGTCGTCCGGGCGGTCGCCGATGCGCACCGTGCCTCGCCCTCGCAGATCGCGCTGGCCTGGGCGACGGCGCAGCCCGCCGTGACCTCGGTGATCATCGGTGCCCGCACCGTCGAGCAGCTGCACGACAACATGGGCGCCGCCGAGATCGAGCTGACCGACGAGGAGCTCGCGCGTCTCGACGAGGTGAGCGCCCCGGTGATGGACGACTATCCGTACGGGCCCGCCGGGATCCGGCAGCGTCACCGCTCGGTGGTGCAGGGCGAGTAGGGGCTGCGCCGGATCACGCCTCGGGCCACGACGCCCCTGCGCTCATCGATCCACGCCCCGGAAATCCCACCGGGAGAGGTCCTCCTCCAGCGGATCGGGGTCGCGCTGCGGCGGCACCTCGTCCGTGCGGGCGATCTCGAGGATGCAGTCGGTGCGGAAGCCGCGCACGCCGCCTCGCAGTCGGCACCAGCCCACCAGGATCCAGCCGCCGCGCACGGTGATCAGCCCCAACGGCTCGACGGACCGCCGGGTGCGCTCGCCGGTGTCGGGCCGCGCGTAGTCGAGCTCCACCACGCGGGGACGCTCCAGCACAGCTCGCAGCACCTCGGCGATGTGCTGATCCGTCGGGCCCTCCGGCGCCATCGCCGCGACTCGAGCGGCCAGGGCGCGGGATCGCCGGCGACGTGCGGGCGGCATCGCCCCGAGCACCTTGTCCATCGCGCGGGACGCGTCCTCGGCGAAGGGTGATCCCATCATGACGCTGAGTCCGGCCGTGACGGCCATCGCCTCGGGCGGGGTGAGGGCCAGCGGCGGCAGCGAGTAGTCCCGACGGATCGCGTATCCGCCGGTGCGCCCGGCCACGGCGTACAGCGGGACGCCTGCTTCCTGCAGGGCGTGCACATCTCGCTCGATCGTGCGCGTGCTGACCTCGAAACGAGCGGCCAGCCGGGGCACGGAGACCGGGCGCTCGGCATTCGCGCGCAGCACGTCGAGCAGGGCGTGGTGCCGTTCGCTGCGTCGCATCGACCCAGCGTAGGGAGTCGGCGCCCGAGGGGGAAGATCGGTCCCGAAAACCCCGACACACCGTTGTCGCGGGCCCGACGGATCCTGAGGTCTCATCACTCCCGCATAGCGAAGGAATACCTCATGACCAGCCCGAACATGTTCATCGTGTACGTCAGCGACGTCGCGCGCACCGTCGACTTCTACCGACAGCTCTTCGGGATCGAGCCCACGTTCTTCCCGAGCCCCGGATTCGCGACCTTCGCCCTCGGCAGCGGGGTCGACCTCGCCCTGTGGTCCGCCCACGACGTCGCGCTCGCCGGCGACGTCGTGCGCACCAGCGAGATCTGCCTGTGCCTGCCCGGCGGGCCCGAGGCGATCGAGGCGCAGCTGAGCACCTGGGCCGCTCTCGGCGTCACCGTGCTCGAGCCACCGCATGACGCCGTCTTCGGCCGCACCACCGTCGTCGCCGACCCCGACGGGAACCGCATCCGGATCGCGCCCGTGGACTGAAGGACGCGGGGCGTCCGCCTCGCCGTGACCGGTATGGCGGGGCGGGCCGGCGGCCAGCACATCACGTTCGACCGGCTCCTCGATCCTGGGCAGGATGCGGGGGTAGCGCCGCCGTCACGGGATCAGACGAGTCGCCTCCGGATGAGCAGCAGCAAGAGCCTTGTCGACGGTCGGCAGATGCGCCCCGCGGCTCGCTGCCAGGGCCGCGAGATACGCGTCGGTGACGTGTCGATACCCGACGACCCGCGAGCGGAACGGCAGGTGCTGCTCAGCGCGAGGGATCCGGCTGGGCTCCCTTCTGTGCGGCGGCACCCCGTCGGTCCGCACGATGTTCCGCGAAGAACCGCCGCACGCTCGGCGGCGCCCACAGCAGCGTCGCCATGAGCACGTGCAGCACGTCGGTGGGGATCACGACGGCAAGGTACATCCCGCCCATGGTCGCGGAGTAGAGGCTGGCGGCAGTGGCGACCACCAGGTACACGGTCAGGGCGATCCGCGCCCACTGCCTGCCGCGGAGGATCTTCGGCGTCAGCCACAGCAGCAGGATCACGTCCACCAGGTGCAGCACGATCGCGTAGGCGAGCACGAACACGACGATCCAGCTCATCCACTCCTCGCTCAGGGTGCCGGGGGTCTCGCGCTCGATCGCCGTCACCAGCTCGGTGCGCTTGATGACCATCAGCACGGGCAGGCCGACGAGCAGCAGGATGCTGGCGCCGATGCCGACCACCAGCCAGCGCAGCGCGGCAGGCGCACGCAGCGGAGGGCTGTGCCGGCCGACGGTGGAGCCGGCGGTGGGCGGGGTGAGATCAGGAGATGACATGGTGCGCTCCTCGGTGCGGTGCGGTGCGGTGCGGTGCGGTGCGGTGCGGTGCGGTGCGGTGCGGTGCGGACGGTGGCCGTCGGTGGGCTCAGACGGTGAGGGTCAGCGGCACCCCGATCAGGCGGTAGAACACGGCGACGGCCACGAGTGCGCAGGCCGAGACGGTCACGACGCCGTAGAGCACCCGGCCCCGCGGGGTCCACCATCCGCGCACCCACGCCAGGACGGCGAGGACGAGCATCACCAGCGCCACCAGGGCCAGGACCGACATCGTGTTCAGGGCGATCGACAGCGCCGGGCTCCCGGTCAGCGGGATCTGCGCCAGCAGGTTCGCGTCGGCCGTGACGATCACGAACCCGGTCGCGAAGATCACCGTGCACAGTCCGGCCATCCAGGCCAGCCCCTGCGCGATCCGCGCCACGACGGGCGAGCGCGCTCCGGCGGGCGCAGCGACGCGGCCTCCCCGTCGCCCGACGACCAGCCGTACGGGCAGGACGACGAACGTCGCCAGCAGGACCGCGGCGGCCACGGCGAGCACCACCAGGTGCAGCGTCGGGGACTGGTACCAGGCGAGCGGCTCGAAGGAGCTCGACGGCATCTGGGTGGTCACCAGGTCGCCGGCACCGGTGACTCCCAGCTCGGCCCCTCCGCCTTCGAGGACGAAGCGGTCCGGCGCGGTCGCCACCCAGACCTGCTCGGTCACGTCAGGGTCGGCGGAGAGGCCGACGGTGGTGATCCGCCCCGTCCCGTCGGCCTCCACCGTCACCGGTGCGGTCAGGGAGGCGACCTTGGTGAAGTTCGCGTGCGCCGTGCGCGCCGAGCGGTACGTGCCGGCGACGGCGTCGGCCGCCTCCTGCTCCGACGTGCCCGGGGCGGGGTCGCCGTGAGGGGTCGAGGCACCGGACGACGTCCCGTCGCCGTTCTCGAAGGCCTCCGCCACCACGGCGCGGACCAGCTCCTTGCCGCCCCAGAACGCGGCCTGATCCGTCCCGTCCCCGGTGTAGGCGACGTGGATGCCGAGATCGTGCTGAGGCAGCAGCGCCATGTTGTGGTGGGTCCCCGGCTGATCACCGTCCTTGGTCACCACCTGCTGGCCCTGCATCGCGCGCTGCTCCCAGGCATATCCCATGCCCGGCAGATCAGGGTGGGCCGAGAACTGCTGGTGCTGCATCGCGCGCGGGACGCCGGCCCCGAGCGGGGAGTCCTCCTCCAGCTGGGCGATCATGAAGCGTCCCATGTCCGCGCCGGTGGTGATCACGTCGGGACCGGCCGGGGTGGCCGGACTGAGCTGGCCACCGGTCCGGGTCTGCTCGTCCTCGGTCGGGCGGTATCCGGGCACGATCGCCAGGTCGCCCACCGGATGCGGCTGGCCGACGGAGGTGTCGACCATGCCGGCGGGCTCGAGCACGTGCTCGGCGACGTACTCGGAGAAGTCCTGCCCCGAGGCGACCTCGACCAGGCGCCCGGCCAGCACGTAGGCGAAGTTGTTGTAGGCGACCAGCTCGCCGGGCGGACGCACCCGCGAGGGCAGCTCGCCCGCGGTGAACTCCTCCAGGCTCGGCAGGTCCTGGCGGTCCCACTGCGACCAGCCGTAGATGTCGTCGTCGAAGCCCGCGGAGTAGGTCAGCAGATGATGCAGGGTCACGGGCCTGCCGGGGTAGGTCTCGGGGATCTCGAGGTCGGTGAGGTACTCGTTCACGTCCGTGTGGAGGTCGAGCTCGCCCTGCTCGACGAGCTGCAGGACCGCGGTCGCGGTGAAGAGCTTCGCGATCGACCCGGTGTAGACGCCTGTGCGGTCGGGGTCCATGGCCGTGTGCGCGGTGGGGTCGGCCTCGCCGTAGCCCTTCGAGACGACGGTCTCGCCGTCGGCCACCACGGTCACCACGGCGCCGGGGATCCGTCCCTCGGCCAACTGTGCGGGGACCAGCTCGTCGAGCAGCGGGCCCACGCCGTCCAGCTCGGGCCCTCGTGGCCCGGGGTCGGCGGCGGCGACCCCCGGGGCGGACAGCATGACCAGCGCAGCCAGGGCGAGGACGAGGGCGCTGGGGCGGCAACGCGGACGGCGTTGGTGGTACGACTGTGTTCTCACGATCGTGAACGTACCAACGCCCCGACACCGCGGCAAGCAATATCCTCCGGACGGAGGAGTCAGCCCGCCAGGGCGTCCAGATGGGCGCGCAGCAGGCGCCGAGCTCCGTCCGGATCACCGCCGGAGCCCTCGAACACCAGGTGCATCGCGAGCCCGTCGAGCAGGGCGTGCAGACGTCGGGTCTCGAGCTCGTGATCTGCGCCCGGGGCGAGGTCGGTCCCGTTGTCCAGGGCTCCGATGAGGTGCCGGCAGCTCATCCGCAGAGCGGCGTGGGCCTCCTCCCGCAGCGGCATGAGCTCGGGATTCGTCCGGGCCGCCATGAACAGGCTGAGGTAGATCTCCATCTCGGCGCGGCGCTCCGGATCCAGCGGCAGGAACTGGACGGCGACGGTCTCGACGCCGCGGCGATCGGACACGGGGAGCATCGGCTCGACGCGGCGGCCCACCCGATCCAGCACCAGCTGCAGCGAGAACGCCAGCAGCTCGTCCTGGCTGGAGAAGACGTGGCGCAGCGAGCTCACGGTGAGCCCCGCCTCCGCGGCGACGCTGCGCACCGAGACCCGTCCGACGCCGTCCCGGAGCAGGACCCGCCATGCGGCCTCGGCGAGCTCCTCGCGACGGCGTGCGTGGTCGATCAGCTTCGGCATGGGCTCACCGTAGCGACACGGCTGTGCCACCACAAAGTCCCGGTGCGCTGCGACCGGTCCGTCGTCCGCGCCGGTGCTCAGGCGGCGTCGGCGGCCGGGACCTGCCTCGACTCGTCCTCAGCGGAGCCCTGCTCGGCGGGATTCGCCCGCAGCGTGAGCGCCAGGCCCACGGCGATCGTGGTCATCACGCCGCCGAAGGCGAACGCCCAGCCGGCGCCGCTGGCCTGGGCGACCTGCGCCGCGGCCCCGGACTCCGACGCGACGACCGCACCGAGCGTGAGCAGGGCGATGAACACGGCGGTGCCCAGTGCTCCGGCCAGCTGCTGGAGCGTGTTCAGGATCGCCGACCCGTGTCCGTACAGCTCGCGCGGCAGGGCACCCAGGGACAGCGCCATCAGCGGGGTCATGACCATGGCCATGCCGATGCCGAGCGGGACGTTCAGCGCGATGACCATGCCCTGGCCGGCATCGGCGTCCAGCAGGAACACCTCGAGCCAGCACACGATCGCCATCAGCGCCATGCCCGGGACCACGATCGGCCGCGGGCCCAGACGGTCGTACAGGGTGCCCACGAACGGGCCGAGCACACCGGAGGCGGCCGCACCGGGCAGCATCGTCAAGCCCACATCGAGGGTGGACATGCCCAGCGATCCGGTCATGTACAGCGGCAGTGCCACGACGGTGCCGAGCATGGTGGCGAAGCCCATCAGGATCACCACCACGGAGACGGTGAAGGTGCGCACCTGCAGGGGGCGCAGATCCAGCAGCGGCTCCTCGCCGCGGGTGCGCATGCGCACCTGGCGGGTGGAGAACACCGCGAGCGCGAGCACGCCGACGCCGGCCGCGATCAGCGGGATCAGGCGGGCCTCGCCCTCCACGATCTGGCTGATCGATGCCAGGGCGTAGATGACGCCGCCGAAGCCCACCGCGGAGAGGGCGACGGAGACGAGGTCCAGTCGCACCTTCTCCGGCTCGGTGTAGTTGCGCATGAACAGCAGCCCGATCACCAGGGCGACCACGATGATCGGCAGCATCATCACGAACAGCGAGTGCCAGGACCAGTGCTCCAGGATGAACCCGGAGATGGACGGGCCGAGCGCCGGGGCCGCCGAGATGACCACGCCCACCAGGCCCATCACCAGGCCGCGCTTCGAGATGGGGACCAGGGCCAGGACGGTGGTCATCAGCAGCGGCAGCACCATCGCGGTGCCGGCCGCCTGGATCACGCGAGCTCCCAGCAGCACCCCGAAGGTCGGGGCCAGCATCGCGATCGTCGTGCCGACCAGGAACAGTCCCATGGCGGTGAGGAAGACAGCGCGCACCGACAGGCGCTTCATGAGGAAGCCGGTGGTGGGGATGACCACGGCCATGGTGAGCATGAAGCCGGTCGAGAGCCACTGCGCGGTGACCGCGGAGATGGACAGGTCATCCATCAGGGTGGGCAGAGCGACCGACAGCAGGGTCTCGTTGAGGATCATCACGAACGCGGAGACCACCAGGACGGCGATGATCGGGGTGACCTTGTGGGAGGCGGGCGCCTGACCGTCGGTGACGGTGGTGCCGGGGTCGTCGGCACCGTTGCGGGTGGCGGCCTCGGCCTCGGCGGAGACGGCTCCGCCGGCGACGATCCCGGGGGTCTCGACGGCGGGGAACTCGCCCGTGGGCTGACGGGGGGAGGTCATGGGTGTGGCGTGCTTTCTGCCTCGAGGGACCGGAAGGCCGGAACCCTTCCCTCCGCGAGCGGGCGGAGCGGACGGGTCACCATCCGGCGCGGCCGACGGGCCGTGACCCGGGACCACGGAGATTCTTTCACGGAGTGCAGGTTTCTGCGCTGTGAGGAGTGCCGCATTCGGGTGCCTCTGCACCGCGGGCGGGGCCCTACGCTCCCCGCCCCGGGACGACCAGACCCGACTCGTAGGCGATGACCACCAGGCGGGAGCGGTCGCGGGCTGCCAGCTTGGCCAGCAGTCGGCTCACGTAGGTGCGGGCGGTGGCGGGGGAGAGGAACAGCTCCGCACCGATCTCGTCGTTGGTGAATCCGCGGCCCACCAGCGCCAGCACCTCCCGCTCGCGGGCCGTGACGCCCTCCAGCAGCTCGGGCCGCACGGAGGTGCCCAGGCGGTCCCCGAGCTGGCCGAGCACGGTGGTCGTCACCGACGGGGAGAGCAGCGAGTCACCGCGCGCGACGGTACGGATCGCGCTGCGCAGCTCGTCCGGGCCGACGTCCTTGAGGAGGTACCCGGCGGCCCCGGCGCGGATCGCAGCGAGGATGTCCTCGTCCTCGTCGAAGGTGGTCAGCACCACCACGCGCACGTCGGCCAGTTCCGGATCGGCGATGATCCGGGCGGTGGCGGCGATGCCGTCCAGCTTCGGCATGCGGATGTCCATGAGCACGACGTCCGGGCGCAGCTCCCGCACCCGGCGCACCCCGGCGGCGCCGTCGGGGGCTTCGCCGACCACCTCGATGTCGCCGTCGCGCTGCGCGAGAGTGCTCAGCCCGGTGCGGACCAGCTCCTGGTCATCCACCAGCACGATGCGGATCATGTCGTCGGCCCCTCCCTCGTCTCCGGCTCGTCCATCGTCGTCGGCCCCTCGGTCGCCACCGGGCGTCCTGCCGTGGTCGCTGCCGCCGCCGCACCGAGCCGTACCGGCAGGCTCGCCCGGACGGTGAAGCCTTCCCCGGGGGCGGTCCGGGCCGAGAACGTACCGCCGAGAAGATGCACACGCTCGCGCATGCCGAGCAGTCCCACCCCGCCGGCGGAGGACGTGCCGACCTCGTCCGTCCCGTCGGCCCCGCGCCCGTCGTCGGCGACGGTGATCCGCAGCTGCCGGTCCTCGACCCGCACGTCGACGCACAGCGTGGACGCCGCCGCGTGACGCAGCGCGTTGGTCACGGCTTCCTGGATCACGCGGTACCCCGCGGAGTCCACCGCCCCGGAGAGCGACCCGCTCGGCACCTCCACCCGGTCCCGCACCGTGAGCCCGGCGCGGCGGGCCGGCGCCAGGAGGGAGGGCACGTCGGCCAGGGATCGCACGGCGCGGGGGGAACCGTCCGAGGTGGACGACGCCGTCGCATCATCCGCCTCCTCGGCACTCACGTCCCCGCCCGCTTCGTCGGCTCCGTCGGCCCTGTCGGCCCCGTCGGCTCCGTCGGCTCTGTCGGCTCTGTCGGCCCCGTCGGCCGAGCGTTCGCCGTCGGCCCGCCCCTCGCGCAGCAGGCGCACCATCGACCTCAGCTCCTGCAGCGACTCGGTGGTCTGCCCGCGCACGTGGTCCAGGGCTCGGGCCGCGGAGTCGTCGTCGGTGCCGACAGCATCCCGCGCGACCCCGGTGTGCAGGGAGATCACCGACAGCGCATGGCCGACGGTGTCGTGCAGGTCCCGAGAGATCCGCTCCCGCTCGCGCCGGATCCGCAGCTGCGCCTCCCGGCGGGCCCGCTCCTCGCGCAGCTGAGAGATCAGCTCTCGCTGGGTGATCTGCCGACGGTGCGAGCGCACCGCGCTGCCGAGCGCGAGGGCCGCCGCGATCAGCGCGAGATTGGTGACCGCATCGGTGCCCAGCAGGGATCCCAGGGGCTGCGGGTCGTCGCGGAGCCGGAACAGCAGCGAGACCGTGAACACGACGGTGCCCGCGCCGATCGCCCACCGCAGCAGCCCCCGCTCCGCGGTCGAGTACAGCGCGGCGACCACCGGCAGGGCGACCCCGATCGTGGGCAGCTGGAGCGTGTAATAGGCGAAAGTGGCCAGCACGCTGAGCACGAGCATCGCCACCGGCACGCTGCGGCGCAGCAGCTGCAGGGCCCCGAAGCCGGCCGCGAACAGGTAGGCCAGCGGACTGGGTGGGGCGCCCGAGGCCGCCTGCTGGATCGTGATGACGCCCGCCAGCGCGAGGGCGACCCCGAGCGCGAGCACCACGTCCGCCGCGCGCGGAGCGGCCCGCTCGGGAGAGGCAGAGGCCGGGGCAGTCACAGGTTCAGCGTAGGAGCTGCTGATCGCGCGCGCCCGCCCCCTGGGGCGGGCACTGATGTCGCCTCCGGACGTACCCAGCAGCCGACGGGACGCGATCACCGTCGAGCCAGCGGGTGGATGCCCAGGTCAGCGACGCAGCTCTAGCGTCGAGGGCATGAATGCTCCCCCGGTCCACCGTCCCCACGACCCCACCGCGCTGAACGCTCCGCAGGACCTGCGATGGCCGCTCATCATCGGCCTCGGTCTCGCCGGACTGGTCCGCCCCGTGACCACCATCGTCCTCGACCTGGCCGGCCTCGACCTCGGCGCCGCCGTCCCGCTGGGATGGACCCTGATCATCTCCCTGCTCTGGATCGGCGCTGTGGGCCTGACCCGCACGCCCCGACCGATCCTCACCCTCACCCTGGCCGGCGTCGTCTACGCGGTGGGCGCGATCCTCCTCAGCGGGATCCTCTCCCCGCTCCTGCTGGGGCACCTCGCCGGACCGCTCGCGAACCCCCTGGCCATCGTGCCGATGCTGGTCACGAACGTGGCGTGGGGCGCGCTCGCCGGAGCGCTCGCCCTCCTGCTGCAGCGGGTGCGCCCGGTGGGCAGGGAACGGCACCCGTGAGGCATCTGGGCATGGCTCTGCTCGGGCTGCTGGGCGGACTGCTGGCCGGCGTCGTGCTGCAGGACGTGCTCGCGCCGGTGCTGGTGCGCGGGGGAGAGGTCACCGCGGCCGGCCTGGTGGTCCTGCCGCTGCTGCTCCCTGTCAGCGCGCTGGTCGGAGCGGTCATCGCGCTGGTGCTCAGCCTGGTCCGTTCCTCGTGAGGCGGGGGATCGCACGATCGAGGCGGATCCGGCACGTGGGACCGGCAGGGCGCGGCGCGCCGGCCTCGCTCACCCGCGGTGCTGCTGCCACCACAGGGCGGCCTGCACGCGGGAGCCCAGCTGCAGCTTCGCCAACGCATGGGAGAGATGGGACTTGACCGTGGTGATCTCGACGTACAGCTGCGAGGCGATCTGCTGGTTCGAGTGGCCCTGTGCGACCAGCTCGAGCACGTCCTCCTCCCGGCGCGTGAGGGCCGGGACGGGACCGGCCGACCCCGCCGGGGACGACGTGGAGCCCGCGGTCGAGGGAGCGGACGGCCCCTTCGCGTCCTGCGCCCCCGCCGTTGCTGATGCGTGCTGCACCCCCGCCCCCGACCCAGCGCTCGAGGGCGCCGCCCGCCCGCGCAGCGCTCCGACCACGGCGCGGGTCGCCGCGGCAGACAGCACGGCGTCCCCGCGGTGCACGTCCCGCACCGCCGCGAGGATCCGCGCCGGGTCCTCGGACTTCACCAGGTACCCGTCGGCCCCGGCGGCCAGCGCGCCCAGCACGTAGTCATCGAGGTCGAAACCGGAGATCACCAGCACGTGCGCGCCGGTCGCGCGCAGCTGCGGGGTGATCTCGATGCCGGTCGCGCCCGGCATGCGCACATCCGTGAGGACCACCTCGGGGCGGTGCTGCCGGGCGGCGTCGATCGCGCCGGCCCCGTCGGCGGCCTCGGCGACCACGGTGATGTCCTCGGCGGAGTCCAGCAGGGCCACCAAGCCGGAGCGGACGGCGGAGTGATCGTCGGCGACGAGCACACGGATCGGGTCGTGCGCGGGGGCATCGGTCACGGGCGGGCCTCCTGGGCGGTGGTCTCGGGGGTGCTGTCGGCGTCGTGGGCGGAACCGTCGGGGTCCGAATCGGACGGATCCGAATCGGGGCAGGGCTCGACGCTGCGGGCCCGTGCGGGCAGGTGGGCGAGCACCCGCCAGGTCCCGGCCTCGGGGGAGTCCCGGGGGGCAGGTCCGGAGGTCGCGCTGCCGCCGACGGCTGTCGCCCGGTGGGCGATCGCCCCGCGGCCGACGCCCGAGCCCGGCAGCGCCGTGCCCGTGCGGCGGTTGCGCAGATCCAGGGACACGACGTCGTTCGCCACCTGCACCGTCAGCGAGATCGGCGCCTGCCCGTGGCGGACGGCGTTGGTGGAGGCCTCGGCGGCGATGCGCAGCAGCGCGGCCTGCACCGACGGCTCCACCCGCGCGGGATCGGTGGCCGCGGGGTCGATCCGGATCCGGGCCCCCTCATCGCGCCCCCGCAGCCGCGCCGACAGCGAGGGCCAGTCCAGGGTGACCGCGGGCAGCGTGCCGGACTCCTCCGTGGACAGCACGCCGATCATCGAGCGCAGGTCCCGCAGGGCCGCGTGCGCCGACTCCCGGGCCGTGGTCAGGGAACGGTCGCGAGCCGCCTGGTCCTCGAGGGAGGACGCGAGATTGGTGTGCAGCGAGACCGCGCTGAGGTGCCCGGCGATCACGTCGTGCAGGTCGTGGGCGATGGTGCGGCGCTCCGTCTCCACCGCATGGGCGGCGCGGGTGGCGGCGAGTTCGTGCTCGACGTCAGCGAGGGACTCGGCGGCCAGGCGGGCGCCGCGGTGATGGCGCACCTCCCAGCCCCACAGCAGCGGCGTCGAGACCACCAGCGTCGCGACCAGCAGCACCACCAGCAGGATCGGCCCGTCCGCCCCCAGCGCGACCGCGACGACGAAGGCGAGGACCGCCACCCCGATGGCGACACCGGTGGTGACGCGGGCCAGGCGCCGGCTGCCGTGCATGATCGGCGTGAACAGCGCCTCGAACAGCAGGAAATAGGCGGAGATCTGTCCGCCGACGACGATCTCCGCGGCGGACAGCGTCCCGGCCACCACCAGCGCCAGCACCGGCACGCGACGACGCCACAGCAAGCTCACGCAGGCCACCAGCAGCAGCGTCACCGACACGGCGGCGGGCCAGCGGAGAGCCTCGCCGAGGAAGCCGGAGTTCGTGGCCCCGGAGACCGCCAGCAGCACGACCACGGTCGCGTAACCGGCCGCCGCCATCGCATCGCGACGGTCGATCGCGAGGCGCCGGCGGTGGTCGACCGGGTCGGAGGGCATGGTTCGAGGCTACGCGGCCGTGGCGCACGCCACTGCCCGAGTGGTCGCACTTCGCACCTTGGGAGGAGGACCGCAGGAGGCCTCGGCAACGAGGATGGGGACATGGAATCGCTCCCGGAGTTCGCCGGTCCGCTGGGTCTGCTCGTGCTCGCCCTCATCGACTCCACCTCGATGGGCACCCTGGTCATCCCCGTCATCCTGCTGGTGGTGGGACAGGGTGGGGCGCTGCGCATCGCCGGGCGCACTCTGCTCTACCTCGCCGTGATCGGGGCCTTCTACCTGGTCCTCGGCATCGCGCTGCTGGCCGGTCTGCTGCCGCTGATCGAGTCCTTCGGGCACCTGCTGGCCTCGCCGGTGGTGATGCTGGTGCTCGCCGTGATCGGGGTGGGGTTGGTGCTGTACTCCTTCCGCATCGACCCCAAGGCGGTCGCCAAGCGCGGCGGGGACCCCGAGGCCTCCGCCCGGAGGTGGACCGAGCGCGCCCGCCGTGCCAGCGGGCGACCCGGCGTGCTGGTGGGCCTGGCCCTGCTGGCCGGCGTCATCGAGGCGGCCTCGATGATCCCGTACCTGGCGGCGATGGGGATCATCGCCGACATGGGGATCGGACTGGGCCGGGGCGCGCTCGTGCTCGTCGGCTACTGCGCGGTGATGATCCTGCCCGGCGTGGTCCTGGCCGGGGTGCGCGCCGCGCTCGGCGAGCGGGCCGATGCCTTCCTCGATCGCGCGCACGACTGGGCGGTGAAGAACGCGACCACCGCCTTCTCCTGGGCCGTCGGCATCGTCGGCGCGATCATCGTCCTGAACACGATCGGGCCCGCCCTGGAGCTGCTGACGGGCGGCGGGACCTGACGCCGTGAACGAGCCGGCGCCGCTGCTCGCGCGCCGCACGAACCCGCATCACCCAGCTCGTGCCACCGTCGCCACGATCTCCGGAGGACACCCATGGATCTGCATCCCGACTCGCGAGCCGTTCTCGACCTCATCGCGGACGCTCCGCCGCTGGACACGCTCACCCCCGCGCAGAACCGGGAGAACAATGCGCGGGCGGGAGCGCTGCGCGGAGCGGTCCAGGAGCTCGCCGAGGTGCGCGAGGACGAGATCGACGGCGTGCCCGTGCGGATCTACGTCCCTCACGGACTCGGTGCACGACCGCCGGCGTTCGTGTACTTCCATGCCGGCGGCTTCGTGGTCGGCTCCCCGCAGATGGGTGATGCGACGGTGCGCGAGGTCGCCGTCGAGGCCGGGGCGGTCGCGATCAGCGCGGACTTCCGACGGGCGCCCGAGACGCCGTTCCCCGGAGCGGTCGAGGATGCCCTGACGGTGACCCGCGCCGTGCTCGAGGGGCGCGGCGGGCCGGACCTCGACCCGCATCGCGTCGCCGTGCTGGGGGAGAGCTCCGGGGGCAATCTGGCCGCGGTGGTGGCCCAGCAGCTGCGCGGAAGCACGCCCGGTCTCGTGCACCAGGGTCTCGTGTATCCGTATCTCGAGCCGATCACCGCACGGGGCGGAAGCAGGGACGAGTTCGCCGAGGGGTACGTCCCGACCGCCCGGGATCTCGCCTACTACTCCGCGGCGTACGCGGCCGAGGCCGACCCCGGGGACACCCGGCTGTCCCCGGCCCGGGAGCGCGACCTGACCGGTCTGCCGCCCGCCACCGTGCTGACGGCCGGCTGCGACCCGCTGCGCGACGAGGGCGAGGACTACGCCGAGGCACTGGCAGCGGCCGGGACGCCGGTGACCTCCGTGCGGTTCGCCGGCCATGTCCACGGATTCCTGCACCTCGCCGCGCTCATCGGGGCCGCCCGGACCGCTCGCCGGCTGCTGGGTGCCGAACTGCGGGCCGTCTTCGCGGAGGAACGCACCACGGGGTGAGGCGCAGTGTTCGCGCGGGGCCCGGCGGCGCGGAACCGCTCGTCGGGCCGCCCAGTGACGAGACGGTCGGTACCGGGCCGTCACCTCGATCAGCTGTTGCGCGCCGAGGCCGAGTGATGCCCGGCGCTGCGCCGACGTCGCCCGGCGACCCGTCCCCCCCGGTCCGTCCCTTTCCTGTCACCGTGAGGAGACCCGGCGGTAGGATGCCGGGAACGAGGCCCCGCGCTGACCTGCCGAGCGCGACGAAACAGGAGGTCCAGCCGTCATGAGCAGCGAGGTCGCCGGTCCCGCACATCGCGCCGCGGTCACGCTCGCGGACGTCGCCGAGCAGGCAGGGGTCTCGATCGCGACCGCCTCGTTCGTGCTCTCCGGGCGCGGCGGCAGCCGTTCGGCAGGGTCGCCCGCGACCAAGGCGAAGGTGCGTGCCGCCGCGGAGGAGCTGGGCTACGTCCCCAACCGCAACGCCCAGGCCATGCGCACCGGCCGCGGCGGCGGCATCGTGCTCGCGCTGGGCACGCTCGAGGATCCCTGGGGTGTGCAGCTGGCCAATCAGGTGCGCCGCGATGCCCTGCCCCACGAGCTGTCCACCCTGGTGCTCGCCGACGAGCGCTGGCTCGAGTACCTCTCCGGCGCCTCGGCCGACGCCGCCTTCATCACCAGCGTCGACTTCGTCGAGGACGGCCCCGAGCGGGTGCGCCGGTTGAACGCCGCCACCCAGACCGGGATCGTCGCCTTCACCGCCCAGATGGAGCCCGACGGGTTCGACGTCATCTCCTCGACGCCGTACCAGGCCGTCGCCCAGGCCTACCGGCGGCTGCGCAGCCGCCATGAGAGGGTCCGGCTGCTGGCCCCGCACCTGGAGGACCGGGTGTGCTCCACGCTGACCCACCCCCGCACCCAGGCGTTCCTCGAGGTCGCGCGCGAGCTGGGGGAGAGCCGTCCCGAGGAGCTCGTCCGCATGAGCCCGGAGGGCAGTCGGGACACCTATCGCTCCAGCCTCGACTGGCTCTCCGGATCGGACCGCCCTCGTGCCGTCATCTGCTTCACCGGCTACCAAGCCGTGGCGCTCCAGTTCGCCGCCGAGCGGCTGGGCCTGGACGTCCCCGGGGACCTCGAGATCATCTCCATCGGGGACGTCCCGGCCGAATCCGAGTACTTCGACCCGATCAGCTACTACGGCGTCGACGACGTGTTCGCCCGGATCTCTTCCGTGGTGATCGACGCCGCTCGCGACCGCGAGGAGCGCCCGGGCCGGCTGCACGCCTTCGACTGGCAGTTCTTCCCCGGCGCCACCACCCGCGACGACGAATGAGCCCGATGCCCCACACCACCTGGACCCTGCCCGGCCTGCACCTCGAGGACATCACCCACCCCGTCCCCCTGGACCACGCCGATCCCACCTCGGCGCGCCTGGAGCTGTTCGCCCGCATCGTCACCGCGCCGGGCGGGGAGGACCGCCCGTTCCTGGTCTACCTCCAGGGCGGTCCCGGCTCCGAGGCGCCGCGACCGTTGGAGGCGTCCTCCCCGGGATGGCTCGCGCGCGTGCTGCGTGATTACCGCGTGGTGATGCTGGACCAGCGCGGCACCGGACGCTCCACCCCCGTCGGCCTTGACGCGCCCCTGCCCGCCGGAGCGATCGACGGCGCCACCACCCTGGGCGAGGCCACCCCCGCCCAGCAGGCGCACTACCTCACGCACTTCCGGGCCGACGCCATCGCCCGCGACGCCGAGCTGCTGCGCGAACACCTCGGGGTGCCGAGCTGGTCCCTGCTGGGGCAGTCCTTCGGCGGCTTCACCACGCTGCGCTACCTCAGCGCCCATGCCGCGAGTGTGGACACCGCTCTGTTCACCGGCGGCCTGCCGGCGCTCGGCCCCGACCTGGACGCCGTCTACACCACCACCTGGCACGGCATGATCTCCCGCAGCGAACGGTACTGGGCGCGCTTCCCCGGCGACCGGGACCGGATGCGCCGCCTGGCCGACCTCGCCGCCGACGGACGGCTGCGACTGGCCGACGGGCAGCGCGTGGGCGTGGAGCGCCTGCGCCGCCTCGGCCATCTGCTGGGCGCCTCCCAGGGAGCCGAGCGCCTCCATTACCTGCTGGGCCTCGATCCGTCCGCCCCCGCCTTCGCCCACGACCTCGCCGCTGCTCTGCCCTTCGGCGGCCGCAATCCGCTGTACGCCGTGATCCACGAGAGCTGTTGGGCCGACGGGACCGCCACCCGCTGGGCCGGAGACCGCACCATGCCCCAGGCCGTGCGTGAGGACCCGACGCTGCTGGCCGGCGAGCACATCCACCGCGACCTGTTCGCCGAGGACCGCGAGCTCGCCCCCTGGGCCGAGGCCGCCGACCTGCTCGCCGAGCACGACTGGCCGCGCCTGTACGACGAGGAGGCGCTTCGGGCGGCCGACGTCCCCGGCGCGGCAGCGGTCTACTTCGACGACGCCTACGTCCCGCGTGAGTACTCCCTGGCCACGGCGGACCTGCTCAGCGGCGTGATGCCGTGGGTGACCAGCGAGTACGAGCACAACGGCCTGCGCGCGAGCGGCCAGGGCGTCATCGACCACCTGCTCGACCTCGCCGCCGGACGCCGCGCCGCCTGAGCCCCGGTGGCCACCGGCCCTGTCTGCCGCCAGCCCTGCCCACCCGCCGCCGGCCCTGCCCGCCCGCCGGCCCTGCTTGCCGCCAGCCCTGCCTGCCCACCCGCCTCCGGCCTGCCTGCCCGCCGCCGGCCCTGCCCACCCGCCGCCGGCCCTGCCCACCCGTCGGCCCTGCTTGCCGCCAGCCCTGCCTGCCCCCCCGCCTCCGGCCTGCCTGCCCACCGCCGGCCCTGCCCACCCACCGCATTCTCTCCCCGCCGGCCTCTCACCGCGGATTCGACATGAACGGGACTCCAGCGACACGGGCTGTCGATATGCGTCGCGCCGTGCCGCTGGCGTCCCTTACCTGCTGTCCCTCCCCACCATCCCCTCATCCACATCCGGCCGCTCGAAGGCCACCCCGGCCGGTAGGCCGCGCATGCTCGGGCGATGCAGAACCGATCACCCCGCCGGCGCCGCCTCCATGTCTGGACCCCGAACGATCTCCGGGCAGCCGGAGTGTCCCGATATCGCCGCGATCAACTGGTGCGGGCAGGGCGCCTCCGCGCGCTCGGCCCGGGGTGGTTCGGAGATGCGGAGACTCCGCAACTGGTGGCGGGGGCACTCTCACGAGGCCACCGGCTCACCTGTCTCTCGGCTGCGGTGATCCACGGGCTGTGGACCCCGGCTCGCGTCGGCGGGGCGGCGCGGCAGATCCATGAGGTGAGCCGGCGTAACGCGGGGGACGCCCCTCGCGGTGTCGTGCTCCGGCATCTGCCGGTCCTGCGTGCATGGCCCGACGAGGAGCCCGTGATGCCGCTGGAGATCGCGCTGCTCCACGCGGTGCACTGCCTTGACGCGGAATCGGCGGCGGTGCTCCTCGAATCCGCGCTGGAGACACGTCGGCTCACCCGGTCGCAGGTCGAGGTGGTCCTCGAGCAGACGTCGGCTCGGCGGCGCCGCGCGATCGGCCGCATCAGCCCGTTGGCGGGATCCGGATCCGAGACGCGGGTGCGCCGCTTCTTCGAGCGACGCGGGGTGAAGGTGCGGGAGCAGGTGAGACCGTTCGGGGCGCCGAGGGTGGACCTGCTGGTGGGGGACCGGTTGATCATCGAATGCGACAGCTGGTCGTACCACGGGGACCGCGAGGCCTATCTCGCGGATCGTAGCCGCGACCAGATCACCCTGAGCGGCGGTTACCTCGTGCTGCGTCTGACCTGGGAGGACATCTGGCTCCACTGGGAGCGGACGCAGGAGCTGCTCACAGTCCTGATCCGTCAGAAGACGCATCGGGGGCCGCGGGTCGGACGCCGGAACGGGTCTCCGCCCTCTTGATCGGCACGAAGGGGACGCCCGTGGCACGAGCTGTCGATATGCGTCGCGCCGTGCTGCTGACGTCCCCTTCGTGCTGTGCCCGCCACCCCAGCCGTGCCCGCCACCAAGCCGCACCCGCCGCCCCAGCCTTGCCCAGCACCACAGCCGCGCTCGCCACCTGAGCCGCGCCCAGCACCCCAGCCGCCCGCCACCCGAGCGGCGCCCGCCGCCGTGAGAGATGTGGAGCCTGGATGATCCGCCACGTCGAACTGGCCTGGGGGATGCTCGAAGGGGACATCGTCGTCGGACGTCGTCAGGGGTGGGCGCGAGAGGACGCTCCGGCCGGTCACATCGCCCGCACCACCGTGGCTCTGATGGACGGCCTGCACGTGCAATGGCTGCTGGACCCCTCGATCGACATGGAGGCCGAGATGCGGTTCCATGTCGACGGGCTCAAGGAGCGCTGGGGCGTCGTGCCGACCTGAGCGGGTCCGGCCGAGGTCGGCCGGCGCCAGGGGGTTCGCCGCACCCTCATGCGTCGATCGCGAGGCGGAAGCCCTTGTTCCCGCTGGCGTCCTCGGCGGCGGTCGCGCTGCGGGCGGCGACCCGGTAGCGGTTGCAGTAGGAGTCGTGGCAGAGGTACGAGCCGCCGCGCATCACCCGCACGTCCCCGGTCAACGAGGACGCTTCGCCGGTGGTCCAGAGATCGCTGCACCATTCCCAGACGTTGCCGGCCACCTCGTACATCCCGAGCCCGTTGGGCGGGAACGATCGCACCGGCGCGGTGGCGAGGTATCCGTCCTCGAGGGTATTTCGCACTGGGAAGGCGCCCTGCCAGATGTTGCAGCGGTGCTCGCCGTCGGGCGTGAGCTCGTCACCCCAGGCGTAGCGGGCCTGGTCGAGTCCCCCGCGGGCGGCCTTCTCCCACTCCGCCTCCCGCGGCAGTCGCATCCCGCACCACGCCGCGAAGGCCTCCGCGTCCCGTAGGGACACGTGCACGACGGGATGGTCCGCACGATCGGCCGCAGAGGAGTCAGGGCCCTCGGGGCGGTCCCAGCGGGCCCCCTCGACGGCCCGCCACCACGGGGTGCCCGGAGGTTTCCGGCTCGCCCGGCGCACGTCCTTGTCCAGCAGGGCGCCGAACACGAAGGACCAGCCGAAATCCTCTGCCTCGGTGACGTAGCCCGTGTCGGCCACGAAGGCGGCGAACTCCGCATTGGTCACGCAGGCCGGGTCGATGCGGAAGGCCGGCACCTCCACCGCCCGCACCGGGGACTCGCCGTCGCCGGGGTTCCGGTCGCTGTCCTCGGAGCCCATGCGGAAGGGACCGGCGGGGATGGAGACGGCGTGGTCGGCCCGGGAACGGACCCGCTCGACCGGTGCCGCCCAAGCGGCGAGCGGGCGGGCTCGGTCCGTGTGTGCAGCCGACGTCGACGGGCCGGACGGGCCCACTGTCCCGTCGAGGCCTTCCCGTGCGGCGGCGCAGCACGGTGCCGGCGCGGAAACCGACGAGGTGTCGTCCTCGCGCGAGGAGAGGGGCAGGGGAACGGGGGCACCAGCATCGGTCATGCCCCCACCGTATGTCTGCTCGAGCATGTCTGCTCGGACGGGTCCGTCCGCTCGGGCCGCTGCAGTGGGGCGGGATGGTCCAGTGCCGGTCGGTGCGCCGACGGAGCGACTGTCGGCCGCCGACCAACCCGCCGGCCGCCGACGATCCCGCCGGCCGCCGACCATCCCGCCGGCTGCCCACCAACCCGACGACCCGCGGGCTTGACATCTCCGTGACCGTCGCCTGTAGCGTGTAATCGATTACTGACGCGATCGCGACGATCGTGGCAGCCGCGACGACGGAGTGCGGAGGCGAGGACGCTGGACGAGCGCGACGAGAACCACACGAAGGACGGACCCGGGGAAGTCGGACCCGGGGAGGACACGAGCCCTGAGCTGCTGCTGGACGTGCGTGGCGCGGTCAAGGAGTTCCCGGGAGTGCGGGCGCTGTCCGATATGCGCCTCGACCTGCGCGCGGGGGAGGTCCTCGCGCTCGTCGGCGAGAACGGCGCCGGCAAGTCCACCCTGATGAAGCTGCTCGCCGGCGTGCACACCCCGGATGCCGGAACCTTCCACTACCTCGGGCGACCTCTGCGCGTGAGCGGCCCGCGCGATGCGGCGCAGCAAGGGCTGGCGATCATCCACCAGGAGCTGAACCTGATGTCCACGCTGACCGTCGCGGAGAACATCTACATCGGACGCGAGCCCACTTTCGGCGGCCTCCTCACCCGCCCAGCACAGCTGCGCGCCCGCGCGCAGGAGCTGCTCGACCGTCTCGGGATGGATCTGGACCCGTCGACCGAGGTCGGAACCCTGCCCGTGGCCCAGCAGCAGATGGTCGAGATCGCCAAGGCTCTCTCCTATGACGCGCGCGTGCTCATCATGGACGAGCCGACCGCCGCGCTGAACGAGCGCGAGACGGGCGCCCTGCACGAGCTGATCCGTCGCTTCGTCACGCCCTCGACCGGGGTCATCTACATCTCGCACCGCATGGAGGAGCTGCGCCGGATCGCCGACCGGGTGCAGGTGATCCGCGACGGGGAATACGTCGACGCGACCCCGATGGCCGAGGCCACGCTCGAAGACGTCATCACCAAGATGGTCGGCCGTGCCGTGGACACCCGCACCGGTCCGCAGGGCGTCCGACGGGACCGCTCGGTGGTCCTCGAGGTCGAGGGGCTGCGCAGCGCACCCCGCGTCACCGACGCCACCTTCGACCTGCGCGAGGGCGAGATCCTCGGCTTCGCAGGCCTGATGGGGGCCGGCCGCACCGAGACCGCCCGGGCACTCATCGGCTCGCTGCCCCGGCAGGCCGGGAGCGTGAGATACCGCGGTCACCCCGTCTCCTTCCGCAGCCCCGCCCACGCCGCGCAGCACGGCTTCGGCTACCTCTCGGAGGACCGCAAGCAGCTGGGCCTGCTGCTGGACCACTCGGTGCAGCGCAACATGGAGCTGTCCGCGCTGTCGGACCGCTTCCAGACGGCCGGCTTCACCCGTGACCGCGCGTCCCACCGAGCCGCCGTCGAACAGGCCCGACGATTGCGCGTGAAGACGCCCGACGTCGCCCAGCGGGTCAAGAACCTCTCCGGCGGCAACCAGCAGAAGGTCGTGATCGGCCGCTGGCTCCTCAAGGACTGCGACGTGCTCATCTTCGACGAGCCGACGCGCGGGATCGATGTCGGTGCGAAGGAGGAGATCTACGACCTCCTCGAGGAGCTCGCCGCCGCCGGCCGGTCGATCATCATGATCTCCTCCGACCTGCCCGAGGTGCTGCGCATGTCCCACAGGGTGGCGGTGATGAGCGAGGGCCGGGTCACCGGCGTGCTCGATGCCGCCGAGGCCGATCAGGAATCGATCATGGCGCTCGCCACCGCCGAGTCCGGCGCGGACCTCTCGGCCGAGCCCGGCGTCGGCGCCGACACCGCGACCGGCGCGGGCGCCGATCCCGGCGCCGACGCCTCCGACCATCTCCCCACCGATGAAGCAGGTGACCGATGACCACGACCACCCCCGAGAAGGCCCCCGCACCGCAGCGGCAGGGCACCCGCAGCGGCCCGTCCTGGCGCAGCCGGATGCAGCAGATGCTGGCCGCCGGCACCCTGGTGCTGATCTTCATCGCGTTCTCCATCGCGAGCCCCGAGATCTTCCCGACCTGGGGGAACATCGTCACGATCCTGTACTCCACCGTCGTGATCGGCCTGCTCGCCCTCGGCGCCACCTTCGTCATCACCACCGCCGGGATCGACCTGTCCGTGGGTACCGCGATGGCTCTGTGCGCCGTGATGAGCGGGCTGTTCATCGTCAACGTGGGCCTTCCCGTCCCACTCGGGATCCTGCTGGCGATCCTCTTCGGCGGGCTCATCGGGCTCGTCAACGGCATCAACGTGGCGATCCTCGACCTGCCTCCGTTCATCGCGACCCTGGCGATGATGATGGTCGCCGGGGGACTGGCGCTGGTGTTCTCCGGCGCCGCCCCGATCTACTTCGAGCAGCCCTCGTACATGGGGCTCTCCACCGGCAGCATCATCCCCTCCGTCCCCAACGCGGTGCTGGTGCTGCTGGCCGCCGCGGTGATCGCCGCGGTGCTCATGTCCCGCACGGTGCTGGGGCGCTACACGATGGCCATCGGCGCGAACCAGGAGGCCGCCGGGCTCGCCGGCGTCGCCGTCAGGAAGTGGCTGCTCATCGTGTACACCGTCGGAGGCCTGTTCACCGGGCTGGCCGGGGTGATGATCTCCGCCCGGCTCGGCTCCGCCCAGCCCGCCACCGGCATGGGCTACGAGCTGGACGCGATCGCCGCCGTGGTGATCGGCGGGACCTCGCTCTCGGGCGGGCGCGGCACCATCGCCGGCACGATGATCGGCGCGCTGATCATCTCCACCCTCACCAACGGGCTGCAGATCCTCTCCATTCCGCAGGAGTGGCAGGACGTCCTGCTGGGCGCCGTGATCCTGGTGGCCGTCTTCATCGACCGCCTGCGCAAGCGCCGGGAGCGGACCTCATGATCGCCTCCCGCCGTACCGTCCTGACCGCGGCGGCCACCGCGCTGCTGCTGCCCGCGTCCGCGTGCACCGGGCGCTCGCGCGATGACGTCCTGCACGTCGCGATCGTCTCCAAGGGCTTCCAGCAGCAGTTCTGGCAGGCCGTCAAGCGAGGTGCGGATGCCGAGGCCGAGAAGCAGGGCGTGGTGCTCACCTTCGAGGGGCCGCCCACCGAGAGCGACATCGAAGCGCAGATCACGATGCTGCAGAACACCGTCACCCGAAATCCCGACGGCCTGGCGCTGGCGGCGCTGGACTCGCGGGCCGCCGCCCGTGCGCTCGCGGAGGCCGAGCAGAAGGGGATCCCGATCGTCGCCTTCGACTCCGGGGTGGAGTCCGATCTGCCGGTCTCCACGGTCGCCACGGACAACGCGGCCGCCGCCCGCGAGGCCGGCAAGCACATGGCCGAGCTGCTCGGGGGAGAGGGCCAGGTGGCCGTGATCGCCCACGACCAGGTCTCCCTCTCCGGCACCGACCGGCGCGACGGCTTCATCGCGGGTATCGAGGAGTTCGCCCCGGGCATCGAGCTGCTGCCCACCCAGTACGGCGGCGGGGACCAGGCGGTGACCGCGAACATCGCTCGCTCGATGATCACGGCGAACCCGGATCTGGCCGGGATGTTCGGCACCAACGAGGGCTCCGCGATCGGCATCCTCCGAGGCGTCCAGGAGTCCGGGCGCGACGATCTCGCCGTGGTCGGCTTCGACTCCGGCCGCGCCCAGGTCGAGGCGATCCGCGACGGCGAGATGTCCGGAGCCGTCACCCAGAACCCCGTCGCGATGGGGCGCATCACCGTGCAGACCGTGCTCGCCGCGATCCGGGGTCAGGAGGTCGAGGAGGTGATCGACACCGGCTTCCTCTGGTACGACGCCGACAATCTGGACTCGGACGAGGTCCAGGAGGCGATCTACCTCTAGCGCGGCTCCTTCGTGTCAGCCTCGTTCGTGTCAGCCTCGGTTCGGCGCCGGCCGGAGTCTCCCGGCGCGGTCGCCGCGAGCGCAGCGGCGACCTCGTCCGCCTGAGGGATGCTGGGGGAGGCCCCGCGGCGCGTGACCGCCACCGCCCCGGCGGCCGCGGCACGGTCGATCGCCGCCGGCAGCTCGTCGCCCGCGGCCAGGGAGGCGGCCAGGTACCCGGCGAAGGCGTCGCCGGCCGCGGTGGTGTCGATGACCTGGACCGGGTGGGCCGGGATGTCCCGCACCCCGCCGGCGTCGACCAGCACGCTGCCGGCCGCCGCCATGGTCACCAGGGCGTGGCCGACCCCGCGGTCGACGAACCACTGTCCCGCCCGGACCGCCGCCTCGCGGGAGTCGACCTCGATGCCGGTCAGCAGCGACGCCTCGGTCTCGTTGGGGGTGACCACATCCACCAGCGGCCAGATCGACTCGTCGAGGTCATGCGCCGGGGCCGGATCCAGCACCACCGTGAGCCCGGCGTCGTGGCCGCGGCGGATCGCATGCATCGTCCGGGCGAAAGGGATCTCCAGCTGCGTGAGCAGCACCCGGCTGGTGGGGGTGAACTCCGCGAAGGCGGCATCGATCTGTTCGGAGGTGATCTCGGCGTTGGCCAGCGGCACCATGACGATGTCGTTCTCCCCGGAGGCGTCGACCCGGATGTGGGCCACGCCGGTCTGCCCGGACACCTCGCGCAGGTGCGAGACGTCGACATCGGCCTCGGTCAGGGCCTGGCGCACCAGGGGAGCGAAGAGGTCATCGCCCACGCAGCCGACGAAGCGGATCGGAGCCCCGGCCCGTCCCGCGGCCACAGCCTGGTTGGCGCCCTTGCCCCCGAGGACGAGGGTGAAGGCATCGCCCAGGAAGGTCTCCCCGGGCCGCGGCAGACGCGAGGAGAAGGTGGTGACGTCCATCGTCACCGAGCCGATGACCAGCACTCCGGCGGCATCCCGGGGCGGACCGGGGGTCTGTGTGCTCATGGTGCTCTCCATTCTGGTGCCGTCCTCGACACGCCGTCCAACCTGTCATAACGGTAACCGCGCCCGACACGAGGGCGATCATGGGGTGCGCGTCGGTGAGGACACCGCGCCGCCCGACGACGCCCGCGCTCCCACAGCGTCGGCCTCGACCCGTCCCACCACGCTCCCGGAAGGAGCCCTTCATGCTCACCGGCATCGACCCCCTGCTCGGCGGCGACCTGCTGCGCATCCTGGACCACATGGGCCACAACGACACCCTGCTGGTCACCGACGCCCACTACCCCGCTCACGCCATGGGCGTGCCGGTCGTCGACCTGGCCACCACCTCGCCCCAGGCGGTGCGGGCGATCCGCACCGTGCTGCCCGTGGACATGTACGCCGGGCCCTCGGTCACGCTCATGACGCCCGAGCCCGGCACCGGCGAGGAGGTCCAGCCGCAGTTGCAGGAGGCGACGGCCGTCCGCGCCGACCGTCTGGAATGGATCGACCGCTTCGACTTCTACGAGCGCGGCCGCCAGGTCTTCGCGGTCGTGCGCACCCTGGAGATCCGCAAGTACGGCTGCATCATGCTGCGCAAGGGCGTGGTCGGCGACGACGAGGGCTGACGACGCGAGCTCAGGCATGTGACGCTTGCCACGCGCCCGGCCCGTTGCTAGCGTCGGATCCCGGTGCGCGCCTGAAGAACGATTCGGCACCCGGTCTCCCGGTCCTGCTCGGACCCGTCGCCCGGCTCCGGCCGTCCTCGGTCCGTCGACCCGCGCACACCCGATCCGACGATGACGACGGAGGAATGCGCCGTGACGCACCCAGCACTGCAGCAGCACGATCACGCCACGCCGAGGGATCACGACGGACAGCGCGACGGCGCTCGGCCCGGCCGTCGGCGGGTCCTCGCCTCGCTCGGCGCTCTGCCCGCCGGGGCGGTGCTGAGCTCGGCGACGACCGCCGTGGCCGCACCCGCCGAACGCCCCACGGACGGCGGCCGCGGCACAGGGGACCGGACGTTCGCGCTCGGCGTCGAGAACCTCCTGGACCCCGGCGCGCTGGCGAGGACCCTCGAGGGAGCGACCGTCGGCCTCATCACCAATCCCACCGGCACCGACAGCGCCCTGACCTCCACGGTCGACCTGCTCATCGCGGGGGAAGGGGACGGCGGGTACACCCTGGTGGCCCTGTACGGCCCCGAGCACGGCGTGCGGGGCGCGGAGCCGGCCGGCGGCTCGGTCGGCGATGGCATCGACGAGAAGACCGGCCTGCCGGTGCGCTCCCTGTACGGCGAGACGCAGAAGCCGACCCCGGAAATGATCGCCGACGTCGACACCCTGATCTTCGACATCCAGGACATCGGCGCCCGCTTCTACACCTACATCTGGACCCTCTACTACGCGATGGAGGCGGCCGGCGAGAACGACAAGCGCTTCGTGGTCCTGGACCGCCCCAACCCGCTGGGCCCGGACACCGAAGGCTTCGTGCTCGAGCCGGAGCTGTCCTCCTTCGTGGGGCTGAGGGAGATCCCGCAGACCCACGGCCTGACCGTCGGCGAGCTCGCCTCCCTGTTCAACGGCGAGTTCCTCGACGGGGCCGTGGACCTCGAGGTGATCGAGATGAGCGGCTACGACCCCGCCCAGCCGCGGGACGCGGACCTGCCCTGGGTGCTGCCCTCCCCGAACATCCCCACCCCGGACACCGCCGTGGTCTACGCCGGCACCGGTCTGATCGAGGCGATCAACGTCTCCGAGGGCCGCGGCACCACCACCCCGTTCCTGTGGTTCGGCGCCCCCTTCATCACCTTCGAGCAGGTCGAGGCGATCATCGCGGATCTGGAGGACGCCGAGCTGCCGGGCGTGCTGTACCGCCCCATGTTCGCCACCCCCACCACCTCCAAGCACGCCGGCGAGTTCTGCGGCGGGGTGCAGCTGCACGTCACCGATCCGAGGGCGTACGAGCCGGTGCGCACCGGCATCCACGTGCTGGCCGCCCTGTTCGAGAACGTCGACGAGGTGGACTGGCGGGAGGGGGAGGACTGCCGCAGCGAGGACGACGTGTGCTGGATCGACAAGCTCTCGGGCACCAAACGCACCCGGGCGATGCTCGAGGCCGGGGACGGCGCCGAGGCCGTCGTCTCCGCCTGGCAGCGGGAGTCCCGACGCTTCCAGCTGACCGCCGAGCGCTACCGCCGCTACTGAGGAGCAGGACGTGACCACCCCGACCCCCGAATCCCCCGATGCCCTCGCCCGCACCCTCCTGAGCCGCCGGGCCCTCGGCGCTGCGGCTCTCGCCGGCGGTGCGCTGACCCTGCCGGCCGCGGCCCGCGCCGACGGCGGAGGGCGGGAGGCCCGGATCGAGCAGCTGCTGTCCGGCATGAGCATCGAGCAGAAGATCGGCCAGCTGTTCGTGGCCGTCGGCTACGGCGCCACGGCCGATGCCCCGAACCCCTCGAACACCTCGACCACCGGGGTCGACACCATCGCCCAGATCGTGCGCACCCACCACGTGGGAGGGCTGATCTACTTCGTCTGGTCCGACAACCTCCAGGACGTCGAGCAGGTCGCGACCCTGTCGAACGACGTCCAGGCCGCGGCGCTGGACTCCAGCGGGATCCCGCTGATGATCAGCACCGACGAGGAGCGCGGCGTCGTGACCCGACTGCCGGACCCGGCGACAGCGCTGCCGGGGGCGATGGCCCTCGGCGCGACGGGGGCGAGGGCGCACGCCCGACGGGCCGGGGAGATCGTCGGCGCCGAGCTGCGCGCCTCCGGTCTCGCCCAGGCCTTCGCCCCGGTGGCCGACGTCAACATCGAGGCGCGCAACCCGGTGATCGGGGTGCGCTCCCTCGGCGCCGATCCCGATGCCGTCGCGCGCCTGGTGGTGGCGCAGGTCAAGGGCCTGCAGGGAGCGGACTGCTCCGCCGCCGCGAAGCACTTCCCCGGCCACGGCGACACCGCCACCGACTCCCACGTCGGCCTGCCGGTCATCGACCACACCCGTGCCGAGCTCGACGAGATCGACCTGCCCCCGTTCCGCGCCGCGATCGAGGAGGGCATCGACGCGATCATGACCGGCCATATCGTGGTCCCCGCGCTCGACGACTCGGGTCGGCCCGCGACCCTCTCGCAGCCGATCCTGACCGGTCTGCTGCGCGAGGAGCTCGGCTTCGACGGGGTGGTCGTCACCGACTCCCTGGCGATGGAGGGTGTGCGCACCATGTTCGGCGACGACCGGGTGCCGGTCGAGGCGATCCTCGCCGGCGCCGACCAGATGCTCATGCCGCCGGACCTGACGGTCGCGATCGGCGGGGTGCGCGACGCGGTGGCCGACGGGGAGATCACCGAGGGCCGGCTCGATCGGTCGGTGCGCCGGATCCTCGCCCAGAAGCTGCGCCGCGGGCTGTTCGAGGACGCCCAGGTCGACGTCGCCGCGGCGCCCGGGGCGATCGGCACGAGCCGCTCCGTGACGGCCGCGCAATCCATCGCCGACGACTCGATCACCCTGATCGCCGACGACGACGGCCTCCTGCCCCTCCCCGCCGGAGCGCATGTGATGGTCACCGGCGTGGGCACGGCGGAGGAGCTGAGGGTCGCGGTCGGGGAGCTGCGCGAGCACGGCCTCGAGGCGAACGCCCTGGTGATGCCGGACCTCGACCGCGCGGCGATCGCGCAGGCCACGACCGCTGCCCGGGGGGTCGACGCGGTGCTCGTGTTCACCTCGTCCTCGGGGTTCACCACTCCCGCGGCCCAGGTGGCCATGGTCGCGGACCTCGTCGCGGGCGGCACCCCGGTCGTGCACGCCTCGCTGCGCAATCCTTACGACGTGGTGCATGTCGGCGAGGTCGCCGCCTCCCTGGCCGCCTACGGCGACGCCGACTGGAGCCTGCGGGCCGTGGCGGGGGTGGTCGCCGGTGCCGTGCGTCTGCGCGGGAGGCTCCCGGTCGCGATCCCCACGGCCGACGGCACCGGGGAGGCCTTCCCGATCGGCCACGGGCTGCGCTGACCCGTCAGCGGGCCTCGACCTGCTCGCGCCGCGGGCCCCGCCGCGCCGCGTGCGATGCCCGCCGCAGCCGCCGCGCATGCAGGTGGGCGGCGGTGAACACCGCGGTGAGGACCACGATCGCCGCGCTCATCATCGTCAGCACGACGGCGAAGGTCGTCCCCAGGGAGACCAGCGCGATGAGCGCGCTGGAGGTGATGATCCCCAGGGCGTTCGCGGTGCGCAGCAGGGCGAACACCTCGGCCCGCTGCGCGGGCAGCACCAGGCGGTCCAGCACCAGCTGGTAGTAGGTGGCCAGCGGCGCCAGCACCAGGCCCACCAGCAGAGCGCCGATCACGGTGGCGAGGATCGAGTGGCCCACCATCACCGACAGCACGCCCAGTGCCATGACGATCAGCCAGAGCAGCACGGTGCGGCGCCGCGGCATCGCATTGCGCACGCTGACCCACACCCCGCCGGTGATGGAGGTGACGCACAGCGCCAGCGGGAAGGCGACGCCCCACGACGGGGCCAGGCCGAAGGAGACCGCCATCGACACGGCGCCGATCTCGATCGCGGCGATCGCCGCGGAGCTCGCCGCCGCGCAGAACAGCCACACGGCGATCATCGGGGTCACCCGCAGGTTCTTCGGGCGCGAGGCGTCGGGAGAGGTGTCCGAGGCCTGAGGTCCGGTCCCCGGGACGCGCGGCAGCAGGAGCACCGGTCCCGCTCCCAGCAGCACCATCGCCCAGATGGCTGCCTGCGGGGACAGCGCGCCGAAGGCCGAGGCGATCACGGGGGCGGCGGCGAAGACCACCTCGTTGAGCGTCGCGGTGATCCCCAGGGCCCGCGGCAGCCGCCCTGCGGCCACGAGATGGTTGAGCACGGCGCGCAGATGGCCGAACGCGGCGCCGTTGACCACGCCCGCCACGGCCGCGGCCGCCACCAGCAGGCCGAAAGGCGTGCCGATCCCGGCCATCACCGCGATCGCCACCAGGGCGAGGGTGCGCAGTCCGATCAGCACCCGCAGGAACCGGATCGGGTCGAACCGCCGGCCCAGACGGGTGACCGGCACGGCGCCGACGACCTGCGCGATCGTCATCGCCATCATCATGGCGGCGCCGCTGGCGGGGTCACCGGTCAGCGGCAGCGCGATCAGCGCGAAGGCGATCGGTGCCGCGGCCTGCGGCACGGTGAACGAGCCGTAGGAGACGTACCAGCGCAGCAGCGGACCGTCGGCGCGCCGCGCGGGGCGAGCGGGGGCGGTGACCTGGGGCGTCATGGAACGACCTCCTTCAGGGAGAGCAGGGTCGGCTGGTGCGGAGCCGGAGGGTCCGGCATGTCGTCAGCGGTGATCCGGGGCGTGGAGAGCCCCGTACTGCGCAACATAATGCCCATCGGTAGATCGTGCAATATAGTGCGCATCACCATGGTCGAACCGAGCGAACGCACCTCTGGCCCGGACGCCTCCGCGCCCGGCTCCGGCGGCATGCGCCAAGCCGTCGTCGAGCAGATCGGCGACCGCATCCGCGCGGCCCGCCAGGAGCTGGACCTCAGCGTCGGCGCGCTCGCCGAGCTCAGCGGCGTCAGCCGCCGCATGCTCACGCAGATCGAGCTCGGCCAGGCCAACCCGTCCGTGGCGATCCTGGATCGGGTGGCCGTCGGCCTCGGCACCACCTTCGCCGCCCTGATGGGGATCGGTGCCCACGCCCATCCCGACGGCGTCGAGGTCTGGTCGACCGACGGCGGCTCCTGGGCGGTGATCCTCGATGCGATGGATTCCGACGGCCTCTCCGTCGAGACCTGGAAGTGGAAGCTGGTGGGCACCGATGCCTACGAGGGCGGCGCGGGGATCCTCTCCTCAGGACGGATGCTCCACGTGATCGAAGGGGCGCTGGAGATCACCACCGGCGACGGGGTCGAGGTCGTCGAGGCAGGAGGGTCCGGGCGCGTGGTCACCGACGAGCTGTACCGCTACCGGTCGCTGCACGAGGCCGGGACCGTCTTCCTCAGCGTCGCCCTGCAGCCGCGCTCGACGCCCTGAGGCCCCGTCAGCGGCGCTCGCGCAGGGCTGTCCCGAGCCCTTCGACCCGGTACTGCTGGACGTGATAGGGCCAGTCCGGCCCCGTGTGCCACTGCGAGCACACCAGGTGCAGATCATCGAGCGTCGACCCGGGCAGGACGAACGGCCCGTAGAGCTGGGCGACCCGCTCGTCATCCTCCTGCCCCCACTCGCAGCCCCACAGGAGGGTCTCGGTCAGCAGCGGCTCGGTCAGCTGCGTCGGGGCGTCGGCGAAGAGCACGTCGACGCGGTACAGACCCGCGTTGAACCAGGTCAGTGTCCAGGTGTCCTCGACGAGGCGCAGGCACATCTCTCCGACCCGGCCGCCGAGGACCGGCGTCGGAGGATTCCCCCACGCCCACTGCTGCGCCTCACCCTCCCCGGTCGCACCCCAGGTCTCGTACGCGCCCGGGTCCAGGATCGAGGCGGCCGGCACGCGCTGCAGGATCGCCCCCTTGTCCCGCTGGAAGCCCGTGGTCAGCAGGTAGACGTGGCCGTCGGCGGGGTTCAGCGCCCAGGTGCACTGCTGGCTGAGGCCGTCCAGGTGGTCCCCGGCGAACATCTCCGCGGTGCGCTCCCAGGTCTCCCCGGAATCGGTGGAGGTCCAGATCTCCGTGGAGGCGACGGTGCCGAAGCCGTGGTTGACCATCGTCCACAGGTACATCGTGTCCCCGATGGTCAGGACGTCACCCGGCAGGATGGTGGAGACCGGGTCGCTGTCGTGCGTGTATTCGACGAGCTGCTCGGCGGTCTCCCCGCCCACCGCCGAGGTCCATTCCAGGCCGTGCTTCAGCGCCCGATCCGGATCGGCGAAGAGGCCGACGGGGGAGCGCCACCAGCCGCTGCCCACCTTCGGCCCCTCGAAGGTGTCGCCGAAGATCAGCAGGATCCGCCCGTCCGGGGTGACCGCCGGGGCGCCGAGGTCGGTGGCGTCCATGCGGAAGCGTGTGGTGATCCCGGGGCCGGTGAGCGTGGCCAGCCGGGTGATCCGGGGTCGGTCGTACTGCGGGTTCGGGTCCACGCCGTGTCCCTGCCCCCCGCGCCCGCCCTCGCCGGGGTGGGCCGCGGCCGGCGGCGCACCCACGACCGAGGCGAGCGCCGCGGCACCGAAGCTCCCGGCGCCGACGGCGAACGCCCCGCCGCGCAGGACGGCGGAGCGGGGCACGTGCCCCGCGTCGCTCGGGCCGGGGGCGGCGTGCTCGCCGCGGTCGGATCTCGACGACCTCATCGAAGGCTCCTGGGTGTGTCGACGGTCACGGTCTGACGTGCTCAGCGTAGGGGTGCACCCGGTGAAGAGCAATCGTTTACTCACAGATGCCTTCGATCCGCAGCTACTCGAGGAGGGCATCGCAGGCACCCGGGATCCGACAGGACGCGAGGCGAGGCAGGGTTTACCCGTCGTGCCGTCTGCCCTAGTCTCGACCCCAGCGAGAAAACGATTTGCGACCGACGGGACGTGACCATGCCTGCCCAGGACGAATCGACGCTCGAGGGCGTGAGGCTGCTCCCCGGCACGAAGCGCCGCCTGCTGGACGCCTCTCCGTCGGCCGCGGAGCCCTGGTACATCAACGACCACACTCTGATCCAGGACCGGGGCGGACGCTGGCACGTGTTCGGGATCTGGCACCCCGAGCCCGCCGACCCCCTCGGTGAGGACCGCTTCCTGCACGCCTCGGCCGACGACCTCACCGGCGCCCCCTGGACGATCCACGACCCCGTGCTGCCTGCGCGCACGGAGATCGGCGAGACCCACGTCTGGGCCCCGCACGTGATCGAGGACGACGGGCTCTACCGGATGGTCTACGCCGGCGGCACCGCGGACCGCACCGCCTACCGCATGACCCTCGCGACCAGCGAGGACCTGTTCACCTGGACCCCGCACGAGCCGGTGCTGTTCGAGGACGGCTTCGACGCCCGCGACCCGATGGTGATCCGCGACGGCACACGGTGGTTGCTGTACTACACCCGTACCTCCACCCCTGCAGGAGGGTTCCACCAGGTCGCGGTCCGCACCTCGGAGGACCTGCTGACCTGGTCACGGCCGCAGGTCGCCTACGAGTCCACGGTCGCGGGCACCGATGGCGGACCGACGGAATCCCCCTTCGTGGTGCGGGCGGGAGGGGGCTGGCTGCTGTTCCTGTGCGAATCCGGCGAGTACGACCGCACCCTGGCCTACTGCTCCAGCGACCCGCTGCGCTTCGTCGACGCCGGCCGGATCGACGTGGACCTCGACGAGCACTGCGCCGAGATCGTCCAGGACGGATCCCGCACCTGGATCACCGGCGGCGGCTGGGGCCGCGGCGGGCTGACGATCCGGCCGCTGGAGATCCTCCGCGCCGCGTCCACGACCGGGACGGAGTGACCGCGATGCTCTACGGCGTCTCCTACTACCCCGAATACATGCCGCACGACCGCCTCGCCGAGGACGTCGCGATGATGCGTGGGGCACACCTGACCTACGTGCGCCTGGCGGACTCGATCTGGGCGCTCGCCGAACCCGCACCCGGCCGCATCGACGTCGAGATGCTCGGCCCCACCCTCGACGCCCTCCACGGGGCAGGGATCCGCGTGGTGCTGTGCACCCCCACCTATGCGATCCCCGCCTGGATGGCGACCGAGCACCCCGAGATCATGCTCCGCCGGGCCGACGGCACCCCCTGGCCCTACGGAGACCGGCAGAACGCCGACATCACCCACCCCGGCTACCGCTTCTACGCCGAGCGCATCATCCGGGCGCTGATGGATCGCTGGGCCGACCACCCCGCGGTGATCGGCGTGCAGGTCGACAACGAGACCGGCGGGCGCGCGATCCACTCCCCGGCCGCCACCGCCGAGTTCCGCCGTCGCCTGGGGGAGAAGTTCGGGAGCGTGGAGCGCCTGAACGAGGTCTGGGGCCTGGCCTTCTGGTCCCACCGGTTGAGCGACCTCTCCCAGCTGTGGGAGCCCGGGGACCGCTCCGGCGGGGGCGGGAACTCCAATCCCGGCTACGACCTCGAATGGCGCCGCTTCCAGGCAGATCTCGTCGCCGAGTTCCTCGACTGGCAGGCCGGCATCGTGCGCGAGTACCTGCGCGAGGACCAGTTCGTCACCCACGACTGCGTGGGCGGGCACGGGCTCCCGCACGCGGACCGGCACCGCATCGGACAGGTGGTCGACGTGCCCGCGGAGAACTTCCCGCACCACAGTCAGGACGCCCTGGCCCATCCTCCCAGGGGCACCCATCCGCCCACCTACCACGACCCCTCCGGCGTCCACGGCGCCATCCAGCTGTTCCAGCGCGCGGACATGGCTCGCGCCGGCGGCCACCAGAACTTCCTGGTCACCGAGATCAATCCGCTCAGCGTCGGCGGCAGCGCCCACAACTTCCCCGGCTACGACGGGCAGTGGCGACTGGCCGCCTACACCTGCATCTCCCGCGGGGCGAACGCGGTCTCGTACTGGCACTGGCACAGCCTCCACTACGGCTCGGAGACCTACTCCCACGGGGTGCTCGGACACGATCTGCAGCCCAACCGGAATCTCGCCGAGATCGCCCGCACCGGCGAGGAGCTCTCCCGCGTGGGCGATGACCTCACCGATCTGTCCGCCGAGGCGGACGTCTGCCTGCTGTACTCCCAGGACTCCCGCTACCTGCTCGAGTTCGAGCCGTTCCTGGCCGTGCCGGGCACCGCCGAGGGCGACCGCCGTTCCTACCAGCGCGTGGTCGATGCCTTCTACCGAGGCTTCTTCGACGCCCGCGCCCAGCTGACGGTGCGCGACGTCGACGCCGGCCCGGCAGACCGCGTCGACCTCGCAGACCTCTCCGAATACGCCCTCGTCGTCGCCCCCACCCTCTACAGCGCCGACGACGCCACCGCCGCGCGGCTGCTGGAGTACGCGGCCGGCGGCGGCCATCTCGTCCTCGGCCCCCGCTCGGGGTACATGGACGAGTTCGGCAGGGCTCGTGCCGAGCGCGGGCCGGGCCCGCTGCGCGAGGGGGTCGGCGCCGGCTACTCGCTGTACTCGACCCTGGAGAACCCGCTGCCGCTGACGGCCGACGGCACGCTCGATCTCGAGGAGGGCGCCGCCGCGGTCGGCTGGATGGACGAGCTCGAGCTCGAAGGCGCCGAACCGCTCGCCCACTACGAGCACCACACCTTCACTCGCCATCCGGCGATCGTCACCCACGCCCGCGGCCGCGGCCGCATCACCTACCTCGGCACGGTGCCGAACGCGGAGCTGGCGCGCTCCGTCGCGCGCTGGGCCCTGGACGACGCCGGGATCGACGTGCTCGGCACAGGACTGCCCGAGCCCGTCCGCGTCACCCGCGCCCGTCGACCCGACGGTGTGCGGCTGTGGTTCGTGACCAACTGGTCTCACGAGCCGGCGACCGTGCCGGCACCCGCCGCGGGACGCTCCCTGCTGGCGGATCAGACGGTCGCCGCCGGCGCGCCGCTGGCCCTCGACCCCTGGGACCTGGCCATCCTCGAGGAGGATCCCGGATGACGGCACTGACCGGGCACCGCATCACGGAGGTCACCACCTCGCCGATCCGCAGCCGCTACCCCCGCACCATCGGACGCAACGCCCGCCTCGGGGCCCACGGCGACGGCCCCTCGGCCCTCGCGGTCGCCGTGCGCACCGACGCCGGGGCGAGCGGCTGGGGACTGTACGAGGGGCCGCAGGTCGACATGAATCGGGCGGTCGGCCGCCCGCTCGAGGAGGTCTTCGACCCGGGGATCGGTGTCATCGATCCCGCGGCGCTCCCGCTGGACGTCGCCCTCCACGACCTCGCGGCCCGGCTCCTCGGCGTGCCCGTGCACGAGCTGCTCGGCGGGCACGGGGCGGCCCCGGTCTCCTGCTACTCCGGGGCGATCTACTTCGACGACCTCGACCCCGAGGACGCCCCGCGCGGCATCGACGCCGTGCTCGCCGACTGCGCCGCGGACCGTGCGGCCGGCCACCGCGGGTTCAAGCTCAAGATCGGCCGCGGCAACCGGTGGATGGAGCCCGAGGAGGGCTTCGCCCGGGACGTGGAGGTCACCCGCGCCGTCCGCGCCGCCCATCCGGACGCGCGCCTGCTGGTGGACATGAACGACGGCTACAGCCCGGAACGCACGATCCGCTACCTCGACGCCGTCGCGGACTGCGACCTCTTCTGGGTCGAGGAGCCCTTCGCCGAGCACGCCGAGGGGCTGCGCGTCGTGCGAGATCACCGCCGCCGCACCGGCTCGCAGGTCCTGGTGGCCGACGGCGAGTTCGAGCCCGACGTCCAGCAGGTGCTGGACCTCGCCGGCGAGGGCCTGCTGGACGTGCTGCTGATGGACGTGCTGTCCTTCGGGATCACCGCCTGGCGGGAGCTGATGCCCGCGCTGGAGGAGATCGGGGTCGCCGCCTCGCCGCACGCCTGGGGGCACCCGCTGAAGACCCTCTACGCCGCACAGCTCGCGGTCGGGCTCGGGAACGTCCCCGTCGTCGAAGGGGTGCCGGGCACCACCGACGGTGTCGACGCCTCCGGCCATGTCCTCGAGGACGGCCGGCTCCTCCTGGCCGCGGCGCCCGGCTTCGGCCTCGAACCGCCCCCTTGACGACTGCGGCACACTGACTCGCATGGAACCCGCGCACCTGCCCTCCTACGCCTGGCGGGAGGAGATCACCGACGACGAGGTGTCCGCGTTGCACGCCGCCGCCTTCGACCGCGAGGAGACGGCCGAGGACTGGACCGCACGGCTGCAGCGGCATTCGCTGGGCTGGGGGACGGCACGCCGGGACGGTGAGCTGATCGGCTTCTGCAACGTGGTCACCGACGGCGGCCGCCACGCCTTCCTCGTCGACACCGTCGTCCACCCCGAGCATCAGGGCGGCGGCATCGGGCGCGAGCTGGTCATCCGGGCCATCGAGGAGTGCCGATCCGGCCCCGTCGAGTGGCTGCACGTCGACTTCGAGGCCGACGTCGGGCCCTTCTACTTGGCCACCGGGCTGTTCCGCCCCACCGCGGCGGGGCTCATGCGGGTCTGAGCTCGGGCGATCGCCTCGTCCTTCTGCGACCGGATCTCGTCATCGAAGTCCGCGGCGAGGGCCAGCAGCCGCTCCATGACGTCCGGGAACAGCGTCTGCACGTCGTAGCTCTCCTGCGGGTCGCGGGAGAGGTCGAACAACTGGGGCAGCTCCCGGCGGTCCCGGCCGATGCGCTGCAGATGCAGCTTCCAGCGGCCGTCGCGCACCGCATGCAGGTCCCAGTGCGAGCAGAAGAACAGCGGGGGCCGCGGCGGGGCCTCGGCCCCGAGCAGCACGGCCGTGCGATCGATGCCGTCGATCGGGCGGTCCGCGGGCATCGTCGCACCGGTCAGCGCCGCATACGTCACCGGCAGGTCCAGCAGGCTGACCACGTCCTCGGACCGGGCCCCGGCGGGGACGATCCCGGGCCAGCGCACGATCAGCGGCGCCCGGACGCCTCCCTCGTAGCAGTCGATCTTGCGGCCGCGCAGTCCCGCGGTGCTGCCCTCGAACCACGGGCCGTTGTCACTGGTGATGACCACCAGGGTGGATTCCCGCAGCCCGAGGCCGTCGAGATGGTCCAGGAGCCGGCCGATGTGGTGGTCCACGCACTCGACGGTATCGCCGTAGGTGCCGGCCTCGGACACCCCGCGGAAGGGAGCTTCCACGTGCAGGGGGATATGGGGGAACGTGTGCGCCAGGTGCACGAAGAAGGGCGCGTCCCCCTGCCGGGAGATGAAGTCCATGGCGCGGTCGGTGTACTGCTTGGTCAGCAGGGTCTGATCGACCTCGCCCGCGACCGGGTCCTCCCCGTCGACCAGATACAGCGGATCCATGTCGTTGCTGTAGGGGAGACCGAAGAACTCCTCGAAGCCGTGCCGCAGCGGATTGTGCTCCGGTCCGTCGCCCAGGTGCCACTTGCCGAAGGCCGCGCACCGGTATCCGACGTCCCCGAGCACGTCCGCGATCGTCCGCTCGAAGGAGCTGAGCCCCTCGGTCTCCTCGGGGAACACCACGCGGTGCAGTCCCACCCGCTGGGCGTAGCGGCCCGTCAGCAGCGCCGCCCGTGACGGCGTGCAGGTGGGGGCGGCGGAATAGGCCTGCTCGATCAGGAGCCCCTCGGCCGCTGCGGCGTCCATCCGCGGGGTGGCGATCAGCGGAGAGCCGGTGCAGCCCAGGTCCCCGCAGCCCAGATCATCCATCACGATCTGCACGATGTTGGGGCGTCCGCCGGTCGGGAGGGTCCCGGGCATCACTTCAACCCCGCCATCTTGATGTTCGCGATGATCTGGCGCTGGAAGATGAGGAACAGGATGATGATCGGCAGCGCTGCGCAGGCGGAGCCGGCCATCAGCAGCCCCAGCTCCGAGGCGCGCTCGCCGCGGAATGCCGCCAGGTACTGCTGGACCTGGTAGAGATCCGGGCTGGTGATCGTCATGACCGGCCACACGAAGTTGTTCCAGTAGGCCATGAAGCTCGTGATGCCCACGACCACGAAGGGAGCCTTCGACAGCGGCAGGAAGATCCTCAGGTAGACGCCCCAGCGCCCGCAGCCGTCCATCACGGCGGCCTCTTCCAGGCTGGAGGGGATGTTCAGGTAGAACTGGCGCACGAAGAAGATGTGCGCCGCCGCGGCCATGCCCGGAATGATCAGCACCGCCAGGGTGTCGAGCATGTGCAGATCGGTGACCACGATGAAGCTGGTCAGCAGGATGGTCATGCCCGGGATGAACATCGTCATCAGCACTGCGGGCCACACGAAGCGCTTGCCGGCGAACTCCAGCCGGGCGAAGGCGTAGGCCGCCATCGAGTTCACGGCGATCGACCCGGCGGTGAAGACGACCGCGCCGGCGCCGGTGATCGCCAGGGTCCGCAGGAACGCCGCGTCGCCGAGGATCTGGACGTAGTTCTGCCACTCCCAGACCTCGGGGAAGAACTGGAACGGGGTGGAGACCACCTCGGTGCGGATCTTGAACCCGGAGATGATCATCCAGGCCAGCGGGAACAGAGCCAGCGTCACGATGACCAGGGAGAAGAAGGCCTTCATCGCGAAGGTCAGGATCCATCGCGGCTGCAGCATCCGTCGCCGACGCGCGGCTCTGCGGTCGGCGGGGGCCAGGGTCGTCGGGGCGGCGGGGGCGGCGGGGGCGGCCGACGGGGACCGGGTCGGGGCGGCCATCTCAATCCACCAGCTTCTCGGAGTTGACGATGCGGAAGATGATCGAGGAGATCGTGCCCAGCACCACGAACAGCAGCAGGGCGGCGGCGATCGAATAGCCGACGTACGCGTCGCCCCGGAAATGGTTGAAGATGAAGAGGTTCGGCAGCTCCGTGGCGCCGTTGGGACCGCCGCCGGTCATCACCAGCGGCAGCTCGAACTGTTGGATGGAGCCGACGAACCCGGTCACCAGCAGGAACAGCAGGACGTTCTTCATCTGCGGGATCGTGATGAACCGGGCGGTCTGCCACCAGTTCGCGCCCTCGAGCTGTGCCGCCTCGTAGAGGGAGTCGGGGATGTCGAGCATCGCGGCGATCATGATCAGGGTCGAGATGCCCAGCCCCAGCCACACCGCCGGCACCGCGACCGCCGCGAGAGCCCAGCGCGGATCACCCAGCCAGGCCTGGTTCGGGGCCCCGACGACGTTGACCAGGGCGTTCAGCAGCCCGCCGGAGTAGTCGTAGATGATCACGAAGGTGATCGAGGCGATCACCCCGGAGATCACCGAGGGGATGTAGATGCTGACCTTCAGCACCGTGGAGACGCGCCGCGAGACGGACGTGGCCAGCGAGGCGACGAGGAAGGAGAGGACCATGCTCACCGGCACCGTCATCAGCACGAACTGCAGCCCGCGCAGCACGGCCTCCCAGAACGTGTTGTCCACGAGCACGTCGTGGAAGTTCTTCCAGCCCACGAACTCGGACTCGGTGTAGAAGCTCCAGTCGAAGAAGCTCAGGTAGACCGCCTGGATCGCGGGCCAGATGACGAAGATGCCCAGCAGCACCAGCACCGGTGCCAGCATGATGTAGGCCATCGAGGTGTCCTGGCGGCGGCTGGGGTGCATTCTCCTGCGGGTCGACGGTGGACTGATCGCCATGGTTCTCCCCTCCTCGTTCTCCCTCCTCGCGGCGGCTCAGGCGTCCATCTCGGCGCGGATCTCGGCCAAGCCCTCGCGGTCGATGACCTTCTGGATCTCCTTCTGCGCTGTCCCGAGCGCTTCGGCGGGGGAGGCCTCGCCGAGCATCCCCGCCTGGAGGGCGTCGCCCATCGCCAGGTTGATGTCCCAGGGGTACTGCGCCTCCGGGATGCAGTGGGGGACGATGTCCTCGAACACGACGTCGGACCACGGGGCGTCCTCGGCGGCGGGATCGGCGTTCACGACCTCGGTGACCTCGTCGCGCGCCGGTGCCTTGGTGAACTGGGTGTCCACGAAGAAGGGCTTCAGCACCTCGGGATCCCCGCCCAGCGCCCACTCGATGAAGCTCGCCGTGGCCTCGGGCTCCTTGGCCTTCGCGTCGACCACCCACTTCATGTTGCCGATGGTGGAGATCGAATGCGTGAGGTCCCCGTCGCTCTGCACCCACGGGGCCACCCCTGTCGCGGACACCACGTCGGGATAATCGGCGGCCAGCTCAGACATGGCCCACGAGCCCTGCGACTGCATCGCCACCTTCTTCTCGCCGAACGCCTGTGCGGAGTTGCCCTCGCCCAGCGGCTGACGCGGGATCCAGCCCTCGCCCTGCAGCGTCTTGTAGAAGCCGATGAGCTCCTCGTACTTCGCATCCTCCGCGTCCGCCGTGGACCAGTCCTCGGAGATCGGCAGGTGGCCGGCCACGTGCAGCTGCGCGGCGACGGTGGTCCAGCCGAAGGTCCCCGAGTCCACGGCGGTGTTCAGGGGGAACTCGCCGTTGCCCATCACGGGGGCGAGCGCCTCGCAGGCGTCGTACATCTCGTCCCACGAGGTCGGCGGCGTCTCGGGGTCCAGGCCCGCCTGCTCGAACAGGTCCTTGTTCCAGTACAGCGTCATCTGCGGCTCGACCAGCAGGGGGAACGCGTAGAACTGCCCCTGGTACTGGGAGACCTCCTTCGCCGCATCCGTGATTCCCGCCAGGACATCGGCCGCGAAGAGATCGTCCAGCGGCATCAGCAGCCCGGTGCGGGCAGCGGTGTCGAGGCGGCCGGGCTGGATGTAGAGGTCCGGGGCCGTCCCGGCGGCTTGTGCGGCCTTGAGCTTCTGGTCCCAGGCGTCCCCGGGGACCACCTGGTAGTTGATGTACACGTCGTCCTGGGCGGCGTTGAAATCCTTGACGATCTTCTCGTACCAGGCGTTCTCCGGCGTCGTGAACACGTTTCCCCAGAACTCGACCTGGGTGCGGCCCTTCGCGGCCGGGTCGTCGGCCTGCTGGCCGGGGGTGCCGCTGCCGCAGGCGGCGAGGCCGGCGGCGGTCGCGGAGGCTCCTGCTGCGCAGAGGAGGGTGCGTCGCTTCATGATGCTGCTCCTGGGATCGGTCGTGCCGGACTGAGAACGTGCGGGTCAGTTCACTGTGCGCGAGCAAGTGGGCGTCGGCACCCACTCGCGGTCGCGGGGGTCGGGATCGGTCCCCGCCGGCGACGTCGCCGACGAGGGTGCTGAGGGGGAACGGTCGATCGCCGACACGAAGACGTCCTCGTCCGTGCCGGTAATCGATTACGCGCAAAGGTAGCCCGGGGGTGCCGGGCTGTCAACGCTCTCAGCACCCGGACGAGGTCACGATCCGGTGTGGGAGACGGCGAGGGCGAGCAGGTCTACGGTGGCCGGGAGCGGGCGCGCCGAGCGCCCAGGAGGCGAGGAACCATGGGAGACGGGACCAGAGCACTGGCGGTCCTCGGCGCGACGGGGACGCTGGGGCGCTCCGTGGTCGCGGCGGCACGACGTGACGGGCACGAGGGCCGCGAGGTCGCCCGCTCCCGCGGCGTCGACGTGATGACCGGACAGGGGCTCGCGGCAGCGCTGGAGGGCGCGGACGCGATCATCGAGTGCCTCAAGCCCCCGCAGCTGGACGACACCGCCGGGCCGTGGTTCGAGGGCGCGGCGCGGACCCTGGGGGAGCATGCCGTCGCCGCGGGCGTGCCTCGCACCGTGGCGATCTCCATCGTCGGGATCGACCACATGCAGGACTACGGCTTCTACCGCGCCCAGCGCGTCCACGAGCAGGCCGTGCGCGCCCACTGCCCGGGCCCGGTGCTGGTGCGCGCCACCCAGTTCCACGACTTCGTCGGCTCGCAGCTGCGCCCGGCGGGCGACCACGTCGAGGTGATGGAGGTGCCCTCCCAGAGCGTGGACACCCGGGCCGTCGCCGAGCTGCTGCTCGCCCAGGCGCTCGCCGCGGACCCCGCGCCGCTGGTCCAGATCGCGGGTCCCCGCCCGGAGAACACCCTGGACCAGGCGCGCCGACTGCTCGCCGCGCGCGGGGACGACATCGAGGTCGTCGGCGTCCCGGCCAGCGATTCCATGCGCGCCGGAGGGATGCTGCCGGGCCCGGAGGCGATCCTCGCGGGACCGACCTACGACCAGTGGCTCGCCGAGGTCGAGGGTCCCGGTCGGGGCCGCTGACCGGCCGGGATCGTCAGCCTGGAGCGCCCTACTTGAACCCCGCGGACTTGATCGACTCCACGATCTGGCGTTGGAAGAAGAAGAAGATCAGCAGCGTCGGCATCGCCGCGACGGTGGCCGCCGCGAGCACGTAGTTCCAGTCCGCGGCGTACTGCTGCTGGAACGTGGCGATGCCCAGCTGGACCACCCGAAGATCCGGGTTCGAGGTGATCGTCAGCGGCCAGACGAAGGAGTTCCAGTTCGTCAGGAAGAAGAACACCGTCAAGGCCGAGAGGATCGGTCGGCTCAGCGGCAGGATGATGCTGCGGTAGATCCGCCAGTAGCTCGCACCGTCCATCAGCGCCGCCTCCTCGAGCTCGGCCGGCAGCGAGACGTAGAACTGTCGCAGCAGGAAGATGCCGAAGGCGTTGAAGATCGCCGGGATGATCAGCCCCGCGTAGGAGTCGACCATGCCCAGGGTGCGCACGACCACGAAGGTGGGGATCAGGATCACCGGCAGGCTCACCAGCATGGTCGAGAAGATCAGCAGGAAGATCGTCTCTCGCCCGGGGAACCGCAGCCGGGCCAGGGCGTAGGCGGCCATCGAGTGGAACCACAGCGCCAGCACCGTGACCGCCGCGGAGACCACGAAGCTGTTGGCCATGTAGCGCAGGAACGGCACCTGCGTGAACACGTAGATGAAGTTCTCCAGCGTCGGATCCGAGGGGAGGATCGCGGAGCCGTTCACCTCGGAGGCGGGCTTGAAGGCGCCGGTGATCATCCACACCAGGGGGAAGATCGTCGCCAGCGCCAGGACGATGCCGAGCACCATCAGCGCGATCTTCTGCGGGCTCCAGCGGGTGCGTCGAGATGTGTGCGGCGTCGTCATTCGAATCGGCCTCCCTTGGTCAGGGCGAACATCGCCAAGGACCAGGCGAGCATCGCGACGACCAGCACGGAGCCGACGGCGGCGGCGTACCCGAGCTCGCCGAACAGGAACGCCTGCTCGTAGATGTAGAAGATCAGCAGGGACGTGGCACCGGCGGGGCCGCCGCCGGTGAGCACGAAGATCAGGTCCAGCCCGCCGGTCATCACCGCGACGGTCGCGGTGACCAGCACGAAGAAGCTCGTCGGCCGCAGCAGCGGCAGCGTGATCCGTACCAGGCGCTGCCAGGCGCTCGCACCGTCGATGCGGGCCGCCTCGTAGTACTCGCCGGGGATGTCCTGCAGGCCGGCCAGGAAGATGATCATGTAGTAGCCCATCTGGAACCAGACGGTCACCAGGATCACCGTGGCCAGCGCGAGGGACGGCTCGCCCAGCGGGGAGATGTTCTCGAAGCCGAACAGACCGAGCACCCGGCTGAGGACGCCGACGCGATCTGCCAGCATGAACTGCCAGACCATCGCCACCACCACCAGGCTGACCACGTAGGGGACGAACAGCGCGGAGCGGATCAGCCCGATGAAGGGGAGCTTCTGCTGCACCAGCAGCGCCAGGCCCAGACCGATCACGAAGATCAGCGGGACCACCGCCACCAGGTAGATCAGCGTGATGCGCACGCTGGACCAGAACTGCGGATCCCCGGCCATGCGCACGTAGTTGTCGATGCCGATGAAGTCGAAGGAGCCGAATCCGTCGACCCGGAAGAAGCCCAGGACGATCGCGAGCACCATCGGCACGGCGACGAAGACCAGCAGCCCCACGGTGTCCGGCAGCAGGAACCAGAAGGCCGCGCGCCGCTCCCGGCGCGCCCGGGTGATGCCGACGGAGGCGGGCCGCGAGGAGCCGCCGCCGCTGGCCGTGCCCGCGGTGCGGGCGAGTTCGATGCCTTTCACAGCAGCGGCCCTCCTTCATAGGTCTCCAGGTAGCTCTCGAGGGCCCCCTGGGCGATCTCGGCCTGCTCCGCGGCGTCCGCGCCACCGAGCATCGTGGCCTGGATCGCGTTGGAGACCGCCTTGTAGATGACGGGCGGGAAGCGCGGCTCGGCCCGCCCGGTGGGCAGGATCTCGTCGCGGAACTGCTGGAGGATGGGGTTCTCGAAGGCGCCGTCGTTCCCGATCGCCTCGGTGACCGAGGCGCGGGCGGCGATGTTCCCCTTGGCGACCCCGTTCCACTCGACGCCGGCGTCGATCGACTCCTGGCTCATCGAGCCCATCACCTCGACCGTGAACCGGGCGGCGGCCTCGGGATCTCGGCCGCGGGCGTTGACGCACCACGCCCAGCCGCCCAGGCAGGTCACCGAGTCGGCGCCGGAGGGGGCCGGCAGGGTGAACACGCCGTATTCGTAGTCCGGCGCGTTCTGGGTCAGGGCAGCCACGTCGAAGATCCCGCCCTGCCACATGGCGGCGTAACCGCCGGTCATGGCGCTGACGATGTCGCCGTTGGCGGGGCGTGTGCGGGGTGCGGCCCCGGTGCGGATGGCGTCCTGGAACAGCTGCAGGGCCTGGACCGCACCGTCGCTGTCGAAGACGGGGCGCTGGCTGGCAGCGTCGATGACGTCCGCGCCGGTCTGCCACAGCCAGGGATAGAAAGTGAAGTTCTGGTAGTACCCGGGCAGGGTCTCCAGCACCAGCCCGGCGCGCTCGCCCCCGGTCATCGTCTGCCCGAGCTCGAGCATCTGCTCCCAGGTGGTGGGCAGGTCCGCCTCGGACAGGCCCTGCTCCTCGAAGGCGGCGACGTCGTAGAAGATCGCCAGCGGCTCCTGCTCCATCGGCAGTCCGTAGATGCGGTCGTCGACCGTGCGGGTGGCCAGCGCCTGGGGGTAGAAGTCCTCGATCGCCTCCTGCTCCATGTACGGCGTGAGGTCCTCCAGGACCCCTCCGTTGTAGTAGCGCAGGAAGTCGCCGGGGGAGATGAGGAAGATGTCCGGGCCCGCCCCGGAGGCGAAGGCGGTGATCAGCCGGGTGTTGGTGGGATCGGTGTAGCCGGGGATGTAGACCGGCGCGATGGAATGGCCGCCCGCCTCCTCCCAGCTCTTGATCCTGGACAGGAACCACTCGCTCTGCGCCTGCAGGTTCGGGTCCTGCTGCGCGACCGGGGCGTAGAACTGCCAGAACTGCATCGGGTCGGAGCTGCCCGCGCCGCCCGACGAGCAGGCGGCGAGGGCGGAGGCGGCGCCGACGCCGCCGAGGGTCGCGCCGCCGGCCCGCAGCAGGTCTCGTCTGCGTGGTCCGCCTGGACTGGCAGGTCCGCCTGGTCCGGGGGATCCGCTGAAGGGGTGGGTTCTCATGCTCACTTCCCGCGACGTCGAGGGCAGATGTCAGTAATCGATTTATCAGAACGGTACGAGGGCCGGGTGAGCGTCGTCAACCATTCGTCGCCATCCGACGCTCCCGGCGGCGTCACCATCCTCGAGAAGCGGCGCAAGTTCCCACGTCGGACGCGGATCTTCGCACGCATTGACGGCCCACCCCTGATTCCGTAAGGTGCCAGTAAACGTTTCCTGATCATCGTCGATCCACCCCAGGGGGTACCTCGTGACGTCTCCTGCCCGCTCTCTCGCCGCCCTGCGCGCCGTCCAGACCCGCTCGATCAGCCCCGAGAACGTCGACGGCTCCGTCGGCGGCGGCGGACGCGCCACCGAGGGCACCGGCGCGGAGGCCGCCCGCGATCTCGGTCAGGGCTGGAAGGTCTCGCCCAGCGTGGACGTGAAGGCCGGGGAGACCTTCACCCTCGCCGACATCGACTCCGCCGGCGTGATCACCCACCTCTGGATCACCACCCACACCGACCACTGGCGCCAGCTCGTGGTGCGCGCCTACTGGGACGGGGCCGAGGAGCCCGCGGTCGAGGTGCCCTACGGCGACTTCTTCGCCAGCGGTTGGGGCGTCTTCGCGCAGGTCGATTCGCAGATGATCGCCGCGAATCCGCACGGCGGCTTCAACTCCTACTGGCCGATGCCGTTCCGGGAGGGCGCCCGCCTCACCCTCGAGAACACCTCGGACACCGACGCCCGCGTCTACTACCAGGTGACCTACGAGCTCGGCGGCGACCACCACGAGGACGCCTACTTCCACGCCCAGTGGCGCCGTTCGAACCCGCTGCCGGAAGCCACCGAGCACGTCCTGCTCGAGGGCATCGAGGGCCAGGGGCAGTACGTCGGCACCTATATCGCCTGGGGCGTCAACTCCAACGGCTGGTGGGGCGAGGGCGAGATCAAGTTCTACCTGGACGACGACGACCCCGACGGCGGGTTCCCCACGATCGCCGGCACCGGCACCGAGGACTACTTCGGCGGCGCCTGGAACTTCGACGTCCCCGGCGAGGGCTACACCGCCTTCTCCACCCCCTACCTCGGGATGCCGCAGGTGATCCGGCCCGACGGGCTCTACGTCGCCCAGCAGCGCTTCGGGATGTACCGCTGGCACGTGGCCGACCCGATCCACTTCTCCACCGGCCTGCCGCGCGTGGACATCCAGGCACTGGGCTGGAAGAGCGCCGGACGCTACCTGCCCCTGCGCGATGACATCGCCTCGACCGCGATCTTCTACCTCGACCGGCCCGCCACCACCCGGCCCGCGGCGCCGACCTTCGACGCCATGGAGATCCATCTCGGCACCGGCCCCGGCCCCCACAGCCCCGTCGGCCCCGCCCGCCGCTGAGCCCCGCCCTCCGCCACCACCAGGGAGTACCCATGACCACCACCGCCCCGTACCAGATGCCCACGGTCCGCCAGGCCGCGCCGGCCCCGGCGAAGACCGTCTACCTCATCCCCAGCGGCGACCTCCGCGAGAGCGCCAACGTCCCCGCCTGGCCCTTCCAGCAGGAGCTCGAACGGATCGTCGCGGACGCCGTCGACGCCACCGGGTGGCAGGTCCGGCGCGGCTTCGAGCCCGATCAGGAGCTCGGCCACGGCTTCATCCGCTCCCAGCGCATGGGCATGGAGGTCTTCCGGCACATCCCGGCCGAGGCGCCGCTGATCGTGGCGACCGCCAACTGGCAGTACAGCCACCACGTCCTGGCGGGGCTGCGCACCCACCGCGGCCCGATCCTGACGGTGGCGAACTTCGCCCCCGAATGGCCCGGTCTGGTGGGGCTGCTGAACCTCAACGGCGGGCTGACGAAGATGGACCGGGAGTACTCGACCCTGTGGACGGTCGACGGCAGCGACGACTTCTTCCGGGACGGGATCGCCACCTGGGTCGAGACCGGCGCGATCACGCACGACGACTCCCACGTCCGGCCGCTGCCGCACCTGCCCGGCACCGCCGAGGTCGAGCTCGGCCGCGCGCTCGCCGACCAGCTCCTGACCGACAAGGCCATCATCGGGGTCTTCGACGAGGGCTGCATGGGCATGTACAACGCCATCATCGACGACGAGATGCTCAACCCGCTGGGGATCTACAAGGAGCGCCTGAGCCAGTCCGCCCTGTGGGCCGAGATGCAGACCGTCACCGACGAGGAGGCCGAGGCGATCGGCGCCTGGCTGAAGGACGCGGGCATGACCTTCCGCCTCGGCACCGACGAGGCCACCGAACTCACCGAGTCCCAGCTGCGCAGCCAGTACGCGATGTACATCGCCGCGCTGCGCCTCAGCGACGACTTCGGCCTCGACGCCGTCGGCGTCCAGTACCAGCAGGGACTCAAGGACGTCACCGCCGCCTCCGACCTCGTCGAGGGCCTGCTGAACAACGTCCAGCGCCCGCCGGTGACCAGCCGGGACGGCTCCCGAGTGCTGTGGGAGGGCAAGGCCCTGCCGAACTTCAACGAGGTCGATGAGGGCGTCGCGGTCGACGCCCTGGTCACCAACCGGATCTGGACCGCCATGGGCATGGATCCCGCCACCACGCTGCACGACGTGCGCTGGGGCGAGGAGTTCGACGGGCAGTACGTGTGGGTCTACGAGATCTCCGGCTCCGTCCCGCCCAGCCACTTCGTCCGCGGGTACGCCGACGCCGAGGGCTGGCGGCAGGGCCCGGAGTTCTTCCCGGCCGGCGGCTCCACCATCAACGGCGTCTCCAAGCCCGGCGAGATCGTCTGGTCGCGCGTCTACGTCGAAGGCGGCGGCCTGCACGTGGACATCGGCCGGGGCAGCGTCGTGGAGCTCCCGGACGAGGAGGTCGCCCGGCGCAAGCAGTCCACCAACCCCGAGTGGCCGATCGCCAACGTCGTGCTGCACGGGGTGAGCCGTGACCAGTTCATGGGCCGGCACAAGGCCAACCACGCCCAGCTCGTCTACGCTGACGACGCGGGGGCGGCCGACCGGGCGCTGACGGCCAAGGCCGCGCTGTTCCACCGCCTCGGCGTGACCGTGCACCTGTGCGGCGACGCCGTGATCGTCGAAGACTGAGCGCGCTGGAACGAGCTGGAGCGAGGAGAGAGCCCATGGTGTCGCCGAGACCCACGATCATGGACGTGGCGCGCACCGCGGGGGTCTCCTCGGCGACGGTCTCCCGCGTCATCAACGGCGCGTCGACCGTCGACAAGCAGCTGTCACGGCGGGTGCGGGCCGCCGTGCGGTCCACGGGGTACGTCCCCAACGCGATGGGCCGCTCCCTGCGGCGGGGCGGGACCTCCCAGGTCGCGGTGGTCGCGCCCGACGCGGAGAACCCGTACTTCACGCAGATCATCGGCGAGGTCGAGCGGATCGCCCGCCGGGACCACTACTCGGTGACCGTCGCCCACACGGAGGACGACCTCGACATCGAGCGGGACTGCTTCGCCCAGCTGGTGGGTCGCCATGTCTCCGGCGTGCTGCTGGTCCCGGTCCACAGCATCCACACGGACCTGTCCCTGCTCACCGAGGCCGGCATCCCCGTGGTGCTCGTGGACCGCTGGATCGAGGGGGCCGCCACGGACCTGGTCGCCACGGACAACCTCGACGCGGGACGGCAGGCCGCCCAGCACCTGCACGAGCGCGGGTTCCACGCGCCGGCGGTGCTCGCCGGGCCCGCGGAGCTGCGCACCACCGAGGACCGCGTCCGCGGGTATCTCGGCGCATGGCGGGAGGCCGGGGTGAGCATCGAGGACTCGGCGATCCTCCGCGGTGACCTGCACGTGGAATCCGGCAGGGCGATGATGCGGCGGATCCTGGATGCGGGGAAGGCGGACTGCGTCTACGTCACCAACAACCGTATGTCCGCCGGCGCCTTCGAGGCGATGCGCGGGGTCGCGGACGCGCCCGCGCTGCTGGCCACCGACGACGACCTGTGGACCCGCCTGGTCACGCCCTCGGTCTCCGTGGTCCACCAGCCGGTGCGGGCCACCAGCCGCGCCGCCGCCCGCATGCTCGGCCAGCGCATGGCGAATCCCGACGAGGAACCCTCCACCACGCTGCTGCGCTCACGGATCATCGAACGGGAGTCCACGGCGCCGCGGTGAGCGGGAGCGGATGTCCCGATGCCGGACCCCTCGTGACCCGGACGGTCGCCCCGGCATAGGGTCTCCTGTCATGACTGCACCCACCCGCCGCATCGGCTCCCTGATCGTCTCCGCCCTCGGCCTCGGTGCCATGCCGCTGTCGCAGGGGCGCGGGGAGCCCGCCCCGCACGAGCGGTCGATGGCCACGATCCACGCCGCCCTCGACGCCGGCGTCACCTTCCTCGACACCGCCGACATCTACGCGCCCACCTGGGACACCATGGGTCACAACGAACAGCTCGTCGCCGAGGCCGTGCGCACCTGGGAAGGGGGCCGCTCCGGTGTCGTGATCGCCTCCAAGGGCGGCATCACCCGCACTGCGGAGGGCGGCGGCCGCGACGGGTCCACCGCCTACCTGCGCTCGGCGCTGGAGAAGTCGCTGCGGGAGCTGGGCACCGACGTCATCGACCTGTACTACTGGCACCGTCCGGACCGCAGCATCCGCTACGCCGAGGGCGTCGAGGCGCTCGCCGCCTTCCAGCAGGAAGGTCTGATCCGCGAGGTCGGCATCTCCAACGCCAACGTCGAGGAGATCGACGTGGCCCGGGACGTGCTGGGCGAGGGCGGTCTCGCGGCGGTCCAGAACGAGTTCTCGCCGACGTTCTTCCACACCAGCCTGCGCGAGCTGCGCCACTGCGCCGAGCACGACATCGCCTTCGTCCCCTGGTCGCCGTTGGGCGGCACCGGCGGCGGGGCGAGCGCCGTGGGGGAGAGGTTCCCCCAGATCCAGCGCATCGCCGACTCCCACGGGGTCAGCCCGCAGCTTGTCGTCCTCGCCTGGGAGCTGTCGCTCGACGAGCGCGTCGTGCCGATCCCCGGCGCCAGCCGCCCCGAGTCGATCGTCGACTCCGCCGGGGCCATGGCCCTCGATCTCGGCCGCGAGGACCTCGAGCAGCTGAACCAGATCATCGCCTGAGGGCACCTCGCTCCGTCCTCGGTGTCCCATATCGCCTTGCGGGCCGTTCCGGGACGGGCGTAGCGTGAGCGCGTCCATGACGGGAGAGGAGATCAGCATGCTCGCGACGCATGCAGGAAATGGGGCGGCCGACCCGGCCTGCTCGGCGTGACCCCGGCGTGCCTGCACGCCGTCACGACTGATTACCGAACTCTCCCGCGCGCTCACCCCCCCCCGCCCTGAGCGGGGCGACGCAGCGCGCCCGTCGTGAGGACACCCCCATGAGACCCCTGACCGACCACCAGATCCGCACGTCCTTCATCAACGCCAGCAAGGGCGACGCGAAGCGCGCCCAGCTGCCCGACCTCGCCGCCGTGGCGTGGGAGGAGATCGACTATCTCGGGTGGCAGGACGCCCGCAAGCCGCTGCTGCACTACGTCGCCCTCGAGGTCGACGACGAGCTCGTCTGCCTGCTGCTGCGCGGCACCGGCGCGGCACCGCCGCGGAAGATGATGTGCGCCTGGTGCGAGGACGTCATCGACGGCCTCCACGCAGCGTCCTTCGCCGCCCCGCGCGGCGGCGCCGAGGGCCGACGCGGCAACACGATCGGCACGTCGCTGTGCGCCGACTTCCGCTGCTCGAAGAACGTGCGCCGGGCGCCGACGGCGTTCGAGATGCAGACGGAGGACGAGGCGCTGCTCGCGTACCACCGCCAGGAGCGGATCGACGGTCTGCGCGAGCGGTCCACCGGTTTCGCCCGCGCCGTGATGGCCGGCTGACGAGGCCCGCGCTGTTCCGACCCCGCGCCTCAGCCCAGCCGCACCACCGCATCGGCCCGGGAGCGGGTGGCGGCGACCAGGCGGGCATTGGCCTCGTCCGGTCCCAGCGCCCACTCCCGGGCGGCCCGCGGCGACTTGCCGAAGTGCTCGTGGCGGGCGATGAGGCGCTCGTGGCGCAGCTCCTCGGGGACCTCGACGAACCAGCGGGCATCGAGCATCGTCGGCACCTGGCCGAAGGCGTCGCCGGACAGCAGGTAGTTGCCCTCGGTGATCACCAGCGGCACCTCGCCGGTCACCTCGATCGCGCCGGCGAGGGGCTGTTCGAGGTCGCGCTCGAACATCGGTGCCCATACCGGCGGATCGGGCGCCCGGGCGGTGCGGAGCCGCTGCAGCAGGGCCACGTACCCGGCCGCGTCGAAGGTGTCCGGAGCGCCCTTGCGGTGTCGGCGGCCCAGCCGATCCAGCGCCACGTCGGCCAGGTGGAAGCCGTCCATCGGCACCACCACGCAGGAACCGGTCGGCAGTCGCTCGGCCAGCAGCTCGGTCAGCGTGGATTTGCCGGCCCCGGGCGCGCCGGCGATCCCGAGCAGGCGGCGCGCCCCGGAGCGCAGTGCCGCATCGAGCAGCACCCGCGCGGCGTCGACGGCCCCCTCGGCACTGAGCAGCGGGACGGCGGCGCCGTCAGCGGGCGTGCTCATGCAGCGTCACCTCGAGCACCTCGCCGCGCAACGGCAGGTGGATCAGGATCCGGTCCGGCCGTGACCCGGCGGCGGCCAGGGCGCGGGAGTAGGTGGACATCTGCCCCAGGTACCTCTCCCGCACCGTCGTCACCGGTTCGTCGCCGGGATAGGACTTGTGGTCCACCAGCACCACCGAGCCGTCCGGCAGGCGCAGCAGGGTGTCGATCCACCCCTCCATGACCTGCGCGTCCTCGTTCCACCAGGTGACCGGCTGTTCGGTGAGCTGCTCGGCGCCGGGGAACTCGGCGGCGAGGAAGGCGCTCCAGGCCTCGCCCGCCTCCCGCAGCACTCCGGGGTCCACCGCACGGGCCACCGCCCACCGCTCGACCAGCCGGGAGGCGGCGGCCTCCTGCTGCGGGAGATCCAACTGCTCCAGCGGCAGCGCGAGATAGGCGTGCACGGCCTCGCCGACCCGCTTCCATCGCGGTCCGCCGTCCGGAACCAGGCGCCGGCCGATCGGCCGCGGCTCCCCGACGGTGCCGAGCGACTCCGCGGAGACCGCCGCCGAGGCCTGGAAACGGGCGGCGGCGCGCTCGGCATCCACCCCCGTCGGCCGCACCGGGACATCGGTCACCGCCAGCGGATCGGTCACGGCCGGAAGCCGTGTCGGCGCCTCCTCCAGCAGGTCGTCGACGTTGGTCCGGGTGACCCTCGCAGGCAGCGGCTCCGCCGTTCCGTCCACGCTGATCTCGTCCTGGGACCATGCCAGCAACGACGCGGCCGGCTCCTCCTCGGCGGGGCCCTCGATCAAGGCGTCGAGCACGGTCGCCGGCCCCGGGACGGCCAGCACCCCGGTGGTCGCCGCGCGGGTGAGCGCGACGTAGTACAGGCGCCCGGCCTCCTCGGCCTCGCCCCGGGCACGGCGGGTGGCGAAGTCCGAGCGGGCCAACCGTGCGCCGATCTCCTCGGGCACCGGCATCTGCGGCCAGAACACGAGGCTGCGACCGGCCAGCGGCGCGGTGACGTCCACCCGCTCCGGAGAGCGCACCAGCACGCCCCAGGTCTTGTCGTACTCCCTGGCCCTGGCGGTCAGGTAGGTGACCACGTGGTCCCACTCCAGGCCCTTCGCCCCGTGGACGGTCCCCACCCACACGGCATCGGGGAGCCCGGACAGGTCCGGGCCCTCCTCCCAGGCGTCCAGCTCCGCGCGCAGACCGGTCAGCGTGACCGGGGAGCCCTCGGCGCGCCGCCGCTGCGTGGTCTCGCGGGCGAGGGAGCGCAGCGCATCGAGCGACCGCCGACGCGACCCCTGGTCGCTCCAGCGCTTGATGCGCTGCGGCAGGTCCAGGGCGTCGATCAGGGCGCTGATCATCTCCTCGGGGGTGAAGGCGATGCAGGCCCGTCGCACCTCGCGCAGCCCCGCCAGCACGTCGTCCTCCCACCAGGCGGCGAACACCTGCGTGCGCGACGCGTGATCCGGTGCCGCCATCAGCTGCGCGAACCAGGTCTCGTGCGCGCCGTGGTCCTCGAGCAGGGTCACCAGCTCCGTCAGCGCCAGGGTGTCGGTGCCGTCCAGGGACACCGCGAGCGCCGCCCGCACGATCTGGGCCTCCCGCGAGGCCAGCAGCGCATGCGCCGCCCCGGCCGTCGGCACGCCGCGCGCCTGCAGAGCAGCGACGATCTGCTGGCGCTGGGTGTTCGTCCTCACCAGCACGGCGGTCCCGCCCGGCGTGAACGCCCCCTCCTCGATCCGGGCGCGGATCTGCTCCGCGATCATCGCGGCGTGCTTCTCAGCCGAGACCGCGCGACGATCGTGCTTGGTCGCCTCCCACACCTCGAGCGCCCCGCCGGCGGCCTGCGCGGCGCGCTGCGGGGGGATCGACAGTGTGATCCGCTCCGTGCCCTCGCCGTGCGGGGCGAAGACCCGGGTGAAGATCGCGTTGGACAGCTCGACCAGGCGCTCGGCGGAGCGCCAGGAGTGGGAGAGGTTCTCGACGTCGCCCCGGCCGAAGACGGTGTCGCCGCGTTCGAGCGCGGCGATGATGTCCTGCATCAGCCGGGGGTCCGCGTCGCGGAACCCGTAGATCGCCTGCTTCGGGTCGCCCACCCAGATCTTGTCCTCGATCAGCCCGGAGAGCTCGAGGAACAGCGCCAGCTGCACCGGGGAGGTGTCCTGGAACTCGTCGACGGCGAGCAGGCGGAAGCGGGAGGCGACCGAGGCGCGCACCCGCGGCGAGTCCTGCAGCAGGTGCAGCGCCCGCACCTCCTGGTCGATGAAGTCGATCAGGCCCAGGTCCCGCTTGTAGGTCTCGTACGAGTCCAGCGAGTCGGCGGCGGTCTCCAGGATCAGGGCGAGCAGGTCCCGCAGATCCTGCTGCCAGGTGATGGTGGCGGGCAGGTCCGCGGCGATCTCCTCCGACAGCGGCGCGAGCGCCTTCTTCGCCGCCGCGCCGAAGCCGCCCTTCGCGATCCGCAGCCAGGTCGACCAGGGCGCGCGGTCATGGTCGGCGAGGGTCCGCCGCAACCGGCGCAGGCTCTCCAGATCATTCGTGGTCTTGTTCAGACTCGTCGATCTGATGGGCCCGCCCGGGACCGGTTCCCCGTCGGCCGTCCGCGATGCCTCCAGGTCGCCGGCGAGGTCCTCGAGGCGCTGGTCCAGCAGGTGCAGCCAGCGCGGTCGCCGGTCCTCGGTCGGTTCCGGCAGCTCCGCGGTGCGCCGGTACTCCTCCCAGGACGCGGCGACCGACGCCCTGAGCTCGTCGGCACCGAGGAGATTGGTCCGCGCGGCATCGGCGACGTCCTTCACCCGAGCCCGCCAGGCCTGCTTGGGGCGGAAACCGGTGTCGTTCTCGTCCCCGTCGTGCTCGGTGCGTGCGAGCAGATCCGCCCAGCGCACCCCGGCGGCCGCGGCGGAGCGAGCGATCGCGGCGCCGAACGCCGCCTTCTGGGGAGCGGCGTCGAGCACCTCGACCGTGGGGGAGATCCCGGCGTCCAGCGCGTAGTCGGTGACCAGTCGGCCGGCCACCGAGTTCACGGTCCCGATGACGGCGGAGTCGATGCCGCGCGCCTCGGTGACCTGCGCCCGATCCAGCAGCGTGGAGCGGATCCGGCCGGTGAGCTCCTCGGCCGCCTTGACCGTGAAGGTGGTCGCGATGATCTGGGCGGGGTCGAGGCCCGCCTCGATCCGCTCGGCGAGCTTGCGGGTCACGGTGTACGTCTTGCCGGATCCGGCGGACGCGTTGATCAGGGTGAACGTCATGACGCATCGCCTCTCATCCCGCATAGCAGGGCGAACTCGCAGACGTCGCAGCGGGCGTCGACGACCAGAGCGCCCTCGGCGCGGGCCCTCGCGCGCGCCGCCTCGTAGGTCTTCTTCGCGTCGCGGCGGGGGGTGCTGAGGTCCTGGCCGGCGTCGAGCAGGATCTGCCCGCTGCGCGCATCGACCCGCCCCTCGCCGATCGCGTCCAGCGCATCGGTCATCCCGCGTCTCCCGCGCGACCAGAGGTCGGCGACGTCCAGGGTGGGGCGACCGTGCGGGTCCAGCGCCGGGTTCGCGGCGACGAACTCCCCCTGGGAGAGCAGGTAGTACCCCACGTCGGCGTGGTCCCCGTGCAGCGACCAGGCGTAGGAGGCCAGCTGCAGCGCCTCGCCGGTGTCGAACAGGTCGGGGTACTTCGTCGCGGCGTAGGTCCATTTCAGGTCGATCACCGTGGGCTCGCCGGCGGCGTCCTCGGCGAGCACGTCGCGGTAGCCCGTGAACGGCACGGTGACGTCGCCGCGGCGGAGGCGGAGGGTCAGGGGCTCTGCGAACTCCGACTCGACAGAGGTGATCACGAGCCCGGCGGCGCCGAGCCGGTCGAAGAACTCGACCAGGGAGCGTACGGTCTGCTCGCGCATGGTGGCCAGCTCGACCTCGCGGCCGGGCAGCTGCAGCTCGGAGGCGAGGCGCGGCACCTGCGCCGTGATCTCCTCCCGGATCCGCTCCCCGGACGGAGGCCCGCTGCGACCCTCGGACTCCGCGGTGTCGACCAGCTCCTCGACCACGGCGTGCACGAGGCTGCCGATCATCCGGTTGCCGGTGGGGACGGTCGCGACCGAGGCCGCCCGGATCTGGAGTCCGTTGCGGTACGTCCACTTCTGCCGGCAGCCCAGCAGGTCCTCGGTCTGGGAATAGGACAGCGAGCGCGGCACCAGGTGCGGGGCGGGGTCGACCTGCCGGGTGAGGTCCTCGGGCGGGCGGGGGATTCGTGCCGGGGTGGGCCGACGCAGCGGCCGACGGGACCCGGCGAGCTCGAATCGTCCGTCGACCAGCGTCTGCTCGGGGGAGAGGGTGAGCTGGGCGAGCACGCCGGCGACTCCTTCCCCGGGGGCAGCGCGTTCGGCGGCCAGGTGCGCCAGCAGGGCGTTCGGCGCGGTGGCCTTCTGCGCCCGACGGCGTGTGCGCACCACGATGATCCGCTCCGCGCCGCGCAGGCCGCGCAGTCCGGCGTCGGTGGTCAGGGCCGCGAGGCGGGCGGGCTCGAGAAGATGCGCGCCGAGCGCGGTGAGCGCCTCGGTCTCGACGGCGTCCCAGACCACGCCGGCGTGGGAGTCCTCGCGGTCTGCGCCCCACCACAGCACGTCGCCGCCGCGGGGCAGCAGCTGGGCAGGGCGGCTGCAGGTGCGCCAGGCGGTCGTCGCCTCGGGCCGGGCGAAGGGCGAGGGGGCCCGTCCGCCCGAGGCCTCGACGATCTGCGACAGCTCGCGCGGGGACAGGGCCCGGTCCTCGTCCATGGTCTCCAGCACGTCGAGGAGGACCTGCAGATGTGCGGCGGCCCGGGTCAGTCCGGGATCGCCCTGGCCGAGGGCGCGCAGCCGCACCCCCAGCGGCTCGACAGCGGCGCGGAGCCGGGACGGGGTCAGCGCGGCGGGCGGGATCGGGGCGGTGACCAGATCGGACAGCGTCCGGGCGAACGCCGATCCGCCCTCGGAGACCTTCTCGTCGTCCTCGAGCGCCGCCAGGGCTCGCCGCCAGGCGGGACCGCCGACCCCGGGCTCGTCGGCGAGGGCATCCAGCAGCCGCGTGCGCACCCGCGCCGGCACCAGGCCGACGTGGTCGCGCCCGTCCTCGGGCGCGTCCATCACCCGCAGGTCGAGGAAGGAGGCCAACTGCTGCACGTCCACCGGGCCCACCGTGATCGACAGGAACAGCGGCAGGATCTGCAGGGCGGTGCGGTCGGCGGCCGCCTCGGCGACGCCGAGGGCCGGCAGCCCGCGCCGGTGCAGCTCCTGATCGAGGATCACGGTGTCCGTGCCGGCGAGCACCTGCAGCGGTGCTCCCTCCCGTCCGGCGAGCACACGGGCGGCGGTCTCGGCGGCGGTCCATTCGTCCTCCGCCTCGATCACCGTCAGCTCCGGCCGGCCGGAGGCGGTGGGGATGAGCCGCTCGATGCGGACCCCGGCGTCCTCGAGCAGCGTCAGCAGGCGCGGCCACAGCCCGGGCAGGTGGCCGGGGTCCTCGTGGCACTGCAGCACCTCGATGCCGAGCGGCCAGGAGACGTCGTCGGCCAGCAGGTCGACGATCTCGCGCAGGTCGTCGGCCGCTCCGGGCGCCGGGGCCGCGACGGTGCGCTGCTCATCGATCGCGCACAGGGCGTCGATCCGCTCGGGCAGCGCCGCGTCCCTCCGCCACCGCGCCCCCGCCGCGACCGCGGCGTCACGCCAGCCCAGCAGGGTGGTCGCGGTGGACCACGGGTCGGCCTCGAAAGAGTCCCGCGCCCACGGATGGTCCGCGGCGGCGACAGCACGGGAGTACTGCGCGATGCGCACCGCGGGGTCCACCGACGGTCGGGTCAGGGCGAGCCGCGTCTGCAGCAGCTGGACCAGCGCGCGCGGACCCATCCGCACCCGACCGGTCGCGCCGGCGCCGTCGGCCCAGGCGGTCCCGTCCAGCGACCAGCCGAACTCGATCTGCATCCCGGCTCCTCCCTCACCTGTCCCTCACCTGCGTGCACGTCACGGACCACAGTAGGGGAGGGGGCCGACGGTTCGGGGACGGTCCGGACGGCTCAGCGCGGCTCAGCGCGGCTCAGCTGTCCTCGGGGTCGGGGATCTCGCCGGGGACGTACTTCGGCAGCCGCGAGGCCGGCAGCGCCGCGACCGCGCTGATCCCGGCGAGGATCAGGAAGCCCGTCTTCAGGGTGCGCAGGCGCTGCTCCTCGTTCAGCGCCACGGCGGCCTCGACCTGCTCCTCCGTGGCGGTGGTGGCGCTGAGGACCTCGTCCAGCTCGTCGTTGCTGACGAAGTTCACCTGGTCGAGGTCCACCTGGGCGACCAGCTCGTCGGGAAGCTCCGGGTGCTCCACGACGGCGCGGCCGACGCCCGCCCCGAGCACCATCACCAGCACCGCGCCCATCACCGCGGTGCCGACGGCCGACGCCAGGTTCTGGGTGGTGCCGCGGATCGAGCCGACATCGCCCGCGAGGTGCTTCGGAGCCGCCGTGACCAGCACGTTGAACACCAGGGTGACCAGGGAGCCCTGTCCGATGCCGAACACGATCAGACCGAGGATCGTCGGCAGCGTCTCCCAGTTGTTGGTCACCACGGCCGAGAGCCACACCAGCGCCACCGTGGTCAGCGCGAAGGAGAACAGCGCGATCGTCCGGGGCGCGAACCGCGGGTAGAACCGGATGATCAGCGTCGCGGTGACGAACACGGTGAGGTTGAACGGCAGCATCGCCAGCGAGGTGTCCAGCGGGGTGCGGCCCTGGACCACCTGGATGTAGATCGGCACCGTGAAGTTCACGGCCGCCTCCATGGAGACGATGATGAACATCGCGTACACCGCCGAGCGCTCCCGGCCGCTGCCCAGCACGCTGAGGTCCACCAGCGGTACCTTCCCCAGCCGCATCCGGCGGCGGGTCCACACGAAGAACAGCTGCCCGAGCACGAGCCCCAGCACCACCAGCACCGGCGCCGGGGAGAGGCCCAGCACCGAGAACGGGGCGCCGTCCTGCGCCCGCAGGGGGCCCCAGCCGTTGAGGTTGTTGAACCCCAGGGTCAGACAGACGACCGCGGCGCCGATCAGCACCGAGGCGACCAGGTCGATGCGGACCGAGGAGTCCCCCTTGTCGGAGCGCAGGCTGAAGCTGAGCACGAACACCGCGATCGCCAGCGCCAGAGTGATGAGGAAGATCGGTCGCCAGCCGACGAAGGTGCCCAGGGTGCCGCCGATCAGGAAGGCGCTCATGCCGGAGAAGGCACGGGCCGAGCCCAGGGAGCCGACGGCGGTGGCCTGCTGCGCCCCGCGGTAGTTCTCCGCGATGAGCGCGACGAGGGAGGGCACGATGATCGCGGCGGCCGCTCCGGCGAGCAGCTGGCCGACGATCACCCAGGCCACGGTGGGCGAGAGGATCATCGCCAGCGACGAGGCGGCGAAGACGACCAGGACGGCGCGGAAGATGAGCGCCCAGCCGATGCGCTGGCCGAGCTTCGCGCCGGTCATCACCAGGGCGGCCACCGCGAGGCCGTAGACGACGATCGTGGAGCTGGCGACCGTCGGCGGCACCGAGAAGTCCTCGACCATCCCGCCCAGGGAGATGGGCAGCGCCGCGACGTTGAACGACATCAGCACTTGGGCCAGGAAGAGGCCGATCATCGGAGTCCAGGAGGATCGGGCGGTCTGGGCGGTCTGGGCGGGCTCACTCATGCTCGGCGTCCTTCGTGGGGTGGGGGCGGGAGGCGAAGAGGTTCAGCCCGAGCGCGCGGGAGAGGTGGGCGCAGGCGCGCTGGCCGCGCACGCTGTTCCCGGCCCGGTCCAGAGGAGGGGAGAAGGCGCCGAGCGCCCCCTTGCCGGGGGCGATCGCGACGATGCCGCCGGAGACCCCGGACTTGGCGGGCAGCCCGATCTCGAACAGCCATTCCCCGGACAGTTCGTACATGCCGCAGGCGGCGAGGACCGACAGGGTGTCGCGGCAGACCTCTGGGGAGACGACCCGCTCCCCGGTCACGGGGTTGATGCCCCCGTCGGCGAGGGTGGCACCCATGACGGCGAGGTCGTCGGCCGTCACCAGCAGCGAGCACTGGCGCGTGTAGAGGTCGACCATCTCCGCAGGACCTTTGTGCAGACGGTCGTAGGAGGTCAGCAGGTCCGCGATCCCCTGATTGCGGTGGTTTGAGGCGGATTCGGATTCCAGCACCCGCGTGTCGAGCTCGAGGGAGCGCCCCGCGAACCGGCTGAGCCCCTCGTGCAGCGTCCACCACTGCTCCTCGGCGGTGTCACCCGGCACCAGCGCCGTGGTGGCGATGGCCCCGGCGTTGACCATCGGATTCATGGGACTGCCGTCGTTCAGCTCGAGGGCGATGACGGAGTTGAACGGGAGTCCGGTGTTGTTCACCCCGACGATTCGGTGGACCTCCTCGTGCCCGATCGCCTCGCACACCAGCGCGAGGGCGAAGGCCTTGGAGATCGACTGGATCGTGAAGGCGGCGGCGGTGTCCCCGGCCCGATGCACGGTGCCGTCGACCTCGGTCAGGGCCAGGCCGAACACGGCAGGATCGGCCTCGGCCAGGGCGGGGATGTAGTCGGCGACCAGTCCATCGCCGACTCCGGCGCTGCGTGCGTAGGCCTCCTGGAGCACCTCGGTGACCCGCGACTCGGCAGGAAGCGCGCCGGTCAGCGCCTGTTGAGGAACGCCCTGGACATCGGATTCGAACACTCTGGAACGTTACCTGGATCATCGTGATCGCACCAGGTCCCGGGAATCCGGCCTCAGCGGTTGAACGGGTCGTCCGGCCGGACCTGCCAGCTGAAGCCCCGCTCGTACAGCATCGATCCGGACTCGTCGGGGGCGAGCACCAGGTCCTGGCCCGCACCGGTCACGTGCAGGGTCCCGTCCTCGCGCTCGACGACGGAGAGCGTGAGCGAGCTCGTCTCCTGCTGGAGATACTCCTGGATGTCCTGGCCCTCCTCGCGCAGCGGGTGCACCTCGAGCTGGACGGCGCCCTCCCCGGTGCGTTGATAGGTCCCCGTCAGGAGCTCGCCGTTCGCCCGGCGCAGCTGCACCGGGGAGGTCTCGCCGTAGACCGTGTCGCCGAAGGCGATCGCTCTCCACCGGGTGTCCTCGGCGAGCTGCGCGGCCGGGTCCGCGGTGTCCTCCTGCACGGTCCACACCCCGGCCGGGACCGACTCGTCGATGCTGCGCGGGGGATACAGCTGGGTGACGGCCCACAGGGTCACGGCCGCCACGACGGCGGCGAGGATCGGGCCGAGGATGTTCGTGACCCGGGCGGCGGGGCGCCAGGGGATCAGGGCGGGGACGGGCCCGCGGCGGATCTCCCCGTGGCCGAGGAACGCCCGGGCCAGCCGCGGCATCCACGGGATCAGCACGATCAGCGCGAGGATCAGGTAGATCAGCGAGGGGGTCTTGACCATCACGTCGTAGCCGATGTTCAGCACCAGCACGAGCGACATGGAGGCGGCGCCGATCGCGGCGCCGAGGGGCACCGTGCGCCGCCACAGCAGCGCCAGGCCGGCCCCGAACTCCGCCAGGCCTGCGAGGACCTGGAACAGCGGGGAGAAGGCCACCATCCGCCACAGCAGCCCCATCGGGCTCATCTCACCCAGGGTGATCAGGGCGTCCCCGGGACCAGCGAGCCCGAACTGACCGAGGACCAGCTTCGCCCCGCCGTAGTACATCAGCACCAGCGCCAGCAGCAGGCGCACGCCCCCGTGCGCCCACCACCCGAGCGTCACGGCGGCGATCCGGCCGATCCGCTTCTCGGCGGCGTAGGAGCCGGCCTCGGGGGCGTCGACCGCGGGGGCCTCGGCGGCGGCGCCGTCGGGGGCAGGAGGGGCCTCGGAACCAGTCATGCCTCCACCTCAGCGCACCGCGCCGACGGGCACATCCGCCCTGGAGCGCCACGGCCTCCGACTTTCGATGGTCGGGTACGGGCGCAGGAGCGCATGTCCTGCCGATATCGCCAGGACGCCCGCCAGGGCGCCAGTTCCCGACCACGGCATTCCGACCCCCGGCCGCCCCCCGGCCGACCCCGGCACAGCACTCGGGCGCCGCCGGTCAGAGCGTCGCGTGCTCGCGCACCCGGGCGGCCTCGGAGACCAGGGGGCGTCCCGGCACCAGCTCCTCGCCGTCGACGAAGCCTTCCTCGCGGTCGCGGAGGTGGTCGATCAGGATCGCGCGGTGCCGGGCGAGCTCGCCGGCATGCTCGGCGGAGCCGGCGAGGTCGTGCAGCTCCTGCGGATCGGCCTCGAGGTCGAACAGCTGCTCATGGCCGTCGCCGGAGAACCACAGGTACTTGTGCCGCCGCGAGCGGATCCACTGCATCGAATGGCGCCCCAGCGAGCTGATCAGGTGCTCGCCGTGGAGGTGCTCGCGCCCTGCGGCACCGTGGGTGGCCGGCCGCAGGCTCTGTCCGTCCACCCCGTCGGGCGCCTCGACGCCGGCCAGGTCCAGCAGCGTCGGCATCACGTCGCGGAGCTCGGTGATCGCCTCCACCTCACCGGGTTCTCCCCAGCCCTCGCGCAGCCGCGGCGGCACGTGCAGCACCAGGGGGATGCGGGCGGACCCCTCGTAGCCCACCGACTTCCGGTACATGTCGTGGTCGCCCATCATGTCGCCGTGGTCGGAGACGAACATGATCACCGTGTCCTGGGTCAGGTCGTGGTCCGAGAGCGTCTCGCGCAGCCGGTTCAGCTGCAGGTCGATGAACTCGATCGAGCCGTAGTACCCCGCACGCACCTGCTGATGCGTGGACTCCTTCTGCGCGCCGAACTCGGCCTCGGAGCCGTGGTCGCGGCGGTGCTCGGCGAAGTCGGAGACCCAGTCCCCGAGCGGCCTGGGCGGGAACTCCCGGCCGCGGTACTTGTCCCACAGCCACCCCGGAGGGTCGAACGGCGCGTGCGGGCGGTGGAACGACATGTACAGGAAGAACGGGCGCGAGGGGTCTCGGCGCTCGAGGAAGCGGAAGGACTCATCGGCCACCCACCGCGTGGGATGCAGCCGCTCCGCCCGCTCCCAGGGCCGCGCGGTCATCGCATTGCACCCGATCCCGGTCTCCTGGTAGTCGGCGCGGGGGTCGCCCGTCTCCCGGCGCAGGAACTCGACGTAGTCGTCGATCGCGGCCGACGGACCCCGGCTCAGCCGGCGGGAGGTGTGCAGGAAGCCGTCGTGCAGCAGCACCTCGTCGAAGCCGCAGCGGGCACGGTCGGGGAAGACGTGCATCTTGCCGACGCCGTAGGTCTGGTACCCGGCTTCGCCCAGGGTCGACTGGAGCGTGACCGGATGGGCGTCGGGGAAGGAGATGCCCTCCCGGTACCCGTAGCGGCCATGCCGCTCCTGCGACATCCCGGTGAACAGGGCGACCCGGGCGGGGACGCACGTGGGGGTCGCCGTGTAGGCGCGGGGGAAGCGGTAACCGCCCCGCGCGAGGTCGTCGAGGTTCGGGGTGTCGATGTGCTCGTTGCCGGCGGCGCCCATCGCGTCAGCGCGCATCTCGTCGACGCAGACCAGGATGAAGTTCGGTCGTGGGGGACGGGGGGAGATCATGGACGGCTCATCCTTTCACGGCGCCGGAGAACGATTCGATGAAGTACTTCTGCAGGACGATGAACACGATGATGATCGGCAGCAGGGCGATGGTCGAGGCTGCGGACATCATTCCCCAGTCGCTGAAGTACTGGTTCTGCAGGCTGTAGATGCCGACCGCGAGTGTGCGCAGGTCCGGCTGGGACAGGGTGAGCACCAGCGGCAGCAGGAAGTCGTTCCAGGCATGCATGAACTGCAGGATGATCGCGGTGGCGAGGACGGGCTTCGCCAGGGGGAGATAGACCCGGACGAAGATGCGCAGGAATCCGGCGCCGTCCACCTTCGCGGCCTCCTCGAGCTCCCGCGGCAGCTGTGCGAAGTACCCGGTGAACAGCAGCACCACGATCACGCTCACGCCGCCGGCCTCGGCCAGGGCGATGCCCCACAGGCTCCCCGACAGACCGAGGTTGTCGATCAGGTCGAAGATCGGGATCACGGTATATCCCTCGGGGAGGAAGACCACCAGGGCCAGGAGCACGTAGATGAGCTTCTTGCCGGGGAAGACGTAGCGGCCGAGCACGTAGCCCAGCAGGGCGTTGACGGTGACCGAGATGACGATCGACGTCCCGGTCACGAAGATCGTGTTCAGGAAGTACCGCCCCATGTTCGCTTCGTTCCACGCCCGGATGTAGTTGTCCAGCCGAAGGGTCGAGGTGAACGGGTTCAGGGACCCGAAGATCTCCGCCGTGGACTGCAGCGAACTGGAGAACACCCAGACGAACGGATAGATCCACACGATCGCGATCGGCAGCAGGATGACGGTCGCGACGATCAGCGCAGTCTTCTCGGAGCGTTTCAGGCGTCGGCGGCGAGGCGGCGTCGACCGGCCGTCCGGGTCGGTGGTGGACGTCCCGGTCCCGAGGGGCGAACGAGTCATGGTCATCGCGTGAGCCTCGCTCTCTGGTCGGCGACGAGCTTCAGAGCCCAGGCCTGCAGGAGGGCGATGACCAGGGTCGCCAGCCCGAAGAAGCATCCGGCGGCCGAGGCGTAGCCCAGTCGGGGCACGCCGCCGGCGGCGTCCGGGGCGAAGGCGGTGCGGAAGATGTACACCTCGACCACTTCGGAGGCGTAGTACGGACCGCCACCGGTCAGGGCCTGGATCAGGGCGAAGGCGTGCAGGTTCTCGTTCGCCGTGAGGACGATGATGATCACCGCGAAGGGGATCAGGATCGGCAGGGTGATCCTCACCAGGCGCTGGACCGCTCCGGCGCCATCGATCTCGGCGGCCTCGTAGTACTCGGCCGGCACCGTCTGCAGCGCGGCGAGCCAATAGATCAGCGTCATCCCGAAGTTCTTCCAGGTGTGCAGGAGCAGAGCGCTCCACAGCGCGAGACCCGGATCCGAGAGGAACTCGACCGGTGCGTCGGTGATCCCCGTGGTCTCGAGGAAGAGCGCGATGGGGCCGTTGCTGGGGGAGAGCACGAACGTGAGCACGACGCCGATCACGGAGGCCGCGGCCATGACCGGCAGGAAGAAGACCGTGCGGAAGAAGGTGGACAACCGGCCGCGGACGACGTTGTTCAGCACGATGGCCAGGATCAGTGCGAGCGCGACGCGCAGCGGGACACCGATCAGGACGAAGATCATCGAGCGGCCGAACGAGCCCCAGAACAGACCGTCTCCGACCAGCTCGCGATAGTTGGCCAGACCCACGAACCGCTTGGCGTCGCTGAACCCGTTCCACTGCGTGAAGGAGAAGTACCAGGACGCCCCCATCGGATAGAAGACGAACATCGCGGTGAGGATCAGGCCGGGCAGGATGAACGCGTAGATCCACACCAGGTCCCGGCGGCGGGCCCGCGTCCCCTGGGCGGGAGCGGGCGGTGTCCGTCCCCCCGAGCGCGCCGGGGACGCGGACAGCTCAGTGGTGCTCATGGTCAGCTCTCGAGCGCCGCGTAGTCGTCGGCCGTGTAATCCCGGGTGGGATCCCAGTTCGGGAACCGGAGCTCGCTGATGTCGACCTCCGCGCCGTCCGTCCGGGCCTCGTCGAAGGCCTTCTCCATCGCCTCGGTCAGCCGCGCGTCGAGATCGCTGAGAGCGGCCTCGGCATCCGGCAGCTGACCGGTCAGGATGCCTTCGATGGTCGCGGAGATCCCCGGGTTCGCGGCCTGCAGCCGCAGCGTGACCGCGCCGGCGTCCGGATTGCGGATCTCGAACTGGGGACAGGCGCGCATCAGATCGGTCGCCATGTCGGTGACCTGTTTGGCCTTGGGGTGCAGCAAGGAGGGGTCGGCCGACGTGTTCGCCTCCTCGATCGTGGAGACGAGGAAGCCGCCGGAGAGCTCGACCATCGCTCGTTGGCCCTCCGGCGTCCCCATGAACTTCAGGACCGCGGCCGCGGCATCGGTGTTCGGGGAGTCCGCGTACAGCCAGGTCATGTTGGAGCCGGTCTCGCGATACGGGATCGTGTACTCCGAGCCGTCCGGCGAGGGAAGCGGCAGGATCGAGTACTCGAAGTCGGGGTAGTCCTCGTCCCACTGGATGATGTCCCACGGGCCGTTCAGGGATATCCCTGCCAGGCCGGTGGGGAACTGGGCCCGGGCGTCGGCGTCCTTCAGCGTCAGGTAGCCGGGGACGAAGGAGCCGTCGTCGATCAGCGAGCGGATGAAGTCGAGGGCCTGCAGATACTCCGGTGCCGAGTACTCGAAGGTCCCGGTCCGCATGTTCATGCCTTCGGAGTTGCCGAGCCACCCGGCGGTGTTCGCGAGGTTCGCCACCACGTAGTACAGGTGGTCCGCCGTGGAGAGGATCCCCGGGGTCCCCGATGCCGTGATCTCCGCGGCCAGGGATCTCAGGTCGTCCCAGCTCGCGACCGATTCGACGGGGACGTCGACGCCCGCCGCGGCGGCCGCCTCGTGGGAGATGTACTGGGTGATGTTCAGGCGGCGGGTCGAGTTGAGCGGGAAGCTGTAGACCGCGCTGTCGAAGATATGGATGCCGTTGATCAGGGCGGTCTCCGGGAACCCGGTCCGCCATTGCTCGAAATCGGGGATGACCTCCTCCAGCGGCTGTACCCAGCTCTGGCCGATCGCCGTCTCCGGCGGCACGTTCTGGGGGAGCGCGAAGACGTCCGGGGCGGAGCCGTTGCGGATCCCGAGCGGGACGACCTGGTTGACCTGCTCCCATCCCGACCCGTCGTAGGTGGTGCTGATCTCGGGGAACTGCTTCCCGAACGCCGTGATCACGGGCTCGATGAACAGCGCTTTGAGGTCGCCGGAGTCCATCCAGGCCAGCTGGGTGGACTCCGTGGCGTCGGCATCGAAGTCGAAGGTGTAGTCGCTCGACGTCTTCTCGTCCGCTCCGGAATCGGTTCCCGTCTCCACGGAGCAGGCGCTGAGCCCTGCGGCCACGAGGGCCGTGGCGCCGAGGACGGAGCGTCGAGGGATGGTGGTACGCGGATCGTTGTCGGACATGGATGCCTCCTCGCATCGCCGAAGTACCGTGGTATTTCGATTAACCATGGCCTACGATGGAGGGCGTGAGCGATCCTGTCAAGAGCCCGGTGAAAGGTGGTTCGCGCGGCGCAGGCCGGAGGCGGCCGACGCAGGCGGACGTCGCGCGTCTCGCCGGTGTCTCGACCGCAACCGTCTCCCATGTCCTCAGCGGGCGCGCCGATCGCAGCGGGCGGGGCAACGCCGAGACCCGTGCCACGGTGGAAGCGGCGATGGAGCAGCTCGGATACCGCCCGAACTGGGCGGGCCGGGCTCTGCGTCGACAGCGGACCGGGCTGATCGGCGCCCTGGTCTCCGCTCCCAGCAATCCGTGGCGCGAGGGTCTGATCGACATGGCGCAGCGAGAGCTGGCGCGGCAGGACATCGACCTCGTCGTCTTCCCCGGGGCCCCGGATCCCGAGGTGCTCCGGCGCTTCGTCGACCTCCTTGACCGCCGCGCCGTCGACGCGTGCTTCACCGTCCATGTCGAGGACGAGCAGCTGTCCACCCGATTCGTACAATGTCCGATCCCCGTCGTCGCCTTCGCGGAGGAGGGGTTCGCCGGCGTGCCCACGGCGCGCCACGGGTACGGCGCGGCCGCGGCTGAGGCGGTCGGGGAGCTGCAGAGCCGGGGAGTGCGACGATTCGTGCTGCTCAAGGAGTCCTCGCCGGAGGGCGGCACGCTCGACCGTGACTTCGCGGATCCGGCCCGGCGCCGGCTCGAGGCGGTCGCTGGAGGAGCGGTGGCGTCACGGCCGCTCGAGGTCGACTACGGGATCAGCGCGGACCTCTCGGCGCTGGACTGGGCGGCCCTGGAAACTGCGGGACCCGCGGACCCCGTCGTGCTGATGTGCTCGAGCGACCGGCTGGCGATCCAGGTCTGCGCCGAGTGCGCACGACGGGGGATCGATGTGGGGCGCACGGTCGGTGTCGTCGGCCGCGGTGACATCTCCGAAGCGGCGACGGGACCTGTCCCGCTGAGCACGCTGGGGACCTCGGGCGCGGAGTACGGCGAGGTGTTCGCGGCGCTCGCCGACGCGGCACGCAGCGGGGAGAAGATCGCGGACGGTTGGGCCTTCCCGTGGCGGTTCATCGAGCGGGAGTCGACGGCCAGGCTGCTCAGAACGGACTAAGGGCCCGCCTCCGTGTCGGAGACGGGCCCGCAGCACCGATGGTGATCCCGCGTCAGGACTGGTCCGCGGACCCCGGGTGCGCCCACGGCGGGGTGTCGTCCGAGGACCGCTGGGCTTCGCGCTGTGCGTCGCGCGAACGATGCTCGGCCTCGGCGCGCGCGCGCTCGGCGCGCTCCTGCTCCTGCTCGCGCAGCTGTGCGGCGGAGATGCGGGCGTCGGTGGCCTCGCCGTCCTTCTCGGCCTCGTGCGCGGCCTGGGCCTGCAGCATGGCGGTACGGATCTCGTCGCCCATGCCGCCCACGGCGCCGGGGTTCGAGGGCAGGTAGAGCACGTTGGAGCGGCCGTTGCGGGCCACGTCCTGCATGGTGTCGAAGTACTGCGTCATCAGCAGCAGCTGCTCGGCGGAGTTCTCGATGCCGACCTTGCGCAGCATCTCGTACTGCTCGGCGATGCCCAGGGCGATCGCCTTGCGCTGGGCGGCGACGCCCTCGCCCTGCAGGCGCTTGGACTCGGCCTCCGCCTCGGCCTGGGTGACGCGCTTGATCTTGTCGGCCTCGGCCAGGGACTGCGCCGCGACGCGGTCGCGCTGTGCGGCGTTGATGGAGTTCATCGAATCGCGCACCCGCGAGTCCGGGGAGATGTCCTGGACCAGGGTGTTGATGATGTTGAAGCCGAAGTCCGCCATGCGGGCCGACAGGGTCTGCTCGACGCTCCGGGCGATGTCGTCCTTCGACTCGAAGGCCTGGTCCAGCTCGAGGGCGGACAGGGCCGAGCGCACGGTGTCGAACACATAGGAGCGGATCTGCGCCTCGGGGTTCGACAGCTTGTAGTACGCGTCGACGACCTGCTCCTCCTTGATCACGTACTGCACCGCCACCGGGACCGTGACGAACACGTTGTCCTTCGTCTTGGACTCGATGTTGACCTCGAGCTGCTGGACGCGCAGAGAGATCGGCCGGGTGGTGTTGTCGATGAACGGCGCCTTGAAGTTCAGGCCGGCCGACGCGACGCGGCGGAACTTGCCGAACCTCTCGACGATCACCGCCTCGCGGGAGTGGACCGTGAACATCAGCGATGTGCGCAGACCGCCGAACAGCAGTGCTGCCAGGACGATCAGGACGACGATGACGACGACGGCGATGATGAGGAAGATGACGACGCCTTCCATGAGGACCCCTTTCAGATGGACAGGTCTTGTGAGCCACGCTACCAAGCCCGGTGCGGGAGCCGCGGATCAGCGCAGGTCCAGCTCCGTCTCGATCCGACGGGCGATCCGGGCCGGGGGCACCGGCGGGGCCCAACGGCGCAGCACCCGGCCGTCGGGTGCGATGAGGAACTTGGTGAAGTTCCAGGCGATGCGCCCGCCCATCACCCCCGCCTTCTGCTCGCGCAGCCATCGCCACAGCGGGAGGGCGTCGGGCCCGTTGACGTCGGCCTTGGCGAACAGCGGGAAGGTGATGTCGTAGGTGGCGGCGCATGCGTCGCGGGTGTCCTGGTCGCTGCCGGGGTCCTGATGGAACTGGTCCGAGGGGAATCCCAGCACCGTGAAGCCGTGTGCGCCGAAGCGGTCCTGCAGGTCCTGCAGGCCCCGGAACTGCGGGGTGAAGGCGCACTCGGTGGCCGTGTTGACGACCAGCACGAGCCGCCCGCGGTAGTTGCTCAGCTCCTGGCGCTCCCCGTCGATGGTGGTGGCGTGGAAGTCGTGGAAGGTGGTGGCGTCCATGCTCTGCGTCCTCTCGCCGACTTCGACAGCGTAGGAGCGCCGGCTGAAGGGGGGCTGGTCACGCGCTCACCGTCCGCGGAGCACCGCGATGGGCGAGCACGATCGCCGCGATCCCTGCGGCGGTGAGCACGGCGCACACCAGATAGATCCCCGCTTGGCCCAGCGTCGTCATCGACCCGAAGGCGATCACCCCACCGGACAGGATCGCGCCCACCCGCCGGGCGTTCATGTACAGGCTGGTGGAGAGCCCGGGACGGACGATGATCCGTTGGAAGAGCGTCAGCCCGGTGCCCGCGATCGTCGCGAAGCACCAGGCGTTGAGCAGCTGGATCCCGATCAGCCCGGCGGGCGACTGCACCGCGGCCAGCAGCACGTAGTACACGACGCCGACGGCGCAGCCGACGATGATCAGCCGCTGCGCCGAGAATCGCTTCGACAACCGTCCCAGCAGGAGCAGCGCAGGGATCTCGAGGCCCGCGGCGACGCCCAGGGCGACGCCCGCCCAGAGGACGTCGAGCCCGAGCGACTGGGTGACGTAGACGGTCATGAACGACATGGCGCTCGCGTTCGCGGCCTGTAGCAGCACGAAGCCGATCACGATGACCACCACCCCGGTGCGCCCGGGAAGCGGGCCGGGGTCGGGGTCAGCCGTCGTGCTGTCCTCGGGCATCGCACGGGGGCCGACGGACTGCAGCACGGCGGTGGCGGCGAAGCTCAGCGCCGCGGTGACGGCGATGGCCAGCAGGGCGGCGCGCTCGCCGAAGGCCCCGATGAGGAAGGTCGCGACCGGCGGGCCCGCCACCCATGCCACCGAGAACAGCGCACGGGTGTTGATGATCTGGGCGCTGTCCGCCCCGGCATGGCGGAGATGGGCGAACAGCAGCGTGCTGCCCACCCCGGCCGGGCCGCCGAGCACCACGAGGGCGACGACGGCCAGCGGCAGCGAGGTGGCCAGCGCGAGCAGCGCCGACAGGAGGATCGTCAGCACGGCGCTGACCAGCATCGGACGCAGGTAGCGGCCCGTGCGGTCGGCCTGGGCGGGGATGATCGTCGTCGCGATCAGGGCGCTGGCGTTGTACAGCGCGAGCGCCCAGCCGAGCTCGCTGGTGGTGGCGCCGAACAGCGTCGTCAGCACCAGCGCGAGGGCCGGGTTGAGGAAGGCGAACTGCAGCCCCCACAGCAGTGCCGTCGAGGGGACGAGGAAGCGCATCACCGAGGTTCCTCAGGCCTCAGGAATCGGCCGACCGTGCTCGGCGAGTGTCAACGAGGCCGGTTCCGGTCCGCTGCGCACTCCCGTCTCCAGCGAGTCGATCCGAGCCAGCTCCTCGGCGGTGAGCTCGAGGTTCAGCGCGTCGAGATTCTCCTGGATCCGCTCGACGTGCACCGACTTCGGAATCACCTGGCGACCTTGCTGGAGGTGCCAAGCGAGCATGACCTGGGCTGCTGTCGCTCCGTGCGCCGTGGCGATCTCGTGCAGCGTGGGATCGTCGAAGCTGCGGCGCTGACCACCGCCGTACGAGGTGATCCCTCCGATCGGGGACCAGGCCTGGGTGAGTATGCCGTGGCGGGCGTTCATCGCCTCGAGCTCGCGCTGCTGGAAATAGGGGTGGACCTCGATCTGATTGACGGCGGGTACCACGTGGGTGTGCTCCAGCAGGTCGGAGAGGTGCTCGGGCAGGAAGTTGCTCACCCCGATCGCGCGCACAGTTCCCGTCGACAGCGCGTCCTCGAGGGCGCGGTAGGCGGCGAGGGTGCGGTCGAAGTCCGTGGGCAGGGGCTGGTGCAGGAGCAGCAGGTCGATCTGATCCACGCCCAGCTTCGCGCGGCTCTTCTCGATGCCGCGCGGGGTCTCCTCGGTGCCATAGTCGCTGATCCAGATCTTGGTCTCGACGACGACGTCCTTGCGGTCGATCCCCGAGGCGCGCAATGCCTGCCCGACCTCCTTCTCGTTGCCGTAGGCGGCGGCGGTGTCGAGATGGCGGTATCCGGCGTCGAGCGCCGCACCCACCGCGGCCTCCGTGTCCTAGGGCGCGGTCTGGAAGACCCCGAGTCCGATCGAGGGGATCGTGACGGAGCTGTTCAGGGTGAAAGTGTTCATGACCTCGACCGTAGGCGCGCACGCCCCGGCGAGGGAGTCACCGCTGGTATCCCCCGGGGATCGTCTCCGCGGCCGCGGGCTGCGCGGTCCAGCTGCGCAGCAGGTCCAGGGCGTCTGCGTCCGGGGTCCCGGGCTCGGCCAGGTAGCCGGCCAGTCGGATCCCGGGGGCCGAGGGCACCTGGAGCACCTCGTAGGTGAGGGTGAGCTCGCCGACCACGGGATGGGCGATCCGCTTCGCCCCGTGCGTGTGCGTGCGCACGGTCTGGTCGACCCACCAGGCGCGGAACTCCGAGCTCTCCCCGGCGAGTCGACCGATCAGCGCCTTGAGCTCCTCGTCGTCAGGATGCTGGCCGAGGGTCAGCCGCAGGTTCGAGACCGCGCCGCGGGCGACGGGCTCCCACTCCGGGTAGAAGGTGCGCGCCCGCGGATCGAGGAAGGTGTACAGCGCGGTGTTCACCGGGGCCGCATCGACGGGGAACAGGTGCGGGAACAGTGCGCGCCCCAGTGCATTGGACGCCAGCGGATCGCGCAGATGATTCGAGGCGATCACCGGCAGGTCCTGCATGGTCTCGATGAGCTGCTGGACGCGCTCGGGCACGCAGTCGTCGGCCCGCACCGGGCGACGCGGACTGCCGCCGGCGGCGCGCGCGAGGTGGTGCAGGTGAGCGCGTTCGGCCTCGTCGAGCTGCAGGGCACGGGCCAGGGCCACCAGCACGCTCTCCGAGACTCCGCGCAGGTCACCGCGCTCGATCCGCGTGTAGTACGCGATGGACACATCGGCGAGCTGGGCGACCTCCTCGCGGCGCAGCCCGGGGACGCGGCGCACGCCGTACGTCGCGATCCCGGCCCGCTCGGGCGACACGCGGCCTCGCGCGGCGGTGAGGAACTGCCGGACCTCGCCCTTGGTATCCATGTGGCCAGATTACGGCAGGGGGAGCTCACGCCAGGAAGGCATCCACCTCGGCACGCGTCGGCGCGCTCTCGGGGCCCTTGCGCGTCACGGCGATCGCGGCGGCGGCGTTGGCCCGGGTGGCCGCCGATTCCCAGTCCGCGCCGAGCGCCCGCTCGGCCAGCAGCACGCCGGTGTGGGTGTCGCCGGCCCCGTTGGTGTCCACGGCCAGCTGAGGGAAGGCGGGGATCTCGGTGCCGCGGCCGTGGTGGAAGACGATGCAGCCGCGCTCCCCGTCGCGCACGATGACCGCGGCATGGCTGCCGATGCGGCGCCGCAAAGCCTCCGGGGTGTCCTCGGGGCTGTCCAGGCCGGTCAGGGCGCGGGCCTCGTCGGCGTTCGAGGTCCACACGGTGGTGCGCTCGAGCACCCGGTCCTGCACCTCGCGGTCGAAGGAGGCGAAGGGCTCGCCGGGGTCGAGCACCACCTCGACGCCTGCGGGCAGGGTCTCCAGGAACTCCAGCAGCGGCTCACGGGTGGGGTCGAACAGGGTGTAGCCGGAGACGCACAGCAGGTCGCCCGGCTCCGGGGCGAGGGTCGCCAGCGAGTCCCCGGTGATCTCGCGCTCGGCGCCGTAGATGGACACGAAGCTGCGCTGGGCGGAGGGCTCGACGAACACGAGACAGGATCCGGTGTCGGAGTCCGGACGAGGCGCGGCGGAGAGGGTGACCCCGCCGGCCGCGAGCACCGCGCGCACCAGGTCCCCGTTCGCCCCGGTGCCGTGCGCCCCGCCGTGGACGGCGCGGGCCCCGGTGCGGGCGGCGGCGACCAGGATCGTGGCCGCCCCTCCGGCATAGCGGGTCTCGCTGGTCGCATTGGTGTTCCCGCCGGGCGGCGGCAGGGCGGGCACCTCGACCACGACGTCGACGAGTGCCTGGGCGGTGTGCAGCACGCGGGGCATGGGACCGAGTCTAGGCACCGGATGATCCCGAGGCACCGGAGTGGACGCGGAGGCCCCCGGGCGGTGACGATACGGGTATGAGCCCAGCGCCCTCGCGGTCTCGTCGCCGCCCCCTGATCATCGTCCTCGTCCTCGCCGTGATCGCAGCGCTCGTGCTCGCCCTCGTGATCTGGCGCGACCGCTTCGGGGACGGCGTCGAGGAGGCCGAGGCGCTCGCCGCGGCCCTGCCCAGCGGGGACTTCGCGGAGGTGCCGCTGCAGGACCTCTCGGCCGGCGCGGCCGCCGAGGAGCACGAGCGCGTGCTCGGGGCGATGCTCGAGGCGACGGGGGAGCCGCCGAAGGTGGAGCTGGCCGATGCCGGCAGCGCCGAGGACGGCACCCGCACCGCCACCCTGCAGTGGACGTGGACGCTTCCGCACGAGGCGGGGACCTGGCGCTACACCACCGAGGCCACGCTGGAGCGCACCGCGGAGGGCTGGGCCGCCCAGCTGGATCCCTCCGTGTTCGCCCCCGATCTCACCGCCGACGAGCACCTGGAGATCGCACCGCTGGAACCGGAGCTCGGCACCGTCGTCGGGCGTGACGGCACGACGCTGTACGGCCCGCACGCCGTCCGCGTGCTCGGGCTCGACAAGGCCCAGCTCGAGGAGGACACCCAGGAGGACGCCGCCCGCGAGCTCGCCGATCTGCTCGGCATCGACGCCGACCGCTACGTCGAGACCGTGGCCGGCTACGGCCCCGACGCCTTCGTCCCCGGGCTCACCGTCCGCGAGGACGACCTGGGAGACTATCCCCTCGACCAGGCCGCGGACGTGACGGGGTACCGAGCGCTCGAGCGCACCCAGCCCCTCGCCGTCGAGCGCGGCTTCGCGCCCGGTGTGCTCGGCTCCTTGCGCGAGGCCTCCCAGGAGGACATCGAGGGGTCGGACGGCGAGATCGTGGCCGGGGACCTCGTGGCGACCGGCGGCGTCCTCGCCGCCCGGCAGGACGCGATCACCGGTGCCACCGGCGTGGACGTCCGCGCGGTCGACGCCGAGGCCGGGACCGAGCGCTCCCTGCACCGGGTCGAGCCGACCGACGGCACCGAGGTGGCCACGACCCTCGATCACGACCTGCAGAACCTGGCCACCGAGGCGATCGCCGAGGAGGACTCCCCGAGCGCGGTGATCGCCCTGCAGCCCTCGACCGGGGACGTGCTCGCCGCGGGCCTGGGGCCGACGGGGCAGTCCTACCCGGTCGGTCTCGTCGGCCGGTACGCCCCCGGCTCGACCTTCAAGGCCGTCACCGCGCTGGCCCTGCTGCGCGAGGGCGTCACCCCGGAGACCACCCTGCAGTGCCCGGAGACGGCGACCGTCGACGGGGTCACGTTCAAGAACGCCGATTCGCTGGATCCGAGCCTGTTCGGCCCGATGCCGCTGAGCGACGCCATCGCCCACTCCTGCAACACGGCGATGCTGCTGCAGCACGACGTCGTCTCCCAGGGCGCGCTCGCCGAGGCCGCGACCACCCTCGGCATCGGCCAGGAGGCGCCGACAGGGCTCGATGCCTTCATGGGGTCGGTCCCGACGGAGGACGAGGGCGCCCAGCACGCCGCGGCGCTGATGGGGCAGGGCAGGGTGCAGGCCTCGCCCCTGGCGATGGCCGTGGTGCTGGCGAGCATCCAGGAGGGCCATGCGGTGCACCCCAGGATCCTCGCCGATGACGAGGCCGGCCCGGTCGAAGTGGACCAGCCGCTGACCGAGGACGAGACCGCGCAGATGCAGAATCTGCTGCGCGGCGTCGTCACCCGCGGCAGCCTCGACGACTTCGCCGATATGCCGGGCGAACCGGTGATCGGCAAGACCGGCACCGCCGAGTGGACGGACGAGAACGGTGATCTGGCGCTGCACTCCTGGGTGATGGTCGCGCAGGGGGACCTGGTCGTGGTCGCGTTCGTCGAGGACGGCAGCTACGGCTCGACGACCGCCGGGCCCATCGCCCGCGAGGTGCTCGAGGGCGTCCAGGGCGGGTGACTCCGCGGGGCGGCCGGCTCAGTAGGCGGTGCGCCCCTCGTGCGCTCGCCAGGCGTCGAAGGGTGCCGCCGCCTGCGCGGTCCGGGACTGCGCGGTGGGCAGCAGCGCCCGGTGCCCGGGACTCTCGAAGTACTCGTAGAAAGCGGCGTCGTCGAAACCGGCCCGGGCGGCGTCGTCCCGGCCCGCGGCGAACACCACCCGGTCCACCCGCGCCCACAGCGCCGAGGCCAGGCACATGGGGCACGGCTCGCAGCTGGCGTAGAGCACGGCGCCGGGCAGCTCATGGGTCTCCAGCTGCGCGCAGGCCGCCCGGAGTGCGGCCACCTCGGCGTGCGCGGTCGGATCATGGGCCGAGGTGACCTGGTTGACACCCTCGAACAGCCGCCCGTCGGCCGTGGCCAGGACCGCGCCGAAGGGACCGCCGTCCTCGGCGACGTTGGCGGTGGCGAGGTCGACGGCGCGGGCCAGCAGATCGGACTCGGCAGGGGTGCTCATGGCGACCGATTCTGTCAGAGCCCGGCGGCGACCTCCACGGCCTGGCGGATCGCTCGTTCGGCATCGAGCTCGGCCGCGACGTCCGCCCCGCCGATGACGTGCACCCGGGGCGTGCGGCCCCGCCGCGCGGCGCGGACCTCGTCGGCCAGGCCGTCCTCGCTGACCTGCCCGGCGCAGACCACCACGGTGTCCACGGCGAGGACGCGTTCGGCACCGTCCTCGATCAGGTGCAGGCCCTCCTCGTCGACGTGCTGGTAGGCGACGCCCCGGTGCTGGACGACCCCGGCATGGCGCAGCTCGGCCCGGTGCACCCAGCCCGTCGTGCGGCCGAGGCCCGCGCCGATCCGGGTCTCCTTGCGCTGGAGCAGGTGGACCTCGCGGGCCACGCGCCCGTCCTCGGCGGTGGCGGGCGGGCGCGTCATGACGCCGCCGCGGTGCTCGTCGGCGTCGACCACGCCCCAGTGCTCGCGCCAGCTCGCGGTCTCCAGCGTGGGGGAGGGGCGAGGTGCGCTGAGGTATTCGGCGACGTCCACCCCGATGCCTCCGGCACCGATGATCGCCACCCGCTCGCCCGCCTCGGCGCGGCCTTCGAGCAGGTCCGCGTAACTGATCACCCGCGGCCCCGCGCCCCGCTCCGACGAGCTGCCGGGCAGATCGATCACGCGCGGGACGACTCCGGTGGCGACGATGACGTCGTGGAAGCCGAGCAGGTCCTCCGCCGTGGGACGCAGCCCCAGGCGGATCCCGACGCCGGCGGCGGCGAGCCGCATCCGCCAGGACTGCAGCGCCTGGGCGTAGTCCTCCTTGCCGGGGATGCGGGCGGCCAGGCGCAGCTGCCCGCCGATCTCCTCGCCCGCCTCGAACAGGGTGACCACGTGCCCGCGCTCGGCGGCCGCCAGCGCGGCCTCGAGCCCGGCCGGGCCGGCACCGACGACGGCGACCTTGCGGGCACGGCGCTCGGCGACCGGTTTCAGGACCAGCTCCGTCTCGTGCCCGGCGCGGGGATTGACCAGGCAGCTGGCCCGCTTGCCGTCGAACACCTTGTCCAGGCAGGCCTGGTTGCACGAGATGCAGGCGACCACCTGCGAGGCGCGGCCGTCCGCCAGCTTCGCGGGCAGCTGCGGGTCGGCCAGCAGCGGGCGTGCCATCGAGATGAGGTCCGCCCGGCCGTCGGCGAGGACCTGTTCGGCGACGGCGGGATCATGGATCCGGTTGGAGGCGACGACGGGGACGTCCACCAGCTCGCGCAGCGCGGCGGTCTGCTCGACGAAGGCGGCGCGGGGGACGGAGGTGACGATGGTGGGAACCCGCGCCTCGTGCCAGCCGATGCCGGTCGAGAGCACGTCCACGCCGCGCTCGGTGAGGCCGCGGGCCAGCGCCGCCGTCTCCGCCCAGGTCTGCCCGCCCGGGACCAGGTCCAACAGGGAGATGCGGTAGCTGAGCAGGGCCTCCTCGCCGATCGCCTCGCGCACGGCGCGGGCGATGGCCAGCGGCATCGTGCGTCGGCCCTCCGAGCCGCGGCCCCAGCGGTCCCGGCGTCGGTTCGTCGCGGGGGCGAGGAACTGGTTGAGCAGGTACCCCTCGGAGCCCATGATCTCGACCCCGTCATATCCGGCGTCGATCGCCCGACGGGACGCCTCGGCGAAGTGGTCGATGGTGCGGCCGACGCCGCGGCGGGTCAGGCGGCGTGCGCGGAACGGGGACAGGCGGGAGCGGCCACGGCCGGCCGAGGCGGCGAGCGGTTGGAAGGCATACCGCCCGGCGTGCAGGAGCTGGAGGAGGATGCGCCCGTCGGCCTCATGGACCTCGCGGGTGATCAGCCGGTGCCCGCGCAGGGTGCGATCGCTCGCCTGGGCGCCGCGCGGGGTGAGTCGGCCGGTGCGGTCGGGGGAGAAGCCGCCGGTGACGATCAGCCCCGCGCCGCCGCGGGCGCGCTCGCCGAGGTAGGCCGCGAGCTTCTTCGCGTCGGCGGGGCGGTCCTCGAGGCCGATGTGCATGGAGCCCATGACGATGCGGTTGCGCACCGTGAAGCGCCCCAGGTCCAGGGGTGAGAGCAGCGTCGGGTAGGAGCGGGGACCGGTCGGAGGGGGAAGCGGCGTGGGCATGGGCCGATTGTGCCAGGGGGCGCGACCCGGGGTGACAGGGCGCGGTCCGTAGGCTGGCCCGTGATCGTGCCCCGACCCGAGGAGGACCCATGTCCGCGCGGATGCTCATCATCGTCGACGTCCAGAACGACTTCTGCGAGGGCGGGGCCCTCGGCGTCGACGGCGGCGCAGGGGTCGCCGCGCGGATCGCCGAGCAGGTGCGCCGTGCCGGTGACCAGTACGACCGCATTCTCGCCAGCCGGGACTGGCATCGCGGGGATACCGACAACGGCGGGCACTTCGCGACGCCGCCGACGGAACCGGACTTCGTCGGGACCTGGCCGGTCCACTGCGTGGCCGATACGCCTGGCGCGGCGTTCCACCCGGAGATGGAGGACCTCGCGGCTGAGCTGAGCGAGCGGCTGGAGGTGGTGCACAAGGGACGGGGGGCTCCCGGGTACAGCGCCCTGGAGGGGACCGTCATCGCGACCGGTGAGAGTGTCCAGGAGCTGATCGCCGGCGGCGGATGGGAACGGATCGAGGTGGTCGGGCTGGCCTACGACTTCTGCGTGCGGGCCACGGCTCTCGGCGCTGCCGAGGTGGTCGGTCCGGCAAATGCGAGCGCGTGTGTGGACACTGATGCTCAGGTGCGCGTCCTGCGCACGCTCACCGCCGCCGTGCATCCGGACGCGGTCGGCCGGCTCGAGCGGGAACTTGTCGCAGGCGGAGTGAGCGTCGTGGACGGCTGACGGCCGGGATCTGCTGTGGTGGATGGGCATCACAGCCCGACCGTCTGCGCGGCGTGGCCCAGCGTGGCTCGGACACGGATATCCGGCATCGACGGGGCAGAACGGATCGACGGGTCAGAACGGTGGGGGGTCGTCGTGGCGGTGGTCGGGCGGGGTGTTGGGGTCGGGGAGTGAGCTGCCGTGGTGGCGTTGGGTGAAGCGCGTGGCTTCTGCTGTTCGTTGTTCGGTGACGCGGTCGCGGTGGGGGCGGCGGGCTTCGATCTCGCGGTGGTGGAGGGCGATCTCGCGGGCGCGGTGGTGGGTGGCCCAGGCGGTATCGAGTGCTCGGGCGAGGGTGGGGGTGAGGAGGTCGACGTCGTCTCGGGTGGTGGTGTGGATGGTGTCGTCGATGTCCCACCAGGTCACGGTCGGCTCCACCACCGCGTGGGCATGCTCGCGCGGGGCAGTCGGGCCCGGCAGAGGATCCAACGGCAGAGGATCCAGGTGCAGGGACCCGGGCGGGAAGTCGAGCGGTTCCGGTGGCGGGCCCGGAGGCCTGGTCGTTGCTGGTGGACTGTTCGCCCCGTTCCCGGCACTGTCGCGGTGGGGGTCGATGTGGCCGGCGGTTTTGATCGTGTGGTGCAGCCAGCACAGGCGGTGGAGGTTCGCCAGGTCTGTCGCCCCACCCTGGGTGGGGTCATGGTGGTTGAACTCCTCAATGTGGTCGTCCTCGGCCGCCAGCGCGGTGGGGCGGGTGCAGCCGGGAGCGGCGCAGACGGGGTGGCGCAGTCGGAGTTGCAGTCGCATCGCCGCAGTGGGGGTGTAGGTATCGGCGGTGGCCGGGAGGTAGGCCCCGGTGGTGGGGTCGGTGAGGATCCGCTGCCAGGTGTTCATCCCCGCGGCCAGGGCGCGGGCCTGTTCGGCCGGGATCGGGGTGAGGCCCTCGATCAACCCCGGCGCGTCCTCGATACCGAGCAGCGTCATGGCCGGGACGGTCACCAGGAGCTTGTAGGCACTGGCGGGTTCGGGCACCGGGCCGGTATCAAGCATCGTGCGGGTCAGGATCGCGTACCGCAGCGCCGCTAACGACAGGGGTCTGCCGCGGTCGCGGAGGTTCTCGTCGATGTCGAAGGGGATCTCACCGGTGTCTGTGTCGTGCAGGGCGGCGCGTTGGGCTTTCTGCACCGTCAGGGCGGTCACGTCCAGGCGGTGGGCGAGGTCTGTGATCTCCGGGATCGGCCCCGTCACCATCAACGTGGCCAGCCCGCACGTGGGGTCAGTGATCTCGAGATCGACGCGCCGCTGTGTCTGCGGTGCTGTGGGGAGGGTGCCGGCGGTGATGCGGACGATCAGGGTTTTGAGGTGGGTCTCGAACGTGTGGCGGGAGATGTTTCTCAGATCCCACCCGGCGACGTGCCCATCGACCATCACCACTTGCTCGTCGGTGAGGGAGCGGACGTGGCGCAGCAGGTATTGGTGGAACCCTTCGGGCATGTCCCGGCGGCGAGATGGGTGAACGTGGCGGGCATGAGGTCGACGGATCGGTGGGCGTCGCGGATGAGTCGTTCGGCCTGGCGGGTGGTGAGGCGCATGCCGGTGGCGATCTTCATCGCGGAGATGTCGGCCTCATCGATCAGCCCGTCGGTATCGGGGTCGTCGGTGAAGAACTCCACCAGCAGTTCCTGCTGGCGGGCGTAGAGGATGGTGCGTTCGCGCACCGTCGCATGTAGGTGGAGGACGCGGTAGGCCTGGTCACTGGCGGGCTCGACGCCCGCGAGTTTCACCATCCGCTCACCGGTCAGCGGCACCCGCGCGTCCACCGCCCACGCCCGCACCGGAAGCACAGCCCCGGCATCACCAGCGGCCGCAGGGCCATCAGCGGCAGCACCAGACGCCGTGGCCGCAGAGACCGTGTCCCCGGCGGTGGTCGAGGGATCGGAGGCCGGGGGATCGGAGGCAGCAGCACTGGACGCCACAGCGTCGGTGGCATCGGCGGTCTGGTCCTCGGCCCGTTGCTTGTGTCGATCAACCACCGGACCGAATGCACTCCCGGGGGACGCGGCGGGCTGGTCACCGGCATCAGAGCCGGACGGGCCGCGGGAGACGGGACGGGACGGCACCGGGGGACCGTCGCCGGGCCCGTGATCGGACTCGAACTCCTCACCCACGACCCTCACCTCCCATCCCGAACAATCATCGCCCGCACCACTGCGGACAACACCATCGACCTCGATGTCGACGTGTTCCCACACTACGACCCGACCCCGACAATCGAAACCCACGACCCCGCACCCACAGAAAATGTGGATAACCACCCCATGTGGAGGAAGGCTGGTCAGGGGCATGGCGGTCGCGAGGTGCTATGGGATCGCGTCACTGCTGGCTGAGGCGCACTGAGATGCATTCAGGTGCGTTGACTGCTCACGAGTCGAATGCTCGCGATGCGTGTCGTGTTCAGCGCCTTGTGGATGACTGCCCGGTGTGGAGGAATATCGTGCAACACTATTGCCGAAGAATGATCACGTACGATTGCTTGTCAAGGCTGTCGGCGGAGGATCGACCGTGCCCTCGGGATGCTATCCGGCGCTCATGTCGTTCCTGGCGTCGCACTCGACATCGGACGCGTCCGCGACCCAGCGCATTTACACACAATCACATACAAGGCAGACTGGTCGCCGCGAGAACCACACCCCGCAGAACGATCGTCGGCACGAGCCGCACCGCGGCGATCACCACGCCGACCCACCGGATGGGACAACAGCATGGCCCAGCGTGATCAGCGTGATCAGCGCAGCACCAACCCCTTCACCCCCGGATTCGGGCTGACCCCGATCATCCTCGCCGGCCGCGCCGGGGCGATCGAGGACTTCACGGCCGCCCTGCAGGGCAACGTCCCCGAAGCCCGCGCCATCCTCATCTCCGGAGCCCGCGGCTCCGGCAAGACGGTGCTGCTGACGGAGTTCAAGGAGCTCGCGCTCGAGGCGGGGTGGACCGATCTGCGGGTGCACACATCCTCGTCCTCCCTGGTCGACGAGCTGCGGGGCACGGCGATCGCGCAGCTGCGGGAGCAGGATCCGGACGCGGAGTCCTCCCGGTTGACCTCTGCGCGAGTTTCCGGGACCGGGGCCTCCCGAGAGGTCCGCCAGCGCTACGAGGGGGAGCAGGAACCGCTCACCACCGTGCTGGATCGGCTCGCGGCGCTCACCGACCAGGACGGCGGCGGACTGCTGATCACGCTCGACGAGCTGCAGTCCGTGGACCGCGACCAGCTGCATGCGCTCACCCAGCACGTCCAGGACCTCATCGGGTCGGGGCACGCCGTGGCCTTCATCGCCGCCGGAGTCCGTCCCGGGGTCGACGCGCTGCTGGACCACGAGCGCACCACCTTCCTGCGCCGCGCCCATCGCATCGAGGTGGGCAGCGTCGACGTCGGCACCGCGGCCGAGGCGATCCGCATGACCATCGCCGATACCCGGAAATCGATCACGCCGGAGGCCGCTGTGCTGGCCGGCGAGATCTCGCAGGGCTACCCGTACCTGATCCAGTTGATCGGCTCCAAGGCCTGGCAGAACTGCGGCGACGCCGACACGATCGAGATCGAGGACGTGCGCAGCGGTCGCGAGGACGTCGTCGCCGCGATGATCAAGAACGTGCACCGTCCGGCCCTGCGCGGGCTCAGCGCCCGCAAACGCGAGTACCTCCACGCGATGCTCGAGGACGAGGGGCCCTCGAGCGTCGGAGACATCGCCGAGCGGATGGGCATCGACCCGCGCAACCAGTCGACCTACCGCGAGCGGCTCATCGAGGAGGAGCTGATCCGTCCTGCCGGGCGCGGATTCGTCGAGTTCTCCCTGCCGTACCTCGGCGAGGCGCTGCGGCACGAGTCCCGCGCCGGGGTGGGGGCGGACGTCGAACCCGACCGAGGCGTCCAGCGCTCGCACCGTTCACGTCGCAGCTCCCAACCATAGGCGGACGCTCTCCCTGCTCGCGACCCTGGCGATCACGACGTGGACCCTCGTGCGCTACGGCTCACTCCCGCAGACCGTGCCGACCCACGTCGATGCACGCGGGCAGGCCGATGACTGGGGCCCGTCCTGGACGGTGCTCGTGCTCGCCGGGGTGATGCTGCTGCTCTCGCTGGGTCTCGCCGCTCTGTCCGCCCACCCGCGGGCGTTCAACTTTCCGACGGAGGTCACCGCGGGCAACGCCCAGGGCATCTACCGCGAGGGGGAGAGAATGATGGTCGCGGCCCTGGTCGGCGTGCAGCTGATCTACCTGGACATCGCGCTGTCGATCATGGACGGCCCGGGCGGCGGCGTCCTGATCTGGATCGGGATGGCGGTGCTGCTGGGATCCGTGGTCGTCGGGATCATCCGGCTGCTGCGGGCGGGGCGGTAGAGTGCGGCTGCTCGCCCCGCCCCGCCGCAGCCTTCAGACCCGCGCCAAGGCCAGCGCGACGTTGTCCGGTGCGCCCTCCTCGAGGGCCATCGTCACCAGCTGCTCGGCCAGGGTGTCGACGTCTGTCGTCGGGTCCGTCAGCGCCTCGGCCAGCGCAGACGGCCCCACCACGGCGTGCAGCCCGTCGGACGCGAGGAGCACCAGGTCTCCCGCCTCGAGCCGGCGCACCAGCAGGTCCGGGGCCGTCGGGGCCCCTGCTGCCAGCGCACGGTTCAGCACCGCGCGGTCCGGATGTGCGGCGACCTCTTCTGGGGAGAGGCGGCCCGCCGCGACGAGGGAGCGCAGCCGGGTGTGATCCTGGGTGACCGGGTCGATCCGATCCCCGTGCACGAGCATGACCCTGGTGTCGCCGATGTGCGCGACGTGCAGGCGGCCCCTGTGCAGCAGTGCCGCGGTCAGGGTGGAGCCGTCCGGCTCCTCCGCGGGGACGAGGGCCTCCGCGGCGACCCACGCGGTCTCCAGTGCCACGAGAGGATCGGCCGACGGGTCGGCGTCGAGCTCGCGTTCGAGTGCCGGGGCGAATGCCGAGAGCATCCGGGCGGACAGCTCGTCGTCGCCGCCGAAGCCGTCGGCCACGGCGATCAGGACCGCGCGTCCGGGAAGGTCACGGTGCAGCGTCGCATCCTGCTGGGCGGCGCGGACGAGACCGCGATGGGCGGCCGTGGCGATCTGCCGGGAGCCGGCGGCGTGGCTGGTGGTGGACGTGGTCATGGTCGAGTCCTCCGAGGGGGATCCCCCGAGGTCCAGGGCGAGGGCATGGACGGCGGCGCCGCGGGAGAGGGCGTCGGCCTCCTCCTGGTGCCACCAGGAGCGCAGCTCGGCGACCGCCGCCGCGGCGTCCAGGTCGCAGAGCACCCGGATGCGGGCGAGCCCCATCCCGAGTCCGCGCAGCGCGGCGATCAGCCGAGCCCGCTCGACCTGGTCGGTTCCGTAGGAGCGGTAGCCGCTGAAGGGGTCGACCTGCCGCGGCGGGAGCAGCTCCGAGTCGGCGTACATCCGCAGCGCCTTCGGGCTCAGCCCGCTCGCGGCGGCCAGCTCCCCGATGCTCAGCAGCGTCCCGTCCCGGTGTGCCTGCGCCATGCGGACCTCCGTCATTCCTCGCCCGGGCTCCCGGGCACCGGGGCCGTCCCGGCTCCACCACGCTCCGCATTGTCCCTGGGGGAAGGTCAAGGGCCCCGACGCGCGCGCCCGGGAAATTCCGTCGACCAGCAGGAAACCGATGTGGTCCACTGCGATCATGCACTTCTCGATCCGTCCGCTGGACGTCGCCTCCGACCTCGACATCGCCCAGTCGATCGTGCTCGACGCGGCGCTGGACGAGGCCGCCCACGGGGGCAGTGAGGTCAGCACGCTCGAGCAGTATCGCGCCTCCCTCGCGGACAGCCCGTACTGGCGCGTCCAGCGCTGGGTGGCCGTCGCCGAGCCGATGGACGGTGGGGAGATGATCGTCGGACGGGCGGCGATGTTCCTGCCGCAGTCGGAGAACCTCGAGACGGTCTCCGTCGGCGCCTCGGTGCATCCCGCCCACCGGGGCCGGGGCATCGCGACGGCGCTGGTCCAGGAGGCGCTGGTCCCGGCGATCCGCGAGTCCGAACGCGGCCTCGTCGAGGCCTACGGCGAGATCGCGGCCGACGGGGATCCCGACGACCCGGCGGAGCCCGTGAACCGCCTGGCCCGACGCCTGGGCATCACGCGGAAGAACGTCGCGGTGTGCCGCACCCTGGCGCTTCCGCTGCCCGACGGCCTGCTGGACCACCTGCAGTCCGAGGCGGAGGCGGAGCTGGGGGAGTACCGGGTCCAGCTGTGGGACGACGAGATCCCTGAGGAGCACCTGAGCGCCTACGGCGTGCTGATGCGCCAGCTCGAGCTCGACGAGCCCGACGAGGAGGTCGAGCACGAGGCCCCCGAGTACACGCCCGAGCGGCTGCGGATCTCCGAGCAGCGACGACGGGCGGCCGGCACGCGAGCGCTCATCGCGGTGGCGATCGCCCCCGACGGCAGCTTCGCCGGCAACTCCGAGGTGCACGTCCGGCGCACGGCGGGCACGACCATCGGATGGCAGGAGAACACGCTGGTCATGCCCGAACATCGCGGGCATCGGCTGGGCCTCGCGCTGAAGGTCGCCACACATCGACTGCTGCGCGAGCAGGCCCCGGACGTGCGGGTGCTGGCCACCTGGAACTCGCACGTGAACCCGTGGATGATCGCCATCAACGAGAAGCTCGGCTACGAGATCGCCTACCGCGAGCTCGCCCTCCAGGGCCGTCCCCAGCTCTGACGCGCGCGCGACACACCCCGACGCCTCCCCACGGCCAGGGCCCCTCCGGCCTAGGTTCGTGCTCAGAGGCCGAGGGGGTGTGGGCGTGCAGGCAAGGCATCGCAGGAAGCCGCTGCGTCCGGGGCGGCCGCATGAGCAGTTCACGGTCGCGATCGCGATCATGGCGGTCATCATGTCCGGCGGGATGCTCAGTGGCCTGCTGACCAGCGTCGTCGTGCCGGATCCGACCTCGGCGGCCCGGAGCACGACCCGTTCGGGCGATCCCTCGAACACCACCCGCATGGACAACCGTCGGCGGATCACCGGGGACATCACCCCGAAGTCCGTCGTGGCGAGCCCCACGGGCACCGTGATCGCGAACAACATGATGTACAGCCACTCCTCGACGCTGTACGACGCCGAGACGCTCGAGCTGATCGAGACCGTGCCCGACGCGGTGGACCTGGCCGAGTACGGGTTCGACGACCGTGCCGGGACGACGACGGGCGCCCCCGTCGAAGCGGTGTTCACGCCCGACGGGCGGTACGCCTACGTCTCGCAGTACTCCCTGCACGGGCCGGGTGCGGGGGCCCCGGCGACCGACGACTGCCGCAACGGCGACGCCATCGGCGACTCCGCCGTGTTCCGCCTGGACGTCGAGCGCGGTCAGTGGGACCAGGTCATCGAGGTGGGCACGGTCCCGAAATTCATCTCCCTCTCGCCCGACGGGAGCCTGGCGCTGGTCTCGAACTGGTGCGATGAGAGCGTGTCGGTGCTCGACCTCGCCGCGGGCGAGGAGATCCGGGAGATCCCGGTGGACTCCGCTCCGCGCGGCAGCGTGATCCTGCCCGACAACCGCACCGCCTACGTCACGGCGATGTACGCCGATGAGCTGTTCCGGATCGACCTGGTCACGGGGGAGAGCGAGATGGTGCTGGAGACCGGCCGGAAGCCCCGCCACCTGCTGCTCTCGCCCGACGCGAGCCGGATGTACCTCACCGAGTCGGGGTCGGACCACCTGGTCGAGCTCGATGCCGACACCGCCGAGGTGCTGCGCGTGGCCGGCACCGGGCGCGAGCCGAGGACGATGGCGATCTCGCCCGACGGCCTCGCGCTGTACGTGGTGAACTACTACGCGAACACGGTCTCGAAGTTCGACACCGAGACCATGGAGGAGATTCAGGTGGTCGAGGTCGGGCAGAACCCGATCGGGATCACCTACGAGCCGACGCAGCGGCGCATCTGGGTCGCCAACTACGCGGGATCGATCGACGTCTTCGACGACACCACCCGCGCCGAGGAGATGATGTGAGCATGACCCCCGAGCACCTCGACCAGCACCAGCAGTCCGAGCAGCGCGTCGTGAGCGCGTCCCGCGAGATCACAGCGCCCGCCGAGCGGATCTTCGCCCTGATCGCCGACCCCGCCGAGCAGCCCCGCTGGGACGGCAACGACAACCTCGCCGACGCCGCGCCCGGCCAGCGGGTCCGCGCCGTCGGCGACGTGTTCGTGATGACCCTGACCAAGGGGGCCGAGCGGGCGAACCACGTCGTGGAGTTCGAGGAGGGCCGACTGATCGCCTGGCAGCCGGGCGAGGTGGACGGGCCGACGTTCGGGCAGCTGTGGCGCTGGGAGCTGGAGCCCGCGGGCGAGGGCTCGACCCACGTCACCCACACCTACGACTGGACGGACCTGCACCGCCCCGAGGCCCGGCTCCGGCGCGCACGCTCCACCACCGTCGACACCCTGCGCGCCTCGCTCGACCGCCTCGCGGACGTCGCGGAGTCCGGGGCCGAGCGATGAGCGACGCGGGCGGGAACGGCCGCCGGGGCCCGCCGATGGACCCCGACGTCGCGAAGATCGAAGGGGCGATCGAGAACGCGATCGCGCGCGGCGACTTCGACGATCTGCCCGGCGCCGGCAAGCCGCTCGACCTGCCGGCCACCCACGACCCGGACTGGTGGATCAAGCAGCGCCTGGCCGAGGACGACGTGGACCGCGATGCTCTGCTGCCCGTCGTGGTGCTGCTGCGCCGTGAGTACGAGCAGCGCGACGCCACCCTCCTCGAGCTGCCCGAGGAGCATCTGGTGCGCGAGTACGCCGCGGACTTCACCGAGCGCGTCCACGAGGACCGTCGCGCGAACCCGCTGTCGCGGATGATGGCCCCCGAGATGGATCCCGACGACGCCGTGGCGCGCTGGCGGGAGCTGCGTACCGCGACGGCCGATGCCGAACCCGTCCGCGCCGAACCCGCCGAGGAGCCGTCGCGACGCCGGCGGTGGTGGCCGTTCGGGCGACGGCGCTGATCACGGAGCCCGCCACGTGCCGAGAGCGGCCTCGGCCCACTCCTGCGGATCCGCCGCAGCATCCGAGGCCCCGTTCGCCCGCAGCCAGGCGCACACGTTGTCGCAGTCCCGGCGCAGGAACTCGGGACCGTTCGGGTTCCCGATCAGGTCGATGACCTGCGGGACGTCGATGATCACCGGCTCCGCCTCACCGCCTCGGGCATCGATCAGGATGTTGTAGGGGGAGAGGTCGCCGTGGACCAGGCCCAGCTCGGCGAAGTCCAGCACCACCTCGCGCAGCGTGCGGGCCCAGTGCTCGGCCTGTTCGGGGGACGGGGCGGTCTCCTGGAGTCGGGGCGCGGCGACCGCCCCGTCGGCGCCGTCGGTGCCGATGAACTCCATGCACACCTCGGTGCCGACGATCTGGACCGGATAGGGGACGGGCAGCCCGGCCGAGAACAGCTGACCGAGCACGTCGAACTCGGCACGGGCCCACTGCGCCGCGGCGACCTGGCGGCCGAAGGCGGTGCCCTTGGCGACGGCGCGCGCCTCGCGGGAGTCCTTGCCGCGTCGGCCCTCCGTGTACCGATGGGAGCGGTGGAAGCTGGAGTGCTCGGGGGAGCGGTAGCGCTTGGCGACCAGCAGGGTCGCCTCCCCGGCGGCTCCGGTGCGGTGCTCGGTCGGCAGGGAGCGCGCGAGCAGGAAGGCGTCGGCCTCCTTGCCGGTCTTGAGCACGCCGAGCTCGGTGTCGATCGCCCCGTCGTGCTGGACCACCCAGTCGGGGAAGGGCTGCGGGCCGCGGTCCAGCGTGTGGGCCGTCTCGGGCCAGGTGGACCAGCGCTGGTCGTCGTCGAGCTCGGCGACGGTCATGGTGAGCAGGGAGCGGGCGAAGAAGGCGTCCCGATCGAAGGACGGTGTCATGGGGTCTCCTGAGGGAGGACCTGCGAGATGCTCAGCAGGTCGGGACGGACGGGAGGACGGCAGGGGTCGGCGCGGTGACAACCATCTGGTCCTCCTTCCCTCAGGGCTCCGGGTCGAGCCGTCCTCACGGTATACGGAGGATCGGAGGGAGGGCGAGCGAATATTCGTGGGCGGGCCCGCCGGCCCTTCCCTACACTGGCCGCATGTTCCTGGAGAACCTGGGCATCGACGCCGACGACCCGATCCGCCGCGGCCGCTTCTGGGATGCGGCGCTGGGCACCACCGCGATGACGGTGGACCCCGACATCTACGAGACCCGCCTGGACATCGACGGCGACGCCTACCTCGACCTGTGCTTCGTACGGGTGCCCGAGCACCCCGCCTCGCCCCTGCGGCTGCACGTCGACCTGCGCGGCGGGGAGGGGCAGCACGAGGTGGCCGAGCGTCTGCGGGGACTCGGGGCGCGCGATCTCGACATCGGCCAGGGGGACGTGCCCTGGATCGTGCTCGGCGACGTCGAGGCCGTGGCGTTCTGCGTGATGGAGGAGCGGGAGGAGTACACCGACACCGGTCCGCTCGCCGCCCTGCCGCTGTATGTCGCCGACCCGCAGCGCGAGGGGGACTTCTGGGCGTGGCTGACCGGCTGGGTCGATGCTCCCGGCCAGGCGCCGCGCACGCTGCGGCACCCGTCATCGCGGGGCCCGCTGCTGGCGCTGTACCCGGAGCCCGAGCCGAAGCGCCCCGGCGCCAAGAACCCCATCCACCTGGACATCCGCCTCGAGCCCGAGGACGACATCGAGAAGATCACCGCCGAGATCGCCGAGCGCGGCGGCCGGGAGCTGCACCCCGGTTGGGGCGAGCTGCCCTGGCGCATCTACCAGGACCCCTCCGGCAACGAGTTCTGCCTGCTGCCGGCTCCGGGAACCGCCTCGTGAGCGGTGCGCGCGGGACCGCGGCGTTCCTGTCCGTGCTGCTCGGTGGGGCCGGTGCCCTGCACCTGGTGCGCCCCGCCCCCTTCGACAGCATCGTCCCGCCGGCGCTGCCCGGACCGGCTCGGGGGTACACCTGCGCCTCCGGTGTGGCCGAGCTCGTCGTGGCCGGACTGCTCGCGATCCCGCGCATCCGACGCCGCGGCGGTCTCGCCGCCGCGGCCCTGTTCCTCGCCGTGTTCCCCGCGAATCTCCAGATGGCCTACGACCGGCGGCGCGCCTCCCCGGGCAAGCGGGCGATCGCGCTGGGGCGCCTTCCCCTGCAGGGTGTGCTCATCGCTCAGGCCCTGCACGTGGCCCGCACCTCCACGGGGACCTCAGCAGCGTCCTGACCACTCCGGACGAGGCGGTGGCGACGCGCCACCCGCCACCCACGCCCACGTCGCGGACACCGCGTTGGTGAAAGCTTCTACATGCTCTACGGTGGGCGATCGTCCGTCCGGTCCGAAGGAGCACCAGTGATCACCAGACGTACCGTGCTCGGCGCCGCCGGGCTGGCGGGGACCGCTCTCGCCAGCGGCTGCGCCGGCGACCCCGAGGTCGATCGCGCGCTCGGCCCGCCGGCAGGTCCCGGCGACTCCGGCGCGATCACGTTCCAGATCTGGGACAAGGCCCAGGAGCCTGCGATGCAGCAGATCATCGACGCCTTCCACGAGCATCACCCGAACATCTCGGTCACCATGAGCTCCGCAGCCTTCGCGAGCTACTTCGAGCGGCTGCGGATCCAAGCGACCGGCGACGACCTCCCTGATGTGTTCTGGATCAACGGGCCGAACTTCGAGCTGTACGCCTCGTACGGGATGCTCCAGGACCTCAGCGACCTCGAGGGCTTCGACCCGGCGAACTACCCGCCCAACCTCACCGAGCTCTACACGTATCAGGGAGCGCCGTACGCGATCCCGAAGGACTTCGACACGATCGCCCTGTGGTACAACCGCGATCTGCTGCACCGCGCCGGAGTCGACGAGCCCACCGACAGCTGGAGCTGGCAGGAATACCGCGACGCCTCCGAGGCGGTGACGCGAGCGCTCGGTGCCGAGCAGGTCTGGGGCAACCCGGGCGGCGTCGCGAACCAGGCCTACATCTACCCGCTGATCATGCAGGCCGGAGGGTTCATCGTCGATGAGGACAAGACCCTCTCCGGATACGACAGCCCGGAAGCGATCGAGGCGTTCTCCTTCCTCGACGGCATGATCCAGGACGGCATCGCTCCGGGCGTTCGCTACACGGCGGAGAACTCGCCGAAGGACCTCTTCAACAGCGGTCGCGCCGCCCTGTACCAGTCCGGGAACTGGGAGGCAGCGCTCTTGAAGGACTCACCGGTGCGGGAGCATCTCGGAGTCGCGCCGCTGATCCACGGCGCCCATGACGCCAATGTCATCCACGGCATCGGGTACGCGATGTCCGCCCGCAGCCACAACAAACCGGCCGCCTCGGCGTTCCTCTCCTTCCTCGGCTCCGAGGAGGCGAACCGCATCCAGGGTGCGGCCGGCGCCGCCAACCCTGCCTTCCTCGGCACCAACGACACCTACATCGAGGCGCTGCCGGAGTTCTCCCTCGACGTCTTCGTCGATGCGGCGGAGACCGCGAGGCAGTACCCGGCCTCGCAGAACACCTCTGCGTGGTTGCAGCTGGAGGAGCTGCTGTTCCCGAAGATCCTGAGCGGGGACGGGGAGCTCGAGAAGCACGCACAGGATCTCGCCGAGAGGATGAACGGAGTGCTCGCCGATGAGTCATGACGCCGCCCCACCGAGGAGGCGCCGACGGCGCGGGCGAGACGGCTACTGGCCACTGGTCTTCCTCGCCCCGCTCATGATCGGCGTGGTGGCCTTCTATTTCTGGCCGATCCTGGCGACGGCGCTGAACTCCTTCGCGAGCTTCGACCCGTTCGGCGGCCGCACGTTCGCCGGCCTGGAGAACTACAGGACGCTGCTGAGCGATTCCTTCATCCCCCGAGCGGTCCTCAACACCGCTGTCTACACCGCGATCGTGCTGCTCGGCATCCCGATCGCCGTGGGGATCGCGTCCTTGCTGACCCAGAAGGGACTGCGATTCTCCCGCTTCTACCAGGTGCTGTTCTTCCTGCCGGCGGTCTCGATGCCCGTGGCCGTCGCCCTGGTGTGGCGGATGATCTTCAACCAGGAGTTCGGCGTCATCAACTGGGCACTGTCCGTGATCGGCATCGAGGGCCCGTACTGGACCACGGCTCCGTGGTGGGCGCTGCTGGCCGTGTCCGTCGTCGGCCTCTGGTCGAGCCTGCCGCTGGCCGTGATCATCCTGTCGGCCGGGCTGCAGGGGATCCCCGGTGAGCTGTACGAGGCCGCCCAGCTCGACGGAGCCGGATCGCTGCGACGGTTCCTCGCGGTGACGGTTCCCCTGCTGACCCCCAGCATCTTCTTCCTGATGGTCATCACCGCGATCAACGGCTTCCAGCTGTTCGATCTGCTGTTCGCGATGATGGGCCAGGCCAATCCGGCGATGGCCGACACCCAGTCGCTGGTCTACCTGTTCTATTCGGAGGCGTTCCGACAGCACGACCAGGGGTACGCCTCGGTCATCGCTCTGCTGATCCTGGCGATCATCGGGGCGTTCACGCTGGTGCAGTTCCGGGTGCAGAAGAGGTGGGTCCACTATGACTGAGACGCGCAGGACTCGTCCCCGCTACGCGACCCACGCGGCGCTGCTGATCGGTGGAGCGGTGATGGTCTTCCCCTTCGCGTGGCAGCTGGTCATGTCGCTGTCCACACACGCCGAGGTCACCTCGGTGCCGCCCACGTGGGTCCCGGAGAAGCTGCAGTGGCAGAATTATCCGGCGGTGTTCGAGCAGATCCCGTTCTTCAGCCAGTTCGTCACCACGGCGGCGGTCACCCTCGCCCGCGTCGTCGGCCAGCTGCTGCTGTGCGCGATGGCCGGGTACGCCTTCGCCCGGATGGAGTTCCGCGGCAAGACCGTCCTGTTCGGTCTGGTGCTGTCGATCCTGATGGTGCCCTACCAGATCTACCTCATCCCGCAGTACGAGATCATCCAGGAGCTGGGGTGGCTGAACACGGTGGCGGGCATCGCCGCTCCCGGCATCTTCAGCGCCTTCGGCACCTTCCTCATGCGTCAGCACTTCCTGGGCCTGCCCCGTTCGCTCGAGGAGGCTGCGCGCCTGGACGGTGCGAACCCATGGCAGACCTTCTGGCGGATCATGTTCCCGCTGAGCGGGCCGTCGCTGAGCGCCGTCGCCATCCTCACCGCGCTGGCCTCGTGGAACGACCTGATGTGGCCGCTGATCGTGGCGACCTATGACGACCGCACCACCCTCGCGGTGGGACTGTCGACGATGCAGGGACAGTTCACCACGGACTACCCGGTGATGATGGCCGCGAGCTTCATGGCCATGCTTCCCCTGATGATCCTGTTCATCGTGCTGCAGCGTCGGGTCGTCGAGGGATTGGCGCATTCCGGGATGAAGGGCTGAGGCCGGAGGACGCAGCGGTGGTGCTCGCCCGCCACGGCAGGAACACCCCGGACAGCACCAGGCGGTGCAGACCGGGCCGAACACGCCGGCGATCAGCAGCAGGAACGTCGAGCGCCGACGTCCGACCCAGGAGTCAGGTCGATCGCCCCGCGACCACCGTCGCCAGCACCGCCGTCTCCCGCAGCCGCTCCGCGGCCTCCCGGGCGGCGGCCTCGACCATCGACCCGTCGGCCCCGAGCGGCAACTCGGCGAAAGGGTCCTCCTCGAGCAGCACCACGTCGCCGCGCCCGCCGACCTCCAGGGACGTGATGCCGTCGGTCGAGGCGGCGAGGGCCTCGCGCGGCTGCAGCTGCTGCTCGCGGTGCCAGCCGGGACGCTCGTCCCCGCTGCGGTGCACCGCGGCGGCCATCGCCAACCACGGATCCATGGGGGCGACGGGGGCGTCGGACCCCATCGCCAGCGGCACGCCGGCGGCGAGCAGGTCCCGCAGCCGGAAGGCCCGGGCTCCGCGGCCCGGCCAGACGCTCTCGGTCACGTCGCGGTCATCGAGCAGATGTGCGGGCTGGACCGAGGCGGTCACGCCGAGGCGGGCCATGTGGGCCACGTCGTCGTCGGTGAGCATCTGGGCGTGCTCGATCCGCGCCGCGATGCCGACCTGACCGATCGCGGTGAGGGCGAGCTGCGCGGCGGCATCGCCGATCGCGTGGACGGCCGCGGTGAGCCCCTGGTCCTGAGCCCGCCCCAGCGCGGCGCCGAGCTCGTCCGCGCCGTAGCTCAGCACGCCCCGGCCGGCGTAGCCGTGACCGTCGGTGTACGCCTCGCGGGTGTAGGCCGAGTGGGAGCCGAGCGCCCCGTCGACGATCACCTTCAGCGGCCCCATGGTCACCAGGCCGGTCTCGTCCAGGACGGTGCCCGTCGGCCCCGGGGCGTGCGCGAGCTCGGCGGGATAGACCGCGGTGCGGATCCGCATCCGCGCCCCGCGCGAGCGCCAGACCTCCCAGGGCCGGCCCCACTCCATGTCCACGAGGCCGACCACCCCGCGATCGAGCGCCTGGCGCTGCATCATCGCCGCCCCGGTCGCGACGGCATCGGCCACCCCGGGCAGCTCGGTCAGCCGCGGGGCGAGGTCGAACCATTCGTCCTCGGCGACGATCCCGTCGCGCGGCGGCAGTCCCAGCTGCTCCAGCGCGGCGGTGTTCAGCCAGGCGTGGTGGGCGTCGCCCCCGATGAGCACCGTGGGGACGCATCCGGTGGCCTCGTCGAGCGCCGGGACCGTCGGCGGCACCGCGAAGTCCACCAGGCGGTGGCCGAACCCGATCAGCGCCTGCCGCGGGTCGGTGCGCGCGTCCCGGCGTGCGCCGAGCTCCCCGCGCACCAGCTCCAGGATCACGCCGACGCTGTCGGCTCCGCCGGTGTCCAGCCGCGCGTGAGCCTGGGCGAGCTGACCGGTGTGGACGTGCTGGTCCCACAGCCCCGGCAGCGCGAGCGCCCCGCCGCCGTCGAGGACCTCCTCACCGTCGGCCCGGGCCAGGCCCGGGGCGATCTCGACGATCGCCCCGTCGCGGAGCCGCAGGTCCACGAGACGCTGCGGAGCCCCGCCAGCGGCGGCATCGAGGGGCCGCACCTGTCTTATCAGCACCGATCCAGACTAGTCGGACGAGGCGACATCATGACGACTGTCATGGGTGCGAGATGATCGCCGGCCCTGGGTCCGCCCGGCCCCGCGCGGGAGGCTCGGGACCATGAACACGACGACCGTCCCCGCCCCCGCCCCCGGCACCGACGAGGCCCCGCCCGCTCCCGCGATCCGACTGGACACCGTCACCAGGAGCTACGGGAAGATCCGAGCCCTCGACGGTCTCGACGTCGAGATCGGCCCCGGCGAGATCGTCGCGCTGCTGGGGCCCAACGGCGCCGGCAAGTCCACCGCCATGGAGATGATGGTCGGGCTCGCCCGGCCGGACGCCGGCGAGGTGGCGATCCTCGGCACCGATCCGGTCACAGCCACCCGCACCGGGCTGATCGGCACCATGCTCCAGGGAGGGGCGATGCTGCCCGACCAGACGGTGCGCTCCATGCTGCGGATGCTCCACGCGCTGCAGGCCCATCCGATGCCGCTGGCCGAGGCGGCGGAGCAGGCGGACATCACCGAGCTCCTGTCCCGCAAGATCGGCGCCCTCTCCGGAGGTGAGGCCCAGCGCGTCCGCTTCGCGATCGCCCTGCTCGGCGACCCGCAGGTGCTGCTGTTGGATGAACCGACCGTCGGCATGGACATCGCAGCGCGTCGCGCCTTCTGGGACCAGATGCGCTCCGTCGCCGCCACCGGCCGCACCATCGTCTTCGCCACCCACCACCTCGACGAGGCGGAGCGCGAGGCCGCTCGTGTGGTCGTCCTGGACCGCGGCCGCGTGGTCGCCGACGGCACCGGCCCCGAGATCGCCGCGGTGGTCGCCGGGCGCGTGATCACCGTGCGCGGTGTCGACGCCGCCCGGATCGCGCGGCTGCCGGGGATCGAGAGCGCCGGGCCCGACGAGGCGGACCCCGAGCGGGTCCGCGCCGTCTGCACCGATTCGGATGCCGCGCTGGCCGCCCTGTTCTCCACGGACCTGGCCTCCGCCGTCCACGACGTCCTGGTCTCCGCGCCGGGACTCGAGGAGGCCTTCCTGCGCATCACCGACCACACCGCGGACGAGGCCTCGGAAGGAGCCGATCGATGAGCCGCACCACGGTCCCCGCCACCGCCACGACCACCGCCCCGAGCACCACGTCCAGGAGGAGCGATCCCATGTCCGCCCCCGCAGAGTCCGCCGTCCTCAGTTCCGCCTCCGCCCCCGTCGCCCGCACGTCAGCAGCCCCGTCGGAGACCACGCGGATCGTGCGGTACGCGCTGCACACCACCCGCATGACGGCCACCAACGTCATGTTCATGGTGTTCACCATCATCATGCCCGTGGGTATGTACCTGCTGTTCTCGATGATGTTCGGCGACCAGTCCGGCGGGCAGGTGCGCGGCATGATCATGGTCAACATGGCCGCCTACGGCGGTCTCGGCGCCGCGGTCACGGCCGGTACCCAGATCCAGGAGGATCAGCGCAACGGCTTCCTGCGTCAGCTGATCGTCGCGGGGCTGTCCCCGCGCTCCTTCCTCACCGGGTCCGTGATGGCCGCCAGCGCGGTGATCATCCCGGCCCTGCTCGCCGTGGGCCTGGTGGGACTGGCCACCGGGGTCGAGGTGGGCCCCGGCCCGTTCCTGGCCACGCTCGCCGTGCTGTGGCTCGGACTGCTGCCCACGATCCTGGTGGGCATCGTGCTCGGCATGGTCCTCAAGGGCGGCGCCGCGATGGCCGCCGGCGTGGTCACGATGATGGTGATGGCCATCTTCGGCGGGCTGTGGATGCCGCTGGAGATGTTCCCCGGCTGGATGCAGACCGTCGGCCACGCGATCCCGACCTCCTGGATCTCGTCCCTGGGCGGATGGGCCCTGTACGGCGGCCAGCCGCCGGTGACCGGAGTGCTGGTGATCGGCGCCTGGACCCTGGTCCTGGTCCTGATCTGCTCGGTGAGCATGTCCCGTGCCGTGGGCCTGACCCGGCGCTGAGGCGACGCTGACACAATGTCGCTCATGATCACCGGCGACGAACCGGCCTGGGGGACCCGGGCGCGCGGCGGCGAGGGGACCGCCGCGGCTCGGCGCCTCACCCCCCTCGCGATCCACCGCGCCGCCGTCGAGTCCGGAGGGCTGGCCTTCGCCCCCCCCCCGGTCGTCTTCGTGGCGATCCCGATCGCCTTCGCCTGGGCCAGCGCCCCCGGCCCCTGGGCCGCACTCGTGACCGTCGCGATGCTGGTCTACGGGCTGCTGTTCGTCTACTGCACCGGCATCGGCCTCTATCCGCAGCCCGTGCGCCTGGCGTGGTTCACGGCGTGCACCGCGCTGCTGCTGGCGCTGATCCCGATCCTCGGCGAGAACGTGCTGTACATGGTGATGTTCCAGGCCATGACGCACGTGCTGCTGCTGCCCTGGAGATGGGCACTCCCGACGATGATCGCCATGAGCCTGACGGTGTTCGTCATCGCGCTCGTGCTGGGGATCTACGTCGCGGCGGGGCTGGCCGGGATGGGCATGCTGATGAGCTGGGGCATCGGCTACGGCATCCGCCAGCAGGTCCTGCAGGAGGAGCTGGAGGCCGCCCAGTCCCGCAACGCCGTGCTCGCCGTCGTCGCCGAGCGCGAGCGCATCGGCCGCGACCTCCATGATCTCGTCGGCCACTCCCTGACCTCGCTGACCATCTCCGCGCAGCTCGCCCGGCGTCTGGTGGAATCCGATCCCGACGCCGCCCGCGAGCAGCTCGAGCACATCGAGGTGACGGTCCGTCAGGCGCTCTCGGACGTGCGCTCGACCGCCAGCGGCATGCAGCACGTGCGTGCCGCGACGGAGATCGCCTCGGCCCGCACCGTGCTGGCGACCGTCGGCATTCAGGCCGAGGTGCCCACCGCGCTGCCGCCGCTGTCCGACGAGCTCGCCGAGCTGTTCGGGTTCGTGATCCGCGAGGGCGTCACCAACATGGTCCGCCACTCCCGCGCCACCCGCGCCACGATCACCGTCGAGGAGGATTCCGTGACCGTCGCCGACGACGGCGTCGGCATCGCGGATTCCGCCGTCCGTTCCGGCCTGCGGGGCCTCGAGGCCCGCCTCGCCGTCGCCGGCGGCGGCCTCGAGATCACCTCGGACGAGCGGGGGACCACGCTGCGCGCGACGATGGGAGAGCCGATGCGAGCGCCGAGAGGGGAGAACACATGATCCGCCTCGTGGTCGCCGACGACCAGTCCATCCTGCGCTCGGGGCTGGTGGCGCTGCTGCGCCTCGAATCCGATCTCGAGGTGGTCGCAGAGGCGGCCGACGGGGCGAGCACGCTCGCCGCCGTGGCCGAGCACCGCCCCGACGTCCTCCTGCTGGACGTGCAGATGCCTGCCGGCAACGCCGCCGATGGCAGCGCCGGACCGGAGGACGGCATCGCCGTCGCCCAGGCCCTGCAGGAGGTGGACGCTGACGGTCCCCGCATCATCGTGCTGACCACCTTCGGCCGGGCCGGGTACCTGCGCCGCACCATGGAGGCCGGTGCCCAGGGGTTCATGGTCAAGGACACCCCCGTCGAGCGTCTGGTCGATGCGATCCGCCGCGTCCACCAGGGCCTGCGCGTCGTGGATCCCGAGCTCGCCGCCCAGTCCCTCGCCGTCGGCCCCAGCCCGCTGACCGCGAAGGAGACCGCGGTGCTGCAGAGCGCCGCCTCCGGCATCACCACCGCGCAGATCGCCACGTCGCTGTTCCTCAGCGAGGGCACCGTGCGCAACCACGTCTCCGCCGCGATCGGGAAGCTGGGCGTGAGCAACCGCGCCGAGGCGGTGAGGACCGCCTCGGACAACGGCTGGATCTGACCGGCTGGATCTGGCCGGCTGGAACGGCCGGGGGCGAATGGACGTGCACGTTCCCAGAGCGGCCGCGTAACCTGCCGGGGTGCATACGATCGAATCCCTGCTGGGCCTGCTGATCCAGATCAGCGTCCCGGTCTTCGCGATCGCGTCGATGCTCTCCATGGGCCTGCGCACCCCGCTGCGGGCCTTCCGCAACCAGCTGCGCGACCGCCGCACCGTGTTCTCCGTGCTCGGAGCCAACTTCGTGGTGGTGCCGGCGGTCGGCACCCTGCTCGTCTGGATCCTCAACGGCCTGCTGCCGTACCAGACCGGGGAGGGTTTCATCATCGCGCTGTGCGCGGCCGGCGCCCCGTTCGTCCTGCAACTGGGGGCGATGGCCCGCATCCCCTACGGGGAGACCGCCGGCCCGATGGCGGTGCTGCTGCTGGGCTCGATCGTGTTCATGCCGCTGGTGGTGCCCTTCGTGCTCCAGGACGTGGAGGTCGACGGCTGGGCGGTGGCCCGGCTCCTGCTGGGCACCATGCTCTCGCCGATGATCGCCGGCATCGTCATCGCGGCCGTGTGGCCGAAGCGGTCGGACCAGTTCGCGCGCGTCGCCGGCAGCGTCGCCGCGGTCTCCGCGGTGCTCATGTTCCTCTCCGGTTTCGGCTCCAACACCGGCCTCGTGCTGAGCCTCGTGCTCTCCCCGGCGATGCTGGTCGCCGTCGGCCTGGTGGCGATCGCCTTCGTCGCAGGGCGCATCTCCGGGGACCTCGCCGGGGACACCCTCACCGTCGACGACGGGCCCGCGATCCTCACCAGCCAGCGCAACATCGCCGCCGCCCTGCTCGTCGCGCGCACCGGCGCCGGGGACGGCTCCATCGTGGTGGCCATCCTGCTGCTGAGCGCCGTCGGCTTCGTGATGCTCGTGCCCTATGCCCTGGCCGCCGGGGTGATCCGCCGCCGCAGGCAGGGGGAGCGCGCCACCCTCGGTGTGCTGCTGGGTGTGGTGGGGCCGAAGTCCGACTGATCCGACTGCTCCAACCGCCTGACCGCCTGACCCCGAACCTCCCGGTTGCTCATCGGCAGGCGGTCTGACGTGTCGAAGAGGCAGGGCGATTCCGACGTGTCGGACCGCCTGCTCGTGCGCAGCCGCCGGAGGGCGGCTCCCGTCCCCGCCGCCTTTCGCTGTGGGCGTCACCGCGCGCGCTCTCGCCCTCTGGTCGGCGTCGCCTGCACCGCTTAGGGTCGTGAAACGTGTCGTCCCTGCTGCGCATCGTCCACTTCACCCGGTCCCTGGCCCCTCTGTACACCGCCGTCATCGTCTGCTCGGTGCTCACCGCGGCAGCGGGCCTGGCCGTCCCCTTCCTGATCGGTCATGCGACCGACACGGTCACGGGCGCCGTCAGCGGGGAGACCGAGGTCGCCACCGCCGTGCGCTCCGTCGTGCTGATCGCCGCGGCGGTGCTGCTCGCCGAGCTGATCACCACGGTGGTCTCCAACGTCGGCGGCTGGTTCGGCGACGTCATGAGCAACCGGATGCGCACGATCCTCTCGGTGCGCTACTACGACAAGCTGCTCCACCTGCCGCAGCGCTGGTTCGACGGCGAGATCACCGGCACCATCGTCGCCCGGTTGAACCGGTCGATCACCGAGGTCACGAACTTCGTGAAGATGATGTCGAACTCCTTCGCCTCGATGCTCATCACCACGTTCGCGGTGCTGGTGATCAGCGCCTGGTACGCCTGGCCGCTCACCCTGCTGCTGCTGATCGTCTTCCCCGTCTACGTGTGGCTGACCTCCCTGACGTCGGTGAAGTGGCAGCGGCTCGAGGCGGAGAAGAACGAGCAGGTCGACATCGCCTCGGGGCGGTTCGCCGAGGTCGTCGGGCAGATCCGGGTGGTGAAGTCCTTCGTGCGCGAGCGCGGCGAGCTCGCGGACTTCTCGCGCCGGTTCGGTTCCACCGATGACATCACCCGCGAGCAGTCCGCGCACTGGCACCGCATGGACGTGATCCGCCGAGCGTTCTTGAACGTCGTCTTCTTCGGCATCTACGTGATCATCTTCGTGCGCACCGTCCAGGGGCAGTTCTCCCTCGGCGAGATGGTGCTGCTGGTCCAGCTGATGAGCATGGCCAAGGCTCCGGTGGAGTCGATGAGCTTCGTGATCGACTCCGCCCAGCGGGCGCTGGCCGGCTCGCGCGACTACTTCCGGGTGATGGAGACGGAGGTGGATCCGCGCACCGCCGCCCTGATGGCGGCCCGTCCAGGCGACGGGGAGCCGGCCGACGGGGAGCCGGCCGACGGGGAGCAGGCCGACGGGGAGCCGGCCGGTGCCGCGGTCCAGCCGGTGCCCGGCGCTCCCGTGATCTCGTTCCACGAGGTCGACTTCGCCTATGAGGACGACGAGGACGTGCTGCACGGGATCGACTTCCACGTCGACCGCGGCGAGAAGGTCGCCCTGGTCGGCGAGTCCGGCGGCGGGAAGTCCACCATCGTGAACCTGCTGCTGGGCCTGTACGAACCGCGTCGGGGGAGCATCGAGGTGGCGGGGCGCCCCAGCGCGGACCTGCCCCTGGACCAGCTGCGTTCGCGGATCGGCGTCGTCTTCCAGGACGCCTCTCTGTTCTCCGGCACGATCCGGGAGAACATCGCCTACGGCCGCCCGGAGGCGAGCGACGAGGACGTGGCCCTCGCGGCGCGCCGAGCCAATGCCGAGGCCTTCGTCCTCCGCTTCCCGGACGGCTACGAGCAGGTCATCGGCGAACGCGGCCTGAAGCTCTCGGGCGGGCAGCGCCAGCGCATCGCGGTGGCCCGCGCGATCCTCAAGGACGCCCCGGTGCTGGTGCTCGACGAGGCCACGTCGGCGCTGGACACCAAGGCGGAGATCCAGGTGCAGAAGGGGCTCGACCAGCTGATGACCGGGCGCACCTCGCTGATCATCGCCCACCGCCTCTCCACGATCGCCGAGGTGGACCGCATCATCACGCTGAGCGACGGGAACATCGACGAGATCGGCAGCCCCGCCGAGCTCGCCGACAGCGGCGGCATCTACGCTCAGCTGCTCGCACTGCAGAGCTCCGGCGACACCCGTCGCCTGGCCCGGTACGACATCACGGGCTGACGCCACCGCCGAGCACCGCGCGCACAATGGGGCCATGAGCAGTTTCCACGGCGTCGCCGCCGCGTACCGCCGCTCCTTCGCGACACTCTGCGCCGGGGCGATCCCGGCGCTGCTGGAGTCCACGGCATCCGCCGATGTCCTGCTCGACGTCGGCTGCGGCACCGGCGATCTCGCGCTCGCCGCCGCGCGGGAGGGTCGACGGGTCCTCGCCGTGGACCCGGATCCGGACATGGTGGCCCTGAGTGGCAAGGCCGCGGCATCGGCCGATGTCGCCGACGCCGTCGAGGTCCGCGAGGCCGGTGCGCCGTCCCTCCCGCTCGCCGACGCCTCCGCCGCGGCCGTCACCGCGAATTTCGTGGTCAATCACGTGCCCGATCCGCGCGCGACGGTGCGGGACCTCGCGCGGGTCGCCGCGCCGTCGGCCCCGATCGCGATGACGATCTGGCCCGCCACCCCCGGTCCTCACCTGGCTGCTTATGGAGAGGCCGCGCGGGAGGCGGGTGCCGTCGCGGTGCCGAGCACGCGCCTGCCCGAGCACCTCGACGTCGCCCGTTCCGTCGAGGGCCTGGCATCCCTGGCGGAGGAGACCGACCTGCGGGTCCGGCGGGCCGAGGAGATCTCCTGGACCTGGCGGATCCCGGCTGATGACCTCATGGCCGGGATCGCGGGCGGGGTCGGAGGCGCCGGCAGCATCCATCGGGCGCAGACGGACGCCGTGCGCGCCGACATCGAGACCCGGGTGCGCGCGCTCTGGAGCGATCACGCCACGGCCGACGGGCTGCTCGCCGTCCCGATCACCGCCGTGCTGGTGGTCGCCGCCCGTCCCTGATCAGACGCGGCAGGATCCGCACCAGCAGCACCATCCCGAGCAGCTCGACGAGGGTCTGGGTGACCACGGCGGCGGGGGCCAGCGGCAGGGGCAGGGCGAGGGCCAGCGGCAGGACCACCAGGGAGTTGCGGGTCGCGCCGGAGAAGGTCAGCGCCCGCGCGGACGGCACGTCCAGACCTGCGTGACGGCTGACCAGGATCCCGGCGGCCGTGGCGAGCACCAGGAACGCGACGTAGACGGGCACCAGCACCAGCAGGGACGTCCCCGTCGCCAGCACGCGCGGCGTCTGGGAGCCGACGACCGTGACCAGCGTCGCCGCCATCAGGGGGACCATCGCCGCCGAGAGGTCCCAGTGCGGAGCGAGGTGCTGGATGAGGGCCGCGGCCAGCAGCGGCAGCAGGATGAGCAGCACCAGGGCCCGCAGGAAGGGGACGGGGGAGAACAGCCCGCTCACCCCGCCGCCGGCGAGCAGCGGCACCAGCACCGGCAGCGCGAGCATCTGGACGAGCATCAGCAGCGGGGTCGCCGCCAGCAGCTGCCCCTTCGCCCCACCCGCGAGGGCGGTGAACACGATGACGTAGTCCACGCAGGGGGCGAGCAGCACGAGGAGCGCGGGCACCAGCAGCTCGGGTGCGCCCGCCAGCGGGCGCGTGATCACCAGGACCAGCAGCGGCACCGCCACGAAGTTCACCGCCAGCAGGGAGAGCAGGAAGCGTCGGTCCTGCACGGCACCGCCCAGACCACGCAGCGGCACCCCGCAGAAGGTGACCAGCAGCAGGGCCGCGATCGCGGGCTCCACGGCGATCTCCAGCGTCACGGCGGATCCTGGCAGCAGCGCCCCGAGCGCGAGCCCGGCCCCGATCGCGAGCAGATAGATCGGCACCTGGTGCTCCTCGAGCACGTCCCGGAACCGTCGCCACGCCATATCGGGCACCGTACTGCGCGGACCCAGGGGATGTTCGGGGCGCACGGGATACCATGGCCGGGACCACACGCTTCGGGGGAGACGAAGGAGATCACATGGGATTCATCCAGGCATTCAAGGGCGCCGTCGGCGGGATGCTCGCCGATCAGTGGAAGGACTTCCTGACCGTCCCCAACGGACTGCCGCAGACGGCGGCGCTGTTCCCGGCGGTCCCGAAGGGCACGAACGCCGGGCGGGGCTCCAACACGCGCGGCTCCGAGAACATCATCTCCAACGGCTCGAAGATCCTGGTGCCCCAGGGGTACGGGCTGATCACCGTGGTCGACGGCCGGGCGACGGGCCTGATCACCGAGGCCGGCGGCTACGAGTTCAACGACACCTCGCCCGATGCGCGCTCCGTCTTTGCCGGGGACGAGATGCTGGCCTCGACCGTCGGGACCTCGTGGGAGCGCTTCAAGTTCGGCGGCCGCCCCTCCTCGCAGCAGCTCGCCTTCTACGTGAGCCTCAAGGAGATCCCGGGCAACAAGTTCGGCACCCAGTCGGAGATCTACTGGGACGACGCGTACCTCAACGCGCAGGTGGGCGCGGTGTGCCGCGGCTCGTACACCCTGCGGATCATCGACCCGCTGCTGTTCGTGCACAACTTCGTGCCGGCCTCCTTCATCTCCGCGAACGCCCCCGTCTTCGACTTCTCCGACGTCGACAACGCCGCCGGGTCCCAGCTGTTCCGCGAGGTCGTCGGCTCGCTCGCGGCGGCCTTCTCGCGCTACACGAACGATCCCGACAAGGGCAACCGCATCTCCCGCATCCAGGGCGACTCGGTGGGCTTCGCGCAGTCCCTCTCGGCCGCCGTCGAGGAGGGCTACCGCTGGTCCAGCGACCGCGGCCTCGCGATCGTGAAGACCGCCATCGTCTCCATCGAGTACGACCAGCGCACCCGCGAGCTGCTGGCCGACGTGCAGAAGGCCGACGCGCTCTCCGGCGCCCGCTCGCAGTCCTTCATGAACCAGGCCGCCGCCCGCGGTGTGGAGTCCGCCGGGGAGACCGGCGGCGGTGCGGGCCTGGCCATGTTCGGGGCGGGCATGGGGGCCGCCGGCGGCATGGTGGGACCGGCGCAGCCGTGGTCGCCTCCCGGTCAGCAGGGCCAGCCGCAGCAGCAGGCGGCCCCGCAGCAGCAGGGCCAGCCCTCGCAGCAGGCCGCTCCGCAGCAGCAGGCGGCCCCCGCCCAGGACGATCCGGTCGCCAAGCTCGCCCAGTACAAGGAGATGCTGGAGAAGGGCCTGATCACCGACGAGGACTACGAGGCGGCGAAGAAGGCCGCCCTCGGCCTCTGATCCGACATGTCCCCCCCCCCCCAGGACGCGCCGTGGGCGCGGCCGCCCGACCCCGCCCGCGAGCCGCAGGACGACCAGTCGGCGCAGTCCGGCCCGTCGGCCGCTTCTGACGACGGGCGCTTCGCCGCGCCCGACGGCGGGAGCGCCGCCCCCGGTTCGCTGCCCGAGTGGCCGGGCGGCCAGGGCGGGTCCGGGCAGGCCCGATCCCCGCAGCAGACCTCGGGCCGGCCGCCGCAGATGCTCGGCGACGACTCCGTCGGCGGCGCGACGCAGGCCGCGCAGAAGCATTCCAGCGAACGCATCATCGACACCAGCTCGGGGAAGGCCGACGGGCTGAGCAAGTGCCCGCGGTGCGGCAGCACGGACATCCAGTACTCGCTCACCCAGAAGGCCCTGGTCTGCGCCTACTGCCGCCACGCGTGGAACGAGGAGAATGCGGAGGAGGCCTTCGGACTCGATTCCTCCATCGCGGACCTGCGCGGCGCCACCATGGCCTCCGGCACGGCCGACGTCCGTGAGGACGTCACGGTGATGACCCTGAAGTGCCAGGGCTGCGGTGCGGAGATCGTGATCAACGTGGAGCAGGAGCTGCAGGCCCGCTGCCACTGGTGCCGTCAGACCTTGTCGGTGAACTCCCAGATCCCCAACGGTGCGGTGCCGGATGCGGTGCTGCCCTTCCAGCTCACCCGCGAGGAGGCCGTCGCGCGGATCGACGCCTTCGCCGGTCAGCGCAAGGCCTTCGCGCAGGGACGCTTCAAGCAGGAGTTCGTCCCCGACAACGTGATGGGCGTGTACATCCCGTACCTGGTGGTCGACGGCAACATGCACGCCGTCCTCGGCGGCCGCGGCGAGATCACCACCCGGCAGTACACGGTGCGCACCGGCAGCGGGGACAACGCCCGGTCCGAGACGTTCTACGACGCGGACGTCTTCTCCGTCCAACGGGCCTTCGACCTGCTGGTCGACGACCTCACGGTCGAGTCCGCGCAGCGCTTCGACATCCACGACAGCTCGCAGGCGACCAACAACATCCTCGGGGCCGTGCGGCCCTACGACGTCGAGAACGCGGTCGCCTACAACTCGAACTACCTCAAGAACTTCACCTCCGAGCGCCGCGATCTCAACATCCGCGACGTCGACGACGTGGTGGAGGACAAGTTCCTGGCGATCGCCCGGGCCAAGGCGCTGCCGACGATCAGCCGGTACGACCGCGGCGTGCGCTGGACGGAGGAGGGCGTGACCGTGCACGGCACCCGCTGGGTCGCCGTGTACGTGCCCGTGTGGCTGTACAGCTACGCCGACTCCGCCCAGGGCGAGGGCTCGCTGGTCCACTACATCGCGGTCAACGCCCGCAACGGCAACACCATGGGCTCGGTGCCCGTCTCCCACCCCAAGATCTTCGCAGCGGCCTGCGCGGCCGGCTCGGTGGCCGCCGTGATCGGCGCCGTGGTCGGCTTCGGCTGGTTCCTGGCGGGATGATGAGGAGGCCGACGGTGACGATCGGGCGAGACGACGAACGGAGCGTGGACGATGTTTCCCCTGCTGGCTGAGCTGGTCGCTGACCCGGCCACCCCGATGCTGCTGGCCGAGTCCGGCGACGGGGCCATCGGCATCGCCTTCCCCTTCATCGCCGGACCGGCGGTGTTCGCGGCCGTCTACGGCGGCATCTACCGGTACTACCGCAACACCGACAAGCGCCACCATTTCGAGCGCGAGACCGACGTCGCCGTGGGCAACCTCCGCACCGGGGACCGCAAGGTCGGGACCAACAACCGCCAGAAGTCCCGCACCATGGCCGGCGAGAACTCGACCGATCACCTCCAGCGGGTCCGTCGCATCTCGGCGGAGTGAGATGACCACCGGCCCTCGCGCCCTGCTGATCACCGGTGCGGTCGGCGTCGGCAAGACCACGGTGACCGACGCGGTCGGGGAGGAGCTCGCCGCGCAGGGCGTCGCCGGCGCGGCGATCGACCTGGACTGGTTGCGCCGCAGCTGGCCCGCCCCGGACGACGACCCCTTCCAGAGCCGACTCGAGCTCGAGAACCTCCGGCTCGTCGCCGGGACGTACCGCGCCGCCGGAGCGCTGGTGCTGGTGGCGGCCGGAGTCCTGGAGGCGCGCGAGGACCGCCCCGCCTACGAGGTGGCATGCGGCTGCCCGCTGACCGTGGTGCGCCTGACCGCCCCGCGCGACCTGGTGCGCGAGCGCCTCCACCGCCGCCACGACCTCGACCCCGGCGGCCTCGTCTGGCATCTCGAGCGCTACGACGAGCTCACCGCCGTCCTCGATGACGCCGGGGTGGAGGACGTCGGGGTCGCGATCCGGGAGGATCCCCGCGCCACGGCGCGCGCGGTGCTCGACGCCGTCGGGATCTGAGCGCCTGCCCCTGCTCCCGGTCCCTGGACCGTGCTCCTCTCAGAGCTCCTGCGCGCTCATCCACTCCCACAGGCTCCGGCCCTCATGGGCCGGATCGTCGCGGGCCGCGTAGATCCACGAGAAATGCCCGGGGTACTGCACGCCGTCCCAGATCACGGTGTCGTACAGCGACATGATCGAGCCGTCGATCAGCTCATGGGCGTGGACCGTGTTCGCCTGCGGATCGACGGTGCCGTCGTCGGCCGAGGCGATCAGCCAGGTCGGCGCGGCGATCTCCCGCAGCTCCGCATCAGAGATCAGCGGCCCGGGGGAGTCGCCGTACTCCTCGACCACCCCGCAGATCGGGACCGCAGAGGCGTAGACACCAGGGTTCTCCACCACCATTTTCAACGTCATGTATCCGCCGTTGCTGCAACCGGTGACATGGATCCGGTCGCGGTCGATCGGATGGGCTGCGGCGACCTCCTCGATGATCTCGTCGATCAAGGGCTCGAAGGCGGGGCCGTCGAGCATCCAGGCCGACGGGCACTGCGGAGCGACCACGTAGGCACCGCCGAAGAGATCCTGGGCGGCGTCGGTCGTGACGCCGAGCGCGCCCCGGTTCGCCCGCAGCTGGGTCTCGTTGTCGTAATACGTCGTGCTGTCCGCCGTGAAGCCGCCCTCTCCGCCGCCGTGCAGCCACACCACGAGAGGGAGCTCGGCAGATCGTCCGCGGCGGGGCGGGCTGAACACACGGTAGTTGGTGCCGGAGGCCGAGAGATGGGAGGTGAACGCGTCGACCTCGGGGGAGACGAGATCGCCCTGCCGGAACGAGGCGATCCACTCGTGCGCGCTGCTGCGGGTGGGCAGGGGCGCGTTCTGGGTGATCGTGTACTCGAGGTCGAGCTGCACGTTGCGCGAGGCGTCGTCCATCCAGTCGAGGGTGGTCGCGCCCTCGACGCCGTCGCCGTGCTCGAGGGCGAGGGTGATACGGCCCCGGTGGTCCGCATGCGCCGCGGTCACGAGGCGGTCGAGGTCGAAGGCGACGGCGCCGGTCAGCGGATTGGTGCCGCGCGCATGCACAGTGAAGGCGGAGACGGGCAGATCGCCGGTCGGCAGCCCGCCCCGCCGAGAGGCGTCGAGCGTCACCGAGACCACTTGCTCCCCGCCGTCCAGGACCTCGGCGTCGAGCGTGAAGGTCGCCGAGCGCTCGCCCGGCGGCGCGGCCAGAGCGGACGGGGCGAGGCCGATGGCGGCGGTGGTCGCGGTGCCGGCGGCGAAGAGGGTGCGGCGGGTGACGGGACTGCTCATGGGAACTCCTTCGTTCGGGCAGGCGCCCGAGGGTCCGGGCGGGCGCCCACGGGTCCTGCGTCACGTTACTCCCCGGTGCGCTCGGCCTCCTCCAGCAGGATCGTGGAGAAGTCGTCGTCCCCGCGCCCGGCCGCGATCTCCGCGTCCAGCGAGGCCAGGGCCGCGCGCAGCGCCGGCAGATCCGCCCCGGGCCGGGGACCGGCGTCGTCGGCGGCCGCGTCGATCGTGTCGATCATCAGGGAGGCGTCCTTGGCGATCGCATCGGCCGTGAAGTCGCCGCCGTCGGTGCTGCGTTCGCCGCGCACGAAGGGCCCCTTCATCCCGGCGATGACGGCGAGTCCGGTGCCGTCGAGCATCTCGAGGGTCTCCTCGGCCGAGGCTCCGGCGGATTCGCCGAGCGCGAGCGCCTCGCGCAGCCCTTGCGCACTGACCGCGAGGGCCAGGTTCGCCAGCAGCTTGCCGGTGGCGGCCTTGCGCCCGGAATCCACGCCGTGCAGACGCTCCGGGTCGGCCCACGGCGCCACCACATCCAGCACCAGGCTGCGTCGTGTCCCGTCGGGGGCGCCGACGTACACGCCGAGCGAGCCGGCGCGGGCCGGACCCAGCGAGCCGACCACCGGCACGCCCACATAGGTGGGGACCGCGGCGGCGAACTCGTCGGCGTCGGCGGGGGAGACGGTGGTGGTGTCGACCCAGGGCACGCCGCTCGGGACCAGGTCGGGTGCGATCACGGTCTCGCGCACGGCGTCGGGCCCGAACAGGGAGGTGATGATCAGTTCGGCCCCGTCCACGGCCCGCGCCGGCGTGGCGGCGACCTGGGCGCCCGCGTCGGCGAGGCGCGCGGTGCGCTCGCTCGTGCGGTTCCAGACGGTGAGCTGGTGGTCGGGGATCAGGTGGAGGGCCAGTTCGGTGCCCATGCGGCCGGTGCCCAGGAACGCGATTCTCATGGCCCGAGTCTCGCATCTCCGCCTCGCGGGTATCACATCAGGGAACGTTCACGCGACCCCGTGCCCCGCTTGTCCCGCGGTCGATGAATCCTGCACAATGGCAGCCATGCCCTCGCACATCAGTCGCCGCCGCGCGCTCACCGTCGCCGCGGCTGCAGGCCTCGGCCTGCCCGCAGCCGCCGCCCACGCCGAGCCGGGTCCGGCCTACCGCGGCGGACCGTTCGAGAACCTGCGCGTGGCCACGTTCAACGTCTCGCTGAACCGCCCCGAGGAGGGCGAGCTGCTGCGTGACCTCGAATCCGGCGAGGACGAGCAGATCCGCGCGGTCGCCGAGGTCATCCAGATCAACAATCCGGACATCATCCTGCTCAACGAGGTCGATCACGACGAGGACGGCGCCGGGATCGACCTGTTGCGCCGCAACTACCTCGAGGTCGGCCAGAACAGGCGCACCCCCGTCTACTACCCGTATGCCTTCAGCGCTCCTGTCAACACCGGAGTGCCCAGCGAGCTCGACCTCGACGGGGACGGCACGGTCGGCGGTCCGGGCGATGCCTGGGGCTTCGGCGAGTTCCCCGGGCAGTACGGCATGGTCGTCCTCTCCCGCCACCCGATCCTCACCGAGCAGGTGCGCACCTTCCAGAAGCTGCGCTGGGCGGACATGCCCAGCAATCTGCTGCCCACCGAGTTCTACAGCGCCGAGGCCGCCTCCGTGCTGCGCCTGAGCTCGAAGTCGCACTGGGACGTCCCGGTGCAGATCGGCAGCTCCACCCTGCACGTGCTCGCCGCCCACCCCACGCCGCCCAGCTTCGACGGGCCGGAGAAGCGCAATCAGCGCCGCAACAGCGACGAGATCCGCCTGTGGGCCGATTACCTCAGCCCCGGACAGCGCTCGCAATGGATCGTCGACGACGCCGGCACCCGGGGCGGACTCGCCCCCAGCGAACCCTTCGTGATCCTGGGTGACTACAACTCCGATCCCCACGACGGGGACTCCTGGCCCGGCGCGATCGACCAGCTGCTGAACCACCCCCGGATCCGCGACACCAAGCCCCGCAGCGCGGGCGCCGTGGAGGCCGCCGAGCTGCAGGGCGGGGCGAACGCCGAGCACACCGGGGAGGCCCGCTACGACACCGCGGACTTCGCCGACGACGGCCCCGGGAACCTGCGCGTGGACTACGTGCTGCCCGACACGTCCCTCCAGGTCGCCTCGTCCGCCGTGTACTGGCCGAAGCGAGGCGCCCCGGGCAGCGAGCTGACCGGTGAGACCCCGTTCCCCACCTCGGACCACCGCCTGGTGCGCGCGGACCTGCAGGTCAAGTCCTGACCTGTCCTTCTCGGAGGTGTCGGACATGACCAGCGACGCGTAGGATCCCGGGCATGGCCCCCGCTGCGCTCGCCCCGATCATCGACATCTCCCGGCTCCACGAGCTGCTCGACGCCTCCGCCTCCGGCCGGGAACGGCTTCATCTGCTGGACGTGCGCTGGGCCCTGGACGGGTCGAAGGGCCATCACACCTACCTCGCAGGGCACCTGCCGGGCGCGGTCCACGTCGACCTCGACACCGAGCTGGCCGCCCCCGCCCGTGCCGACGCCGGCCGCCACCCGCTGCCCGCACCGGAGGACTTCGCCGCCTCGCTGCGCCGCGCCGGGGTCACCGCCGGGTCCCGCGTGGTCGCCTACGACGACACCACCGGCGCCCCGGCCGGGCGCCTGGTGTGGATGCTGCGCGCGCTCGGCCACGACGCCGCCGTGCTCGACGGGGGACTGGCGGCCTGGGACGGCGGACTCGCCACCGACGACGTACGGCCGACGGCCGGCGACGTGCCCGCCCGTGAGTGGCCCGTCACGGAGATCGCCTCGGCCGACGAGGTCGCCTCCGGGAGGTCCCTGGTCATCGATGCCCGCGCCCCCGAGCGCTACCGCGGCGAGGTCGAGCCCGTCGACCCGCGCGCCGGCCACGTCCCCGGCGCGGTGAACCTCCCCTTCACCGGCAATCTCGGTCAGGACGGCGCCTTCCTCGCCCCCGAGGAGCTGCGCGGACGCTTCGAGGCCGCCGGCGTACGAGCCGAGCAGGAGGCGATCGTCTACTGCGGCTCCGGGGTGACCGCCGCGCACGACGTCCTCGCCCTGCAGCGCGCGGGCTTCACGCGGGTGCGGCTGTTCCCCGGCTCGTGGTCGCAGTGGAGCGCCGACCCGGCCCGCCCGGTCGCCACCGGCGCGAGGCCCTAAGGTCTCCCGGGACGCCGATCATGCTTTCGGGTTCGCCTCGCGGATGGCCTTCATGATCGCCACGTGACGGCGTCGCCGCGCGTGCGGATCCGTGCCGTCCTGCCCGAGCACCGCGGCCCAGATCGGCACCATCTCCTGGTGATAGGCGTGCCCGTGGCCGCCGGTGACGCTGATCGACAGCGGCATGTCCGCCGCGAGCTGCCAGAACGTGATCCAGGGGAACCAGCGGATCGCGGGAGTGACGTCGTGGCCCACGCGCTGGCGCAGCCAGGCCGGCTCCTCCCACATCAGCGACGGTCGCCACCAGGCGACGGGATCCGAGGGGTGCTGGGCGTAGACCACCCGCGGATGTTGCCACGGCTCGTACAGTCCGCCGAAGTAGTTGAGCTCCAGATCGCGCGGTCGCGTGACCACGCGGACGTGGCGGCCGTGCTCGAGGATCGGGGCGATGGCGGGGGCGCCGTCCCGGCTGCGGGAGGCGAGCTCGCGCCACAGCGGGGTGAAGCTCGGGGTGCCCGTCCACACCGCGCCGTCGACCGTCGTGAGCATCTCCTGCAGGTCGCGGAACGCCGCCTGCCCGCCGAAGGAGCCCAGGGACTCGCCGGCGACGAACAGACGCGGTCGGGCGTCCTCGTCCATCGCGTCCAGGCGCCGTCGCACCGCGTCGAACAGCAGATGCCCTGCCCGTCGCGGGGAGCGAAGATCCAGCAGGAAGCTCAGGGCGCTGGAGTACACCGAATACTGCAGGGAGGCGGTGGCACAGTTCCCGCCGGTGAGGAACTCGATCGCGGACAGCGACCACTCCTGCAGCCAGCCGGTGCCGGTCCCGGTGAACAGCACCAGCACCTCCCGGTCCCAGGCCCCGGTGCGGTCCAGTTCCGCCACCACCGCGTCCACGGTCTCCTCGAGGGTGCGGGAGGTGGATTTGCCGGCGTACACCCGGATCGGCTCGATCGCCGCCTCCCCGGTGGTGGCCGCGATGGTCTCCGGCGTCGGCCCGGAGGACATGATCTTGCGGCCGGGGGCGCCGAGGGACTGCCACGTCTGCAGCGACTCGGGGCTGCCCGAGCGCAGCGGGGAGCTCGGCCGCGGCACGTCCGGGGAGATCAGCCGGTTCGCGGCCTCGGCCCGCTCGAGCATCTGCTCCAGCACCCGGCCGCGCAGCAGGCGCTCGGCGAGCACCGTGACGGTCGCGGCGGTCAGGACCAGCGAGAGAGCGCCGACCACCCGGCGCGGCAGATAGGGCCGCAGCAGCGCCCGGTACAGGTGCGCGGTGGCGATGACGCCGCGCACCGCCGCCAGCGCACTGAGCGAGGCGGAGAGCCCGCCGATCGCGCCGACCACGTGGGTGGCGAGGTTCTTGGGCTCGGCCTGGACGAGATGGCTGATCTCGCGCTGCCGCAGCACCCCGCGAACCCAGGAGTAGGCCGAGATGCTCAGCAGCGCACCGGCACCGATCCAGCGTGCCCGCTCCTGCCGGTCCTCGGCGATGTCCACCTCGAGCCCCAGGGTGTCCATCACGCGGCGGATCACCGACTCCGCCACCACCCCGCCGGCGTAGCCGTAGATCTGCGAGAGTCCGAAGTTGACGGTCCACATCCACCAGGTGCGCGGCAGCAGGCTCGGCGAGGTCGAGACCCAGGTGGTCATCGAGGCGCCGAGGAACCCGCCGGTGGACAGCGGTTTCGCGATCGCGGTGCGGCGCACCCGCCGTTCCGTGCGCCGGGACACGGTGCGCACGACGTGCACGGCGTCGCCGAGCGCTCTGCCAAGGGCCGTCAGGGACGCTCCGGAGCCAGATCGCATGCTCGCGATCGTATCGGACCGGGACTCGGCGGTCCGCGACGACCGGGCGGTGAGCATCCTTCGCGGCGACGTCGCAGTCACCGTAGCCTGGGGCCATGAAGATCCTGCTCCCCGACACCATGCCTCTGGACCCCGCCCTGCCCCAGGGCTGGGAGGCCGTCACCGTCGACGCCCGCGCCGAGATCCCCGCCGAGCATCACGACGCCGACGTCCTGGTGATCTGGGGCGCCTCCCGCCGGCATCTCGCCTCCGCCGCGGAGCACCTGGACCGGTTGCGTCTGGTGCAGTCGCTGTCGGCCGGGATCGACGGGATCCTCGCCGCGGGCTTCCGCACGGACGTCACGATCGCCGCCGGCGCCGGGCTGCACTCGCTGACCGTCAGCGAGCATGCGCTCGCGCTGCTGCTGAGCCTCCTGCGCCGCCTGCCGGAAGCCCGCGAGGCGCAGGCCCGCCACGAGTGGTCCACCGAGCTGGGCGGCCTGCAGCCGCTGCATCCCGCCGGACGGATCACCACGCTGATCGGCGCGAAGGTGCTGATCTGGGGCTTCGGACAGATCGCCCGCACCCTCGCCCCGACGCTGACGGCCCTGGGCGCCGAGGTGCGCGGCGTCGCCCGCAGCGCCGGCACCCGCGACGGCTACCCGGTGATCGCCGAGTCCGACGTGCTGGACGAGCTGGGCGAGGTCGACGTGCTCATCGACATCCTCCCGGCCACCGAGGCGACCGCCGGGGCCGTCGGCCGCGAGGTGCTCGCCGCCCTGCCCGACCATGCCGTGCTGATCAACGTCGGCCGCGGTGCCACGGTGGACCAGGTCGCCCTGCGCGAGGCGCTCGAGGCGGGCACCCTCGGCAGCGCCGGGATCGATGTCACCGACCCCGAGCCGCTGCCGGCGGAGGACCCGCTGTGGGATGCCCCGCGCTTCCTGATCACGCCGCACGGGGCCGGCGGTCGCCCCGTCGGGGCCGACGAGCGGATCAGCGCGAACGTGCGCGCCCTCGTGGACGGCGCCGAGATCCTGCACGCCGCCGCGCGCTGACCCGCCGCCCGGTCGACCGCCGCCCGCTCAGACGGCGAGGGAGCGGGCGAACTCCTCGACGGCGCGGGCGGACGTCTCCGCGACCAGGTCGAGCTCGAGGTGGAACTGCTGCCCGGCCGCCGGGCCGCACAGGTCCGAGACCGCCCGCAGGGCCACGAAGGGGACTCCCAGCGCGGCAGAGGTGCGCGCGCTCGCGGTGGTCTCCATGTCCGCGCTCAGCGCGGTGGGGAACCGCTCCCGCATGGGCTCGGCGATCGACGCGGTCACGAAGGCGTCCCCGGAGAGCATCAGCCCTCGGCGGTGGCCGGGCCCCTGCTCACCGCCGGGCACCGTCGGACCCGCCGCGCGCCGCGCCGACTCCTCGGCGGCATCGGCCCACGGTCCCTCGGCGAGGAAGCGTTCCGGGCCGCCCGGCACCTGCCCCGGGGCGTAGCCGAAGGCCGTGGCGTCGGCGATCGAATAGGTGAAGGCATCGCCGACGATCAGCGTCCCCACCTCCACGTCGGCCGCGAGCCCGCCACAGGAACCGGCGGCGACCATCGCGCGCGGACGGTGGGAGAGGATCCCCCAGGTGGCCGCCGCGGTCGACGCCGCGATGCCGATGCCCGTGGTGACCACGACGGTCTCGAGACCTGCGAGCGTGCCCCGCACGGCGGCGACCCCCTCGGTGAAGGGTGGCTCGAGCGTCGCCGGCCGCTCGAGGCGGGAGATCAGCGGCGCCGCCTCCTCCGCCATCGCGGCGAGCACCAGGAGCGGTCCGGTGGGATCGAGGGGAGACGTCATGCCCCGAAGGATATCGGCGCCCGCCGGGACCCGCCGTCCCAGCCCGGTTCGTTACGCTGGAGGCATCCGCAGCGAAGCGACCCGCGGGTCGCAGGTAGGAGGCAGTCATGGGTCGCGTCCGCGAGGCAGTGGTCACGGGAGCACGGGCGGTTCGTCGGATCCCCATCCCCTCGACCCTGACCCATCAGGCGCTGCGCGAGGCCCGCAGCCCGCAGCCGCCGAACCACGTGCAGAAGACCCATGCCGTCGAGAACGAGATGATCGGCCGCACCCGCACCGTCTGGCTCGATCGCCACCGCGCCGACCGCGGGCTGATCGTCTTCCTCCACGGCGGCGCCTACGTCTCCGGTCCCTTCGCCAGCGACTGGGCCTGGTTGTCCCGCCAGACCGACGCCCGTGGATGCGCCGGACTGATGGTCGACTACCGCAACGCCCCGGACCACCAGCACCCCGTCGCGCTCGACGACGCCGAGGCCGTCCTGACGGCGCTCGTGGCCGACGGTCGCCTCGGCGACCAGCCATGGGTGCTGGCCGGACAGCATGCCGGGGGAGGGCTCGCCTTCTCCATCGCCCGCCGTCTGCGCGGCACCGACGTCCCCGCCCCCGCCGCCCTGATCGCCATGTCCCCCTGGCTGGACCTCGAGCTCTCCAACGCGGGGATCACCGAGACCGACCAGGCCGACCCCGTCCACGAGCGGCGCCTGCTGCGCGACGCGGCCCGTCGCTACGCCGGCCGCACCCCGCTGGACGACCCCGACCTCTCACCCATCAACGCGAGCCTCGAGGGACTGCCGCCCGTGCACCTCAGCGTGGGGATGCGCGACCTGTTCCTCTCCGACGTGCGCGTGGCGAAGCTGCAGCTCGAGGAGAACGGGGTGGACGTGGTCTACCGCGAGATCAGCGGCCGCCTCGGGCTGCAGCTGCTCGTGCGCAAGGGCGAAGACATCGAGCGTGTCCACCGCGAACAGGCCGACCTCATCGAGAGGGTCTTCGTGCAGGGGTGAGAGCTCTCAGTTCTCGACGATCACCAGGGCGGCCCCCGGAGCGCACGCCGACCAGCGCCGCGCGGGCATGGCGTGGACCATGCCGGCGATCAGCAGGGCGTGGCCGATCGTGTAGGTGATCATCACCCACACGCCGCTGTACGCGATCGCGGCGCCGGGCAAGAACCAGTCCATCGCCAGCATCGAGCTGGACAGCAGGAACAGCGTCCCGCCCGTCCAGGTCATGCCGTTCCCGCCCGCGGACAGGAAAGCCATGGTCGCCAGCGCGACCGCGTACGCGGCCACCGCCGGCAGCATCGGGCCCGCGCCGTCGGCGCAGGCCACGAACAGCCCGATCACGACGCCGCCGTAGGGGATGGCCAGGGCGATGCGCAACGTGTCCCGGGTGCGGTTCCACAGCGGCGCCAGCGCCGCCGAATAGCAGACCAGGGCAGCCAGGAAGCTGAGCACGGCGATCAGCTGCCCGGACTCCGCGGCGAGCCCGGCGAGGGTGTCGCCCGCCCAGGCGAACAGCAGCCCCAGCACCATCAGGACGCTGGTGCGCGTGCGCCGCGGGATCGCGGTCACCACCACCGCGATCAGGAGCGGCGCGAACATCGGCTGCGTGATCCGCCGCAGCAGCTCCGCGTCCATCAGCAGAGCCCCGACATGGGCCGCCACCGCAGCGGCATACGCCACCCAGAGGGCGACGTGGACGGTTCTGATCGGAGTCACCCACCCAGGCTAGAAAGCCTTCGCCGGGCGAACCAGAGGATTTTCCCTGGGTACGGGCACGGTTGGGTAACAACGCGGGGCGAAGCGGCCTCGAGACTGTAGATATCGGACATCCGGGGCGCGGGCGGCGCTCACCGGCCGCGCCCCGTGCCGTCACATCCGCTGCGGAGCGTTCACGCCGAGGGCGTCGAGACCCTCGACGAGGACCGTCTCGGTCAGCTGCGCGAGAGCCAGGCGCCCGGAGCGCAGCTGGTCGTCGGACCCCTGGAGGATCGGGGAGGCGTCGTAGAACGCGGTGAACGCTTGCGCCAGGGAGAACAGGTAGGCGCACAGCCGGTGCGGCTCGTAGGCCGCGCCCACGGTCGCCAGCGTCGGCCCGAAATCCAGCAGCTGCAGGGCCAGGGCCCGCTCGGCGTCGTTCTCGATCCGCGGGGACGCGGCCGCGACGATGCCCTGCGCCTCGGCCTTGCGGGAGATGGAGCGGATCCGGGCCACCGCGTACTGCAGGTACGGGGCCGTGTTGCCCGTGAGGGCGAGCATCCGGTCCAGGTCGAAGGTGTAGTCCGAGTCGTGCGCGGTCGACAGGTCCGCGTACTTCACGGCGCCGATGCCGATGTCGTGGGCGATCTGCGTCCGCTCGCTCTCGGGCAGGTCCGGGCGCATCTCGTCGATCACGGTGCGGGCCGTCGCGACGGCCTCCTCGAGCAGCGCCATCAGCCGCAAGGAGGCCCCGGAGCGGGTGCGCAGGATCTTGCCGTCCTCGCCGAGCACCGAACCGATCTTCACGTGCTGGGCGTCGACCTCCGCGGGCAGCCAGCCGGCCTCGCGGGCGGCCGTGAAGACCATCTGGAAGTGCAGCTCCTGCGCGGTGCCGACGACGTACGCGATGCGGTCCGCGCCGAGGTCGCGCACGCGGTGGCGGACCGCGGCGAGGTCCGTGGTGGCGTACCCGTAGCCGCCGTCGGACTTGCGCACGATCAGGGGCAGCGGCTGCTCGTCCCGACCCGTGAAGCCCTCCGGGAACACGCACAGAGCGCCGTCGGAGATCGTCGCGATGCCCTCGGCCTCGAGGTCCTTGCAGACGATCTCGAGCTGATCGTTGTAGGTGGACTCGCCCGCGAGGTCCGCATCGGTCAGCGTGACGCCGAGCATGTCGTAGATGCGGTGGAAGTACTGCTTGGACAGCTCCACCAGCTGGGCCCAGATCCGCAGGGACTCGCCGTCGCCGGACTGCAGGGTCGCGACCCGCTTCCGGGCACGGTCGGCGAAGTCCCCGCCGGCGTCGAACGCCGCCCGCGCCGCCTGGTAGAAGCTGTTCGGGTCCGTCTTCAGCTGCTCCGCCTCGGCGCTGTCCTCGCCCACCTCGAGGAGGTGCTCGATGAGCATGCCGAAGGGCGTGCCCCAGTCGCCGACGTGGTTCTGGCGGATCACCGTGTGCCCGAGCTTCTCCAGGGTGCGCGCGATCGAGTCGCCCACCACGGTGGTGCGCAGATGGCCGACGTGCATCTCCTTGGCGACGTTGGGCGCCGAGTAGTCGATGACCACGGTGTCCGCGTGCTCCGGGACGGGCGCACCGAGCCGCGGGTCGGCGGCCAGCTGCCCGGCCTGATCAGCGATCCATGCGGTGCGCAGGCGGATGTTCAGGAAGCCCGGGCCCGCGATCTCGGGCGTCTCGGCGATGTCGTCCAGGTCCACGGCGGCCAGGATGTCGGTGGCGATGTCGCGTGGCTTCCGCCCCAGGCGCTTCGCCAGACCCATCGCCGCATTGCACTGGAAGTCCGCGAACTGGGACGGACGGATGATCGGGTCCGCATCGGCGTACTCGGGCCCGAAGGCGGAGGCGAAGGCGGACTGGAAGCGCTCGGTCAGCGCGATCTCGGGAGCAGGCATGCGACCAGGGTAGTCGCGTCGGTCCGCCGGATCCCGCGCCGTGGACGTGATGCTCGTCGGATCCCGCCAGGAGCACGCGCCGGCTCTCCCGCGGCTCCGCCGCCGAACGGTTCCCCGCACCCCCGCGCGGGGGCTGGCCCCCTGGCCGCGTCCCGGCGGGATGCCTAGGCTGGCGGCATGCGCTCCCTCCTCGCCCTGATCCTGAACATCATCTGGCTGCTCACCGCGGGATGGTCCCTGTTCCTGGGCTACGTGCTCGCCGGGATCATCGCCTGCATCTTCGTCGTCACGATCCCCTTCGGCCTGGCATCGTTCCGGATCGCCGGCTTCGTGATCTGGCCGTTCGGCCGCGAGGTGGTCGACACCCGTCGCGGCGGCGTCGGCAGCGCGCTCGGCAACGTGCTCTGGTTCGTCATCGCCGGATGGTGGCTGGCGATCGGCCACGTCGTCACCGCCGTCGCCCAGGCCGTCACGATCATCGGCATCCCGCTCGCCTGGGCGAACATCAAGCTCATCCCCGTCACCTGCTTCCCCTTCGGCAAGGAGGTCGTCGGCTCCGACGCGGCCCGCGCCCGCATGGTCCCCACGGCCCGCTGATCCGTGCCGCAGAATCCTTCCGTCCCGCGGAATCCTCCGGACGACGAGGCCGCGCCGGTCGACGAAGCCGAGTATCGCCGTCTCAGCGACCTGATCGCGGCGGGGCTGGCGGTCGTGAGCACCCGACAGGGCAGCCACGACATCGCCGTCACCGTCGACTCCTATCTCGACCTCTCCTACGACCCGCCCACGATGCTGGTGGCCCTGTACGGCATGTCCCGCGTCGCCGAGGCCGCCGAGGAGTCGGGGCACTTCTGCCTCAGCGTCCTGGCCGCGGACCAACAGCACCTGGCCGATCGTTTCGGCACTCCGGGCGCCCCACTGGTCGGCCTGTTCAGCGGCCTCGAGATCACCCGCACGGCCGACGGCGACGCGATCCTGCCGGGCACCCTCGCCCACTTCGCGATCCGTGTCCAGCAGGCCGTCGATGCCGCCACCCACCGTGTGCTGATCGGCCCCGTGCACGAGATGGGGGAGGGCCGGCTCGGGGTCGGGCCCGCGGTGCGCTTCGCCGCCGAGAAGCGCGAGCTGCGCTGAGGCGATGCCCGCCCGGCCCGCTCGTCGGCATTCTCCGCCGTCCGTCTATGCTGGGCCGATGGAACGCCCCGCCCCGTCGACACCGGCCGTGAGCGCGTGAGAGCGCTGCTGCGGCCGCTGCTGAGGGTGTTCGCCGCGCCGCGGCTGAACATGCGCGAGGACTACCAGAAGGTCCGCCGCCTCCAGCGCCACCTCACGGCGCTCCCCCGCACGAGATATCGGGCCGCCTCCTGGCGCACCGTCCCCGGCGACCCCGGCAGCCACGTGCCGGTGCGGGTCTTCCAGCCCCGCGAGAAGCGGCGTGAGGACGTTCTGCTGTTCCTCCACGGCGGCGGCTGGGTCACCGGCGACATCGAGAGCTACACCCCGGCCTGCGCCACGATGGCGGACCTCACCGGGTGCGTCGTCGTCTCGGTCGACTACCGCCTCGCCCCGGAGCACCCCTTCCCGGCGGGCCTCGAGGACTGCTATCAGGTGGTGCGCCTGCTGCTGGACGAGCCCGGGCGCGCCGACCTCGACGACCCCGGCCGCATCGTGCTGGTCGGCGACTCCGCCGGGGGCAACCTCGCCGCCGCCGTGTCCCTGCTGCTGCGCGAGCGCGGCCACGTCGGGGTGCGCCGCCAGATCCTGCTGTACCCGGTCACGCACTGGGACCACGACCCGGCGACCAGCCCCTTCGCCTCGGTCCGCGAGCACGGCGCGGACTACCGTCTGACCACCACCGAGGTCCAGGACTACATGGAGATGTACGTCCCCGACCCCGCGCACCGGAAGGATCCCCGCGTCTCCCCGCTGATGGCGCGCGACCTCACCGCGCAGCCCCGGACCCTCGTGATCACCGCGGAGCTGGACCTGCTGCGGGACGAGGGGGAGGCCTACGGGCAGGCCCTGGCCGGGGCCGGCACCGCGGTGCGCATCCACTGCGTGCCCGAGGCGCTGCACGGCTTCATCACCTTGCCGCGCTTCTCGAGGACCCTGCGGGACGCCTACGAGGTGATCGACGAGTTCCTCGAGGAGCCGCTGTGAGCCGCGAGGCCTGGGTGCGGCTGGACAACGCCTCGAACATCTTCCTGGCCGCCCGCAGCGAGGTCGACCCCAAGGTGTTCCGCCTGAGCGCCGAGCTGGACCACGAGGTGGACCCGCAGCTGCTGCAGGAGGCCCTCGAGTCCACCTACGAGCGCTACCGGCTCTACCACGCGGTGCTGCGCCGCGGCGTGTTCTGGTACTACCTCCAGGACAGCGACCTGCAGCCGCAGGTGATCGCCGAGGAGACCGCGCCCTGCGCCCCGATCTACCAGGCCGACCGGCGCACGCTGCTGTTCCGCGTCATGCACCATCACCGCCGGATCAGCCTCGAGGTGTTCCACGCGCTCGCCGACGGCACCGGCGCCCTGTGGTTCCTCACCGACCTGGTCGCCGCCTACGTGCGGCGCCGCTTCCCCGACCCCGCCCTGCCCGGCAGCGACGAGCCCGACCGCGACGGCGCTGCAGCGCCGGCCGCCGCCGCACCGGCCCCCACGGAGCCTGTCCACCATCTGACCACCGACGACTTCGTCCACTACTTCCGCCGCCGACGGCGCCGCCGTCGGCCCGATGCGTGGGCGGAGCGCGCCGCCTTCAGCCGCGAGGCCGCTCCGGCCCCTCTGACCGTCGCGGTCGACGTCGAGGACGACGAGAGCGAGGCCCGCGAGGAGCGGCCGGCGCCGCCGGACTCCCCGGTGCACCATCTGCGCGGGACCCGTACGCCGGACTCCCGTCCGCGCCTGGTCGAGCTCACCATGCCCGCCGCCCCGGTGCTGGGCCTGGCCCGCGCCGAGGGCGCCGCGCTGACGATGTACCTGACCGCAGTGCTGTTCGACGCGGTCCGACGTTCCTCGGGCGGGCTGGGGAAGGCCCGCACCCTTGCCGCCTCGGTGCCGGTGAACCTGCGGCAGTTCTTCCCGTCCACCTCGGCGCGGAACTTCTTCGCCACCACCCGCATCCAGCACACCTACGGCGAGGGGGACGACTCCCTGGGACGCATCTGCCGGGCGCTGGAGTGCGACTTCCGGGCCAAGGCCTCGGCGGACCACCTCGAGCACAATCTGCGCCGCTTCCTCCGCTTCGAGCGCATGCCCCTGCTGCGCGTGGTGCCGCGCCCGCTCAAGGACGTGATCCTGTCGCAGGTGAATCGGGCCAACAACCGGGGACTGACCGTCGCCGTCTCGAACCTGGGCCGGGTCACGATGCCGGAGCCGTCCGCCGCCCACGTGCAGCGGCTGCTGTTCCACGTCTCCGCCGTGCGGCCCCAGATCTCCGTCATCTCCCACGGCGACGTCCTGACGATCTCCTTCACCTCCCCGTTCGTCGAGACCGATCACGTCCGCGAGTTCGTCCGGATCCTCACCGACGCCGGGGTCGACGTCTCCGTCGCCGCGGCACGCACCACCGAGGCCGAGCTCGCGGCAGCGGGGGAGGGGGGGCCATGAGCCGTTGCCGCGACTGCGAGGTCGATGTCGAGGGCGACTGGTCCCGCTGCCCGTTGTGCAGCGGGCCGCTGGCGGGGGATCCCGGCGTCGGCCCCCTGCCCGCCGTGCCGCTGCGGTTCTCCCGCCGCCGCCTGCTGCGCGCCCTCGTGCTGACCTCGATCGGCGTCGTCCTCGTCTCCTTCGCCGTGCAGCTGCTGATCACCCCGGGCGTGCCGGGTCTGGGCGTGCTGCGCTCGGTGTGGCTGGCGATCGCCGGTCTCTGGCTGGTGGTGCTGATGGCGGTGCACAAACGGCGCAACCTCGCCAAGTCCACGGTGTACTTCGTGGTCCTGGTCGGGCTGGTCACCGTGTACTGGGACTACCTGCTGGGATGGAGCGCCTGGTCCCTGACGTACGCGGTGCCGATCCTGTGCGCCTCCTCGCTGCTCGCGCTGATGATCATCGTGCACCTGATGCGGATGGAGGTCGGCGAGCACATCGTCTACAGCGGCCTGGTGGTGCTGCTGGGTCTGACCCCGCTGGTGTTCCTCGGCCTGCGCTGGGTGACCACGCCGCTGCCCTCGGCCATCTGCGGGGCGCTCAGCGTGGCCGCGCTGGTGCTGCTGCAGCTGGCCCGCGGCGCCGAGACCCGCCACGAGCTCGCCAAGCGCCTGCATCTGTAGTCTCGCATCGGGAGTCCCGCATCGGGTCCCGGCCCGGGGTCCTGCGGCGCGCCGCAGGGGGCGGCGGCCCTCGCGTCCTTATGATCGAAGACGCATCTGCGCAGGCGGCCCCGGATCACCGACGGCCCGCGCATGACGGACCACGGAAGAGAAGGTTGATGGACAGGGATCGCCCCCGCGACGAGAACCAGGATGCGGACTGGATCTTCGCCAGCGACGACCCGCACACCCTGCCCACGGAACGTCTGCCCGACCGGGCCGAGTTCGACCGCTACTCCGCACCGCTGCTCGCACGGCGCCGCGCCGAGGCCGCCCGGCCGCCGAGCGAGCACGGGACCGTCGACCACTCGGGCCGCGACCCCGAGCAGCGGCCCGTCGGCTCCGAGCCCGACGCGGTCACCGGCGCGATCCCGGCGGTCGATCCGGAGGCCGAGGGCGACGCCCCGTCCGGGATGGGGGCCGACGCCTCCCCCGAGGATCCCGAGGGCGGGACGGCCCGGCCCGCCACCACGGCGCCGCTGCGCACCCCGCACGATCTTGCCTACGCCCGCTCCGGCACCACCCCCAACGCCGAGGACGACGACCCGCCGGCCGGCATCAACGGGTTCGTCCTCCCGGACCGGTTCCGGGAGCTCGGCCTGTTCGACGCGCTGCGCGACGTGCTCGCCCTGATCTGCATGGCCACGGCCATGACCACGACCTTCACGGTGGCCCACAGCGTGCTCGTGGACGGCATCGGCAAGGCCGCGATCGGCGTGGGCCTGGCGGCGCTCGTCGCCGTGCACCTGCTGCGCTGGATCCCGAAGCGGCCGCCGCTGAGGGCCGTCCGCGTGGTCCGGGTGGCCGGACTGGCCCCCGCGATGCTGGTGGCCGTCGGGGTGGTCATCGACGATCTGGTGCAGTCCCTGCCGGTCCTGTTCGCGTCCCTGCCCGAGGGCCCGCCCGTCGGGATCGGCGTCGGCGTCCCCCTGCTGCTGCTCGGCGCCCTGATCGGGATGGAGCCGCGCGCCCACGAGGGCTACCTGCCCCGCACCCGCGCCCGTCGCGTGGCCCGCATCGGTCTGGTCGCCATCGGCATCGCGGCCGCCGTCGCCCTGCTGGTGGCCCTGGTGATGATCGTCGGGAGACTGTTCACCACCGGCTGGGGCTATTCGCTGATGACCTTCGCCGACGCCGTGACCTCCACGCTGCTGCTGGCGATCGTGCTGCTGTCGGCGCTGCGCCGGGAACGCTCCTGGTTCGTCTTCGCCACCGGCGCCGCCGGCGGCCTGGTCCTCGCCGCTCTCGCCGACAACACCCTGGAGCTGCAGTTCGCGGCACCGCTGAGCTTCGCCACCGACTTCGTCTACCTGCCCTTCCTGTTCGCCGCCTTCGGGCTGATGATCTCGCGGTCCTTCGTGCGCACCATGCCGATCTCGTTCCGCCGCACGGACTGGCTGGTCTACACGGTGCGGGCCTTCGAGTTCAGCGTCCTCATGCACACCTCGGCCGTGCTCTGGCATCTGCTGGCCGCGATCTCCTCGAGTTCCGGTCGGACCCCGGGCGGCCCCGTCCTCCACCTCGTCGACGCCGCCGTCTGCGTCTGCTTCGTCGCCGTCTCCCTGTTCGCCCGCACCTCGCTGCTGTCCCGTCCGGCTCTGGTGGCCCGCGCCAACGGCGTCGTCGCGGGGCTGATCCTGGTCGTCGTCGGCTTCCTCGACGTGATCGTGAACTCGCTGGCCACCGGTGCCGGCGCCGGCCTGGCCACGGGCGGCACCGCCTTGGCGATCGGTATCGCCGCCTCCCTGATGCTGACCGTCCCCGCCCCGGTGCGCGACGAGTTCGGCGCCCCGGACATCTCCCGCATGTTCGCCGACTTCCGCACCCGCGACGCCGGCGGCGTCTCCCTGCTGACCCTGGTGCCGGACGTCACCGAGGAGACCGCCCGCAAGAAGACCTTCCCCGGCAGCTGACCCGTCGGCCGCCCGATCCCTCCGGCCGCCCGCGGCCGATCCTCCTCACCCCCTGGGAGAGCCCCATGTTCCGCTGGAGCCTGCACGGCGACGGCCGCACAATCGCCGCCGACGAGATCGTCCTGCCCGAGGAGCGTCTGGCCTGGCCGCTGACCATCGGCATCGGCGCCCAGCACGTGATCGCCATGTTCGGCGCCACGTTCCTGGTGCCGCTGCTGACCGGTTTCCCGCCGTCGACCACCCTGCTGTTCTCCGGCATCGGCACGCTGCTGTTCCTGGTCATCACCGCGAACAAGGTGCCCAGCTACCTCGGCTCGTCCTTCGCGTTCATCGCCCCCATCACCGCCTCCACCCAGGCGGACTCCATGGGAGCCGCCCTCGGCGGCGTGATGATCACCGGGCTCCTGCTGGCCGTCCTGGGCCTGATCGTCTCCCGGGTGGGGACCCGCTGGATCTCCGTGCTCATGCCCCCGGTGGTGATGGGTTCGATCGTCGCGCTGATCGGCTTCAACCTCGCCCCCACGGCGTACGAGAACTTCCAGCAGTCCGCCGCCACGGCGACGGTGACGCTGCTGGCCGTGGTGCTGTGCACCGCGCTGTTCAAGGGCCTGCTGGGACGCGTCTCCGTGCTGCTGGGTGTGCTGATCGGCTACCTGATGGCGGTCCTGCGCGGGGAGGTGTCCTTCGAGGAGGTGAGGGCGGCGCCCTGGTTCGGGCTGCCCGAGTTCCACCACCCCACGGTCGACCCGGGCCTGCTGGTGATGTTCCTGCCCGTGGTGCTCGTGCTGCTGGCCGAGAACGTCGGCCACGTGACCAGCGTCGGGCTCATGACCAACCGGAACCTCGACCACATGGTGGGCCGCACCCTGGCCTCCGACGGCCTGGCCACCGCGCTCTCGGCCGGCTTCGGCGGCTCGCCGACCACCACCTACGGCGAGAACATCGGGGTCATGAGCGCCACCCGCGTCTACTCCACGGCCGCGTACTGGGTGGCCGGCGTCGTCGCGATCCTGCTGTCGCTGTCGCCGAAGATCGGCGCGCTGATCTTCACCATCCCGCCCGGCGTGCTCGGCGGCGTGACCTTCGTGCTCTATGGCCTGATCGGCATCGTCGGCGTGCGCATGTGGGTCGACGGGAAGGTCGACTTCTCCCGTCCCAAGAACCAGTTCACCGCGGGCGTGGCCCTGGTGGTCGGGATCGCGAACGTCACCTGGACCGTCGGCGGCATCCAGCTGACCGGCATCGCGCTGGGCACGATCGCCGCCCTGCTGATCTACCACGTCATGGACTCACTCGGCCACGCCACCGGCACCGAGGTCCAGGAGCCCGAGCCGGCCGAGGTCGTCCCGAGCACGGGCAGCGGGCCGCGGGAGTGACTCGGGGAGGCGGCCCCGGCGAGCACGTCTACACGGTCTGAGGCACCACGGTGATCCGGGCGCTCGGCATCCCGGTCGAGGAGGGAGCCTGCTCGCGAGGCAGGTGGATCCCGGCGATCATGCAGCGCACCGAGCCGCCGGCCGCCTCGATCGTCGGCACCTCGGCGGTGAGGATCCGGCAGGAGCGCTCGATCCGTCGGCGCTGGGCGGTCGAGAGCTTCCCGGCCGCCCGGGCGGACATCACCAGGGCCGGCCCGTCGCGGCCGGAGACCTCGAGGCAGTTGCCGAGGAAGCCCTGCACCTGGTCCTCGGAGATCTCCACGACGTCCCGGCCGCTGCCGCGCAGCGATCCCAGCACACGCTCGCGCTGACCGGGGTCCCGGATCATCTCGCTGCCGACGACCGCGACCTCGGACCCCACGCTCATCAGCACGTTCGTGTGGTAGACGGGCGTCCCGTCGCGGTCCGCGGCGTCCATCAGCAGTGGGGCGTATCCGAGCTCGGTGCACGTCAGGGCGAACAGCTCCGGGTCCAGCCGCCGGGACCGGCAGGCATAGGCGATGCGCCCGACGTGGTCCAGCACCATCGCCCCGGTCCCCTCGAGAAAGCGCGACCGGTCCTCGTACCCCGAGAGATCCAGGACGCGGCGCACCGCGAAGCGCTCCCGCAGATGGGTCACGACATCGGCGCGGCGCTCCGCCCGACGGTTCGGCGCGCACATCGGGTAGAGGACCACAGTGCCGTCCTCGTGGGTGGACAGCCAGTTGTTGGGGAACACGCTGTCGGGGGTCGCGGCTCCCTCGTCCTCGAAGATGTGCACCTCGACACCGGCGGCGGTCAGCACCTCGGCGAGACCGCCGACCTCCCTGCGGGCACGCCGGGCGATCTCGTCGCTCGGTGCGGTGACGTCGTGCTGGAAGGCGTTGTCGGCCGCGGTCAGAGGGTTGGGGTGGAAGCGGTGGGGACGGACGAGGACGACGTGTGCCGGTGCCTGCCCGGTCATCGTCAGCTCACCGGGGCGAGGACGTCCACCAGGGAGAAGAGATCCTTGGGGTCGTCGGGGTCCGCCACCAGGTCCACCGCGGACTGCATGTCGGTGCCGACGGTCGCGTCCCGGGCGCAGCGCAGCGCGGAGAAGTCGGCGATCGCGAAGCCGACGGAGTCGAAGACGGTGATGTCCTCGGGGGCCGTGCGGCCGGTCGCGGCGCCGGTGAGGACCCGCCACAGCTCGGTGACCGGGAAGTCGGCGTCCATCTGCTGGATCTCTCCCTCGATGCGGGTCTGGGGCGTGAACTCGACGAACACCTGCGCCTGCTCGAGGATCGCCGGGTCGAGCTCCGTCTTGCCGGGACAGTCGCCGCCGATGGCGTTCACGTGCACGCCCGGCCGCACCTGTGCGGCGTCCAGGACGGTGTTGCGCGCCTTGTCCGCGGTGCAGGTGGTGATGATGTCCGCGCCACGGACAGCATCGTCCACGCAGTCCGCGGCGTGCACCCGGAATCCGAGCGGTTCGAGGTTCCGCCGCACCTTCGCGATCGCGGCGGGATCGACGTCGAAGACCCGCACGTCCTCGATGCCGAGCACCCCGCGGAAGGCCAGGGCCTGGAACTCGGACTGCGAGCCGGCGCCGATCAGCGCCAGGGTGCGTGCGTCGGGACGGGCCAGGGTCTTCGCCGCCAGGGCCGACGTCGCCGCAGTGCGCAGCGCGGTCAGCAGCGTCATCTCCGCGAGGAAGGTGGGGTAGCCGTTGTCCACGTCGGCCAGCACCCCGAACGCGGTGACGGTCTGGAAGCCGCGGGCCGGATTGGAGGGATGGCCGTTGACGTACTTGAAGGAGTAGGTCTCCCCGTCGGAGGTCGGCATCAGCTCGATCACGCCCAGCGGCGTGTGGCTGGCGATCCGCGGGGTCTTGTCGAAACGCTCCCAGCGGCGGAAGTCCGCCTCGAGGTACTCGGTCATGCTCGTGAGGATCTTCTCGGCTCCGTCGCGCCGGATCCATCGGGCCATGTTGGCGACATCGAGCAGCTGCGTCATCGCTGCGCCTCCTGGGTGCGGGGCCGGCCGCGGGCTTCGCCGGCGCTGATGCTCTCAGCGTAGATTTCGCAGATGGCAGGAGATAGGGCCAGATCGCGGAAGATATGTGCAGCTCCTGCGCACAATGTGATGAACGACCTATCATTATGCGCATGGAGCGCATCTCGGATCTCGACGAACGACTGCTGGCGGCGCTGCGCAAGGACGGTCGGGCCCCGATCGCGACCCTCGCCACGCAGCTCGGGGTCTCGCGGGCGACGATCTCCAACCGGCTCGACAAGCTCACCGCCGCCGGCGTGATCGTCGGCTTCACGGTGCGGGTGCGGGACTACGCCGAGACCGCCACCGTGCGGGCCACCTCGTTCATCGAGGTCGAGGGGCGCAGCACCGATCGGGTGATCGCGCGTCTGCGCGGGTTCCCGGAGATCCAGTCCCTGCACACCACCAACGGGGGCTGGGACCTGGTCGCCGAGATCGCCTGCCCGGACCTGCCCGCCTTCGACGACGTGCTGCGCCGGGTCCGTTCGATCGACGGGGTCGTCAACAGCGAGACCAGCCTGCTGCTCAGCTCCGTGCTGCGCTGAGGGCGGGCCGCTGTCCGGCCGGGGCGCGCCGGCCCGTTCCACCGATACGTCCCGCATCCGGGTCGGATCGATGGAACGGGTGCGCTCGGGCTGCGTGTTGGCGCGCTCGGACGGCGTGGCGCGGCTCGGCACGCGCCGTGAGCGGCCCCTGAGCTCTGTGCGCGGGGTCGGAGACGGGCAGACGGGCTCAGGTGTCAGGTGTCAGGTGGCGAGCGTCCACGGCGCCCCGGCGACCGTCACGACGGTGGTCATCGCGGCATACGCGGTCAGCGCCGTGCACAGCAGCCACTCCCGCGCGCTGCCCGCATCTCCGAGCAGCGGCAGGGCGATGTCCCCGCTGCGCTGCCAGAGGCCCGAGGCGAGGTGCTTCGGAGGCTTCACGGTCAGCGGCCAGGTGGGGAACGGGATCCCGTCGGTGGTGAGCAGATCGCCGACGAGATGGGTCAGCGCACCGACAGCTACGGCGGCCGGGAGCCAGAACGACGTGTCCGGGGCGATGACGGCGACCAGCAGACCCGCGGCGAGGCCCACCGCCCAGGGCAGCCACCGCCCCTCGACCATCTTCAGGGCCCGGGTGCCGAGCGCGCACATCGCGGCGACCAGCAGTGCGGCGCCGGCCTGGACCTCACCCAGGACGGGCAGGTCGACCTGCCAGTCGAGCCGGTGGATGACCACCGCCAGGGCGGTGAAGATCGCGACCGCCAGGAGAGTGTGCGTCGCCCCGCGGTGCCCGGCCGCGGAGCTGACGGCCCGGGTGAGTGCCTTGGTGAGGCCGCCGCCCGAGCGGGAGATCGTCCCGCTGGGGTGGTCGATGTCCGGCAGCAGCGCAGCGCCGGTGGCGACCACGGCTCCGGTGGTCACCTGCGAGGGAGCGAGCTCCCACAGGTCGAGTCCGGTCACGTGCCCCAGCACCGGGGCGGATCCCGCCAGGGCCATCCAGGCGGCCGTGCCGCTGATCGCATGGTGTCCGCCCATCATGGGGCACCGTCCTCCTCGGGGATGGTCGACGTGGCCTCACCGGGGGAAGCCAGCGGGCGGAGCCGCTGGTGGGACGTCGTGCGTCACCGGGGGAGGAGGGCCGTGGGGAAGCGTACCGGTGGGCGGTGACAGTGCGGCCTCACCCCGTCACCGACGCCAGCAGCTCGAGCACGTGCCGGTACGCCTTCCCGGTCGCAGCCTGCATCCCCAGCTCGCAGGTGCGATTGGCGCTGACGTACCAGTCCGTCTCCCGCCGGGCGACCTCCGCCGCCTCGGCCGCGGTGGCCGAGGCCGTCAGCTCGGGGTGGAGCATCCCGCGGTCGCCCGCGTAGCCGCAGCAGCCCCACTCGACCGGCACCACCACGTCCTCGGCGCAGGCCTCGGCGATCGCGATCAGGTCATCGCTCGCCCCCAGATGGGTGGTGGAGCACGTGGGGTGCACGGTCACGGACCCGGCGCGCTCGCGGACCTCGAGGCGCTCGAGCAGGTGGGTGCGCACGTATGTGATCGCGTCGATCACCTCCACCCCGGTGCCGTCCATGGCCCCGGCGATGCCTTCGGTGCAACTGGCGGCATCGACGATCACCGGCAGCCGGCCGCCCCCGCTCGCCTCCCGCAGAGCGCCGCGGACGCGCTCGCGCATCCGCGCCTTCGCGCCCGTCATGCCCTTCGAGGAGAAGGGGGTGCCGCAGCACAGCTCGGCGGCGTCGTCCGGCACGGCGAATCGGACCCCGGCGCGCTGCGCGAGCAGGTTCAGGGACGCCGGGACCCCGTCGGAGGTTCGAGGCGTCTCGGACACCTGGCGCGTCGCGGCGCGAGACGAGCCCCCGTCCGCGCCCCCGCTGCCGCAGGCGCAGTTCCCGCCGCAGCCCCCGCCGCCCGAGCCCGCGGCGCGCGGCTCCTCGGCGGCCCCGAACATGGTGTGCACGCAGGCCGGGAGGTAGACGGCGCTGACGTCGGCCGAGGCGCGCCCGCGCCCACCCGCCCGGCGCACGGCCCCGCCGCGGCGGGGCAGCTCGGGCCGGTACTGCGGAACCGCGTCGGAGCCCAGCACGGCGCGGCCGACGTCGGTCGCGGCCCGCGGCAGCGCCGAGGGCATCGTCCCGGCCGCGCTCATCGCCGCCGACGCCCCACGGGTGAGCAGGTCCCAGTTCCCGGCGGCGACGCCCCAGGCCGTGTTCTCGGCCGCCCCGCCATCCTCCGCCCGCAGCCGCCGGACCAGGTCACCGGTGTTGATGTCGACAGGGCAGGTGGTCACGCACATCCCGTCGACCGCGCAGGTCTGCAAGCCCTCGTACTCATAGCCCTTCCGGATCGCGCTCGCGGTGGCGTGGTCCCCGCGCTGCTCGGCGAGCTTCGCATCGCGCCGCAGCACGATCCGCTGGCGCGGGGTGAGGGTGAGGTCCTTGGACGGGCACACGGGCTCGCAGTAGCCGCACTCCACGCAGCGATCCGCCTCCTCCTCGATGTCGATCACGGGCTTCAGATCGCGCATGTGGGCCGACGGGTCATCGGTGAGCACCACCCCGGGGTTGAGGATCCCGGCGGGGTCGACCAGCGCCTTGATCTCCCGCATCACGTTGTAGAGCTCGGCGCCGTACTGGCGCTGGACGAAGGGCGCCATCACCCTCCCGGTGCCGTGCTCGGCCTTGAGGTTCCCGCCGTGGCCCAGCACCAGCTCGGCCATGTCCTCGGTGAACGCCTCCAGCCGGGTCGAGGACCCGCCCAGGTACTCGTTGAGGAGGAAGTGGATGTTGCCGTCCTTCGCGTGCCCGAAGATCACCGACTCGTCGTAGCCGTGGCGGTCGAACAGGGCCTGCAGCCCGCGGCAGGTCGCCTCGAGCTCGGGCACGGGCACCACCACGTCCTCGAGCAGGGCGGTCGACCCCGCGGGGCGGGCCCCGGCGATCGCGGCGTAGAGCCCCTTGCGGGTGGTCCACATCGCCGCTCGCCGGGCGGCGTCGGTGGTCATCTCCAGCGGCACGGACAGCCCGAGCGCCTCGGACATCCCCATGGCCTCGGCCGCGCGCTGCGTGAGCTCGTCCTCGTCGTCGCTGCGATGCTCGACCAGCAGGGCGGCGTGCCCGTCGACGTCCAGGCCGAGGACCTCCTGCGGCGCCCCGGCCACGCCCTGGGCGACGATCAGCGAGCGGGCGTCCATCAGCTCCGCGGTCGCGAACCCCGCGCCCACCACCTCAGGCAGCGCCGCGGTCGCGGCCTGCAGCGAGGGCAGCACCAGCAGCCCGGTGGCGATGTGCTTCTGGATCGGCACGGTGCGGAAGGTCGCCGAGGAGACGAAGGCGAGCGTGCCCTCGGAGCCGACCACGAGATGGGCGAGGACGTCGGCCGGGGTCCCGAAGTCCAGCAGGGCGTTGATCCCGTAGCCCATCGTGTTCTTCATCGCGAAGCGTTCGCGGATCACACGGGTGGCCTCGGCGTCGTCCCGCACCCTGCGCATCAGGCGCAGCAGGCCCTCGTGCAGCTCGGGCTCCTCGCGCCGCAGGCGCGCGTCGGCCCCCTCTTCGGCGGTGTCGACGACGGTGCCGCTGGGCAGCACGAACCGCAGCGACTCGAGGGTGCGGTAGGAGTTCTCGGAGATCCCCGCGGCCATGCCCGAGGAGTTGTTGGCGATGACCCCGCCGATGGTGCAGGCGACCTCGGAGGCCGGATCCGGGCCGAGCCGTCGCCGGTGCCGCAGCAGGTGGGCGTTGACCTGGCGCAGCGTCGCCCCGGGCCCCACGCGCACGCGCTCGCCGCGATCGAGCACCTCGACCGAGCGGAAGTGGGTGCGCACGTCGGCGAGGACGGCGTCGGTCTGTCCCTGCCCGGACAGGCTGGTACCGCCGGAGCGGAAGGTCAGCGGCCGACGGTCGAGCCCTGCCCGGCGCAGCAGGGCGATGACGGCGGCCTCGTCGTCCGGGGCGGTGACCGCCTCCGGCAGCAGCAGGTAGTGCGAGGCGTCGTGGGCCCGCGCGTGACGGGCGAGGACATCGGTGTCCAGCAGCGGTGCGATGGTCATGCTTCACGGTATCCCGCCACCGGGGGTGGGATCACGGGCCTTCTCGCCGGGTGCGAACGAGGAGGGCAGCGGCGGTCCGAGGGCGGGCGCGAGCGGGCGGGGCGGCGTTGGTCCGCAGGCGGGCGCGACCGTTCCGCAGGCGGGCGCGACCGGTCCGCGACGGGTGCGCGGACCTGTACCGTCGGAGTCGTGACGAGCGCGCTGACCACCTATCTCGACCGTCTCTCCATCGCCCTGTCCAGTGCGACGGCGCCCGAGATCCCCGATGCGGTGCAACCGGACCGGGGGATCACCGGCGACGTCGACACCCAGGGCGACATCCCGGACCTGTCCTTCCTCTCCGGGGCGCGGGAGGATCATCTCGGCGTGGCGATCTGCACCGTCGACGGGGAGATCACCGCTGCCGGCACCGATCATGAGTTCCCGATCCAGTCGATCTCCAAGGCCTTCGCCTATGGGGCCGCGATCGACCTGCACGGCATGGACTACGTGGATTCGGTGGTGGACGAGGAGCCCTCGGGGGAGGAGTTCAATGCCCTCAGCCTCGACCCGCACACCAAGAAGCCCAAGAACCCGTTGGTGAACATCGGGGCGATCCGCACCCACGCGATGCTCGGCACCACCAGGCAGGAGCGCACGCAGCGCTTGCGCGTGGTGCTCGACGCCTCCGCGGGGCACGCCCTGGAGGCGCACCGCGAGACCTGGCAGGAGGAGCTCAAGAGCGCCGACCGCAACCTGGCGCTGGCCTACATGCTCCGCGCCGCCGGGTCCATGACGGAGGACGCCACCGAGGTGGTCGGCGGGTACATCGAGGGCTGTTCCGTGCTCGCCACCGTCACCGACCTCGCCGTGATGGCCGCGACGCTCGCCTCCGGCGGCACCAACCCGCTGACGGGCGAGGAGGTGTTCTCCCGCGTCGCCGCCCGCCAGGTGCTCTCGGTGATGCTCACCTGCGGGATGTACGACAACGCCGGCGACTGGGTCAGCGACGTGGGCCTGCCCGCGAAGTCCGGCGTGGGCGGCGGGATCATCGCGGGGCTGCCCTCCCGATTCGGCGTGGCCAGCTACGCCCCGCAGCTGGACCTGCATGGCAACTCGGTGCGCGGGACCCTCTTCTTCGAGCGGTTCAGCACCGACTTCGCCCTCCACATGCTCGACGGGGTCGAGCCGCGCGACCTCGAGGAATGCGCACAGGAGCTGATGGAGGTCGGCACGCACCCCTGAGGAGGACGTTCATCCCGCGCTCCCGCCGCCCCCGAGCCCGGATCCCCACCGGATCATGGGCCCCACCTCGAGCTCTGCGTTTGCGGTGTCAAGATCGCGGGTGGCACCGCAAACGCAGAGCTCGGCGCTGTCCAGGGAGCTCGGCGCTGTTCAGCGGGACCCGGGCTGCCCAGGGAGCTCGGCGCCGTCCGGGGGGCTTCTGCCGCGATGCCGTCGCGAGCACTGGCGTTCAGCGACCAGGCATCCTTCCCCGGGCTCCGGGCGGCTATTTCGCTTGCCGACCGGGAGACCAGCTGGGACGCTCCCTGCCATGACCCGCGTGTTCCCCCTCGACCCCGACGACTGGCGCATCTGGCGCGAGCTGCGCCTGCGCGCCCTCGAGGACGCTCCCGAGGCGTTCGGCAGCACGCTTGCCGAGGTGCTCGCACGCGACACGGAGCAGCACTGGCGTGCCGGGGTCACCGCGCCGATGGTCCCCTTCGTGGCGGAGGTCGAGGGCGCTCCCGCCGCCATGGGTCGGCTGATGTTCACCGAGGAGCCGGGCGCCCCTGCGGAGCTGATATCCATCTGGGTCGCGCCCGAGCATCGCGGTCGGGGCGTCGGGCGCGCGCTCGTGAGCGCGGCCGTCGACCATCACGCCCTCCGCCACCCCGGGGCCCGACTCCTGCTGGCGGTCGTCGAGACCAATGCCCCGGCGCGCGCCCTGTATTCGCGCTGCGGCTTCGGCGTGATCGGCCGCAATCCGGAGGATGACGCCGAGCTGCTCATGGAGCACGGCGCCCCATAACCCCGACAACACCCACCCCGACACCACCCACCCCCACACCACCCCGACACCACCCCGGCCCCATCCGTCGAGCTCTGCGTTTGCGGTGCCAAGATCGCGGGTGGCACCGCAAACGCAGAGCTCGGCGCTGTGCTGGGGAGGTCCGGCGCCGCGGGGCTCCGTCGGGCACGCCCCGGTGGTCGGTAGACTTCCCGCCATGAGTCCTACCTCGCACGACGCCCTGGTCCTCCGCCCCTTCGAGGGACTGCCGAACGAGCGCGACCTGGTGGCCATGCGTCAGCTGATCCCCGCGGCGACGATGGCCGCGAAGACCACCGCAGAGTACGGCGCGGTCGACGTCGAGATCGCGACCATCCTGCCGATGGCGTGGCCGGCCGTGCGCCGCACCGACGGCTCCGTGACCGTCGGCATCCAGGCAGGGTTTCCCGGCGGCGACCTCTCGCGCGGCATCGGCCAGGCGATCAAGCAGGCCCTCGCCCTCGAACCCGGCAACCCCGTCACCACCGTGACCCTCGACGACGAGGCCCCGCGTCTGCAGGAGATCCTCGACCTGGACGGGGACTTCGTCATCACCGTCCACGAGACCTTCGAGTTCTGGCTCGACCCGAGCGCTGAGCGCACTCCCGAGATCGAGTCGTCGATCCAGCAGGCCAACGAATCGATCATGCCCACTCGCACCGTCGAGGGCCTCCCGCACGCCTACTGGGTCGATGCCGGCCCCAAGGAGCACCTGCGCTGGGTGCTGGAGGCCGACGAGGAGCGCGTGATCGACGCGGTCACGCGCCTGCACGCCCGCCGCGAGTCCGGCATCGGCGAGGACACCAAGTACGTCGGCTCCTTCCGCGCGGAGGGTTTGGCGATCCCGGTATGGGACCTGCCCAAGGGTTTCGGCGTCGAGGGCGTGGAGGCGGAGGCCGAGGAGTTCCGCGCCCGCTTCGTCGAGGCGCTGGAGACCGAGGAGCCGCTGACCGCGCTCGAGCGACGTGCGCGCGGCGGCATCGTGGCGCGGCAGGTGACCCTGCGATGAGCGCAGCGGGGCCGCTGACGGCGCATCGCCCCGAGCGGGTGGCCGTCGTGATCCCCGCCAAGAACGAGGCGGAGCGGATCGAGGCGACCATCGGCGCCGCTCACGCGATCACGGGAGTCGACCTCGTGGTGGTCGTCGACGACGGCTCCTCCGACGCCACCTCCGCGGTCGCGATGGGGGCCGACGCCCTGGTGGTGCGGCACAGGAGCAATCGCGGCAAGGCGGCGGCGATGGCCACGGGCGCGCAGATGATCGCGCTGCGGGAGGGTGCCGAACGCGCCGAGGGCGGGGAGGGATTCTCCGAGGAGCTCCACGCCGAACCGCGCACTCCGGGGCACACCGGTCCGCTGCCGGTGATCGATGGCGATACGCCTCCGCCGCGCGCTCTGCTGTTCCTCGACGCCGACATGGAGGGCTCCGCCACCGCCGCGCAGCCCCTCGTGGACGCGGTCCTGGGTCAGGGCGTCGACATGGCGATCGCACTGCTGCCTCCGCAGGTCGGTGCCGGCGGCATGGGGGTCGTGGTGCGCACCGCGCGGCGCGGGATCGAGCGCGCCACCGGCTGGACGGCGACGCAGCCGCTGTCCGGCACGCGGTGCATCACCCGCGAGACCTGGGACGCCTGCCAGCCGCTCGCTCCGGGCTGGGGCGTCGAGACCTCCCTGACCATCGACGCGCTGACCGGGGGATTCTGGGTCAAGGAGATCGAGGCCGAGCTCCATCACCGCGCCACCGGCAGCGACCTGCGCGGTCGCCTGCACCGCGCCGCCCAGCTGCGCGACGTGGTGCGCGCTCTGGCCCGCAAGCGCCAGGTGGTGCCGGAGGAACCGGCCGACGAGGACGACACCGGGCTGGCATCTGCGGACCTGCCCGATCCGGCCGGCCAGGGCGAACCGACCGACGCTGCGGACCTGCCCGATTCGGCCGACGTGACCGACGCTGCCGACTCGGCCGATCCGGCCCTGTCCTCCCCGGGCCCCCTGGGAGTCGGCGCTGCGGCGGGAAGCCCCGCGACGGGGGAGCCCGAGGTGGACGGCCTCAGGCCGTCACAGGTCGCCCGGACGTGGCCCGGTCGGTCCGATGCTCCCGCGGCAGCGGACGACCAGGTGTCGGCCGCCGGATCTGATGTCGACGAGGCCCACGTCTGGTCGGTGGTCCCCGAGGTGTCGGAGAGCGGGGGATCCGACGATGCGGGCTTCGATGACGCCGCCGCGGATCACGGTGCCGCCGAGGAGGCCGCGGCCGCCCTGCGCGCGGACCGCCGCCGGGAGCGCCTGGCGATCCTCCCCGTCGACGGGGCCTTCTCCGACGACGAGACCCGAGCGATCGGCGACCGTGACATCGAGCTGCTGGACCGTCGTCTGCGCGCTCTGCCGGTGGACGGGACCTTCGCGCCGGACGACGTTGTCTATCTCGTCGACATCGACCTCGACGCCCTCGCCGTGCGGCTGCAGGAGGCACCGGTCGAGGAGCCGTTCGAGCCCGGGCACGCGGTGATCATCGCGTCCCACCTGACGGTCCCGGAGCCCGAGCTGCCCAGCTCGATCCGGCCGCCGCTGAGCGCTGACGAGTACACCTCGCTCGTGGTGCACGCCGCGGTCGACGCCGGCAACACCAGCGCGGACGACGCCTGACCTCGAGTCCTGATCATCGCGGGCCGACACCGACACCGGCACCGGCACCGGGCCGTCGTCGGGCGGACGGGGCGCTGGATCACTGCGGCGCGGCCGGGCAGCCGGCGGCCTCGTCGGCCCTCGCGGGCTCGGCCCCCGTCGGCCGCGGAGCAGGCAGCGCGGCAGGCAGGAAGGCCAACCAGATCCCGAAGATCGCGGCCACCAGCACCGGGCCGGTGTCGTTGACCGCATAGCCCACCCAGGTGCCGACCACGAGCGCGACCCGCACCGCATAGGAGGCGGGATGGCGCTCGTCGAGGGTGGCGAGCCGGTGCCAGCGCAGCCGGCGCGGCATGAGGATCGCGACCGAGGCCGCGAGGGCCAGCACCATCACCACCGCGAGGCCCCAGTACCCGGTGGTCATCGCGATGTTCTGGGCGAGCTTGCGGATGACCACGGAGACCAGCTCCCCACCGAGCAGCTCGTCGATGAAGCGCCCCAGGTGGGTGCGCTGCTCCGGCGGCCGCAGCCAGTCCAGGAAGGACACCCCGAGCACGGCGACCGCCCCCGCGGCGCAGAGCGCGAGCACATGCCAGAACCGCAGGCGGACCCCCGAGACCAGCAGCGCCAGCAGGCCGAAGGCGGGGATGGTGGCGAGCATCGACCCGAAGTCCGCCCCCATCGACGGGGCCACGCACACCCCGGCGACGACCGCGCCGACCACGAGCGTCCACACCACCCGGGCGCGGGGCGTTCGCACCACGGTGAACAGGCACAGCAGCGCCATCAATGCCGCGGCGAGCACCATGCCGAACAGGTGGTTCGAGAGCCCGTAGAAGCGTCCCCCGGAGATCGGCTGCGCCCCCAGCGGCGAGCCGAGCTGGAACCGCGACCCGGTCGCGGACTCCCCGAGGATCACCGCGGCCACCAGCGCGGCCGAGATGCCGAGGGGGCCGAGGCGGTGGCGGCGCCATGGCCCTGCGAGCACGATCACCGTCAGCAGCGCGCAGCCGCCCCAGACCACGCCGGTCAGCGCCGCCGTCACGTTCTCGCCCCGCCACCAGGGGATGATCGAGGCGCACAGCCCCACCGGGAGGGCCAGCGGGGCGATCGCCGCCAGGGCGCGGCCCACGGCGGCCAGGCGCGGCCTCCGGGCGAGGGGCGGGACCAGCACGATCACGATCCCGATCACGCCGAGCGCGAGCCAGGACCCGAGCGCGGGGATCGTCGCGGCGTCGACCTGCGCGGCCGCCTGCGAGCGGTCCACGGCGAGCTGCTGGGGGTCGTCGTGGTCGGTGCCGCGCAGCGGCTGGCCGGGGACGGGTCCGTCGGCCGTGACGTCATAGGAGTCCAGGATCGTCGGCAGCACGTCGGTCAGCACCACCACCCCGTTCTGCTTGGTGGCGCCGCTGGTCAGCGCCTGACCAGGGAAGGCGGAGTCGAGCGCGACCTGGAGGCCGACGGTGCGGGACGCGACGGCGCCGGTGCGCTCGACCTCGTCGGGATCGACCGGATCGGTGGCCGCGACCGAGACCAGCAGCGTGCGCGGCAGGTCCTCGGACTCGCAGCCGCCGGCCACGTCGAGCACGGTGCCGACGCGATCGTCCAGCGCGGCGAGGGCCCGGGAACGGTCGGGATCACCGTGCTCCGGGACGGAGCCGACGTCGACCTCGACGATGGCGTCGGTGCCGAGGGCGTCGGCGATCGCGGGGGCGGCTGCCCCCGTTCCGGCGTCCGAGGCGCCGGTGGCGTCGACCTCGACGGTGTCCACCGGCAGCTGCTCCCACTGGTCCGTCGGCGGCGTGGGGATCCCGGCCGTGCGGGGCGCCTCCCCGGCGAGGCCCCGGTATCCGGTGTGCAGCGTCTCCATGCCCTGGCGCTTCGTGGAGACGACCGAGGTGGAGGTCGTGTTCATGGCCCCGGCGCCGGAGCGGTCCGCCAGGCACTGCAGGTTCGGGGTCGTCTCCGCGGAGACGTCCTCCCAGTTCAGGCCCGCGGTGGCGATGACCAGACGCACCGGGTCCGCAGGAGTGTCCGGCCCGTCGGCCTGTGCGGCGGGGGTCAGGCCCAGCAGCAGTGCCCCCAGCAGCACGGCGAACAGAGCGCCCGGCAGCGCGCGGAGGCGGCGGGCGGGGGAGGAGGCGGCACGGTCCTGGGGCACGGCACGATGCTACGGGCCTGGTCGGGTCGATCCCGGTCGCTCCCGTCAGGATGCGCAGGGCCTCCACCCTTCCCTCACCGCCTTCACGAGATCTGCCGGGCTCGGACGGAGGGCGCGGCGGGCGGCTTATCGTGGACCCATGAACTCCCCGACCCCGCCCTATGAACAGGTCCGCCGCGAGGTCGTCGAGCAGGTCCGCTCCGGCGAGCTGAGGCCCGGCGACAAGTTGCCGGCGATCCGCGTCCACGCCGCTGATCTGGGCCTGTCCGCCGGCACCGTGGCCCGCGCCTACAAGCTCCTCGAGGAGGCGCAGGTCATCGTGACCAAGCGCGGAGCCGGCACCACGATCGCCCCGGACGCTGTCGCCGCGAGCGAACGCTCCGCCGCGACCACGCAGCGCGAGCACGGCGGCACGGCGGACCCGGCCGTGGTGGCGCTGCTGGCCGGACCCGTCGCCGAGGCCCGCGGGCAGGGGCACAGCGACCTCGCGATCATGGCCTCGCTGCGAGCCGCCCTGGCGGGGCAGAACGGCGCCGCATCGGCAGCGAGCGGCGCGTCCCCGGCGTGACGCTGCGCCTCGAACGGCTCGGGCCGGGGCATGCTCCCGCGATCCTGGCCGGCCAGGACGATGCGCTGGCCGAGGAGATCATCGGGGCCCGATGGGAGACCGAGATGCTCGGCGAGTTCCTCGAGCGCGCTGCCCGCTGGCGGGACGAGGGACCGATCCGCGAGTACGCCGCGGTACTCAGGTCCCCACCGGTCGCGGGTGGCCGGCTCCTCGGTGGTGGCCGGCTGGTCGGAGGCGGCGGTCTGAACCTGATGGCGCCCGGTCTCGCCCGGGGGCAGGCGGCCCTGACCTACTGGTTGCTCGCCGAGCATCGCGGCCGGCGACACGGATTCGAGCTCGTCCGCGCACTCGTCGACCGGGCGCGATCCGATGTCCGTATCGCGCAGCTCGTCCTGCGCATCGCCCCGCGCAACGAGGCCTCGCGCGCGGTCGCCCGACGGCTCGGTGCGATATCGGCGGGAACCCGGGACCGCCACCCGGCCGATGCCTCGCGTCTCGCCGACCGGTGGGTGCTGGACCTGCGGTGACGACCCGGGTGACCGGCGACGGGTCGTACCGCACACCGCGCACCGCGCACCGCACACCGCACACCGCACGGGCCTGGCACGATGGGCCGATGCCGCCATCGATCCGCCTCGTCCCGCCCTCCGTCTCCCGCCACGCGGCCTTCGTCGAGTGCCTCGCGGACTTCGCCGGCACGCCCCTGGACGGTGCGAGCATCGCCGACCCCGCGGCGCCGCCCGTGGACGACACCGACTTCATCGACTTCGTGACCGGACGGCTCGCCGAGGAAGATCCCGCCACCGCGCTCGAGGAGCCGCGGGTGCACTGCACGAGCCGCTGGATCCTCGCGACCGACAGGTCCGACGAGATCCTGGGATTCCTCGCGATCCGCCACCGCCTGAACCGCTTCCTCCACGACCAGGGCGGGCACATCGGCTACTCCGTGCGTCCCTCGGCCCGGCGCCGGGGCATCGCCTCGGCCGCCCTCGCGCTCGGCCTGGAGGAAGCACGCGGCCTCGGCATCGCCCCTGTGCTGATCACCTGCGACGAGACCAACATCGGCTCCCGTCGTGCGATCGAGAGGGCGGGTGGACGCCTCGAGAACACGGTGGAGGGAAAGCTGCGCTTCTGGGTCGGCGACGAGGAGCGGCCGGCGCGGCCGTGACCGCGCGGCGGCGATCGGCAAGGCGGTGATCGGCAGGGCGGTGATCGGCGCGGTTCCGCCCGATGCGGAACGCCGACCGGCACCGGGCCGAGGTCTTTCCTCCCCACGCCGAGTCATCCACATTTCTCCCCGATCTCGGCGTCCCTCTTGCCGTGAGGGAACGCACGTTCTAAAATGGGGTCATCAATCGGGGACATGTTCGATGGCGAGCGATCCGGACGTACTCGCCCATCGGCATCCGCAGAAGACTGTCGGCATGGGGGTGGGGAGCATGGGCACCACGGATTCCGCGATGACGTCCATGCCGCTCACCCTCGACCCGCCCACGTCCGACTCGCCCGACGCACCCCGTGCTCCTGGTGCCCCCGCTGCTCCTGAGGCACATGCGACTCGAGCCGCCTCGTCCCGGTCCGCGGCCCCGGCTCGACGTGCCCCGCACCAGCGGGTCCGGGCGCGTTCGGAGCTCACCGCCGAGTCCGCGGCGACACGAGGGAAGCTCGCGGTCGACTCCCCGGACAGGGCCGGCGTGGCACGGTTGCTGGACATGCAGCGCACCGCGTCCCGAGCCCGCGCGGAGCTCCTCGCGCAGGCAGCGGTGTTCTGGGTCGACCCCGACTCCGACGATCCGCGCGAGGAGGCGGACCTCGCCGTCGCGATCGCGCTGCGCACCACCACGAAAAGGGCCGGCAGGCTGCTCAACGACGCCCATCTCGCCACCACGCATCTGCCGCGCACGTTCGAGCGGCTGCGCCGCGGGGACATGCCGGCGGACTGGTTCGACAAGGTCCTCACCGCGGTGCGCGATCTGTCCGATGCCCAGCGCGCGGAGGCCGACGAGCTCGTCGCGGGATGGGACCTCGCATCCATCCCCGCCGACCGTTTCTCCGATGAGCTGCGCCTCCTGCGGGCCTGGTACGAGACCCACGGGGCCCGCCCGGACCCCGTCGACTCCCGGGGCGTGTTCCTGGAGCGCTCGCCCGTCGACGACGGCACGGCATCGCTCCGCGTCACCGGCCCGGTCCCCGAGATCCATGCCCTCGCCCAGCGGTTGGACGACTCCGCGCGAGCCGTCCGCGCCGACCAGCGCCGTGCGCTGGAGGACGGGTCCCCGATCCCTTTCGATCTCGACGGCGCCGTCGCCGAGGAGCAGAAGACCATGGGCCTGCCCGAGATCCGATACGCGATCCTGAGCCGCACCCTGCTGGGGACCGGCGGAGTCGAGGTTCCCGCTCCCGCCCACCGCATCAACGTCGTCGTCCCGTTCCTGACCCTCATGGGGCTCTCCGACGCCCCGGCCACCTATGACGGGACCACCCCGATCCCAGCCCCGATGGCTCGCCGGCTCGCCGCCGGCGAGACCACCTGGTACCGGGTCCTCACCGATCCCTCGAGCGGGGAGTTCCTTCCGCTCCCGGCGGACCAGTACCGGCCCACCGCGGCGATGGTCGAGCACCTCCGCCTTCGAGACCCGGTCTGCGCCGCTCCCGCCTGCACGAAGAACACCTCGGGCAGCGGTGCGGAGAACGACCACATCGAGGAGTTCGACCACGCGCACCCCGCTCGGGGCGGCCCGACGAGCATCGCGAACCTCCACCGCATGGACTGGGGGCATCACAGCGACAAGACCCGGCGTCTCATCGATCCCGAGCGCAACCCCGACGGCTCCACCACGTGGTCGGTCGGCGCGACCGAACGCGCGCGGATCACGGTGCGACCGCGCGGCGATCTGCTCACCCCGCACATCGCCATCGCCCTCACCGAGTCCTGGGACAGGTACCAGTGGCAGCTCGAACTGGACGGGCTCGAGCGCGCCGGGGAATTCGACCGATTCCTGCGAGAGCACGACCCGGACGACCCCGCTCTCGACGACGGGCTCGAACCGCCCACAGGCCCCACCGTCCACGACGGAGACCCGCCCTACTGATCGCCGCGCGTTCCGCTCGACCACGGCCTGCGCAGTACCCTTGGCTCTCATGCGGTACGGATATCTGGGACCCGAGACCACCTTCACCCATCAGGCGCTGCTGCAGGCTCTCGAGGTGATGCCCCGCGAGATCTCCGAGCAGGTGGAGCAGGTGCCGTTCTCCGCCGTCGCGACCGCCACCACGGACCTCCTCGCCGGAGACATCGACGCGCTCATCGCACCCATCGAGAACTCCGTCGAGGGCGGCGTCTCCGGCACTCTCGACGTGCTCGCGGCGACCGACTCCATCACCATCGTCGCCGAGCAGATCGTCCAGGTCACTTTCGTCCTCGCCGCGCGCGAGGACACCGCCCTGAAGGACCTCGAGGTGGTCTCCTCCCATCCGCACGCCCAGGCCCAGGTGCAGGGCTGGCTGCGCGGCAACCTCCCCGACGCGCACGTCGCGACCGCGTCCTCGACCGCCGCCGCCGCGCGGGACCTCGCCGCGCTGAGCCCCGAGCAGGCCCGCGGTCGCGCCGCTGTCTGCTCCCCCCTGGCCGCGAAGCACTTCGGCCTCACCGTCCTCGCCGAGCGGATCGAGGACACCGAGGGCGCCCAGACCCGCTTCGTCCTGGTCACCCGCGAGGGACGGATCCCCGCCCGCACCGGCGCCGACAAGACCACCCTCGTCGTCCACCTCCCGCACAACCGCTCCGGCGCGCTGCTCGAGACCCTCGAGATGTTCAGCGCCAACGGCGTGAACCTCTCGCGGATCGAGTCGCGCCCCATCGGTGACTTCCTGGGGAGGTACTCCTTCTCCCTCGACGTCGAGGGCCACATCGAGGACCGGCGGGTCGCCGCCTCCCTGCGCGCGCTGCACCGGATCTGCCCCGTCGTGCACTACCTCGGCTCCTACCCCCGCATCGACGGGGCGCGCCCCGAGCCGCGCGAGGAGTTCGCCGACGAGACCTACGACGAGGCGCACCGCTGGATCGAGAAGCTCACCGGTATGGTCACCCCGGCGTCCGGCCGCGCGTGACAGCGCCGCTGCCGGCGGCGTCGACAGCGCCGGTGACGCCGCCGCAGCATGGCTGCACGGTCAGGGCTGCGTCGAGTCCGTGCCCGCCGGGACCCGCAGTCGCAGCGACCCCGGGTCGATCCGGGCGATCAGGTGCGTGGCCTCGGCGTCGGTGTCGCCGTCCAGCTGTACGGGCTGAGCCTTCGTGGTCGCGACCTTCACCTCGGTGGCCTGGTAGCGGTCCATCGAGGAGAGTCGGGTCGTCTCGGCGAACCTGCCCCGGGGGACGAGCTTGGGGGTCACGACCTCGGTGAGCACCTGGCTGAAGCCGGCCGCGCCCTTCCACCCGGCCACCACGATCTCCAGCCGTCCGTTGTCCGCGGTCGCGTCCGGCATGAGCACGAAGCCGCCGGGCAGCTTGCCGACGTTGCCCAGCAGCACGGTGCGGGCCTTGTGCGCGTGACGGGTGCCGTCGGGGAAGTCCAGGACCACGTCGACCGAGCGCCCCAGGATCGTGCGCACCCCGCCGAACACGTAGGCGACCCAGCCCAGGCGCTTCTTCAGCGTGTCGTCGGTATGGCCGATCATCTCGGCGTCGGCTCCGAAGCCGGCGATGACCAGGAAGATCTGTTCGGCAGAGCTCGCCGCCTCGCTGATCGAGCCGCCGGTGCGCAGCCAGCCCACGTCGATCTGCTTGTCGTGGCCGGCCAGGGCCGCGGTCATCGCGGCCGAGGGATCCTCCAGCGGGATGTCGAGGTTGCGGGCCAGCAGGTTCCCGGTGCCCGAGGGGATGATGCCCATCCGGGTGTCGGTCCCGGCGAGCACGGAGGCGACCAGGCGCACGGTGCCGTCCCCGCCGGCGGCGATCACCAGGTCCGCGCCGTCCAGTCGGGCCTGGCGCGCCTGCCCGCGGCCCGGGTCCTCGACGCTGGTCTCGTAGAAGACGACCTCCGCCCCCTCGAGGTGCTCGGCGATCTCGCGCACCCGGGTGCGGAACTGCTCGGCGTCGTCGAACTTCGCGGGGTTCAGGACCACGGCGACCTGCTGGACCCGGTCCGGGGAGCTGACCGTCCCGGCGGAGCCCGCAGCGTCGCCGGAGAGCTCCCCGTCCGTGCCGCCGGGGGTCGATGCCTCGCGCATCTCCTTCTCGTGCCTCTCGGTCCTCGCGCGCAGCTCGCCGATCTCCCGACGGTGCCGGGCCAGGTGCCGCAGGGCCACGGCCAGCAGCACGACCGCCACGACCAGGATGATGATCGAGACGATGTTGAGCACGAGGAGGGGCTGGTCCATGGGCACAGCCTACTGAGCGCGGCGGCCGCCGTGACCGCCTCGCGGCGCGGGTACCCTGGAGCAATGATCGATCTGCGGCTCCTGCGCGAGAATCCCGATGCCGTCCGTGACGCCCAGAGGGCGCGTCGGCGAGACCCCTCTGCCGTCGACGCGGTGCTCGAGGCCGACTCCCGCTGGCGCGAGGCGACCGGATCCTTCGAGTCCGCGCGAGCCGAGCAGAAGGCCTTCGGCAAGCAGGTCGCCCAGGCCGCAGGCGAGGAGAAGCAGCGGCTGCTGGCCGAGGTCAAGCAGCTCGCCGCCGACGTCAAGCACCTGCAGGCGGAGGCCGACGAGGCCATCGCCGCCCGGGACACCCTGCTGCGCGCCATCCCGAACGTCGCCGAGGGCGCCCCCGAGGGGCTCGAGGACGACTTCGCCCTCCGCGAGACCGTCGGGGAGAACCCCGCCTTCGAGCACCCGGTCAAGGACCATCTGGAGCTCGCCGAGGGTCTGAAGGCGATCGACATGGCCCGTGGCGCGAAGGTCTCCGGGGCCCGCTTCTACTTCCTCACCGGCGTCGGCGCCCAGCTCGAGCTCGCGATCCTGAACTCAGCGATCGACCAGGCCACGAAGGCCGGTTTCACCCCGATGATCACCCCGACCCTGGTGCTTCCCGAGTCGATGGAGGGCACCGGCTTCCTCGGCGAGCACGCCGACGAGGTCTACCACCTCGACAAGGACGACGACCTCTACCTCGTCGGCACCAGCGAGGTGGCCCTGGCCAGCTACCACAAGGACGAGGTCCTCGACCTCTCCGACGGCCCGATCCGCTACGCCGGCTGGAGCGCCTGCTACCGCCGCGAGGCCGGCAGCTACGGCAGGGACACCCGCGGTATCATCCGCGTCCACCAGTTCCACAAGGTCGAGATGTTCTCCTACTGCCGCATCGAGGACTCCTACGCGGAGCACGAGCGCCTGCTGGACCTCGAGCGCGAGATGCTCGCGCGGATCGACGTGCCCTACCGCATCATCGACACGGCCGCCGGCGACCTCGGCACCTCCGCCGCCCGCAAGTACGACTGCGAGGCGTGGATGCCCAGCCAGAACACCTACCGCGAGCTCACCTCGACCTCGAACACCACCCAGTTCCAGGCGAGGCGGCTGAACATCCGCGAGCGCACCGTCGACGGCCTGCGCCCTGTCGCGACGCTGAACGGCACCCTCGGGACCACCCGCTTCATCGCGGCGATCCTCGAGAACCATCAGCGCCCCGACGGGTCGGTGGTGGTCCCGGAGGGACTGCGGCCCTACCTCGGCGGGCGTGAGGTCTTCGAGGTCACCGCCTGAGATGGCCTCCGCGTCCCCGCTGCGACGGCTCCTGGAGTCCGTGCGTCACCGTCGGTTCACCCGGGTGTCAGACCGTGCTGGAAGACTGGGGGACATGACCGCCCCGACCTCTCCGACGTCCCTGACCGATCCCGACGCGACCCGCACCCGCCTGCAGGAGCACCTCGACGCCCTGGGCGGCGAGCAGCTGCTGGTGGGCCTCGACGTCGACGGCACGCTCGTCGATCACGACGGCGTCATGTCCCCGCCGATGCGCCGGGTGCTGCAGCGCACCGCTGACCAGCACACCGTCGTCATCGCCACCGGCCGCTCCATCGGCGCGACCCTGCCGATCGTCGAGGCCGCCGGCATCACCCGCGGCTACGCGGTGTGCTCCAACGGCGCGGTCACCGTCCAGCTGGATCCGGAGGCCGACGGGGGCCACCGCATCGTCGAGACCCGTTCCTTCCAGCCCGGCCATGCCCTGCGCACCCTGCGCGAGGTCCAGCCCGACGCCCACTACGCGGTCGAGACGGTCGACGGCGGCTTCCACGCCACCACCGGCTTCCAGGACGCCAGCTTCGGCGTCCAGGCGACCGAGCGCCCGCTGGATGACCTCATGGAGCTCGAAGCGGTGCGCGTGGTGGTCCATGTGCCCGATCTGTCCCCGCAGGAGTTCAGCGAGGTCATCGCCGCATCCGGCGTCCACGGCGTGGAGTACTCGATCGGGTGGACGGCCTGGCTGGACATGGCCGCTCCCGGCGTCTCCAAGGCCACGGCCCTCGAGGACATCCGCGCCCGGCTCGACATCGCCGCCGCGCACACCGTGGCCGTCGGCGACGGCTTCAACGACACCGAGATGCTCACCTGGGCCGGGGTCGGGATCGCGATGGGGCAGGCACCGCAGGGCGTGAAGGACGTCGCGGACGTGGTCACCGACTCCGTCTACGAGGACGGCACGGTGCTGGTGCTGGAGGCGCTGCGGGGCTGATCAGCGGTTCCGGGGCTGATCAGCGGTTCCGGGGCTGCGTCTCCGCGACCTCCAGGACCACCTTGCCCAGATGCCCACCCTCGCGCAGCACGTCATGCGCCTCCGCGGCGCGCTCGAGCGGGAATCGGGCATGGATCGGGATCTGCAGCGACCCATCGGCCAGCAGCGGCCAGACCAGCTCGCGGGTGGCCTCGAGGATCTCGCGCTTGCCCTCGGTGCGCCGCGAGCGCAGCGTGGTGCCGATGACGCGGGCGCGCTTGCCCATCAGCATCCCGATCGGCAGCTCGCCGCTGGCCCCGCCGAGGGTGCCGATGATGACCAGACGGCCGTGCTCGCGCAGCATCGACACGTTGTCCGCGAGCGCGGAGCCGCCGACCACGTCGAGGATCACGTCGGCCCCGCCGGTCTCCCGCACCGCCTCGAGCAGGTCGGTGGTGCGGCGGTTCCAGGCGGCGTCGGCCCCCAGCTCCCGCACGCGCGCGATCGCCTCCTCGGAGCCGACGGTGGTCAGCACCCGGGCGCCGAGCTGCCGCGCCAGCTGGATCGCGACGGTGCCGATGCCGCCGGTGCCGCCGTGGATCAGCACGGTCTCGCCGTCGCGCAGGCGCCCTTCGAGCACCAGGTTGGAGACGACGGTCGCGCACACCTCGACCACCCCGGCGGCCTCGACCAGGTCGGTGTTCTCGGGCACCGGCAGCAGCTGGCCCTCGGGGACCGCGACCACCTCGGCGTAGCCGCCGCCCGCCAGCAGCGCCACCACGGCTTCGCCGGTGTCCCGGCGGCGGCCGGAGATCTCCAGGCCGGGCAGCTCGGAGGCACCCGGGGGCGGCGGGTACTTCCCGGCGGTCTGGGCCACGTCGGCGCGGTTCACGCCGGCGGCGACCACGTCGACGAGAACCTCGCCGGGGGCAGGGACGGGCTCGGGCAGGTCCACCGGTTCGAGGTGGTGGTCCTCGGTGATGGCGATCGCGCGCATGGTCACGGGGCCGGTCACTGGGTCACGTCCACGACGGTGCGGCCCCGGGTCTCGCCGGCGAGGATCCGCGGCGCGTAGGAGATCGTCTCCGACAGTCCGATGCTGGTGGTCATCGAATCCAGCAGGTCGAGGTCGAGCTCGTGGGCCAGCGCGTCCCAGGCCCGCTCGCGCAGAGCCGGCGGGGCCTCGACCGAGTTCACCCCGGCGAGGGTCACGTGGCGCAGGATGAACGGCATGACGGACGTCGGCAGATCCATCCCCTGGGCGAGGCCGTAGGCCGCGACCACGCCACCCCAGGACGTCTGCGCGAGGACGTTGGCGAGCGTCGTACTGCCCACGGCGTCGATCGCCCCGGCCCAGCGCTGGGACTGCAGGGGCTTGCCGATCTCGTCGCCGAGCTCGCCACGGTCGATCACCTCGCTGGCCCCGAGGTCACGCAGGTACTCCGCGTTCTCCCCGGTCCGACCGGTCGAGGCCACGACGCGGTGTCCGCGGCCCGCCAGGAGAGCGACGGCGACCGATCCTGCGCCGCCGGAAGCACCCGTGACCAGCACGTCCCCGTCCTCCGGGGTGACGCCGCCGTCCTCGAGGCGCAGCACCGAGAGCATCGCCGTGAATCCGGCGGTGCCGATGGCGGCGGCCCGCTCGGGGGAGAGGTCCGCGGGCAGGCGCACCAGGGCGTCGGGGCGCACGCGGGCGCGGGTGGCGAAGCCGCCGTGCAGGGTCTCGCCGATGCCGTCGCCGTCCAGGATCACGAGATCGCCGGCGGAGTACTCCTCGGCCTCCGAGGCGGTCACGCGCCCCACCAGGTCGATGCCGGGGATCAGTGGGAAGCGACGGACGATGCCCTGGCCGGCGATCGCCATGCCGTCCTTGTAGTTGTAGCTGGAGAAGAGCACGTCCAGCTCGACGGGGCCCGCCAGCAGGGCTTCGTCGGCGTCCTCGACGAGGCGGGCGTCGGCCCCCTCGGCATCGATCAGTACGGCGCGCATGGAGACGCTCCTCTCCTCGACTGCAGGTGCCGCCAGCCTATGCCCCGTGCGGTGGCCGGGTGAGCGCCGCGGCCCCGGTACACTGCCCGGGTGCCTCCGGGCACCGGGAGGGTTGTCAGAGCGGCCGAATGAGATGGTCTTGAAAACCATTGTGCGGTGACCCCGTACCGCGGGTTCGAATCCCGCACCCTCCGCCCGAGATGCCGCAGATCAGCTCCCAGCCGGTCGCCGCCGCTCAGGACGGTGCGAAGCGCGCCTCGGACCGTGCCCAGGCGGTGACCTCCCGGGCCAGTCCGCGGTCCAGGGCGGTCGCCGAGCGTCGCAGGAACGTCGGCCGGCCCCGCAGGGCACCACGACCGTCGGGACCGATGTAGGACCCCGGGGGCAGAGGCTGGGTGGCGGATCACTCAGGTCGATCGACCCGAACGTGTGCGCGTCGGAGGCGACGACCACGACCCGCTCCCGCACCAGCGGCAGCAGGGTCTCGGTGAGGAGCAGGGGAGCGAGCGCGTTGACCGCCATCATCCGCTCGAATCCGTCGGTCGTCTCCTCGCGGCGCCGGGTGACGACCCCGGCGACATGGATCAGCAGGTCGATCCCACCCGGTCCGATCAGACGCATGATCTCCTCGGCGCCCTCGCGCACCGACGACAGGTCCGAGAGGTCCAGGCGTGCCAGGCGCACCGCGTCCGGCCGACCGGTCTCGCGGATGATCCGCTGAGCGACGACCTCGCCCTTGCTGCGGGAGCGGACCGGAAGGACGAGGTCGGCACCCCAGAGCGCCAGCTGCAGCGCCGCCTCCCGGCCGAGGCCGTCGCTCGCACCCGTCATCACGACGGTGTGACCGGTGAGATCGGGCACGGGCAGGTGCTCCCAGTCCATCGCGGTCATCGTGCCTTCATACGGACCGCCGTGGATCGCCCTCCGCCCGCGTAGCATGAGCGTGTCGTCGCTCCCGTCGACACCGCCCGGATCCCCGCAAGGAGAGTCAGCGATGGCCCAGTACACAGGTGTTGCCGTGAGCCCCGGTCGCGTGATCGGCACGATCCGATCGATGGCCCCACCGGTCGCCGAGCCGCCGGGGAACGAGAAGATCTCCGAGGGCGCGGACCCGGCCGTCGAGGCGGAGCGGATCCCGGTCGCCGCGGCGGCCGTGCAGGAGGCCCTGACCCGTCTGGCCGAGCGCGCCCCGGGTGACGGGAAGAAGATCCTCGAGGCCACCGCGCAGATGGCGGCGGATCCCTCCCTGACCCAGACCGCGCAGGGCTTCGTGCTCTCCGGCGGCAAGTCCCCGGCGCGCGCCGTCTGGGAGGCCGGCGACCAAGTCGCCACCATGCTCGAGGGCCTGGGCGGCTACATGGCCGAGCGCGCGACGGACGTGCGCGACGTGCGCGCCCGCATCGTCGCCGAGCTGCGCGGCGAGCAGGCCCCCGGGATCCCGGACGTCACCGAGCCCTTCGTGCTCACCGCGATCGACCTCGCCCCGGCCGATACCGCCACCCTCGACCCGACCCGGGTGATCGCCCTGATCACCTCCGACGGCGGTCCCCAGTCGCACACCGCGATCCTTGCCCGCCAGCTGGGCCTGCCCGCGATCGTGGCGGCCAAGAGCATCCACGAGTTCGCCGACGGCACCGAGGTGTTCGTCGACGCCGGGCTGGGCACCATCACCGACGAGGTCACCGAGGAGCACCACCGCTTCGCCGAGGCCTGGGCCGAGCTGCAGAAGAACCCGCTGACCTACGAGGGCGGGGGAGGGGTCCTGGCCGACGGGACCCGCGTGCAGCTGCTGGCCAACATCGGCGGCGCGGCCGACGCCGAGAAGGCCGCCGCGGCGCACGCCGACGGGGTGGGTCTGTTCCGCACCGAGTTCCTGTTCCTGGACCGCGAGGACGAGCCGAGCGTCCCGGAGCAGACGTCGGCCTATGTCGAGGCGTTCGCGCACATGGCCGGCAAGAAGGTCGTGGTGCGCACCATCGATGCCGGCGCCGACAAGCCGCTGCCGTTCCTCACCGACGCCGACGAGCCCAACCCGGCTCTCGGGGTGCGGGCCTACCGCACCTCCTGGGAGAAGCGCTCGGTGCTGACCAACCAGCTCGACGCGATCGCCGCCGCCGCCGAGCAGTCCGAGGCGACGCCCTGGGTGATGGCCCCGATGATCGCCACCGTCACCGAGACCGAGGACTTCGCGGCCCTGTGCCGGGAGCGGAACCTCCACCCCGCCGGGATCATGGTCGAGACCCCGTCGGCCGCGATCACCGCGGACCGACACCTGGCCGCCTGCGACTTCGCGTCCATCGGCACCAACGACCTCACCCAGTACACGATGGCCGCCGACCGTCAGCTGGGCTCCCTGGCCCATCTCAACAACCCGTGGCAGCCCTCGGTGCTGTCCCTGGTCAAGGCCACCTGCGACGGGGCCCGCGCCGCCGGCGGCGACCCCGAGGCCTTCGGGGAGAAGGCCGCCAAACCCGTGGGCGTGTGCGGCGAGGCCGCGGGTGACCCGGGCCTGGCCGTGGTGCTCGTCGGTCTCGGCGTGAACAGCCTGTCCATGACCCCGCGAGCGCTGCCCGCGGTCGCGAAGGTCCTCTCCACCGTCACCCTCGAGGAGGCGAAGGCGCTCGCGGCGCAGGCCGTCGGCGCCCGCACGGCCGAGGAGGCCATGCATGCGGTGCGCGCCGGGCTGCCGGTCCTGGGGGAGCTGGGACTGTGATGCGCTGACTGCAGCACAAGTGGGCCCGTGCACGTTCGCCTACCGCGTGAGAATCATGGGCAGTCGATGAGCTCGTACGAGAAGTCAGCTTTGTCGTAGGAGTTTCCGGAGCCGGTCGCGTTTACAGTCTGTCGAACACCGCAACCGCGGTCTGAGGCATTCTCGAAGACGGGAATCATTCCCCCGTTAGCACCCCGATCGACCATAGACTCGCACAGGTTAGAGAACGGCCACGGCATCCATCCGCAGGTGTAACCCTTGACCTCACCGTTGTTGCGAAGAACCTCGTTCACCTCGGCGTTGGTGAAGTCGTTGACGAGAGTATTGTAAGCACTCGCCACGGGCGCTCCGACAGTGATCAGGGTGCCAGCGGCGGCAAGCGTTGCGGCTGCTGTCAGTGCCTTCTTGATCGTTCGCATCATTTCCTCTCCATAGAGGGCTCAACTGTGGCCCAATACTCCGGTTGGCAACGCCGAGGCAAACACATTCGTTGCGGCGAGTCGAATTTCGGGACTAAACGAGATGCTTGACGATTCACGGGTATTCCGATATTTGAATGTGAGATGCTAATTAGGGCGCTGTCAAAGAGGCTTGAAAGCGTCCCTGGATGCCAAGTCGACGGTGCTCACATGAAAGCAGGGAAGGGGCGGCAAGCCTATTGTCCTGCCCCTTCCCCTTGAGGCGCCCGCGCTGCTCACTCCTCGGCGTCGAGGTCCTTCTCCAGCAGGTCCGCGAGAGCGTTCACCGACTCATCGGCGCCCTCACCCTCGGCGCGCAGGGTGACCTCATCGCCCTTGCCCGCGCCGAGCGTCATCAGCATCAGCATGCTGGAGGCCTGGACGGGGCTGCCGCCCGGCTTCTCGATGGTGACGGTCGCGGGCTGCTCGCCGGCCGCCTGCGCGAAGATTCCCGCGGGGCGCGCGTGGAGCCCGGAGGCGCTGGCGATGGTGACGGTGCGCTCTGCCATGGTGTGTGCCTTTCGACGGGCCGCCGCACGGTGAGCGGCGGATACTGGGCGCGGTCGTCCGCGCCGGGTTCGTACGGTCTGGGGACGAATATACCGGGATCAGAGGGTTCTCTGCCGGGCCGCGACGCGCTCCCGTGCCGCGGCGAACAGCGGATGGCTCGCGTCGAGGCCCGTGATCTCCTCCGTGGCGGCGTCGGCGTCCTGTCCGCGGAGGATCTCCTGCAGGCGGTCCGCCTCCTCGTCGCCGTCCGGGGTGAAGGCGAGCGCGGCCGCGAAGCAGGCCAGCAGGCCCTCACACCCCAGTCCGCGCTCGGCAAGTTCGGCGGCCGGGCCGATGATGCGGTCGTGGCGCGAGAGCTTGCGCAGCGGGGCCCGCCCCACACGCTCGACCGGATCGGGCAGCGCCTCGTTCGCGAAGCGGGCCAGGACCTTCGTGCGGTAGGCGGCCATGTCGTCCGCGGTGAAGCCGTGCTTGGCGACCAGCAGCGCGGAGGTCTCACCGAGCACGGCCTCGACCTGCTGGGCGACCGACGGATCGGCGATGGCCTCGGCGATCCTCGCGTGACCGGCCCTCCACCCGTGCCAGGCGGTGGTCGCGTGCCCGGTGTTGACGGTGAACAGCTTGCGCTCGATGTACGGACCGAGGTCGTCGACCCAGGTGATGCCCGGGACATCGGGTTCCTGACCGTCGAAGGGCCCGCGCTCGACCGCCCACTCGGAGAAGTCCTCGACCGTGACGTCGAGCCCGGCGTCCTCGGCCTGCACCGGCACGATCCGGTCGACGGCGGTGTTGGAGAACAGCGCCTTGTCCTCGAGATCGTCGCCGGAGTAGTTCGCGCGGATCTCCTGCTCCAGCAGGTCGGTCGCGTTGATCGCGTTCTCGCAGGCCATCACCGCCAGGCGGGGCGAGGTGGCCGGGCGGGCCGCGATCCCGGCGGCGATGTCCGGGGCGACGAAGCGCAGGATGTGCGCGCCCACCGCCGTGGTGACGACGTCCGCCTCGGCGATCTGCGCAGCCAGAACATCGGGGTCCTGCGACGAGTTGATGGCCGTGAAGCCGTCGACGACGGTGGTGGTGGGGTGCTGGCCGACGGTGCGGACCTGGTAGGAGTCCGCCTCCTGCAGTCGGGTGATCAGGGCGTCGGCGACGTCCGCGAACACCAGCTCGTAGCCGGCCTCGTGCAGCAGCAGGCCGATGAAGCCGCGGCCGATGTTCCCTGCGCCGACGTGGACTGCCTTCATCGTCTTCATCGTCTTCACTCCTTCTCGTCGCCGAGGATCGCGCGGATCTCCTCGGCCGTGGTGGCCTGCTCCAGGCGTTCGACCTGGGCGGGGTCGGAGAAGGTCATGGCGACCTTCTGCAGCAGCTCGAGATGCTCGTTGCCGACCCCGGCGATGCCGATGACGAACGTCGTGGAGTTGCCGTTCCAGTCGATGCCGTCCGGGTAGCGCACGAACGACATCGCCGAGCGCGTGATCGAGGACTTGGCGTCGTTGGTGCCGTGGGGGATCGCCAGCGAGTTGCCCATGAACGTCGAGACCGTGGCCTCGCGGTCGTGCATGGCGGTCACGTAGCCCTGGTCGACGGCGCCCGCGGCGACCAGCAGGGCCCCGGCCTCGTCGATCCCGGAGGCCGAATCGGTGGCGCTGCCGGACAGGACGATGCTGTCCGAGGCCAGGATCTCCGGGGAGTCGTCCTTCGCGGCGTCGGCGTCCGCGGCGCGGCGGCCATGGCCCGTGCGGGCAGCGGCCGACGCAGCGCCCGCTCCGGCGGCGGGCTCGGACCCGGGCGCCTCGCTCGTCGCCTCGGCCTCGGGCTCTGCGGCCGCGTCGGGATCGTTGCGCTGCTGGACCAGCTCGACCACCTCGTCGTAGCGCGGCGAGTTCATGAACTGGTCGACGCTGACGTGCACGGCGGAACCGGTGCGCTGCTGGGCGCGGTCGGTGAGCTCCTTCTGGGTGACCACCACGTCCCATTCGTCGGACAGGCTCGAGATTGCCTTGTTGGTGACCTCGACGTCGTCGAACCCGGCGGCGCGGACCTTCTTGCGCAGCACCGTCGCGCCCATGGCGGAGGAGCCCATGCCGGCGTCGCAGGCGAAGACGATCCTCTCGATGCGGCCGGAGTGCCCGGAGGCGTCGGCCGTCGCAGCGGCTCCCGCACCTGCCGCCCCCGCGCCGGTCAGGGCGCCGGCGACCGAGGACTTCTTGCCCTTCATCTGCTCCATCTTGGCGGTGGCCGCGCCGATGTCGCCGTCGTCCTGCGTGCCGATCCGCAGGAGCAGCGCCGAGAGCAGGAAGCTCACCACGGCGGCCCCGGCGATCGCGAGGGCGATGCCCAGGTAGGAGTCGCGCGCGGCGACGCCGAAGATCATGAACACCGAGCCGGGAGAGGCCGGGGCGACCAGACCGGTCCCGAAGAGCATGTTGATCAGGACTCCGGTCATGCCGCCGCCGATCGCGGCGATGATGAGGACCGGCTTCATGAGCACGTAGGGGAAGTAGATCTCGTGGATGCCGCCGAAGAACTGGATGACCGCGGCACCCGGGGCGGAGGCTCTCGCCGCCCCGCGGCCGAAGACGGTGAACGCCAGCAGGATGCCCACCCCGGGTCCGGGGTTCGACTCGAGCAGGAAGAGGATCGACTTCCCGTCCACCCCGGCCTGCTCCAGGCCCAACGGGGTGAGGACGCCGTGATTAATCGCGTTGTTGAGGAAGAAGATCTTGGCGGGCTCGATCAGCAGCGAGACCAGCGGTAGCACATGCGCGTTCACCAGCGCGCCCACACCGTTCGACAGTAGTGTCATCAGGCCGTTCACCAGCGGGGCGAGGCCGAAGAAGCCCGCCACCAGCAGTGCGAAGCCGATGATCCCGGCGGAGAACATGTTCACGAGCATCTCGAAACCGGCGGGGATGTGCTCCTGCCAGAGCCGGTCCAGCCGCTTCATGATCCAGGCCGCGAGCGGGGCCATGATCATCGCGCCGATGAACATGTGGACCTCGGGCAGAGCTTCGAAGGTGCCTTCGGTGTTGCCCGCAGCGATCCACTTCTCGAGTTCGGCGGCGTTCTCCTGGGCGATCAGCCAGTCCGAGCCGCCGATCACCCCCATGGTGGCGATGACGCCGACCACTGCGCCGCGTGCCTCGTAGACCATGCGGCCACCGGTGTTGGCGATCAGCAGCGGCAGGAGGTAGTGGATCATCGGGTCGACGACGCTGGCCAGCGGCTCGTTGGGCGTCCACCCCTTGGGGATGACGAAAGCTGTCAGGATGCCCCAGGCGATCAGCGCCGGGATGTTCGGCATCACCATGTTGGACAGGGAAGTGCCGACCTTCTGCAGGACCACCCGCGGGCTGAAACCGCTTCGGGCCTCGGTCGTTGTGCTCATGAGACGTCCTCGGTGACATCCGGGGACCCGCGAGCCCCCGTGGGCGACGCCGCGCGCCGGGCGACGCGCAGCGGCCGTGCGGGGCCGTCCCCGGGCGTGCGTCAGAGGAGCTGCTCCGTCGGCGTTGGGCAGTCTAGCCGCGAGCGGCCCGCCAGCGGCGCAGCGAGAGCACGGTCAGCACGATGACCACCAGCCAGGAGAGGCCGACCGCGATGCCGTTGAGCATCGTCGGGGAGGCGATGAACGCCCCGATCGAGATCAGGGAGACCTGCCCGGGCAGCGCGGACAGACTGGTGGCGACCAGGAATTCCCGCTGGGTGACCCCGAGCGCCCCGCTGCCGTAGTTCACGGGCCAGTAGGGGATGCCCGGCATCAGGCGCAGCGTGCACACCGCGTAGAAGCCGCCCTCTTCCAGATGCTCCTCGACCATGTCGGCGTGGGAGCCCAGCGATCGCATCACCGTGTCCCGGCCCAGTCCCCGCGCGATGCCGTAGCCGCCCCAGCAGCCCAGCACCACGCCGATCATCGACAGCACCGTGCCGAGGGGCAGCCCGAAGAGCATCCCGGCCGTGACCGACATGATCGTCACCGGGATCGGGGTCACCGCGACGACGGCGTACAGCCCGATGAAGGCCAGCGGACCCCAGGCGCCGAGGTCCGCGATGTCCGCCTGCAGCTGGTCCAGCGAGGGCAGTCGCACGTTCAGCGCCAGCCAGATCATGATCAGGACCACCGCCACCAGGACGACGTTGCGCAGCACCGAGCCCCAGGGCACGCCTCCGCGTCCGCGGCTGCGACCGGGGCCAGGGCGGTCAGGCGTGACGGAGCCCGGGGAAGCGGCAGCGTGCTCGGGGTGATCGGGCATCTGGCGATCCTACGGGCGCGCAGGGCGGTCCGGCCCACTCCGGCGGGGGAGCGGGCTGATCCTCGGGCCGACCTGCCCCTCCGAGACGCTGGCCGGGCATGTCCGCCTTCCCCACCAGCCGTGGGCGGCCGTGAGGCGGTCGTGCCCACGATCACCGGGCGCGACTGGTCACGGCGACCGCCCAGCTGCGGCTCGATCCCACCGACCCCTTCCCGGCCGGCTTCACGCTCTGAGCCGGCGGCCGTCGGGCCGTCTGGCTCAGCGCTCGGTCGGCTCGACCCGTCGTTCGCCGGCGCGCACCGCACGGGGCAGATGGTTTCCCTCGGGCGACCTGGGGCAGGTGCCCCAGACGCTGAAGGCGGACGGGAAGTTCAGCGCGTAGTTCAGATCCACGCGCACGGCGTCGCCGTCGAGCTGAGCGGTCACCTGGCGCCAGTCGGCGCTCTCGGTCCCGGAGGTCACATCGGTGAAGACGATGCTCGACTCGCCGGTCAGCAGCAGCTCGACAGGTCCGCGCGACGTGTCGAGGGTGGCGACGCCGGGGGAGGGGAGCTCCTGGGTGAGCCACGGGAGCGCGGAGCCGACGGTCACCGTGGTGGGCTCCCGGCGCCAGGTTCCGGTCAGCACGGCCTCAGGGTTGTAGGGGAACGTCGGAACGCCGTCGAAGGCGGCCCGCCGCGGGGCCGCTGGATCGAGCAGCCGCAGGCCGATGCGTCCTCCGCGGCGGATCACGTCGATCTGCACGTCGTCGCCGAAGCGGGCCAGGCGCACGTCGCCGGTGCCGGTCACGGTCGCCGTCGTGCGCTCGCCGCGGGTCCGCACGTCCACCTCGTCGGCGGCGGCGAGCAGGGTCGGCTCCGTGTCCTCGAATGCTGCGTCCTCGAATTCTGCGACGAGACGCCCCTCGACGACCTCCCAGCTGCCGGGGATCCCGTCGAGACGCTGCGGGCCGGCCGACGGATCGATCCAGTGCAATCCCACCTGCGCCAGGATGCCGTGCGGGTCGGCCAGGGACTCGTCCCGGTTGCGGCGGAAGGTCCGCCAGATGGATTCGTCGGTGCTGCCCGGGGTGTTCTCGGTGGTGCTCATCGGATGCCTCCTCGATCGGGGTGGTCGCCTCGAGTCTGCTCTCCGAGGGCCTGGTCGCGCGGGCACCGCCATCTGCCGTCACCGCAGACGACGACAGCGCCCGACGGGAACGTCCCGTCGGGCGCCGTGGCGTCGGTTCGTGGGCTCAGACCGCGCCCTGCTCCGCGGAGCCGACGGGGATCGGGGTCATGCGCGTGACCAGGCCGGGCTTCTCGACGAGATCGGCGACGTCGGCGCGCAGGATCTTCACCTGATCGCTGTCGCCGTGCACGTCGAGATCCTCCACGCTCGACCACTTCTCGATCATCGTGATGGTGCCGTCCTCGGCATCGTGGATGGAGTACAGCTCGCATCCCTTCTCGCTCTGGACGGCCTCGATGCCGCGGCGCATCGCCTCGGCGAGCTCCTGCTTCTTGCCGGGCTTGGGGTAGAACACGGCGGTGACGACGACGGTCATGGGATCTCCTCGGGGTGGTGCGTTCCGGTGCGTCCCCATCCTGCCTTCCCGCGAGGGCCGACTCCATCCCGTCCCACGGGCGGGCTGCTCCTCAGCGGAGGCCCACCAGCTCGGCGCTGCGAAGCCATAGGGCCTCGGCGAGCTCGAGGTCGTCGGCCTGGGGGTGGACCTTCGCGGCGGGTCGGTCCTGGTCGTAGTAGCGGCCGGAGGTCCAGGTCGATCCGGGGGTGCCGGTCAGGAACCAGGCGAGGATCGCGCCGCCGGCCTCCGGGCTGCTCATCGGCACGAGGCGGCTGAGCGCCGATTGGTAGATCCAGCGCATTCCGCTCGCGGAGCCGGTGCCGAAGCTCGTGCGCACGATCCCGGGGTGGAAGGCCGCCGAGGAGATCCCCTCGGCATGGAACTTCGCGTGCAGGCTGCGGGTGACCAGGATGTTCGCGAGCTTCGCGTCGCCATAGGCTTTGCGCGCGCTATAGTGGCGCGCGTTGTCCAGGTCCTCGAGGTCGAGATGCCCGAACAGCCGGTGCCCGATGCTCGAGGTGGCGATCACCGAGGCGCCTCCCGGGAGCAGCCGGGGCAGCAGCAGATTGGTCAGCAGGAACGGGGCGAGATGGTTGACCTGGAAGGTCTTCTCGAAGCCGTCGACCGTCGGGGCCCGCTCGCCGAAGACCCCTCCCGCATTGTTGGCCAGCGCATCGATGCCGTCCTCGGCGGTCGCCTCGGAGAGGTCGTCGGCCAGGCGGCGGACGTCGCGCAGGCGGGCGAAGTCGGCGACGAAGTGCTCGGCGCCCACCTCCCGCGCGACGGCGGCGGTCTTCTCGGGGGAGCGGCCGACGAGGAGCAGGCGGTGGCCCGGGCCGGCCAGCTGTCGTGCGGCGGCGGCACCGATGCCGTCGGAGGCGCCGGTGATGACGATCGTCCTGGTCTCCAGTGCTCTCACTCCGTCGATCGGGCGGTGTCCCCCGGGTGTTCCAGGAACTCGGCCAGCAGCGCGCTCTGGTGAGGACGCGGCGGATCCTCGGGGCGTGAAGGGTCAGCGCAGCGCCGCCGGCGGGGCCGACGGCCGGGAGGGATCCTCGCGGTTGACGGGCCCTTCGAACAGCTCGATCGTCTCGTCGGCCGCCTTCCCGTTCGTCTCCGGCAGGAAGCGGTGCACGAACACGGCGCCGCACAGGCACAGCACCGCGAAGATGATCATCACCCAGGAGAGCCCGAGCCCGGCCTGCAGCACGGGGAACAGCAGCACCAGCAGGTAGTTCGACAGCCAGTTCACCGCGGCGGCGATCGCTGCGGCACGGCCGCGCACGGCCGTCGGGAAGATCTCCCCTTGGATCAGCCAGCCGGTGCCCCCGACGCCGATCGCGAAGGATGAGATGAACAGGGCGAAGGTGACCATGAGGACCACCAGCTGCGCCGTCCCGGTCAGCGTCGCATTGCCGATCGCGCCCAGGACCAAGAACACGAGCATGCAGCTGAACCCGCCGATCGCGAGCTTGCGGCGGCCGAAGATGTCGATGTAGCGGAAGGCGAAGTACGTCGCCACCACGTTGACGATCGCCAGCACGCCGGCGGCCATCACCCCCGCGATCTCCGCGTCGACGGGGTCGCCGCCTTCGGTGCCGAAGTACGGGCCCAGCAGCTCCGGCCCGTAGTAGAACGCGACGTTGATGCCGGTGATCTGCTGGAAGACGAAGAACACGCACACCACCACCAGGGCGCGTCGCACCGCCGGCGTCCACAGCGTGGTGTTCGCCAGCTTCCGCGCGCGCTCCTGGACCGCCCGGGCCTCGGCCCGCACCTGCTCGGCGGTGACCTGGATGTCGAGCTTGCCCATCGCGATCCGCACGTCCTCCTCGCGTCCGCGCTCCAGCAGCCAGCGCGGCGATTCCGGCATCCGCGCGCGCAGCAGCAGGGAGATGATCGCGGGGATGAAGCCGACGCCCAGCATGATCCGCCAGTCGATCGTGGTCGCCGCGTCGGGGAAGGCCTTCAGCAGCACCACGGCGACGACGTAGGCGCCGAGGATGCCGATCGTGATCATCCACTGCTGGAGGATCGCCAGCCCGCCGCGGCGCTTCTTGGGCGCGAACTCCGCGATGTAGGCGGTGGCGATCGCCGAGTCGGCACCGATCGCCAGCCCGATGATGATGCGGCCGATGATCAGCGTGATCGCCTCCGGGGCGAGCGCCGAGATGAGCGAGCCGACGGCGAACAGCCCCGAGTCGACCAGCAGCAGGGACTTGCGGCCGAAGCGGTCGGTCAGCGGCCCGGCGAGCAGGGCGCCGGCGAAGGAGCCGAGCGAGGCGCCGGCGACGGTGATGCCGGTGCCCCAGGCGCCGAGGTCGAAGGGCAGGAACACCAGCGCCGAGCCGATGTTCGAGGAGTCGAAGCCGAACAGGAACCCGCCGATGGTGGCGAGGAGGGCGAGGTAGATGTAGAGGCCGCGCACATCTCGGTTGTCGAGTGCGGCCAGGACGCCGCCGTCCGGCGGACTGCCGTCCTCCGCCGGGACGGCTCCGCCCGGTGGACCCGGTGGAGTGGCCTCGCTGCTCGAGGGGGAGTCGGTGCGACCGGAGGAGGTGTCGCCGACCTGTTCTGGTTCGTTCTCCGGTGAATTCGACACGACGGGAGAGTAGGACCACCGGGAAGGACCGTCAATGGGCGCAGCGGAACTCAGGGACGGATGCGCAGGTGGGAGCGCAGGTACCGTCCGGTCATGCCGGCGCCGCGGCGTCGACCCGCTCGCGCACGCGGGAGATCACCTCGTGCCCCACCCGCAGAGCCTCCTCGCGGTGGGGGTAGCTGGAGAGGATGAACTCGGAGATGCCGAGATCCGCGTACTCGGCGAGGCGGTCGGCGACCTCCTCGTGGGAGCCGACCAGCGCCGTGCCGACGCCCTCGCGCATCAGGCCGATCCCGGCCCACAGGTTCGGGCCGACGACGAGGTCGGCGACGTCCTCCGGGATCTCGGTGCCGTGCAGGGCGCCCATGCGCGCCTGGCCGACGGAGTCCATCGAGGCCTTGTGTCGCTGGACCGCAGCGACGGATTCCGCGTCGAACCCCGACTGGATGTCGGCGGCGACCTGCCAGGCCTCCTCGGCCGAGTCACGGGAGATGACGTGCAGGCGCAGGCCGTAGTCGAGCTCGCGCCCCGCGGCAGCGGCGGCGGTGCGGACGGTCTCGATGCGCTCGGCGATGTCCGCCAGCGGCTCGCCCCACAGCAGGTAGGTGTCTGCCTGGGCGGCCGCGACCTCGACGGCCTTCGGGGAGGCGCCGCCGAAGAACAGCGGGACCCGGGAGGAGCCCGGCTCGACCAGCCGGGCACCGACCAGGTGGAGATGGCGACCCTCGAGGTCCACCCGCTCGCCGGCCAGGAGCGGACGGATCGCCTGCAGCGCCTCCTCGGTGATGTCGTAGCGCTCGTCGTGCGGGACGTGCACGCCGTACCCGGCCTGCTCGGCGGGGTCACCGCCGGTGACGACGTTGAGGATGACCCGGCCGTCGTGGAGCCGGCGGAAGGTGTCCGCCTGCTGCGCGACCAGGGTGGCCGACTGCAGGCTGGGGCGCAGCGCGACGATGAAGCTCAGGTGCTCGGTGCGGGCAGCGATCGCGGAGCACAGCACCCACGGGTCCGGGCAGTTGATGCCGACGGGGGTCAGCGCTCCGTCGAAGCCGCCCTGCTCGGCGGCCAGGGCGACCTCGGTCAGGAAGTCCACGAGTCCCGACTCGGGGATGCTCTCGTGCTCGCGCGCGAAGGGTCCCGGGGCCATGGCGTCCCCACGCGGCGGCAGGAACCAGTGGAATCGTGGGCTGGATGCGGTCTCGCTCATCTCGACGTCTCTCCTCCGGCGGCGTGTATCGATCCTCTGAGGATCTCCATAAGAGACACTAGGGGATCGGGCTGAGCAGTGCGTGGGTCGACGCGGGCGCGGACCGGCCGTTCCCGGGACGTTCACCCGGGACCCGCCTCCGGGGCCTCATCCCAGGTGTGCGCGCAGGTACCGTCCGGTCACGCCCGCGTCCTCGGTCGCGAGGCGGCCCGGGGCGCCGGTGGCGACGATCCGGCCGCCGTCGACCCCGCCGCCGGGGCCCATGTCGATCACGTGATCGGCGTTCGCGATCATGTCGAGGTCGTGCTCGATGACGATCACGGTCGCCCCGTGGTCGACCAGCCGGTCCAGGACGTCCAGCAGGGTGCGCACGTCGAGGGGATGGAGGCCGACGCTGGGCTCGTCGAACACGAACAGGGCCTCGTCCTGGCGGCGGTCGATCTGGCCGGCGAGCTTGAGCCGCTGCGCCTCGCCGCCGGACAGCGCCGGGGTGTCCTCGCCGAGCGTGAGGTAGCCCAGCCCGAGGTCGACCAGGGCTTGCAGGCGTCGGCGGACGGCCGGGATGTCCCCGGCCACCTCGAGGGCCTCGCGGGTGGTCAGCGTCATCAGGTGCGGCAGCGAGATCCCGGCCGGTCCGTCCGCGCGGGGACGGGTGATCTCATCGGCCCCCGGAGCGTAGCGGGTGCCGTCGCACTCGGGGCAGTCGATGTCGATGTCGGGCAGGAACTGCACGTCGAGGGAGACCTGGCCCGTCCCGTCGCAGCGCGGGCAGCGCAGGGAGCCGGTGTTGTAGGAGAAGTCGCCGAGGCGCAGGTCGCGCTCGCGGGCGTCCTCGGTGCGGGCGAAGGCGCGGCGCAGGTCGTCCATCACGCCGCTGTAGGTCGCCACCGTCGAGCGCACGTTCAGACCGATCGGTGTGGCGTCGATGCGGTGGACCCGGCTGATGCCCTCGCCCTCGAGCTGCTCGACGTGCGCCGGCGCGCCCGACCCGTCCAGACGGGCGGTCAGGGCCGGGACCAGGGACTCCAGCACCATCGTGGTCTTGCCGGAGCCGGAGACCCCGGTGACGGCGGTGAGGCGACCGCGCGGGATCTCGACCTCCAGGGCGTGGACCGTGTGCACGGGGGCGGTGCGCAGGCGGAGGCTGCCGCGGGAGAACACGTCGTCACCGCTCGCGCGCTCACGGACCAGGACGTCCTCGCGGCCGTCGAGGAAGCCGCCCAGGGAGGAGACGGGGGAGGCCGCGATCTCCTCGACGCTCCCGGTCGCCACCACCTCGCCGCCGTCGCGTCCGGAGCCGGGACCGATCTCGATCAGGTGGTCGACCGCGCGCAGCACCTGGACGTCGTGGTCGACGAGCACCACCGAGTTGCCGTCGGTCAGCAGGTCCCCGACCAGAGCCAGGAGCCCGTCGATGTTCGAGGGGTGCAGCCCGATGCTGGGCTCGTCCAGGACGTACAGCACGCCGGTGGTGCGGTTGCGGACGGCGCGGGCGAGCTGGACCCGTTGGCGCTCGCCGGTGGACAACGAGCTGCCGGCGCGGTCCAGGGCGAGATAGCCCAGACCCAGCCGCGTCAGGCGGTCCGCCATCTCGTGCAGCTGATCGACCAGCGCCGTGGCCATCGGCCGCATGTCCTGCGGCAGCGGGTCGACGATGCCCGCGGTCCAGGCGATCAGGTCCTCGAGGGTCATCGCGGTGGCGGCGGCGAGGTCGATCCCCGCGATCCGCGGGCTGCGAGCGGTGGGGCCGAGGCGAGTGCCCTCGCAGTCGGGACAGACTCCCTCGCGCAGGAAGCGGCTGACGCGGCCCAGCCGCTTCTCCGTGTCGGCGCGGCGCAGTTCCTCGGTGACGGTCAGACGCGCGTTGCGGAAGGTGAAGTCCAGGTCGTGCAGGCCCTTCTTCGAGGTGACGGTGATGTGCTTCTTCTCCTCGGGGCCGTCCAGGACGATCTCGCGCTCCCATCCGGCGAGGTCCTGCCAGGGGACGTCGGTGCGCACCCCGAACTCGCGGGCGATGTCCGGCTGGACGTTGAAGCCGAACATGTTCCACGGCACGACGGCGCCGCCGTCGAGGGTCTTCGTCGGATCGGGCACCAGCGTCGCGTCGTCGACCGTGCGCACGATGCCCAGGCCCTCGCAGCGCGGGCAGGCCCCCTCGGCGTTGAAGGCGAGCTGCTCCGCGCCCGGGGCCCGGACCTGCTCACCGCATTCGGGGCAGGCGAAGGGCACCTCGGCGGCCACGTCGATGGTCGGGTCCTGACGGTGGCCGTTCGGGCAGAGGTGGGCACCCAGGCGGGAGAACATCAGCCGCAGGACGTTCAGCAGCTCCGTCGAGGTGCCGAAGGTCGAGCGCACCCCGGGGACGCCGGGGCGCTGGCGCAGCGCGAGGGCGGCCGGGACGTGGACGACCTCGTCGACGTCGGCGCGCGGAGCCTGGGACATGCGACGCCGGGTGTAGGTCGACAGCGCCTCGACGTAGCGGCGTGAGCCCTCGGCGTACAGCACGCCCATCGCCAGCGAGGACTTCCCGGAGCCGGAGACGCCCGCGATGCCCACCACCCGGTGCAGCGGCACGTCGACGTCGAGATCGCGCAGGTTGTGCACGCGGGCGCCGCGCACCTCGATGGCCGTGGGCTGGGGGACGCGTCGATGGTTCACCCGCCTCACGCTACTCGCGGCGGCCGACGGTCGGGGAGTGTATCCGAGTGCGGCTGAGAACCGTCGGGGGCCTGGTCAGGCCGATTTCTTGCCCGACTTCTTCGAGGAGGTCCGGGACTTCTTCGATGATCCGGACTTCTTGCTCGTGCCGGATCCGGATTTCTTGCTGGTGCCGGATCCGGACTTCTTGCCGGAGCCCGAGCCCTTCGCGGAGGACTCCGCGGCGCCGCGCCGCTTGTCCACGCTGCGCTCGAGCGCGTCCATCAGGCTGATGACCTTGCCGTCGTCCGCGGACTGCTTCTCACGCTTCTCGCCGAAGGTCTCCTCGGTATCGACGCCTTCGCCCTCCTCGAGCTTCGCGTCGACCAGCTCCCGCAGCTGCGCCTGGTACTCGTCGGTGTACTGCTCGGGCTCGAAGTCGCCGCTGAACTGCTCGACCAGCGCGGCCGACATGTCTCGTTCCTTCGCCGAGATCTTCGAGGCCCCGGGGGCGACGTCGACCTCCCGCAGGTCCTTCGGCCAGCGCAGGGTCTGCAGGGCCAGCAGGTCGTCGTGGACCCGCAGGATCCCCAGCCGCGTCTTCGTGCGCAGCGTGAAGGTCACGACCGCGGTGCGCTCGGTGTCCTCGAGGGTCCGGCGCAGCAGCACGTACGCCTTCGCGGAGCGGCCCACGGGCTCCAGGAAGTACGAGGTGCCCAGCAGGAGGGGGTCGATCTGCTCGTCGGGGACGAACTGGACGACGTCGATCTCGTCGTCGTCCTCGACCGGCAGGGCCGCGAGCTCCTCGTCGGTGAGCACCACGGTCTTGTCGCCGTCGTCGTAGGCCTTCTCGATGTGCTCGTAGTCGACCTCGCGGCCGCACACCTCGCACCGGCGCTCGTACCGGATCCGCCCGTGGTCCTCGTCGTGGACCTGGTGGAAGGACAGGTCGTGCGACCGCGTGGCGCCGTACAGTTTCACGGGCACGTTCACGAGCCCGAAGGTGATCTCACCGCTCCATATCGCGCGCATGCTCCATGACACCATGCAGCCCCGTGCGGTGACCAGGAACGATCGGTAGGCCCGGACCGTGACGGGAGGCGTGATCGAGGGCACAGTGGACCCATGGCCACCGCTGAGCAGAAGGTCGAGATCGACGGGCACACGCTGAAGCTCTCGAACCTCGAGAAGGTCTTCTACCCCTCCACGGGCACCACCAAGGGCGATGTGATCGACTACTACCGCCGCATCGCCCCGGTGATGATCCCCCAGGCCACCCGGCGCCCGGCGACCCGGAAGCGCTGGGTCGACGGAGTGGGCACGGCGAGGAAGCCCGGGAAGGTGTTCTTCCGCAAGGATCTCGAGGACCACGCCCCGGACTGGGTGCCGCGGTCGGACATCGAGCACGAGGACGGCACCTCGACGTACCCCCTGGTCGACGAGACGGCGGTGCTGGTCTGGCTCGCCCAGCTCGCCGCCCTGGAGATCCATACCCCGCAATGGCGGTTCGACGACGAGGGCGGGAGCAGGAACCCGGACCGCTTGGTGCTCGACCTCGACCCGGGCGACGGCGCCGATCTGGCGGACTGCGCCCGCGTCGCGCAGTGGTGCCGGGAGATCCTCGCGGACATGGGTCTTACGTCCTACCCGGTGACGTCCGGCTCGAAGGGGGTCCACCTGTACGCCCCGCTGGACGGGGCCAGCACCGCCGACGAGGTCGACGAGGTCGCCCACCAGCTGGCGCGCGCCCTCGAGCAGGATCATCCCGACCAGGTGGTCAGCGACATGAAGAAGTCGCTGCGCGCCGGCAAGGTCCTGGTGGACTGGTCGCAGAACAACGGTCACAAGACCACCGTGTGTCCCTACTCCCTGCGCGGCCGGCTCCGCCCGACCGTCGCCGCCCCCCGCACCTGGGAGGAGATCGAAGACCCCGATCTGGCCCATCTCGAGGTCGACGAGGTGCTGGAGAGGGTGGAGGACGGGCAGGACCCGATCGCTCCGCTCGGAGGGGAGCCGGGCGGTGCGCCATGGCGCTCCGGCGCCTCGGGCCGCTCCGGCGGCTCGGGCTCCGGGAGCCAGGACGAGGACACCCCGTCGGCAGAGCGCGCTCCCTCGACCGAGCAGGCCCGCGACCGGCTCGAGGTCTACCGCTCCAAACGTGATCCCGACAGGACCCCGGAGCCGGTTCCCGAGTCGGGAGCCGGCGCCGAGGCCGCGCAGGACGCCCTCGATGCCGCGGTGCCGATGTTCGTCATCCAGGAGCACCACGCCTCGTCCCTGCACTGGGATGTCCGCCTCGAGAACGACGGGGTGCTGGTCTCCTGGGCGGTTCCCAAGGGACCGCCGCTCGAGGTCGACGTGAACCGCCTCGCCGTCCGGACCGAGGACCATCCTCTCGAGTACGGCACCTTCGAGGGCACCATCCCCCGCGACGAGTACGGCGGCGGCGACGTGAGCATCTGGGACACCGGGACGGTCGAGATCGAGAAGTGGCGCGAGGGCGAGGAGGTCATCGCCGTCTGCCACGGCCGCGAGAACGGGGGGCTGGGCGGGGTGCCGCGCCGCTACGCCTTCCTCCACACCGGCGGCATGGGCGGGACGCAGAAGACCGCGGCGGCGAAGGAGAAGGCCGCCTCGAACTGGCTGCTGCACCTCATGAAGGACCAGCCCGAGGCCGTGGGCGCGGAGTCGCAAGCCGCGACCTCGGCCGACACCGCCATGGGCGAGCCGATCACCCCCATGCTCGCCACCCTCGGCAGCCGGGACGACATCCGCGACCAGGATGAATGGGCCTTCGAGATGAAGTGGGACGGCGTGCGCGTGATCGCCACCATCGCAGGGGGCGCCGTCCGCCTGACCAGCCGTGGCGGCAAGGACCTCACCGCCACCTTCCCCGAGCTCGCCGGGCTGGGCGAGGCGATCGATCCGGACGTCCTCGCCGCCGGCGAGACGGTGCTGGACGGGGAGATCGTGGCGCTGGACGGCAAGGACCGGCCCTCCTTCTCCCGCCTCCAGCAGCGCCTCGGGCTCACCCGCGACCGGGACGTCGAACGCGCCCGGAAGGACGTCACGGCACAGGTGATGCTCTTCGACCTGCTGGTGCGCGGCGGCGACTCCCTGCTGCGCACCCCGTACCGACAGCGACGCGAGGCGCTGTTCGAGACCGTGAGCGCCAACGAGCACGTCCACCTGCCGCATGCCGATCATGGCGATGTCGACCATGCGATCGACCTCTCGCGGCACCTGCAGCTCGAAGGGGTGATGGCCAAGAAGGAGCAGAGCACCTACCGGCCCGGGAAGCGCGCCCGCACCTGGATCAAGATCAAGAACGCGCGCCACCAGGAGGTCGTCGTCATCGGATGGCGTCGCGGCAAAGGCGAGCGCTCCGGCACCCTCGGCTCCCTGCTGGTGGCCGTGCCGGACGAGGACGGGACGCTGCGCTACGCGGGTCGCGTCGGCACCGGCTTCAGCGAGCAGGACCTCGAGGACATCGCCCGCACGCTGCGCTCCCGATCCCGCAAGACCCCGCCGGTGGACGACGTCCCCCGCGCGGACGCCCGCGACGCCGAATGGGTCCGCGCCGATCTCGTCGGCGAGGTCCAGCACACCGAACGGACCGACGACGGCCGCCTGCGCCACCCCGTCTGGCGCGGCTGGCGTCGGGACAAGACCGCCGACGAGGTGCGCTGGGAGGACTGAGTCACATCCGTCGTCGCACGCCCCGGGCATGCCGTAGTCTGCTCGGAGTCGTCCGCACCACCGCTCCGGCGGGACCGCGGACGGCCGCACGGCGCTGGATGCCTCTCTCGGAGGCGATCGACGACGGTCGCGCAGAACACCTGACGAAACTGAGAATTCATCACCTCCTCCGCCCTGCCCCCGCATGACGACGCCCCCGCGTCACCCCTGACCACCCCGCCGATGGCCCCACCCCGTGCCGTCGCAGCGCACCCTGCCCCCTCCCGGCTCCGAGCCGAGGCCGACGCCCGCGTCGCCCCGCTCGCCGGAGAGCTCGCCGGCCCCGTCGTCAGCGCCACCGCTGATGCGCCGGCCCCCACGGCCTCCGGGCCCCAGATCGGCCGTGCCGGCGACGTCCTGTCGTCGGCCACGGCTCAGGCGGTCCTCGAGACCGCACCCGCACCCCCATCACGGGGTGCGCCCCATCCGCGGCGGGGTCGTCGCGGAGACCCGGGCCACGAACGTGGTTCACGACAACGAAGGAATATCGCCATGGCTACTGGCATCGTCAGCTGGTTCAACTCCGACAAGGGCTACGGCTTCATCGCCCCCGAAGACGGCTCCGCCGATGTGTTCGCGCACTTCAGCGCGATCCAGGGCACCGGTCGTCGCGACCTCGAGGAGAACCAGCGCGTGGAGTTCGAGACCGAGCAGGGCCCCAAGGGCATGCAGGCCGTGAACATCCGCGGCATCTGAGACTTCCGGCCCCCTCGCGGGGCCCGGTGATGACCTCGACGCCCGTCGGGTCCGGCAACGCGCCGGGACCGGCGGGCGTCGCTCTGCGTCGGGGCCGGTCGTCCGGCGATCCCGCGCCCGGTCACGGCGCCCTCACCAGGTGACGGCGTGCACCCCCGGCTCGAGCAGCTGCTCGACCCCGGGCAGCACCACGCGGGCGCGCGTCCCCTCGGGCACGGTGAGCGTGACGGTGGCCGCGTCGCGGTCCACCTCCACGTCGATCTCTCCATGGATCGTGGTGCGGGTCAGCTCGATCCGCCCGACGGGGACGCCCGGGTCCGGGGCCACGACGAACTCCCGCCACCCGTCGGGGCCGCGCCGCAGCCCGGCCACGTGCTCGTGGATCCACGTCGCCGGGGTCCCCATGAAGTAGTGGGAGCACGAGCGCGGGTTCTCCCACATCTCCATGAACGTGGAGTTGCCGTCCTCGAGCCAGGACCGCCAGCCCGGCGCCGTCGGGTTCGCGAGCACCCGCAGCGCGAGCGCCCCATGCCCGTGGGCAGAGAGCACGGGCAGCAGGTATCGCACCCCGATGTGCCCGCAGTCGTGATGATCCCCGCGCGCCTCGACGTCCTCGACCAGGTGCGCGAGGACGGCCTCGATCTGCCCGCTCGGCACGATCCCGTGGGCCAGCGGCAGCAGGTTGCTGGTCTGGCGATAGACCGTCGAGCCCGGATCCCGGTACATCCCGCGATCCGGGTCGAGGAAGAGGGTGTTGACGGCGGCCTCGAGGGTCTCGGCGTCCTCGCGCAGAGGCGCGGGCGAGGGGAGGTCGTCGCGGCGCCTCGCCGCGTCGGACCCGGGGGATGCGCGGGGCTCGTCGGCCGCATCGAGGAGCTCGATCGCGTGGGCGAGCGCCCGCAGACCCTGGGCGACGGCCAGAGTGGCGGTCAGGCGCTTGTCCTCCGGGGCCGGGCCCGGGCTGCCCGGGGTCAGGTAGTCGCCGAGCACCCCGGCGACGAGCCCGTCGGCGTCCCGACGACCCAGCTCGTAGGCCAGGTATGCGGCGGCCGCCGACCCGTGCTCACGGACGGCATCCACCTCGGCGTACTCGGTGGCCAGCTCGTCCAGCAGCACGGGCAGCAGCGTGGTCCACTCGGGGGCCGGAGCGAGCTCCACATAGCCCCAGCCCGGGTTCGGCGCGATCACCGACAGGGATCCGTCCGCCCGCTGGCCGTCCACCTGATCGGCGGCCCACTTGCGCAGCATCCCCCGCAGGTCGAAGCTCGCCGTCATCGCGGCCAGCCCCGTCAGCGCATCCCCGGTCCACCCGTTCTTCTCGTGCATCGGGGTGTCGGTGGGGACGTGGTGCATGTTGTTGGCCAGCGAGGCCCGCATCGCCTGATCGAAGCGTTCGAGATAGGGATCGGAGCTGGTCAGCGTGCTCGCGACGGGGAGATCGGCGTGGGCGAGGAGCCCGGTGACCTTCAGCTGGTCGAGCGAGCCGAGGCGCGAGGAGAGTTCGACGTAGCGGAAGCCCTTGTAGCTGACCTGGGGCTCGAAGCACGGCGCGCCGCGCTCCAGACGCACCAGGTCCTCCTGGAAGCGCGCGGCATGGATGTGCTCGTTGTCGGCGTCGACGCGGCCGTCGCCACGCAGCTTCTCGCCGTGGACGGCGGAGAACTCCAGCGGGCCCGGACCCGTCAGCTCGTAGCGGCACCAGCCGGCGATCACCCGCCCCATGTCCAGCACCATCGACCCGTCCTCGCGGGGGAGCGCACGGGGGGTCAGCTCGTCGCGGACCACCACCGGCTCCTGGACCTGCAGCTGCATCCGCGGCTCGGGAGCGGCGGCGCCCCGCCGGGTTCCGGACCCGGGGCGGTCCACGAGCACCTCGTCCCAGGCCGAGTCGTCGAACTCTGCGCGCAGCCACGCCGTCGGATCGGCCCCGCCCTCGAAGACCTCCCCCTCGTACATCGAATCGTGGGAGATCGGGCCCGGACCGGTGCGCCAGCCCTCGCCGGTGGAGACGGCGTGCGAGCTGCCGTCGGCCAGGTCGATGCGCAGATGCGCCCAGGCGCGGACCGGTCCCCGCCAGGGCGCCTGCTCCCAGCGCCAGACGTTCGGGGTCGTCATCGCGTGGAAACCCCGGCCCAGCGCGATCCCCAGCACGTTCGTGCCCCTCCGCAGCAGCGCGGCGACGTCCGCCTCACACACCAGCACCCTGCGCCGGGCGTCGGTCAGGCCAGGATCCAGGCGCGTATCCCGGTAGGGCTCCCCGTTGACGAAGGCCCGGAACACGCCCAGGCCGGTCACCAGCAGGCGGGCCGACGTCGGCGGCGCCGACAGCTCGAAGCTCGTGCGCAGCAGCGGATTCTGGGGATCCTCGCCGGGCGCGGTGATCCAGCGGGCGAGAGCCGGGTCGATATCCGTCATCACAGGCCACCTGATTCCTCGGGTCGTCGTCGACGCGTCGGGTCAGTGTGACACGCACCATGGCGCGCACCGGGCAGGCGGGCTCCCAGACGGCGCTGTCACCATGAGCGGATGGACCTCGAGAACCTCGCCCGGGCGGTGTGGGAGCGCATCGTGCCCTCGGCGGCGCCGGAGAACGCCTGGTGGGTGCTGACGGCCCTGGCCGCGGCGCTCGCCGTGGTCGTGCTCCCGCCTCTGTGGCACCTGGTGCGTCCGGCGGTGACGATCGTGCACGAGCTGGGCCATGCGATCGTCGGCATCCTCGTCGGACGCCGCTTCACCGGATTCGTGGTCAGCGCCGACATGTCCGGACTCGCCGTGACCGTCGGCCCGCGCCGCGGATTCGGGCGTGTCGTCTCGACCTGGGCGGGCTACCCCGCCCCCGCGATCCTCGGCGCCGTCGGGGTCCAGATCGCCCTGCACGGCTGGGCGCCCACCGCCCTGTTCGCCGCACTCGTGGTGCTCGTGATCTCCCTGGTGTTCACCCGTTCCCTGCACACCGTGCTCGCGGTGCTGGCGACCGCGGTGGCCGTCGGCACCGCGTGGTGGTGGGGGAGCCCGGCGGTGGCCGCCCTGCTCACCCTGGCCGCGTCCGTCTTCGCTCTGTTCGGTGCCTGGCGGCACCTGGGGGCCGTGATCACCGGCGGCGGCCGGGGGGACGACCCCGCCCAGCTCGCCCAGCTCACGGGGGTGCCGACGTGGATCTGGCATCTGCTCTACGTGGCCGTGCTCGCCGCCTGCAGCTGGTGGGCGTGGACCGCCCTGGCCCCACAGGTGCTCGGCGCCTGATGACGCCGGGCCCCGCCTGACCGCCAGCCGGACGGCGACGGCCCGCGGAAAAGACGTTGCCCGGTGCTGACGCCTTCCGTACCGTGCTCGCCGTGGGCATCATGAACGCTTCGATCTTCGTCCGGATCCGCCGCCGCTGACGGCGCGGATCCCGATCATCCCCTGACGACTCCGCGCCGACCCGGTCCACCGCCGGGCGGCGTCTCATGCTGCCCGGCTCCCGTCGCATCGCGAGGAGTCCCATGTCCCGTCCGTCCCTCCACCATCCCGGAGCCCATGAACTGGGCCAGAACTTCCTGCGTGACCGAGGCACCATCTGTCGCATCGTCGACCTCGTCGCCCGCACCGACGGCGACCTCGTCGAATGGGGAGCCGGCGACGGCGCGCTGACCCTGCCGCTGTCGCGGCTGGACCGCCCCCTCGAGGCCGTCGAGATCGACCCGCGCGCCGTCGACGCCCTGTCCCGCCGCGTCCCGCCGCACGTCACCGTCCGCTGCGGAGACATCCTGCGGCACGCTCCGCCGGCCGGTTCCACGGTGGTCAGCAATCTCCCGTACCACCTCACCACCCCCGCGCTGCGGCATCTGCTGAGCGCGGAGGGATGGACCCGCGCCGTCCTCGTCACCCAGTGGGAGGTCGCCCGGAAGCGGGCCGGGGTCGGGGGCGCCACCATGATGACCGCCCAGTGGTGGCCGTGGGTCGAGGTCGCCCTCGACCGGCGGATCCCCGCCTCCGCCTTCCGGCCGCGACCGAGCGTCGACTCCGGCCTGCTGATCCTCCAGAGGCGTCGGCAGCCGCATCTTGATCGCCGTGACCGACACGCCTACCAGCAGTTCATCCGCCGCGTCTTCACCGGTCCCGGTCGCGGTCTCGAGCAGGTGCTGCGACGCGGAGGAGGGATGACTGCCCGGGCGGCCCGGCGCTTCGGCGACCGGCACGGCTACTCTCCCCGCGCGCTGCCGCGGGACGTCGACCCTGCGCACTGGCCCGGCGCCTTCGTGCTCTCGCTCGGTGCGCGGCACCGGACGCCCAGGGCGTGACAGGCCGGCTCCGTCGGCGGATGATCGGAGGGCAGGATCGATCGACGGAGGTGGACCGCCGTGGAGTGGATGAACGGGCTGGCACTGTTGAACGCGCAGGACTACACGATCGCGCGCGAGATCATCCAGCGCGGGGTCGCCGTCGTGTTCGTGCTCGCCTTCGCCTCCACGTACCGCCAGTTCCCGGTGCTGCTGGGGGAGCGGGGGCTGCTGCCCACCCCCGACCACCTCGCACGCTCGCTCGGCCGCGGCGGACCGAGCCTGTTCCCCTGGCGACGCCTCGGCTACAGCGACGCCCTGCTGCGGGGGATGTGCGCGACCGGGATGGCGCTCGGGGCGTCGGTCGTGGTCGGGCTGCCGCAGCAGGGGCCGGGGTGGACGACGATCCCCGTGTTCCTGGCGATGTGGGGGATCTACCTGTCGATCCACTCCGTCGGCCGGATCTTCTACGGCTACGGCTGGGAGTCGATGCTGCTGGAATGCGGGTTCGTCGTCGGCTTCCTCGGCTCCCACCAGGTCGCCCCGCCGCTGCTGATCCTGTGGTTCCTGCGCTGGATGCTGCTGCGCCTCGAGTTCGGCGCCGGGATGATCAAGATGCGTGGCGACCCCTCCTGGCGGGACCTGACCGCGATGGACCACCACCACGAGACCCAGCCGATGCCGGGTCCCCTCAGCCGCCTCGCGCACCTGCGGCCGCGCTGGTGGCACCGGATGGAGGTGCTCGGCAGCCACGTGGTCCAGCTGGGGGCGATCTGGCTGGTGCTGCTGCCCCAGCCGATCGCCTCGATCGGGGCGTCGCTGGTGATCCTCACCCAGCTGTTCCTCGTGGTCACCGGCAACTACGCCTGGTTGAACTGGCTGACGATCCTGGTCGCCACCGCGGCGATCAGCGACCCCTTCTGGCGATGGCTGGGCGGCGGCCCGTTCCCGGGCTGGGGCTGGCAGGACGTCACGGCATCGGCGGCGGTGGACGGGGCGGCGGGGTCCCCGCTGTGGTGGCATCTGCTGATCTTCGCCGTCGTCGCGTTCCTCGCCGTGCTGAGCTGGAAGCCGCTCGTGAACCTGTTCTCCTCGCACCAGCTGATGAACGCGAGCTTCAACCGATTCCATCTGGTCAACGCCTACGGCGCATTCGGGTCCATGACCGCCCAGCGCTTCGAGGTGGTCATCGAAGGCACCCAGGACCCGGACCCTCCTGCGGCCGACGAGGAGGCGTGGCACGCCTACGAGTTCCCGGGCAAGCCCGGCGACGTGCGCCGTCGCTCGGGCCAGTTCGCGCCGTACCACCTGCGGCTGGACTGGCAGATGTGGTTCCTCGCCCTGCGGCCCGGTGCCCAGGACTGGTTCGTGGCGCTGCTGGAGAAGCTCTGGGACGGCGACCCGGGGGTCCGACGCCTGCTGCGCAGCGACCCCTTCGACGGAGCCCCGCCGACGGGTCTGCGGGTGAGGTACTTCCGCTACCGCTACGCGACCGCGGCCGAGCGGCGCGAGAGCGGCCAGTGGTGGATGCGCACCGATCTCGGCGTCATCGCCCGGATGGACCCCGAGCCGGACGGAGGGACGGGCCCGAGTCGCGACTGATCTAGGCTGGTGCCTCCCGCCCTGATCCTCGAGGAGTCCCATGTCCGCGATCGCCGTCCCGGCCCGCCGTCCCGTCCTGGCCGATGCCCTGGCCCCGCACCGCAGCCGCGTCCAGGACGCCGCTCTGGTGCTGACCGGCACCGCCGTCGTCGCCCTCCTGGCACAGGTCACCATCCCGCTGCCGCTGGTGCCGATCACCGGCCAGACCCTCGGCGTGATCCTGGTCGGCGCCGCCCTCGGCTCCCGCCGCGGCGCTGCCGCGCTGGCCACCTACCTGCTCGTGGGTCTCGCCGGCGCCCCGGTCTTCGCCGAGTTCACCGGGGGACCGGCCGCCGTGCTGACCCCGAGCTTCGGCTTCGTCCTCGGGTTCATCCCCGCCGCCTTCGTGGCCGGCTGGTTCGCCGAGCGCGCCTGGGACCGCCGCCCGGTCCTGGCGATGGTGGGCTTCGTCGCCGCGAGCGCCGTGCCGTTCCTGGTGGGCGTGCCGTACCTGGGCCTGATCGCGAGCGCCGTCCTGGGCGCCGACCTGGGCATCGGCGGCGTGCTCGCCGCCGGACTGTGGCCCTTCATCCCCGGCGGCCTGGTCAAGGCCGCGATCGCCGCGGTGCTGATCCCCGCGGCCTGGCGCGGCGTGCGCCGCCTCGACGAGCGCGGCTGAGCGGGCGATTCGGCGCGTGGCCGGGCGCTCGGCCTCCTGAGACCTGCCGCGCGTTGGGTGTCCTGCGGTGCGTCGGGTGAGCCCGCGGTGCGCCGGGTGAGATGCCGCGCGCCGGGTGGCCTGCGACGCGCCGGCTGCCCTGCGACGCGCCGCGCGTCGGTCGTCGAGTCCACCTATACGTTTCGTTCGTGGGTCGGATCGGTGGTCTCGGCGTTGCCGATGCGGCGTGTCGGGTGACCCTGCGGTGCGCCGGGTGACCTGCGACGAGCCGGGTGATCTGCCGCGCCCCGGGTGATCTGCCGCGCGCCGGGTGCCCTGCGACGCGCCGCATGTCGGTCGTCGAGTCCACCGATACGTTTCGTTCGTGGGTCGGATCGGTGGGCTCGGCGTCGCCGATGCGGCGTGGTGGTGACGTGGTGGGTCAGCAATGCAGTGCGGTGGTGACGTGGTGGGTCAGCGATGCGGCGGGTCGCGGCGCTCAGGCCGCCAGGAACAGCGCACGGACCACGAGCGCGACGAAGGCCAGCGACGGCAGGAACAGCACGGTGATCCATACCTTGTGGTACGACATCACGGCGAGGAACTCGCGCAGGGTGGCGCTGGGGACGTAGTAGAACGTGGTCGGGCCGCCGATCGCCTCGTCCGCATAGCCCAGGCCGCGTGCCAGCAGCGCAGCGCGGAAGGCGTGGTATCGGCTGGTCGAGACGATGTAGGGGCCCTGGTGGCCCGCCTCGTCGAGCAGGCGGTGCGAGAAGGTCAGGTTCTCCGACGTGGTGGCCGAAGCTGTCTCGGCGAGGACCCGATCGGCGGGCACTCCGGCCACCTCGATCAGGTACTCGGCCATCGCCGCACCCTCCGCGCGGGCCTCGTCCTCGCCCTGACCGCCCGAGGGCACCAGCACCGGATCGATGCCCTCGCCCAGCAGGCGCTCGCGCTCGGACACCGCACGGTCCAGCCGGCCCCGCAGGAGCTTCGTGACCCGGCCGTCGATCAGGCCCGACCCGTGCACGATGATCCCGGTGGTCGTCAATGGCTTCGGGAACAGCTGGTACGGGATCGAGGCGCCCAGGAACACCAGGAACGCGATCCCGAGGTGGAGGGCGAGAAGGGTCAGCAGGGCACCTGCTCCGACGCCGAGCGGGGTCAGCGTCAGCACCAGCGCGACCGCGGCCACCGGAGCGCCCAGCAGTGCGAGGCCGGCGAGCCCGGAGAGCAGATTCCCCAGGGAACGCCCCTCCTTGCGAACCATCGTCAGGCCGTTGGTGACCAGGAAGATCCCCAGAGCGACGATGCCGAACAGGGCGACGCCTGCGGCCACGAGCACCAGGACGTCCCCGAGCGGCAGGGTGGTGGAGATCAGCTGCGCGAGAGTCGAGACGCTCGAGTACAGCGCGATCAGCAGCAGCACGCCATTGCGCACCCGACGCCGGTCCCGTCGGAGGACCAACAGGTACACCGCCCACCAGAAGGCCGTCCCGACCACCGCACCCAGCATCCACCGCTCCTTCTCGAAAGCTGACCTGCCCATCCTGACACCGCACTGGTCCGATGCGGGGAACGCCGGCGCCCTTGATACCCGCGGCCGGCCCGACGCGGCGGAGCGCACTCCGCCTCGTCCGTCGGCCGGGGCCGGGAACATGCTCCGCATGGACCGGAGAATCAGCATCATCACCCTCGCCGTGCACGATCTCGCCGAGAGCCGCCGGTTCTCCCGGGACGGTCTCGGATGGAGCGCGGAGCTGGACGTCCCCTCCGACGGCTGCCGCTGCGAGATCGCGGTCGGCCCCGGCCCGATCGGAGAGCTGGTGCTCCCCGACGACGGGGGCTCGTGAGCCTCAGCTGCTCGGGACGACCTGGGCGACCAGCAGCGCGACGAGAGCCGCCGTCACGGGGACCAGCGCCGCGATCCAGCGCTTCCGGCGCCACAGGGTGATGACGAACTCGCGCAGCGTCGCGGTGGGCAGGTAGGACAGGGCTGTCGGACCACCGATCACCTGGTCGTCGAACCCGAGCCCGCGCGCCAGGAGCGCGGCGCGGAACGCGTGATACCGGCTGGTGGCGATGATGTAGGGGCCCTGGTGGCCGGCCCGGTCGAGGAGGGCGTGCGAGAGGACCAGGTTCTCCTCGGTGGTGCGGGCGGCCGTCTCGGTGCGGACACGACCGGCCGGCACCCCGGCCACCGCGACCAGATACGCGGCCATGGCGGTGGCCTCGGCGGGGTTCACCGCGTCACCCTTGCCGCCGGAGGGCACCAGCAGCGGATCGATCCCGAGGGTGAGGAGTCGCTCGCGCTCCGCGACGGCGCGATCGAGGCGACTGCGCAGCAGGGGAGGGATGCGGCCGTCGAACAGGACGGAGCCCAGGATGATGATCCCCGTGCTCTCCCGGGGCGAGGGGAGCACCTGGTAGGGGACCGTGGCGCCCAGGTACACGAGGAAGGCGAGTCCCAGGTGCGCGGCGATCACTCCGCCCGCGATCCCGATGCCGATCCCGAGCGGCGTCCCGGTGCCCACCAGGGCGAGGACGGCCCAGGGCGCGACCAGCAGCGCGATCCCGCCGAGCCCCGAGGAGAGCCGCCCGAGAGGGCCGCTCTCGAGCGGGGGGACCACCGCGGCGCCGACGACCACCGTGACGCCCAGGGTGAGCGCGCCGAGCAGGCCGAGGGCGCCTCCGGCCAGGAGCAGTGCCTCGCCGGCGGGGCGCTGCCCGCAGAGCAGGAGGGTGAGCAGCGCGATGCACGCGTGGACGGCCAGCAGCAGGACGAACCCCGTGCGCAGCCGGCGCCGATCCTGCCGGAACAGCAGCAGGTAGGCCGCCCACCACAGCACCACCGCGGCCATCACACCCAGCACACCCAGCACTGCGCTCCCCCTCCGACGGTCATCAGGGGACATCCTGGCACCCCGGGGGCGCAGGAGCCTGCACCCCCTGCGCGTCAGCTCCGGACGTCGGCCGCGGCGAACGGGGAGAGGTGGCGACCGATGTGGGCGGCGACCACGTCGGTGTGCTCGCCCTGGTGCGAGGCCACCACGTCGAGGAAGCGGTCGTGGATCGAGGCGCCGGCGGCATCGGTGCCGCTGAGCGAGTCGCCGTAGCCCACGTGCAGGATCTGGCGGGCGTCGGCCGATCGGATCAGATCCACCAGGTCCACGCCGGCCAACGAGGTGGGGGTGCGGTCCTCGTGGGCCGAGACCTGGTAGCTGGCGCGCGCCTTGACGTAGGAGGCGCGGGAGATGCCCCAGATCGCCCCGAACAGCTCCGGCTCGTGGGCGGCGACGATCTCGAGGCCGCACAGGTAGCTGGTTCCCGAGGTCTTCAGATGCACGTGCCCCTGCGTGGCCTGGACGCACAGAGGGTAGATGGAGTACTTGTCCGAGCCGGAATGCAGGGAGATCCGGTACCCGCCGAACTGCTCGGAGATCGCATGATGCGCCTCGAGGTTCGTGCGCAGCTCCTCGGCGTCCCCGAGGAAGTCCAGGCCCTTCTCGAAGCCGTCCACGTAGCGGGGGGCGAAGCTGAACCAGCTCGCCCCCAGGCGCGTGAGCTCGGAGGCGAGGTAGTAGTGCTCGAAGAAGGTGGTCTGCCAGGCCGTCTCGTCGACCGCGATCTCGATCTCCACCTCGTGCCGGGCGTGCTCGGTGACATGGCGGTACAGATCCATCGCTTCGACCACCGCGCGGCCGTACTTCACCGCGGCGGTCAGGACGTCGCGCTCGGTGACCTCGAACTGCGAGTGACCGACGTCCAGGGTCATCCCGGCGTAGCGCGTCGTGAGATCGGCGAGGGAGTCCTCGAGCTGGTCCCAGGGCAGCGCCTCGGCGTCGGCCCTCGTGATCCCGCCGGTCGTATCGGCGACCAGGTCCCCGGGATCGAGGGTGAACATCGTGAAGCCGGCCTCGAGGCCGCGGTCGATGCCCTCGGTGGTCTTGATGTGGTCGCAGTCGGCGCCGAAGCCCCCCTCCCACCCGGCCTCCACCAGCCCGAAGACGGCGTCGTCCAGGACCGTGCGGGCGCTGCGGCCCAGCCGGTCCATCTCGCGGATCGACTGCTGGGCGAGCACAGGCATCACACCGGTGCCCTCGGTGGCGAAGGCGCGGACCTGGCCGGGGGTGGCGAGCCCGGTGCGGTCGCCGGTGCCGACGGAGGTGCGGTGCCCGCTGATCAGCCGGGGACGCAGGACCTCGAAGGCGTCCTGCAGCGCCCGGGCGTTGGTGGTGGTCAGCGGACCGCTCAGCACGTGGCCGTCACCGCCCGCGGCGGCCTCGCCCTCGAATCCGGCCAGGGCGTCGGCCGAGGCGGCGGTCAGCTGCAGGGAGCGGGCGGGGCCGTCGTAGCGGATGCTCGCGGCCAGGGAGTCGGTGCGCAGGGTCATGGGGTTCTCCGATCGGAAGGGCGAGGGGTGGGAGGTGGAACGGGCGGTGCGGATCAACGGCGGATGCCGGGCGCGGATCACGGGCCGGGCGGGAACTCCAGGAGCACCTTGACGTCCGCGGTCGACCCGGCGGCCGCGGCCTGCAGCGCCCCGGTCGCGGCGGTGAACGGCACCACGCTCGTGCGCAGCGGGGAGACCTCGACCTCGCCGGTCTCCAGCAGCTCGATGAGGGTCGGGAAGACGCCACGGCTGTTGCGGGAGCCGACGACGGTGAGCTCCTTCTTGATCAGGACGGACTGGTTGAAGGTGACCTCGGCGGTGCCGTTGCCGATCAGGGCCAGGCTCGCGCCGACGGCCGCCGCCTCGATCGCATTGGTGAAGGAGACCGGCAGCCCCGTGGCCTCGCAGATCACGTCGAAGCCGTCGCCCTCGGTGGCCGTGCCCACCAGCTCCTGGATCGTGGTGGTGCTGAGATCGGCGATGCCGGCGGCGCCGAGGGAGGCGGCGAGCTCCAGGCGGCCCGGGACGATGTCGGCGATCCAGACCTCGGCGCCGTGGAGGCGGGCGGCCAGCAGGGTGAGCAGGCCGATCGCCCCGGCGCCGAGCACCAGCACCCGCTCGCCGGGGCCGACCGCGGCGCGACGCACGGCGTGATAGCCGATCGAGAAGGGTTCGACCAGGGCCAGATCCCGGGGGTCGATCCCGTCGGCGCGGTGGAGGCGGTCCAGCGGCATCGTCAGCAGCTCCTGGAAGGCCCCGTCGCGATGCACGCCCATGGTCTCGTTGTGCACGCAGGCGTTGACCAGGCCGCGGCGGCACGAGTAGCAGGTGCCGTCCTCGATGTACGGCACCCCGGTGACCAGGTCCCCGACCGCGAAGCCGGCGGTGTTCCCGGGGGCGTCACCCGACCCGTGGTCGCGGCCGCCCAGCTCCACGATCTCGGCGGAGAACTCGTGGCCGGGCACGCGGGGATAGGAGGCGAAGGGCTGGGTGCCGCGGAGGACCTGGACGTCCGAGCCGCAGATGCCCGCATAGCGGACGCGCAGCAGCGCCTCCCCGGCGGCGGGCCGGGGCGCGGGGACCTCGGCCAGCTCGGCCGATCCCGGCCTGGTCACCTGCAGTGCTCTCATGACGTCCTCCCTCCGCAGCAGTGCGCCTCCGGCAGCGCCCTCCCGGCTCGCGGCCCAGGAGCCGGCGGCGTGCCGCAACGACGTAAACGATTGCATAGGATTCGCCCTCAGGGAACCCCCTTTCCATACCGTAGGATATGGCCGGGATGTAAAAGTTGCAGTGCGCGCTCGGGGGAGTCGATCACGACCGGGCCGGGAACAGGCCCGGGGGAGGTGAGGAGCGAGTCGATGGCCATGACCCTGAAGGACGTCTCGGCCCGGGCGGGGGTCTCGGTCGCGACCGCCTCCCGCGCGTTCCAGCGACCCGAGCTGGTCGGCACCGCCACCCGGGACAAGGTCCTCGCCGCCGCCGAGGAGCTCGGGTACGCCCCCAACCGCAGTGCCCGTGCTCTGATCACCGGCCGTGCCGGGGTCTACGGCGTGATCGTGCCGGACCTGGAGAACCCCTTCTTCCCGGCCGTGCTCAAAGGGGCCCAGGCCCGTGCCCACCAGCTCGGCTCGCAGCTGCTGATCACCGATGCGGGCGAGGTCCCGGAGGGGGAGCTGCCTCTGGTGCACACCCTCGCCGCCCAGGTCGACGGCATCGTGCTGTGCTCGAGCCGGATGGACGAGGACTCGTTGCGCCAGGCGGCCACGATGACCCCTCTCAGTCTCGTCAACCGTGTCTCCCCGGCCCTGCCGGGAGTGTTCGCGGATCCCGCCGAAGGGATCCCGGCAGCGCTGCGGCACCTGCAGCGCATGGGCCACCGCCGCATCGGCTACGTCGGCGGACCCGGCACCAGCCGGTCCGATGCGGTGCGGCGCACCGTGATCGAGCGGGTCTGCACCGGAGCGGGCCTGGAATGGACCGACATCGGTTCCTTCCCACCGTCGGTCGACGGCGGACGACGCGGCGCCGAAAGCGTGCTGCTGACCGATGTCACCGCCGTTCTCGTCTACAACGACGTCATGGCGCTGGCCCTGATGGAGCGCCTGCGCAGCTTCGGCGTCGGCGTGCCCGGCGACATCAGCGTGGTGGGCTGGGACGACATCGAGTTCTCCGCCCTGGTCACCCCGGGCCTCAGCACCGTCCGCGTGCCCCGCTACGACATGGGCGTCGCGGCCATCGATCTGGTGCACGAACGCGGCGCGCCCCCGACGGGCGCGCCCGCGACGGACCTGGTCCTGACGGCTGCGGCCCCGCCCGGCGCCGGACGCGCCCGCATCGGCCTGCCCACCCAGTTCGTGCCTCGCGGATCGACCGCGAAGGTCGCGGCCTCCGAGTAGCCTGCCCACCATGAGCGACCTCAGCACGCCGATCGGCGAGATCCCCGGCGTCGGCCGACCGGCGGCGCGAGCCCTCGCGGGGCAGGGGCTGACCACCCTCGGCTCCCTCGCCGGGGCGGACTGGGGCCTGCTGGCCTCTCTGCACGGCGTCGGCCCCGCCGCCGGGCGTCGGCTGCAGGCGGCCCTCGCCGAGCACGGCGAGACCCTGGCGCACCCGCCCGCTCCGCAGGGCCGCTCGGCCACGGTCACCCGCGGGAACACGGGGAAGAACGCCGCGGACCTGAGGACCCACGCGACCGCGGTGGACCCGGCCGAGCACGTCGCGGGCCTCGGTGCCCGACGCGCCCGCGAGGGCCATGTCCTCCTGGAGCTGTTCGGTGAGGCCACCGGCGCACCGGCGACCATGTGGGCCCACCATGATCGGCTACGGACAGACCCACTACGTGTATGCGAGCGGCCGTGAGGGGGACACCTTCCACGTCGGCTTCAGCCCCCGGAAGGCGGACCTCGCCCTGTACGGGCTCGTGAACCTCCCGCGCACCGACGAGCTGCTGGGGCGGATGGGCAGGCATCGTCGCGGCGCCGGATGCGTGTGGGTGAAGAAGCTCGAGGACATCGACCTCGGCGTGCTGGCCGAGCTGGTCACCCACGCCTGGGAGACCGAGCCCGGCACCAGCTGAGAGCGCCCCGCAGGGCCCGTGCGCACCCGGGTCAGGACCACATGGTAGAAGGCGGCGACACGGCGTCGCATCGGGGACCCCGTGCCTCGCCCCGCTGGTGGTGCCGGGATGTGACGAGGCAGGCACAGTGGCCTCGCCCTCACCGGCGCGGGCCCGCTGGGCGCGGCCGACGGGACCGGCCTACGATGCCGCAGGCCCGCCGCGGACCTCACCACGAGGGGCGGGCGCCACGGAGAGGAGAGTCATGGAGCTGCCCGAGCGCAGACGTCGGCGCGCAGAGCACGTCCCGGCGGCGCGGCGGACGTCGCGGTCCGGGGTGCTGATCGTCGCGATCGGCGCCCTGATGGTGCTCGTCCACGCCGCCGGCTTCCTGGCCCTGATGACGCTCGAGGGACAGGACCATTCCCTCGTCACCGCGATCTACTGGGCGATCACCACCATGTCGACGCTCGGCTACGGCGACATCACCTTCGACAGCGACGTGGGTCGCCTGTTCTCCCTGTGGGTCCTGCTCAGCGGGGTCGTCTACATGCTGGTGCTGCTGCCCTTCTTCGTCATCCAGTACATCGTCACGCCCTGGCTGGACCGGCGTCGCACCACGCGCACCCCGCGCAAGGTCCCCGCAGCCCTGCAGGACCACGTCCTGCTGGTGGGCTCCGACGCCGTCACCCAGGCCTTCGCCGCCCGCGCCGAACGCTCGCAGGTGCCCGCCGTCCTCGTCGTCGAGGACCCGATCGAGGCCGGACGGATCCACGACCAGGGTCGGCAGGTCGTCGTCGGCCCGCTCGACTCGGCGATGACCTACCGCAGCGCCGGGGCGGAACGGGCCCGCCTGGTCGTCTCCACGCTCTCGGACACCGCCAACACCAACGTCGCGTTCACCGTCCGTCAGGTCTGCGGCGACGTCCCGGTCGCGGTCACCGCGAGCAAACCCGTCTCCGTCGACGTGCTCGGCCTGGCCGGCTCCGACCACGTGCTCGAACTCGGCGCGGTGCTGGGCCGGGAGATGGCCTCCCGCGTGCTCGGATCGACGGGACGGGTCCATCGCATCGGCAGTTTCGGCGACACCTTCATCGCGGAGGCCGCCGCGCGGGACACCGCCCTGGTGGGCATGACCCTGGGGGAGGCCACCGAGAGCCTCCGCTCCTGCGTGCGGATCCTCGCGATCATGCGCAAGGGGCGGCTGCGCCCGCTCAAGCCCGAGCTGCAGATCACGGCCACGACCGTGCTGATCCTCGCGGGGGAGCCGGACGAGCTCGCGGCCTATGACGCGCAGTTCCAGGTCCAGGAGCAGTCCGAGGACCCGGTGATCATCATCGGTGGGGGTCGGGTGGGACGCTCCGCATCGCGAGAGCTGACCGCGCAGGGGATCCCCAACACGATCGTCGAGCAGCTGCCGGGCCGGGTGGAGAACTCGTACTCGGCCCTCGAGGGGACCGCCTCCTACACGGTGGTCGACGGCGACGCCGCGGACCAGAGGGTCCTGCGGCGGGCGGGTCTCGACCGCGCGACCGCGGTGCTGGTGACGCCTCGGGACGACGACCTCAATGTGTATCTGACCCTGTTCTGTCGTCGTCTGCGCCCCGAGCTGCAGGTCGTCTCCCGCGCCACCTACGAGCGCAACGTCGCCACGCTGTACCGCGCGGGGGCGGACAGCGTGCTGTCCTACGCCACCATCGGCGCGACCGACCTGTGGAACCACGCCGGGCTCAGCCACCGTGTGCTGGTGGCCGAGGGCAACGAGCTGTTCCTGGCACCCCGGCCGTCCTCGCTGGTCCGGCGGTCCGTGCGCAATTCCGAGGTGCACCGTCGCACCGGCTGCCACATCGTCGCCGTCGCCGAGGAGGACGGCACCCTCCGCTACGACAGCGAGTCGATCCCCTCGTCGCCCGGCAAGCTGCTGCTGCTCGGCGACCGCCACGCCGAACGGCTCTTCCGCCAGACGTACTTCAAGCGCCGTCGGCCGCGGCCGACGGGCCCTGTCGGGTCGGCCCGATAAGGTGTGCGGAGCCGTCGCCCACCGTCCCCCAGGAGTGACATGACCGCCCCCGTGAAGCTCGCCGTCGGCGACCGCGCCCCCGAGTTCGATCTGCCCAGCGCCGGAGGCGGCCGGGTGAGCCTCGCGGAGCTGCGCGGGGCCCCGGCCCTGATCTGGTTCTACCCGGCGGCGAACACCTCGCTGTGCACGAAGCAGGCCTGCGACCTGCGCGACAACCATCAGCTGTTCACGGGTGCCGGATACCGCGTGGTGGGCATCTCCCCGGACCCGGTCACGGAGCTGGACCGCTTCGTCGCCGAGCAGGACCTGCCGTACACCCTGGCCGGCGACGAGACCCACCAGGTCATGGAGGCCTACGGGGCCTGGGGCGAGAAGAACATGTACGGCAGGACGGTCCAGGGCACGATCCGCTCGACGTTCGCCCTCGATGCCGAGGGCGTGCTGACCTTCGTGAAGTACCGCGTGGGCACCCCGAAGCACATCGCGCTGCTGCAGGAGAAGCTCGGGCTCTGATCCCTGACGCCGCAGGAGCGACCTCGGCGCAGGCCGGCCCGCTGTGCGGTGGCGGTCCACACATGTGACGTGATCTGCCTGCTCCCGCTTTGGCGCACCCCCCGTGCTCCCGTATGCTGTTCCGGCATGCCCTGCCGAGCGCACGGCATCAGGAGACGTGGCAGAGCGGCCGAATGCGCTCCCCTGCTAAGGGAGTAGGCGACCAACATCGCCTCGGAGGTTCAAATCCTCTCGTCTCCGCCCGACGGAGAAGGCCTCCGATCCGCGAGATGTTCGCGGGTCGGAGGCCTTCTCGCTGTCCATAGCCGACGAGCGCCGGCCCGAGCCGACGGGAGCGGCCCGGTGCGGCCCGGGTCAGCTCGTCGCGTCGCCCTCGCCCAGGGTCGGCCACTCCGGGGCGGTCGACTCCAGCAGGTCCGGATCGCGCACGACCTCGGTGTCCTCGACGGTCTCCTCGCCGGAGCGCAGGCGGCGCGCCAGCTCCTGCAGCGACTCGCGCAGCAGCGCGCGGGCCCGGGAGGCATCGCCGCGGGAGAGCGCCTCGACCAGATCCTCGAGCGTGGAGGTGATGTCGGCGCGCACGCCGAAGCCGAGAGGGTCGGAGAAGCTGCCCATCCGGGTGAGGATCACGATCGTGTTCATCGCGGTGACCAGGAAGCGGTTGCGGGAGAGCTCGGCCAGCTGCTGATGGAGGTCGAGGTCCGCGTTGCCGGCCTCGATGACCTCCTCGGCGGCCATCGAGGTGCGACTGCGCTCCAGGCACGCCCGCAGCGGGGCGAGCAGGATCTCGACCTTCTCGCCATGACCTGTGCTGCGCAGCCGCGCCACCCGCTCCGCGACGATCGTGGCGGCCTGCATCTCGATGCCCAGGCGATAGTCGATGAAGTCCGACATCGTCTCGGCGTCCATATGGGTGACGAAGAGCCCGCGACCGGGGATCTGGGTGAGCAGGCCGTCGCGCACCAGACGCTGGCAGGCCTCGCGCAGCGAGGAGCGGGAGATGCCCATCTGGCGGGACACCTGCACCTCGGGGACCGCGTCGCCCGGACGGAGGTCGCCGTAGTAGATGCCGTTGCGCAGCTCGAGCTCGGCCTGGTCGATGATCGAGGGCCGGCGCAGCGGCTGCATCATCGGCAGCTGCACCCGTTCATGGCGAGTCGTCATCGCCGTCCTCCTTGCTCGTGTGCGGCGCGCGCCGCGCGGCGACATCGTAGAACAGGGCGGGGGAGCGACGTCATCCCGCATCGACGCTCCTCGGTGGCCCCGTGCCCTGTGTCCTGCACGTCATGAGGTCACGATCCCATGACACGGGGTCACGACCGGATCACGAATCACGTCTGCATCCGTGGGAGAGATCGCTTGCCCGATAGCGTGGACGCTAATCCGATATCCAGACGTCTGATTGTCCGACAACCCGTAGGGTGGTCGCACGTCGAGAGCAAGTGAGAGGGACCACCATGCACAATCGCCGAACTTTCGTCCGCGGCAGCGGACTCGTCCTGTCGGCCGCCGCCCTGGGCGGTCTGGCCGCCTGCAGCCGGACCAGCGAGAGCACCGATGGCGGTGGCGGCGGTGGCGGCGCCAGCGACGGCGGCGGCGGGGGCGACCTGCTCTCCCAGCTGCAGGAGAAGGGGTCCATCACCGTCGGTTTCGCCGGCGAGGCGCCTTACAGCTTCGAGGAGGGGGGCGAGCTCAAGGGCGCGACCCTCGCGATGCACCGCGAGATCTTCGGGGAGCTGGGCATCGACACGGTCGAGGGCAAGCTCACCGACTGGAACTCGCTGATCCCGGGCCTGAACGCCGGCCAGTTCGACGCCGTCAGCGCCGGCATGTCGATTCTCCCGGACCGCTGCGCCCAGGCCGCCTTCAGCCACCCCGAGTTCCAGTACACGACCGCGCTCATGGTCCTCGAGGGCAACCCTGAAGGGCTGGAGGACATGCACTCCTTCGTCGACTCCGGTCTGACCGTCGCCACGATGTCCGGCGCGATCGAGTCCACCTATGCCGAGGATCTCGGCCTCGACAGCATCGAGGTCGGCGGACCGCAGGACGGCGTGGACGCGCTGAAGGCCGGCAACGCCGCGGCCTTCGCGCTCACCGCGATCTCGCTGAACTGGCTGGCCGACAACACCGTCGACGGCGTCGAGGTGACCGAGAGCTTCGTCGCGAACATCAACGACGTCAAGCAGTTCGGTGCCGGCGCGACCGTGTTCCGCAAGGACGACACCTCCCTGCTGGAGGCGTACAACGAGAAGCTCGACGAGATCATCGCCGATCCGGAGCGCTACCTCTCCATCGTCGGTGACTTCGGCTTCACCGAGCAGGAGCTGCCGCCCGAGGACATGACGACCGAGATCCTGTGCTCGGGCGATCTGTCCTCCCTGCAGTGAGCCCCTGCCCCAGCGATGAGCTCGATCCGGCGCGTCCCACCACGGGGCGCGCCGGGTCCGTGCTCGCCCAGGAGGTGACCGGCCGATGGATGGTGTGATCGGCTTCTTCCAGGACCTCGGACCGAACTTCCAGCTGCTGCTGGACCGGATGCCGCTGATCCTCGACGGCGTCTACATCACCGTGCTCACCACCGCACTCGGGGCCCTGCTCGCGCTGCTGATCGCCTTCGTCTTCGGCATCGCCCAGGTGGCGAAGTTCGCCGTCGTGCGCATCATCGCGCGCATCTTCGTGGAGTTCTTCCGCGGCACCTCGCTCGTGGTGCAGCTGTTCTGGCTGGCCTTCGTGCTTCCGCAGCTGCCCTATCCCTTCGGCTTCCAGCTCGAACCGCTGGCCATCGGGGTCCTCGCACTGGGCTTGAACTACGGGGCCTACGCCGCCGAGGTCGTGCGCGGGTCCATCGGCTCCGTGCCGACCGGCCAGTACGAGGCGGTCAGCGCCCTCAGCCTGAGCCCGATGCGCGGGATGTTCCGCATCGTGATCCCCCAAGCCTGGGCCCTGATGCTGCCCTCGCTGTCGAACCTGTGGATCCAGCTGCTCAAGGGCAGCGCCATCGTCTACACGGTGACGCTGTACGACCTCTTCTTCCAGGTCGAGCAGCTGCGTATCCGGACCGGCACCTGGTTCGCGTACATCTTCGCGCTCCTGGCCTACTTCCTCATCGCCTGGCTGATCGTGGTGCTCATGAACGCGCTCGAGGTCCGGGCCAAGCACAAGATCGGGCGCGGCCCCGCCCTGTCGCAGTCCTGGGGGATGCTGTTCCGCGCCCCCGGGAGCAAGCCCGCGGGAGGTGAGCTGGCATGAACCCCTCCTGGTGGGAATGGGACCACGCGTTCGCGGTCTTCCCCATGCTCTTGGACGGCTTCAAGATCACGCTGCTGGCCACCGTGCTCGGCACCCTCATCGCCCTGGTGCTCGGCCTGGTCGTCGCGATGACCCGGCGCAGCGCGCCGCGGCTGATCAGCGCCCCGGTCACCGGCGTGGTCGAGTTCATCCGCATGACACCTCTGGTGGTGCAGCTGGTGTTCGCGAACCTCGCGCTCTCGCCCTACATCGACAGCACGCTCGCGATCGGGATCTGGGTGCTGGGCATCCACTACACGACCTATATGGCCGAGGTGTACCGCGCCGGGATCGACTCGGTGCCCAAGGGGCAGTGGGAAGCCGCCACGGCGCTGTCGCTGCCGCGGCTGCGCACCTGGAGGGCGGTCGTCGTCCCGCAGGCGATCCGCAACACCCTGCCGGCCCTGGGCAACTACGCGATCTCCATGTTCAAGGAGACCCCCTTCTTCGTGGTCATCTACGTACCGGAGATGGTGCGGGTCGCCCAGAACTACGGAGGAGACACCTTCCGATACACCGAGGCGATCACCCTGGCCGGCCTCATCTTCCTGGCGGCCAGCTATCCGACGTCCCTCCTGATCCGACGACTGGAGAAGAAACTTGCCTGAGAACACTGCGCACATCGAGTTCCGGGACGTGATCAAGCGCTTCGGGGACAACACCGTGCTGGACGACCTGAACTTCACGGTCTCGCGCGGGGAGCGCGTCACCCTCATCGGCCCGTCCGGTTCGGGCAAGACGACGATCCTGCGCCTGCTGATGACGCTCGAGGAGCTCACCGACGGATACATCTACGTCGGCGAGCAGGCGCTGCAGTACGAGCACAAGGGCGGCAAGCGCCAGCGCGTCGCGGACAAGCAGCGTCGCCGGACCACCACCCAGATCGGGATGGTGTTCCAGCACTTCAACCTGTTCCCGAACATGTCGGTGCTGGAGAACATCATCGAGGCGCCCATCCATGTGATGGGTCTGCCCAAGGCCGAAGCCATCACCAAGGCCGAGGGCCTGCTGGAGAAGGTGGGCATGGGGGAGAAGCGCGACTTCAACCCTTCGCAGCTCTCCGGTGGTCAGCAGCAGCGCGTGGCGATCGCCCGTGCCCTGGCGATGGACCCCGAGGTGCTGCTGCTGGACGAGGTCACCTCGGCGCTGGACCCGGAGCTGGTGGACGAGGTGCTCGGTGTCCTCAAGGACATCGCCGCCGAGACAGACATCTCCATGCTGATCGTCACCCACGAGATGCAGTTCGCCAAGGACGTCTCCGATCGCGTGATGATGTTCGACCAGGGCTCGATCGTCGAGGAGGCCACGCCCGAGAAGATCTTCAGCGAGCCCGAGAACCAGCGCACCAGGGACTTCCTGCGCGCCGTGCTCTGACCCGCGAAGCCCGGGATCCGGGGCCGGCGGGGACGCTCTCCGTCGGCCCCGGACCGTGGCCCGGTCCGTCCGCGGACCGTCCCGCCGGATGCTGCGAGAGTCCCTCGCGGTAGTCTGTGCCCGTTCGTTCCGCGCCGAAGCGGTCGCCTCAGCTGTCGGCGGCCGCTGTGTGGCGCCGCCGACCCCAGGAGGCCCCGTGCCAGAAACCGACGCCATTGCCGTCCCGACCCTGACGAGCGAGTTCCCCGTCGTCGGCGATGATCCCCATATCGATGCGCCGCTGCGTGCGACCGTCCGCCGCCTGTCGACCCTGCTGGGTCGCACCCTCGCCGACCAGCACGGCCAGGAGCTGCTGGACCTCGTCGAGCAGGTCCGCACGCTGACCAAGGACGCGAAGTCCTCGGAGTCCGAGGGCGAGGCGCGTGACGTCCAGGACCGACTGGCGGAGCTGCCGATCGAGCAGGCCACCGAGCTGACCCGTGCCTTCGCCCAGTACTTCCTGCTGGCGAACGCCGCGGAGCAGGTGTACCGGGTGCGTGGGCTGAATGATCGCCCGGCCTCTCAGTCGTGGGTGCCGCGCACCGTCGCGGACGTCCACGAGGAGGTCGGCCCCACCGGTCTGCAGGAGGCTGTCGACTCGCTCGACGTGCGCCTGATCTTCACGGCCCATCCCACCGAGGCGTCCCGCCGGGCGGTCCTGACCAAGCTGCGCAAGATCTCCGACATCCTGGAGCAGGACACGGAGGAGGGCACCGCCGAGCGGCGCCGCCAGGACCATGCGCTCTCCGAGCTCATCGAGTCGCTGTGGCAGACCGACGAGCTGCGCCGCCAGCGGCCCACCCCGCAGGACGAGGCCCGCAACGTCCTGTACTACCTCCGTCAGCTGTACATGCAGACCATGCCGGGCTTCCTCGACGATCTGCGCGAGGAGCTGCGCGGCCATGGGGCGGACCTGTCCGAGCGCCAGGTCCCGCTGCGCTTCGGCTCCTGGATCGGCGGTGACCGTGACGGCAACCCCTTCGTCACCGCGGAGGTCACGCGCGAGGTCCTGCAGCTGCAGGCGGAGACCGCCGTGGATCTCGCGATCGACGTCATCTCGGAGCTGATCGCGGACCTGTCGATCTCCAGCGCGCTGACCGGTGAGGACGAGGAGCTGCGCGCGAGCATCGCGGCCGATCTCGAGTTCGAGTCCGAGGTCGACGAGGTCCAGCAGAGGCTGTACGAGCAGGAGCCCTACCGGCTCAAGCTCGGGACCATGCGGGCGAAGCTCACGGCCACCCGCGAACGGATCCTCAGCGGGGAACCGCACGTGCACGGCAAGGACTACCGCGACGGCGACGAGCTGCAGCAGGACTTCTCGGTGCTGCGGTCCGCGCTGGGTCGTCATGGCGGCAAGCGCGCCGCCGACGGGGCGATCGCGATCGCGCAGCAGGTGCTGGCCGGCTCCGGCCTGAACCTGGCGACCCTCGACGTGCGCGAGCACTCCGAGAAGCACCACGAGGTGCTCGCCCGGGTCTTCGACCGCGTCGGGGAGCTGGATCGCCCCTATGCGGAGCTCAGCCGCGCCGAGCGCACCACGGTGCTGGGGGCCGAGCTCGCCAGCCGCCGCCCGCTGGTCGGCACGGCGCTCAGCTCGGACGAGACGATCCTCGACGACGCCACCCGCACCACCTACCGGGTGCTCGACGAGATCCGCGACGCCCATCGCAAGTACGGCACCTCCTCCATCGAGACCTACATCGTCTCGATGACCCACGGGGCCGACGACATCCTCGCGGTCGCCCTGCTGGCCCGTGAGGCCGGTCTGGTCACGCTGCCCGGCGGCGAGGGGAACCGCGCCGACATCAGCTTCGCCCCGCTGCTCGAGGAGGTCTCCGAGCTGCGTCACGCCGGCGAGATCCTCGACGAGCTGCTCAGCGACCCCTCCTATCGCAAGATCGTCCGCCTGCGCGGTGACCTGCAGGAGGTCATGCTCGGCTACTCCGACGGCAACAAGGACGCCGGCGTGATGACCAGCCAGTGGGAGATCCACCAGGCCCAGCGGCGTCTGCGTGACGTCGCGGCGCGCCACGGGGTGACGCTGCGCCTGTTCCACGGTCGCGGCGGGTCCGTGGGCCGCGGCGGCGGGCCGACCTACGACGCGATCCTCGCCCAGCCGTACGGCGTGCTCGAGGGCGAGATCAAGTTCACCGAGCAGGGCGAGGTCATCTCCGACAAGTACACCCTGCCCACGCTGGCCCGGGAGAACCTCGACCTGTCGCTGGCGGCGGTGCTCGAGGGCTCTGCTCTGCACACCACGCCGCGCTCCACCGAGGAGCAGCTGGGACGCTGGGGCGAGGTCATGCAGACCGTCTCCGACGCCTCCTTCACCCGGTACCGCACGCTGGCCGACGACCCGGACCTGCCCGAGTACTTCGTCACCTCCACCCCGGTGGAGCAGCTCGGGGACCTGAACATCGGCTCGCGCCCCTCCAAGCGCGCCACCTCCGACAAGGGCCTGGACGGCCTGCGGGCGATCCCGTGGGTGTTCGGCTGGACCCAGTCGCGGCAGATCGTGCCGGGCTGGTTCGGCGCGGGCTCCGGGCTGAAGGCCGCCCGTGAGGCCGGGCTCGAGCCGGACCTGCACGAGATGTACCGCAGCTGGCACTTCTTCCGCACCGTGATCAGCAACGTGGAGATGACGCTGGCGAAGACGGACATGCAGATCGCCGCGCACTACGTGCACTCGCTGGTGCCGGAGCGGCTGTGGCCGCTGTTCGACCGGATCAAGGCGGAGTACGAGCTGTCCGTCGCGGAGCTCGAGCGCCTCACCGGGGTGCTGGAGCTGCTGGACAACCAGCCGGTGCTGAAGCGGACCCTCGCCGTGCGCGACCGCTACCTGGATCCGATCTCCTACATGCAGGTGGCGATGCTGCAGCGCGCCCGGGCCGCGACGGCTCGCGGCGAGGAGCTCTCCCCGGAGCTGCAGCGCGCGCTGCTGACCACGATCAACGGTGTGGCGGCCGGTCTGAAGAACACCGGCTGAGCCGCGTGCGGACCCTCAGCGGGCGGTGCCGTCGATCGCGAACTCGTCGATGAGCGCCAGCTCCTCGGGGGTGAAGCCGAGGTTCTCGACGGTGAGGTTGTTCTGCTCGAGCTGACGCACCGTGGAGGCTCCGACCAGGGCGGTCGCCACCGACGGGTGGCGCAGGGTCCAGGCGAGGGCGAGCTGAGCCAGGCTCTGACCGCGCCCGAGCGCGATCTCGCTCAGGGCGTGCCGGCGTTCCTGGTAGGCGTGATCGTGGACCTGCCGTGCGGTCAGCGAGCCTCCCGTATTGCTCGCCCGCGAGCCCGTCGGGACCCCGGAGGCGTACTTGTTGGTCAGCAGCCCCTGCTGCAGCGGCGAGTAGACGGCCAGTCCGATCCCGAGGCCGTCGGCGGCCTCCAGCAGACCGTGCTCGACGTGCCGGTTGAACATCGAGTAGGAGGGCTGGTGGATCAGCAGCGGTGTGCCCAGGTCGGCGAGGATCTCGGCCGCCTGGACGGTCCGCTCGGGGGAGTAGTTCGAGATCCCGGCGTACAGGGCCTTGCCGCTGCGGACTGCCTGGTGGAGCGCGCCCATGGTCTCCTCGAGAGGCGTGTCCGGGTCCTCGCGATGGTGGTAGAAGATGTCGACGTATCCCAGGCCCAGCCGGTGCAGCGACCGGTCCAGGGAGGTCAGCAGGTACTTCCGGGAGCCGCCGTCGCCGTAGGGGCCCGGCCCCATCCGGTAGCCGGCTTTCGTGGAGACGACGATCTCGTCGCGCAGGTGGCGGAAGTCCTGTTCGAGGATGCGGCCGACGTGCTCCTCCGCGCTCCCCGGGGGCGGGCCGTAGTTGTTGGCCAGGTCGAAGTGGGTGATGCCGAGGTCGAAGGCACGGCGCACGATCGCTCGCAGGGCCTGCGGATCCCGGCCCTCCCCGAAGTTCTGCCAGAATCCCAGCGAGATCGGGGGCAGCAGAACACCGGAGCGGCCCACCCGCCGGTAGGGCGTGCCGTCATAGCGGGAAGGGGACGGGACGTAGGCGTCGATGCTCATGGGGGCAGTTTAGTGGCATGGGCCACTCTGCGTCACGGTCGTGCAGGTCAGCGTCGTCGCCCAGCAGGGGCGACCTCAACAGCTGCGCGGCCGGGGCTCAGGTCAGCGGGCGCTCCATGACATCCATCCCGAGACCCTCCACGGTCAGCCAGGAGGGGTCACCGGGGAAGGGGACGGCAGCGCCGGTCCGCACGAAGCCGTGCCGCTCGTACCACGCATGCAGCTCGGGTCGGGACTGCAGCACCCGGATCATGAGCACGTCGACCCCGGCCGACCTCAGGAGCTCCGCCTGGGACTCCAGCAGCCGCCCGCCGAGCCCGCGGGACTGCGCCGAGGGATGGACGGCGAACAGCCCGAGCTCGGCCTGGATCCGGCCGTTCACATCGGCGGGCTCCTGGCGCGTGTAGCAGCAGCCGACGACGTCGGCGGGGGAGTCGGCGGCCGGCTCGAGGTCGGTGACGGCCTCGGCGACCAGCAGGACCACCGCGTCGTCGGCGAGCATCCCGTGGACCTCGTCCGGGTGCGTCCGCGCGCCGCGGACGAGGTGGGCCTCGGTCGTCCACCCGCCCTCGCCGCGGTAGGCGGCCTGGACCAGGTCGACGATGTCGGGGACGTCCGCGGGCCGGGCGGGGCGGACCTGCAGGTCGGTGTCCTGCGAGATGGTCATGGGAGGTCTCCTGCGCGTTCGAGCTCGGCGAGCAGTCCGTGTCCGTCGGGGGCCGTGGCGGTCCGTGGGGTGTGGCTGCCGCGGCGCCGCTGCTCGAGGGGTCGCAGGGTGCCGTGAGCGAGCAGCTGCTCGGACTCGGTCAGCTGCCGGATGAGGATCGCCTCGACGTGATCCGGCAGCTCGGAGGCGAAGTCCGCGTAGATCGACGGGTCGTGCTGCCCGTCGTCGCCCACCAGGATCCACCGCATCTCCGGGAAGTCCGCGACCAGCCGGCGCAGCGCCCGCTCCTTGTGCTCGCGGCCGGAGCGGAAGAACCCGGTGTTGGTGGGACCCCAGTCCGTCAGCAGCAGCGGACCGTCGGGATACCCGTTCTTGTACAGGAAGCGCTTGAGCACCGGGAACACGTTCCAGGCACCCGTGGACAGGTACATCACCGGCATCGCGGTGTGCTCGCGGGCCAGGCGCTGGTAGAGCATCGGCATGCCGGGAACGACCTGGCGGGAGGACTGGTGGACCACGAAGGCGTTCCAGAAGGCCAGCAGGGGCCGGGGCAGCCAGGTCACCATCACGGTGTCGTCGATGTCGCTGACCAGTCCCACGCTCGCTTCGTCGGGGAACACGGTGATGTCAGCGGTGACCTCGTTGCCGGGGGCCGTCCACAGCACGGCCTGGTGGTCGCCGGGGGGCAGATCGATCTCGATCTCGGCATCGACGATGCCGCCGCGATCGGCGCGCACGCTGAACTCCTGTCCGCCCACCAGCACGTGCACGGTGCTGTAGGGGACCACCTGGCCCGCGAAGTTCCGCCAGCCCCGCACCGCCATCGTGCGCATGTCGTGGACCGGCTGATCGTGGAAATCGGCGGGCGTGCCGGGGGAGGAGTGGAGGACCTTCGCCATCACCCGGACGCGGGTCGGGGACCCGTAGCCGTGGAAGGGCTGAAGTCGCAGATCCCAGTGCAGTCTGCGCAGTGCGCGACCGACGACGGCATTCTTGACGTCCTCGAGCCGGGCGGCCCAGTGCGGGCGCACCTGCTCGGATCGTGCTCCGACCGTTGCCAGCACGGTGCGGGGCGAGGGGACGCGGGAGCCGACGCGACGTGCGATCGACACCGGGCCTCAGAGGCCTCGGGACATCTTCAGCCAGGCGCCGTCGGGATCGTCCTCGACGACCTCCCAGCGCTCTCCGGTGTCGGCGAAGCCGAGGCTCTCGTAGGCGGCGCGGGCGGCCGTGTTGGTGGGGCCGACGTAGAGCGTGACCGTGTCGGCGCCGTCTTCCCGCGACCAGTCGAGGACCGCTTCGGCCAGGCGCTGGCCGAGACGGGCCTTCCGTGCGCTCGGCAGCACCCACATCGCCTGGAGCTCTCGCTCGTTGGCGGGGGAGTCGGCCTCGTGGCGCACGGCGACGACGGCCACCGGCTGCCCGGCCTCGACGGCCAGGAACCAGGCGGCCTCGCGGACGCGCTTCTTCCAGACCTTCTCCTCGTAGGTGGATTCCTTCTCCCAGCTCTGGCCGAAGGCCTTGGGATCGGTGCTGAGAGAGCGGAGACGGATCTCGCGCACGAGCGACCAGTCGTCGTCCTGGGCACGGATGATTTCGGCCATGGCTGTCCTCCTGAGCCGTCGTGGCGTGGTCACGGGCGATCATTCCCGGGCGACCACGTCCTGGCGATTGTGCGCGCGGACACGCGGCCTCGCATGCGCTGACACCGGCAGTCTAATGGGGATGGCGGTTCGATGCTCGCCCCGCCCCCATCGTTGACACAATGGGCACATGTCGTCCCTGCGCATCCTGACAGTCTGCACCGGCAACGTGTGCCGTTCCCCGGCCGCCGCCGTGATGCTGCGAGAGGCCGTGCGCGGCGCGGGTCTCGCCGACAGGGTCGAGGTGGGCTCGGCGGGCACCAGCTGGGAGGCCGAGGGGATGCCGATGGACGAGCGCACGGAGCTGTCCCTGGTGCGGGCCGGATACGTGCGGCCGTTCGAGCACACCGCCCGGACGATCCATCTGACCGAGCTGCTCACCTGGGACGTGGTGCTGCCGATGACCGTCGAGCAGGCTCAGGCGCTGCGCCGCATGGCGGACCAGGTGCCACAGGGGCGGACGCCGCCCGAGATCATCATGTGGCGGCGGTTCGATCCGGCGGCGTCGGCCGAGATGCCCGAGACGGACATCGCCGTCGACGATCCGTGGTACGAGGGCCAATCAGCCTTCGATCGCACGGTCGTGCAGATGCAGCGGAGCCTGCCGGCGCTCGTGGCGCACGTGCAGGACGTGCTCAGCGCCCGATAGCACGCAGCGTTCGCCGGGGTGCTGCGGCGGGTTCAGCGGCCGGTGTCCTTCGAGGAGCCCAGTCCCGCGGCCCGTCGGCTGTGCCAGGTGGCGCCGACGAAGCCGGCAGTGGTCAGGAAGCCGATCCCGAGGGCGATCACGAGGACGCTCCGCACCCGGCCGAAGGCGGAGTCCGAATCCTGCGAGGAGATCGTGCTCAGCAGCTTGACGATCGGCCCGCCCTGTTGCTGAGCTGCGATCGGCTCGGGGGCAGGCGCGGCCGCCGGGGTGTCCCCGTCGTCGGCGGCAGCCGCCGCATCGGTCTCGGAGGATTCGTTCTCGGTCTCCTGCGCTTCCTCTGTCGCCTCCGGCTCCCGCGGGGGATCGGTCGGATCCTCCTCGGGGGTCGGTGCCTCGACCGGCTCCTCCTCGGTGGCGGGCTCGGGCTGCTCCGGGGAGGGGTCCTCGGTTGGCTCGGACGGCGGCTCGGGCGCGAGAGTCTCCGTCTCGATCTCCTGCTCGGCCTCGGCGGACTGGCTGGCTCCGATCGTTGGGCCCGCCTTCTCGGTCTCGTCCTCCGAGGTGGGGTCCTCGGTCGGGGTCTTGTCCGGCGAGGTCGAGTCCGAGGAACCGTCCGTCTCCTCGGGTGGCGTCGAGGTCTCTTGGTCCGACTCTTCGTCCGAGGTCGGGGTCTCTGCGGGCGGTGTCGAGGTCTCTTGGTCCGACTCTTCGTCCGACGTCGGGGTCTCTGCGGGCGACGTCGGGGTCTTGTCCGGCGTGGTCGAGTCCGAGGCACCGTCCGCGTCCTCGGACGGCGTCGACGTCACGTCGCCCGACTCTTCGTCCGATGTCGGCGTCTCTGCGGGCGACGTCGATGCAGACGGGGTGCTTTGTGGCGTGCTCGGGGTCTGTGTTCCGTCGACTTCTCCGTCGACGGTCCCCTCTGAGGTGTCTCCGCCTCCGCCGCCCTGGTCGGGGGCGGGCTCGACCTCGGGGTCGCCGTCCGATTCCTCGGCGTCGCCGGACGTGTCTCCGCCGGTCGAGGGGGGCCGGTCGCCGACGGGGTCGCTCTCTGCGGGTGCGGCGGGCTCACCGTCCTGGGCTCCCGAGTCGTCCTCCGTGCTCGCCGCGCCGTCCTGACCCGACCGATCGCCCGCCCCGGGTGTCCCCTCGGCGTCGGAATCAGAGCTGTTCGTGTCCTCGGCCTCCGACGAATCGTCCGCCGTCCCGTCCCCGTCCGCTTGCGATGCGTCGTTCGCCGGGTCGGGGTTGCTCTTCGAATCACCGGGGACGACGCCCTGATCGGTCGTCAACTCGTCGACCGCAGGGACCTCATCGCTGGACACCGCATCCCCGACGTCCCGTGTCGTCTCCGCCACGGTCTCGGCGACAGCGCCCTCGCACTCCTCCGATGCCGTTCTTGTGGACTCTTCCGATGCCGCCAGGGCCGGCGCTGCGGTGAGAGGGAGCGCGACAGCGACAGCTGCGGAATAAGCACACAGGCGTGCACGCAGGCGCATAGGCGCGGTCCCCCCTTTCCATGTCGCATGCCGGTCGGCAGCGGTCGGTGTCATCTCTGGTGGGTCCGGCGGAGCATATTACCCTACTGTCCCTTTACCTTCCGCTGTCATGGTCCAGGCAACCGGGGGAGGCGCGCAAGGGGGGTGTGGACGGTGCCACGCCCGCGTGAAGGACGAGATCTTGGGGCAGGCTTGACGATTCCTTGACTATTGACCTGGTCACACAGCGTGAGCGGGGGACGATGCCTCGTCGGATGGACGGATGGACGGTGGTGGGGAGGACGGGCGGAATGCCCTCGAAAGCCACCGAGAGGTCACGGGAGACACGCCCTGACCGCGTCGAGAACGGATCCGGCGGGCCGCCCCGGGGCTCAGTCCGCGAGAGCTCCGTCCACGAGCTCCTTGGCCGCCTTCTGAACCTCTGCCAGGTGCTCCGGCCCACGGAAGGACTCCGCGTAGATCTTGTAGACGTCCTCGGTGCCGGAGGGGCGGGCGGCGAACCAGGCCGACTCCGTGGCGACCTTCAGCCCGCCGATCGCGCCGCCCGAGGGGGCCTCGGTGATCGCCGAGACGATCGGCTCGCCCGCCAGCTCGGTCGCGGTGACCTGGCGGGGGCTGAGGGCCTTGAGCTTCGCCTTCTGCTCCCGGTCGGCCGGGGCGTCGATGCGCGCGTAGGCGCTCTCACCGAACTCCTCGACCAGCTCCGCGTGCAGGGCGCTGGGGGAGCGACCGGTGACCGCGAGCATCTCGGAGGCCAGCAGCGCCATGATGATGCCGTCCTTGTCGGTGGTCCACACCGAGCCGTCGCGGCGCAGGAACGAGGCTCCCGCGCTCTCCTCGCCGCCGAAGCCGACGGAGGAGTCGATCAGGCCGGGGACGAACCACTTGAAGCCGACCGGGACCTCGTACAGCTCCCGTCCCAGGGAGCCGACGACCTGGTCGATGAGGCTCGAGGAGACGACCGTCTTGCCGACCTTCGCGTCGGCCGGCCAGTCGGGGCGGTGGGCGAACAGGTACTGGATCGCGGTGGCGAGGAAGTGGTTGGGGTTCATCAACCCGGCGTCGGGCGTGACGATGCCGTGCCGATCGGCATCCGCGTCGTTGCCGGTCGCGATGTCGAACTCGGAGCGCTTCTCGAGCAGAGAGGCCATCGCCCACGGGCTCGAGCAGTCCATGCGGATCTTCCCGTCGCGGTCCAGGGTCATGAACGACCACTGCGGATCCACCTCGGGATTGACCACGGACAGGTCCAGGTCGTGCATCTCGCCGATCTCGGCCCAGTAGTCCACGGCCGCGCCGCCCAGCGGATCGGCGCCGATGCGGATCCCCGAGCGGCGGATCGCGTCGAGGTCCACCACGCCCGACAGATCCTGGACATAGGTGTGCAGGAAGTCGTAGCGTCCCGCGTCCTGCAGCGCCTTCTGGCGGCCGTGGCGGCGCACGCCCCGCAGCCCGGCGGCCAGCAGCTCATTGGCGCGGTCGGCGATCCAGGCGGTCGCATCCGCATCCGCCGGGCCGCCGTGCGGGGGGTTGTACTTGAACCCTCCGTCGCGCGGCGGATTGTGGCTCGGGGTGACGACGATGCCGTCGGCCCGCGAGGGATCGGAGGCGGACCTGCCGCGGTTGTGCACGAGGATCGCGTGGGAGATCGCCGGGGTGGGCGTGTACCCGTCCAGCGAGTCCACCTGGACCGCGACGTCGTTGCCGACCAGCACCTCGAGCGCGGTGTCGAAGGCCGGACGCGAGAGCGCATGGGTGTCCCGCCCGATGAACAGCGGTCCGCGGATCCCCTGGCCGGCGCGGTACTCCACGATCGCCTGAGTGGTCGCGGCGATGTGGTCCTCGGTGAATGCGGTGTCCAGCGACGAGCCGCGGTGCCCCGAGGTTCCGAAGGCGACGGCCTGATCGGGGTCGGCGGGATCCGGATGGAGGTCGTAATAGGAGTCGAGGAGGGCGTCGATGTCGACGAGATCCTCCGGAAGAGCCTTCTGGCCTGCGCGGGGGTGCATGGTCATCACTCCATCCTCGGGGCGGTTGATGCCGCCACTCTAAGACAGGGAGCTCTCCCGGGTGGCAGGCGCGGTCGTTCTCTGAGACGCCGTCGACCGGACCGGACGCGGCCGTTCAGGACCGTCGGCTGCGCACCAGGAGCAGGATGCCGACCACGATGAGCACCAGCCCGACCAGGCCGGCCACGATCCCGATGACCGGCCCGATCAGCATGGGTGCGGCGACGCTCAACAGGCTGTAGGGCCCCAGGAATGCGGGGGCGTCGGTGCCGGTGCACGAGATCGACACCGTGGTGTCCGCGCTGGCGGCCACGCCCATCACCTGCTCGTACTGCGTCCCGTCGCCGAAGGTGACCGATCCGGAGGTCGGCACCTCGGTGATCGACCCGGACGAGCTGCCCTCCGCCGTGCATTCCGCCTCGGCCGCGTCCTCGGCGGGCACGTACAGGATCAGCATCTCGTTGGCGCTCATCTCGTGCTGGCCGGTGCCGCCCTCGATCACGGTGGGGCCGGAGGAGGCGTCGTCGACCAGGGAGCCGAAGGCCCACACCAGGCCGCCGACGGTCGCGGCGGGAGCGATGATCAGCAGCAGGGCCAGTCCGATCAGCAGCGGCCACAGGCCCCGTCGCCGACGCGGTGCGGCGGGCCCGCCCGGCTGCGGCGGGAGCGGGCCGGTGGCGGGGGCGTAGGCGCCGGACGGGTCCGCGGACGCGTTGGCGTCGTGGGCATGGGTGTGCTGACCGAAGGACGCGCCCGGGGCCTCGGGAGATCCGTACGGAGCCGGCGCTCCGTGCGGCGCGGGGGATCCGTACGGGGAGGCCGACGGGCCGCCCGGCTGCGGCGTCGTGGGGCCGGGAAGCCCGTAGGTGGGGCGCTTCCTCGGGGCGGGCGTCGTGGACTCGCCGTCGGACATCAGCTCTCCTTCGCGATCGGGCTGGCCCAGGATAGCCGTCGGAGCAGGGCGGGGCGCGGGCGTGAGACGAGGGTGAGCGGCCGGCGCGACGTCGGTCGGGCCGCCCGGTGACGGGAACCTGCCCTCGTGCGGGGGATCACCCTGCGGCGACCTCGAGCATCAATCCGGCCAGAGCGGCTCCGAGCACGGCGGTCGCGATCGGCGTCGCGAGCCAGGTCAGGACCATCGTGCGCGCCACCGGCCAGCGCACATGCCGCGGCCCCATGGCGACGCCGGCGCCGACCACGCTCGAGGCGAGGCCGTGCGAGGAGGACACGGGGGAGTCCAGGCCGAACAGCGCGACGGACATCGAGATCACCGCGGAGGACTCCGCGGCCAGACCCTGGGCGGCCGAGAGATCCGTGAGGCGACGGCCGATCGTGCGGATGATCCGGTGCCCGCCCAGCAGGGTGCCCGCGGCCACGGCGACGGCCACCGCCGACATCACCGTCAGGGAGGAGCCGGCCGACAGGCCCGAGACGGAGGTCGCCACGACGATGACGGCCAGGGGGAGGCGGGCGTCGCTGAGCCCGTGCCCGGTGGCGACCGCACCGGCGGAGACGGTCTGGGCGAAGCGGATGTGGGCCACGCCCAGGCGCTCGTTGCGGGCCAGCGCCAGCAGGCCCTGCATCACGACGTATGCCAGGACCACGGCGATCAGCGGGCCGACGAGCGAGGCGACCAGGATCTCCACCAGATGGTTCCAGGCGGCTGCCGCGCCGATCGCCAGCGAGGCTCCGAGGGCGCCGCCGAAGAAGGAGTGCCAGGTCGAGGACGGCATGCCGATCCACCACGTCAGCACCTCCCAGGCCAGGGTGGCCAGCATGATCGCGATCAACCCCGCGCCGAGCACGTCCGGTGCGCCGGCGGTGCTCTCCGCCAGGCGGCGCAGCCCCAGCAGTGCGAGCGCCCACTCGGCGGTCACGGACAGCAGAAGCATGCCCAGCAGCGCGCCGAGCAGGTTGAGGATCGCGGCCATCCCCAGGGCCGTCGATTCCCGCAGGGACCGGGTGGTGATGGTGGTGGAGACCGCGTTGGAGGCGTCGTGGAAGCCGTTGTAGAACGCCATCACCAGCGCCAGGACGACGACCACGACGAGCAGTCCGGGCGTCACTCAGGCGTCCTTGACGCGCAGCAGGTCCGCGATCCGGGCGATGCTCTCCTGCAGGGCGACGGTGCGGCCGATGGATGCGGTGATGTCATGCAGGGGCAGCAGTTCGGTGGTGGCGCCGCCGCGTCCGTAGAGCTCGGCGAGGCTCTGGCGGACCAGCCGCTCGCCCTGACGCGTGAGCTTGCGGATCTGGGGGTAGTAGTCGCCCAGGTCCCGCACCCGGTGCAGCGTCCAGCTGGCCGCCACGGTCAGCTCGGCGGAGCGCTCGATGCCCTTGGCCGCCTCGAGCAGCGGGGTGGGCAGGGCGCCGACGCGCGAGAGGACCAGCAGCTCGGCCGTGTTCTCCATGGAGTCGACGGCGTCGGCGATCGTCAGGGCCAGGTCGTAGAGCAGCTCCGCCTCGTACGGCGTGATCAGGGACTGCGCGAGGCGCTGGGAGATCCGTCGGCTGAGCTCCTCTGCCCGGGTCGACTGCTCGTGCAGCTTCGGGGCGATGCGGGTGCGCTCGCGGTAGCCGTGGCCGAGCAGCTTGGAGTGGGTGTCGGTGGCCTGGACCAGGACTTCGGCGAGCTCGCCGAACAGGTCGTTCATCGGGCGTTCGACGCGGCGGGGGAAGAGCTGCACCACCTCAGGTCCCCCTCCTCACGCCCGAGGGCGCAGTACCCGGCGCCGTCGTCCCCGGGTGAGCGAGGAGCGGCCGTCTCGTGAAGCTTGGAGCGCCGGACCGGGATGCGCCTGTCGGCGCGAAGGCCGCTCGAAGCGGCAAATGTTGGAGCCCGGGGCAACCGCGGCCCGGCGCCCGATCATCGTAGGGCACGGGGCGGGGCCGGTTCCACCCGTGCGACGGGACGGCATGGGAAGTGCCACCACGGGCCCGATCCGGGAATACGTCGGTCGCGGCCCCGACCGGATCGCCCTCGGCCGAGGCGGCGGTCCTCAGCCGAGGGTCCCGGCCTCTGCGTGCCGGGCGGCGGCGGTGAGCTCCTCCCCGGTGCTCAGCAGACGTTCCGCCTGGCGGGTGCGGTCGCCGTTGCGGTCCTCGTCGGCCAGTTGGGCGGTGCCGTGGGCCACGATCGTGGCCACCGCCCCGGCCCGGGTCAGGGCGAGGCCGAGATCGCCGGTGAAGGCGCCGCGCAGGATGTCGTCCATGGTGCGCTGCACCTGTCGGACGTCGGGCGGTTCCGCGAACCCCGAGAGATAGCGCAGGCCCGGGATGGTGTGCGAGCCGGCGCGGTAGCGGTGGACGACGTCGTCCCCGCTGCTGAGGACCCAGGTGTGCAGCACGTACAGCCGCCACAGCGCGCCGGGCAGCGTGGTCGCGGGGGAGCCGGACCACAGGGCGGCGAGGTCCGAGAGCCCGTCCTCGGCCGCCAGGCGCAGCACCCGATCGACGACCTCGGGATCCGAGCTGTGGAACACACCGTCCAGCAGGGCCTGGGCCGAGTCGTGGGCCAGGTCCGTCGAGGTCGACGGGTCCGGTTCGCCGGGGATCGCCTCCGCGGTGGCGGGGAACAGCGACGCCGGGCGACGGAAGCGGGGAGAGGATCCGGAAGGGGCCATGACCGGAACTCTACGCATCGCCGGGGCCGCGCCGCATCGGCGGTGCGCACAGTCGTCGCCGGGGCCCGGTGCGCCGCTCACGCCGGGGCGTGAGGCATGGTTCCGCATGGGCAGTTCGCCCCATCGCGGGCTCCTGGAACTCGCATTAGCCTGGGCTCATGACCATTCCCCGGCAGCTCGGGCCCCGGACCGGGCCGCGCACCGCCCTGCCCGACTACTCGCGCAGCACCGCGACCATCGAGCGCATGGTCTCGAACCTCGGTCGCATCTCGTCTCCGCGTTCCGGCGCTCGGGCACGGGGTGTCCGCACGCTCCTGCCCCGTGCTGCCATCCGGGACACGGCGCTGCGGGCCGTGGTCTGTGCGCTGGGGCTGGGCGCTGCGCTCGTGCTGGCAGTGGTCCTGGTGGCCCTGGGGCTGACCGTCGAGGACGGCCACGCGCCGGGCATCGCTCTGCTGCTGGTCATGCTGCTGCTGGGGGCCTCCATGGTGCTGATCGGCCTGCTGGGGGTCCGCTTCGGCCTGGTCGCGCTGGGAAGTGCGAGGTCGCGCGTGGACATCTCCGAGGACGGTTTGCACGTGGTCGGCGTCGTCCGCTCCCGCACGGTGCCCTGGCATCGGATCCTGGCCATTGAGTCGAGGGTGGTCCATCCGGTGCATTGGCTGACCGCGGCGCTGCGCCTGGACGATGGATCCCGGGTGGTGATGCCGGCGTTCGACCGCCACATCTGGACCTACTCCGAGCCCTCCGGCCAGGACATCCGTGCGCTGCGCATCGAGCTGCACCGCCGTCGGAAAGCGGTGGCCCGACCCGTCTGACGGTCGGGGATCCGGGGTCGGCGGTCGAGCCCTCGGCCGTTCGAGCCCTCGGCAGGGCGGGCCCGGAGAGGCAGGGCTCGGCGGATCAGGCCCCGGTCGCCGACGGAGCCGTGGCGGCGCCGTCCTCCCACAGCCCTCGGACCGCCTCCGTGACGTCCTCGCGGACCAGGTCGGAGACGCTGAGGATGCCGTCCTCGTCCAGCGGCAGGTGCCCGAGCTTCCAGGCGCCGTCCTCCTCGACATGGAACATCAGCGGCACCTCCTCGCCGTCGTCGCCGACGTCCCGGCGGCGCAGCGAGACGGTGCGTCCGCGCTGCTCCTCGAGGAAGGCGGTGACGATGTCGCTGACCGAGGCGGGCACGTGCGAGGGGTCCGGCAGCGCCGAGACCACGAAGGAGTCCAGTTCGTCCTGGGTGAGCATCAGGATCGCTTCGTTCGCCTTGATCACGAAGGCCATCCGCATCGCCTCGCCCTCGGCCAGCGCGATGCCGAGCCAGCGATCCGCGGCGGTCAGCGCGGTGGCGATGACCTGCCCCTCCTCGCCGAGCAGCCACTGGCCGTCCTGCGAGCGCTCGACCTTGCCGCGAGCCCGCAGGCCCGAGGTGACCGCTGCGGTGACGAACTCCTGGGCAGCCTCCGGGGCGCGACGCAGGCCGATCTGCTCGCGCGTGATCGCCCCGTTGTCGGTGGGGCGCAGGGACAGCATGAAGTCGATCTCGTAGGCGGTGTAGATCGTGGCCTGCTCGTCGGTCGCGGCGTCCGCCGGCGTCTCGCTCATGGGCTCCCCTGCTGCGTGTCGTGGAATCTCCCGGTGCCGCGCGGTGCGGGCCGGGTGGTCTGGGAAGAAGCATGGCAGATCGGGCGGGGCTGTTCCACCGCGGCGAGCCCATTCCCGGGGCGGGGCTGTTCCCGGGGTGGGCCTGTTCCACCGAGGCGGGCCTGTTCCGAGGGCGGGCCTGTTCCCGGGGTGGGCTGTTCCTCCGGCAGCGACCACCGACAGCTGCCCCGGTGTCGTCGGCCGGGCGACCGGGCTGAGTTCTGCGGAAACGGTGCCAAGGTGCCCGGTGGCCCCGTCAACGCAGGTCTCGGCCTGACGGGTGGGCGGGGTGGCGGCTGACGGGCGGGCGAGGTGACGGCCGACGGGCCGCCCGGGTGCGGGCTCAGCTGGTCTGTTCGCGCAGCCACTCCCGGATCCCGGCCATCACGGAGCGCGGCAGCGCATGCCCGCTGTCGTGCAGCAGCAGGTCGAGCCCCTGCTCGTCGGGCCAGTGCCGACGGGCCTCGCGGATCAGCTCCAGGTTGTGCTCGCCGTCGCGGTCCCCGCCGCCGGAGACCAGGAAGGGGCGCGGGGCGATCAGGGCGAGCAGCTCGTCCTGGTCATGGTCCCGGGGCACGTCGCCGTCGAGGTACCAGGGGGCGCCCCAGTTCGGCTGATCGAAGCCGATCCCTGCCTCGTGCACGGCGGCGACCTCGATGCGCGGATCGAGCGCCGCCAGGTGCAGCGTGAGCTTGCCGCCCAGGGCGTGTCCGAAGGCGGCCAGTCGGGCGCCGTCGGCGAGTCCGGAGCCCTCCAGAGCGGTGACGGCGAGCATGACGTCGGCGACGCTCCGGCCCAACGGTGTCACGGACTGCTCGCGCCGGTGACGCTCGGCGGCGGGGCCGTAGCGCTCCGCGAAGTCCTGGGCGTGGGACAGGGAGGGGTCCTCGGTCGCGACCTGCTCGAACCACCACGGCACCGCGAGGACCGCGTGCCCGACCTCGGCGAGCTGGAGGCCGTGTGCTGCCAGGGTGGGATCCTGACCGCTCAGCTCGGTGCGCTCGGTCGACTCGGCGAACAGGCCTGGGGTGTCGTAGGAGGGCACCACCACCACGACGCCCGTCGACGGCACCGACGTCGGCCGGAAGAACTCGGCGACCAGTTCGGTGCCGTAGCTGGTCAGCAGCAGCTGATGGATCTCGCCGCGCACCCCGGGATGCTCCGGCGGGCGGCTCACCCCCGGCCGCCAGCTGCCGTCGGGATCGGGGATCGCGCCCAGGCGGTCCTGCCACCAGGCGCGGTCGGAGGGGACGGTGGACATCGACGTCGATGAGGTCTCGTGAAGGCTCGGCATATCCGATGAGGGTGGCGGGTGGGGAGGACCAGGGTATCGGTTCTGCTCGTCCCTGCCGAGGGAGTCTCACGACGGGCGCTTCGCAGGGGACGGCCCCCGGGGTGGACGGGCCCCGGTGCAGGTGGCCCCGGTGCTGAGGACCGTGCACGGGGAGCGGTCCGTGCCGGATAAGCTCGTCCCATGCAGGGGAGCGAGGAGGACCGGGCCGCTGGAGCGGGCACCGTGGCGGCCCTCGGCGGGGACAGCGCGCGCGCCGTCTACCGCGACCTGCTCCGCTTCGGCCCCCGTTCCCGCAGCGAGCTCACCTCGCGGCTGGGCCTGTCGGCCCCGACGGTCACCCGGGTCACCCGCGACCTGCTGGACGCCGGCCGCCTCCATCAGCTCGGAGCCGTGGTGCGCGCCAAGGGCCGCCCGCACGAACCGCTGGACATCGAGGAGAACCTCGGGCCGCGGTTCATCGGCGTGAAGGTGACGGCCGACGAGATCCACGCCGTGGTCACCACGGTGCGCGGCAACGTCCTCGAGGAGCTGGTGCTGCCCGTCCAGGACACCGCGCCGGAGGCCGTCATCGAGGCCGTCCTCGCGCCCGTCCAGGCGCTCGCCGCGGCGCATCCGCACCTGGCCGGGGTGGGCGTGAGCCTCGGCGGGCCGGTCGGCGACCGGCGCCGGGTGCTCTCCTCGTACCTGCTGGGGTGGGAGCAGGAGTTCGACGTCGCCACCGCCCTCGAGACGCGCCTGCTGCTGCCCGTGGTGGTGGAGAACGACCTGGTCGCCATGGTCAACGGCCTGCACTGGTTCGGGATCGGACGGTCCTACCGCTCCTTCGCCGTGCTCACGGTCGGTGCCGGCATCGGGACCGGAACCGTGATCGACGGCCGCTTGATCGAGGGCCGGCACCACGTCGCCGGCCTGACCGGTCGCCTCCCCATCGGCCGACGGGCGGACGGAACGCCGCTGCCCGTACGGGAGGTGGCCAGCACGGACTCGATCCTGCGCCGCGCCCACGCCTCCTCGATGCTCGCGGCGGACCAGGGCATGGACGAGCTGCGGCGCCTGCTCGCCGACCAGGACCCGGACGCGCTCGAGGTGGCCCGGGAGCTCGCTCAGGCCCTCGCCGCCGCGGCGGCCGGACTGGTCGCGACCGTGGACCCCGACGCGATCGTGCTCGGCGGGGAGAACGTCGACCTGGTGCGGGCCGTCGGCCCCCTCTTCGAGGACACCCTGCGCGGCGCGATCTCCGAGGCCCAGCAGGGCCTCGTCGTGCGCGTGCTCAGCGGGGACTTCGACGAGTGGGCGCGCGGCGCCGCCGTCATCGCGATCCAGGAATTCGTCGGGGTCGAATCCTAGGAGACGACCACCTCTCGGACCTGACCCCGACCCCGACCCGCACGACGCTGCGCCGCCGAACCGTCACTCGAACAGGGCGTTGACCCGTTCGTTGTACGCGGCGAAGTCCGCCCCGTCGATCTGCCGCATCCAGCACTGGTCGAAGGCGCTCTGCATGATCGTCATGATCGAGGCGGAGTTCTCCACCAGCGGATACAGCCCGGTCTCGCCGTTCGCCACCCGATCCGTGAAAGGCGTGACGTCCAGGCCTTCGGCGGCGTAGGCATCGATCGCCGCCTGGGTCCCCACGTCGGTCGCGGGGAAGAACGGGGCGCGCTCGCCGATCAGCTGCTGCGCCTCGTCGGTGGCGAGGAAGGCGACCAGCCGGGCGGCCTCCTCCTTGTTCCCCGACTGGGCCGAGATCGAGTCGCCGAGTCCGTTGAACATCGAGACCGGGTGGCCGACGGGCCCTGCCGGCAGCGGGGCGATGCCGAGGTCCATGCCCTCCATGTTGTTGTACGTCGTGATCATCCACGACCCGGCCGTCGCCAGGGCTGCGCTGCCGGACTGCAGCTGGACCTGCTCCGGGCTCGAATCGCCGAAGGTGCCGAACGGCGGGAAGAATCCCTTGTCGACCAGCCCGAAGTACCAGTCCATGGTGGCGGCGAACCGCTCGTCGTCGTAGTTGAAATGCGTTCCCCAGGTCTCGGCGTCGGTGAACGTCCAGCCGGTGGACAGGGCGAAGGGCGACCAGCTGGTCTGGCCGACGTAGTCGGTGCCGGCGCCGGCCCCCAAGCCGTAGCGGACCACGTTCTTCGGGTCGAACCCCTCCTGGTCGCCGCGGACACCGTTCGCATCCAGGCTCAGCCGGGCGAGCATCTTCTCGAAGCTGCCGCCGTCCTCGGGGTTCCAGTCCAGGTCCTCGAGGTCCTCGGGGGCCAGCCCCTCCTCCTCGAGCATCCCCTTGTCGTACAGCACCGCGATGGTGTCGTAGTCCTTGGGCAGCCCGTACCGCTTGCCGTCCTGGCCGGTCCACAACTCCTGCAGACCCTCCTGGAATCGTTCGGGCGGGATCGCGTCGAGCTCGCCGAGCCCGTCCAGCGGGGCGATCACGCCCAGCTCGAGGAACTGCGGATATCGCGCGAGATGGTCGGCGAAGGCATCGGGGCCTGCTTCGGCCACGAAGCTCGCCGTCAGCTTGGTCCAGTAGTCCTCCCAGCCCAGCTGGGTGATGCGGACGAAGACGTCGGGGTTGTTCTCCATGAACAGGTCGATGGCGGCGGAGTAGGCGGGAAGCTGGTTCGCGTCCCACAGCCAGTAGTCGATCTGGGTCGCCCCGGCCGGTGCGGAGGTCCCGCCGCAGGCGGCCAGGGCCCCCGTGCCGGCGACCCCGGCGGCGAGGGCGGCGGAGCCCTGCAGGAGACGACGACGGGACAGGGCGCCCGCGGAGCGCGGGGACGGGGTGGTGCGAGCGGTGTGTGCTCGCTGGATCGGGGAGTTCATCTGGGGCACCTCACTTGATCCCGCTGAAGCCGATGGAGTTGACGATCTTCTTCGCGAACAGGGCGAAGAGGATCAGCATGGGCGCGGCCGCGACCAGGGTGGCGGCCATCAGACCCGACCAGTCGGGACCGGTGCCCGGCGCCTGGGCGCGGAAGACGCCCAGCGCCACCGTGAGCACCCGGGACTGGTCGGTGTACGAGACCATCAGCGCCCAGAAGTACTCGTTCCACGCCGTCATGTACGTCAGCAGCGCGAGCGTGGCCAGCGGGGCGCTGGACAGCGGCAGGACCAGGGTGAAGAACACCCGCACCTTGCTCGCGCCGTCGATCAGCGCCGCCTCCTCCACCTCGCGCGAGATGTTGTTGAAGAACTGTCGCAGGAAGAAGATCGCGAAGGACGAGATGAACAGGGTCGGGAGCATGATGCCCAGCAGCGTGTCGACCAGGTGCAGGTTCTTGATCAGGATGAAGTTGGGCAGCAGGGTGAAGATCTGCGGGATCATCAGCGAACCCAGGAAGATCATGAACACCGTGTCGCGCCCCTTCCAGTGCAGGCGCGAGAACGCGTAGGCCGCCATCGCGCAGGAGAAGGTCTGCACGACGGTGATCGAGGTCGCCACGATCACGGAGTTCAGCAGGTAGCGCCAGAAGTTGATGGAGGCGCCCGAGCCGCCCTGGGAGATCGCGGTCTCCACGTCCTGCATGCCGAAGACCCGCTCGAAGCCGCCGGTGTTCAGACCCACCGGCAGCAGACTGCCCGGATCGGTGCCCAGAGCGTTGTTGCTGGACAGCGCGGTGCGCAGCATCCAGTAGAAGGGGAACATGGTGATGAACAGGAAGATCACCATCACGGTCCAGGCCGCGATCTTCCCCCAGGGGATGGGCCGGCGCGGCTTGTGGACGGCGGGCCGCTGCGAGGTGTCGGTGACGGGGTGCGTCGTGGTGGTCATGGTGTCCTCTCCCGTCAGTCCAGGTCCGATTGGCCGGCCCGGCTCATCCAGTACTGCGCGAAGGTGACGATCATGAGGATCAGCAGCAGGGCGACGGACAGGGCCGAGGCGTAGCCGAACTCGTACTCCGCGAAGGCGTTCTGGTAGATGTACATCTGCAGCACCCGGGAGGCGTCGGCCGGGCCGCCCTGCGTGGTCACCGAGACGGTGTCGAACACCTGGAACGAGCCGATGATCGTCATGATCAGCACCAGCGCCAGGATCGGTCGCAGCAGCGGCAGGGTGATGCGTCGGAACTGCGTGATCTCGCCGGCGCCCTCGGTGCGCGCCGCCTCGTAGAGGTGCCCGGGGATGGACTGCAGGCCGGCGAACAGCAGCAGCGCCGTGTAGCCCATGTGCCGCCACACGTTGACCAGGGCGACCGTCGGGATCACCCAGGTCTCGTTGGCCCAGAAGGCGACGGGGTCGAAGCCGATCCACTGCAGGAAGATGTTGAAGATGCCCAGCTGGGTGTCCAGGATCCACAGGAACACGAGCGCGGCGACCACATTGGAGACCAGGTACGGGGCCAGCACCAGCGAGCGCAGCAGGGTCGACTGGGTCAGGCGCTGCATGAGCACCGCGATCACCAGCGCCACCACGGTCTGCACGCCGATGTTGATGAGGACGTACAGGACCGTCACCTTCAGCGAGGTCCAGAAGATCGGATCGGCCAGCAGCTGCTGGTAGTTCGCCAGCCCCACCCACTCGGGCGGGGTCAGCGTCGTGTACTCCGTGAAGGAGTAGTAGATGCCGGTCAGCAGCGGCCACACGAGGAACACCAGGAGGCCGACGGAGGCGGGCGCGATGAACATCAGCGCCAGCTTCGTGTCGTCCTTCCGTCGGCGTCGCCTCGGGGCCGACCGCGTCGACGTCGTCGCGGTGGACATGGCTACCTTCTTTCCGTCGTTCCATCGGACGGAGCCGGACCACCCGGCTCCGTGCGTGCAGGGGGCGAGAGGTCAGGAGACCTCGGCGCGGGTCAGGTCGATCAGGAGCGCCTGCTCGGGATCGAGCAGCGGGGCGGCCAGACCGGCCGCGGTCAGGACGCTGCCGGGCACCGGCAGCCCGCCCTCGTCGGCCGCCAGCTCGGCGAGCTGCATCCAGCGGGGCGGGACCAGGCTGGAGGTGCGGGCGGCGGACGGCAGCGGCAGGATCCGATAGACGGCCTCGGGGTCCAGCCCCGGGAAGCGCAGGCGGGTGTGCTGGGAGCGGCCGGAGCGGCCGACGGCGGCGAGCGTGAACAGGGCCCGCTCTCGATCGGGCGAGACCACGCCGTGCAGCCACAGCGGGCTGTCGCCGCGGTCGGCCCGTACCAGGTCACCGGTGAACAGCAGCTCGCGGCGGTCCTTGTACAGCGCGATCCAGCCGCGCAGGGCGGAGAGCTCCTCGGCGCTCGCCTGCGTGAGATCCCATTCGATGCCGAGGTGCCCGAACAGCGCGGTGGCGGCCCGGAAGTCGAGGCCGTGGAAGCGGCCGGTGGCGTGCGAGGCACCGGAGGCGATGTGGCTTCCCATCAGCTCGAGCGGGACCAGCTGCGCGGTCCAGCGGTTCATCTGCTGGCGCTCCAGCGGATCGATGCAGTCCGAGACCCACACCCGGTCCGTGTGCTCGAGCACGCCGAGGTCCACGCGGGCGCCGCCGGAGGAGCAGGACTCGATCTCGAGACCGGGATGGGCCGCCTTCACCGCGTCCATCAGGGCGTAGGCGGCCCGGGTCTGGGCGTGCACAGCGGCGCGCCCGGAGCTGCGGGTGGCGGCCTCCAGCAGGTCCCGGTTGTGGTCCCACTTGATGTAGCCGATGTCGTGGGCCGCCAGGACCGCGGACATCTGTCCGCGCACGTGCTCGAACGCCTCCGGGATCGACAGGTTCAGCACCTGCTGGTGGCGCGACGGCAGCGGCAGGCGGTCCGGGGACGGGGCCATGATCCATTCGGGATGCGCGCGGGCGACGTCGGAGTCGAGGCTGACCATCTCGGGCTCGAACCACAGCCCGAACTCCATGCCGGCGGCGGTGACGTGGTCGACCAGGGGGCCGAGGCCGTCCGGCCAGACGTCGGGGGAGACCACCCAATCGCCCAGGCCCGAGGTGTCGTCGCGGCGGGAGCCGAACCATCCGTCGTCCAGCACGAACCGTTCCACACCGAGGGCGGCCGCCTGATCGGCGAGCTCGGTGAGCGTCGCCAGGTCGTGGTCGAAGTAGACGGCCTCCCACACGTTCAGGGTGACCGGGCGCTCGGCGCCCACGTGGTGCGCCCGTGAGCGCAGGTGGCGGTGGAAGCGGGAGGCCACCGCGTCCAGCCCCTCGCCGTAGGAGGCGTACAGCCAGGGCCCGAGGTACTCCTCGCCGGAGGCCAGCACGACCTCGCCGGGCAGCAGCAGCTCGCCGCCGCCGAGGATCCGGTCACCCGTGTTGATCTGCTCGGCCAGGTGGCGATGGTTGCCGGAGAAGGCGGTGTGCACCGCCCACACCTCGCCGTCGCGGAAGCCGGCGCCGGGACACCCGGCGTGCAGCACGTGGGCGGCGTCGGGCCCGGTGCGACCGCGACGGTTCTCGCGCAGGTGGGTGCCGACGGTGAAGGCGCTGCGCTGTGGGGTGCGCTCCTTGCCCCAGCGGCCCGCGAAGTCCAGCAGCTCGTCGGCGTCGCCCGGCACCGGGACGGTCACGGTGAGCTCCTCGAGCGTGTAGGGGAGGGTGGCGGAGTTGATCAGGCTCGCGCGCTGGCGGAGCAGACCCGTGGGCAGCAGCTCGACCTCGAGCCCGACCATCAGCCCGAGCTCCTCATCGGCGAGGTCGACGCGCACCAGGGCGGCCCCGGTCTCGGTGTGGGCGGCGGTGAGCGGTTGGCCGTCGAGTCCGACTGCCCGAGTGAGAAGCCTTGGCGCCCAGCCGGAGCCGTCGGGCCGTGATCCCGTCAGGCCCGGTCGGCCGATCCACCCGTCGCACTGCTGAGGGAGGATCGCGACCCGCGCCGGGACGTCGACCGCATTGTGGGGCACCGGCGCGATGCTCGCCGTGCACACCGCGTCCAGGCCCGTCGGCCCGAGCGTGCCGAGGTCCGCGCCCCAGTGCACGAGGGCGGGGGAGCGGCCGTCGGTGACGTCCAGGACCACCGAGACCCCGGCAGCGCGCAGGTGGATGCGCTGCGTCGAGCCGGGCACGGGCGAGGTCACGGCGGTCGCGACGGCGTCGCCGGCGAGGCGGTGCGGGGACATCGGCGGCCTCCGGGGTGGCAGGGGCGCGGCGGTCCTCCCGGTGCGCGCCGCACATATAATTACGCACTGAAAGTAAATGACGTGGTGCGGTCCGTCAAGGGGAGCGGGCGCCGAGTCCCACGGGCTGGACACCTACGATGGATCCTCGTGCGCGGGCCCTGCGCACCGGCCTCCCGGGGAAGGGACGCCGCGCCCGTCCCAGGAGAGCTCGATGTCCGTCCCCGTCCCGTCCCGCCGTCCGCGGCGCCTCGACCGGACTCTCGATGCCGTGGAGCGACTCGGCAACCGACTGCCCGATCCGCTCGTGCTCTTCGCCGGCCTGTTCCTGGTCACGGCCGTGCTCACCACGGTGCTGGCGGCGCTCGACGTCCAGGTGCGGGTGCCCGGTCAGGACGAGGCCCAGAGGGTCAAGGGCTTCTTCAGCAGCGAGGGCCTGACCTGGTTCACCACCACCGTCGGCGAGAACTACATCGGCTTCCCACCGCTGGTCAACGTTCTGCCGATCGTCCTGGCCGTGGGCATCGCCGAAGGATCAGGACTGCTGAGCGCGGCCATCCGCTGGCTGTTCGGCTCCGCGCCGCGCTGGTTGCTGCCCTACGTCGTCGCGCTCGTCGGGGTGAACGGGAACCTCATGAGCGACGCCTCGTTCGTGGTGATCCCGCCGCTGGCCGCGCTCGTGTTCTCGGCGGCAGGACGCCATCCGATGGCCGGACTGATCGGCGCCTTCGCAGCGGTCGGGGCCTCCTTCTCGACCGCCATGCTGCCCTCGCCGATCGACGCGAACTTCGCGGGCATCACCACCGCCGTGATGGGCTCGCTGTCCGAGTCGCTCGGCGCGTCACCCGTCACCGTGGTCTCCAACTACTGGATCAACCTCGCCTCCTCCCTCGTGCTGGTGCTCGCCTGCGGCGCTCTCATCGACCGGGTGCTCGAGCCGCGGTTGGAGCGCGCCGGCATCTCGACGGTGGGAAGAGACGATGCGGCGGGGGGCGACGCGGCCGGGGCGGACGGGGCGGGGGCGGATGCGGCGGGGGTCGACGCGGCGGGGGCCGACGCGGCGGGGGCCGACGACTCCCGGAAGCAGCCGGGTCCGGACGGTTCCTCCCTCGACGGCGGGGAGAAGCGGGCCCTGGCCACGGCGGGCCTCGCCCTGGCGGGCCTCGTGGCTCTGATCGTCGCGCTCGCTGTCGTGCCCGTCTCCCCATGGCGGAACGAGGACGGCGGTCTGCTGCCGGACTCGCCGTTCATGGGGTCGATCGTCTTCCTCATCGTGCTGGTCTTCTCGGTCACCGGGATCGTCTACGGCATCCGCGCGGGGACCATCCGCGCCGGGGCCGACGTGGCCGGTCACATGGGACAGGGCCTGCGCTCCATGACCAGCTTCCTGGTGGTGGCCTTCGCGCTCGCGCAGTTCCTGGCCCTGTTCGAGTGGAGCGGTGTCGGCACCTACTTCGCCGTGCACGGCGCGGAGTGGCTCGAGTCGGCGCAGCTGGGCGGACTGCCCGTGGTGCTCGCCTTCGTGGTGCTGTGCGCGGTGGCGAACCTGTTCATCACCTCCGGCACCTCGATGTGGGGTCTGATGGCGGTGGTGTTCGTCCCGATGCTCGCCCTGACCGGTCTGGAACCGGCGTTCGTGCAGGCGGCATTCCGGATCGGGGACTCCTCCACCCAGATCATCACCCCGCTGAACCCGTACCTCATCGTGCTCCTGGGCATGGTGCGCCGCTATGAGCCGCACGCCGGACTGGGCACTCTGGTGGCCCGCCTGGCGCCCTTCACCGTGGTCTACTTCACGGTGTGGGTGGTGGTCCTGCTCGTGTTCTACGGCCTGGACCTGCCCGTCGGCCCGGCCAACGGCATCCACCTGGGGTGATCCCGAGAGACCTCCTCGCGGCCAGGGGCGTGTCCGGCGGGCGGTCCCCGGACTCCGCGAGCCCGGCCGACCGCTACCCTGGGCCGGTCCTGATCGACACAGGAGAGCCAGGAGCCCCCGATGATCTTCACCCAGTCCTCCAAGCTGCGCGACGTGTGCTACGAGATCCGCGGGCCGGTGCCCGCCGAGGCCGCCCGCATGGAGGCCGAGGGACACCAGATCATCAAGCTGAACATCGGCAACCCGGCGCCATTCGGCTTCGAGGCGCCCGACGAGATCCTCGTCGACATGATCAAGAATCTGCCCACCGCGCAGGGGTACTCCGACTCCAAGGGCATCCCGGCGGCCCGGCGCGCGGTCGCGCAGTACTACCAGATGCGGGACATGCCCGGGATCGGCCTGGACGACGTCTATCTCGGCAACGGCGTCTCCGAGCTGATCCAGATGGTGTGCCAGGCCCTCGTCGACGACGGGGACGAGGTGCTGATCCCGCAGCCGGATTACCCGCTGTGGACCGCCTCGGTGTCGCTGGCCGGTGGCCGCGCCGTGCACTACCGCTGCGACGAGGAGGACAGCTGGTGGCCGGACGTCACCGACATCGCCGACCGGATCACGGAGCGCACCAAGGCGATCGTGGTGATCAACCCCAACAACCCGACCGGCGCCGTGTACCCCGAGCACGTGCTGCGCGACATCGTCGAGGTGGCCCGCAAGCACGGGCTGATGATCCTGGCCGACGAGATCTACGACAAGATCCTCTACGACGATGCGGTCCACACCTCGATCGCCTCCCTCGCCCCCGACCTGCTGTCGATCACCTTCAACGGCCTGTCGAAGGCGTACAGGGTGGCCGGTTTCCGCGCCGGGTGGATGGCGCTGTACGGCCCGAAGGACGACGCCACCAGCTTCATCGAGGGCCTGGACGTGCTCTCGAACATGCGGCTGTGCCCGAACGTGCCCGCCCAGCACGTGGTCGCCACCGCGCTGGGCGGCTACCAGTCGATCGACGAGCTGCTGCTGCCCGGCGGGCGGCTGCGCGAGCAGCGCGATGTCGCCTACGAGGGGCTCAGCGCCATCGACGGCATCAGCGTGGTCAAGTCCCAGGGGGCGCTGTACATGTTCCCGAAGATCGACCGCGAGATGTACGCCATCGAGGACGACGAGCAGTTCGCCTACGACCTGCTGCGCTCGCAGAAACTGCTCGTCACGCACGGCACCGGCTTCAACATGACCACTCCGGACCACTTCCGCCTGGTCACCCTGCCCTCGGTCGAACTGCTCGAGGACGCCGTGGACCGCATCGGGGACTTCCTGGCCGGCATCCGCCGCTGACGTGCTGGGCCCGCGTTCTGCCGTGGGGGTCCTGGTCGGTTGTGGGGGCCCTGGTCGGTCGTGGCGTTCCCGGCCGGCTGTGGGGTCCTGGTCGGTCGTGGGGGTTCCCGGTCGGCTGTGGGGCCCTGGTCGGTTCTGGGTCTCCCGTTCTGTGATGGGTGGCGACGAGGCCGCGACACGCCGTAGTGCGTCGCCCATTCCGCTGATGCGGATCGCTCATGGTGCGGATCCGTGGAACGGGCCAGCGTGTCGCGTCCGCGAGTGACCGTCGGAGATCACCGCGCGAAGGCCGTGACCGTCCTCCACATCTCCGCGCCGTCCACACGCCGACCGCTCCGCGTGCGCGGCACGCTCATCGCCCCTACCGTCGAGCTGGCCGCTGGCGGCTGGCGGCTGGCTGGCGACTGGCGACTGGCGACTGGCGGCTGGCCGCTGGGCGAAGGAGTGATGCGTGATGGCGCGAGGAGCGCGGGGTGAGCGGGGAGCACGCGAGAAGGGCGTGGTGCCCCCGCGACGGGTGTTCACACGAGCGGGACTTTTCAGGATGGGGGTCAGCGCCCGTCGGCTGTCCTCCTCGGAGTTCCGCAGGGTCCTTCCCGGGTGCTACACGCTCGAGGAGCACCCGGCAGATCTGCGAGAGGTGGCGCGGGTCGCCCAGCGTCATGTCGTTCCAGGCGGCCTCATCAGCCACGTCACGGCGGCCGAGCTCCTCCGCCTCCCGCTGCCGGAGGGCGTGACGTGGAAATCTGGAGAGCCGATCCACTGCACCATCGAGCCCGAGCGCAAGAGGAACTCTGCTAGGGAACTCACGATCCATGTGCGCAGCGGACGGCACGCTCTCGCTCACGAAGGGGTCCAGATCGAGGACCCACTCGGAGTGCTCCTGGACCTCGCGTCCGTGCTCGACCACGACGATCTCGTGGCCTGCATAGATTCCCTGGGATCACGGCGCCGCGAGGTCCAACGGATGTCCGTCGGTGCGATACGGGTGGCTTGTGAGAATGCGCGGGCACCCGGTGTTCGAGCGCTGAGGGCGGCGATTCGCGACGCCGGGGACTGGGTCGACTCCCCGCGCGAGACCGCCACCCGTCTCCTGCTGCTCAGACATGGCTATCCGGAACCGGAGGCGAACTGGCCGGTCACGGATCCCGTCACCGGCATGGAGTACTGGGTCGACCTCGCCTACGTTCAGCGGCGGATCGCCATCGAGTACGACGGGAAAGACCACTTCACGCCCGAGCAACAGCGCAAGGACCATCGCAAGGATGAATTGCTCCACCGGCTGGGGTGGACGGTCTTGCGGATCACGGTCGAGGACCACCGGAATCCGGGAGACTTCTTCGCACTCCTCGATGAGCATATCCGTGCGGCGGCCTCCGAAGATGACGGAGCCGCCCCGGTCGATGCTGCACGGTGACGGTGACGGTGACGGTGACGGTGACGGCCCAGACACGCACCGTGGGCGCTGCCGGTTCCACCGTTTCGGCCCGCTGGTGAAGCGGATCGGTGGAATCGATGAGCGTGTTGCGGAGGCCTGGGCGTGAGGGGTGGCTGCAGAGGGTGGCCAGGTCGAGCGGGTGTGATCGCGCGGATTGGAGCGACACGCACCGTGGGTGTTGCCGGTTCCACCGTTTCGGCCCGCTGGTGAAGCGGATCGGTGGAATCGATGAGCGTGTTGCGGAGGCCTGGGCGTGAGGGGTGGCTGCAGAGGGTGGCCAGGTCGAGCGGGTGTGATCGCGCGGGCTGGAGCGACACGCACCGTGGGTGTTGCCGGTTCCACCGTTTCGGCCCGCTGGTGAAGCGGATCGGTGGAATCGATGAGCGTGTTGCGGAGGCCTGGGCGTGAGGGGTGGCTGCAGAGGGTGGCCAGGTCGAGCGGGTGTGATCGCGCGGGCTGGAGCGACACGCACCGTGGGTGTTGCCGGTTCCACCGTTTCGGCCCGCTGGTGAAGCGGATCGGTGGAATCGATGAGCGTGTTGCGGAGGCCTGGGCGTGAGGGGTGGCTGCAGAGGGTGGCCAGGTCGAGCGGGTGTGATCGCGCGGGCTGGAGCGACACGCACCGTGGGTGTTGAAGCGCCCTGGGTTCCGTTCCGAGTCTCAGCAAGGAGAATCGGAGTATGCCCAAGAAGTTCAGTCCGGAGCTGCGTGACCGTGCCGTGCGCATGGTCTACGACCGCCAGGCACTCGAAGGTGGCCCACGATCGGAGTCGATCCGTGCTGTCGCGCCCCAACTCGGCGTTGGCATGGAGACGCTGAGGATCTGGTGCAACCGCTACGGGCCAGCCGAGCCCTCGGCCGGCCCCGCGGAGTCTCTCGAGGAGGAGAACCGCAGACTGCGTCGAGAGCTCGCCGAGTCCCGGCGGGCCAACGAGATCCTCAAGGCCGCCTCCGTGTTTTTCGCCAGGGAACTCGACCACCCCACGACGAAATGATCGCCTTCATCGATAGGCATCGCGATCACTTCGGGGTCGAGGCCATCTGCCGCGTCCTGGGCGCGACGGAACGTGGGTTCCTCACCTCTCGCGGATACCGTGCCGCGAAGCAGCGCCCGGCATCGGCCAGAGCGGTCCGTGACGAGGTGCTCGTCGAAGAGATCCGTCGGATTCATGCCGAGAACTACGGCGTCTACGGGTATCGGAAGATGCATCACGCGATGCGCCGTGCCGGATGGGAAGTCGGCCGCGACCAGACCGCTCGGCTGATGAAAGCTGCTGGTCTGTGCGGGATACGCCGTGGTCGAAAGGTGTTCACGACGAGCCCTGCTGGTGGCCTGGACCGTCGTCCTGATCTGGTCGAGCGGAACTTCACGGCTGCCGGACCGAATCAGCTCTGGGTCGCTGACATCACCTACGTCCGGATCCCGTCCGGGTTCTGCTACACCGCGTTCATCACGGACGTTTTCACGCGAAGGATCGTCGGCTGGGCAGTGGCCACCAGCCTCCGCACTGAGGCACTGCCACTGCAGGCTCTCGAGCAGGCCCTCCAGACCTCCCCGGCAGAAGCGTCTCGGACTGGGCTGATCCATCACAGCGATAGGGGCAGCAACTACGTCTCGCTGGCCTACTCCGATGCGCTGATCACCGCCGGAGTCCAGGCCTCGGTCGGATCCGTCGGAGACAGCTACGACAACGCCCTGGCTGAGACCGTCAACGGCCTCTACAAAGCCGAGCTCATCCACCGACGCCGCACCTGGCCCTCAGCGACCCCCGTCGAGATCGCCACTCTGGACTGGGTCACCTGGTGGAACACGAAGCGCCTGCACGAAGCACTCGACTATCGCACCCCGGCCGAAGTCGAAGCGTCCTACACTCACCCCACGACGACCGCGCCCGCGACCGTCTAACCACGGAACGGAACCCAGGGCGCTTCAGTGTTGCCGGTTCCACCGTTTCGGCTCGCTGGTGAAGCGGATCGGTGGAATCGATGAGCGTGTTGCGGAGACTCGGGCGTGAGGGGTGGCCGCAGAGGGTGGCCAGGTCGAGCGGGTGTGATCGCGCGGGCTGGAGCGACACGCACCGTGGGTGTTGCCGGTTCCACTGATTCGGCCCGCTGGTGAAGCGGATCGGTGGAACCGGCGGGCGTGTCCGCCCACGCGGTGCTCGCCGGCGCGACGGGCGTGTCCATCCGCGCGGTGTTCGCCAGCGCGGCGAGATCCCGGGCGCCGGACCTCAGACGCCCGCGGGGGAGTTCGAGTTCATGCCTTCGCGGGCCACGCGCACCATCTCCTCGCGCTCGACCACCTTCACCCGGGCGCGCGGCTCGCCCTCGGCATCGACCGCGGCGGTGCCGAGAGCCTTCTCGTGCTCGTCCAGGGACATCCAGCCGTCCCAGGTCGTGTAGGGCACGCCCTTGTCCTCGAGCAGGCGCAGGATCGCGTCCTCGTCCCGCTCTCGGGCGGGCGGGAGCGTGCCGGCCTCGATGTCCTCGAGCAGCGAGGTGATCGTCTCGATCGCATCGGACTTGGTGGCGCCGATCAGTCCCACCGGCCCACGCTTGATCCAGCCGTTGGCGTACAGGCCGGGGACGAGCGCACCGTCCCTGTCCGTGACCCGTCCGGCGAGGTTGCGGATCACGCCGCGGCGGGCGTCGTACGGGATATCGGGCAGCTCGGAGCCGTGGTAGCCGACGGCGCGGTAGACGGCGCCCAGTGCGTAGTCGACGAACTCGCCGGTGCCCTCGACGCGGCCTTCGGCGTCCAGGCGCGTGCGCTCGAAGCGCATCCCCGTGACTCGTCCGTCCTCGCCGAGCACCTCGACGGGGCGGTGCCAGAAGTGCATGTGCAGGCGGCGGCTGACGGGCCCGCCGTGCTTGTCCGTCGGCTCCTCGCCGGCGGCCTCGCGGCGCTGCTGCTCCTCGAGCCAGCCGACGAAGTTCCGCACGACCTGGTCGGTGCGCTTGTCGGACCTGATGGTCTCCCATTCGGCCTCGGTGATCTGCTCGAGGTCGCGCGGATCCATGACCACCTGCAGGCCCCGGGGATGGGCGAGCTCGCGGGCCTCCAGCGGGGAGAACTTGGTCTGCGCGGGTCCGCGGCGGCCGAAGATGTGCACATCCGTGGTGTTCGCGGCCTGCAGGCCCTCGTAGACGTTGGCGGGGATCTCGGTGCGCAGCAGTTCGTCGGCGCTCTTGGACAGCACCCGCGCGACGTCGAGGGCGACGTTCCCGTTGCCGATCACGGCGACGGACTCGGCGTCGAGCTCCCAGGTGCGCGGGTAGTCGGGGTTCCCGTCGTACCAGGCGACGAAGTCGGCGGCACCGTAGGAACCTTCCAGCTCGATGCCGGGGATGTCGAGGTCGGCGTCGTGGAGCGCGCCGGTGGCGAAGACGACCGCGTCGTAGTGGGCGCGCAGGTCCTCCACCGTCAGGTCGGTGCCGAACTCGACGTCGCCGAGGAAGCGGATGTCGCCGCGGCCGAGGATGCGGTGCAGGGCGGTGATGATGCCCTTGATGCGTGGATGATCAGGGGCGACGCCGTATCGGATCAGCCCGAACGGCGTCGGCATGCGATCGAACAGATCGATCGAGACCTCGAGATCGCCGTTCTTGACCTGCTTCGAGCGCAGCAGGGTCTCGGCGGCGTAGACGCCGGCGGGACCGGAGCCGATCACGGCCAGACGGAAGGGCTGCTGGGAGGAGGACATCTCACCTCGGTCTCGTGGCGCGGAGCGCCGGGTCGGATGCGTCGTCGAGCGCGCGCTGATTTCCGCACCACTGTATACGCGAAATTCGGGGACGGATCGGCCCGTGTGAGCTGGACGACGTGGTCCGACCGCCCCCCCGACGCCGATGTGCGGGGCAGCGGCGTCGCGCTGCGTGGGCCGCCCCCGGCGTCGCGCTGCGTGGGCCGCCCCCCCCCGGGGTCGCGAACGCGCCGGTGGGACCGCCGCCCGAGGGCGGGTCCGACCGGATCATTCCGGCGCAGAGGTCTCCGAGGGCACCGGCACCACGCCGACGGCGACGTCGAGGGTACTGGTCGCCCCGGGTGGGCCGACCACGATGCCCTTCAACGGCGGCACGTCCCCGTAGTCGCGGCCCCAGGCGGTGGTCACGAAGCGCTGGTCGACGAAGGTGCGGTTGGTGGGGTCGATGTCCACCCATCCCGCGCCGGGCACCAGCACGCTGAGCCAGGCATGGGAGGCGGCCGAGCCGATCATCTCCCCGGCCGGCTGGGTGCCCAGAGCCCCTTCGGCCGACGGGGCCGTGCGCAGGTACCCCGAGACGTACCGCGCGGCCAGCCCCGCGGCACGCACCGCGGCCACGCCCACGTGCGAGAAGTCCTGGCACACCCCGTGTCGGGCCGCGAGCACGTCCTGAAGAGTGGAGGTCACCGTGGTGGCGTACGAGTCGTAGGTGAAGTCCGTGTGGATCAGGCCGGTCAGCGCGGCCAGGCACTCCCCGATGGGTCGCTCCGGCGTGAACACGGCCTCGGAGAGCTCCCGAGCGGCCGCGAGCGTCGGGACCCTCGGGGAGGGGTGGAGGAAGTCGATGCCCTCGGCGGGCAGCAGCTGGCCCCAGTGGTCGGAGGCGCACTGCTCCCAGGGCCGGGACATCCCCTCGGCCCCGTACCGGCGCTCGGAGACCGTGACGTGGGCATGGGAATGCACGTCGAGCCGTTCATGCACGTCGTCGACCAGCAGATACGTCGAGGAGTTGCCGTAGAAATCGGTGTGCGCCGTGAGCCGCGCCGGGGAGGGGTCCACGACCACCTCGTGCGAGAGCACCCGCTGGTGCGGGGTGGCGCGCGGCTCGACGTGCGCCCGGCCGTAGTTGCGCGAGACCGGCTTCGCGTAGTGGTAGCGGGTCAGGTGGTGGACGCGGTAGTCGACGGCCTCGGCGGGCGGCTCGTCCTCGGTGCGCAGGGGGATCATCGGATCGGGGTTCTCAGACATCGTCGACCCCCCACAGCGAGGTGGACTCCGAGGGGCGGAAGAATCGGTTCTCGAGCGCGCCGGCGAGCTCGCGCAGGGTGAGGATCGCGGCGTCGGCCTCCTCGAGCAGTGCGGTGGGGGCGCCGTCGGAGGCGTCGGCCCCGTCGGCCGGACGCAGCAGCTCGCGCGGTTCCCAGGCGCCGATGCGACTGCGCAGCGCCGTCAGCGGAGACCGCAGCTCGGGGGAGGGGTCCAGCTCCGGCAGGCGGTCGAGCGTCGAGTGCAGGCGATCCAGCTGGAAGGCGATCGAGCGCGGCAGGGTGGTGTCGGTCAGGAGCAGTTCGAGCAGCAGCTCGGACTGCACGGCCGCGTGGTAAGCGCGGCGGTAGGACGCCCCGGACTCGGTGATCACGGCGACCGCGCCGGCGATACGGGCCTCGGCGGCCCGGCTGCGGCGCCGGCCCAGGGTGGCGCGCAGCAGGGCCAGCAGGCCCATGGTCCGTTCGATCTTGCGGCCGATCTCCGTGAGGTCCCAGCCGAGGTTGCGCGGCATCGAGTCGGCGACGGCGCCGGAGAGGGTCAGGCAGCCGTCGACGATGTCCGTCAGCCCGCGTTCCAGCGGTGGGGAGTCCGGGCCGGCGAGGGTGTGGATCCGGCCCCGCATGCGGGCGATCACGGGCCAGATGTCGTCGGAGATGAGATCGCGCAGGGTGCGGGTGGTGTGGGCGAGGGAGGCGTAGGACTGGGCGAGGGATCCGGGGCGGCCGACGTCGGTCAGCAGGCTCGTGACCTCGGTGTGGACGTCCTCCGGGTCGTGGGGGTCGCGGGAGAGGAAGCCCGGGTAGGTGGTGGTGACGTCGGTGACCGCCCCCAGCAGCACGGCCTGGGCGGTGCGGGCGGTGGGGCCGTGCTCCGAGCCGAGGTCGTTGGAGGTGTCCAGCACGGTGCGCAGCAGGCGGGCGGTGGAATCGACCCGTTCCAGGTAGCGGCCGAACCAGAACAGGTCCGAGCCGATCGAGCGCGTCATCGCAGGGTAGGCCGTGAGCACGCCGCGGGTCACAGCGGTCAGGGCGGGGCCCGCCGGGTCGGGTCCCGGCAGCTCCTCCCCGGGCGCGGCGGGCAGTGCAGAGGTCTCCGGAACGGTCACCCAGACGTCCTTGAGCGCCTCGGGTCCGTCGTCGTCGGTCAGGGCGACCCCGCCGGGCAGCACCTCGAAGCCGTCCTCGGAGGCGACCACCAGCACGCGCAGGCGCACCGGGCGCTCGACCAGCTCGTCGCCGCCGCCGGGGTCCAGCGAGAGCCAGCCCGCGCGTCCGTTCGCGGTGCCGGGAGCGGCGGGGCGCAGCTGGAGGTCCTCGTGGAGGATCTGCCGGCACAGGTCGGGCAGCGCCTCGCGCAGCGCGGGATTCTCCAGCAGTCCCGCCCCGAAGGGGTTGAGCACCTCCACGTCGCCGCAGCGGGCGGCCTCGATCAGTCCGGTGACGCCGCCGAGGCGGGTCGACCCCAGGTCCAGCGGGTCCAGCAGCTCGGAGGGCAGCAGGCGGATCAGCGCGTCGACCGCGTCCCCGGGATCGGCATCGGCCCCCGGCAGACGCAGGGTGAGGGTCCCGGAGCCGGTGCGCAGATCGCCCGCCGAGACCACCGGGGCGCCCAGCAGGTTCGCGAACCAGCTGTCGTCGAAGGCGCGCAGCGGATCCTCGACGTCGTCGTCGGTGAGCACGACGGTCCGCCCGGCGCGGCCGTCGGTGCGGGTGCGGTGGTGCAGGGCGCTGCGGACCGTGTCGAAGAAGGGGTGCAGGCGGCGCAGGGCCGTGGTGCGGTACAGCGTCGGGGCGCAGCGGGACAGCGCGCGACGGACCTCGAGCGCGGTCCCGGCCCCGTCGGGCACGTCGACCGAGTCCTCGAGCACCACCCAGGACCCGTCGTCCGTGCGGGTCAGCGTGCTGGTCACGGCGAAGAGATGATGGCTGCCGCGGGCGGGGATCCCGATCGCGGAACGGAGGTAGGCCGGGTCCTGCAGGAGTTCGGAGGTCGGGGCGACGTCGGTGCCCAGCACCGTGCGCGGCCCGTAGAGGTCCGCGTACAGCGCATCCAGCACCCGGACCCGCTGGATCAGGCCCGCGGAGATCGCCTCCCAGTCCTCGGGGTCCAGGACGACGGGGACCGGGTCGACGACGGGCTGGGCGACGGAGACGTCGGCGGCGATCATCGCGGCCGCCGACGTCGCCGCCCGGCGCCGCCCCCGGGGACCGAGTGCGGCCAGCGCCTCGGCCAGGGCCGGTGGTGGTGCGATGCTCACCGCACCATCGTAGGCATGGCGGCTCCCGGTCGTGATCAGGAGGAGGGCGTGACGGGCATCCCCTCGGAGGGCTGGACCACCACGAAGCCCGGCCCGTGGAAACCGAGCTGGAAGGACTCCCCGGAGCCGCGCCCGATCAGCGAACCCATCTTGAAGTCGTTCTTGATCTGCGGCTGGAGGTTCGCCGACCAGCACACCGCCGCCTGGGGATCGACGAAGGTGGGCTGCTGGGAGCAGTCCAGCAGCATCGGCGGGCCGTCGGAGGTGACGGCGACCATGCCCTGGCCCTGCAGGAACAGGTTGAACAGACCGCCGGCCATGAATCCCGCGCCGCCGAGGGACTTGATGTCCCACTGGATGGAGCCGTCGAAGGCGAGCATGTTCTTCGTGTTCAGCGTGAGGGCCTCGCCCTCGAGCTGGATCAGGAAGATCTCGTCGGCCTGATGGGCGAAGAAGATCTCCCCGTGGCCGGTGGTGCGCATCATGTTGCCGCCCTCACCGGTGGCCATCTTCTTCAGCAGCTTCATGCCGCCGCCGGAGCCCTGGTAGGCGAAATCCATCTGCCCCTGATAGGCGACCATCGCCCCGGCGGAGGAGACGATCTCGGGGGACTGCGGGGTCAGCGAGCAGCGCAGCATCTTGGTGGACTGCAGGGCCCACCGATCGGTGGTCTGCCGTTCCTGGTTGGCCGCGTCGAACAGATTGGAGCGCATGGGGCCCTTCCCTCTCGGATGCCCGGTCCGGCCCGGGTCGCCACGGCGCCCACCGCGCCGCAGGGCGATGGTCTCACGGCCCCGGGGCATCCCGGGCGCGTCCGGGCGACGCGCTGTCGACGGTCCCGGGCGAGGACTCGGGGTGGGGAGGCTGTGCGGGAGCGGTGAAGTCGGGGCATCCTCCGCGGCGCGCCTCGTAGCATGTGCTCATGGCCGACACCCCGACCCCCAGGTCCTCCCGCAGCGCCCGCCGCGATCCGCGGTTGACGGCGCTCGCCGAGGACTCCGGGTACGAGATCCAGGGCCGGATCGGATCGGGCGGGATGGGCATCGTCTACCGTGCCCAGGACGCCGACGGCCGCGACGTGGCCATCAAGCTGCTGCGTCACGAGGTCTCCGACGACCCCCTCGCACGGGAGAGGCTGGCCCGGGAGGTCGCCGCGCAGAAGCTCGTGCGCAACGACAACATCGTGCGGATCCTGGATGCCGAGCTGGAATCCTCCGACGCCTTCGTGGTCACCGAGTTCGTGCCCGGCCCGACGCTCGATGACGCCGTGCGCAACCACGGCGGCCTGCACCCGGAGGCGGTGCGCGAGATCGGCCTCGCCATGGGGGATGCCCTGCACGCCATCCATCGTGCGGGGGTGATCCACCGCGACCTCAAGCCGAGCAACGTGCTCCTGCGCAATGCCTCCGAGGAGGACCTGACCGGCTTCGACCCCGACGGCGACCGGCTGGACCCGGTGATCATCGACTTCGGCATCGCGATCGCCGCCGAGGAATCGCGGATGACCTCGACCGGGCTGGTGATGGGCACCGCCGCGTATCTCGACCCCGAGGTGATCCGCACCGACCACACGGGAGAGGCGGGGGACTGGTGGGGCTGGGCCGCCCTGCTGGCCTTCGCCGCGACCGGCCGCGAGCCCTATGGCAGCGGGCGCGCCGACCTGGTGTTCCTGCGCGCCGAGCGCGGGGAGATCGACATCGACGGGGTGCCCGTCGAGCTCGGCGACTGGCTGCGCTCGGCCCTGCAGTCGGAGCCGGCGCAGCGGCCCGCCCCGGAGGATCTGCTCGCCCGCCTGGCCGAGCTGGACCTCACCCGGTACGAGGACCCGGGGCCGACGGAGGCGCTGCGCGCCGACGGTCGCACCGCCGTGCTGCCTGCTGGAGCCGCGGGAGCCGCGGCTGCGGGAGCCGGAGCTGCGGGAGCCGCAGGAGCGGCGGGCGGTCTCGAGCGCGACGACGAGAGCTCGGCGCCGGACGCCTCCGCGGAGCCGGCCACCGAGATGTTGGCACCGGTGACGAGCCCGGCCGAGCAGCGCACCGAGTCACTGCCGCGGGTGGGCTCACCCTCCGAACCGGCCACGGAGGCGCTGCCCCGTCACAACGCCGGAGAGGATGGGCCGACCGAGGCGCTGCCCGTCACTGGCCCGCCGACCCAGCAGATGCCCGTGATCCCGCCCTCGGCGCCGCCGCAGGACGCCGGCTTCCCCACCGGCACCCAGCACCCGGTCCAGCGCGGTCCTCAGCAGCATCAGGCCTCTCCGCCCCGCCGGCAGGACCCGTCCCCGCAGGCGACGCAGCCGTATCCGGTCCAGCAGGCACCCGGTCAGCAAGCGCCCGTTCAGCAGGCACCGCAGCCCGGGCAGGATCCGCAGTGGCCGCAGGGGTACCCGCAGCCTGGTGCCGGACAGATGAGCCCGAACGGCAGCTGGGCCGCCCAGATGCCGCCGCCCCGGCGACCGCTGCTGGTGTGGATCGGCCACCTGCTGATCGTCACCCTCGCCGCTGTCGCCCCGTACGTGTCGCTGACGGTGCTCCTCCTGCTCGGCGCGCTCGCCCGGACCTGGGAGCGAGCCCATCGCGGCGTCGCCGGGAAGCGCCTGCGCGGCTCGACCGGCTCCGCGCCGCTCTGGGCCGCCGGGCTCTCGAGCCCGTTCACGTTCCTGCTGGGACTGCTCGAGATCGTGCTGCAGGCCCTGTTCCCGCTGATCCTCGGCGTGCTGGTGGGGATCGCGATCGACGCCTCCTGGACGCTCCTGCAGGGGGAAGCTCCGCCGGACGGGGTGGCCTTCGCCGCCGCGATGGTGGTGACGCTGCTGATCACCTGGGTGGGGATCGGGTCCCGCACCACCCGCAGCGGTGCTCACCGGATGCTGGATGCCGCCGCTCCGGACGCCGTGTGGACCGCGGTCGTCGTGGTCCTGCTCTTGCTGCTGGTCGGCGCGGTGGTCTTCACCCTCTTCGCCCGCCAGGGGATGGTCGACTACTTCCCCTTCCCGAACGGACCGCGGCTCGAGGACGTCGCGCTGTGGAGGCGGTGACGCGCGGCGGGAGGTTCGCGCTCCCCGATCGTGACGTGCACGCGGCAGCGGCCGCGAGGTGCCGCCGCACTCCCGGGCGTGAGGTGTCCCATGGGGTCTCTCGGTGCTCAGGAGCGGACCGTTAAACTCTCACCGACCCGTCACCCACCGCAGCCCCGGCTCGGGGCGAGGAGCATCCATGGCCGCGTCCGGCTCGTCGAAGTCCTCTCCGTCGAAATCAGCGCAGGAGCGCCGTTCCGCCCAGCGCGAGCAGCTGCGCCAGCAGCGGCAGGCCGAGCTGCGGCGCCAGCGCACCGTGCGCACCACCGTGATCGCCGCGATCACGGTGGTCGCCCTGGTGATCCTCGCCGGCCTGGGCTTCCTGATCTACAAGTCCACCCAACCGGAGGGCCCCGTGGCCGTGCCCGCCGGTATGAGCGAGGATGAGCCGTACCTGAGCTTCGGCGCCCCCGAGGACTCCGGCAAGCCCGTCGTGGAGATCCATCTCGACTTCATGTGCCCCGTCTGCGGCCAGTTCGAGGACATCAACGGCGAGGACGTCCAGACGATGATCGAGAACGAGGACGCCACCGTCCACATCGTCCCGCGCCGATTCCTGGACAGCCAGTCGACCACCGGTGACTACTCCTCTCGGGCGGCGGCCGCCATGGTCGCGATCTACGAGGAGGACCCGGCGGCGGCGCTGACCTTCATGCAGCTGATGTTCGCCAACCAGCCCGCCGAGGGCAGCGCCGGACTCACGGACGAGGAGATCTGGGCCTATGCCGAGGAAGCCGGAGCCTCCGACGCGGTGAAGGACACGATCGACAACGGCACCTACCTCCGCTGGGTCCGCGAGATCTCCGATCCCTATGCCGACGAGAAGGGGGCGGGAACTCCGTACATCGAGATCAACGGCACGCAGTTCCAGGATTGGTCCACGCCCGGTGCCCTGGCCGACGCGGTCGCGGCCGCCGGCAGCGGCGCCTCGGACGGCGGCGGGAAGTGACAGGTCCTCGCGCGGCCCACGTGCCGCGCACGGAGGTCCGCGGGGTCCGACGGCCCCGCCGGCTCGTCTAGACTTCTAGGCCTGAGGGGCCGGTCGATCCGTCGGCCGGCCCCTCCCGCTGGAGTGGCGCAACGGTAGCGCACCTGTCTTGTAAACAGGTGGTTGCGAGTTCGAATCTCGTCTCCAGCTCTCATTCGTCGAGTCCTGCTCCGTCCCGGACCCCGGCGCCACGGCCTCGTCCGCCGACGGCAGGGCCGAGGAGGCGAGCAGGCTCAGCTTCTCGGCCGCGGCCGTTCCCGGCTCGGGATGATAGATGACCAGCATCATCCCCTCCGTCCCCGTCACCGCGAGCTTCTCGCGGTCCAGCCGCAGCGGTCCGACCTGCGGGTGCTGGAACTCCACCGACGCGCTCTGGCGGGCCCGACGTCGTGGCGCGCCCACAGGTCGCTGAACTGCGTGCTCGCCAGCGAGAGCTCGCCGACCAGTTCGATGGAGCGGGGATCCTCGACCCCTGTGCCGACGGACTGGCGGAAACCTGCGACCAGGGCGCGGGCAGTGGCCTCCCAGTCGGGGAACAGGGCCTGCTCGGCCGGATCGAGGAAGACATCCCGCAAGCGGTTGCGACCCACCTCCAGGCGGGGTGAGATCGCCGCCGCCAGCGGGTTCGCCGCCAGCACATCGAGGTATCGGCCCTCGACGAAGGCCGGGAACCCCAGATGTGAGATCAAGCGCTGTGTCGAGGCCGGGGCCGTCTCGCGGGGCCGCCGACGGGAGGTGCGTCGCCGGGGACGGTCGGTCGCGAGAGCGAGGAGGTAGTCGACGTCGTCGAGGTCCAGCACATGGGCGATGGCCGTGAGGATCTGCGGGGACGGGTGGCGGTCCCGCCCCTGTTCCAGCCGGAGATAGTACTCGGCGCTGATCCCGGCGAGCATCGCCACCTCCTCGCGGCGCAGCCCCGGAACGCGTCGGGTCCCGCTGGAGGGGATGCCGACCTGCTCGGGGGCGATGAGGTCTCGTCTCGCCCGCAGGTACGACCCCAGGAGATTCTGCTCTTCGCTCATGCGTCGACGATAGACCCGGGGCCAGCGCACCTGCCTGTCCCTGTCGCTGCCAGGGTCGAGGGGGCCTGGCCGGAGACGGTGCGAAGGACGAGCATCGCAGCAGAACCCGCGGACGGACCGTGGGGTGAAGGAGAAGCAGGATCATGACACAGGTACTGGTCACCGGAGGATCCGGATTCATCGCCGGGCACACCGTCCTGCAGCTGCTGGCTGCCGGGCACGAGGTGCGCACGACGGTCCGTTCGCTCGCGCGGGAGGCCGATGTGCGCGCGGACCTCGAGCAGGCGGGGATGACGCGCGGCGACGCCCTGACGTTCGTCGAAGCGGATCTGCTGGCCGACGAGGGCTGGACGGAAGCCGTCGAAGGCATCGAGGTGGTACTGCACGTGGCCTCGCCGGTGCTCCTGGACACGCACGGCGAGGAGGAGGTGGTGCGTCCGGCGCGCGAAGGCACTCAGCGGGTGCTGCGTGCGGCGCGCGACTCGGGAGTGCGTCGTCTCGTGCAGACCTCGGCGTTCCATGCTGTCGGCTTCGGCCACGGGCCGGATCATGGCGAGTTCACCGAGGACGACTGGTCGGTCGAGGACAGCGACGGGGTGGACGCCTACGGGCGCAGCAAGATCCTCGCCGAGCGCGACGCCTGGGAGTTCATCGCGCGTGAGGGACGCGGGATGGAGCTGGTGACCCTGGCCCCGGTGGCCGTGATGGGACCGGTGCTGGGGGCGAAGGTCTCCGGCGGGAACCGCATCATCCAGCGCAGCCTCGACGGCGCCATGGCGGCGTATCCGAACCTGTACATACCGATCGTGGACGTGCGCGACGTGGCGGCGGCGCACGTCGCCGCGCTCGATGCCCCTGCTGCCGCCGGCCGTCGCATCCTGATCTCCTCCGGGCAGGATGCGCTCGCGATGATGAGAATCGGGCAGATCCTGCGTGACGCCCTCGGTGAGGCGGCCGCGAACATCCCCACCCGGACCCTTCCCGACGACGTGGTGCGACAGGCCGCCCGGACGGATGCGTCGCAGCGGGTCGCCGCCCATGACCTGGGAGTGGTCAAACGAGTCAGCACCACGCGCCTGCATGAGGTGCTGGGCATCCGGCCGCGCCCGTCCCGTGACGCCATCGTCGCGGCGGGCCGCAGTCTGCTCGAACGCGGGCCGGTCACCGGGTGAACGTGGCGCTCAGAACGTCTCGTAGGTCGACCGGTTCACCATGAACCCGTGCCCGGTCATGACGTTCCAGCAGGTCATGCCGTCGAAACGGCTGGTGCACGCCATGTCTCCGTGCTTCGCGCTGCGATCGTACTCAAGGGTCGTCGCCTCGTCGTCGCGGGAGGACTGCCCGCAGTCGAGCTGGGGTTCCTCCCCGGCCACGGTGATGGTGAACGGGCCGTCGTCGCAGTCCTCGAGGTCTGCCTCGGAGTAGTCGCGCTCGACCAGGGAGCAGGAGACCGAGTCCTCCTCGAGGGTGCAGGAGATGTTCCCGGTGGGCGACTGCAGCGTCGTCAGTTCCGTCGCGTCATCGGGAGCGGGGGAGACGGGGTCGGGCTCCGTCGTCGGAGGCTCCTCCGGGGTCGTCTCCTCCTCCGTGGTCTCCGCCGCCGTGGTGGAACTGTCGCGCTGGTACGTCTCGTCGTCCCCGCCGAACCAGGCACGGCCGACGAGAGAGGCGACCACTAGCAGGATGATCACGAGGATCAGGCACCCGCCGCAGGCGAACCAGATGCGCCGGCGGGAGCGTCCGGTGTCGTCGGAGCCGCCGTCGCCGGTGGGCGCAGGTGCGGCCGGAGGATGCCCGGCAGGAGGCTGGGTGCCGGATGGCTGCGCGCCAGGAGGCTGCGCGCCAGGGGCAGAGGCGGAGTAGCCATAGGCGCCCGCAGCGCCGACGCCACCGGATGCGACCGCCCCGTCGTCGACCGATCCGGTCGCGGGGGCGTCCGCGCCCGGGCCGCCGGGGCCCCCGTCGGCAGCAGCAGGACCGGCACCACCCGCAGCGGCGGCGCCACCTGCAGCGGCGGCTCCTGCAGCGGCGGCTCCTCCCGCTGCGGCTCCGCTCGCCGCCGGGCCGAGCGGCACCACCGAGGCGTCCTGGGAGACGCGGACGCCGGTGGTCCCGCCGGGTGCCGACGCACCGGACCCGCCCGCGGAAGACGGCGGAGCGGATGCCGGAGACGTGCCCCAGAGCGCCTCGTCCGGGAAATCGCCCCAGACCGAGGCCTCCTCGGGCTCCGCCGGTGCGCTCGGCGGTGCGGACTCCATGGACGGTGCCGACGGCGGCACGACGGCCGGTGCGTCAGCGGTGTCGTCGGAGCGGTCCGGGGTGCCCGACTCCCCGGGAACGCTCTCGACGGAGGTGTCCTCGGCGTCGCCCGGCAGATCGATCGGGTCCATCGCAGCGGTGGCGGGCCCGCCGTCCACGTCCCCACCGGAGGCGTCCTCCTCGGGCTCCTCAGCGGCGGTGTGCTCGTCGTAGGCCGACTTGGCCCAGGGGTTCGTGGCGAGGATCCACTGCCGCGCCACGTCGGGGCACGACGGGTTCAGCACGATCAGCCTCTGGAGCTGGGGATGCTTCTCCGTGAGTTCGAGCAGGCGCTCCGGCGTCGTGCTCGGATCGCGTGCTTCCTCTGCCGCTGATCGTGGCTCGGCCACAGGCTTCTCCCTCGGTGTCGACACGGGCTCTCGGGCGCGCCCAGGACCTCGCCGCAGCCGTACGAGGCGTGCCGCGGACCCCGAGAGTCTGACACCACGGCTCGCGACGGTCCACTCCCGGGGCCGGCCGGGAGGGGCCTCGGTGGGGGTGGGCGCGGTCGCAGCGACGATCACACCCGCCCGCGTGACCAGCGCGGCAATCGTGTTCCGGGACCGGGCGGCAGAGCCGGGACGTGACGTCGGCTACCCCGTCATCGGCCCGCCGTCCGGGGGCAGCGAGCGCACCTCCCGCCAGGAGTAGCCGTGCGGTCCGGGCACGACGGTCGATGATCGTCGATGATCGGGCGGCACGGCGCCGGACGTGGCGCCACCCGGGTACGCGCCTACCATGGACATCAGCTCGGCGGACGACGACGCCTGTCGTCCGCAGCGCCGAGGGGCCAGGAGGGGACATGGGTCAGCCGGATCGAGGACAGCCGGATCACGGGCAGCAGGATCACGGGCAGCAGGGACGGGGGCAGGACTCGCAGGGGCAGTTCGCCCAGGGACCGTTCGCGCCAGGGCCCGGTGCGTCGGGCGCGGGCGGCGGGCCGGGCCCGGCCGGTGCACAGATGGCTCCTCCGGCTCCGCGGCGCTCGCGCCCCGGGATCTGGATCGCGCTGGGCTGCGCGGTGCTGCTGATCCTGCTGCTGCTGATCGCCGTGACCGTCGGCGTCGTCCACCTGCTGACCCGAGACGGCGGGGAGGACGGGGCGACGGCGCCCGAGACGGTGCAGGTCTCGCAGGAGTACTTCTCCCTGCGATACCCGGCGGAGTGGTTCGAGGGGGAGATCAGCGAGGACAGCGCGAGCTCCGGCATGGTCCTCGACCTCCGCGACGAGCAGGTCGAGGGCGAGGAGGTCGCGACCAACTCCCTGGTCGTGTACGTGTTCGACGCGACGCTGCACGCGAAGTCCGAGTGTGAGAGGCAGGCGATCTGGATCGGGTACCTCTGGGACGAGGTCGGTGATCCGACGACGATCGACCCCATCACCCTGGACGGGAAGGAGCTGCCCTCGCACCGCGCCCTGGGCACCCACGACGACCGGGAGGCGGTCTCCGAGATGTACTGCGCCGACGTGGGCGATCAGGTGCTGCAGATCCTGGTGGAGACCCATGGCGCCGCGGAGGTGTCCCCGGAGATCCGGGCGATCCTGGACAGCTGGCGGTGGTCCGACGCCGCGTGAGGCGGAGTGCCTCGCCGACGGCCGCCGGCCCTGGCGCGCCTCGCCGCGGACCCGTCGGCCGCGGAGCGCGCCGGGTCAGTCGGGGATCCGCCAGTCGATGCCGACGGCGCCCTGCTGCTCCAGCAGCGCGTTGGCGCCGGAGAACGGACGGGAGCCGAAGAAGCCGCGGGAGGCGGACAGCGGGCTCGGATGCGGGCTCGCCAGGTGCGGGACCTGCCCGAGCATCGGGATCAAGGACTGTGCATCGCGCCCCCACAGGATCGCCACCAGCGGGCCGCCCCGCTCGACCAGGGCGCGGATCGCGAGCTCGGTGATCTCCTCCCACCCCCGTCGGCGGTGGGAGGCCGGGGCGCCGGGCGCGACGGTCAGCACCCGGTTCAGCAGCAGCACCCCTTGGTCCTGCCAGGCGGTGAGATCGCCATGGGTGGCACGGGGGATCCCCAGGTCGGTCTCGAGCTCGGTGTAGATGTTCGTCAGCGACCGTGGCAGCGGGCGCACGTCACGGTCCACAGCGAAGGAGAGCCCGATCGGGTGGCCGGGGGTGGGGTACGGGTCCTGGCCGACGATGAGCACGCGCACGTCCTCCAGGGGGCGGGTGAACGCCGCCAGCACCCGATCCCCGTCGGGGAGGTACCCGCGGCCGGACCCGGCCTCGGTGCGGAGGAACTCTCCCAGCGTGTGGATCCGCTCCTCCGCGGGAGCGAGGGCCCGGGCCCAGTCGGCACTGATGATCTCGGTCAGGGGCTTCGGCATGTGAGCAGTCTTCCATCGTCGGCCGGGCGGCGGCGAGCCGTCCCGGGTGGACGCGACGGACCACGTAACCTGCCGGCATGCCCCTCCGATCCGCCGGCCGCACCCCGGACTCCCCGCCTCCTGGGGCGCCGGACGGATCGACGCCGCACGAGGACGGGCGATCGACCGATACCCCCGCCGGGCCGGTGCAGAACGACGACGGGGCCGGATCCGTCGACACTCCGGCGACGATGTCCGATACGTCACTGCCGGGGCCGCAGGGCGCGCTCTCGGAGCGGGACCGGCAGATCCTCGCGCTCGAGTCCCGCACCTTCCGCTACGTCGGCGCCAAGGAGCGTGCGATCCGCGAGGAGATCGGGATCTCCAAGGTGGCCTATTACGTGCGTCTGAACGCTCTGCTCGACGAGCCGGCGGCGCTGCGCGCGGCGCCCTCGGTGGTCCACCGCCTGCGCGGCCGACGCACCTCCGAGCACGGCCCCGCCTCCGCAGACGGGTCGGGTCAGGTCGCCTGACAGGCCCGACCGTCCCACCCGACAGACCCGATCCCGGGGCGTGTGCTCCGACGCCGCACCGGGTGGAGCAGGTTTAATGGGGCCGTGGCTGATTCCCAGTATCCCTACCCGCCGGACCGTTTCGACGACGAGGCCGACGCCGTGTCCTTCCACGGCGCCCACCGTGCCGAGGAGCCGTTCTGGCGTCAGAACCTGCTCTACATCGTCATCATCGGCGCCGCGCTGGTGATGCTGATCGTGCTCCTCTTCGTCATCGGGGGCATGGGCGGCGGCGGCGACGAGCGTGCCGAGGACCCGACCACCCCGGCGGCGTCGGAGACCAGCTCCGCGCCCGCGGAGGAGACCACCGAGGAGGAGCCGCCTCCGGAGGCCGACAAGTCGGTTCCGGTCCTGGTGGTCAACGCCGGCGGCATGAATGGCCTGGCGGGGACCTGGCGGGACACCCTCGAGGGGGACGGCTGGGAGGACGTCAGCGTCAGCACGGCTGACAACCAGCAGCAGGAGCCCGTCGTGTTCTACCGGGACGACGAGGACCAGGAGACCGCGCAGGCTCTCGCCGCCGAGGTGGGCGCCGGGGAGGCGCGCCAGAGCGACGAGTACGACGCCCGCATCACCTTCGTGGCCGTCGAGATGCCCGACGAGGGCGGCGGCGACGAGGGCGACGGCGGCCAGGGGGACGACGGCGGCGAGGGCTGATCCGCCCCGCTCCGCGCAGCATCGGACGCGCGCCGACCTCTCCTCCCGGGAGGCGGCGCGCGTCCTGCGTCCTCGGCCCTCAGCGGAACCCGTGATCCACCCCCGGCGGAGTTAGCACTCTCCGCCTCCGAGTGCTTATGATGATCTGGCACTCGATGATCGAGAGTGACAGCGCCGTACGGCGAGGCCGCACTCGGGCGTCGTGAGCCTGATCGGTCGACAGGCAGCTTGCCGGCCGGCCACGAACATTCCGGCCCCGTGAGGGATCCGGCGCCGTGGGACATGAACACGGCGTGGGGTTCCGTCCGTCGCGGGCACAGGGTCGGGTGGACACCACACCACACGGGAGAGATTCCACAATGGCCAAGCTCATCTCTTACGACGAGGAGGCCCGGCGCGGCCTCGAGCGGGGTATGAACCAGCTCGCGGACGCCGTCAAGGTCACCCTCGGTCCCAAGGGCCGCAACGTCGTGCTCGAGAAGTCCTGGGGCGCCCCCACCATCACGAACGACGGCGTGTCGATCGCCAAGGAGATCGAACTCGACGATCCCTACGAGAAGATCGGCGCCGAGCTCGTCAAGGAGGTCGCCAAGAAGACGGACGACATCGCGGGCGACGGCACCACCACCGCCACCGTCCTCGCCCAGGCCCTGGTCAAGGAGGGACTGCGCAACGTCGTCGCCGGCGCCAACCCGATCGCGCTCAAGCGCGGCATCGACCAGGCCGTGGCCGCGGTCTCCGAGACCCTGCTGAAGCAGGCCAAGGAGATCGAGACCAAGGAGCAGATCGCCCACACCGCCGGCATCTCGGCGGCCGACCCGGCCATCGGCGAGCTCATCGCCGAGGCGCTCGACAAGGTCGGCAAGGAAGGCGTGATCACGGTCGAGGAGTCCAACACCATGGGCCTCGAGCTGGAGCTCACGGAAGGCATGCGGTTCGACAAGGGCTACATCTCGCCGTACTTCGTCACCGACGCCGAGCGCCAGGAGACCGTTCTCGAGGATCCCTACATCCTCCTGCTGTCCTCCAAGGTCTCCTCGGTCAAGGACCTGCTGCCGCTGCTGGAGAAGGTCATCCAGGCCGGCAAGCCGCTGGCGATCCTCGCCGAGGACGTCGAGGGCGAGGCCCTCGCGGTGCTCGTCGTCAACAAGCTCAAGGGTTCCTTCAAGTCCGTGGCCGTCAAGGCTCCCGGCTTCGGCGACCGCCGCAAGGCGATGCTGGAGGACATGGCGATCCTCACCGGTGGCCAGGTCATCGCCGAGGAGGTCGGCCTCAAGCTGGAGACCGCTGGTCTCGAGCAGTTGGGCCAGGCTCGCAAGATCGTCGTGACCAAGGACGAGACCACCATCGTCGAGGGCACCGGTGACGCCGAGCGCATCGCCGGCCGCGTCTCGCAGATCCGCAACGAGATCGAGAACTCGGACTCGGACTACGACCGCGAGAAGCTCCAGGAGCGTCTGGCGAAGCTGGCCGGCGGCGTGGCCGTCATCAAGGCCGGTGCCGCCACCGAGGTCGAGCTCAAGGAGCGCAAGCACCGCATCGAGGATGCCGTGCGCAACGCCAAGGCCGCCGTGGACGAGGGCGTCGTCGCCGGTGGCGGCGTCTCGCTGCTGCAGGCGGGCAAGGACACCTTCGACTCGCTCACCCTGGTCGATGACGAGGCGACCGGCGCGAGCATCGTCAAGGTCGCCATCGAGGCCCCGCTCAAGCAGATCGCGGTCAACGCCGGTCTCGAGGGCGGCGTCGTGGCCGAGAAGGTCAAGTCCCTGCCCGTGGGCCAGGGCCTGAACGCGGCCACCGGTGCGTACGAGGATCTCCTCGCCGCCGGCATCATCGACCCGGTCAAGGTCACCCGCTCCGCGCTGCAGAACGCGGCGTCCATCGCGGGCCTGTTCCTGACCACCGAGGCCGTCGTGGCCGACAAGCCGGAGCCCGCCCCCGCGGGCGGCGGCGGCGACGACATGGGCGGCATGGGCGGCATGGGAGGTATGGGCGGCATGATGTGATCGTCTGATCACCAGCCGCTCCTCCCGGAGCGCCCGGGCCCCGATCCTCCCCGGAGGGTCGGGGCCCGTCGTCGTCCGGAACAGGGGCTCGGCGGCCCAGAGGGTCCTGATCGACGACACCGGCCCGCGGACGGTCGGGATCCGGCTCGGTGGACGGAGGCCCTGAACGGACCGACCCTTCGGGGATCAGACGAGGAAGATCGGGATCGCACCGGGATTGTGGGCGTGCACGATGGCGAGGAAGACGACGACGTCGAAGAGCAGATGCACGATCAGCACGTACAGCAGCGAACCGGTCCTGGTGAAGAGCCAGCCCTGGAGCAGCGCGAACGGAGCGGTGAGCAGCGGGCCCCATTCCTGGTAGCCGAGCTCCCAGAGGAACGAGACGAAGATGATCGCCTGCAGCACGTTCGCCGTCCACAGGCCGACGTGTCGGCGCAGCAGGGCGAAGCAGGTGCAGATGAAGAACAACTCGTCCCACGTGCCCACGAAGCTCACCCCCACGAAGAACCGCGCCAGCTCGCTGCCCCCGGTGATGTGCGGCCAGTTCTCGTACGCGCCGGAGGTGATGAAGTAGAACGGCAGGATCAGCCATCCCAGCACCGGGACGGCGACGATGTACCCCTTCTCCAGGCGGGTCCAGGGCTGTCCGGTGAGCCAGGGGAACCGGATCGCCCGGCGGCGGTGGACGACGCGGTCCACCAGGAGCGGCACCGCCACGGCGAGCAGCAGCACCGTGCCGATCGTGACGAATCGGTCCCAGTCCACGTCCGCCCTCACGGAGGTCGTCGAGAGGATCGCGATGCCGATGCCGATCAGGGCCAGGTCTTTCGCCAGCTCGCGCGAGATGAGAAAGGCGCCGATCAGGCTGACCACGAGCAGCGCGTGTCCCCATCCGGAGAGCTGCAGCCCGAACAGCCCGACCGCGGACAGCGACACTCCTGCAGCCGGAAGCATCCCGATCCCCGGGGTGTCGGGGGGCTCATGCACGGGGACGTCAGCGAGGGGCCGGGGTGCCATGGGGACCAGCATGCCAGCTGACGGGGCGCAGCCTTCCCGTTCGGCGGCGGCCCGGCGACTGCCCGCCGCCGCCCCGGATCGTCGCCGACCAGGGGCAACCCTTGGCAAGCCGAGGCGTCGGGACGGGGCCCCGACTACGCTCCCCGGGAACATCCGAGCAGTGTGCCGACCGCGGAGTGCGGTCGGCCGCTCTGTGTTACGAGGAGGTAACTCGTGGCTTCATCCCCACTGCGCGGCCCGCGCAGCGGACGCCGAGCGAGCCGGCGCGACCTGCTGGTGGGTCTGCCGGCCCTGGGGCTCGGCGCCCTCGCCCTCGGCGGCTGCGCGCAGGCCGGGGCGACGACGGACGTGGAGAACGTCCTGTCGATCTCGCTGAACCAGACCGAGTCCCACCCCAGCTTCACGGCGCTGTCCTTCTTCGGCGAGCAGCTGGCCGAGGCGACCGAGGGACGGTGGGGCGCCCGCGTGTACGCCAACGAATCCCTCGGTGCCCAGCAGGAGGTCGTCCAGCTGGTCTCGGACGGTGCCGTGGACATGGCCGTCATCTCCAGCACCCAGGTCGAGAACCTGTCGATGGACTTCCGTCCGCTGAACCTGCCCGGCGCCTTCGAGAGCATCGATCACCAACAGGCCGTGCTGGGCGATGAGTCGATCGTCGGCGATCTGTTCTCCTCCCTCGAGCCGAGCCACCGCCTGCGTGTCCTGGGCGGATTCACCCAGGGCTCGCGTCACGTCTACACCGATCGGGGACCGGTCGAGGGCCCGGAGGACCTCGCGGGACTGAAGATCCGGGTCCAGGAGTCGGACGTGTTCATGGCGCTCATGCGGGCGCTGGGCGGCTCGCCCACGCCGATGGCCTACGGCGAGGTGTACACCGCACTCCAGTCAGGCGTGCTCAACGGTGCGGAGAACAACGAGGTCAGCTACGTGACCCAGCGCCACTACGAGGTCGCTCCGTACTTCACGCTCACCAATCACCTGGTGGGGCTCGACTACGTGATGGCCAACGTCGACCGCGTCGAGGAGATGGACGAGGCCGATCAGCAGGCCTACGCCGAGACCTTCGCCGCCGCCCAGGAGGAGTTCGTGCGGCTCTGGATCGAGGAGACCGACGCCAGCACCCAGCAGATGCTGGACGCGGGCGTCGAGATCAATGACCCGGGCCCCGACGCCTTCGGTCCGGCCATCGAGGAGGTCGGCCGCACATTCCTGGAGACCGCCGAGGACGAGGAGATGTACCAGGCGGTCCAGGCGGTCGCCGAGAGCATGGGGGAGGACGGCGCATGAGCGCGCTGCGATCACGCGGTGTCGAGGTGCTGAGATGGATCAGCATCGGGTTGTTCGCGGTGCTGGTGGCCGTGGTCGTCTGGCAGGTGTTCGCCCGCCAGGTGCTGTCCGCGCCGAGCGCCTGGTCCACCACCGTGTCCCAGTACCTGCTGATCTGGTTGGTGCTGTTCTCCGTCGCGATGGTGTTCGGGGAGCGCGGGCACGTGGCCGTCGACTTCTTCGCCCGGATGCTGCCCCGCGCCGGGCAGCGCATCACCAACGTGCTCGTCGCGCTGTCCGTCTTCGCCTTCGCCGCACTCGGCCTGGTGTGGGGCGGGCTGCGCGGCATGTCCATCTCCTGGCACCAGGCCATTCCCGGGCTTCCGGTGACCGTCGGTCAGATGTACCTGGCCCTGCCGATCGCCGGCGTCATCATCGCCGTCTTCGCCCTCGATGATCTGGTGCACGCGGCGCGCGGCGGGGACATGCTCGCCGGTGACGACGCGCAGCAGGCCGCCACGATCTCTGCGGCCGAGGCCGGGGAGGCCGACGACGCGGCGACCGGCGGATCCACCACCGGTGGCACGGCGGCCGACGACCTCTCGGCCGACGACTCCTCGACCGAGGACCCTTCGACCGACGGAAAGGGGGCCTGACCATGGATCCCGCCATGATCGCCGGCGTCATCCTGATCGCCGGAGTCGTCGTGCTCATCGGCATCGGCGCCCCCATCGGCATCGCCATCGGCCTGCCGTCCATCCTCGCGCTGGTCGCTGTGATCAGCCCCGACCAGGCCGTGTTCGTCGCCTCGCAGCGCATGTTCACGGGCGCGAGCTCCTTCACCCTGCTCGCGATCCCCTTCTTCGTGCTCGCCGGGTCGTTGATGAACACCGGCGGCATCGCCGGGAAGCTGATCGACGCCGCCAAGGTGCTCGTCGGCCGCATGCCCGGCTCGCTCGCCCAGACCAACGTGGTCGCCAACGCCCTGTTCGGCTCCGTCTCCGGGGCGGCCGTCGCCTCGGCCGCGGCCATGGGCTCCACTCTCGGGCCGCGTGAGCGCAAGGAGGGCTACGACCCATCCATCTCCGCGGCCGTCAATGCCGCCTCGGCGCCCTCGGGCATGATGATTCCGCCGTCGAACACGCTGATCGTCTACTCGCTGGTGTCCTCCACGTCCGTGGCCACGCTGTTCGTGGCGGGCTACGGCCCCGGGCTGGTGTGGGTGCTGGCCTGCATCGCGGTGGTCGCTGTGATCAGCCGCCGTCGGCCGGAGATGCGTGCCCGCGGCGAGCGGGTGCCGCTGGGCCTGGCGTTGACGACGCTGGCGAAGGCGGTCCCGTCGATCTTCATGATCGTCATCGTCATCGGAGGTCTGCTGGCCGGTCTCTTCACCGCCACCGAGTCCGCCGTGATTGCCGTCGTGTACTCCCTGGTGCTGGGGCTGATCTACCAGCAGCTCACGCTCAAGAACCTTCCGGACGTGGTCGCCGGGGCGGCCCGTACCACGGCCGTCGTGATGCTTCTGGTCGCCGTGTCCTCGGCGCTCAGCTGGGTGCTCAGCTACGCCACCATCCCGCAGACCATCTCGGACGCCCTGCTGGGCCTGGCGGACTCCACGACGATCATCCTGCTGCTGATGATGGTGATCCTGCTGATCGTCGGCGCGTTCATGGACCCGACCCCGGCGATCCTGATCTTCACGCCGATCTTCCTCCCGATCGCGCTGGAGCTCGGGGTGGATCCGATCCACTTCGGGCTGATGATCACCTTCAACCTGTCGCTGGGGACGATCACCCCGCCGGTGGGCAACATCCTCTTCGTCGCCGCGAAGGTGGGCGACGTCAGGGTCGAGCCGGTCATCAAGGCGATGATCCCGTTCTTCCTCGCCCTCGTCGTCGGCCTGCTCTTGGTGGTGTTCATCCCGCAGATCACGATGTTCCTGCCGGATGCGCTGGGGATGGTGACCGAAGCGCCCTGACGCGGGGGATGTCCGTGCTGGTGGCGGCCCCGGACCTCGACCCCAGCGGTCGGGACCGGGGCCGCTCGTCACACGAAGGGATTCCAGAACCGCCCGTCGTCGACGACGAGCAGGAGGACGGGGACGGCGACCAGCAGGACGGCCATCCCGATCACGAGCATGTCCGGGACCTGCAGCCGCGAATGCACGAACCACGTGCGACCCTTCCCGCGCCCGAAGCCTCGCAGCTCCATCGCGGCGGAGACCGACTCGATGCGGTCGAAGGTGCCCAGCAGCAGCGGCGTCAGCACCGAGGTGAGGTTCCGGATCCGCAGGCGCAGGTCCACGTCACCCGTGGTGTCCAGGCCGCGCGCCTGCTGCGCCTGGGAGATGGTGCGGAACTCCCGCTGCACATCGGGGATGTATCGCAGGGCCAGGGAGACAGCGTAGGCGATCCGGTAGGGGACTCCGATCCTGGCCAGCGAGGAGGCGAATTCCGGAGGCCGGGTGGTGGCCACGAACAGGAGCACCGAGGGCAGCACCGCGACGTACTTGAGCGTCACGGCAAGCTGGTAGAACAGCTGCTCCGCGGTGACGTCCCAGTGCCAGGGGCCGTCCATGAGCACGTGGCGGGTGCCGAACAGCTCGCTGCCGTACCCGGGGGCGAACAGGAAGATGCCGATGTTGTTCAGGGCCGCGAACACCACGATGAACCACAGGACGACGGCGAGGTCCCGCGCCCGCACCCTCGACAGGCCCCACAGCACGATCGAGCCCACGGAGACCGCCGCCAGGTAGCGCACGTCGAATCCGATCATCGCCCCGAGCACGACACCGAGGGACAGGCCGAGCTTCGAGACGCCCGACAGCGCGTGGAGAGGACCGGGGCGATCGACGTAACCGAGCACCGGGTCGGTCATGTCGCTTCCGCCCGAGCCGCACGGTCGGTCGCGATGAAGCGGTGCACGAGGGTCCTGGCGTCGGTGATCCCGCACCGACGGGCGAGGGCGTGCAGCCCGGTCGTCACGAGGTCCGCAGAAGCGGCGAGCTCCGGATCGGTGAGCACGGCGGCCGGGTGCTGGTCGGCCAGCAGTCGGCCCCCGGAGAGCACCAGCACCCGCTCGGTGTGCTCGAGGGCGAGATGCATGTCGTGGGTGATCAGCACGATGGTGGTCCCGGCCTGATGCAGGGACCTCAGAAAGCGCATGAACTCGGAGTAATGGGCGAAGTCCTGTCCGGCGGTGGGCTCGTCGAGGATCAGCACGTCGGGCTCCAGGGCGAGCACCGCGGCGATGCTCACGCGCTTCTTCTGCCCGTGGCTGAGAGCGGAGATCGGCCAGGAGCGGAACGGGGTCAGCCCGCAAGCCGTCAGCACGGTGGTGGTGCGCCGGGCGATCTCGTCCTCCGCGATGTCGCGAGCGCGCAGGCCGAGGACGATCTCTTCGGTGACCTGGGGTCGGGAGAGCATCTGACCGGGCTCCTGCAGCACGAAGCCGACCTGCTCGCCGCGCTCGGCGAGGCTCCACCCGTGTGCGTCGACCCCACCGATGGTCAGCGTCCCACCGGTGAGCTCCTCGAATCCGCAGATCACACGGGCGAGGGTGGATTTTCCGGCGCCGTTGGAGCCGAGCACCCCGAGCATCTCGCCGCGGGACACGGAGGCGGTGACGTCCTCGAGGGCGACGCGGGTGCGTTCCGGCCCGAGGGGGAGCTCGCAGCGCACCTGGTGCAGGTCCAAGGCGGCGGGGGCGGCGTCGGTGGGCGGTGCGGCCGGTCCCTGGTCCTCCGCGCAGGCCGCGACCCACTCCCGGACGGCGCCGATCTGCTCCTCGGTCAGGTCGATGTCCTCACTGCGCTGAGGATGCTGCGCGGCGGTGACCGGGGTGCCGGCATACCGCAAGGCGGCCACGTGCAGGGGCGGGCGGATGCCGTGCTGCTCCAGCAGCCCCGAGGCGAGGATCTCCTCGGGGGCGGCATCGGCGATGATGCGGCCCTGATCCATCACCACGATCCGGTCGACGTCGCGGTGCAGCACGTCCTCGAGGCGGTGCTCCACCAGGACCACGGTCCGACCGCCGTCGCGGTGGAGATCGTCGATCAGCTCGACGGCGGCGCGCCCGGCCGCCGGGTCCAGGTTCGCCAGCGGTTCGTCCAGCAGCAGCACCTCGACGTCGTCCACCAGCACTCCAGCGATCGCGACACGCTGCTTCTGCCCGCCGGAGAGGTCCTGCGGGGCGTCGCCGAGGCGATCGGGGATCCCGGCCGACTCCGCGGCGCGGGTGATCCGCGCGGGCATCTCTCCGCGGGGGACCTGCTGGTTCTCGAGGCTGAAGGCGATGTCCTCGGCCACGGTGAGCCCGACGAACTGGCTGTTGCTGTCCTGCAGCACGGTGCCGACCACGGCGGCGGTCTCCACCAGCGGCACCGCGGACGGATCCGTGCCCGCCACGCGGACGGTGCCGGTCGCGGTACCGCGGTGGTGATGGGGGATCAGCCCGTTGATCACGCTGAGGAGGGTGGACTTCCCGGAGCCGGAGGCGCCGACTATCGCGATCTTCTCCCCTCGGCGCACCGTGAGGTCGATGTCGTGCAGGGTCGGCTCGGCCTGTGCCCGGTACTGGAAGGAGTAGCCGGACAGGTCGATCAGCGGGGTGTCGTCCCCCTCTGGTCGTGGTCGCCGCGTGGTCACTGGCCGAGGCTCAGCGACCCGGTCCTGGTGCGGGTCCGAGCGTAGATCGACAGGATGATGGTCCCGAGGACGCATGCGGTGATCGTGTTCGAGGCGAAGGCGAACGCCCCCTGCACCCAGACCTTGGTGGCGGGCTCGGAGTAGATCAGCACGTCCCCGAGCGGCGCGATGAGCAGCCAGGCGAGGAGGTTCGCGGCGATCACCGCGAGGCAGAAGCGGGCCGCGACCGCACGGCCGAACTCGCCGTCGGCGATCGCGTGCTTCAGCAGGAGGAGCCCGACGACCAGCCCGAACACGCCGGAGGCCAGCTCCCAGCTGATCCAGACGCCGTAGCCGGTGACGTCGACGAGCAGATGACCGATGAAGCCGGCCAGAGCACCGACGAGGGGGCCGTACAGGACGGCGAACACCGCGAGGATCGCGTACTGGATGTTGATCGAGGTGTTGGGCACGGGGGTCGGGATCGCCGCGAAGCGGCCGAGTACGAAGAAGACGGCGGCGCCGATGCCGATGGCGACCACCTGGGTGACGGGGGAGTGGGTGCGGTTCATGAGACGTCCTTCGGAGGGAGAGGGGCGGTCAGCGCACCGGCACCAGGGTCACGCGCCAGGAGGCGCCGGTGCCGAGCGAGAAAGCGCGGGCGTAGTGGCCACGGTTGATGGCGATCGCCATCCGGTCCAGGGAGTTCACGTACAGCAGGGACTCGCCGACCTCGACGGCGGCGAAGCTGCGCGCGTAGGTGACCTGTGCGGCGTGCACGACCGTGTCGTGGTGATGGACGCGCACGGTGACGCGATCGCCGGGGGAGACGTCGAGTTCGGCGAAGAGAGGGCGGGGGATCGAGGTCCAGAGCGAGCCGTAGCGCACGTCGAGCGTGTCGATGGTGCCGACGACCGTGTCCTGCGAGCGGGCCGGCGCCGTGATCGGCAGCCGCACCATCTGCTCTCGGTCGAGCTCGGGCCCGATGTCGTCGACGTCGGTGGCGCCGGAGGCGAGCCGAGCGCCCGTGAACGCGTAGATGTCGCGGCCGTGGAAGGTGTAGGACTCCTCGGAGCCCGGGCGGCGATGGCGGGTCTCGTCGATCTCCCGCAGCGCGGTGATCTCGAAGATGTCCTCGAGATGGGTCAGCGTCCCATTGTCGGGAGTGACCACGTAGTGGCCGGTGGCGGTGCGAGCGACCACGGACAGCCGGGAGGAGCCGACGCCGGGATCGACCACGGAGACGAAGACGGTGCCCTCGGGCCAGTACTGCAGCACCTGGGCGAGGCGGTACGAGCCCTCCCAGATGTCGTAGGGCGGGATGTTGTGGGTGACGTCGTGGATGCGCAGTGTGGGGTCGACGCCGACGGCGACGCCGTACATCGCGCTGACCGCGCCGTCGTCGAGCCCGAAATCGGACTGCAGGACCAGAGCACTCATGGGGGCAGTATGCGCCGACAGGGGGGCGTCGCACCCGGAGGTCCGACACGTGGCGTCGATTCGGGACACAGGCCCCGGCCCGGGCCGTGCGTCCGCGGCGACCGTGCGACCGCGGCGGCCGTGCGACAGGATAGGGACATGAGGACCACCGAGGAACGCCTGCCCACCGCCCTGCGACTGCTCACCCAGAACATCCGTCAGCACCGGGCGGAGACCCGCCCCGGCCAGAGCGACCACTGGGGAGATCGAGCTCCGGTGCTGGTGGACCTGCTGCACGCGGCCGATGCCGACGTGGTCGGCACCCAGGAGGTGCTGCCCTCCCAGATCGCGACGCTCGACGAGGCCCTCGGGGCGACCCATCTGCGGCTCGGCTTCGGACGCGACGGCGGTGGACGCGGGGAGCACAACCTGCTGTTCCTGCGCCGGGAGCGCTTCGAGGTGCTCGACTGGGACCAGTTCTGGCTCTCCGAGCAGCCTGCATTGATGGGCTCGGTGGGTTGGGACGCCCACTGCCCCCGCATCGCGGTATGGGCGAGGGTGCGGGACCTCCTCGCCGGCGGGGAGCTGGTTCTGGCCGTCACCCACCTCGACCATGCCGGTCATCTCGCCCGGGAGAGGGGCGCCGGGGTCATCGCGCAGCGACTGACGGAGGCGGCCGACGGCGCACCGGTGGTGCTGATGGGCGACTTCAACGCCGCCGGCGGGCAGAGCATCCCGTGGCGCGTGCTGCGCGACGCCGGCTTCGAGGACGCGCACGAGGTCGCCGGCGTCCACGAGGGGGAGGACATCGGCACCTTCCCGGACTACGGGCCGCCGGCGGTCGGCGGGGAGCGGATCGACTGGATCCTCACCCGCGATCTGGCCGTGGACTCTTACGCCGCCTCGGTCCCGGAGCTGGACGGCAGGGTCGCGAGCGACCACGCGACCCTCACCGCGACGGTCACCGCGCGCTGAGCGGGCTCCCGGGTCGGCGCCGTCAGCCGCCCAGCGGCTTCACGGGTCGGCGCGGTCAGCCGCCCAGTCCCCAGGCCTCGGCCAGCAGCTCCAGCCCCTTGATCCGGTCGGAGGGATCGTAGTAATAGGCCGTCAGGATGAGCTCGTCGGCGTCGGTCGCCTCGACGATCTCCTCCAGCTGGCGCACCACGGTCGCGGGGGAGCCGACGGCCTTGATCGACAGCGTCTGGTCGACCTGCTGGACCAGGTGATCGGCAGCGATCTCCTCGATGGGCCGGGGCGGCTGGATCTTCTGCCGCTGGCCGGTGACGACGCCCAGGAACATCTGCTGGAGCGTGGAGAAGTGGCGCTGTGCCTCCTCGTCCGTCTCGGCGACCACCAGGTTCACCCCGACCATGGTGCGGGGCTTCTCGATCTGGGCCGTGGACGCCCCGGCATCGAAGTTCTCGCGATAGGCCTGCAGGGCGTGCAGGTACTGGAACGGCGCGAAGTGCGAGGCGACGGAGAAGGGCATCCCCAGCTGCGCGGCGAGGCGGGCGCCGTTGGCGGTCGAGCCAAGGATCCACATCGGCACCTCGGTGCCGCGGGCGACGTCGGCGGAGATCGGGAGGCCGCCGGTGGACTCCTCGCGCGACCAGTCCCGCATCTGCTCGACCGCCGCGACGAAGGCCTGCGGCTCCGCCGAGGTGCGGGCCAGCAGCTGCGCGGTCAGCTGGTCGGTGCCCGGCGCTCGGCCGAGACCCAGGTCGATGCGGTCTCCGTGGAACTGCACCAGGGTGCCGAACTGCTCGATCACGCTCAGCGGGGAGTGGTTGGGCAGCATGATGCCGCCGGAGCCGACGCGGATCCGCTCGGTCATCGAGGCCGCGCGGTCGATCAGCAGCGAGGTGGCGCTCGAGGCGAGCGAGTTGGTGTTGTGGTGCTCGGCGAACCAGTAGCGCTCGTAGCCGAGACGGTCGGCGGCCTGCGCACCGTCCATGGAGGCGGTGATCGCCTCCCGGGTGCTCATTCCTTCGGAGATCGAGACGAGATCCAGGATCGACAGGGGGACATGCGGTGCGCTCATGCTCGTCAGGCTATCGGCGCGGAGCGCTCGCGGGTCGCGCCGAGGATGAGACGTTCTCGACCTCCCAGCAGGGAAGATCCTGGCAGACGTCCGCGTTGATCACGGCATGAGGCTCTCCCTGCTCGACCGCTCCCGCACGCGTCGGGGCCAGGCCGAGTCAGCGGCCCTGGAGCACTCCGTCCAGCGGGCGATCGCCACCGAGCAGCAGGGATACCACCGGTTCTGGGTGGCTGAGCACCACGCCGTGCCGGGCATCGCGAGCGGCTCCCCGGCGGTGCTGCTGAGCGCGATCGGTGCCCGCACCGCCCGGATCCGCCTCGGCTCCGGTGGCGTGATGCTCCCCAATCACCGGCCGCTCGTGGTCGCCGAGCAGTTCCGCATGCTCGAGGCGCTGTACCCCGGCCGCATCGACCTGGGCCTGGGACGCTCCCTCGGCTTCACCGCCCCGGTGCGCGAGGCCCTCGGGCGCCTGGAGGCCGATCCGGCTTCCTTCGGCCAGGAGATCACCGAGGTGCGCGATCATCTCGAGGGCACCGCGCCCCTCACCGCCCGCCCGGACGACGACGGCGAGGTGCCGCTGTTCGTGCTCGCCACGGGCAGCGGGATGGAGACGGCAGCCGCGCTCGGCCTGCCCGTGGTGATCGGCGGCCCGATCCTGGACGCCCCGGAGCTGTCGGCACGGCTCACCGCCTACCGCCGCGCGTTCCGTCCGCACCGCGGCAGCGTCGCGCAGATCATCGCGTCCGTGGACGCGCTCATCGCCGACACCGACGCCGAGGCCCGCGAGCTCGCGCTGCCGGAGATCTGGGCGATGGCCCGTTCCCGCAGCACCGGGGTGTTCGGCGCGCTCGAGCCGCCCGCCGACATCCGTGCGGCGAGGTGGGAGACCCCGGAGCGCCGCCGCGTCGAGAAGGGACTGGCGACCACGGTCGCCGGCACCGCGGACGCCGTGCGGCGCCGCCTCGAGCGGATCGCCGAGCGCACCGGCGCCGAGGAGATCCTCTCGACCGGCTCGACCTACGACCGCGCCGCGCTCGCGGACTCCGACGCCCGCCTGGCGGCGCTGCTGCGCTGAGCGGCGGGCCTGAGCTGCTCACCGGAGCTGCTCATCCGATGCCCACTGCGACGCGAGCGGAGCCACGAGATGTCGACCGAGGTGAACACCCGGGACTGCGACAACGGGGACACGGGCACGAGCACGATTGTCCTGATCCAGGTGCGACGAATGGCCGGATGACATCCCGCGGTCCCGTCGTCGACCGTGCGGACGGCGTCCTCACGAGGCGCCCTCGGCTGTCTCACAGCGCCTTGCCGGGATTGAGCAGGTGCTGCGGATCGAAGGCCTCCTTCACCCGGTGCTGCAGGGCCCGGGAGGCGGGGGACAGCTCGAGATCGAGCCAGCCGCGCTTGGAGGTGCCGATGCCGTGCTCGCCGCTGATCGTGCCGCCGAGGTCCAGCGCCGTGCGGACCAGTTCGTCGGCCGCGGCGAGGATCGCAGGGGGCAGCTGACCGGAGGGGTTCTCCGGGACGCCGGGCAGCGAGAAGGAAGGATGAAGATTGCCGTCCCCCGCATGGGCGACGGCGGAGGTGCGCACGTCGTGGCGCCGGCCGATCGCCTCCAACTCGGTGAGCAGCTCCGCCAGGCGGGACTTCGGCACCGCCACGTCCTCGCCCAGGCGCGCCCGGCCGCCCCCGGCGGCTCGGCTGGAGCGGCGCAGCTCCCACAGCCGCTCCGCCTCCGCGGCGTCCTCGATCGCATGCACGGCCGCGCCCGCGCCGGCGAGGGCGGCCACCAGGTCGCGCGTCTGCTCCTCGACGCCGTAGCCGTCGAGCTCGACCAGCAGCATCGCGCCGTCACCCTCGGCGATCCGCGACCCGGTGTGCGCATCGATGTCGGCGAGGGTGCCCGCGTCCAGCAGCTCGGTGGCGGCCGGGCGCACGGGGCTGCGGGAGATCGCGCCCACCCCCGCAGCGGCGGCCGACGCCGACTCGAAGCGGGCCAGCACCGTGCGGCGGGCGACCGGGAGCGGACGGATCCGCACGGTGGCGGCCACCACCACGGCCAGGGTGCCCTCGGACCCGATCAGCAGCTGGGTGAGGTCGAGCCCCGTCACGCCCTTGATCGAGCGGTGGCCGGTGCGCAGCAGCGTGCCGTCGGCCAGCACGACCTCGAGGCCGAGCACGGACTCGCGGGTCACCCCGTATTTCGCGCAGTGCAGGCCACCGGCGTTGGTGGCGATGTTGCCGCCGATCGTGGAGATCCCGACGCTGGCCGGGTCCGGGGCGTAGAAGAAGCCGTGCGGGGCCAGGGCCGCGGAGAGATCGGAGGTGATCACCCCGGCCTCGACGACGGCGACCTCGTCCAGCGGGTCGATCTCGCGGATGGTGCTCAGGCGCTCCAGGCCGAGGACGATCGCCCCGTCCGTGGGGACCGCGCCGCCGGAGAGGCCCGAGCCGGCGCCCCGGGGCACGACGGGCGTGGTGGTCTCGTGCGCCCGGCGCAGCGTGGTCCGCACCCCCTCGACATCGTGGGGGAGGACCAGCACGAATCGGTGGTCCGGCGCGCCCGGGACGGCCCGGTCCCCGCCGTAGCGAGCCTCGACGACCGTGGGCACTGCGTCCTCGCCGAGCTCTGCGCGCAGACGGACGGCGAGGTCATCGAGGGCCCGGGCGGGACCGGAGGAGTCGGTGCGGGTCACGAGTGCTCCTGGTGTGTCCTGGTCACGGGCCGGCAGAGGTCAGTACCCGGCTGAGCGGTACCCGTCGAACGCCGCCCGCCGCGCCCCGTACTGTGCGTGCGCGGCGCCGTGCTGCGCATACTCCGCGCGCACGCGGTCGTTGTGGCCGGAGGCGGCCAGGCAGCCCCAGATGATGCTCGCGATCCAGACCGGGACCCCTGCCAGGGGTGCCAGGGCCACCAGGAACGCCCCGAGCCCGAAGGTCGCCAGGGTGATCAGTCCGATCACCACACCGGCCAGCAGCGCGATCCCGAGCGTGATCCCCAGCAGGATCAGGGCCCCGGCGACGGTCGAGTAGAACATTCCGAACGGGCCGAAGAAGAAGGTCAGCACGAAGGCCACGCCCACGCTCTTCTCCGGCGGCGGCGGGACGGGCGGCGGCCCGGCGGCGTGCGGCGGCCACGGCGGTGCGGCATAGGGCTGCAGGGGAGCCTGCTGAGGCTGCTGCGGTCCGGCGGTCCCGGCCGGTGGATCGTCGGTGCGCGCGTCGGGATCGACGGACCCGGTGGGGACCAGCTCCCCGGGGATCACGGGCCCGTGCGCCGGCGAGCGGTCCTGGTCGTGCTGCGGCACGTGATGCATCGCTCCCCCTGATCGGCCCGGTGTGGCTCGCTCATCGTAAGCTCCGGGGCCGACGTCTCGGAGGTACTCAGGTCTTCGGCGGCCGCGTCGGGTCGTGCTCCCCGTCGTGGATCGGCACGTGCGCCGCAGGGATGTCCTCGTAGCTGGCCGGGTCGGAGATCGGCTCGAGGTGGGTGAGCACCCGCAGCGAGGGCAGCGCGCCTCGCAGCTCGTCCTCGAGGCCCTCGATGTAGTCGTGGCCGTGCTTGACCGTCCACTCGTCGGGCACCAGCACGTGCACGCTCATGAACCGCTCCTGCCCGGCCTCACGGGTCTGCAGGCCGTGGAAGGTGGTGCTCCCCTCGTCGGTGCGGCGGCGCAGGATCTCGGTGATCACCGCGTGGTCGCCGTCCGGCAGCGCCTTGTCGAGCAGACCGGAGACCGACTCCGAGAGCAGGCCGATCCCGGTGACGATGATGTTCACCCCGACGGCGAAGGCCACGAGCGCATCGAGCCGCTCCCACCCGGTCAGGGCCACCAGGCCCACCCCGATCAGCACCCCCGCGCTGGTGACCACGTCGGTCATCAGGTGCTTGCCGTCCGCGCGCAGGGTGATCGAGTTGTGCCGCTTCCCGGCGCGCATCAGGACCAAGGCGACGACGCCGTTGAGCACCGAGGAGATGACCAGGATGACCAGCCCGATGCCGAGGTTCTCCAGCGGGCGCGGGTTCACGAACCGCTCCACGGCGGTGACCAGGATGACCGCGGCGGCCACGAAGATCATCAGGCCTTCGACGGCGGCCGAGAAGTACTCCGCCTTCGCTCGGCCGTAGAGGAAGCGCTCGGTGGCAGGGCGGGCGGCGACGGTCAGCGCGACCAGGGCGACGACCGCCGCCACCAGGTTCACCGTCGACTCGGCGGCGTCGGAGAGCAGCCCGACGGAGCCCGTCATCGCCCATGCCGCCGTCTTCAGGACGATCGTGGCGATGGCGGTGGCGATCGAGAGCCAGGCGAACTTGCGCAGATCGACCGTCGCAGCCGCGGCAGGGGAATCGGAGCGCGAGGCAGTCATGCGCGGAGGTCCTTCAGCGGGGGATCGGGGGCGAGGGTGCCGTCGGGGGCGATGTGCTCGAAGATCTGCTCGACCAGGGACAGCACGTGCGGGTCGTCCACGGTGTAGTAGCTGTGCCGCCCCTCGCGGCGCGCGGAGACCACCCCGGCAAGACGCAGCTTGGACAGGTGCTGACTGGTCGTGGGCAAGCTGAGGCCGACGTGCGCGGCGAGCTGGCCGACGTCGTAGCGACCGGAGCTCATGCGCCACATCAGGTGCAGCCGCGCGGGGCTGGCCAGCATGGCGAAGGTGTCGGACGCCGCGGCGAGCTGCAGCTCCGTGGGCTCCTCGACCGGACCGCCGGGGGTCTGTTCGTCGTCCATGCCCTCGATCCTCTCCCAATTTTCGCAGTTGCGCAAGAGACGAAACGTGGATGTGACATGGACGAGCTGTGACACGGACACGCTGCGAGATGGACGAGCTGCGCGGATTCGCCGGGGCACGGAGCTCGGTGCGTCGCGACCGCATCCCGCGCAGTTCCCGGAATCCATCGCGGGACGCGGGCGCTGCTCCTATCGTGAGCAGGCAGCGTGACATCGTCGTCCGAAGGAGCCCGCCATGTACAACCTCTCCCTCGTGCTGGAGGACAGCGCCCGGACCGCTCCGGACCATCCGGCGCTCGTCCTCGGTGATCTGACCCTCAGCTACTCGCAGGTTGACGCGGCGGCGAACCAGGTCGCGAATCTGCTGGTCTCCCTCGGGGTGGCCCCCGGGGACCGGGTCGCGCTCACCTGCCCCAACCTGCCGCAGTTCCCGATCATCTACTTCGGGATCCTCAAGGCCGGCGGCGTGGTGGTGCCGATGAACGTCCTGAACAAGGCCCGTGAGGTCACCTACTATCTCGACGACTCCGCGGCGACGGTCTTCTTCTGCTTCGAAGGCAGTGAGGACCTGCCGATCGGACGGTACGGGTACGACGGGGCGACCACCGCGGCCGCGCCGCCCCATCTGATCCTGATCACGGCGGACGCGTCGGCCGCCATCCCTGTCGAGGGTGTGCCCACCCTCGCCGAGTCCCTCGCCCGGATGCCCACCACCTTCGAGACCGTGCAGGCTCGCGAGACCGACACCGCCGTGATCCTCTACACCTCGGGCACCACGGGGCGGCCCAAGGGAGCTGAGCTCAGCCACTCCAACCAGCTGATGAACGCTCTGACCTGCAACCGGCTCTTCCGCTCCGCGCCCGGGACGGATACGCATCTGGTGGCGCTGCCTCTGTTCCACACCTTCGGTGCGACGGTGGACATGAACGCCGGGTTCTCGATGGGCGCGACCCTGGTGCTGCTGCCCCGCTTCGAGGCCCAGCAGGCGCTGGATCTGCTGGTCCGCCACCGCGTGACCCGCTTCGCGGGCGTGCCTACGATGTGGTGGGGCCTGCTGCACGCCCTCGAGAACGGGGCCGACCCCCGCGGCCTCTCCGAGCACCTGCGCCTCGGCGTCTCCGGCGGGGCCCCGCTGCCGGTCGAGATCCTCGAGACCGTGCGCGAGCGGCTCGGGGTCTCGATCATGGAGGGCTACGGGCTCTCGGAGACCTCGCCCGTGGCCAGCTTCTCCCTGGCCGAGACGCCGCGGCCCGGCTCCATCGGGATGCCGGTCTGGGGCGTCGAGATGCGCCTGATCGATCCCGCCGACCCGGACTGGACGGAGATCACCGAGCCCGGTGTGGTGGGCGAGCTGGCCGTCCGCGGCCACAACGTGATGAGCGGATACCTGAACCGTCCCGAGGAGACGGCGGCGGTGATGCGCGAGGGCTGGTTCCGCACCGGCGACCTGGCGCGGAAGGACGAGGAGGGCTTCTACTACGTCGTCGACCGCTCGAAGGACATGATCGTGCGCGGGGGATACAACGTGTATCCGCGCGAGCTCGAGGAGGTGCTCATCTCCCACCCGCAGGTCTCGCTCGCCGCGGTCGTCGGGGTCAGCGACGAGCGCGTCGGCGAGGAGGTCAAGGCCTACGTCATCCTCGAGGACGACGCGAGCGTGACCGCCGAGGAGCTGCGCGCCTGGGGCGCGGAGCAGATGGCGGCCTACAAGTATCCGCGCGAGGTGGTGATCGTCGAGGAGCTGCCGATGACCTCGACCGGCAAGATCCTCAAGCGCGAGCTGCGCTGAGGGTCCGCAAGCTGCGCTGAGGGTCCGAGAGCGCGCCGGCCCTCAGCTCAGCGCACCTGGCGGGTGGGCTGCGCCGCCGTGGGAAGACCGGTCTCCGCGTACGCACGGAAGCCGCCGACCAGATCGGTGGCCCGATGGAACCCGAGGTCCCGCAGGTCCCGCGCGGCGAGCGAGGAGTAGTACCCCTCGTCGCAGATCACGACGACCGGATCGTCGTGATCCGGCCCGCCGTCCATGCGGTTCTCGCTGCCCGGATCCAGCCGCCATTCGAGCACGAGGCGCTCGATGACGGTGGCGCCGGGGATGTGTCCCTCGGGCTCCCGGGTGCTCGCCGAACGGATGTCGATCGCATGACCTCCCTGCGCGAGCACGGCCGCGAGGTCGTCGGCCTCGACGCGCTGGACGCCCCGGCGCGCGGCCGAGAGGATCTCGTCGATGCCGTGCCGCTCCGAGGTGTCGGCGCGGCGCCGTCCGGCGGTGCCCTGCGTCACCGGGTGCGGCCCGAGGAGAAGGACGCGAGACCGCCGCCCGAGTTCCCGCCGCGGGAGCCCTCGGAGCTGGTGGAGTACCGCGCGGGGGCGCCGTCGCGCCGTCCGCTGCGGCTGCGTGCGGGGCGGCCCTCGCCGTCCTGACCGCCGCGACCACCGGAGCGACGCGAGCCGCCGGAGCGACCGTCGCCGCCCTGGCCTCCGCGGCGGCCGCCGCCCTCACCGGGGCCTCGGCCCTGGCCACCGGAGCGACCGCGCCCGCCGCCCTGGCCGCCGCGTCCGCCGCGTCCGCCCTGGCCGCCGGAGCGCTGCGGGCGCTCGGCCGGCTCGGGCGCCCGGGGCTCGTGCATCTCGACGCGCTCACCGGGGGCGAGCTGCGAGAGCACGGGGGAGGTGGGGACCACGTGCTGGTGGACGGTGGGCTTGATGCCCGCCTTGCGCATCAGATCGCTGACGTCGCGCTTCTGCTCCGGGGTCTGGACGGTGATCACCGTGCCGGACTCACCGGCGCGCGCGGTGCGACCGGAGCGGTGCAGGTAGGCCTTGTGCTCGACGGGCGGGTCGGCGTGGACCACGAGAGCCACCTCGTCGACGTGGATGCCGCGGGCGGCGATGTCGGTGCAGACCATCGTGGTGGCCGCCCCCGAGCCGAAGGCCTCGAGGTTCCGGGTGCGGGCGTTCTGCGAGAGATTGCCGTGCAGGTCGACGGCGTCCACGCCGCGGGCGCTCAGCTTGCGGGCGAGGTTCTTCGCGCCGTACTTGGTGCGCGTGAACATGATGGTGCGGCCGGGGGCCGCGGCGAGATCGCGGAGCACATCGAACCGCGTGGCGGTGTCGACCTCGAGCACGTGGTGCTCCATGGTGCCGACAGGGCTGGAGGCCGGGTCCGCCGAGTGGGTCACGGGTTCGTGCAGGAACTGCTTGACCAGCTTGTTGACACCGGAGTCGAGGGTCGCCGAGAACAGCATCCGCTGGCCCTTCGGCGGGGTCTTCTCCAGGATCTTGCGCACCATGGGCAGGAAGCCCATGTCGGCCATGTGGTCGGCCTCGTCGATCACCGTGATCTCGACGGCGCTGAGGTCCGCATGGCCCTGACCCATGAGGTCGAGCAGGCGGCCGGGGCAGGCGATGAGCACGTCGATGCCCCCGGCGAGCGCGTTGACCTGCGGTTTCTGCCCGACACCGCCGAAGACGACAGCGCTGTGCAGACCGGTCGCGGCCGCGAGGGGCTTGAGCGATTCGGCCAGCTGCGTGGCGAGCTCACGGGTCGGGGCCAGGATCAGGGAGCGGGGCCGACGGGACGCGCGCCTGCGCGGCGTCTCGAGCAGGCGAGCCACCAGCGGCAGCAGGAAGGCGTAGGTCTTGCCCGAGCCGGTGCGGCCCCGGCCCAGGACGTCGCGCCCGGACAGGGAGTCGGGCAGCGTCGCGGCCTGGATGGGAGTGGGCTGGGTGATGCCCTGCGGCGCGAGCGCGCTCGTCAGGACAGAGGGCACGCCGAGGCGTGCGAAATCGGGGGAGGTCACGGAGATCCGTTCTGAAGATGCAGATCCCGCCCGATGCGTGGGGTCCCCGAGCGCAGCCGTGGCGATCGCTGCGGGTCCTCGCTGTCACCACCGTGCGATGGGACCTGTGCCGCGGCGGGACGACGGCACGCTGACCCCACCGTAGACCCGGCTCTGCCCAGGGGGAACGATCGACACCTCAGATGTGAGATACCCCTGCCCGGGCCCCGGGTCGGGTGCCCGATACAGTTCCGAGGTGGGCCGGGACGGGAACGGTCCGGGGCGAGAGGCGAGAAGGAGCCGATGATGGCGCGCAGGGTGAGCATCAAGGACGTCGCGCAGCGAGCCGGGGTGTCCTGGAAGACGGTCTCGAACGTCGTCAACGAGCGTCCCGTGGTGCGGGCCGACACCCGCGCGAAGGTGCTCGCCGCCATCGAGGAGCTCGGCTACGTGCCCAATCTCGTCGGCCGCGAACTGCGCGGCGGGCTCATCCGGACGATCGCCCTCGTGGTCCCGGAGCTGCAGAACCCCTACTTCGCGCGACTGGCCGAGCGGATGCAGGCCGCCGCCCGGGAGCGCGGCTACACGGTCAGCGTCGAGGTCTCGCTGCACAGCGCCGAGACCGAGCGCGCCCACGTCCGCGGTCGCACCGCGCGTCCCGTCGATGCGGTGGTGATCTCCCCGTCGGGCCTCGATCCCGAGGACCTGCTGGACAGGGTCTCCGGGCCGCCGGTCGTGCTGCTGGGGGAGACGCTTCCGGGGGCGGCCGGCGTGGTCCACGTCGCCATCGACAATGTCGCCTCCGCGGCCGACGTGGTGCGCCACCTGGTCGCAGGCGGTCATCGCCGCCTGCTGTTCCTCGGCGCCGAGGACGCGGTGCGCTCGACCGGGACGGACCGCTTGGCGGGATTCCGCGCCGCGACCCGCTTCGCCGGCCTCCCGCAGGATCCGTCCCTCGTGCGCGGAGTGGGGGAGTGGACGCGCGAAGCGGGCCGCGACGCCGCGCTGGCTGCCCTGGAGGACGGGGTGGAGTTCGACGCGGTGGTCGCCGGCAACGACCTGCTCGCCGTCGGGGTGCTGGCCGCCCTGCACGCCCGGGGCCTGGAGGTGCCCGGGGACGTGGCCGTGGTGGGCTGGGACGACACCGCCGAGGTGGCGTGGACCCGCCCTGCGCTCACCTCGATCGCCCCCGACCTCGACGCTCTCATCGCCGCCGCCCTGGATGCTGCGATCGGCGGCGCGGAGCAGGGAGATGCAGAGAAGTCCGGCGCGGGGCAGAGCGGCGCGGCGGCGGGACGCGTCGCCGAGGCCGTCATCGCGCACCGGCTGGTGGAGCGCGAGTCCACCCGGGCCGTCCCGACCAGCTCCCCGCCCGCCGCCCCGGGTGCTTGACTCATCGGTCCCCAGGGCCGGGTCCCGCCGCCGCCCCCAGGGCCGGGTCCCCGTCGCCGCAGGGATTGGTCGGGTACGGGCGCCATGGCGTGCGTCCTGGCTATATGGCCACGACGCACGCTGTAACGCCCGTTCCCGACCACAGCGCTCTGTGGACGACGGCCACGGCGCGCGCACCCGGCGGCGGCGCCCGCCTCGCTGGCGTTTCCCACGTTGCAATCATGTCTCGTGTGCGGTTGACTGATCCCTGACCGATCCGTGCCGGCGCACCGTGCGCCGGTGACTCAGCGCCGAGCATCACCGATCCCAGGAGCCGTTCGTGAACGCCCAGCCCTCCGCCCTGCCGCAGCACCTCAGCTCCCTGTTCGCCCGGGCCGATGAGCTCGCCGCGCACCTGGACGCCCCGCTGTCGGCGATCACCGACGTGCCCCGTCCGGAGCATCCCCGGCCGCAGCTGCACCGCCGAACCTGGCTGACGCTGAACGGCACCTGGCAGTTCGAGACCGACCAGGGTGACTCCGGCCGCGACCGCGGGCTGGTCGAGCGCGAGCTCGCCGGCGAGATCACCGTGCCCTTCGCTCCCGAGACGGCGGCCTCCGGGATCGGCGATCGCGACTTCCACGAGGCGGTCTGGTACCGCCGCACCGTCACCGTCCCCGCCGACTGGGAGGGTCTGCGCCCGATGCTGCGCTTCGAGGCCGTCGACCACGACGCCACCGTGTGGGCGAACGGCGTCGAGGTCGCCCGCCACCGCGGCGGCTTCACGCCCTTCGCCGCGGACCTCTCGGCCGTCCCGGGCGTCGGCCCCGGCGCGGACGTCGAGATCGTGGTGCGCGCCCGCGATCCGCACGACGTGCCGCAGGCCCGCGGCAAGCAGTCCGGCCGGTTCCGCCCCACCCATGCCTTGTACCACCGCACCACCGGCATCTGGCAGAGTGTCTGGCTCGAGGGCGTCCCCGTCGACGAGATCCGCTCCCTGCGCGTCCTGCCGTCGCTGGCCGGGCGCTCCTTCGCGATCGACGTGCCCCTGTCGCGCACCACGGCCGGCACCCGGATCGAGATCATCGCCTCCGTACCGGGCGGCGAGGACGTCGCCCGCGCCGAGGTGCGCGCCGACCTCGATCTCGCCCCGCACCTGGAGCTGGCGATCCCCGAGGACGCGCTGCGGGTCTGGGGTCCCGGGGCCCCGGAGCTGTACGCCCTCACGGTGCGTCTGCTGGGCGCCGACGGTGCGGTGCTCGACGAGGTCCGCTCCTACGCGGGGCTGCGCTCGACGTCGCTGCGCGGGAACGAGTTCCGGATCAACGGCGAGAAGGTCTTCCAGCGTCTCGTGCTCGACCAGGGGTACTGGGAGGAGTCGTTCATGACCTCCCCGACGGATCACGCGATGACCGCAGACATCCGGCTGGCGCTGGAGGCCGGGTTCAACGGTGCCCGGCTGCACCAGAAGGTCTTCGAGCAGCGGATGCTGTTCTGGTCGGATCTGCACGGCTACCTCACCTGGGGCGAGTTCGGCGACTGGGGCGTGGAGGGATTCGGCCCGATGGGGGACAACCAGCAGCCCACCGCCTCCTTCATCGGCCAGTGGGTCGAGGCCGTCCAGCGCGACCTGAACCACCCTTCGATCATCGGCTGGTGCCCCCTGAACGAGACGCACCAGGTCATGCATGACCGCATCACCCAGCTCGACGTGGTCACCCAGGCGATGTACGACGCGACCAAGCTCGCCGATCCCACCCGTCCCGTGCTGGACGCCTCCGGCTACTCCCACCGGGTCCGCGGGGCCGACGTCTACGACTCCCACTCCTACGAGCAGGATCCCGAGCGCTTCCGCACCGAGCAGGCGGGCCTGGCCGAGGGGGAGCCCTTCGCCAACCGTCGCGATCTCGCGCCCGACCAGATGCCCTTCGCCGACGGCTCCTTCTCCCTGCCCTACGCCGGTCAGCCCTACTTCGTCTCCGAGTACGGCGGCATCTGGTGGAACGAGCAGGAGGCCCGCGAGGCCGAGGAGGCCGAGCGCGCCGGGAACAACGCCGCCGTGTCCTGGGGGTACGGGCAGCGGATCCGCAGCGAGGACGAGCTCTACGAGCGCTTCGAGGGCCTGACCCGGGTGCTGCTCGAGGACCCGGGGATGTTCGCCTACTGCTACACGCAGATGACCGACGTGTTCCAGGAGAAGAACGGCATCGTCGACTTCGAGCGCGGCCGCAAGCTGGACCTCGCCCGGCTGCGGGCGGTGCAGGAGAAGGCTGCGGCGTACGAGCAGGACGCCTGAGCCGTGGGAGCGGGGCGCCCGGGGCACGGATAATCCCGTGACGCCCCGGACGACCTGCTCCACGATGGGGACATGGTCGATCAGTCACGCCTGTGGGACGCCCACGCCGCCGCCGAGTACGACACCCCCGGCGAGGGGATGTTCGCCCCGGAGGTGCTGGGTCCGACGGTCGAGCGCCTGCAGGAGCTCTCCGCCGGCGGGCCCGTCCTCGAGCTCGCGATCGGCACCGGCCGCGTCGCGATCCCGCTGCGCGAGGCCGGCGTCGAGGTCACGGGGATCGAGCTGTCGGAGGCGATGATCGCCCGGCTGCGCGAGAAGGCTGACGCCCTCGAGATCCCCGTCGTCATGGGCGACATGACCACGGCGAGCGCGGGCGAGGGGTACTCGCTGGCCTACCTCGTCTTCAACACGATCGGGAACGTCCTGACCCAGCAGCAGCAGGTGGAGTGCTTCCGCAACGCCGCCCGGCATCTCGCCCCGGGCGGCTGCTTCGTGATCGAGCTGAGCGTGCCGGACCTGCGCTCGCTCACCCCGGGCACCGGCGGCACCCTCGAGCACTCCGAGCCCGGGTACCTGCTGGTGGACACCTACGACACCCTCGCCCAGATCCTCGTCTCCCATCACGTGCACTTCGACCCCCCCGTGGACGGCTCCCGGCAGGCGAGCATCGGCCGCACCCCGCAGCGCTACGTCTGGCCCTCCGAGCTCGATCTGATGGCGCAGTTGACCGGCTTCACCCTCGAGTCCCGGTGGGCCGACTGGGACCGCTCGGAGTTCACCGCCGAGTCCCGCAGCCACGTCAGCGTCTACCGGCTCTCTACACTTGACCGGTGACCTCCACCGACACCGCTGCAGACTCCCTCACCTGGACCCCGCTCACCCTCGAGGACGTCCCGGCGCTGACCGCGCTGCTGAACCGCGTCGATCAGGCCGACGACCTCGGTGAGCCCGCCGAGGAGGCCAGCACCCGGGAGTGGCTGACGATGCCCGACCGGGACCTCGCTGGGGACTCCCTCGCCGTGCGGGACCGGGACGAGCTGGTGGCGGTCTCGCTGGCCGACGTCCACGTCTCCCTCGACCGCGACGGCCGGGCACGCTGCCAGCTGCTCGGGACGGTCGACCCCGCGTACCGCCGTCGAGGCCTCGGCACCGCCCTGTTCGAGCACGGCGAGCGCCGCGCCGCCGAGCTCGCGGCGGCACGACACCCCGGTGTCCCTGCCGTCTACCGCACCTCCGGCGGACGTGATCCTGCGGCGGGCTCGGATCCGTCTGCGCCGCGGACCGGTGGTGCCGACGTGCGCCCGCTCCTGGAGCGCCGCGGCTACCGTCGCGTGCGCAGCTGGCTGTCCATGACCCGTGAGCTGCCCGGTGCCGAACTGCCCGCCGTCGACGCCGAGGGGGCTCGGATCAGCGCCCCGGCCGACACCGAGCGTGAGGCCACCCGCCTCGCCCACCTCGCCGCCTTCGCCGACCACTGGGGCTCGGCCCCGGTCGGTGAGGAGCGCTGGAACATGATGTGGTCCTCGCACACCGCCCGCCGCGAGCTGTCGACGATCGCCGTCGACGACGAGGGCGCCGTCCTCGCCTATGCGATCGCGATGGAGGACAAGCCCGGCGTGCTGCACCTCGCCCTCGTCGGCACGCGCCCCGCCGCCCGCGGTCGTGGCATCGCGCGCGCCGTCATCGCCCGCACCCTCGACGCCGCGGCGCGGGCCGGATACTCGTCCGCTGAGCTCGAGGTCGACGCGGAATCCCTCACCGGCGCCACCCGGCTCTACGACGCCCTCGGCTTCACCCGAGAGCACGTCTACGCCACCTTCGAGAAGCCGGTCGGCTGACCTCGGCGTCGTGACGGGACGGATCTACGCGAGGATGACCCGATGAGAGCAGTGCGCTTCGACGCCTTCCGTGAGCGGCCGGCTCTGGTCGACGTCCCCGATCCCGTGTGCCCGCCGCGCGGAGCCGTGGTCTCGGTCCGTGCCACCGGGGTGTGCCGCAGCGACTGGCACGCCTGGCAGGGCCACGACGACTCCGTGCAGGTCCCGCACATCCCCGGCCACGAGTTCGCGGGCATCATCGAGCAGGTCGGCGAGGAGGTCACGCGCTTCGCCGTGGGCGAGCGGGCCACCGCCCCGTTCATCCTCGCCTGCGGCCGTTGCGTGCAGTGCCGAGCGGGCGCACCGCAGGTGTGCCCGGACCAGCATCAGCCCGGTTTCGACCTGCCCGGCTCCTGGGCCGAGAAGGTGGTGGTGATCGAGGCGGACCACAATCTCGTCGCCCTGCCCGACGGGATCGACATGACCCTCGCCGCTGGGCTCGGCTGCCGCGTCGGCACCGCGTACCACGCCGTGCGGGTGCAGGCGGCTGTTGCGCCCGATGAGCGGGTCGCCGTGTTCGGCTGCGGCGGGCTGGGCCTGGCCTGCGTGATGGTCGCGCGCGCCGCCGGCGCCGACGTGATCGCCGTCGACGTCTCCGAGCACGCCCTGGCGGCCGCCGCCGAGCTCGGGGCGACCGCGATCGCCTCCGGGGCCGACGTCGTCGACCGGGTCCGCGAGGCGTCCGGCGGCGGAGCCCATGTCACCCTCGACGCGCTGGGCTCCGCGGCGACCGCCCGCTCCGCGATCGAGGCGCTGCGCCCCTGCGGTCGCCACGTCCAGGTGGGGCTGCTGCTGGGCGAGGACGCCGACCCCTGCCTGCCCATGGGCCGGGTGATCGGGCAGGAGCTGCAGATCCTCGGCAGCCACGGCCTGGCCGTCGCGGAGTACCGCGAGCTGCTGGCCGATGTCGCCGCAGGACGCCTGGACCTCGGGTCCACCGTCGGCCGCCTGCTCACGCTCGAGGACCTGCCCTCGGCGATGCTCGCCATGGACCATCCGCCCACCGCGGCCGGGATGACCGTCGCCCGCCTGCGCTGACCGGACACCGCACGCTGGGCACCGCGCCACGTGCTTCGTCCGCCGAGGTGCTTCGTCCGCCGAGCACGAGACGAACCCCGCATCCCCCGGGCGCACGGCGGCCCCGGTGCGGGGACGACGGCCCGCTGTGGAACGATTGGCCCATGACCCTCACTGCAGCTGCCGACGGCTCCGCCCTGGGCAATCCCGGCCCGGCCGGCTGGGCCTGGTACATCGACGAGAACACCTGGCGCGCCGGCGGCTGGCCCCACGGCACCAACAACATGGGCGAGCTCAAGGCCGTGCTCGACCTGCTCGAGGCCACCGCCGTCGACGCCGATCAGCACCTGCTGATCCTCTGCGACAGCCAGTACGTCATCAACTCGGTCACGACGTGGATGCCGGGCTGGAAGCGCAAGGGCTGGCGCAAGAAGGACGGCAAGCCGGTGCTGAACGTCGAGCTGCTGAAGGACATCGATCGGGCGCTCGCCGGGCGCAGCGTCGAGTTCGAATGGGTCAAGGGCCACTCCGGGCACGCCCTGAACGAGGCCGCCGACCAGCGGGCCAATGCCGCCGCGACCGCCTTCTCGAAGTCACAGGACCCGCAGGTCGGGCCCGGATACCGCGCCTCCGGCCGGGGTACGCGCTCCCCGTCGGGCCCCGCCGCCGACCGGGCTGCTCGCACACCGTCCGCCGACGGCGGGACCCCGTCGGGCCCGGCCGCCCCGGCCCCCGCCGCCGGCCCTGCCGACGACCTCTTCAGCCTCTTCGACCAGCCCTCCGCGACCCCGGAGGCCTGCAGCACCGCCTCCGAGGAGACCGTGCTGGCCGCCGACGCCCCTGGCGCGACCGACTTCGAGCAGGTCACCGCCCGCGAGCAGGCCCTGCTGTCCGACGCCCTGCGCGCCGACGCGCCCAGCGCCGCCGAACTGCTGCACCCCTCCTTCACGGAGATCGGCGCCAGCGGTCGCACCTATGACCGCGACGCGATCCTCGCCCATCTCGCCCCGGTGCCCGGCATCCGGGCCGAGGGCTTCGTCGCCGACGACGTGGCCCCCGGCGTGGTGCTGCTGCAGTACACGACCAGCGGGCCGGACGGCGCCGCCGCCCGCAGCTCCCTGTGGGTCCGCGAGAAGGGTCGCTGGCTCCTGCGCCACCACCAGGGCACCGCGACCGACGGACGCTGATGGCACGCGCCGGGGGCGTGGGCTCCGTCCCGCTGAGCCGCCGCGCGGGCGGGCCGGATCTCGCGCGGGGCCTGGCGCTGCTCGGCATCGCTCTGGCCAACACCGTCGGCTGGCTGCACGGCTCGCCGTGGACCGTGCTGCTGAAGCAGCAGGACGCCACGGCCTGGGACCGGGTCGCCGACGTGCTGATCGCGCTGACGGTCGACAACCGCGGCTTCCCCCTGTTCGCGATGCTCTTCGGGTACGGGATCGGGAGCCTGCATCGCCGCTCCCAGGAGCGCGGGGAGCGCACCGGGCACTTCCTGCTGCGGATGCTGCGACGCCACGTGGCGCTGCTGGCGATCGGTCTGGCCCATGCGATCCTGCTGTTCCAGGGCGACATCCTCGTCGCCTACGCCCTGGTCGGGATGCTCTGCGTGCTGCTGTTGACCCGCCGCCGCGTCGTCCTGCCGCTGGCCGGCGTCATCGCCCTGCCGGCGCTCGGGGTGTGGGGCTGGATCGACGGGATCATCGGCCTGTCGGACGGAGACGGCTACGCCTCGGCCGCCGCTGCCGACTACCTCACGGGCCTGGTCCTGCGCACCGAGCTGGCGGGCTCCGAGGTGGCCACCGGTCTGGTCAGCGACATCGGTCTGCTGGCCCCGATGGCGATCGGGGTGATCGCGGCCCGGGTGCGCCTGTTCGAGGAGGTCGAGGCCAACCGTGACCTGCTCGTGCCCCTCGCGCGTCGGGGGATCGGGATCGGCCTGGTGGGAGCGGTGCCGCTGACCGCGGTGCTGGTCCTGGATCCCGGCCATCAGGTCCTCGACTCCGAGACCGCGCTCGGCGTCCTCGGGCTGGTCCACCAGTACAGCGGGCTGGTCGGCGCGCTCGGCCTCGCCGCGGCCGCCGCCCTGGTCGCCGAGCACGTCCGGGCCCGGGGCGCCGCCACCGGGCAGGGCCGGCTGCTGGACCGTGCGGTGCACGGCGTCGAAGCCCTGGGGGCGGTGTCGCTGAGCGCCTATGTGGGCCAGTCCCTCGTCTTCGCGGCCCTGTTCCCGCCGTACGCCCTCGACCTCGGGGCCCGGCTGGGCACGGCGGGCGCCGCTGTGATCGTCGTGGTGACCTACCTGGCGATGATCCCGCTCGCGGCCGCGCTGCGGCGCGGCGAGCACCGCGGACCGCTCGAGGTGGTGCTGCGTGCACTGGCCGGCTCGAGCATGCCCCGCGGGACCGTCCCGGACCCCGCGGCACCGGCCGCCACAGCCCCCGCGCGACGCCCTGGAGGTTGCCCGTGACCGTCTACGCCGACACCCCGCGGTGGCCCCGCCACGGCATGGTCTGGGGCCACCTGATCTCGGACACCTCGCTCACGGAGCTGCACGGTATCGCGGCCCGGGCCGCCCTGCCGCCGCGCTCCTTCGACCTCGACCACTACGACTGGCCCGAACCGGCGCGCACCGACCTCGAGGCCGTCGGCGTCCGCTTCGTCGAGGCGGGGGAGCTCACCCGGATCCTCATCCGCTCCGGTCTGAGGATCCGCCTCGTCGACCGCCCTGCCGCCCGCGCCCGTCGCTCCGCCGAGCACGCGGCGCAGCTGGGCCTGGCTCCGGTCCCACAGGACCTGATCTGGGGACCGACCGGTCACGTCGACCCGCTTCCGCTGCCGCACGAGGCGGCACCGGGCGCCTTCCGGATGACGCGGGACGATCCTGCGGCCCCGCCCCGCGTGGAAGCACACGAGATGTCCGGACGCCGCGCCGCCGCGGCCCTGCTCGAGGAGCTCGACGAGCTCTCCCAGCAGGCGAGCGGGCGGGTGTTCATCGGCCAGGTGCTCGGTGGCGGGGACTGAGACGTCGGCCCGCGCTCGGCGGAGCCCTCAGGGACCGGACGACGGGCTCTGCGGATCGCCGGGGGTCCGGGGGCCCGTCGGCTCGCCGGGGGACTGCGGGCTCGTCAGCGCCTGCACCTGATCGGGCTGGGAGCGGTGCTCCGCCTCGACGTCGCTGCCGGGCAGCTCGATCCAGAACGTGGATCCGCCGCCGGGCGTCTCGGTGACCCCGATGGTGCCGCGATGCTGCTGGACGATGGTGGCCGCGATGGACAGGCCCAGACCCGCGCCGCCGCCCTGGGTGGCCGAGCGCACCCGGGAGGAGTCCGTGCGGTAGAAGCGCTCGAACACCTTCTCGCGCTGGTCGTCGTCGATGCCCTCGCCGTGGTCGCGGACCTCGATGCGCACGGTGCCCTCGTCGGTGTACCCCACGGCGATCTCCACCGCCGACCCCTTGGGGGTGTGCCGGTTCGCGTTGCCCACCAGGTTGAGGATCACCTGGCGCAGGGACGCCTCGTCGCCGAGCACCCCGATCGACAGGTGGGGCTGGACCGACACCGGGGTCCCCGACAGCGAGACCACCATGACCTGGCGGCCCGGGTCCAGCGCGCGCAGGTCCTGAGCCGCATCGAAGAGGGCGTCGGTGAGGTCGATCGGCTCCAGGGCCAGGTCCGGGTTCTCGTCCAGGCGCGCCAGACGCAGGAGGTTCTCCACCAGCGATCCCATGCGTCGGGCCTCGTCCTCGATGCGGCGCATCGCCGAGGCGACGTCCTCGTCGGATCCCAGCGCGCCCATCCGGTACAGCTCCCCGAAGCCGCGGATGGCGGCCAGCGGGGTGCGCAGCTCATGGGAGGCATCGCCCACGAAACGGCGCATCCGGGCCTCGGAGCGGGTGGCGTGCTCCTCGGAGGCGGACTGCGCGGCGAAGGACTGCTCGATCCGCACCAGCATCTCGTTCAGCGATCGCGCGAGGGCATGGACCTCGAGGCTGGTGTCGGTGACCGGGACGCGGCGGGAGAGGTCCCCGCCGGCGATCTGGGAGGCCGTGGCCTCGACATCCTGCAGCGGCTCGAGGGCGCGGTGCGTCATGAAACCGCCCAGCCCCATCCCGACCAGCACCACGAGGGTGCCGACCAGCACGATGATCAGCGCCATCTCGTGCATCGTGCGGTCCACCCCGGTCAGCGGCAGCGCCACGTACACGCTGCCCTTCTCGGGCCCGGAATTGAGCATGGCGACGACGCGCCAACGGTTCTCCGAGGAGTCCAGGACGGTGAAGGGCCGGCCGCCGCGCTGGAGGATCTCCTCGTCCGAGAGGTCCGGGAAGGGGACCGCCACGTCGCCGTTGCCGTAGTGGACGACGACCTGCTCGATCGGGACGCCGTTCTCGTCGCGGACCTCCACGGCGTACTCCACCGGGGTGTAGACGCTGCTGCGGACGTCGTCGTCCACGTCCCCGGCGAGCTCGCGCTGGGCCAGCGAGAGCATCTCTCCCATGCCCGAGTGGAGGTTGTTGTCCACCGACTGGATCAGGGTGCGATTCAGCAGGAACAGCGACAGGCTCCCGGTGATGACGACGCCGATGACCAGCAGCAGGGAGATCAGAGCGACGATCCGTGTCCACAGGGACACGGGTCGGTCAGTGCGCAGGGTCGGCAGCGTCACTACTCAGCGGGCGTCTCTCAGGAGGCGTCGGCGGCGCGCAGCACGTAGCCGATGCCGCGCTTGGTGTGGATCATCGGGTCGCCGATGACGTCGATCTTGCGGCGCAGGTAGGAGATGTAGGACTCGACGATGCCGACCTCGCCGGACCAGTCGTAGTCCCACACGTGGTCGAGGATCTGCGTCTTGGACACGACGCGGCCCGCGTTGAGCATGAGGTAGCGCAGGAGCTTGAACTCGGTGGGGGACAGCTCGATGGTGACGTCGGCCCGGTAGACCTCGTGGGAATCCTCGTCCAGGCGGAGGTCCCCGACCACCAGGGAGCTGTCGATCGTCGCGTCGTGGCCGCCGTGGGTGCGGCGCAGCACCGCGCGGATGCGGGCGACGACCTCCTCCAGACTGAACGGCTTGGTGACGTAGTCGTCCCCGCCGACGGTGAGCCCTGCCACCTTGTCCTGGGTCTCGTCCTTCGCCGTCAGGAACAGGATGGGGTACTGCTCGCCGCGGTCGCGCAGGCGTCGGGTGACGGTGAAGCCGTCCATGTCCGGCAGCATCACGTCGAGGACGACGAGATCGGGCTGGTGCTCGGTGGCCTCGCGGATCGCCTCGTTGCCGGTGGAGGCGGTGAACACCTCGAAGCCGGCGAAACGCAGGGATGTCGCGAGGAGGTCGCGGATGTTCGGCTCATCGTCCACGACGAGCAGTCGGGCCTCGAAATCCTGGTCTTCGGTCGTGGCAGTCGTAGTCATGGCTCCACGGTGCTCCTGATTCGTGAGAATCGGCTGAATGCTGACTGGGCGGAATCAGCGGGCCGCGCGCTGGATCTTCTCCTGCTGCTTGCGCAGCTTGCGGATCGTCCAGCTCATCTGGATCATCCGCACCGAGCCGACCAGGGCCATGACCAGTGCGCCGGCGATGGCCGCGAGCAGCATTGCCACGCCCAGGGGCAGCTCGAAGCTCGCGCCGAAGTAGTCGAAGCTCGCCGGAGCGCTGTTCTGGATCACGAAGATCAGCAGGAGCACCAGCACGATCGCACCGAGGATCAGGGAGATCCAGATCCCGGCCGTCCGGCCGCCGCCGGAGGAGACGGGCTCCACGGGCTCGGGCTGTTTCGTCCGCTGCGCCGGCCGTTCGGCGGTGCCCGTGCCGTCCCCGGGGTCGGCGGCGCGGCGACCCCGTGCCGGCTCGGCGGGGCCGTCCGTCCCTGCCGGTGCCTCGCGAGCGTGATCCCGCCCGGTGGCGCCGTCGGCATCTGCGCCGTCCGCGGGCGTGCGGTCTGTGGGACGGTCCGGGGTCTCGGGTCCGGTGCTCATGGTCGCTCCTCGAATTCGGGTGCCGGGATGTCTCCCGTGCGGCCGACGGGGGAAGGCGGCCGCTGAGCACACTGTAACGATTCGGGGAACGCGCAGGCCGCAGGGACCCCGTGTGCCAGCGGTGTGGAAGCACCCGCCGACCCTCCCCAGGAGGCCGAGCTTCCCGCGCGGGGTGGCACCGCCCGAGGCGTCAGCTCCCCTCGTGCGCGGTCTCCGGCTCGTCGGCGTCCACGATCGTGTAGGCGTAGCCCTGCTCCGCCAGGAAGCGCTGGCGATGGGCCGCATAGTCCTGGTCCTGGGTGTCTCGCATGACCACGGTGTAGAAGTGCGCGGACCGCCCGTCGGCCTTCGGACGCAGCAGGCGGCCCAGGCGCTGCGCCTCCTCCTGCCGAGACCCGAAGGCACCGCTGACCTGCACCGCGACCGAGGCCTCCGGGAGGTCGACCGAGAAGTTCGCGACCTTGGAGACCACCAGTCGCGTCAGCTCCCCGCTCCGGAAGGCCGCGAACAGCTCCTGGCGGCGCCGGACCGGCGTCCGGCCGGTGACGAGCTCGGCGTCCAGCTGGTCGGCGATCTCCTCGAGCTGGTCGAGGTACTGGCCGATCACCAGCATCGGTTCGCCCCGATGCCCGGCGGCGATGCGCTGGACCACGTCGATCTTGGCCGGATGCGCGGCGCCGAGCCGGGGTCGGTCCCCGACGTCGGCCATCGCATAGGCCATGCGGTCCGCCGACGGCATCGCGACCCGGACCTCGGTGCAGTCGGCCGGGGCGATGTAGCCCTGACCCTCGATGTCCTTCCACGGGGCGTCATAGCGCTTGGGCCCGATCAGCGAGAACACCTCACCCTCGCGGCCGTCCTCGCGCACCAGGGTCGCGGTCAGGCCCAGACGGCGCCGAGCCTGCAGATCCGCGGTCATGCGGAAGACGGGAGCCGGCAGCAGGTGGACCTCGTCGTAGACGATCAGGCCCCAGTCCCGGGCGCTCATCAGCTCCAGATGCGGATGGACGCCCTTCCGCTTCGTCGTCAGCACCTGATAGGTCGCGATCGTGATCGGTCGGACCTCCTTGGTCGCCCCGGAGTACTCGCCGATCTCGTCCTCGGTCAGTGTGGTCCGGGCCAGCAGCTCGTCCTTCCACTGGCGGGCCGAGACCGTCGAGGTCACCAGGATCAGCGTGGTGCGGCCCATCGCCGCCATCGCCCCGGCCCCGACCAGAGTCTTGCCCGCCCCGCAGGGGAGGACGACCACGCCGCTGCCGCCGTGGCGGAAGCTGTCGACCGCCTCGGCCTGGTACGGCCGCAGCGACCAGTCCTCCTCGCGCAGGGCGATGGCGTGGGACTCGCCGTCGACGTAGCCGGCCAGGTCCTCGGCGGGCCACCCCAGCTTCAGCAGCGCCTGCTTGAGGGCGCCCCGTGCGGAGGGGTGGACGATCACGGTCTCCTCGTCGATCCGCTCGCCCAGCATCCCCTGGATGCGGCGGGCCCGGGAGACCTCCTCGAGCACGGCCCGGTCCAGGGCGTGCAGGACCAGACCGTGGGCGGGGTCGGCCAGCAGCTGCAGCCGCCCGTAGCGGTCCATCGTGTCCGCCACGTCGATCAGCAGCGCATGGGGGACCGGGTAGCGCGAATGGTCCACGAGCGCGGCCACCACGGACTCGGCGTCGTAGCCCGCGGCGCGCGCGTTCCACAGGCCCAGATCCGTGATCCGATAGGTGTGGACGTGCTCCGGCGCCCGCTCCAGCTCCGCGAAGGCGGCGATCGCGGCGCGGGCGGCCTGCCCCCGAGGGTGGGCGACCTCGAGCAGGAGGGACTTGTCGCTCTGGACGATGAGGGGACCGTCGGTCATCGGATCAGACTACGCGGGGGCCGACGCCGCGGGGCGGGCGGGCGATCCGCCTCGCTCAGCCGCGGGCGGGCTCCGGCAGCTCCCTGCCGCTCAGCCGCTCGTACATCCCGATGTAGGCCAGCACCATGAACGGCACGAGGACGATGACGGAGATCACGATCATGCCCGCGATCGAGCCGATCACGGCGAGCGCCAGGACCATCACGATCGAGGTCCCGAGGTTGTTCTTGACCAGCGAGAAGCTCTCCTTGATCGCCTCGCCGGGGGAGGCGCCGCGCACCGCCGCAGGCACCGCGTACATCAGCACCACGGAGGCGATGATCCCGGGGATGTAGAGCAGGAGGAATCCGACGGCCGTGATCACCAGGACGAGCAGCGCCGTGAGGATGATCCGCATCGGACCGATCATCGCCTGGCCGATGCTCGGACGCCCTCCCTCGAGGATCACGCCGGCCGCGCGGGCGGACCCCGACTGCCACAGCAGGTTGAGCGGAATGCACAGCAGCGACGCGGCGAGGATGATCCCGTACAGGGTCAGCAGGGCTCCGATCGGCGGGTCATCGGAGCTCGCGGTCGCCTCCATCTGCGGGATCGTGAGCACGAAGCCGAGGACGGACCCGCCGGCGATCAGCACGAACATCACGACGCTGTAGATCAGTCCGGCGATGATGAACGCGGCGGGGTTGCGCAGCAGCGAGTTCCCGGCGAACTTCAGCGCGGCGCCGAGATCGGAGGCGAGGTCCGTGCCCGGCGGCGGGCCGGCGGCGGGCGAGGCGGCCGGCGCCTGCTGACCCCACGCGTCCCTCCCGACCGGGGCCGGAGCGTTCCCCGCCCCGTAGCCCGCGGAGGGAGACGGCTGGCCGTACGGCCCGGCGGGGGACGGCTGGCCGAACTGACCACCAGGTGCCGGCTGGCCGTACTGGTCCGCAGGGGAGGGCTGGCCGTAGGCGCCGGGCTGCGCCGGCGACGGCTGGCCGTACGGGTCGGAACCCGGTGCGGGCGATGGCTGGCCGTACGGATCGTGTGGGGGCGGGGGAACAGTCATCAGGTGGTTCTACTCTCGCGAGGGCGGGCCGTGCTCGGCGACGCGACGACGACGGTCAAGGGCCCGGCAGGGACGGCTGCACCGTCCCGACGGGGACGGCACCACGGTACGTGCCCGGGGCCCGGAGTCGCACCCGACCCGGGGCGACGATGCCGTCCGGGGCCCGGGACCTTCGTCGGCAGGGTCGGGGAGGCCGACCATCGCCACCCGCCGCCGCGTCGGCGCACGGCAAGGACCGGCACGCCCCGTCGCCGCAGGCGCGACTTCCCTAGAATGGCCATGATGGTCCGGGACCCCGCCCTCGGCCGACCTGCTCGGTCCGGCGGTCCGACCCGGCTCGACAGTCACCCGACCTGAGGAGAACCCATGGCTAGCTTCGCTCCGTCCCCCGCCGATGTCGCGGACATCGGCGTCACCGGAATGGCGGTGATGGGCTCCAATCTGGCCCGGAACCTCGCCCGCAACGGCTACAAGGTCGCCCTCCACAACCGCAGCGTCGGCAAGACCGAGACGGTCATCGCGGAGCACGGCGGCGACGGCGAGTTCTACCCCTCGGAGTCCATGGAGGACTTCGTCGCCTCGCTGCAGAAGCCGCGCGTCGCGATCATCATGGTCAAGGCCGGAGGGCCCACCGACGCCGTGATCGAGGAGCTGTCCTCCCTCATGGAGGAGGGTGACATCATCGTCGACGCCGGCAACGCGCTGTTCACCGACACCCGTCGCCGCGAGGCCGCGCTGCGCGAGAAGGGCCAGCACTTCGTCGGCGCCGGCGTCTCCGGCGGCGAGGAGGGCGCGCTGAACGGCCCCTCGATCATGCCCGGCGGGACCAAGGAGTCCTACGACCGCCTCGGCCCGATGTTCGAGACGATCTCCGCGAAGGCCGAGGACGGCGCCCCGTGCTGCGTGCACGTCGGCTCCGACGGCGCGGGTCATTTCGTCAAGATGGTCCATAACGGCATCGAGTACGCCGACATGCAGGTCATCTCCGAGGCCTACGACATGATGTCCAAGGCGCTCGGCATGGACGCCTCCGCCATCGGCGACGTGTTCGACGAGTGGAACAAGGGCGATCTGGAGTCCTTCCTCATCGAGATCACCGCCACCGTGCTCCACCACAAGGACGCCACCACCGGCGAGCCCTTCGTCGACGTGGTCCTCGACCAGGCCGCCCAGAAGGGCACCGGCGCCTGGACCGTGAAGACCGCGCTGGATCTCGGCGTGCCGGTCACCGGCATCGCCGAGGCGACCTTCGCCCGATCCATCTCCGGCGGCACCCCGCAGCGGGAGGCCGCCCGCGGTGTCCTGCCCGGCGAGGAGCAGGAGCTCGAGATCGCCGACCCCGCGCAGTTCATCGACGATCTCCAGAAGGCGCTGTACGCGGCGAAGCTGGTCTCCTATTCGCAGGGCTTCGACGAGATCGCGGCCGGTGCCGAGGAGTTCGGCTGGGACATCGACCTCGGCGACATGGCGAAGATCTGGCGCGAGGGCTGCATCATCCGCGCCCGCTTCCTCGACCGCATCACCGAGGCCTACACGCGCGATCCGAAGCTCTCGCTGCTGCTGAGCGACGAATACTTCACCACCGAGATCGCCAAGTGCATCCCGGCGTGGCGTCGTGTGGTGGCCTTCGCGGCCTCCAGCGGCTACCCGGTCCCCGTGTTCGCCTCCACCCTGTCCTACTACGACTCGGTCCGTGCCGAGCGCCTCCCGGCCGCCCTGGTCCAGGCCCAGCGCGACTACTTCGGCGCCCACACCTACCAGCGCGTCGACGTCGAGGGCACCTTCCACGTGGAGTGGTCCGAGGATCGTCGCGAGACCAAGCAGGACTGACCGTGTCCGGGGCCGCCCAGCGCGGGTGGCCCCGGAACCACGCTCGGGAGGTGGACGTCGCTCCGCCCGCCCCGGACATGCGGAAGGCCCGGACCATCAGGTCCGGGCCTTCCCGTCGTGCGCTGCGCGAGCGTCAGTACGTCTGCATGTTCGCGGTGAACGCTCCCGAGAGGAGCGCCAGCACGATGAGGATGATGTAGAGGATCCAGCCGATCGCGAAGATGATCCAGCCCCACTTGTAGAGCTTGTTCGCCAGCGGGAGGTCGGTGTCGGCCTTCACGAGACCCATGATCGCGAGCACCAGCGTGATGAGGTTGCCGCCGCAGAGGAACGACACGACGATCTGCACGATCCACTTGGTCTTGGACACCGGCTGGTTGCCGCCGAAGCCTCCGGCCTGCCCGCCGACGCCGCCGCCGGGGGCGTTGAAGTTGCCGCCGGGGGCGTTGGGGTTCATGTCGGTCATGGTGATTCCCTCCGAAAGTCCTGCGGGTCTGTTCCCCTGGGTGCTGTCGACGCCGCAGGAGTGACCCGCGCGACGTCGGGGACAGCATAGCCAGAGGTCCCCGTGGCTGCGCCATGGGGAGGACTCCCCATGGCGTGTCGTCGGCCGGTCACGGCTCCCGCTATCCCAGCGTCACCCGGTGGACGAGCACCGTGAACTCCTCGTCGTGGCCGCGCTCGCGGGCGCGCAGGCGCCCGCCCTCGAGGGAGAGGGGCCGCACCTGCTTGACGATCACGCCGCCGCGGCCGTCGACGATCCCGAGCGGCAGCTCGCCCTCGTGGGCGATCGCGTCCAGCAGGCGATCGGTCACCGACAGATCGGTCGCGCCCTCCTCCGCCGCCCGGATCCGGGCCACGGCCTCGGGGGCCGGGACGCGCAGCTCGGGGCCGTCGACGGTGACGAGGTCGGGGTCGACGGGCCCACCGGGCAGCGAGTGCGCGAGCTCGGGCCCGGCCGGGCGCCCGTCGGGCCCGACGGCCTGCGGGGAGAGCCCGGCCTGCCGGGCCACCTGGAGGGCGAAACCGGGATCGGAGAGGGTCACCGCGACCGTCGGGGCCAGGCGGTGCACTGCCAGGGCCGACGCTTCGGGGGCCACCTGCAGCAGGTCCAGCACCTCCGGTTCCGCGGTGAGCACGGTGGTGGCTCGCGAGACCTGCACCCGACCGTGGCGACGCTGCTCGTCGCGCAGCAGATAGGTCAGCGCCTGCGGGACGGGGGAGCGGGAGGCGTCCTCGAGCAGGACCAGCAGTGCCTCGGCGTCGCGCCCGGCCCCCAGCGCCCGGCGCACCGAGGTGGTGCTGAAGCGCAGCGTGAGGGCACCGCCGCGGGAGACCACCTCGGCCCAGTCCAGCAGCGGCAGCAGGCGCTCGGCCGGACGGCCGGGGACCACGGCCGTGAGGTCCGCATCCAGCAGCACCTCGTCGACCGGGACCGGGGCCGCGGCCCGCAGCGCCCCCGCGAGCCGGGCGTCGGCCTCGGTGACGTCCTCGTCGAGGGCGAGCACGAGCTCCTGCCCGAGCACGGTCAGGGCTCCGCCGTCGAGCACCCCGAGCGCCTCGCCCTCGGTCAGCAGCGCCGCCGTCTCCTCCTCGATCACGTCGGCCGGGACCAGCGGGAAGGCCCAGGCCAGACAGAGCCCCAGGGAATCGGCCGTGGCATGGACGCCCGGGCAGGTCCGCAGGGTGCGCAGCAGGCTTCCCCGGCGGGTGCGCACCCCGTCGCGCCGGGTCAGGTCCGACAGCAGGGCGCGGCCGGTGCCCGAGGAGTCCGGGGTGCCGACGACCGCGGCGAGGTGGTGCCCGTGGACCCAGGCGAGCACGAGCTCCGTCCACCGCTGCTCGGGGGCCTGGACGCGGTGGGCGTCCCAGTCGCGCGTGGGATGCCATTCCTGGCCGTCGTGGCCGATCAGCCCGGCCTGCCAGGCCGACTGCAGCACGGTCGCGACGGTGAGCACGGGAGCTCCGGCACGATCGGCGAGGCGCCGCAGGTCCCGCTGGGGGATCCCGCCGCGACGCAGCACCCCGGGAGGGTCCTCGTCGAAGCCGCGGACCGTGCTCAGCAGACGCAGCGCCTCGAAGGCCTGCTCGACGGCCTGGGCGGACCGTGATCCGGCGATCCGCTCGGTGACCTCCGGCCCGTCCGGCACGGGGCGCCGGGCGGCATGGGAGCGGCGCACGCGTCCACCGCGCAGCGCCAGATGGATGCTGCGGGGGATGTGCAGCGTGCCGTCCTCACCGGTCACGACGATGCCGACCTCCCGCAGCTCCTTCGCGAGCCGCCCGTGGCCCTCGACGGTCGCGGGCCCCCAGGCCAGAGTCTCCAGAACGTCCGGCATCGACGCGCGGGCGGCGGCCACCCGGCGTTCGGCGACCTCTGCCGAGGGGTCGTCGGCCGAGGCGGGGGCGAGGCCGGCCGGGGTGCGCAGCCCCTCGCGCAGGGGCCGGATCAGGTGCAGCTCGTCCTCACCCCACACCAGGGCGAGAGTGGTCAGCCGTTCGAGGGCGGGGGAGATCGTCGCAGGGTCAGAGGAGACCGACTCGGCCAGGGCGGACGGCGCCGTGCCGTCCTCGAGCACGGCGAGGGCTTCGACGAGGTGGAGCTCCGGCAGCCGCAGCGCCCCGAGGGCGCGACGGGCGGAGGTGGCGCCGGCGGCCCGGGCCGCGAGCGGACCGAGCCCCTTGGGAAGCGGCGAGGCGAGGTCCGGCCGGGCGACGAGCAGCGCCTCCAGGCGATCGTCGCCGAACCGTCGCAGGGAGTCCGCGAGGGACCGGATCACAGCGCTCATGATGATTCCAGCATAAAGTGACGATGCTGCCGGACACCACGGCGTCGCCCCCATAGCCCAATCGGCAGAGGCGGCCGACTTAAAATCGGCGCAGTGCGGGTTCGAGTCCCGCTGGGGGCACGGAAGAATCGTTGTGCACCCACGACGGCCAGGCCCACGACATCAGGCAGGACGGGGCCCGGTGCCCCGCGCCTCCGGGCCGATCCCCGCGCCTCCGGGCCGATCGTCACGGATCCGGGCCACAATGGAGGCCATGACCGAGACCTCCGCCGCCGATCAGCTCACCGCCCGCCTCGACGACGTGCTCTCCCGTCTCGATGCCGCAGCCGCCCGCGCCGGCCGGGGCGGCCGGGAGATCACGGTGCTGCTGGCCACCAAGACCCGCACGCCCCAGGAGATCGCCACCGTCATCGATCTGCTGCGCGAGCGGGGGCGACCGATCGTCGTGGGGGAGAACCGGGCCCAGGAGATCTCCAAGCACACCGACCCGCTGCTGGCGGACAACGGGGTGCCGCGGCACTTCATCGGGCGCCTGCAGACCAACAAAGCCCGCGACGTGGTCGCCTTCGCCGAGACGATCCACAGCGTGGACCGCGAGGACATCGCCGATGCGCTCGAGCGTCGGGCCGGGATGGCTGGCCTGAGGCGGGACGTGCTGGTGCAGGTCAACACCTCGGGGGAGGAGTCCAAGGGCGGGTTCGCCCCGGCCCTGGAGGCCGTCGGCCCGATCATCGAGCGGCTGCGGGCCGGCGAGGGCCTGCGGCCCGTCGGCCTGATGACGATCGGCGCCAACACGGACGACGCGGGTGCCGTGCGCGCTTCGCTGCGCACCCTGCGGCAGCTGCGCGACCAGGCGCGCGCCGAGCTCGACGTGCCGGAGCTGGAGCACCTGTCGATGGGGATGAGCGGGGACCTCGACATCGCCGTCGAGGAGGGGGCGACGATCGTGCGCGTCGGCTCGGCGATCTTCGGCCCCCGGCCCTGATCCGATGTCCCTCCGACGGTGCTCTCCCGGGGGCCTGTCGCCGCGGCCCCTGACCTCTCGGCGTCGCCTCAGCCGGGGCCGACGAGTGCCTGCGGCAGTCCGTACTCGTGCTCGAGCACCTCGCAGGCCGAGCCGACGGCGATCAGGTCCGTGCCCCGGGTGGAGAGCATGACCTCGACGTGGACCCAGGGCTCGGCCTGCAGGCTCTCCTCCAGCGCAGCGCGGATCGCGTCCATCGTGCGCTCGTGCTGGGCGTAGACCGACCGCCCGCCGAGCACGACCCGGTCCACGTCGACCAGCCGCACCAGATCCACCACCACCGTCGCCAGCACCTGGGCGGCGTACTCCTCGTCGCCCGCCTCCAGCGCGGCCTGGTGCTCGGCCTGGGCGCAGCCTCGTCGACCGCAGGTGCACGGGACCCCGTCGATGCGCACCACGGTGTGGCCGGCCTCGCCGGCGTGGGAGTGGGCGCCGCGCACGATCATGCCGCCCAGGCACAGGGCCGCCCCGAGCCCGTCCTCGACGAGCACGAGCGCGGCGTCGTCCAGCAGTCCGGGCTGCGACCACGCCTCGCCCACCAGGGCGGCCCGCGAATCGTGGTCCAGCAGCACCGGCAGGGACAGCTCCTGCGCCAGGAGCCGACGCAGCGGTGCCCCGCGCCACGGGTCGGGCTGGGCGCTGCCGCGGTAGACGCCTTCGGACCAGTCCACCGGTCCCGGCATCCCGACCCCGACGCCCAGCAGCTCGCCGGGGCCGACCCGGGCCAGGTCGCGCGCCTGCTCGGCCAGGGTCGCGATCAGCTCGTCGACCGGTTGCAGCCGCCCGATCTCCAGGTCGCGCCGCTCCAGGATCTCGCCGGTGAGGTCGACCACCACGCCGTGGACGCGGGAACGGGTCAGGTGCAGTCCGATCGCGCGTCGCGAGGAGGGGACGATGCGGTAGAAGGTGGTCGGCTTGCCGGGGCCCGCGGCGACCGTGCCGATCTCGGTGATCAGCCCGCGATCCATCAGCCGGCCCAGGATCTTCGAGATCGCCTGCGGCGTGACCTGCAGGGCCTGTGCCAGTCCCGCCCTCGAGACGGGATCGCCCCGCCGGGCGACGGCGAGGACGGCGGCGTCATGGGCGCCCGCCACACGGTCCAGGGGAGTGCTCTCTCTCACCTCGTCATCCTCCCACGCTGCTCGGGCGGGTCCGGGCCCGGCAGTGCCGTCGCCCGGCCTGCCGGCGCATCGTCGTTCCTGGACACGGCCCTGTGCGCGGCGCCGAGCATCACGTGGTGGCGGCCCGGGGTGCGCCGGTGCTCGGGCCTGTGACGCGGCTCCTGGTCGCCTCCCCCTTGACGTAACGCAACAGCGTTTGCTTACCTGTGCGTCGGGTCGATGGAGCCCGCCCGCCCTGCATGCTCCCGACAGTCGAGGACCAGCCATGACCACCATCGACGACACCCGCGCCGTCCCTCGGACCTCCGCACCCCTCTCGCCCGCCCGCCGCCGTCTGGCCCTGTTCGCCCTCGCCCTGGGTGGTTTCGGCATCGGAGCCTCGGAGTTCGTCTCCATGGGCCTGCTGCCGAACATCGCCGACGGCCTGCTGAGCGAGCGCATGGCCGTCGACCCCGAGGGCGGCATCGCCCAGGCCGGCCTGGCCATCTCCGCCTACGCCCTCGGCGTCGTCGTCGGCGCCCCGGTGCTCGCCCTGCTCTCGGTGCGCTGGAGCCGGTCGACCATGATCGTCGGCCTCGCCGTCGCGCTCGCGGCCGGCGCCGTCCTCTCCGCGCTCATGCCCACCTTCGAGCTCACCGTGCTCGCCCGCTTCCTCGCGGGGGTGCCCCACGGCGCGTACTTCGGCGTCGCCTCGCTGCTGGCCGCTTCGCTGATGGGGCCCGGCAACCAGGGCAAGGGCGTGGCGCTGGCGCTGTCCGGGCTCACCGTCGCCAACCTCATCGGCGTGCCCGTGCTGACCGCCGTCGGCCAGGCCGCCGGCTGGCGCGCCGTCTACCTGCTGATCGCCCTGATCTTCGTCGCCACGGTCACCGCGCTGCACCGGACGGTGCCGCGCGAGGAGAGGGTGGCCGGACGCCGCATGGCCGACGAGATCGTCGCCCTGCGCCGGGTGCAGCTGTGGATCATCATGGGCATCGCCGCGGTCGGTTTCGCCGGCGCCTTCGCCGTCTTCAGCTACGTCGCCGACATCACCACCAACGTCACCGGTGCCTCCGCGACCGCCGTTCCGTGGGTGCTGGCCGCCGCCGGTCTGGGCATGACCGTCGGCAACGTCATCGGCGGCGCCACCACCGACCGCTCCGTCAGCGCCACGCTGATGATCGGCTTCCCGCTGTACATCGCGGCGCTGGTGGGGCTGTTCCTGGTCTCCGGCGTCTCCCTGGTCGCCCTGCTCATCGCGTTCTTCCTGATGAACGCGGCCAACGCCTCGCTGAACCCGGCGATGCAGACCTGGCTGATCCGTGTCGCCCACCGCTCCGAGGTGCTCGGCGCGTCCCTGAACCACGCCGCCTTCAACGTCGCCAACGCCCTCGGTGCCGCCCTCGGCGGAGCCGTGATCGCCGCCGGCTTCGGCTACGAGGCGCCGATGGTGGTCGCGATCGTGCTCGCGAGCGTCGGCTTCGCGATGGTCTCCGCGACGCTGATCGCCCTGCGGGTGCGCGCTCGTCGCACCCGGGCCCTGCTGGCCCGCCACGAGGACACCCTCACCGGACAGATCCCGCGGGTCCCCGTCGGCGTCTGAGGCACGGAGCGGGCAGGACGCGGGCGCGTCGGCCGACGGGTGCCGTCACACTCGGTCATCCCGTGTGCGCATCCCGCTCCCGCGATGCCTACAGTGGAGCCGGCGTCGTCCGACGCCCCGGGCCGTTGACCGGCCCGCCCCGACGACTCCCTGGGGAGGCCCCGTGCGCGTCCAGACCGCCGCCGTGCAGACCCTGCGCCACCAGGAGCACGGCGCCGTCGTCCCCCCGGTGCACCTGGCCTCGACCTTCGAGCTCGACCCCGGCAGCGAGGACGGCGCCTACGCCTACCAGCGGGGCGGGAACCCCACCCGCGCACAGCTCGAGACCCTGCTGGCCACCCTGGACGGAGCCGCGCACGGCTTCGCCTTCGCCACCGGCATGGCCGCCACCGCCGCCGCGCTGTCCACGCTGACGGTGGGCGATGAGGTCATCCTCCCGGCCAGCGTCTACGGCGGCACCTATCGCTTCGTCGACCTGGTCCTGCCCGGTCGTGGCGTCACCGGTCGCTTCGTCGACGACCTCGGGGAGCTGACCGACGCGGACTTCACCCCGGCCACGCGGGCCGTGTTCGTGGAGACGCCCGCCAACCCCACGCTGCGGATCACCGATCTGCGCCGCCTCATCGACCTCGCCCACCGCCACGACGCCCTGGTGATCGTGGACAACACCTTCATGACCTCCCTGCTGCAGCGACCGCTGGAGCTGGGGGCCGACGTCGTCGTCCAGTCGGCCACCAAGTTCCTCGCCGGACACTCGGACCTCCTGGCCGGCGCGATCACCACCGATGACGCCCACCTCGCCGAGGCCTTCGCGCTCGCGCAGAAGGCCCAGGGCGGGGTGCTCTCCCCGGGGGATTCCTTCCGCCTGATCCAGGGCATCAAGACGATGCCGCTGCGGCTCGAGCGCCAACAGGACAACGCCCGGGCGATCGTGCAGCACCTGCGCGGTCACGACGACATCGCCGGCGTCCGGTTCCCGGGCTCCCACAGCGACCAGGAGGCGAGGACCCACGCCTCCCAGGCCACCGGCACCGGGGCGGTGCTCTCCTTCGAGCTCGCCCCCGGCAGGGACCGGGTGGCCTTCCTGCGCGCCCTGCGCTATCCCGGCTTCGCCGTCAGCCTCGGCGGCGTCGAGACCCTGATCTGCCGCCCCGCCACCATGACCCACGAGGCCATGACCCCGGAGGCGCGCGAGCGCGCCGGCATCTCCGATCAGCTGCTGCGGCTCGCGGTCGGGATCGAGGATGTGCGCGACCTGATCGAGGACCTGGACCAGGCTCTTCTCGCCTCCCGGTGACCGCGCGGAGCGCATTCTGCGGGCCAAACCCGGCGCATCTCGCTGAGAGCGCAGAGCACATCCAGCTCGGACACGGGAAACCCCGTTAAGGTAGTGCCGTCGGCGCGCCGGGGACCGTCCTGCGTTCCCCGACGTCGGCCCACCATCTCTTTCGTGAGGAGCGCCATGGCACGCCACAACATCGTGTTCGGACGCGACCAGGCTGTTCAGCAGGGGCGGAACTATCGCGGCCCCCAGTTCGGCCAGTCGCAGGACGGACCTCCGCCCGGGACCCAGTGGTCCACCGACTTCGGGGGGACGGCCACCGCAGCGCCGGCCGCCGGCCAGCAGAGCGCCGAGTCGCTCGAGGCTCTGTACGCCCGGCCCGCCGCGACCGGGCACGACACCGGCCGGATGTCGATGCGGGACGCCCTGAACGCGATCACGGCGACCCTCGGCACCATCGTGGTCGTCGGCTTCGCGGTCGGCGTGACCCCGGGTGCGCTGGGCATCATCGCCGGCGAGCAGGGCGTCGCGATCGGGCTGACCGTCGCGATCGCCGCGCTGTTCATCGGTCTGGTCGGCGGCCTGGTCACCGCGCTGATCAACATCTTCAAGAAGAAGCCCTCGCCGATCCTGGTGCTCGCCTACGCGGTGTTCGAGGGTCTGCTGCTGGGCGGCCTCACCGCCATGCTGGGCCAGCAGTTCCCCGGCATCGGCCTGCAGGCCGTGGTCGGCACGCTCGCCGTCGCGGGGTCCGTGCTGGTCATGTTCCGCCTCGGAGTGCTGCGCACCTCCCCGGTGCTGAACAAGATCTTCATGGTCGCGATGGTCGCCTACCTGCTGTTCGGCATCGTCAACATCGGTTACGTGTTCATGACCGGCGGCAGCCTGCGCGACGGGGTCCTCGGCCTGGTCATCGGCGGTCTGGCCGTGGTCATGGCCTCGTACTCGCTGGTGATGGACTTCGAGGACGTCCAGCGCGCCGCGAACTCGGCGATGCCGCGCGTGTACGCCTGGCGCTGCGCCTTCGGGCTCGCGGTCACCATGGTGTGGCTGTACGTCGAGATCCTGCGGATCATCGCGATCCTTCGCGGCGACTGACAGCGGCTCCGGACGCCGCACGGCGCCCACCCGTATGCTGACGCGGCGGGCCCCCTTCCTGGGGGCCCGCCGTTCCGCGTCCGGGAGGAAAGGGGACCGACCATGGCCGAGGTGTGGCAGTGGCTGCTCGACCACGGGGTGGTCGTCGGCACGTACACGTTCCTGGTGATCGACGTGTTCCTGCGGATCCTCGGACTGATCCTGGTGCCCCGCAACCGACGCCCCGGATCGGCGCTGGCCTGGCTGCTGGCCATCATGGTGCTCCCGATCATCGGCTTCCCCCTCTATCTCCTGCTGGGCAAGGCGGAGCTGCCGCGCAAGCGGCGCGAGAAGCAGAAGGTCATCAACCGGCTGATGCACGTGCGGGCCCACGACATCGTCGACAGCGAGCTCGACGCCGACGCCCCCAGCTGGCTGCAGTCCGCGGTGAACCTCAATCGGGAGCTCGGGGCGTTCCCGCTGACGGGCAACAATTCCGTGGACCTGGAGATCGACTACGACGCCTCGATCGCCCGCATGGCCGCGGACATCCGCACCGCCCGGCACGACGTGAACGTGCTGTTCTACATCATGACCCGGGATGCGGTCACCGAGGACTTCTTCGACGCCCTCGGCGAGGCCGCGCAGCGAGGGGTCGTCGTGCGGGTCCTGTACGACCATCTGGGCTCGCTGATGCACGGATCGGCCTACCGATCGATGCGTCGCTTCCTGGACTCCCACGGCATCGAGCATCATCCGATGATGCCGATCAAGCCGTTCAGCGACGGTGCCTTCCAGCGTCCGGATCTGCGCAATCACCGCAAGCTGCTCATCGTGGACGGCCAGATCGGGTGGATGGGCAGCCAGAACATGATCGCCGCCCACTACGACAAGCGCTCCAACATCCGCCGTGGCCTGCACTGGCAGGAGACGATGGCGCGGCTGCGCGGACCGATCGTCGCCGAGATGAACCTGTTGTTCGCCACCGACTGGTTCTATGAATCCGCCGAGCTGATCAGCGAGGACGAGCTGCTGCAGGCCCCGGCCGACACCTCCGGCACCTACGAGTGCCAGCTCGTCCCCAGCGGCCCCGGCTACGTCTTCGAGAACAACCTGGCGCTGTTCAACCAGCTGTTCTATTCGGCAGAGCACCGTATCAGCGCCGTCAGCCCCTACTTCGTGCCCGACGAGTCGATGCTCGCCGCGCTGGTGACCGCCGCTCGCCGCGGGGTCGACGTGGAGCTGTTCGTCTCCGAGATCGGGGACCAGTTCCTGGTCTTCCACGCCCAGCGCTCGTACTACGACGCGCTGCTGGCGGCCGGGGTGCGGATCTGGCTGTACCAGGCGCCGACGATCCTGCACGCCAAGCATGTGACCATCGACGACTCGGTGACGGTGATCGGCTCCTCGAACATGGACATCCGCTCGTTCCTCCTGGACATGGAGAGCTCGATGATGATCGGCGGCACCGACTTCATGGCGAAGATGCACCAGGTCGAGGACGTCTACCGCTCCCGCAGCCGGGAGCTCACCCGGGACGAATGGGAGCGGCGTCCGGTGCCCATGCGCCTGCTGGACAACCTCTGCCGTCTCGCCTCGGCGGTCGTCTGACCGCCTCGGCCGCGAGCACTCAGCCCGACAGGCCGGTCACGGACGCGTAGGCCTTCTCGACCGCTTCCTCGTGCTCGGTGACGCCCACGGCGGTGTCCGTCACGAACGCGCTCGGCCCCTGATCGGTGTCCAGCACCACGACCACGATCTCGGTGGCGTCGGTCTTCTCGAGGTCGTCGGAGCCGAAGTTCACCACCGCCCGGGTCTCGTACCCGGGCATCCCGGCGATCGTGACGGGCTTGGTGGTCTCGTCGTCCCAGGTGCGCTCGCGGGCCTTCTCGCCCCAGTTGCCGTCGGTGAAGAAGCACTTCGCGATCTTCTGCGAGGCGACCTCGTTGCCGGGGTACTCGACGCCCGGCTGCCACTCGACCTCCCCGACGGTCATGGTCGAGATCCAACCCTCCTCGACCTTGCCGTACGCGGTCTGGGTGTCATTGAGGAAGTAGACGAACCCCTCGGATTCGCGCCCGGTGTACGCGGCCGGGGGGATGAACTCCAGGCCGCCGCCGCGGAGCTTGCCGGAGGGGTTCTTCGAGGTCCGCTCGTACGCCGGCGACCAGCACCGCTCCTCGACGACCGTCGTCGACGCCTCGCCCGTCGGCTCCTCGGCGGTCGCATCGTCGGACGCCGTGTCCTCGGGATCCTCTGCGGTCTCCGAGGTCGCCGCAGTGGTCTCGTCGCCCCCTCCGCCGAGGAGGGTCGGGCGTAGCACCAGGTATCCGACGGTGGCGCCGACGATCAGCAGGAAGACGATGGCGAAGGCGATGCCGCCGATCAGCAGCGCGCCGCCGCGCCCACCGCCCGGGCCGGGGGTCGGCGGCTGGGGCGAGGTGAACTGCTCTCCGGTGTGCACGGGCTGCTCCTTGGGGGTGCGGTACGCGTCAGGGCGTCACTCGACGACCTCGAGGCTCGCGATGATGTCCTCGAGGTCCTGGACGTGCTCGGGCTGGTCGGCCGCGACGTCGCTGGCCAGGGCGCTGGGCCCGTTCGGGCCATCGACGACGATCGACGTCACGACCGAGGCCTTGGTGGTATCGAGGATCTCGGGATCCTCGAAGTGGTAGGTGGCCTGCACGATCCATGCCGTGTGGCCGTCGACCGTCGTGACCTCGGAGCGGTAGTCCGTGACCTTCGGATGGTCGCCGAAGTAGTCGACGACGCCCGAGGTGGTCGCATAGCACTGGAAGAGAGCGACCGCGGCCGCCTCCATCCCGGGATAGCCGCCCTCCTCCTCCGGCCAGCTGACCTTGCCGAGATTCACGACGCTGTACCAGTTGCCCTCGACGGGGCGCGCCTGCGCGTCGACCTCGGTGAGATAGGGCAGGGAGGAGGGGCCCCAGGGGAAGTCCCAGGTCTCCGGGACCGTGTACTGCAGGTCGCCACCTCGGATCGTGCCCGGATCTGCCGCCTTCGCGGGCTCCGGGGCGGAGGGCATCGTGCACTCGGTGGTGGGCTTCTCGGTGAAGATCGGCGGGGGAGGGGCGATGTCGGGGTCCTGCGGGTCCGGCACGTACTCCGACTGGCCCTCGGCGGAGCGCTCGCCGGTCTTGTACGCCTGGGGGTCGTCCTCCAGGGCCGAGCGGAACACCGTCTGCGACAGGACCAGGGCGACGACGGCGAGCAGCACGACGCCGGAGCCGACGACGGCCAGCACCGTGGCCAGGGCCCGATGCCGAGCGCGCTCATCGGGCTCGCCGAGCGGCCCCCCGCGGTCGGGGGTCTCGTGGTCGGGCAGGCGCCCTGGGTCGGCCCCGGTGAAATCGGGCAGGGGGGAGCCCGTCGGCTGCTGGTCGCCGCCGTGCGGATCCTGTGTCATCGCCACCTCCCCGGCGCGGAGGGCCCCGAGCCCCCGCGGGAGGCTCGCTCCCGTCGAAGGTCTCGTCCCCGTCGAGGGTCTCGTCCCCGGGTGATTCTCGCACGCCCCGCCGGCGTGCACCGTCACAGCATAAGGACTCCGGCGAGGGGTCCGCGTGATCTGCCAGGGGGTGTCCGGGCCCCCTTGATACCCTCCCGGGACACGGTCACGGGTGCCCTCCGCCCCGGTTCCGGCCCCCGACGGATGGAGTTCGCATGCGCCCACCCCTGGTCCTCACGATCGCCGGCTCCGACGCCGACGGCGCCTCCGGCATCCAGGCGGATCTGAAGACGTTCACGGCGCTCGGGGCCTACGGGGCCTCCGCGGTCACCATGGTCGCCGCGGTGAACACCCGCGAGCTCATCGGGACCCACTACCTCCCGGGCGACGTCGTGCGCAGCCAGATCGACGCGGTCGCGGCGGACCTCCTGCTGGACGTCACCAAGATCGGCGCCCTGGGCAGTGCCGCCGTGGTCGAGGCGGTCGCCGGGGCGGTCCGTGAGCACCGAGGGCGTCTGGGACGCCTCGTCCTGGACCCCGTGATGGTCTCCAGCGACGGCGCGCCGCTGATCTCCGCCGAAGGGGCGCGGGCCCTGCGCAGCACGCTCGTGCCGCTGGTGGACATCCTGACGCCGAACATGGCCGAGGCCGCCCAACTGCTCGGCCGACCGCTGGCCACCTCGATCGACGAGATGCGCGAGCAGGCCCTCGCGCTGCAGGAGCTGGGCCCGACCGCCGTGCTGATCACCGGAGGTCGGCTGGAGGCCGAGGACGCGGTCGACGTCCTCGTCCATCCCGGCGGCACGGACCTGCTGCGCGCGGACCGGGTGCCGGGACGGCGGGTGCGCGGTGCCGGGGCGACGCTCTCGGCCGCGATCGCGGCGCAGCTGGCCCGCATCGAAGAGTTCGACCGCGCCGGGGAGCTGGGGGACATCGGTGGAGAGGGGGCCGACGACGACCTGGTCACGATCGTGGCCTCGGCCCGCGAGTTCCTCGCCAGCGCCATCGAGAACGCGGGGGAGTGGAAGATCTCCCGCACCCGCGGCGGATACCACCCCCTGAACCACCTCATCACCCTCGACAAGCAGTAGGGGCCCATCGCGCAGTAGGGGCCCACCGCGTCGATCAGCGCTCGAGCAGCCCCAGGTCCTCCTTCAGCGAGAGCATGCGCGCGGCGGACTCGCGCACCCGCTGCTCGTTCTCCGGCCCTGCGGCGGCCCAGTCCTCGATCGCGTCGACCAGTTGGCCGGTGATCGAGGGGTCCGCCGTCACGAGCACATCGCCGCCCGCCTCGAGCAGCCGGGTGGCCCGCTCGGCGACCGGGACGGCCGCGACGGCCTTCGCGTTGCCGATGTCGTCGGTGATCACGAGCCCGTCGAAGCCCATCCGGTCACGCAGCAGATCCTGGATCGCGACACGGGAGAACATGGCCGGGACGTCGGCCTCGAGCTGCGGGTAGATCGCCGAGGACATCATCACCAGGCCGGCGCCGGCATCGATCCCGGCGGCGAAGGATTCCAGGAACGGATCGTCCATCCCGGTGACCGGGTCCTCGATCCCCTCGGCCGAGAAGTCGGTGTTCTGCTCCACCCGTCCCAGGCCGGGGAAGTGCTTGAGAGTCGCGGCCACGCCCTGGGCGTCGAGCGCCTCGACCGCCGCGGCGACGCACTCTCCGACCTGTTCAGGGTCCGTGCCGAAGCCGCGGTCGAGCCCGCCGACCGGTTCGTTGGCATCGCCCAGGTCGGGGTCGACGACGTCGGCGACGGGGGAGAAGGCGACCTGGATGCCGCGCGCGGCGAGGTCCTCCCCGATGGTCGTGTAGGCCTCGGTGACGGCGGCGGGCCCCTCGGCGCCGAGCTCCTCCGCCGACGGGGTGCGCCGAGCGGCCTCTCCGCGCAGCATCCGCACCTCGCCGCCTTCCTGGTCGACGGCGATCAGCGGGGGCAGGTCCTGCCGCGAGCTCTCCCGGGCGGCGGCCACGGTGTCGTCGACCGCGGTGGCGCTCTCCCACACCTGCAGCAGGAAGACCCCGGCGGCGTGATGCTCGGTGAGCACGTCGGCGGGGAACTCGGTGCCCGCGGCGATGCCGACCAGCACCAGCTGTCCGGCCAGCTCGCGGGAGGGGAGATCCTCCAGCAGCAGCTCGGCGGCCGAGGGCGGCTCCGAGGTCTCCTCGACCCGTCCTTCGTCGGCCGACTCCTCGGCCTGGCCGTCGCCGGTCTCCTCGGGGTCGGCCGCTCCGGTCCGCTCCGGATCGGCCTGCGGGTCCTCGTCCTGCTCGGTGCAGGCGGCGAGCGCGGCCACGGGGGCCAGGGCCAGGAGGTGTCGTCGGCGCATGGCGCCAGTGTTCCACGCCGCGGCGACCTCCAGGAACTGGTGACCTGCGGCACGACCAGCCCCGTAGGCTGGGGCCATGAGCACCGAGACCTCGCCCCGGGAGCACCCTCGGGCTGCGGCGATCGAAACGGCGACGGGCACCTCGCTGGGGACCTGGGTCCAGCGGATCGACGGGGCCGACGGCCGGACCCTCGACCACACCGCCATCGCCCGGCTGCTTCCTGAGCGCTGGGAGATCTCCGAATGGTGGGCTCAGGGCGTCACCGTCGCCTACGAGCAGGTGATCGGCCGTCGCGTCGTCGGGCAGAGCAGCGCCGGCGACTTCGCGGCCTCCGCCTCCAGGACCGTCGCCGGCGACATGGACCGGGCGCGCGATGCCTGGGACGCGCACCTCACTCCGCAGCGCCGGGAGGAGCTCGGACTCGAGGAGCCGACCCTGACCGCCACCGACACCTGGAGGTACTGGCGCGCCACCGTGGCCGACGGCAGCCGGCTCAGCGTCAACATCACCACCAAGGACCATCACGACGGGGCCGCCCGCAGCACGGTGGGTCTCGAGCACAAGGGCATCGTGACCGCCGCAGCCCGCGACGCCTGGAAGGACATCTGGAGGGCGGTCCTGACGGAGTTCGCCGCCGACATCGCCGAGAAGGAGCATCCATGACCGACCCCGCCTCGCAGACCCATGCCTCGCAGGACCCCGCCGCGCAGCGCACCCTGACGCCGTCCCTGCCCGCCTCCGACGGCAGCGCCGACCCCCACCAGTGGCTCGAGGAGGTCACCGGCGAGGACGCCCTGGCCTGGGTCCACGAGCGCAATGCCCGCGCGGAGTCCGAGCTCGAGCAGGTGGTCGATCCGCGCGACGCGGACGGGGCGCCGCTGGCCGCCACGTTGCAGCGGGAGATCCTCGAGATCCTCGACGCCAAGGACAAGATCCCCGGCGTCGTGATGCGCGGCGACCATCTGTACAACTTCTGGACCGACGCCGAGCACGAGCGGGGTCTCTGGCGCCGCACGACGCTCGAGTCCTACCGCGGCGAGGACCCAGAATGGGAGATCCTGCTGGACCTCGATGCGCTCAACGAGGCCGAGGGTGAGGACTGGGTGTGGCACGGTGCGAGCCTGCTGCGGCCGGCAGGTCACGCCGAGGGAGAGCCCTACCGCCACGCCCTGGTGGACCTCTCCCACGGCGGCTCCGATGCCGACGTCACCCGCGAGTTCGACCTCGAGACCCTCTCCTTCGTGCCCGAGTCCGCGGGCGGCTTCGTCCGCCCCGAGGCGAAGGGCGGTCTGAGCTGGATCGACGCCGACACCGTCTGGGTCTCCACCGACTTCGGCGAGGACACCATGACCACCTCGGGGTACGCCCGGCAGGCACGGCTGTGGAACCGCGGCACCGCGCTGTCCGACGCGCACCTGGTCCACGAGATCCCCGCGGAGGACATGGCGGTCTTCGCCGCCCACGACTCCACCCCCGGCTGGGAGCGCGACTGGGTGATCGAGGCGCACGCCTTCTACGACTCCACCATGCACGTCGTCGACCGCACGACGCAGCCGCCGGAGCTGACCCGGGTCGACGTCCCCCGCGACCTCGAGGCCAGCGCCCACCGCGACCTGGGGATCTTCCATCCCCGCAGCGACTGGGACGTGGCGGGATCGACCTTCCCCGCGGGGTCCCTCGTCGTCGGCGACTTCGCCCGCTTCCAGGCCGGCGAGCCCGAGCTGCACATGCTGTTCGAGCCCACCGAGACCACGTCGCTGGCGGACATGACCATCACCCGGTCGACGATCGTGCTGTCGATCCTCGAGGACGTGGTCCACCGCCTGGAGGTCCACTACCGCGACGAGCACGGTGCCTGGGTGCAGCAGGACCTCTACCCGGAGCTGCGCGGCTCGATCGGGGTGGCCGCGGTCGACGCCGACGTCGACGACCGGGTCTGGGTGACCGTCACCGGCTTCCTCGAGCCCACCACGCTGCAGCTGGGCGACCTCGCGGAGATCCCGACCGACGGGGAGGCGGGCGACCTCGACGTCATCAAGACCACTCCCGCGCGCTTCGACGCGGAGGGACTGGACGTCAGCCAGCACTTCGCGACCAGCGACGACGGCACCCGTGTCCCCTATTTCGAGATCTCCCGCCAGGACCGGGCGGAGGCCGAGGCCCCCGTGCCGACCCTGCTGTACGGCTACGGCGGCTTCGAGATCTCCCTGACCCCCGGCTATCTGGGGGCGATCGGGAAGGCCTGGCTGGAGCGCGGCGGCACCTACGTGCTGGCGAACATCCGCGGCGGCGGCGAGTACGGACCGACGTGGCACCAGGCGGCGCTGACCGAGAACCGCCACCGGGCCTATGAGGACTTCTCCTCGGTCGCGAAGGACCTCGTCGAGCGCGACGTGACCGACCGCGACCATCTCGCCGTGCGCGGCGGCTCCAACGGCGGTCTGCTCACCGGCAACATGGTCACCCGGTATCCGGAGCTGTTCGGCGCGGTCGTCATCCAGGTCCCGCTGCTGGACATGAAGCGGTACTCGCACCTGCTGGCCGGGGCGTCCTGGATGGCGGAGTACGGCGATCCGGACACCGACGACTGGGAGTTCGTGCGCACCTTCAGCCCCTACCACCTGCTGGCCGAAGGGACGGATTACCCGCCGACGTTCCTGCTCACGTCCACTCGGGACGACCGTGTCCACCCCGGCCACGCCCGCAAGTTCGCCGCCGCCATGGAGTCGCTGGGGGCCGACGTGCGCTCGTGGGAGAACACCGAGGGCGGGCACGGCGGCGCGGCCACCAACGAGCAGGCCGCCCGCATGAACGCCCTGATGTACACCTTCCTGTGGAACACCGTCGGCGACGTCGGCGGACAGCGCTGATGAGTCCGAACCACCGCGCGGACCCGCCGGGGACCCTCGCCCCGGTGTCCGCCGACGCTCCCGACGAGCTCGACGTCCTGGTGGACCGGCTGGCCGATGAACAGGCGTCGACGGCGGCCTCCGAGGCCCGGGGGCCGTCCGACGGTGCGGGCCGACCCGAGCCGCCGTCGGTCGCCGATGAGATGGCCACTCTCGAGGGTTTCCTCGACTTCCTGCGCGCGACGATCCGGTGGAAGGTCGAGGGACTGAGCGACGAGCAGGCCTCGGCCCGGATGCTCGGCTCCGCCACGACGGTGACAGGGATGGTGCGCCATCTGGCGGACACCGAGCGCTACTGGTTCCGGCAGATCCTCGGCGCCGTCCCGGTCGACGAGGTCGGCTATGCCTGGGAGGACGGATCGGGCCCGTCCCACGCCTGGGAGATGGACGGCGGCGCCTCCCTCGCCGGGGCGCTCGAGGACTACGAGGCCGCGACCCGGCTCTCCCGGGCCCAGCTGCTCGGCCGTGACGTCGAGGAGGAGCTGCGCGGCAGGCCCGAGGTGGTCACGGTGCGCTGGGTGCTCACCCACATGGTGGAGGAGACCGCGCGCCACGCCGGGCAGCTCGATGTGCTCGCCGAGCTGCTGGACGGCCGGACCGGCGAGTGACTCCCGCAGCCATGCGATCCGTCGACCTCTTCGACCGTCCCGCGCAGGACGACCTCCTGCAGATCCGCAACGACCTGATGACGGTCTACCGCGAGTTCTCCGCCGCTGACCCGCGCCTGTTCCCTCTGCGCTACGCCCGCACGGTGCCGCGACGAGCCCGCCGTCCTGCAGCCGGGACGGGGGGAACCTCGCCGGCGGGGGCGCCGCCCCAGGTGCCCGTGCTGCTGATCCCCGACGGGCCGGGGCGGGGCTCGGTGCTGCCCTACGACGTGCTGCGTCGCGCGCTCGCCGGGCGCGGGCTCGATGTGCTGATGATGGAGCACCGCGGCGTCGGGCTGTCCCGTCTGGACTCCACCGGGGAGGACCTCCCGGCGTCCGTGATCTCCGTGCGCGAGGTCCTCGACGACCTGCTCGCGGTGCTGGACCACGCGCGGGTCCCTCGCGTCAGCGTCTACGGCGTCGGCTACGGCGCCTACCTCGCGCAGGCGCTGGCCGCCCTCCACCCCGGCCGGGTGCACTCGCTGGTGCTGGACTCGCCGCTGACCGGCGCCGACGACGAGCGTGTCGCGCAGGCGGCCCTGCGGGGCCTGTACTGGGAGGGCACCGAGCCGTCGACGTCGACGATCGCCTCCACGCTGCGACGCCTGGCCGCCGAGGGCGTGATCGACGCCCACCGCGCCGGGCCCGTGGTGCTCGCCGTCCACGAGCACGGCGGCCCCTCGGCGGTGCGCGACCTGGTGGACCTGCTCGCCCTGGGACGCGGACAGCTGACCTGGAACAGCGTGCGGCAGGTGCTGAACCAGGAATGGCTGCAGAACACGCCCTACGTGATGGAGTACGACCTCACGGCCCGGATCAGCCACAGCGAGCTCGGCCACGGCCACCACGCCGACGGCGGCCCGCTCGATCCGCTGGTGGTCGTCGGGCAGCAGGCCCGGGCGGTGCCGCCGTTCACGGGCGAGGTGCTGGATCTGCACCAGCTCGCCCCTGCGATCACGGCCCCGACCCTCGTCCTCACGGGCCGTCAGGACCTCGTCTCGCCACCCGTGATCGCGCGTGAGCTGGTGGCACGGATCCCCGGAGCGGATCTGCTGGAGGTGCCTCGGGCAGGGCATTCGATGCTGGACACCCGCAGTCAGATCACGCAGGTCGCCGCGCGCTGGAGCGCCTTCGGTGCGGCGCATCTGCTGCCGCAGTACGCCGCGGAGCTCACGGCTCTGCCGGCGACGCCGACGGACCAGGCGCTATCGCGGGGTCTGCAGATCGCCCTGGCCGTGGAGCGCTACTCCCCATGGCGGCTGTGGGTGGAGTCGGCGAAGGCGAAGCGGGAGCAGGCCCACGTCGACCCGCGGGCCCGCCGCACCCGTCACGTGAAGCTGGACTGACGGTGAGGATCTTCCGCCCGGTGGCCCGGCGGGGCGGAGCGGCGTGCCTCGTGGCCTGGCGGGGCGGAGCGGCGGACCGTGCGGTCTGACGTGTCGGATCACCCGGGTCCATTCGACGCGCCAGACCTCATGGTCCATATGCGATGGAGGGGTGCCGGTCATCGGCGTCGACCACCTACCCTGGACGAGGACGATCTGGCAGTACCGGCCGGGTGACACCTGCCGGTGTCGAGCGCAGCGATTGCGAGCGACAGCGCTCGCCCGGCAGTGCGATCAGGAGGGGACAGATGCGCAGGCGAGCTCTGGGTATCCGCAGCACCGAGCCGGTGTCCACGCGGGCACGGACGAGCGTGGCGCTGGCCGCGGGATGCGTGGTCGCTGTCGGGGGCCTGACGGGGTTCGGCGTCGCCGGGATCGGACCGCTGGACGCGCTCGCCGGGGGCTCCGGACCCTCCACCGAGAAGCCGCTGCGCGAAGCGGGCCCGTCGGACGGCGGCGGTGCCCCCGCGCCGAGCCCCGAGGACCTCGATCCCGTCACGAACACCCCCGAGGACCCGGCGACCGAGGACTCGGCGACGGAGGACCCAGCGACCGGGGACTCGGCGACGGAGGAACCGGTGACGGAGGACCCGGCGACCGAGGAGCCCACCGCGGAAGGGACCTCGGCTGCCGCCCCGGAGTCGACCACCGACCCGTCGGCACCCGAGCAGGACGGCACCGCCACCGGCACCGATGAGCCGACGCGTCCCTCCCAGGACGGCTCTGGGAACGGCCCCGGGGGAAGCACCGACGGAGGCGGCTGGCACGATGGCGGCGGTGCATCGGATGGCGGTGGCGCATCGGATGGCGGCGGTGCATCGGATGGCGGTGGCGCATCGGATGGCGGCGGTGCATCGGATGGCGGCGGCGCATCCGATGGTGGTGGTGCATCCGATGGTGGTGGTGCATCGGATGGCGGCGGTGCATCGGATGGCGGCGGTGCATCGGATGGCGGCGGCGCATCCGATGGTGGTGGTGCATCCGATGGTGGTGGTGCGTCCGATGGCGGGGGCGACAGCGACTGGACACCGCCCACGACGACCCCCGAGGACGACCCCGCGACCGACGTGCCGGGCGACGCCGAGGACGAGGCGACGTCGAGCGAGGAGCCGGATCCATCAGCCGGCGAGGACGCAGAATCGCCCGAGGCGACGTCTTCGCGCACACACGACCAGGGCAGCGACTGAGCCCTCCGCGTCCGGATCCGGTGGAAGCCACCGCTGAGCGACCGGCCCGTGCTGCCTCACCCACCGCCCGTGCTGCCTCACCCACCCCCGCTCACGCCCGGCAGGCCACCGAGAACCCGCCGTCGTCGAACACGGTCAGATAGTCGCCGCCCCAGGTCTGCTCCGCCCAGTCCGCGATGTCCCCCGGCGGGCGACCGTCCCAGGAGAAGGCGTACTCGTCGCTGAGCACGCAGTCGGGGACCCGCTGGTTGGGACCATGGATCCACTGCACGTCGTGGTCGGGGACCGCGTGGGCCATCAGCGTGATGTCCACGGCGAGCACGGTGCCATCGGGGACGGCCTCGAGCGCCGCGGCGGCCGGTTCGGCGCGCCAGGTCGGCTCCCACTGCGAGGGGCGCACGACGTCGAGCACCGGCATCGCCCCGCCGAGCACCAGAGTGACCGCGGCCGTGGCCGCGACCGCCGTGACGCGGACCCGGCGACCGGGGCGCGGGACGTCCCGGCGGAGGCCGGCCGTCGCCCTCCCGCCGCGACGGTCCCCGAGCGCGTCCAGCAGCGCCGCGAGCGCGATCGGCATCAGCACCGCGTCGTAGTGCCAGCCCCATTCCCAGTAGAACTCGACGGTGCCGGTGAAGCGCCATGCCAGCGTCGGGATCATGAGCAGGATCAGCGGGGAGCGGGCCCCGATGACGCCCGCGGCGAGCAGCAGCATCGCGACGGTCACCCACTTCACCGGGGGCCAGAACACCTCCAGCGGCGTCCCGAGGTTGTCCGTGTAGTCGTACTGCCCGGCGGTGTTCAGCAGCGGCAGGATCACGAACGTGGACAGCACGAACCAGCCCGCGCCCCACGCCGCCAGGCCGAGCCCCTCCCGCCGGTGGGCACGGTCCCGCAGCGCGATCAATCCGCCGAGCAGCGCGACGGTCAGCCCGAGATCCTCCTTGACCAGCACCAGCGGCGCCGCCCAGAGGACCGCGGCCAGCGAGCGGTCCCGCAGCAGGGCGGTCAGGGACAGGGCGAGCAATGGCACCGCGAACGCGATCTCGTGGAACTGCACTGCGGCGGCGGACTGCAGGCCGAAGGAGAACACGTAGGCCGCGCCGGCGAGCGATCCGAGGCCGGGGCCCAGCCGGTCGATCGCCAGACGGGTCAGCGGGATCGCCGAGACCGCGAACAGGAGCGCCTGGGTCCACAGCAGCGCTTCCCCGGAGGGCCAGACCCACCACACCGGGGCCAGCAGCACCAGGATCGGATGGAAGTGATCGCCCAGCAGGTTCACGGCGTCGCCCTTGATGGGGACGATCGGCGCCCGCAGCTCGCCGTAGGCCCTGGCCAGCTGCGTGAAGATCCCCAGGTCCCAGGACCGGGCGACGAGGTGGCGGAACTGCTGGCTGCCCAGCAGCCCGTACGCGAGCGCGGCGAGCACGGCCAGCGCCGGCGGGACCAGGCGCCGCGCCGTGGTGGGATCGGTGACGGGACGGTGCCCGAGCTCCGGCGGCGTCGTGGAGGCGTCGGCGGTGGGAGTCACGCAGGTGAGGGTATCGGTCACGGCCGGCGTCGCAACGCGTTCGAGATCCACCGATCGCAGCATTCGCCTGCGGATCGGGGAGGGCCGTGGTGAAATGCGTGGTGCCGGTGTGCACCGGATCTCCGGGCGCGATGTGGCGCAGCGCACCGTCCATCCCATCCCTGGAGGTCTGCAACGATGCCCCTCGTCCGTCCTGTCCTGCCCAGACCCCGCGGAGCTCTCGCGGCCACCGCCGGCGCGGCGCTCGTCGCCGGGCTCCTCGTGGCCCCGCCCGCGCTCGCCGACGGCGGTGATCCCGAGCTGCTCGGATCCGCCTCCGATCTCGGGGTCGAGGTCCCTACCCCGGACGACGTCCTGGATTCGGCGGAGTCCGCGATCCCGGGCCGATGGCTCGTCGAGGTCTCCGGGTCCCCGACGTTGAAGGGCGGCAGCTCCTCCGCCAACTCGACGAACCAGGACGAGGTCCGCCAGCGGGCCGAGGACGCCCAGATCCCGATGACGGTCAAGGAATCCTTCGTCTCCGGGTGGAACGGCATGTCCGTGGAGATAGAGGACACCGACGTCGCCAAGCTCCGCGGCGTCGCGGGCGTCGAGGCGGTCTACCCGGTCCTCGAGGTCCAGGCGCCGGAGCCGTCGGACGCCGCCCCGGAGGACGTGTACGGCAATGCCATGACGGGCGTCGATCAGGTCCAGGAGGTCGACGGTCTCACCGGGGAGGGCGTCACGGTCGCGGTGATCGACTCCGGCATCGACTACAACAATCCCGACCTCGGCGGCTCCGGGGTCGACGACGAGCAGGCGGACTTTCCCGGGGAGCGCGTGATCGGCGGCTACGACTACGTCGGCGACGACTACGACTCCTCCGCCGGGGACGTCCCCGAGCCGGATGCGTACCCCGACGACTGCGGGGGCCACGGCACCCACGTCGCCGGCATCATCGGTGCCGACGGCGAGGTGACCGGCGTGGCCCCGGAGGCCGACCTCCTGGCCTACCGCATCTTCGGCTGCGACGGGACCAGCAGCACCGACGTGATCCTCGAAGCGATGGAGCAGGCCGCGGCCGACGGCGCCGACGTGGTGAACATGTCACTCGGAGCGAGCTTCGTGACCTGGCAGGACTACCCGACGGCGCAGCTGTCCGACGCGCTCACCGCGACCGGTGTCACCGTCGTCATCTCCGCCGGCAACGAGGGCGAGGCAGGCACCTTCTCCAGCGGCGCCCCCGGGGTCGCGGCCGACGCGATCACGGTCGCCTCGGTGGACAACACCCACCGCCAGTCGCCCTACGCCACCGCGGCCGGGGTGGAGCGGGCCTACTCCTCGGCAGAAGGCGCGCCCGACGCCCCGACCTCCGGCGAGCTCGCGCTCGTGTCCGCCGGTGCGCCGGGCACCGAGGCCGCGCAGGCCTGCGATCCCGCCGCCGTCACCCCGGCGTCCGGACCGGGCCAGGCGCTGCTGATCGAGCGCGGGGTCTGCGCGTTCTACGAGAAGGCGTCCGCCGGGCAGTCCGCGGGCTATGACGCCGTGATCCTGTACAACAACTCGCCCGGCGCCGTGAACCCGACGGTCGAGGGTGATCCGGCGATCACCGTCCCGGTGGTCATGATCGGTCAGGCCGACGGCCTGGAACTGCAGGACGCACTCGCCGGCGGCGAGGTGACGTGGGCCTGGCAGGAGGGGGCCACGACGGTTCAGAACGCCACCGGCGGCCTGGTCTCGTCCTTCTCCTCCTACGGGCTCACCGCCGAGCTGGCGCTGAAGCCGGACATCGCCGCCCCGGGCGGATCGATCTGGTCGACGCTCCCGCTCGAGCAGGGCGGCCACGGTTCCATGTCGGGCACGTCGATGGCGGCACCGCACGTCGCCGGCGCGGCCGCGCTGCTGCTGGAGTCGGACCCGACCCTGGATCCCCAGGGCGTCAAGACCGCGATGATGAACACTGCGGATCCGCTGACCTGGTCGCTGATGCCCGATCAGGGCTACCTCGAACCGGTGCACCGCCAGGGTGCCGGCCTGCTGGACATGGTCGAGGCCGTGCACACCACGACCACCGTCGACGAGCCGTCCATCTCCCTCGGCGAGGGCGAGGACGGCCCCCGGACCGTCACGCTGGACGTCACCAACTCCTCCGACCAGGAGCAGACCTATGACGTCGGCATCCGCCACGGGATCGCCACCGGCGCCCCCACCTTCGACCCGACCTTCTCCGTGGCCGGCGGGATCGCCGAGCCGTCGGCCTCGTCCGTGACCGTTCCCGCGCAGGGATCCGCCGAGGTCACCGTGACGCTCGGGGAGGATTTCGGCGTGGACGGACACATCTACGGCGGCTGGGTGACGCTCATCGGGGACGACGAGGACCTCGTCGTCCCGTACGCGGGCATGTCGGGCGACTACCAGGCGCTGCCCGTGCTGGATGACCAGGGGATGGGTCTGCCCGTCCTCGGCGTGAGCGACGGGGCCGGCAGCGTGCTGCTGGACCCGGACGGCGGGCACACCTACACGATGCAGAACGGGGACGTCCCGTACCTCGCCTACTACTTCCAGTATCCGGCCGAGCGGCTCGAGATCCGCGCCTACCGGATCAATGAGGGCGGGAAGGCCAAGCTGGTCAACCCCTCGGTCGGGCTGATCGAGGCCGCCGATCACCTCGGCCGTTCCGGTGAGCCCGAGGTCTTCGCCTGGGACGGCAGCTACGCGCTGAAGAACCAGAAGTCGAAGACGGTGAAGAACGGGGACTACGTCCTGGAGATGCGGGTGCTGAAGCCGCTCGGCGATCCGGAGAACCCGGATCACTGGGAGAGCTACACCTCCCCGCAGTTCACGATCGACGACCCGGAGCCGCCGAAGCCCGGCGCCCGCTGAGCCGGGGACGACGAGGGCGGCGGCACCCGTCCAGGGTGTCGCCGCCCTCCGTGCCTCAGCGGTCGAGCTTCTCCGCCTCGACCCGGGCGAAGCGGATCTCGCGCGACTCGACCTCCCAGAGGATGCCGATCGCCCCGTCGTCCAGCGGCTGCACCACCGAGTAGTCCAGCGGGCCGGGCTCGAACACGAGCGCCTCGCCCCAGGTGGCCCCGTCGTCCGAGGAGCGGCTGACGGTGCCACGGATCCGCGCGAAGCGGTCCCAGGAGCTGCTGAAGAGCAGCATCCGCGAGCGCGGGTCCGCGGGGTCGGCTTCGGGGAAGCGCCGGGCCAGCTGGGCGTTGTTGCCGGGGTCCACGAACTGCTCGTCGATGTCACGGTCCTCCCAGGTCGCGCCGCCGTCGGCGGAGACCGCGATCCGGCGGTGCCCGCCGCGGGCGTGATCGCGGGAGTTCAGCAGCACCTTCCCGTCGGAGAGCTCCACGATCGTGGTCTCGTCCATGTCCTCGCCGACGGCCTCGCCCCGCTGCCACGTCTGCCCGTGATCGTCGGAGAACAGCACGTAGGAGCGGACCACCTCGCGGGTCCTGCCGGGCGTCGACCGGCCGTCCTCCGCCGCCCGCCCGTCGGCCCAGAACCATCCGCAGTAGGGCTGCAGCAGGCGTCCGGCGTGCGGACCGCGACGCAGCTGCATACCGGTCCCCGAGGTGGGGAACGCCGTGCGCACCAGCTCGGGCGGTGCCGCGACGGCGGTGACGGAGCGGTACGACCAGGTCCGGCCCTGGTCGACGCTGGTGGCGACGGCCGAGCCGAGCACGTCGCGGTCGGCGTCGTCGGTCCCGGCCGCCGCGTCCCAGACCCCGCGATCCTTCGCATGGGTGTGGAACACGTGCAGCGCACCGGTCTCGCGGTCCCGGACATAGCTGGGGTCGCAGTACCAGTGCCGCCCCTCGCGATCCGCGGCGCGCAGCGTCTCGAAGGGCCCCCAGGTGCGCCCGCCGTCCAGCGAGCCGCGCTGGACGAGGCCGGTCGGATCGGGAACGTCCTGCCCGGTGTCGCGCCCGTCGAAGGCGGCCAGCACCTGGCCGCCTCCGAGATGGACGAGGCTCACGATGCGATAGCGCGGCCACGGCCCGTCCCCGGCCCGGGCCAGGACCGTGTGGGGGAGCGGGGCATCCGGGACCGGGGCGGGGCCGGGTCCGAGGGAGATCACCGTGAGAGGATCCAATCCATGTCGAGGCGGGCGAAGGTGATGGTCGATCCCGCCGCCTCGTACAGCAGTCCGTATTGATCGCGTCCGATCGCGATGATGACGGAGTACTGGCAGACGCCGGGATCGAAGACCCGCTTGCGCTCCCAGGTGGCGCCGTCATCGGTCGAGATCTCGATCGTGCCGTTCACGCGGTCGTCGGGCACGTGGTCCGCATGGGAGAACAGCAGGACGCGGGCCCTCGCGGAGCTCTGCGGCGCATCCGGGTAGGCCCGGGTGATGTGCGCGTTGTTGCCCGGGTCCCGCAGGGACAGGTCGCGGTGCAGGTCCTGCCAGGTCTCGCCGCCGTCGTGGCTGAGCGCCACCCACCGGTGCCCGGTGCGCACATGCTCGCGGGAGTTCATCATCAGCGTGCCGTCGGAGAGCTCGACGACCTTGTTCTCGTCCATCTCGGTGCCGACCGGGGTGCCCATGGTCCAGCTCTGCCCGTGGTCGTCGGAGTAGACGGAGTAGGCCTGGACGATCTCGCCGTCGCCGGCGCCGCGGAAGAACCCCGCGTACTGCTGGACCAGGCGGCCCGCGTGCTTCCCGTAGCGCAGCTGGATGCCGGCGCCGGAGGAGGCGAAGGTGGCCCGGCAGTCCGTCGGCTTGACGATCTCGGTGACCGAGCGGTGCTCCCAGGTCTCGCCCGAGTCGCGGCTGACGGACAGGTTCGCGCTGAGCACGCCGCGGTCCTCGTCGTCGTTGCCGTACTCGCCGTTCCACACCCCGGTGTCCTTCGAGAACACGCAGAAGCAGTAGACCAGACCGGCCTCGCGGTCGACCACGTAGGACGGATCGGAGTAGCCGAGCTTCTCGCCGGGCACGTCGGACTCGAAGCCCTGGCGCACCACCGTCGGCTCGCCCCAGGTGTGCCCGCCGTCGCGGGAGCGGCGCTGCCACACGGAGTTCGGCGCCGGCGCGTCCCCGAAGCCGGGACGTTTGTCGAAGGCGGCCAGCAGGTCGCCGTTGGGGGCGACGGCCAGGGCGGGGATGCGGAAGTTGTCCACGCCCTGGTACCCGGACCAGGCCAGCGCCTGGTCCTCGTAGGTGCCGTGGCGGCGGCCGTTCTCCGTCGGCGGGGGCAGCGCTCCGGCGGCGGTGCCGGCACCGAGAGCGGTCACGGCGGCGGCCGTGCCGAGCAGGCCGCGTCGGGTCAGGTGGTTCTCCATCAGGTATTCCTTCGTCGGGATGGGTGTTCTTCGTGCAGCTCGCCCCGTCAGGGGGCGAGGGCGTCGTGGAACCAGGTGGTGAGGGTGGTGGGGTGGGTGATGGCGGTGCCGACGACGACGGCGTGGGCGCCGGCGGTGCGGCAGGCGGCGGCGTGGGCGGGGGTGTGGACGCGGCCTTCGGCGATGAGCATGGAACCGGTGGGGAGCCGGTCGGTGAGGTGGTGGAGGAGGTCGAGGTCGGGGCCGGTGGTCGTGGGTCGTGCGTGGGTGTAGCCGGCGAGGGTGGTGCCGATGAGGTCGATGCCGAGGTCGGCGGCGGCGAGGGCGGCCTCGACGCTGTCGCAGTCGGCCATGATGGGGCCGTCGAAGCGTTCGCGGACTGTGGTGATGGTCTGTTCGAGGGTGCGGCCGTCGGGGCGGTCGCGTCGGGTGCCGTCGAGGGCGAGGATGTCGGCGCCGGCGTCGATGACGGCGAGGCAGTGGTCGAGGGTGGGGGTGATGAACACGCCGTCGGTGCCGTCCTTCCAGATGCCGATGACGGGGACGTCGACGGTGTTCTTGATGGCGCGGATGTCGTCCAGGCCCTGGGCGCGGACGGCGGAGGCGCCGCCGGCGCTGACGGCGGCGGCGACCTGGGCCATGGTGCGCGGATCGCGCATCGGCTCCCCGGGGTAGGCCTGGCAGGAGACGATCAACGAGCCCTCGAGCGGAGCGATCAGGGGATGCATGCGGGACCTTTCACCAGGACGACGGGGAGGCGAGGACAACGGGGAGGCGAGGACGACGGGGAGGAGGACGAGGAAGGGCGGTCAGGACGGACACGGTCCGGTGCGGGGACCACGATCAGCACCGCGCAGCGCGTCCTCGGCGCGGGCGGCGGCACCCAGCAGCGCGGCATGGTTCCCGGCGCGGGCGGCGAGCACCGGGGTATCTTCCACCACCTCCATGACATCGTGCGCGATCCCCTCGGACACGGCGTCGCGCCAGGGGCTCTCGGCCTCGCTCACCCCACCGGTCAGTGCCACCACCTCCGCATCCAGCACGTTCAGCAGACCGCCGATCGTCCGGCCGGTCGCGACGCCCGCGATCCGGTACGCCTCGCGCGCCGCCCGGTCACCCTCCCGGGAGGCCCGGGCGAGGGCGTGGCCGTCGACCGGCGCGGGATCGGCGCCCAGCCGCCGGGCCAGCCGCACGATCCCCGGGCCGGAGGCGAGGCCCTCGAGGTGGCCGGTGCGACCGCAGGGGCAGGGCACGCCCTCGGCGTCGGGCACCGCCAGATGGCCGATGTGCCCGGCGGCGCCGCGGGAGCCCAGCACGGGCGAGCCGTCCAGGACCTGACAGCCACCGATCCCGGTGCCGACGGCGACCAGCAGCAGGGAGGCGCGCCCGCGACCGACCCCGAACCGGGCCTCGCCGATCCCGTGGGCGTGCACATCGTTCAGCACGCTGACCGGGACCACGAAGCGATCGAGGAGGGCCGGTGCGATCTCGGCCCCGGCCCAGCCGGTCAGCGCATCGGTGGCATGGGTGACCGTCCCGCGGGCCGTGTCGATCACGCCGGCCGAGGAGACCCCCACCGCCCGGATCGCGGCGCCGCCGCGCACCTGCTCGGCCAGCTCGAGCGCGGCGTCGAGGATCGCCGCAGCGCCCTCCGTCGCGGGGGTGGCCACAGTGGCGACGCGCTCGACCCCCGGGGTCGAGGAGACACGCGCCCGGTCGTCGGGCCTCGCCCCGTCGTCGACACCCGCCCCGGTGACCAGGGCGGCACGGATCTTGGTGCCCCCGAGGTCGAGGGCGAGGACCGGATCAGACACCCGCGCCCTCCCGCAGCCCGCTCTCGGTGAGGATCGCCCGGATCCGCTCGACGGCCTCGCCTTCGATCGGCGTCATCGGGGAGGTCATGACGTTGGACGAGAACACCCCGAGCTCGCGCAGCGCGGTCTTGAAGGCGCCCACGCCGGCGGCCGGGCCCACCTTCCCGGTGGGCTGGAAGACGATCTCGAACAGGGCGGCCAGGCGGTCCTGCTCGCTCCGCACCTGCTCCCAGTCACCCGCCCGGGCGACGCGGTGCATCCGCACGTAGCCGGCCGGATCGACGTTCCCGAGCCCCGGCACGGATCCGTCGGCCCCGGCGAGGTAGGCGCCGTCGACGACGACCTCGTGGCCGGTCATGAGCGTCAACGGGGAGCCGGCGGCCCGGTTCGCGGCCGACAGACGACGGAAGGAGACGTCGTCGCCGCTGGAGTCCTTCACGCCGGCGATCACGCCGTCCTGCCCCAGGCGCAGCAGCTGGGCGGGGGCGAGCTTGGTGTGCACGCAGACGGGAAGGTCGTAGGCCCAGACCGGCGCATCGGCGGCGGTCGCGACCGCGCGGAAGTGGGCGTCGATCTCCTCGGGTCCGGTGATCGCGTAGAACGGGGCGGTGACCACGTATCCGGCGAGGTCGAAGCGCTCCGCGGCCCGCAGGTGCTGGATCACGCGATGGGTCTGCATGTCGATGGCGCCGGCGATGACCGGCACCTGCCCGGCGACGAGGCCGGTGACGGCCTCGAGCACCCGGCCGCGCATCGCGTCGTCGAAGAACGCCACCTCACCGCTGGAGCCGAGGGCGAAGATCCCGTCGACCCCGGCGTCCAGGAGCCGGGAGACCAGTCGCTCGAGCGACGGGAGGTCGAGGTCTCCGTCGGTGGTCAGCGGGGTCAGCAGGGGCGGGACGACGCCGGAGAGGGTCGAGGTGGTCATGGCAGGGGTGCTCCTTCGAGGGACGGGGTGTGATCGGGGTGCGAGGTGGCACGTGCCCGTGCGGACGGGGCGGCTCGCGCGGAGGGCCGGCTCGGGCGGACCGGCCGGACCGGCCGGTCATAGCAGCGACGGCGCGGCGGCGAGCAGGGTGCGGGTGTACTCGTCCCGCGCATCGGTGAAGATCCGCTGGGCGGCGTCGTGCTCGACGACCTTCCCGTGATGCATCACGATGATCGAGTCCGAGACGAAGCGGACCGTGCTGATGTCGTGGGAGATGAACACCAGGCCCAGGCCGAGCTCGCGCTTGAGGTCCATCAGCAGGTTCAGCACCTGGGCGCGCACGGACACGTCCAGGGCGCTGGTGGGCTCGTCGGCGACGATGATCTGCGGGTCCAGGGCCAGGGCCCGGGCGATCGCGACGCGCTGGCGCTGACCGCCGGAGATCTGGCGGGGCATCACCTCGATGGCCGACGGGGGCAGGCCCACCAGGTGCAGCAGCTCCTGGACGCGGGCGAGCCGCTGCTGCTCGGTGCCGATGCCGTGCACGCGCAGCGGATCCATCAGCGTCTCCCGCACCGGCAGGCGCGGGTTCAGCGCGGTCGACGGATCCTGGAACACCACCGAGACGGTGCGGCCCAGCTCCTTGCGGCGAGCCCGGCTGTGCTGCATCGGCTGCCCGTTGAACAGGACGGCACCGCTGGTCACGGGCTGCAGTCCGGTCATCACACGGGCCAGGGTCGACTTGCCGGAGCCGGACTCTCCGACGATGCCGAGCACCTCGCCGCGTCGTACGGACGCGCTCACGCCGTCGACCGCCCGGATCGTGTCCGGGTGGAACAGGCCGCCGGTGCGCAGCTTGTGCACGACGTGCACGTCCTGCAGCTCGATCGTCGGCGGGATCTCGCCGGTGCGCTCGGAGAGGGACTGCGGTGCGGGAGGGGCGGTCATCGCGGGTCTCCTTCGAGGGGTGCAGGGTCGAGCGGAGCGGGGGCGGCTCCGGTGCCGGCCACGCGGTGACCGGACGAGCCGATCTCCAGCAGCTGCGGCCGCGTGGCGGGATCGGCCGACGGATCCAGCGAGCGCGGGGCGAAGCGGTCGCCGTCGGCGAAGTCGCGCGGGGAGGGGACGGTGCCGGCGACTTGATGGAGCCGGTCGGCCCCGGCCTCGATCGACAGCACCGAGCCGAGCAGGCCGCGGGTGTACTCGTGGCGCGGGTCGATGAGCATCTCGTGGGTGGTGCCCTGCTCGATCACCTGCCCGGCGTACATGACCGTCACGCGGTGGGCGAGCTGGGCGACCAGCGCGAGGTCGTGGCTGACGAACACCATGGCGAAGCCGAGCTCCTCGCGCAGGGAGTTCAGCAGGTCCACGACCTGCTTCTGCACGGTGACGTCCAGGGCGGTGGTCGGCTCGTCGGCGATCACCAGCCTGGGGTCCCGGGTCAGCGCCATGGCGATGAGCACGCGCTGGCGCTGCCCGCCGGAGAGCTCGTGCGGGTAGGCGGACAGGGTGCGCTTCGGCTCCAGTCCCACCAGCTCCAGCAGCTCCGAGGCCGAGCGGGTCCCGCCGCGGCGGGTCAGCTGCGCCATCTGGGAGCGGATCAGCATCGAGGGGTTCAGGGAGCTCAGCGCGTCCTGGTAGATCATCGCGATCTCGTGGCCGCGCAGGGCGTTGAGCTGCTTCGAGGGCAGCGTCAGCAGGTCGACGCCTTCGAGCTCGACCGAGCCGCTGACCCGTGCGGTGGACGGCAGCAGGCCCATCACGGCCAGCGACGCCACGGATTTCCCGGAGCCGGATTCGCCGACCAGTCCCATGGTCTCGCCGGGGCGGACCTCGAAGGAGACGCCGTCGAGGATGTCGATGTCGCCGTGCGCCTCCGGAAAGGCGACGCGCAGATCCTTGACCTGCAGCAGCGGGGGCTCGGAAGCATCGACCACCGGACGCTCCGGACGCGACAGCTCCGCCCGGCGCAGCGCGGCGAGGGAATCGACCAGCAGCCGGTGCGAGGTCTCCTGGTCGGTCCCCCCGAGCGTCTCGTCGGCCTCCTCGGGGGAGCGATGGGCGGCCTGCTCCTCCGCCCGCTCGTCGGCCTCGACATCGACCTTCGCGCGGATCCGTGGACTGGCCATGGCGTCGGTGAGCCCTTCGGAGAGGATGTTCAGCGCCAGCACGGTCAACAGGATCGACAGGCCCGGGAAGAACGTCGGCCACCAGTAGCCCGACAGCAGCAGCTGCTTGCCGTCGGCCAGGATGTTGCCCCAGGAGGGCTCCGGCGGCTGGACACCGGCGTTGATGAAGGACAGCGAGGCCTCGAGCACGATCGCGTCGGCGACCAGGACCGTCGCGAACACCATGATCGGGGCGATGCAGTTGCGGGTGACGTGCTTGAGGAGGATCCACGGGGTGGACGCCCCCATCACCTGGGAGGCCGCGACGTAGTCCTCGCCGAACTGCGAGAGCACGTTGGCACGGATCACCCGGGCCAGCTGCGGCACGTACAAGAACCCGATCGCGAAGATCAGCACCGGCAGCGAGGTGCCGAACACGGCCACGAACACGGCGGCCAGGGCGATGCCCGGGAACGACATGATCACGTCGAGCGTGCGCATCAGGATCTCGGAGGGGATCTTCGAGGCGGTGGCGGCGAAGGAGCCCAGCACCATCGCGGCGATCAGGGCGGCCACCGTGGCGGACAGGCCGATCAGCAGCGAGGAGCGGGCGCCGTGGACGACCCGGGAGAAGATGTCGCGGCCGATGGCGTCCGTGCCCATCCAGTGCTCCGCCCCCGGCGGGACCACGGGGGTGCCGGTCGAGAGCGGACTGTACGGGGCGACGACGGGGGCGAAGACGGCGACCAGCGCCAGCAGCACCAGGAAGCTGACGGCGATGCGGCTGGGCCAGGGCAGGGCGGTGAAGGGCGCCAGCGGGCTGCCGCTGACGGCCCGGAGGCGGGATCCGAGCTTCGGTCGCATGTCAGATGCTCCTGATGCGGGGGTTGATGAGGACGTACAGCAGATCCACGACGATGTTCACGACGATGAAGGCGATCGCGACCACGAGGGTCACGCCCTGGACGAGGAACACGTCGTTGCGGGTGACGCCGTCGAGGATGAGCTGGCCCATCGCCTGGATGTTGAAGATGATCTCGATGATCACGGCGCCGCCCATGAGGTAGCCCACGCGCAGGCCCAGCACGGTCACCGGGGTGATCAGGGCGTTGCGCAGCACGTTGCGGCCGACCACGACCGGATAGGGGACACCGGCCCCGATCGCGGTGCGCACGTAGTCGCGGTCGAGCTCCTCGACCATGGCGGTGCGGACCACGCGGATCAGCGAGCCCGCCACCGGGACGCCGAGAGCGAGGGCCGGCAGCGCGATGTTGCGCACGTAGGTCGCGGGGTCCTCGGTCAGCGGGACCCATCGCGAGACCAGGGCGGGGAAGATCCCCCAGCCGCCGGGCACCTCCCCGAGCCACTGGATCATGAGGATCGCCAGCCAGAACGACGGGGTCGCCAGCGAGGCGATGGAGAACACGCGGATGATCTGGTCGACCCAGCCGTCACGGAACAGGGCGGCCAGCACGCCGAGCACGGCGGAGATCACGATGGCGATCAGCAGTCCGAGGAAGGTCAGCTGCAGCGTGATCGGGAAGGCCTGGGCGACGACCTCGGTGACGGGGACGTTGCCGCTGGTGGTGCCGAGGTCGCCGCGGAACCAGCCCGCGACGAAGGAGAAGTACCGCTGCAGCAGCGGGTCGTTGAGCCCGTTGGCCTCGCGGTAGATGTCCAGCGCCTTCGGGGAGGCCGACGGGCCGAGCGCGCGTCGGGCGGGATCCGAGGGCGAGAAGGACATGATCACGAACACCAGCAGCGCGGCGCCGAGGATCATGATCGGCAGCGAGATCAGGCGGCGTCCGATCAGGCGGACGAGATGGGACACGGGGTCCTCCGGAGGGTGTCGGTTCTGGGGACTGCAGAGGGTGCGGGCCACCCCCGGCGTCGGGGACGGGGCACCCCCGGGGCGGGGACGGTGCAGGGCGCCCCCGGTGCCGGAGCCGACGGCGGGTCGACCCCGGCGGGGACGGTTCAGGCCGAGGTCGTGGTCGCGACGTCCACGAAGCTCAGCCCCGTCAGGGAGATCGGCTGGAAGTCGACCAGGGTGGTGCCGTCCCAGGCGGTGGGCGATTTGCGGTGGAACAGCGGGTACAGCGGGACCTCGTCCGAGAGCAGGTCGAACAGCTGGCTCCAGACCCTCTCCTGCTCGGCGGCGTCGGCCGTCTCCAGGCCCTTCGTCAGCAGCTCCTGGACCTCGTCGTAGGCGCCCTCGCCCTTCCAGTGCATGCGGGTGTCGGTCCAGATGTCGTTTCCGTACCACCAGCGCATGAGGAGGTCGGGATCGTTGCCGAAGACGGAGGGGTCGCCGGGGGCGATCATCACGTCGTACGCGTCGGGGTTCGAGTCGATCGTGTTGTACGCGTCGGCGGACTGCTTCTGCTCGAAGGTGACCTCGACGCCCAGGGAGGTCAGCGACTCCTGGATGATCGGGGTGACCTGCTGGACCCAGCCGTGGTCGGTGACCAGCATCCGGAAGGAGGTCAGCCCGGTCTCGGCGAACAGGGACGTGGCTTTCTCCGCGTCGAGGGAGTAGACCGTCGAGGCCTCCTTGTAGTTCGGGTGCTCGGGCTGGACGAAGCAGCTCGCCGCCGTCGCCTGACCGCTCAGGCCGGTCTCGATGACCTTGTCCATGTCGATCGCGTAGAGGAACGCCTGGCGGTTCCTCAGATCGTTGAAGGGGTTGTCCGGAGCATTGTTGAACATCGCGAACAGCAGCCCGAAGCCGCCGACGGACTCGACGTCGCTGGTGGCCTCGAGCCCGTCGATCGACAGATAGGGCACCGAGTCGATGGCCTGGACGGTCTGGGACTGCAGCGCGTTGGTGCGGGTGGCCGCATCGGGGATGATCTGCCAGCTCATGGTGCCGGCCTTCGCGGGCATGGGGCCGGTGTAGTCGTCGAACCGCTCGAACTCGACGATCTTGGAGGCCGCGCCGCTGTCGGTCATCGTCCAGGGGCCGGTGCCGATCGGGTTCGAGTCGAAGGCCTTCGGATCCGCCTCGACCGCGGCCTGCGGCACGATCTTCACCGTCGAGAGACGCTCGGCGAACACGCCGGTGGGGCTGGTCAGGCTGAAGGTGACGGTGGTGTCGTCCTTCTTCTGGATCCCCTCGATGAAGGAGATGAACTGGGCGTACAGCGAGGCGTTGTCCGGATCCAGGACGCGCTCGAACGAGAAGACGACGTCATCGGTGGTCACCGGCGAGCCGTCATGGAAGACCGCGCCGTCGCGCAGCGTCACATCGACGCTGGTGCCGTCGGCGCTGGGGATCTCGGTGGCCAGCGCCGCGTACACCTCGCGGGTGACGGGGTGCAGCTCGGTCAGGCCCTCGAGCGTGTGCCAGTTGACCGCGACGGTCAGGGCGGCCGACGTCGTCATCGGGTCGTAGCCGTTGGTCCCCAGCTCGTAGCTGATGGCGGCGGTGAGGTGCCCGTCCGGATCCGCCTCGCCGGCGGGAGCGCCGCCGGCGTCGGATTCGTCGCCGCTGCTGCCGGAGCCGGAGTCCTTCGGAGCGCAGGCGCCGATGCCTGCGATGATCCCGGCGGCGCCGGCGAGGACGGCGGAGCCGCGGAGGAATCCGCGTCGGCCCAGAGGGCCGGTGGAGTTCGTGTTCACCGTGGATACATCCCTTCATGGGGTTGGTCCCGGCGCCCCGGGGCGCCAGGGTCGTGGAAAACCCTGTCGTCGGGATCTGTCCTGACCCCGTCGTCGGGACCTGTCCGGATCCCCTCCGCGAGAGACGACGGTTCCTGCTGAGGTTCGCCGCTCTGCGAAGATCAGACGTATGATGTCTGATGATCAGAGAGAGTACATCACGGAATGGGTGATCGCCACCACCGGCGATCGTCACGGACAGGTGGTGCGCGTCCGGGCCGAAACGTGGCCAGGGCGGTGCCGGACACGGCACGATGGATGCACGCACCGCGGCAGGCGGCGCGCCGCCGGGGAGGAGACGACATGGTTCGCACGAAGGGGGCCGGCGGCAGCGCCGTCGAGCGCATCCAGGAGCTCATCCTGGCCGAAGGGCTCGTCCCGGGGGATCCGATGCCCACCGAGACCGCGCTGTGCGAGCGCTTGGACATATCCCGCTCCTCCGTGCGCGAGGCCATGCGCACGCTCGCCTCGCTGGACATCGTGGAGGTGCGCCACGGGCACGGGACCTTCGTGGGGCAGCTCTCGCTCGCGCCGCTGGTCAACGGGCTGCTGTTCCGCGCTCGGCTCGACGACGGCAATGACCTGCGGGCCCTGCGGGAAGTGGTGGAGCTGCGCATCGCGATCGATCTGTCCGTCGCCGATCAGCTCGTGGACATCTATCGCGGCACCGTCAATCCGGAGCTCGAGTCGCTGGTGGAGGAGATGCGGACGCTGGCCGGACAGGGCAAGCCGTTCCCGCAGGCCGACGCGGCCTTCCACAGCACCCTCTTCGCGGAACTGCCCAACGGCCTCATGCGCCAGCTCGCCCAGGCGTTCTGGGAGATCCACACGACGGCGGTTCCGATGCTGGGGCTGGCTCCGGCGGAGGACATCCTGGACACGGTCGAGGCCCACCGCGCGATGCTCGTGGCGCTCGAGGCCGGGGACACCGATGCCTATCGTGCGGCGGTCCACGAGCACTACCGTCCGCTGGGGCGCACCCTCGACGCGGCCGCGGAGACCGGGCGGGCTGCCGCGCTCCGGTGACCTGGGGGCTACCGTGGTGTCCATGAGCCCTGAGGTCGAGACCGCGCAGCTGGCTGCCCTGGACATCTTCCTGCCGTCCCCGCCGCCGGATCCCGAGCGGCAGGAGGCCTTCCTGGACGAGGCCGCAGAGCTCGCCCTCGACGGCCACCCGATCACCGTCTACTTCCAGGACGAGGACGCCTGGGCGTTCGAGGCGTGCGAGCCGGTGCGGGAGATGCTGGAGTCCGTCGGGGACGCGGTGCTCCCGGTGACGGTGCTGGGGCTGGACATCGTGGTCAGCTGGGCCTATCCGAGCAAGGACCAGATGACTCGCTTCGCCCGGGTGGGCGGTGCGACGGAGGCGCCGCGGTCGGCGGCCGCCTCCGCGTGCGGCCCGGGCGGGCCCGGCGGCTCTGGCGGCCCGGGCGGTTCCGGCGCGCCCATGCCCCGCGAAGCGGGTGGGTTCGCCGCGCAGCTGATGGGTGCCGCGCCTGCCCCGGCGCGCCCGGCCGGAGGACCGGAGATCGGCGGGCGACGCAACCTCATGGGCGGCGACCACGGCGACGGCCTGCCGGGATCGGCCTCCCCGTCCTCCGGGGGCTCGGCCGACTGACCCCGGGCCCGGAGCGGGTGCTCGAGCCGTCCGCGGCGGGCGGGAACCCGGTCGCCGTCAGCCGGTCATCACCGCGCGCCGGACGCTCTCGCGCAGCAGATCGCGGCGGGCCTCGTGGACGTGCTCAGGATCGTCGGACGAGGCGGCGTAGACGTTGCTGACCGGCGACCAGGCCATGGACATGCCGATGACCAGCGCCATGATGTCGAACGGCTCGCCGGGGCGCACGAGCCCGGCTGCCTGCGCGTCGGCGATGAAACGCAGTTTGCGATCGTCCCGACGGTCCCCGTCCGGCACGAGGTGCCCGACGGGCCGTCGCTCGAGGCGGGTCCAGGTGGCCAGCCGGATGAGCGCTGGGTGCAGGAGGTACTCGTCGTAGAGGCGGACCGCCCAGTCCGGGAGATCCGAGGAATCGATCGGGACGACCTCGACGATTCGCTCCAAGGAGGCCTCGAAGATCGCATCGAACAAGCCGTCCTTGCTCCCGAAGTAGTCGTAGAGCTGGGCCTTGTTGGTGCGGGCGGCTGCGACGATGCGCTCCACGCGCGCCCCGGCGATGCCGTGCTCGGCGAATTCTTCGGTCGCCGCGTCCACGATCCGCGCCCGCGTCGCGACTCCGCGCGCTGTCAGCTCCTTGTCGGCCATCTCTCCACCCTACCGGGCAGAACGGTTGGTTTGCTTTGTGGCGCGAGGGGGTGCATGCTGAACAGACCGAACAGTCTGTTGAAAGGAAACCTGATGCGAACGACCCCTGGATGGGTCGCGGACGGATCCGCGACGCTCCGCAGGACCCTGCTCCAGCGGCGCGACCTGCGCCCGGACGACATCGCCGTGCGTGTCGACTACTGCGGCGTCTGCCACAGCGATCTGCACGCGCTGCGAGACCACGGCGCCGAGTCCACGGCGCCCCTGGTGCCCGGCCATGAGTTCACCGGCGTCGTCACGGACGTCGGACGCGAGGTGCGTCGCTTCGGTGTCGGGGACGCCGTGGCGGTGGGCAACATCGTCGATGCGTGCCTCACCTGCGATATGTGCAGGGCGGGGCAGGAGAACTACTGCCGCGAGTTCCCCACCCTGACCTACGGCGGGGTCGACCGGCGGGACCGGACGGCGACTCTCGGGGCCTTCTCCCGCGAGTACGTCGTGCGCGAGGACTTCGCCCACCATCTGCCGGAGGGGCTCGACCCGGCTGCTGCGGCCCCGCTGCTGTGCGCCGGGGTCACCGTCTGGGAGCCCCTCCGGGCGCTCGCCGTCGGCCCAGGAACCCGCGTCGCCGTCGTGGGTTTGGGCGGACTCGGGCATCTCGCGGTCAAACTGGCGGTGGCGCTCGGAGCCGAGACCACGGTCATCAGCCGCACGGCGGACAAGACCGCCGATGCGCGCCGACTCGGGGCCGACGGGCTCCTGGTCTCTGCGGACGCGAGCGCCATGGACGCAACGCGAGGACGATTCGACATCATCCTGGATACGATCGCGGTGGCCCATGATCTGGGGCCGTATCTCGATCTTCTCGGCCTCGACGGCACCTTGGCACAGCTCGGCCACCTCGGGCCCGTCTCCCTCGAGACCACGGATCTTCTGATCGGGCGCAAGAAGCTCACCTCGGCCGGGAGCGGCGGAATGGCGCAGACGGCACAGATGCTCGACTTCTGCGCGGTGCACGGCGTGGTCGCCGACATCGAGCTCCTCCCGTCTACCCGGGTGGAAGAACTCCTCGAACGGCTCGCTCGCGGCGACGTGCGCTACCGATTCGTCCTCGACATGTCCGATCTCGACCAGCCCGATCTCGACCAGGCCGGTCTCGACCAGCCTGATCTCTACACCGCCGCGCCCTGAGGGTCAGCCGATCGAGCAGGCCACGCCGTTGAAACCGTGATTGCAGTACCCGCCGGGGTTCACGTGCAGGTACTGCTGGTGCACGGGCTCGCCCGTGTAGTACACGCCGTCGCCGGCCTCGGCCAGGGGCTTCAGCTCCGTGGTGATCCGGCCGCGACCGGCCTCGTCGAGCGCGACCTGATACCGCGCGACGGATTCGCGGACCACCTCGCCCTGGCTTTCGGAGGTCCAGTACACGGCGCTGCGGTACTCGGTGCCCACATCATTGCCCTGGCGGTTCGCTGTGGTCGGATCGTGCTGCTGCCAGAACTGTGTCAGCAGGGCCCGCAAGGTCTCCTCGCCGCCGGAGTAGATGACGCGGACGGCTTCGGTATGGCCGGTCTTCGCCGAGAAGACCTCCTCATAGGTGGGGTGGGGCGTGTAGCCGCCGGCGTAACCCGAGGAGGTGGTGTGCACGCCGGGGATCTGCCAGGCGATGCGCTCGATGCCCCAGAAGCAGCCGCCCGCCAAGATGATCTCCTCGGTGCCCTCCGGCCATGGTCGGGGGTCGGTGGGGGAGTCGGGCCCGAGCATGTCGGTGCCCAGCACGAGGTGCTCGCGCTCGAGCGCGTAGGGGTAGCGGTCCCGGCCGGGAAGGGCGTCCTCCGGCGCGACCATGTCCTTCTTGTGCCCGTACAGGAGGTCCATCATCTGCCACATGGGGCTCACGGTAGCCCTGGCGGGGCGCGACGGGGAGGGCGCAGGGAGGCTTCTCACGGGGACCGGCGTGGAGGGAACAAAGGCGCCGGGACGAGCAGAGGCGACTGCGGTGGATGGGGCCTTGACCATGCGGGCAGGTGAGGTCTCCCCGCGCGGAGAGTTGTCCACAGTCGTGCGGAATCGGTGGTGGGGAGTTTCAGCGCCCGGTAAGGTCACGGTGATCTGACACACAGCTGGAAGGTTTCCGCATGTCCCGACGACTCCTGGCCGCCGCGGCCACCGTTGCCTTTGCCGTCGGGCTCGCGGCCTGCGGAGACGGCGAAGAAGGACCCGTGACCGAGCCGCCACCCGAGACCAACGCCGGCAGCGATGACGGCGGCACCAGCGATGGGGGCGGGGCCGACGACGGGGGCGGGGCCGATGCTGGCAGCAGCGACGCCGCCGCAGTCAGCGACGGCGGCGGTACGGAAGATGGCTCGACGCAGGCAGCTCTGGACATCCCACCGCCGGACCCGGCGGACTTCCCGGGTATGGACGAGAACACGCCTGAGGGGGCGGAGCAGGCGTTCAGGTACTACGTGGGAGTCATGGTGTGGGCACGTCAAAGTGGCGATGTAGTGAAATTTTCACAGCTATACACCGATAGTTGCTCAAGTTGTGCAGATATAGCGTCGCAAATCGATTCAGATCGAGTCGATGGAGAGCTTTGGTCGCAGGCTAAAATTGAAGATACCGGAATCGATACATTCGAGACCTCGTCGTTCGGTGTGGAGGTCGGCTACATTTTCGTTCTCGGCGCGCACGCGGAAGGTTCAGAGGGTGAGGTTGTTCGTGAAGAGCAGTGGACCACCATTGGCGGGCTAGATTGGCACTCCGGTCGGTGGATGCTTGGAGATTTTGTGATGCAGGAGACCTCGGATGTCTAATGATGGTATATGCCGGGCGTGGGTGCTTGGGTCTCTTGCGCTCTTTGTTGCAGGAATGGCCGGGACGCTATTTCAGGCACCTTCCTATGCTGACCCTTACGGTGATGTTTCCGGGCACGAGGTGTCGGATTTGCCGACAGCCAAGACCAATGACGGAGTCATTGAAACCGGTGTGACCTCTGTCGAGGAGAAGTTGCTGAACGAGAGCGATGCCGAAAACAGTGGGCGTGATAGCGAGAATGAAAGGTCGCCGATTTACGTCACCTCTCGCGTACTAGGCACCAACAGTAAATACACGTGTGATGACCTCCCGGATGGCGGCGACGCGCCGGGGGGTGCGATCTGTGACGCCCTAAACATGGGCTGCGGGCTCATAGATATGACTGCTCCTGACGGCGAGGGGTACCTGACGTCGGAGAGAGTCAGGATCAATACCCGGGCCGATTCGGAGGAGTTGCTCGGGTTCGACTGCACGGCCCGTGGTGGCGGTGGGGCGCCAGCTGAAGGGTCGGAGCCAGTCGTTATCACGATCACGCGGAGCGACTTCGAGTCGATGGAGGTCGAGCCTCTTGTCGCGAGCGCAGGCCCGGAGGAGGGCTGGTTGCCGGTCAACATGGTGAACGTGCTCTATGCGGAGTCCGAGTCGCAGACGCTGGCGACCGAGGTCCTCGGAGTACCGGTGTCCGTGCGAGCGGTCCCGGTGTCCTACCACTGGGATCTCGGCGACGGGAACACGATCACGACCACGAATGCGGGGGAGCCGTACCCATCGGAGACGGTCTCGGGTACCTACCGGTACGAGGGGTGGTACGACGTCACGCTGACGACGACGTTCAGTGGGCAGTTCTCCGTGGCCGGCGGTCCGTGGCAGGACATCGACGGCACGATCGAGGTGGCCTCGGACTCGATTCCGATCTACTCGAAGTCGCTGGAGTCCCGACTGGTCGACGGCGACGTCCCGGTGGACGAGCAAGGGGACCCATGGGTGCCGGAGCGCACGGCGGAGACCCAGGGCCCACAGGATCCTGAGGCCACGCATCGCGAGATCTGACTTCGTCGCTCCCGGGCACGGACAGAGAGCGCCCATCGCCGATCCGGCGATGGGCGCTCTCTGTCGCTGGGCCGTGACCACATGAGGTGCCCAGGCGGCGAGCCACGGAGGCCCTCGTCGCGGACCCCCGACAGAGCATCCGTCCACACGATCATCCACTCGTCCTTCCTCCACACCGCACCCTTGTCCACACCGGTACCCCGTTCATTGCTGCATCGCAGCCCGCAGACCACGCTGGAAGCGAAGGAACGAACAAGAGTTCGACGAGATGGGGCGATGGCTCCGGCATGTGGAGAGGAGGCGACCATGGCGACCGCGCTGCAGGAGTGGAACGCGTCCCTGGCCGGGCTCCTCGAGCAGGCTCCGCGAACCGACGATCTGACGAGAGCCTCCGATCCGGAGCTGATCGACACCATCAGCGCGCTCGAACGGGCGAAGGGCATGATCGGCGCGGCACAGGCGCATGCCGAGATCGCATTCCGGGACTCGCAGATCGAACTGCAGCGACGCCAGGACGTCCCCCGCGCGCTACGCGGCCGAGGCGTCGCCGACCAGATCGCGATGGCTCGTCGCATCACCCCCACACAGGCCTCCGGTCACGTGGCTCTGCACCGCGTCCTGATCGAGACCTTGCCGCGCACCACGACTCTGCTCGAGCGAGGAGAGATCAGCGAATGGGCCGCGCAGGAGGTCGCCAAGAACGTGCTCGTGCTCGACGATGACACGCGGGCGAAGATCGATACCGAGCTGGAGTCGCGACTGCCGGCGCTGACTGCGACCCGCGCCGGGAACGTCACCCGCGCCCGAGCCCAGGAACTCGATCCTGCATCGGCTGTGGTCCGGGCGAAGAGGGCCGCGGCCGATCGGAGGACATCGCTGAGGCCCGCGCCCGATGGCATGTCGATCCTCCGGACCGTGCTGCCGACGAAAGACGGCGTCGCCGCGTACAAGACGCTGACCCAGGCGGCGAAATCCGCGAAGAGCTCCGGCGACGAGCGGAGCAAGGGGCAGATCATGGCCGACACGCTCGTCGAACGCGTCACCGGTGCCAAGACCGTCGATGAGATCCCCGTCGAGGTCAATCTGCTGATGACGGACATGACGCTGCTGCACGATGACGCCCGGGCGGCCTGGATGGACGGGCATCCGATCCCGGGCCGACTCGCCCGAGACGTCGCCCTAGGGGTCGCCTCGAAATCCGCAGGAGTCCGCAGGCCCTCGGCCGCTGAAGGAGGCGAGACCAGTGGAGTCGGTGGCGAGCAAGCCGCAGCAGTCCACGAGTCCCCGACCGATCAAGGACTGCTCTCCGACGGAGACGTCGCGTGGGACGGCGATCGTGAGGGGTCGCTCCCCGCCGGAGGCGCCGATGGCGACGAGCCCTCGAACCAGCCTGGTCCCGAGCACACCCTGCGGGATGAGCCCACCCAGGAGCCGACCGCGACGACGGGTCCGCCGGGAGACTCGACTGGCCTCGAGCGCCCGCGCGGGCAGACCGGGCCCTCGCCGAAAGACTTGACGAACGCCGCTCGCTGGATCCGCCGCCTGTACACCGACCCCCGCACCGGAGAGCTGGTCGCCGCCGATCCGCGCAGGAGACTGTTCCGCGGAGAGGTCCGCCGCTTCATCCTGCTGCGGGACCAGCGTTGCCGCACACCCTGGTGCGACGCGGCCATCCACGACGTCGACCACGCGACTCGTTATGAAGACGGCGGCGAGACGACCATCGACAACGGCATCGGGCACTGCCAGCGCTTCAACCTGGTCAAGGAGGTCCCCGAGTGGGCGACCACCCAGCGAGCCGGGACCGACGGCGAACCGAGCACCTTGACGATCACCACGCCGACCGGGCACCGCTACACCTCGACCGCCCCTGCGCTTCAACCGCCCGTCGACCCCGCACCTGGCGACGCACCACCCGTCCCCCCTGACCAGACTGACCGACCACCCGCTGGCCCTGCCCCGACCGATCGGGCATCCGCTGATCCTCCTGCCGGAGAGGCGCCGCCTGCTGAGCCACCGCCGACGAGCCCGCCGCCCGATGACGAGCACCCTGGCGACGCGTACCCCCGTGCGAGCTGACGCGGAGGGCCGGTTCGGCACGCCCGGTTCTCGGGAGCGTCTCGGCGCGACGTCGGTTCCGGGGCCGGTGACAGAATGGGGCGATGGAGCCGATGAAGACCCCGCACCACCGCAACGACGCCGGGAAGACCGCTGACCGGAACGTCCCGGCAACCGCCGACCGGAACGTCTCGATGACCGCCGACCGGAACGTCCCGGCGACCGCCGACGGGAACGCCCGACGCCGCGACCTCGCCTCCGGGCCGGGTGCGACCTCCGGCTCCGACGATCACGACGGAGCCCGCCCCAACATCGTCTTCATCCTCACCGACGACCACGCCGCTCACGCCATCAGCGCCTATTCCGGCCGGGTCAACTCCACCCCGAACCTCGACCGGATCGCCGCGCAGGGTGCGCGGCTCGACTCGCTGTACTGCACCAACTCGATCTGCACCCCGAGCCGCGCCACCATCCTCTCGGGCACCTACTCGCACATCAACGGCGCCGCCACGATCTATTCCGGCTTCGACTACCGGGTGCGCACCTTCCCGCAGGTCCTGCACGAGTGCGGGTACCGCACCGCGCTGTTCGGCAAGTGGCACCTCGGCCACGAGGCGCACAACGACCCCCGCGGCTTCGACGAGTGGCGCATCTACCGCGGCCAGGGCGAGTACAACGACCCAGTCATGTACGGCATCGACGCCGCGGGAGAGCGCGTCGACGAGGTGGTGCCCGGCTATGCCACCGACACCGTCACCGACCTCGCGCTCGACTGGCTCGACCGCACCCAGGACACGGACCCGGACGCCCCCTTCTGCCTGCTGCTGCACCACAAGGCACCGCATCGAAACTGGATCCCCCACCCCCGCCATGCGGACCTCTACCCGGTGGACTCGATCCCCGAGCCGGACACCTTGTTCGACGATCACTCGAGCATGAGCCGCGCCGTCCGCGACGTGCGCATGAGCATCGCCGACGACCTCACGGAGAACGACCTCAAGCAGCCGCTGCCGCCCGAGCTCGAGGGAGAGGAGCACCGCGAGGCCCGGACCCGTCGCAACTACCAGCTGTACATGCGCGACTACCTGCAGACCATCCAGGCCATCGACGACTCCACCGGCCGCGTGCTCGCCGACCTCGAATCCCGCGGACTCGCGGAGAACACGATCGTGGTCTACACCTCCGACCAGGGGTTCTTCCTCGGTGACCACGGCTGGTTCGACAAGCGGCTGATGTTCGACCAGTCCCTGCAGATGCCGATGATGGTGCGTTGGCCGGCGCAGATCGCCCCCGGATCGGTGGTCGAGGAGCTCGCCACCAACGTCGATCTCGCCGCCACGCTGCTCGATGCCTGCGGCCTCGACCCCGACGAGTCGCTCCCGGACCAGCAGGGCCGCAGTCTGCTCCCGCTGCTGGACGGCACCGCCGACGATGCCACGCGTGGGGCCTGGCCGGACGCCATGTACTACCGCTATTGGGAGCACGAGGACCCGGCCCATAACGCACCTGCTCACTACGGCATCCGCACTGGCACCCACAAGCTGATCCATTACTACGGAGACGGGATGGGGGCGCCCGGCTCCTCCGACGCGATCCGCGAGCCCGAGTGGGAGATGTACGACCTGGTCGCCGACCCTGCCGAGCTCACCAACATCGCAGACGATCCCGTGCACGCCGCGATCCGTGCCGATCTCGAGAAGCGGCTGGCCCAGCTGCAGGCCGAGGTGGGGGATCGGCCCTATGAGGGGCCGCAGACGCCGCGCCCGCCGTGGGGTCGGTGAGCCTCGGTGAGCCAGGGTCGCGTCGTCGGCCCCGAATCACGGCGGCCCCGAACCACGGCGGCCACGAACCACGTCGGCCTCGATCCACGGCGGCCGCGAACCACGTCGGCCTCGATCCACGTCGGCCTCGATCCACGGCGGCCGCGAACCACGTCGGCCTCGAACCACGGCGCCCACGGTCCGCGCCGGGCACGGCCCACACCAGCCGCAGCCGGCACCGGCCTCCGTGCCCCTGCTGACCTCACCGAGCCCGCGGCAGCACCGTGCACAACAGCGCGAGCACGGCCAGGGCCCCGACGACCAGCATCCACGGGCCCAACTGGATCCCCGAGAGCACCACGACGAGCACACCGGCGACCACGCTCACGGCGAGCACCATGAGCAGTCCGCGGCCGGTGAGCAGCCACGCCGAGCGATCGAACACCCCGTGCACCGGGATCGTGGACGCCAGCGCGAAAGCCGAGTGGGACACCAGCAGCGCGAGCCCCACCATCCCTGCCCGCAGCGTCGTCAGATCCCCCTGGCCGGCCAGGACCAGGATGATCACGGCCGGCGCGAGCAGTCCGACGTCGCTGTCCGGGCGGAACATCTGCACCCCCAGCGAGACCGCGACGGCCAGCAGCACGAACACGGCACCGAAGTTCTGGGCCAGACCGCCCGGCATCGCGACGGACAGGGCCAGGAGCATCGCGGCGACACCCAGCAGGCGCAGCACCCACTGCGTGCCGCTGACCTTCTGCAGCTCCAGCAGCCGCCCCGCGATCGGATCGACCAGACCGCCCAGACGCATCAGGACCTCCTCATCCGCGGCGCGGACCGAGCGGCCGCCAACGACAGCAGGACCGGGGCCAGTGAGGACGGGCCCTCCCAGGCCGTCACCGGGACCCCGGACTCGCGCAGCTCCCGCACGGTCCGCTCCCGCAGCAGGCGACGCAGCGCCCAGGCCTCGGGCCAGAACCGGTCGGAGACCTTGCCGTCCAGGCGCAGCGGCTTGCCGTTCAGCACGGACACGTCCCCGATGCTGGGCGGGAGGGTGTCCACGACGATGATGTCGGCCCCGTGCGCCACCAGGACCCCGATCTGCGCGATGGCCTCGGCATGCAGCAGCGGGGAGCAGACCACGGTCAGAGTGCCGGGCCGCACCGTGCGCAGGCGCCGCGCGGGGTGGGTGCGACCGTCCTCGCGGGACGCCCGGGCGAGGGCGTCGGTGAGCACGCGCAGCTGCCGCGGACCGGTGCCGGGAGCGATCGGACCGATCAGGTGCCCGAGGTCGAACACCGAGACCCGGTCGCCGGCGGCCAGGTAGTGCCTGGCCACCGCGGAGGTCGCCCGGATCGTCATGTCCAGGCTGGTGGGAGCGTTCTCGCCGCTCCACGGTGCCGCGGCGACATCCGCGATCGTGTCGGTGACGAGCAGGACGTCGGTGTCCTGCTCGGTGAAGGTCGCATTGGTGTGCAGCGTGCCGGTGCGCTGGGAGACGCGCCAGTTGATGCGGTGGAGCCGGTCGCCGGGGCGGAACGCCCGCACCTCCGACAGGGCGGTGCCGTCGCCGCGCCGGCGGGACAGGTGCATCCCGCTGATCCCGATCGGCGTCGGGACCTCCACGGGCGCTTCGAGCACCGTCGAATGCGGGATCACCTGCACGTCCAGCCGCGGCAACAGCTGTTGGGCGCGGAAGGCCCCGAAGGCGTCGCTGACCAGCACATGCACCGGCCCCACGTGGATCCGTCCCCAGCGCTGAGCACTGACGCGCAACCGCAGCGAGCCGTCGCCGGCCGCGGAGCCGTGTCGCGGTGAGAAGTGGGAGTGGGGTGGCAGGGGGATCGTGGCCGCGGTCAGCACGCCCGGTGCGGTCCGGACCGAGATGGCTGCGGTGCCGCCCTCCTCGATGGACCGGCGGTTGGAGGTCACGGTGGCCGCCGCCGTGCCGTGCTCCTCCCCGCGTGCGATCCGACGAGCGACGGCGACCAGCGTCCACACCAGCAGCGGCAGGCCGGCGAGGATGATCACCGGCCGGCCCGCGAGGACCGCCAGGGCCAGGCAGGCACAACCGATCACCGCAGCACGCACCAGCGCGGCGGTCGGCCTGGTCGACACCCGCCGCGGCCCGGCCGGTTCTCCGCCCGGCCCGGTCGGTACCCCGGGCGGCACCCGGTGCGGCTCGGGCGGGGAGGTGGTCACGCCGTGGCGCCCGACGGGGTGCGGGCCCCGGCCCCTGCGCCGCCCGACGGGTCCTCCTCGGCGGCCGGCACCGGGACCTGGTCCAGGACGGAGTCGACGACGCCGGCACCGGTGGCGTTCTGCAGCCACAGCTCGGGTTTGACCGTCACGCGGTGATCGAGCGCCGGGTGGGCGAGAGTCTTGACGTCCTCGGGAACGATGTAGGTCCGACCCCGGATCAGCGCGAGCGCCCGGGCACAGGTGATCAGGGCGAGGGTGCCGCGGGGGGACGCGCCGACGAGGGCGTGCTGGTGCCTGCGGGTGGCGGCGACCAGTTCGACGGCGTAGTGGCCCACCGAGTCCTCGACGTGCACGTCCTCCACCGTGGCCTGGACCCCGAGGAGCCCGTCCGCGTCGAGCACCTCGGCGACCGTCTGATCCTCGCGGCGGCGATCGATCCGGCGTGAGACCACGTCCCACTCCTGGGCCGCGGTCGGGTACCCGAAGGACAGTCGCAGCAGGAATCGGTCCAGCTGGGCCTCGGGCAGCGGGTAGGTGCCCTCGTGCTCGACGGGGTTGGCGGTGGCCAGCACATGGAAGGGCCGGGGCAGCTTGCGGGTGGTGCCCTCGACGGAGACCTGATGCTCCTGCATGGCCTCCAGCAGGGCCGACTGGGTCTTCGGCGGCGTGCGGTTGATCTCGTCGGCCAGCAGCAGACCGGTGAACACCGGGCCGGGACGGAACACGAACTCGCCGGTGCGCTGGTCGAAGACCTCGGCACCGGTGAGGTCCGCCGGCAGCAGGTCCGGGGTGAACTGGGCGCGGGTGAAGGGCAGGCCGAGCGCTTGGGCGAAGGACCGTGCGGCGAGGGTCTTGCCGAGCCCCGGCAGGTCCTCGAGCAGCACGTGACCTCCGGCGAGGATCCCGGTCAGCACCATCTCGAGGGACTCCCGCTTGCCGACCACGGCGGTCTCGACGGCATCGAGCACGCGCTGGGCGGCGGCGGTCGCCTCGGCAGGGGGCAGGGGGGTGGGCTGGGTCATCGATCCCTCTCCTCGCCGTGAGCGGCGAGCTCTCGTAGATAGCGGTGCAGGGTGCGCCGGTCGATGGGGCCGACCGGATGGCTCTCGGCGTCGGGATGACGGGACTCGGCGATCAGACGGGTCAGGCCGTCGCTGAGCGGTGGGGCCTCGGGGTCGTGGGCCCTCTCGTCGGCGACGTCGCCGAGGGTGCGGGCCAGGCCGCGCGAGGTCATGCGGCGCGAGGGCTGGGCACCGTGGACGAGGTCCTCGAGGCGCCGCACCCGCATGTCCCGGGAGTGGGGCAGCGCGTAGTCGACGTCCAGATCCAGCTCGGGCGCGTCCAGCTGGTCGGCGCGTGGCGCCCCCGAGCGGGTGATCCACCAGATGGTCCCGCCGACGAGCCCCAGCGCGATCGGCAGCGGCAGCGGGATCAGCAGATCGAACAGGGCGAAGACGCCGACGGCCAACAGGGCGATGCCGACGCAGACCACCAGGCGCCACAGCAGCGGCAGCAGATCCCGCGTCATCGCGCCCCCCGGTCGGTCCGGGCGTCGAGATCGCGGGTGAGACGGTCGAGCAGCTCGAGCGCCTCCTCACGGTCGGCCTCCACCAGCGGCTGGTCGTCGAACAGCGCCCGGCGGTACAGGTGGGCGAGCCGGTCGAGGGCGGAGCGGTCCAGCTGCAGGGTCGCCAGCACCGCGACGACGAATTCGCGCGTGGTCTGGGAGGGCCGACGGTGGACGCCGGCCGCGGCGATCGCCCGCTCCAGAGCCAGCCAGGCCGCGATCACCGCATCATGAGCCTCGACCACCGTCGACAGATGCCGCCGAGCGTCCTCGAAGGCGGCGCGGACCTGCGTGACGGTCAGCTCGTCCTCATCGGCCTCGCCGGCGAGTGCCTGCGCGGGCCGGGCGAGCTTGCGCATCCGGTAGATCACCCAGACGGCGACGACCGCGAGGACCACCCCGAGCACGATGAACGTGACGACCAGGCCGGTGTCGGGGCCGTCGGGTCGCGGCGGCACCTCCTGGGCGCTGGCGGTGTCCCACACCGGTTCCTCGTACTTCTCACGTGTGACGAAGCTCGGCAGGTCCTGGGTCGCGTCGCCGACGTAGACGGGCTCTGCGGCGCGCTCGGCAGAGGCACCGAGGGTGGCCAGGCCGAGCCCGCCCAGAGCGGCGATCAGCAGCAGCAGCGCGAGGAGGCGGCGGTGCGGGCCGCCGGTTGCGGGACGGTCAGCGGCACCGCTGGGACGATCGCCGCCGACGGCCGGGGCCTTCTGCGCGCTCGCAACGTTGCGAGCGTCCCCGCTGATCATGTGGCCGTCCCCTCCGCCGCGCCTGTGCCGTGCGGGGACGCGATGATGACGGACTGCTCCCCGCCGACGCGGGTGAGGATCACGGTGGCCGACTCGTCGCCGAAGCGGCGCGGTCGGAGCTTGCGGCGCAGCTCGTCGGGCTCGACCGCCGTTCCGCGCTTCTTGATCTCGAGCACCCCGAGGTGATGCTCGCGCAGATAGGCGGTCAGGCGCTTCAGCCCGAACGGCATCACGTCACGCACGGCGTAGCCGCGGGCGAAGGGCGTGTCGATCCGGTGGTCGCCGGTGAGATAGGCGATGGTCTCATCGAGCGTGTGGGCCCCCAGGTCGCTGGCCAGGCTCCCGATCAGGCCCGCGCGGATCACCGCGCCGTCGGGCTCATAGAGATGATCGCCGAGCGCAGCGGGTGCAGGATCGGGGATCGCCTCCTCGCCGCGGTCCAGGCGGTGCGCCCCGGCCCTGTCTATGAGCACCGCCGAGGAGGTCACGCCCTCCCGGGCGAGCGGACCGAACCAGGCGGTGGCCTCGAGGACCTGCCCGTGGAAGGACAGCCACTGGGTCTCGACCCCGCGGGGGAGCGCATCTCGGTCGATGCCGGGACCGAGCTTCGCGCCCAGCGGCCCGGCCTCTCCGTCGCGGCCGAGGCGACGGGCGAGTTCGATGACGGCCGAGAGCGGCGGCTCGTACTCCTCGGGGTCGTGCAGCCGTCGCGTGCCGCTGCGGGTCGGGGCACGGCGGGCCGGGTCCAGCCAGATGCCCTCGGCGTCCGACGGATCGTGGCCCTCGGCCCGCCCCAGATGCACCGTGGCCGCGGGGAAGGAGCGCAGGTTCATGGTCGCGACGGCGACGGCGAGCGGATCTCGGTCCACGGCCCGCACCTGCAGACCCAATCCCGCCAGCGCCATGGCGTCCCCGCCGATGCCGCAGCCGAGGTCCGCGACCGATTCCACGCCGGCGCGCTGGAAACGCTCCGCATGCATCGCCGCGACCGGCAATCGCGTCGCCTGTTCGAGGCCGGGCTGGGTGAACAGCATCGACGAGGCGAACTCGCCGAACTTGTCGACCGCCTTGGCCCGCAGCCGCGACTGCGTCATCACGGCGGAGACCAGCTCCGGGGAATGGCCGGCCTCGCGCAGACGCGCGCCCTGGCGCAGGGCCTCGTGCTCGCGGTAGGGCGGCAACGAGTTCAGCAGCGCCCAGCCGGAGCTCTGCAGGACCGGCTCCAGAGCACGGACCGCGGCATCGGGATCGTCGAGCGGGCGCGGAACCATGCCGACCAGGCTACCTGGTGGGCATGTGTCCGGTGTCACCGTCCGGCGTCGCGGCCCGGGAAGCTCGCGCGGGTCGGGTCAGGCCTGGGCGTCGAGCACGAGCTTGCCTCGGGTGTGGCCGTCCTCGAGCAGACGATGGGCCTGGGCGATCTCCGCCAGCGGCAGCACCTGGGAGACCTCCAGCGGATAGCGGCCCGCACGGATCCCCTGCACGAGGCGGTCCAGGCGGTCCCGGCCCGGACGGAGTCGGGGCACCTTCGCCTCGACCCCGCGCTCCTGCGCGGGGCTGAGGTCCGCCAGCGTCGGCAAGGTGACCACGAGGCCGCTGCCGGCGACGTGGTCGAGACTGGGCACGAAGGTGGAGTGATAGTGGGTGTCGAGGACGACGTCCACGCCGCGGCCCTCGGTCCGGCGGCGGATCTCCGCCTGCCAGTCCTCGGTGTCATAGGCGATCGGGGTCGCGCCCAGGTCGCGGATCCGCTCCGCGTTGGTGGCGCGGCCGGTGGCCCACACCTGTGCCGCTCCGGCCTCGAGGGCCATCGGGATGAGCAGCTGGCCCACCCCGCCGCTGCCGCCGTGGACGAGAACCGTCTGCCCGGACCGGATCCGTGCCGTGTCCTCGATGGTGGCGATCGCGGTCAGGCCCACCAGGGCCAGCCCGGCCCAGCGGGGGAGGTCCGCGTCGTCGATCTCGTCGGGGATGGGGGCGAGCTCGTCGGCCCCGATCGCGATCACCTCGGCGGCGACGCCGCGAGGATCGGCCGGTGCCCGCATGCCGAATACGCGGGTGCCCGGGGTGAGGCCGCGGGAGCCGAGCTCGGCATCGTCCAGGTCCGATCCCGCGCTGAGCACGGTGCCGGCCATCTCCCGACCGGTGCCCGCGGGCAGCTGAAGATCCTTCGCTCGCCCGGAGGAGCCGTCGCGGATCTTGTAGTCCAGGGGGTTCAGGCCGACGTAGGCGACGCGGACCAGCAGCTCTTCGGGCCCCGGCTCCGGCGTCGGGGCGTCGGAGTGCAGGGTCAGGACGTCGGGACCGCCGAAGCGATCGAAACGGATCTCACGCATGCCCCCATCATGCACCCCAGGACCCCCGCGTGGGCAGCTGCGCGAGGTGCGCGAGGGCGAAGGGTGTCGAGGATGAGGGGAGGACGCGGTGCCGCGGGTGCCCGCGATGGGGAATCATGGTCGGGTGCCCGCCCTCACGGCCTCGAGGAGGACCATGACCGACACCTGTGTCGACCCCTGGCAATGGCGAGATCTCATGCGGCGGGAGATCATTCTGCCGCGCGAGGTCCTCGACGCTCCGGTGCACGAGGCCGTCGGCGCTGTGCTGGGCGCCGACCTCCACAGCCCCGAGGATTTCCCGGCGCTGCCGATGGCGGCGATGGACGGATTCGCCGTGCGGCGTGAGGACCTGCGGGGACATGGTGATCAACGAGGGAGGGGCCGCGCCGGTGGGACCATCACCCTGCCGGTGAGCACGGAGATCCCCGCCCGTCCGGGCGAGGTCGGCGACCTCGCCCCGGGTACCGCCGCCCGCATCATGACCGGTGCGCCGCTGCCTCTCGGGGCCGACGCCGTGATCGAGGTCGAGACCACCGACACGGACCCCTTCGGTCCTGCTCCTCGCAGCGTCACCTTCGCCCTCGATCGCCTGCCCGCCGCGGGCCGCCACATCCGGGCCGTCGGCGAGGAGGTCGCCCGCGGCGCGCTGCTGGCCCGGGCCGGGGACCGGGTCGGTGGCGGCCTGATCGGCCTGGTCCGCGCGCTGGGCCTGCAGACCCTCCCGGTCCTGCGGCCCCTGCGGGTCGCGGTCGTGGTCACCGGGGACGAGCTCGCGGGCGAGGACGCCGCTGCGGGAGCCGTGCGCGAGTCCAACGGGACGATGCTCGGAGCTGCCCTGACCGGCGACGGCGCCGAGGCCCGGGCCCTGCACAGCGGTGACGACCATGCCCAGCTGCGCAGCACCCTGGAGACCGCCGCCGAGCGATCCGACCTGGTCCTCACCACGGGCGGGATCGGCCACGGCGCCTTCGACGTGGTCAAGACGATGCTGGGGGACCGGGGCAGTGCCACCTCGCGCTTCGAGCACCTTGCGCTGCGGCCGGGCGGCCCGCAGGGCGCCGGCCGCCTCCCGGACGGGACCCCCGTCATCCATCTGCCCGGAACCCCGGTCGGGGCGCTGGTCGGCTACCACCTGTTCGTCCGGCCGCTGCTGGTCGGCACCGGGGCCGCACCGCGGCGGGTGCGGCTCGGCGATGACGGCCCCGGAGCGGAGCAGCCACGCCGGGGCGGTCTGCACGCGCTGCCCGGTCGGCTGCACCGGGACGGGGACGGCTGCGAGACGGTCGATCTGCTGCCCGGCCGGCGCCTCGCGCCGTACGGGCGGGCCGACGCGATCGTGCTGTGGGAGGCCGACGAAGGGCCAGCGCGTGCGGGAACAGAGGAGGGGAGCGACGGCCGTGTGCTGATCATCGCCGTCTGATCGGGTGGTCAGCGGGCCGTGACAGGGGCGTCAGCGGTACGGCCGAGGGTCACGGGTGCCTTTCACCGTCACCACCCAGTTGGGCGGCGCGGGCCGCCCTCCGTCGGCGGCCCATCTCTCGACGGGCATGTCGTCGGCGGAGGAACGTCCGCCGCCACGACCCGACCAGGACGATCGAGACCCCCAGAGCCGCGCCGACGGTGAAGGCGAGGAGCCAGGCGCTGTAGAGCCAGCCCGCCAGGGGGATGAGCAGGACCGTGACCACGCCGACCGGCCACGGCCCGATGTCCGCATGGCTGAGGAGGTCGGCGGCGACGACGGCGACGAGCACGCCCATCGCCAGCACGAGCAGGTGCAGGAAGGTCACGATTCGAGCATAACTGGGGCGCGGTCCTGCCCAGGCGTGCGCCGATGTGCCCCGCGACGCGCGGCGAGGGGCTATCGTGTCCGCAGTGCGGAACCGGGGAGACTTGGAGCACATCAGGATGTATGGGAGGTCCGGGGGCACCGGGGCACGGAGTCGTGACGGTGCTGGGGGTCGGGGTCATGTCGGAGCGGTGCCGTGCCGCGCCGGAGGCGCACGGGAAGAACAGACGGTTCGGAGAGGAATGCCTGCGAATGTTCGATAGTCAGTGGAGGAGACAGAGTGCTTAAGTTCGTCTCCATGCGGGTGCTCACCTACGTCATCCTGGCGTTCCTCGCGACGAGTTTCGCCTATCTATTGGCGGCGTCCTTGATGCACCCCGAGGAAGTGCTCTATCCCCCGATCGCGACGGAGCCCGTCCCCGAACAGACTGCGCAGCAGTACCTTGACGTCCGCAACGTCAACCCGGATACGCCCCTCTTCGAGCGGTACGCGAACTGGCTCGGCGGGCTGGTCCGAGGCGACCTCGGCGTCACCACCGGTACCAACAAGTCGATGGTCCCGGTCACCGAGGAGCTCAGCAACCGGATCCCGATCAGCCTCCGCCTGGTGGTGATCGGCACCGTGATCGGCACCGTCCTCGGCGTCGTGCTGGGCATGATCGCCGCGGTCCGCCGCGACTCGCTCGGTGACCGCTTCTCGACGCTGCTGGCCTTCTTCATCCTCTCGCTGCCGACGCCGGTGATCATCCTGATCGTCCAGCAGGCGAACCAGGGGGTCATGGATGCGACCGGTTGGGGGCTGCCGGCGATCAACCCGATCAATCCGCTGCTCGAACCCGGTTCGTGGGAGTCGATCAGATATCAGATCAGAGCCCTGGTGATGCCGACGATCGTTCTCGCGGTCACCGCCGCGGCGTCGTACTCCCGGTACATGAAGGTCACGACCCTCGACGTGCTCGGCAGCGACTATCTGCGCACCGCACGAGCGAAGGGACTCACGCGCGGGAAAGCCATGACCCGGCACGGTCTGCGCATGGCGCTGATCCCCATGGGGCAGTACTTCGCCTTCGCCGTCGGGGCCGCGTTCTCCGGCTCGCTCTTCGTCGAGCTGATGTTCAACTGGCAGGGGATCGGACGCTTCGCGATCTCGGCGATCGGTATGGCCGACGTCAACGGCACCGCCGGCGTGGTGCTGTACACGGCGGTACTCACCCTGCTCTCCGCCACCTTCGCAGACTTCTTGCAGGGTGCTCTCGACCCGAGGATTCGGTGACACCATGACGAACCCTTCTGACATGCGGTCGACCGAGGATGTGTCGGAGCTGCACGCGAGCACCGACCCCGAGGCCAACCCGGTGCTCGGTGCCGCGGTCGACGGACCGAGCGGACCATCCTCGGAAGAAGGACCCACTGCGGCGATGGGGCGCGGCGAGCTGCTGCGACGTCGTTACCTGCGCAATCCCAGCGCATGGATCGGCATGAGCGTCTTTGCGGTCCTCGTGCTGCTGGCGATCTTCGGGCCGATGTTCTACCAGTACGGGCCGTTCGAAAGGGATCTGCGCAACGCGCTCACCGGCCCCAGCGGGTACCACTGGTTCGGGGTGAACGAGAACGGGCTGGACATCTTCGCGCGCACACTCCAGGGCTTGCGCATCTCGCTCGTGATCGGCCTGGGAACCGCGGCGCTGACCTCGTTGCTGGCACTCATCGTGGGCATCACGGCCGGGTTCATCGGGGGCAAGGGCAAGCTGGGAGCTCTCGGCGACGGCGCGCTCGTGAACCTGATCAATCTGTTCCTGGTCGTCCCTTCTCTGCTGTTGCTGATGCTGTTCAGCCCAGCCCTGCAGCGGGCGTCCTGGCTCTGGATGATCCCGCTGCTGGCCGGCTTCGCCTGGATGCTCACGGCCCGAGTCCTGCGCGCGATGACCCAGCAGCTGGTGCGCACCGAGTACGTCGAGGCCGCGCGCTTCATGGGCGTCAATCCGATCATCACGATGGTCCGCCACATCATTCCCAATGTCGCCAGCTGGATCATCATCGATACCACCCTCGGCGTCAGCGCCGCCATCCTGGGGGAGACCGGGCTGTCGTTCATCGGCTTCGGGATCCAGTATCCGCAGGTATCGCTCGGGACAGTGCTGCAGGGCTACAACATCTCCGCGCCCTACACCTGGATGCCGCCGGCCGCGATCCTCGCCGCTCTCGTCATCTCCATCAACCTCATGGGCGAGGCCCTTCGCGATGCCCTCGACCCGACCAGCGGCTCCAGCCGTCTCTGAGAGGGACTTGAATGTCTGATCCGATTCTTTCCGTGCGGGACCTGAGCGTCTCGTTCCCTTCCGAGTACGGCACGGTGAGGGCCGTGCAGAATCTGAGCTACGAGGTGCACAAGGGCGAGGCACTCGCCATCGTCGGCGAGTCCGGCTCGGGGAAGTCCGTCAGCTCTCTCGCAGTGATGGGTCTGCTCCCGCGCAACGCCTCGATCTCCGGCGAGATCGAGCTGATGGGCAGGGATCTGTTCGCGCTGAACGACAAACAGCTCGCACAGCTGCGGGGCAACACGATCTCGATGATCTTCCAGGACCCCCTGTCGGCGCTGACGCCCGTCTTCCAGGTCGGCCAGCAGATCGCCGAGGTCGTGCGCATCCATCATCCCGAGGTGTCGGCCTCGAAAGCGGAGCACCGGGCGATCGAACTGTTGGAGTCGGTGGGAATCCCGGAACCTGCTCGGCGCGCGAAGCAGTATCCGCATGAGTACTCCGGCGGGATGCGGCAACGAGCGATGGTCGCGATGGCGATCGCCAACGAGCCCGAGATGATCATCGCGGACGAGCCCACCACGGCCCTGGACGTGACGATCCAAGCGCAGGTGATGGACCTGCTGAAATCGGCGCAGGAGATGCTCGGCGCCGCGACCGTCCTGATCACCCACGACATGGGCGTCGTGGCCGGCTTCGCCGATCGGGTCCTGGTGATGAAGGATTCGCGGATGGTCGAGACGGGAGATGTCGACGGCATCTTCTACCGGCCCCAGGAGCAGTACACCCGGGACCTGCTCTCCGCCGTTCCCCGCGTCGACCTCGCCGACTCCGAGGAGAGCCGGAGCATCGCGGGCACCGCGCTGAGCGCTACCGCCGGCGAGGCGGCTTCCGACGAGCACCGGAGGCCCCGCGAGGAGCTGGCGACGGTGCTCGAGGTGGAGGACCTGCACCGGATCTATCCGATCACCAAGGGCGCGATCGTCCGCCGCAAGATCGGTGAGCAGCGAGCGGTCGACGGCATTTCCTTCGACATCCGCGAGGGCGAGTGTCTCGCGCTGGTCGGCGAGTCGGGCTGCGGCAAGACGACCACGCTGATGGAGATCATGCAGCTGCGGACGCCGCAACAGGGCACCATCCGCATCGACGGCATCGAGACCGGATCCCTTACCCGCGCGAAGCGTCATGCCCTGCGGTCCGACGTGACCATCGTCTTCCAGGATCCGATGGCGGCCCTCGACCCGCGCATGCCGATCGGCGACATCCTCAAGGAGCCGATGAGGGTCCAGGGCTACAGCGCCGAGTGGATGGACGAGCGGGTCGACTGGCTCCTGCGCACCGTGGGCCTGCTCTCTGAGCACGCCGCGCGCTTCCCCGCCGAGTTCTCCGGGGGCCAACGTCAGCGAGTAGGGGTCGCCCGGGCCCTGGCCTGCGACCCCAAGCTGATCGTGCTCGACGAGCCGACCTCGGCGCTGGACGTCACGGTCCAGGCAGGCGTCCTCGAGCTGCTGGCGGATCTTCGTCGACGACTGGGCGTGAGCTTCCTGTTCGTCTCGCACGACCTCTCGGTGGTCCGGAACATCTCCGATCGCATCGCCGTGATGCGCGGCGGCAAGATCGTCGAGCTGGGGGACACCGAGGACGTCTTCTCGAATCCCCAGCATGAATACAGCAGGGAGTTACTCTCCTCCGTTCCTATTCCGGATCCAGAGATCGCCCGGCGTCGCCGGAAGAATGTGATTGATCGCCGTGCTTTCGAGAGCACCGATCAGGGGAGGGTGGACGACGGCCCGGTCGCCTGACCAGCGGAGACGGAGGGAAGTGCGGCGCAGCGATATGGCGCGCCGCTTTATCGCGATGCCTTTTCGGGTGATGATTCCGTCCTGTTGTGAATCGTTGTGTTGCGAACCGGTAACGTCCCCTGTCGGACATGTGTCACAGATCGCTTCCGTGCCTAGACTGACGGGACCGCGCGGCGAGCAGGACCATGGTGGTCTCGCCTTGACGCCGCACGCAGGTCATGAACATCGAGCGAGTACGACGATCTCATCGCTCGCGAATGAAGGAGAGAACATGCGTTTGACGCGGCGATCGATGCTGGGGGCGACGGCCCTGACCGTCTCGATGGGGGCGCTGGCGGCGTGCAGCCAGGATCCGGGGAACAGTGGCGGCGGAGCCTCCGACGGCGGCGGTGGCGAGCAGATCGCCTCCGACGAGAACGACATCAATGCCATGGAGCGCGACGAGCTGGGTGAGGGTGGCGTCCTACGCTTGGCGAACAATGCATTCCCCGCGAACTGGAACCCCTTCCACACCGACGGCAACGAGGCCAACACCAGCGACATGCTGCGCGCGATCTTCCCTCTGGAGGTGTGGGCCTCGGATGCGGCGGGCGAAGTGGGACCGAATACGCACTACCTGAAGCGTCTCGAGCTCACCTCCGAGGATCCCCAGGTCATGGAGATCGAGCTCAACGAGGGGATGTCCTGGTCCGACGGGACGCCGATCGATTACACGTCGATCGAGAACGTCTTCACGACGATGAACGGCTCCAAGGAGGGGTACGCGGTCGCGTCCTCCGAGGGTTATGACCTCGTCGAGAAGGTCGAGCAGGGAGACAGCGACCTGATCGCTGTGGTGACGTTCAAGGAGAAGTACGCCGATTGGAAGGGGTTGGCGGGAGTCATGCCGGACGCCCTGGCAGAATCCGCTGATGCCTTCAACTCCGGCTGGCTGGAGGAGCCGCTCGTCACCGCTGGTCCGTACAAGATCGGGAAGATCGATTCCGCGAACAAGACCGTGCTGCTCGAGCCGGACGAGAACTGGTGGGGTGACAAGGCGCTGCTCGAGCAGGTGCTCTTCACGACCATCGAGGACCCGGCGGCGACGGCGACGAGCTTCCAGAACGGCCAGCTCGATGTCATCGAGACCTCCGTGCCGGCGACCTACTCGGTCGTCGAGCCGATGATCGGCGACGGGGTCAGCATGCGGAAGGCCGCAGGCCCCGACTGGACGCACATCACACTGAACGGCACAGAGGGCCGCCCGCTGGCCGACCAGTCCGTGCGCCAGGCGGTGTTCCGGGCCATCGACCGCGAACAGGTCTTCCTGTCGGTCAATGCCACCATGCCGTACCCGGATGACTTCGAACAGTTGAACAACCACGTCCTGATGACCAACCAGGAGGGGTACAAGGACAACTCCGGCGATTTCGGTGCCTATGATCCCGAGGCGGCGAAGAAGCTGCTCGAGGACGCCGGCTACACCATGGAGGGCGACGTCGCGACCAAGGACGGCGAGCCGTTGGAGATCACCTACGTCTACAACGACGGGTCGAAGACCAACGAGGCCGTCGTCCCGGTCGTGAAGGAGGCTCTGGCCGCGGTCGGGATCACCATGAAAGTGCAGAAGGTTCCGCCGACGGACCTGTTCTCCCAGTACGTCATCCCGGGAGAGTTCGATCTGACGCTGTTCGGCTGGGTCGGCACCCCGTTCCTCTCCTCGAGCGATGCCATCTGGAAGACCGACGGCGAGCAGAACTTCGGGAAGGTCGGTAATCCCGAGACCGACGAACTCGTCGAGAAGGCCGCAATCGAGACCGATGAGGCCGCTCGGATCGATCTGATCAACCAGTACGATGCGAATCTCTGGGAGCTCGCGGGAACGCTGCCTCTGTGGCAGTCCTACGACTTCTTCGTCCAGAACGACGACCTCGCGAACTTCGGCGCGTGGGGATTCCAGTCGCCGGACTGGACGAAGATCGGCTACGTGAAGGGGTCGGCGAAGCTCGAGGGCTGAGCGGACCACTGGCGGGAAGGGCCTCGAGCGGCGGCGCACGGGGCCCTTCCCGTCTGTCGGCGCACAGTGCGGTGCTGTCGTCTCCTCAGCCGCCGGCGAGGGGGGGCAGCACGTCCAGGCGGTCTCCCTCGGACAGTGCCCGGCCGCGGTCCGTGCAGGCGACGGCGTTGACCAGGAAGCTGGAGCGGCCGATCGCCTGTGCGGCCTGCGGGGAAGCGGTGGAGAGCAGGTCATCGAGCGCGTCCTGCAGGGTGGTGCCGTGCACGGTGGTGGTCTCGGCGCCGTACTCGGCCGCCGCCCCCGCGAACAGCTGCACCGTGATGGCGGGGGCGGTTCTCTGCGTCGTCTCGTCCATCGTCTCCCCCTGCTCAGCCGCCGATGGCGCTCATCGGGCGCTCGGGCTGGACGAAGTCCTCCCGATCCATGCCGTGACCGGCCTTCTTCCCCCAGTGCGCGGCGCGCCAGATGTCCGCGATCGCCTCGTCGTCGGCCCCTGAGCGCAGCGCCGCACGCAGATCGGTCTCCTCACGGGAGAACAGGCAGGTGCGCACGCGGCCCTCGGCGGTCAGCCGGGTCCGACGGCAGTCGGCGCAGAAGGGGCGGGTGACCGAGGCGATGATCCCGACCCGGCCGCGGTGAACATCCGAGGCCCGCTCGCAGACCTCGTAGAGCTCGGCGGGGGCGCCGTTGCGGTCCTCCTCGACCGGCGTGAGGACGTAGCGCTCGGCGAGCAGGCTGTGGACGTCGGCCGCGGTGAGCATGGAGCTGCGGTCCCAGATGTGGTCCGCGTCCAGTGGCATCTGCTCGATGACCCGCAGCTGCAGATCGCGGGTCAGGCACCAGTCCAGCAGCTCGGGCAGCTCGTGGTCGTTCACGCCCGGCAGCAGGACGGCGTTGACCTTGATCGGGTCCAGACCCGCCTCGCGGGCCCCCTCGATCCCGGCCAGCACCCGGTGCAGCAGGGGCCGACGGCTGAGCCGCTCGAAGGTCTCGGAGACCACGGAGTCCAGCGAGACGTTGATGCGGTCCAGGCCTGCGTCCCGCAGTCGCGGGGCACGATGGTCCAGGCCGATCGCGTTGGTGGTCAGCGAGATGTCGGGTCGCGGGTCGAGGGCGGCGACGCCGGCGATGATCTCCTCGAGATCCGGGCGGGTCAGCGGCTCGCCCCCGGTGAAGCGCACCTGCTCGATGCCCAGGCGCTCCACCCCGATCCGCACCAGGTGGATCACCTCCTCGGCGGAGAGCATCTGCTCCTTGTTCAAGAAGGTGAGCCCGGAGGCGGGCATGCAGTAGGTGCAGCGCAGGTTGCAGAAGTCGGTCAGCGACAGACGCAGGTCCGTGGCCTCGCGATCGAAACGGTCGGCCAGGGCCGGCGTGGCCGGGCGGTCCGAGGTGTTCGGCAGCGCCGTGGCGGCCTCGTCCGTGGTGCGCGGCTTGGGGATGCCCAGGGAGATGCGGCGGGACGCCATGGCACCGTGCTCCTCTCGCGACGCGGGTGTCCGTCCAGGATAGGTGCCTCGGCGCGGATCGGGGCAGGACCTCCGTCCGCGCTCCGCGCCGTGCTCCCCGTCGTGCGCGGCGCGGCCCCGTGCGCGCCATACTGGGGAGGAGCCGCTCGAGGGCGGCCAGAACCGGTGCCACCGCCTCCGGGACGACGGGCGACCGGTGCGACCTCCGGGACGACAGGAGACTCTCACGATGACTGCTTCCGAGCGCATCCCCCTGGCCGACCACGTGGTCGACGCCTCCGCACTCCTCGCGCCGGTGCGGCGACGCGAGGCCGTGCGACTCGACGGTGCGCTCACGGGCCGGGTGGCGGCGGTCGAGGTCCGTGCCCGCGTCGACGTGCCCGGGCACGACAACTCCCAGATGGACGGTTATGTGCTCGCGAGCGCCGACACCTCGTCGTGGGGAGCAGGGGGCTCCGACGGGGTCGCGATGACGTTCCCGCTGGGGTCGACGATCGCCGCCGGGGATCCCCCGGACGAGCTGTCGGCCGGGACGGCTCGACCGATCATGACCGGGGCCCCGATCCCCCACGGCGCCGACGTCGTGATCCCTGTCGAGGAGAGCGCCGCAGGACGGTTCGAGGCAGAGGGAACGGGGGAGGAGAGCCCGGGGACCGTGACGCTCACCCCGCGGTCCGCCGAGGCCGGCCGCTTCGTGCGCCGTCGCGGCTCGGACACCCACCGCGGGGACACCATCCTGCGCGCGGGACAGGTGCTGACCCCGGCGCGCCTCGCCCACCTCGCCGCCTGCGGGGTGGCAGACGTGGAGGTCGAGGACCGGCTACGTGTGATCGTGCTGTCCACCGGCAGCGAGGTCGCCGCCGGCGGCGCCGAGCCCCCGGCCGGCGGCGTGTTCGACGCCAACGGTCCGGGGCTGGCCGCCGCCCTCACCGAGGCCGGGGCCCAGGTGGTGCATCGAGGCACGGTGCCCGACGACGCGGGGGCACTGGCCGCACAGCTGCGCGAGCAGGTCCTCACCCACGACGCGGACCTGATCGTCACCAGCGGCGGCGTCAGCGCCGGCGCCTTCGAGGTGGTGCGCCACGCGGCCTCCGACGACGGCGTGACCATGGCCTTCCCGACCGTGGCGATGCAGCCCGGCGGGCCGCAGGGCATCGGCACCCTGGACCTGCCCGAGCGCCGGGTGCCGTGGCTGGCCTTCCCCGGCAATCCCGTCTCCGCCCTGCTGAGCTGCGAACTCATCGCCCGGCCCGCCCTCGGGTCGCCGCCGCGCACCCGGCTGCGCCTGCCCCTGCGGCTCGAGACCCCCGAGTCCTCTCCGTCGGCGCTGGAGCAGTACCGTCGGGCAAGGGTGCTGCCCTCCGGGGCCGTGCGCCTGGTGGGAGGGGCTTCCTCGCACCTGATCGGCGGTCTCGCCGCCGCCGACGCCCTGGTCATCGTCCCCGTCGGCATCGACACCATCGATGACGGGGACGCCCTGGACACACTGCTCATCCCCGGAGGAGACCGATGAACGACCTCTCCCACGTCCGCTCCGACGGCTCCGCCCACATGGTCGACGTGACCGCCAAGGCCGCCACCGCGAGGGAGGCGTCCGCCCGTGCCGTGCTGCGCACCCGGACCGACGTCGTCGACCGCATCGCCGGCGGCGACCTGCCCAAGGGGGAGGCGCTCGCGACCGCCCGCATCGCCGGGATCATGGGCGCCAAGCGCACCAGCGAACTCATTCCGCTGTGCCACCCGCTGCCGCTCAGCGGCATCGAGCTCGACCTCCTCCCTCGCGAGGACCGCGTCGAGATCACCGCCCGGGTCCGGACGACCGGCGTCACGGGCGTGGAGATGGAGGCGCTCACGGCTGCCTCCGTCGCGGCGCTGACCGTGTACGACATGATCAAGGCCGTCGACCACCTCGCCACCATCGAGCAGATGCAGGTCCTGGCCAAGTCCGGGGGCAAGAGCGGAGACTGGCGCCGTCAGGACGAGGGCGACCCGTCCCGCGAGGAGGGAGAGGAGGGAAGAGCATGAAGGAGATGCCCGCCCGGCGCAGCGATGAGGACTGCGTCCAGCGCGAGGACCCGCAGCAGCCTCCGCCGCTGTGCGGCAGCGCGCGGATCATCATCGCCTCGACCCGTGCCGCCGACGGCACCTACGAGGACCGCACCGGGCCTCTGCTGGAGACCTGGCTCCGCGGCCGCGGCCTCGATCCCGTCGACAAGCAGGTCGTGGCCGACGGGCCGGAGGTCGGCGCCGCGGTCCGGGAGGCGATCGAGGTCGGCACGGACCTCGTGATCACCTCCGGCGGCACCGGGATCAGCCCCACGGACGCCACACCCGAACAGGTGGCCCCGGTGATCGACCGGGAGATGCCCGGCGTGCTCGAGGCCGTGCGCCGCCGCGGCGGCGAGACCGCCCCGACCGCGCTGCTCAGCCGCGGCATCGCCGGGATGGCCGGAGAGAGCTTCGTGGCCACCCTGCCCGGCTCGCGCGGCGGGGTGCGCGACGGGATCGCCGTGCTCGACCCGGTCCTCGACCATCTGCTCGAGCAGCGTGACGGGTCCGGGCACGAGGTCGACGCGGGTCCGACTCGCGGTCCGACGCCCTTCGCCGGCGACACCGCGCAGCTGCGCATCGCCGAGGACCCCCCGATGGGCGGCGACGAGGCACGCGTGCGCCGGGCCGAGGTGTGTGAGGGCGAGATCTCCGTGGCGCAGATGGTCGAGGCCGTCACTGATCGGCGCTGCGGCGCGATCGTCACCTTCGACGGGGTGGTCCGCGATCACGACGGCGGCCGCGGCGTCGTCCGCCTCGAATACACCGCGCATCCCGGCGCCGCAGCGGTGATGCGCGAGGTGGCCCGGGAGGTCGCCGAGCGCTACCCCGACACCCTGGTGGCGCTCGCCCACCGCCACGGAGCGCTGGAGATCGGGGACAGCGCCCTGACCTGCGCCGTTGCCGCCCCGCATCGCAAGCAGGCCTTCGTCGCCTGCGACGATCTCGTCGACACGGTCAAGCAGCGTCTGCCGATCTGGAAGCATCAGACGTTCGACGACGGGGAGGCCGAGTGGGTAGGAGCTCTGGGGTAGGCAGATCCGGGCCGCGCGGGCACCGTCGCGTCACCGCCGCGACACCTGCGGTCGATACGGTGCCTCCATGCGCATCCTCCACCTCAGCGACACCCATCTCTACGGCGACCCCGCGGCGAGGCACTATGACCGCATCGACACCACCGCAGCCCTGCGCGGACTCCTCGCCCGCTGCCAGGACGTCCCGGACCTCGACGCGATCATCCACACCGGGGACGCCTCCGAGGACGGCTCCGCGGCCAGCTACCGCCTGCTGCACGAGATCCTCGAGCCCTTCGCCGCCGCGAAGGACGCCCGGCTCGTCGTGGCGATGGGAAACCACGACGACTCCGCCGTCTACGGGGAGACCATCGCCCTCGGTGACCGCGGCACCACCGTCCAGGACCGCGTGGTCCCCCTGCCGGACGGGTGGCGGGTCGTCGTGCTCGATACGAGCGTTCCCGGCGCCGGGTACGGGCATCTGGACCCGGAGCAGCTCCTCTGGCTGCGCGAGGTCCTCGCCGAGCCGTCCGCGTCCGGCTCCGTCCTGGCCCTCCACCATCCGCCGCTGGCCGCCGCCACCCCGCTGCTGGGGGCCCTCGAGCTCGACGGGCTCGACGAGCTCGCCGCCGTGCTCGAGGGCTCCGATGTGCAGGTGGTGCTCTCGGGCCATTACCACCACGAGATGACGGGACAGATCGCCGGCGTCCCGGTCCACGTCGTCCCCGGGGTCACGAACGTCGTCGATCCCGTGACGGCGGGGGAGCGGGAGCAGTCCCTGGCGCTGTCGGGCATCTCGCTGGTGGAGCTCGGCGCAGGGGCGCCGCGGGTGATCACGTCCGTGCTTCCCCATGCCGGGGACACCCTCGGGGACCAGGACGTCCCGGTCTACGACGTCGGGCCGGAGCAGGTCGCGGCGATCGTGCAGGCCGCGGGGCGCTGACACGCTGCGGGGCGCGCTGACGCCGCGTCGTCGGTCGTGAGCACGGCCCGACATGAGCGAGCCCCCGTCGAGAGATCTCGCGGGGGCTCCGGGCGATGGTGCCGGGCAGGCTCGATCAGCGGACGAAGCCGATGGGTCCCTGGATGCGACGAGCCTTCAGCATCGCGGTGTTCTCGGCGCCGAGGCGCGCGCGACGGGTCGCCTGCGCTCGTTCGATGTCGTGGCTCTGCCGGCGGTCCGAGAATCGGCCCAGAGCGGAATGGAGGGTGCGGAAGATGGCCATGTGTCGGTCCCCTTCGGTTCGGTCGGGCGTGGACGCGCGGGCCCTGGATCGCAGGTGCTCCGGCGCGGCGGGCACCACCAGTTCTATCGCGACGCGCAGGCCGGCGAAGCCTGCGGGGCTGATCTGGTTGCCAGACTCACAATAAGTATGTGACCTGCTGCGCAGAACGTGCGTCCGACGAGCGTCCCCTGATGGCTTCGTGGGGTCGGGGGCTCGGGTGGGATCGCTGCACAGCGTTGGCCGATCGGCTCCGGGGTGACCTCGGTGGAGGTGCCGCCGTCGGGGCAGTGGCGTCGATCCGGGGTCGGAACCGGGTGACGGATGGTGCGGGACGTGCTGTGTTCCTGGGGCGGTGGCACCGCTGAGAGGCCACGGGTTTAGCACTCACCTTGCACGAGTGCCAGAGCGGTCCTAGAGTTGTCCTCGTTGGCAGTCGACGGCCGAGAGTGCCAGAAGCTGCCGCGGAGGGATCCTCCTCGATCGGCACCGCGACGACGATCGGGACCGGGATCCCTGGACCCCGAACTCACACAGAGTCATCTCTTCATGAAGGAGTGAGCCGCATGTCGGTCTCCATCAAGCCCCTCGAGGATCGCGTCGTCGTCAAGCCGCTCGAGGCCGAGCAGACCACGGCCTCCGGCCTGGTCATCCCGGACACCGCGAAGGAGAAGCCCCAGGAGGGCGAGGTCGTCGCCGTCGGCGCCGGCCGCTTCGACGACAAGGGCGATCGCATCCCCATGGACGTCAAGCTCGGCGACAAGGTCGTCTTCTCCAAGTACGGCGGCACCGAGCTGAAGTACGGCAACGAGGACTACCTCGTCCTGGGCGCCCGCGACATCCTCGCGATCATCGAGGCCTGAGCACATGGCCAAGGAGATCATCTACGACGAGGATGCACGCCGCGCGCTCGAGCGCGGTGTCGACAAGCTCGCGAACACCGTCAAGGTGACGCTGGGCCCGAAGGGCCGCAACGTCGTCCTCGACAAGAAGTGGGGCGCCCCCACCATCACCAACGACGGCGTGACCATCGCCCGTGAGGTCGAGCTCGAGGATCCCTACGAGGACCTCGGTGCCCAGCTCACGAAGGAGGTCGCGACCAAGACCAACGACGTGGCCGGCGACGGCACCACCACCGCCACCATCCTCGCCCAGGCCCTCGTCCACGAAGGCCTGCGCAACGTCACCTCCGGTGCTGCTCCGGCGGCGCTGAAGCGCGGCATCGAGCAGGCCGTCCAGGCTCTGTCCGAGAAGCTCGGCCAGATCGCCCATCCGGTCGACGGCAAGGAGCAGATCGCCTCCGTGGCGTCCGTCTCCAGCCAGGACCGCGAGATCGGCGAGCTGCTCGCCGAGGCGTTCGACAAGGTCGGCAAGGACGGCGTCATCACCGTGGAGGAGTCCTCCACCACGGCGATGGAGCTGGACTTCACCGAGGGCATGCAGTTCGACAAGGGCTACATCTCCCCGCACTTCGTCACCGACGCGGACCGTCAGGAGGTCGTGCTCGAGGACGCCCAGGTGCTGCTGCACCAGGGCAAGATCTCGGCCGTGGCCGACATCCTGCCGCTGCTGGAGAAGGTCGTCGAGGGCGGCAAGCCGCTGTTCGTGATCGCCGAGGACATCGACGGCGAGGCACTGTCCACGCTGGTCGTCAACAAGATCCGCGGCGCCTTCAAGGGCGCGGCCGTGAAGGCTCCCGCGTTCGGCGATCGCCGCAAGGCGATGCTGCAGGACATCGCGGTGCTCACCGGTGCCCAGGTCGTCACCGCGGACCTCGGCCTGGATCTGAAGACCGTCGGTCCCGAGGTGCTCGGCCATGCCGGGCGCGTCGTCGCCACCAAGGACTCCACCACCATCGTGGGCGGCGCCGGTGACGATCAGGCCGTGGCAGATCGCGTCGCGCAGATCCGTGGCGAGATCGAGAACACCGAGTCCGACTGGGATCGTGAGAAGCTCCAGGAGCGCCTCGCGAAGCTGGCCGGCGGCGTGTCCGTGATCAAGGTCGGGGCTCACACCGAGGTGGAGCTCAAGGAGAAGAAGATGCGCATCGAGGACGCGGTCTCCGCGACTCGTGCGGCCATCGAGGAGGGCATCGTGGCCGGTGGCGGCAGCGCCATCGTCCAGGCGTCCTCCGTGCTCGACGGCGACCTCGGTCTGACCGGTGACGAGGCCGTGGGCGTGCGCGCCGTGGCCAGGGCGGTCGTCGAGCCGCTGCGCTGGATCGCCGAGAACGCCGGCGACGAGGGCTACGTGGTCGTCGAGAAGGTCAAGCAGTCCCCGGTCGGCACCGGCCTGGACGCCGCGACCGGCGAGTACGTCGACCTCGCCGCGGCCGGCATCATCGATCCGGTCAAGGTCACCCGGTCCGCGCTGCGCAACGCGGCGTCGATCGCCGGGATGGTCCTGACCACCGAGACCCTCGTGATCGAGAAGAAGGATGACGAGGACTGATCATCTGATCACCGAGTGATCCGCTCCCGAGCCGACCGTTGAGGTCGCTCAGGATCACCTCGCACCTGTGATGCCCCGCCGGGTCCGCCCGGCGGGGCATCACTGCGTCCGGAGGCATCGGGCACCAGGCAGGGGCTCCGCGCTCGAGCGAGCGGTGTGGTGCTCGGGGCGAGAACGCTCGAGACGGAAGAGGCCGACGGCCGCACGGCAAGGCTCGGGAAGTGATTGACCCTCCAGGCCACAGCGTCGTGATCCTTGTCAGGGTGCTCCCTGCTGGTTTTGCGTCGGCTGTGACCCTGCGGTGATGGAGCCGGGTACCGGTGGGACGACGACGCCTCTCACATCACCCGGATCCTTTCAGGCCGCCCTTCGGGCCCGAGGTCGTGTGCGCTCATCCGGTATCCCCCGAGCTGTCGACCCGAATCGGAGGAATTGCGTGAGAGAGCACCGCACGTCGCACTCGTCCCAGGAGCATCCGAGCACGGAGGAGACCCTCCCTGCCCGCGGTGGCAGCGAGCGCGAGGCCGGTGAACGCGAGGCCGGTGAACGCGAGGCCGGCGAGCGCGAGGCCGCCGAGATCGCTCGGGGGAAGCTCGGCGCGCAGACGCGCCGGGATGAGCGCGAGGAGCGGGAATCCCGACGATCCCCGGTCAGCCGGGAGGATCTCCAGAAGGGGCCCGCCGAGGTGGGCGGCGCCCGAGGGCCGCGCGTGAACTGGGTCGTGTTCCTGACCTCCTCCGCGATCATCCTGGCCTTCTCGCTGTGGACGATCCTGGCCCCGGACACCGCGGCCAGCACGATGCTGGAGGTCGTCACCTGGATCGCCGAGGACCTCGGCTGGTTCTACGTCCTCACCGTGACCATCGTGATCCTCTTCGTGCTCTGGGTGGCGTTCTCCGTCGGGGGCAGGGTGCGCCTGGGGCCGGACCACGCCCGCCCCGAGTACAAGTTCATGACCTGGTTGGCGATGCTGTTCGCGGCCGGCGTCGGCATCGACATGCTGTTCTACTCGGTCACCGGGCCGATCTCGCACTACCTGACCCCGCCGGACGCGGCCCCGGAGTCCGCCGCGGCGCTGCAGGACTCCGTGGTGTGGACGATGTTCCACTACGGCGTGGCCGGCTGGTCGATGTACGCGCTGCTCGGCATGGCGATGGGCTACTTCGCCTACCGCTGGGGGATGCCGCTGTCCATCCGCGCGGCCCTGTACCCGCTGCTGGGCAAGCGCGTGCGGGGCACCATGGGCGATGTCATCGACATCTTCGCCCTGGTGGGCACCGTGTTCGGGGTCGCCACGTCGATGGGCATCGGGGTGGTGCTGCTCAACGTCGGCTTCTCCTGGCTGTTCGGCCTGCCGCAGGGTCTGGGCCTGCAGATCGCCCTGGTCCTCGTCGCGGTTGTGATGACCGTCGCCGCCTGCACCTCGGGGGTCGACAAGGGCATCCGACTGATCTCGGAGCTGAACCTCTACAGCGCCGGGGCGATGCTGGCGTACATCGTGATCACCGGGCATTCCTCCTTCCTGCTCAACGCCATCGTCGAGAACATCGGCCGTTTCGTGGCGACGCTGCCCGAGCGCACCCTGGCGACCATGGCCTACGAGCCGGGCGGCGCCGACTGGATGGCCGGCGCCACCCTCTTCTTCTGGGCGTTCTGGCTCGCCTGGGGGCCTTTCGTCGGCATGTTCCTGGCGCGCATCTCCCGCGGCCGCACCCTGCGCGAGTTCGTGCTCGCCGCAATCACCGCCCCGGTGCTGTGCGATCTGCTGGTGGTCACCGTGTTCGGCAACAGCGCCCTGGCCGTCGTCCTCGAGGACACCCCGGCCGGCCGCGCCTTCGCCCAGCTCGCGATCGACAGCCCCGAGCAGGGCTGGTACGCGCTGCTGGAGATGTTCCCCGGGGCGCCGTTCCTCATCGGCCTGGCCACGCTCTCCGGACTGCTGTTCTACCTGACCAGTGCAAACTCCGGTGCGCTGGTGATGAGCAACTTCTCCTCGACGATCCCGGACCCCGGCCAGGACGGGCCGAAGTGGCTGCGCATCTTCTGGGCGTTGCTGACGGCCCTGCTGACCATCGCCATGCTCACCGCCGGCGGCGTGACCACGATGGAGTACGCGACGTTGATCTTCGGTCTGCCGGTCACGGTCGTCGCATACCTGGTGATGGCGAGCTTCTCCAAGGCGCTGCGGATGGAGCGTGCGGAGCAGGAGGGACGCGTGCTGCGTCGGGCCGACGTCGCCGCCCACGGCGGATTCGCCCCGGAGAAGTCGTGGCGCCAGCGCCTGGCGAACCTGCGCTCCTATCCGTCCACACGCGCCGTCGCGCAGTTCTCGCAGGAGACCGTCGCCCCGGCCCTCGAGGACGTCTCCCGCGAGTTCGTCGAGCAGGGCTACCCGGCGGAGACGATGTCGGTCACCGACGAAGGGACCAGCATCTCGATCAACACGCTGATCATCCACATGGGCGCCGAGCGGGACTTCATGTACCGCGTCGCCCCGGTCGAGACGCCGGTGCCGACCTTCGGCGCGAGGGTCGCCCAGGAACGCACGACGTACCAGCGCCTGGACGTGTTCACCCAGACCGGGGCGGAGGGGTACGACGTGAGCGGGCTGACCCGTCAGCAGATCATCGACGACGTCCTGGACCGCTACGAGAACCACATCCAGTACCTCAGCTACGCCGCGGAGGTGGGCGGAGCCAGCGTGCTCACCCCGAGCACTCTCGGCAACGTCCCCCTCGGCATCTCCGACTGAGCCCGACGGTGTCAGCGGCGATGCGGACGGCGGTGCGGGCGGCACAGATCTTCCCGGATGCACGACACGGGGACCGACCTGCGGCGAAGCCGTCCGGGTTGTCCTCACCGCGGCTTAGGATGGGCAGGTCCCTGAGTGCCGATGGTCGGAGGAGCAGTGGTGATCAGCAGCCCCGATACCATGCGGTCCCCGGATCATGACGACCGGCCCACCCGGACCTTCGGCCCGCCGGCCGGAGTCGTGCTCGGCACCCTGGCGGCGGGCGTGGTGTTCGTCGTGGTGCTCGAGTTCCTGGTGATCATCAGCTTCGTCGGCCAGCGCCTGTGGAAGCACCCGGCCCTGCTGCACGATGCCGTGTTCACCGCGCCGTTCCTGCTCTGGGTGCTCGTGGCCGTGGTCTCCTCCCTCGTGTGCCTGCGGGTCCTGACCGCGTGGCTGCAGATCGACGAGCACGGGTTCGAGCTGCGCAGCCTCGCCCGGCGCACCCGCAAGGCCGGGTGGGACGAGGTGGGTCGGGTGATCGCCGTGCGGGACATCGACCGCGGCGCGACGCCCGCGGAGATGCTGGACGCCCCGGCGACCGCGTACGACGGCGTCTACCTGCTGGATCCCGGCGGGCATCGGATGCTCGCGGTCTCCAGCCGCTTCTTCGGGCCGCGCGCGCAGGACATGACGCTGCATCGTGCTCGGGAGGCCGGCGTGCGGATCGACCACATCGACGCGATCACCACGGCCGATCTGCGCGCCCAGGCACCGCAGGCGCTGAGCTTCGTGGACCGCCACGCCAATCTGCTGCTGCTCCTGCTGGCGGCGTTCTACGTCTTCCACAACGTGCTGACCTTCGCCGTGTGGGGGCTGTGAGCACGTCGGGGGCGAGGCCGGGCCGCGCCGCCCGGCGTCGGGCTCGGCGGCGCCCCGCCCCGCTGCCGCAGCGGGAGGGGCTGGACCCGGTGCGCTGGGCAGTGCCGCCCGCAGCGGCGACGGCCGGCGCCCTCGCCGCGCTGCGGGAGCGGTTCCCCGCGCTCGCCGACCCTGCCGCGATCCCGCTGCGCGAGCGCTTCGCCCGCGGGGAGATCGTCGACGCCGAGGGCCGCCCATGGACGGCCGACGAGCCCGTCGGCCCCGGCCACGAGCTGTGGTTCCATCGGGAGCTGCGCCCCGAGCACGTGCCCGAGGTCGACCTGGACGTCCTCCATCGCGACGAGCACCTGCTGGTGCTCGACAAGCCCCACGACATGGCGACCATGCCGCGCGGGGCGCACGTGCTGGCCAGCGCGCTGGTCCGTCTCCGCCGCAGCACCGGCATCGAGACCCTGGTCCCGCTGCACCGCCTGGACCGTCGCACCGCGGGGGTGCTCGCCTTCGGCATCCGTCCCGAGGAACGGTCCGCCTACCAGCAGCTCTTCGCCCGGGGGGAGGTCGAGAAGGAGTACGAGGCCCGTGTGCGACCCGGGGCAGGGGCGCGCATCCCCACGACGGTGGGGGAGCGAGTCGTGCTGCGCGACCGCCTGGGCAGGCACCACGGACAGCTGACCGCGCAGGTCCTGGCAGGGGAGCCGAACGCGGTGACGACCCTCGAGGTCATCACGGTGGAGGAGGACGGCATCTTGGTGCTGAGGCTGCGACCCCGCACCGGGCGCACCCATCAGCTGCGCCTCCAGCTCTCCTCCCGGGGCGTCCCGATCCTCGGCGAGGACCTCTACCCGCAGCCCGTCGAGTGTCCGCCGATGCCGCTCCAGCTGCTCGCCCGCTCCTTGGCCCTCACCGATCCCGTCACCGGGGCGGAGCACCGATTCCTCAGCACCCGGGCGCTGGGCGGCCCGCGATGAGCGCCGGCGCCGGCCCGTACTCTGGATCGGTGACCGCCCCGCAGCCCCCCGATGCCCCCGCCCCGGAGCCTGCGCCGCGGCGCAGGCGGGACGGCGCCGTGATCATCGGGCCGACGATCCCCGCCCGGTACCGGCCGGGCGCGCTGATCGGGCTGCCGCTGGTGTCCGTTCTGCTGTCCCCGTTCGCCGGGGCGGGCCTGCAGCAGTGGCGTGCCGCCCGGCTCCGGGACGGCCACGACACCCTGCTCGAGCAGCTGCTGGCGCCGGCGGCGATGCAGCTGCTGGTCGGGGCCCTGCTGCTGTGGGCGCTGTTCGCGCTGTGGGCGGTCGTGCCGTTGCTGATGACCCACCGGGTGGTGCTCCTCGACGAGTCCGCTGAGACGCTCGAGCTGCGCAAAGGAGTGCGCAGCGCGGACCGGGCACGCCTGGCGGACGTCGACCACGCGGTGGGGGAGCCGGACCGGGGGAGCATGGCGCTGGTCGGGCTGCGTGGGCGTGACAGGGACGGGGCGCAGACGCTGCGGCAGTGGGTGGTTCCGGAGGTCGGCTGGGACGCGGCCTCCTTCGACGGCCTGCGGGTGCTGCAGGCCGCGGCCGGGCTGCGCCCCGCTCCGCCGCGGCGCGAGCTGGTGGCCGAGAACCGGCGCCGCCGGATCGCCCGCAGCAATCATGAGCTCGCGGACCGGCTCGGCATGCCCTGGCGGCCCGAGTACGAGTACGACGAGGCGGCCTTCCGCGCCGAGTTCGACCGGATCCGCCGCGTGCTCGGAGGACAGGAGCCGCCGCAGGACGGGGACCCCGAGGGCTGGTGACCCCCGGGGCGGAGACGTTCTGCGGGCGGCGGCCGTCCGCGGGCAGTGGGCGTCTGGCGCTGGGCCGTCGGGATCAGAAGGCGGCGCGCAGCACCAGCACCACGACGGCCCCGATGCTCGCGGCCGCCGGCAGCGTGATGATCCAGGCGAGGAAGATCGGCCGCATGAGCTTCCAGTTCGCGGCGCGGTTGACGATCCCGACTCCGAGCACGGCGCCGATCAGGATGTGGGTGGAGGAGACCGGCAGCCCCAGCACGGACGCCAGCAGCACGACACCCGCGGCCGCGAGCTCCGCCGCGAAGCCCGAGGACGGATGCATCGAGGTCAACCCGGTGCCGACGGTCGCGATGACCCGTCGGCCGACGAACCAGAGCCCGGAGACCAGGGCGATGCCGAAGGCCGCGAGCACCGCGGTGGGCACGGCGGCCTCCTCGGAGATCTGCCCGGTGCTGAGCACGTCCAGCACGGCCGCGAAGGGGCCGACGGCGTTGGCGATGTCGTTGGCGCCATGGCTGAAGGCGAAGGCCGAGGCGGTGAACACCTGCATCCAGCTGAACATGATGAAGGTGGCGCGGGAGATCGACTGCTTCTTCAGGGCACGGGCGAACACGGTCACCGCCATCCACACGCCCATCGCGACCATGATCAGCAGCAGCACTCCGCCGCCGATCGAGACGTCCAGCCCCACGTTCTTCAGCCCCTTGAACACGAGCATCCCCGCGATCACGACGGCGGCACCCGCGGCCAGCGGCGGGACCCGCTTCTCGAGCGCGTGGTAGGCGGCCTTGCGCTCGATCTTGCGAGCGGCCTTGCGCTCCTTCTTCGTCAGCGTCGAGGCGTGCTCTGCGAGCTCGGCACCAGGACTGCCGGGACTGAGGTCCAGGGCCGCGGACTCGGCGAAGGCGCTCTGCTGGAGCTCGGTCACGCGCTCGTACCCGGGCACGTGACGGCCGTCCTCGTCCTCCTCGCCGTCCTCGTCGTCGTCGTCATCATCGTCCTCGGCGTCGTCGAAGCCCCGGGAGCCCAGGGCGATCGCGCGCGCCGCCGGGGCGAGGATGCGGCGCTTGATCGCGCCGAAGAGCAGGAAGGCGGCGACACCGCCGAGCAGCGGCGAGAGGATCCAGGAGATCGCGATCATGCCGATCTCGCTCCACTGCACCATCTCCAGGCCGCCGGTCCCGGTGACGATACCGGTGGTGACGGCGGCGCCGACGATGCCGCCGATGATCGCGTGCGTGGTCGAGACCGGCCAGCCCATCTTGGTGGCCAGCAGCAGCCAGACGGCCGCTCCGAGCAGGGCGGACATCATGATGTAGGCGAAGGAGTGCGGATCCATGTGCATGCCGTCGATGTCGACGATGCCGCTGCGGACCGTTTCGGTGACGGAGCTGCCGGCGAGGACGGCCCCGGAGACCTCGAAGACGGCGGCGACCAGGAGCGCCTGCTTCATGGTCAAGGTCCCGGCCCCGACGCTGGTCCCGAAGGAGTTGGCGACGTCGTTGCCACCGATGTTGAAGGCCATGAACAGGCCGAAGGCGATCGCGAGGATCAGCAGGAAGGCGTTCACCTCGCCGCCGGAGTGGGAGAACGACCAGATGGTGAAGGCGACCACGGTCGCCGCCGTCATCAGGCCGGCACCGAGGTGCCAGTTCCGGTCCGGGCCGAGGAAACCAGGGGTCACCGGGACGTCGGAATGCTGCTGGACAGGCGTGGGGGACATTGTCGAGCTCCCGGGATGCGGAGGATCGGGGACGGTGAGCCGTGGTCGGACCGTCGCAGGGGCCGACGCCACTGTAGGCCACCGTGCGTTCACCACGAATCAATACGTCCACCTCGCGCCGGAGGACATCGGTGGGACCTGCACCGCCGAGTGCGGACGTGATCCACGCCTCGGCGATCTCAGCTCCAGGGGTGATGCCCCGCACGCTCGACATCTGTGCAGGTCGTGTCGATATGGCGGGCCGACGGTGTGATGAGCAGGACTGCACGTGCGCCGCGCGCGCCGCTACCATCGGTGCATGACGAGCGCGGATCCCTTCGGTTTCATCGGACTCACCTACGACGACGTGCTGCTGCTGCCCGGGGAGACGGATGTGATCCCCTCGGAGGCGGACACCTCCAGCCGGCTCACGCGGGAGATCAGCCTGAAGGTGCCGCTCGCGAGCGCCGCCATGGACACGGTCACCGAATCCCGGATGGCCATCGCCATGGCCCGCCACGGCGGCATCGGCATCCTGCACCGCAACCTCTCCATCGAGGACCAGGCCCATCAGGTCGACCTCGTCAAGCGCACCCAGACCGGTCGCATCACCAATCCCGTCACCATCGGGCCCGACGCCACCCTCGAGGACTTCGACGCCGTCTGCGGTCAGTACCGTGTCTCCGGGCTGCCGGTCGTCGATCCCTCGGGGCTCCTGCTGGGCATCTGCACCAACCGCGATCTGCGCTTCATCCCCGTCGCCGAGTGGGCGGGGACCCGGATCGCCGACGTCATGACCACCGAGCTGTTCACCGCCCCCGACGACGTCACCAGTGAGCAGGCCACGGCGCAGCTGCGCCGCAACAAGCGCGAGCGCCTCCCGCTCGTCGACGCCGACGGCCGCCTCACCGGGCTCATCACCGTCAAGGACTTCGTGAAGTCCGAGCAGTTCCCCGACGCCTCCAAGGATCGCCAAGGGCGCCTGCTGGTCGGGGCCGGCGTCGGCTTCTTCGGCGACTCCCTCGAGCGGGCCGCGGCCCTGCGCGAGGCCGGGGTCGACGTGCTCGTCGTGGACACCGCCAACGGGCACGCCCGCCTGGCGCTGGAGATGATCCGGACCATCAAGAACGACCCGCACTTCGCCGGCGTCCAGGTGATCGGCGGCAACGTCGCCACCCGCGCCGGCGCGCAGGCCCTGGTCGACGCCGGGGCCGACGCCGTCAAGGTCGGCGTCGGGCCGGGCTCCATCTGCACCACGCGCGTGGTCGCCGGCGTGGGCGTCCCGCAGGTCACCGCGATCCACGAGGCCTCCAAGGCCTGTGGCCCGGCCGGGGTCCCGCTGATCGGCGACGGCGGTCTGCAGCACTCCGGCGACATCGCCAAGGCCCTGGTCGCCGGGGCCGACACCGTCATGGTCGGGTCCCTGCTGGCCGGCACCGAGGAGTCCCCGGGCGAGGTGGTGCTCGTCGGCGGTAAGCAGTTCAAGGCCTACCGCGGCATGGGCTCCCTCGGCGCGATGGCCTCGCGCGGCAAGGAGTCCTTCTCCAAGGACCGCTACTTCCAGGCCGACGTCGACTCCGACGACAAGATCGTCCCCGAGGGGATCGAGGGCCGCGTCTCCTACAAGGGGCAGCTCGGCTCCGTGATCCACCAGCTCGTCGGCGGTCTGCACCAGTCGATGTTCTACGTCGGGGCGGACACCGTGCCGGAGCTCAAGGAGCGGGGGAACTTCGTGCGCATCACCGCGGCCGGACTCAAGGAGTCCCACCCCCATGACATGGCCGCGATCATGGAGGCCCCGAACTACTCCTCGCACTGAGGTCGCTCGCGCGGGCCGGGTGTCGGCCCGCCCCGATACGCTGAGTCCATGACCATCAGCACCGCTTCCTGGATCGACGCCCCGCTGCTCGGCTTCGACACCGAGACCACCGGCACGAACGTGGCCACCGACCGGATCGTGACCGTCGCCCTCGTGCACTCCGTCGGCCCGGGCCGGGAGAACGAGACCGTCGCGACCTGGCTGATCGACCCCGAGATCGACATTCCCGAACCGGCCCAGCGGGTCCACGGCATCAGCACGGAGCATGCGCGGGTGCACGGCATGAAGGCGGCCGAGGCGCTCGAGGAGGTCGTCACCATGATCGCCGACGCCCTGAACCAGGACGTCCCGCTGGTCGCCTTCAACGGCAGCTTCGACCTCGCCATCCTCGAGAACGAACTGACCCGGCTGGGCCTGCCCACGCTCGCCGCGCGCCTCGGTCATGACATCGCGCCCGTGATCGACCCGCTGGTGGTCGACCGCGGGGTGGACCGCTACCGCAAGGGCAAGCGCACCCTCACCGATCTCATCGCCCATTACGGCTGCGAGCAGGACGGCCGGCTGCACACGGCCGACGTGGACGTCTCGGCCACGTTGGACGTGCTGCGCGCCCTCGTGCTGGCCCACCCGAAGCTCGGCGGTTCGGCCCTGCCGGACCTGCATCGCGAGCAGATCGCCTGGCACCGCGCCTGGGCGGAGAACTTCAACCAGTTCCTCCAGAAGAAGGGCAGGACCCCGGACGTCAGCACCACCTGGCCGCTGTGACCCGAGGCCGGGCCGCTCCGCGCCGGGCCGACGGTAGACTCCCCGTGTGATGAGCGAGATCGAGATCGGCCGGAACAAGCGCGGACGCCGCAGCTACGCCTTCGACGACGTGGCGGTGGTCCCGTCCCGGCGCACGCGGGACCCCGAGGACGTCTCGACCGCCTGGCAGGTGGACGCCTACCACTTCGACATCCCGATCTTCGCCGCCCCCATGGACTCCCTGATGTCCCCGGAGACGGCGATCCAGCTCGGAGAGCTCGGGGGTCTCGGGGTGCTCGACCTCGAGGGCCTCTGGACCCGTTACGAGGACCCCACCGCCCAGTTCGACCGGGTCGCCGACGCCGCCGACGATCAGGTCGTCGACGTCATGCGCGAGATCTACGCCGAACCGATCAAGCCCGAGCTGATCCGCGACCGCATCCAGCAGCTGCGCGACGCCGGGGTCACCGCCGCGGGGTCGCTGTCCCCGCAGCGCACCCAGGAGCACTGGCGGACGGTCGTCGACGCGGGCGTGGACCTGTTCTTCATCCGCGGCACCACCGTCTCCGCCGAACACGTCTCGACCGGCCGGGAGCCGCTGAACCTCAAGAGATTCATCTACGAGCTCGACGTCCCCGTCATCGTCGGCGGCTGCGCGACCTACACCGCGGCCCTCCACCTCATGCGCACCGGCGCCGCCGGCGTGCTGGTCGGCTTCGGCGGCGGCGCCTCCCAGACCACCGAGGAGACCCTCGGCATCTCGGTGCCGCTGGCGAGCGCGGTGGCCGATGTCGCGGCCGCCCGGCGCGACTACATGGACGAGTCCGGTGGCCGCTACGTGCACGTCATCGCCGACGGCGGGCTCGGCCGCTCCGGCGATCTCGTCAAGGCCATCGCCTGCGGCGCCGACGGGCTGATGGTCGGTGCGGCGCTCGCCCGCGCCGACGAGGCGCCCGGCCGAGGCCACCACTGGGGCAGCGAGGCGCACCACCCGACCCTCACCCGCGGCCACCGCGTGGACGTGACCACGGCGGCGCCGCTGGAGCAGATCCTGTTCGGTCCCTCCCTCGGGGCCGACGGCACCACCAACCTGGTCGGGGCCCTGCGCCACGCCATGGCCACCACCGGGTACACGGACCTCAAGGAGTTCCAGCGCATCGAGGTCGTGACGACCGTCTGACGACCGGGCCCGAGGCGCGACCACGGCCCGGGGGAGGCCGGCCACGCTCCGCGTGAACGGCCCCGCCGGGATCGCCGGCGGTCGACCTCAGGACCGCACGCGGGCGATGATCCCCCAGATCAGCAGCGCGAGGGCGATCACGCCCAGGCCGATCGGGATCACGAAGCCGACGCCGACGCCGATCAGGGTCCCCATCAGGCCGATGTCGGCGACCGCGACGTCGCCGGCACCCTCGCAGGTCATCGTGACCTCCTGATCGGAGGTGACCTCCACGGTGCCGACCGGGGTGTACTCGGTGCCGTCGACCGTCGTGGGCAGCATGGACTCCTCGTCGGGCTCCCAGACCACGTCGGGGCCGCCGTCGGCGGTGCAGGAGACCGATGCGACGTTCGAGGTCGGGACGTACACGTAGTGCAGCGAGGAGGCCGAGGCGTCGAACGTGCCGCTCGAGCCGCCCAGCGACACCGGGGACGCGGACATCAGGGCGACGATGGCGACTGCCAGACCCGCGATGATCGGCATCACGATCAGTCCGATGCCGTTGGCGATGATGCCCAGGCTCCCGAAGATGATCCGCTTCAGCCCCCGCTTCCTGCGTGGTGGCTGATAAGTGCCGTAGGACGCCTGGTATGCCATCTGTTCCCCCTGGGTGTGTCGTGGTCTTTCCTCCGCAGGATACGGGCAGGACCACGATGTCCGGGATGGGGAGGACTCCCCGGTGGATGACCGGGCTCCGGGCGGAGCCCCGACGGTCGGGAGCGATCAGACGCTCTCGCGGGCGACGGCGGCGGCCTGCTGCGCGATCGACAGCTCCTCGTTGGTCGGCACGACCATCACCAGCACCCGCGAGTCCGGGGTCGAGATCACGCGCGCCTCCTTGCTGCGGGCGGCGTTCGCCTCGAGATCCAGCTCGATGCCGAGCTCCCCGAGACCGCTCAGCAGGCGCTCGCGCACCATCGGGACGTTCTCGCCGATGCCGGCGGTGAAGGTCAGCACGTCCAGGCCGCCGAGCACGAAGGTGTAGGAGCCCAGGTACTTGCGCAGCCGGTGCACGTACACGTCGGTGGCCAGGGTGGCGGCCTCGTCCCCGGCCTCGACCGCCGCCGTGATGTCGCGGAAGTCGCTCATCCCGCACATGCCCATCATCCCCGAGCGCTTGTTGAGGATGTCGTCGATCTCGGCGGGCCCGTACCCGGCGCGACGGTGGAGGTGGAGGTAGATCGTGGGGTCGATGTCGCCCGTGCGGGTGCCCATCACCAGGCCCTCGAGCGGCGTGAGCCCCATCGAGGTCTCCACCGCCGTCTCGCCGCGGACTGCGGACGCCGACGCCCCGTTGCCCAGGTGCAGGACGATCTGGCGCAGGTCTTCGACGTCCCGGCCCTGCGCCGCGAGACGCGCGGAGACCGCCGCGGAGACGTACTGGTGACTGGTGCCGTGGGCGCCGTAGCGGCGCACCTTGTACTCGGCCGCGATCTCCCGGTTCAGGGCGTAGTTCGCGGCGGCCTCGGGCAGGGACGTGAAGAAGGCGGTGTCGAAGACGGCGATGTGCGGGACGCCCGGCAGCAGGGCCTGGGCTCCGTCGATCCCCTCGACCGCCGCATAGTTGTGCAGCGGGGCGAGCTTGCCGAGATCGTGGATGTCCCACCGCACCTGCTCGTCGATCAGCACCGGCTCGGCGTAGCGGGCACCGCCCTGGACCACGCGGTGGCCGACGGCGCGGATCCGGTCCTCGCTCAGCGCCAGGTCCACGTCCTCGAACAGCCGCTGGACGATCCGCATCGCCTCGACGTGGTCGGGGACCGGACCGGTGAACTCGGACTCCTTCTGGCCGGCGGTGATCGATGCGGTGCCCTGGTCCTGGCCCACCCGCTCGACGATGCCGGCCGCGTCCACCGTCCCGTCGGCCGGGGCCAGCAGCTGGAACTTCAGCGAGGACGAGCCGGAATTGATGACGAGGACGCGGGCGTCGGCGGCGGTGTCGGTCATGGGGGAGTCAGCTCCTGGGGCAGAGGTCAGTTCTCGGGCACGGCGGCGGGGCGGGTCGATTCCGCCTGGGCCTGGATGGCGGTGATGACGACCGTGTTGATGATGTCGTCGACGAGCGCTCCGCGGGAGAGGTCGTTGACCGGCTTGTTCAGGCCCTGCAGGACGGGGCCGATGGCGATCGCGCCGGCAGAGCGCTGGACGGCCTTGTAGGTGTTGTTGCCCGTGTTGAGATCGGGGAAGACGAACACCGTCGCGCGGCCCGCGACCGAGGAGTCCGGCAGCTTGGTCTTGGCGACCGAGGCGTCCACCGCGGCGTCGTACTGGATCGGCCCGTCGATGTCGAGATCGGGTTCGGCGGCCCGGACCAGCGCGGTGGCCTCGCGGACCTTGTCGACGTCGGCCCCGGTGCCGGAGGTGCCGGTCGAATAGGACAGCATCGCCACCCGCGGCGCGACCCCGAACTGCTCGGCGGTCGCGGCGGACTGCGCGGCGATGTCGGCCAGCTGCTCGGCGGTGGGATCGGGGTTCACGGCGCAGTCGCCGTAGACCAGCACCCGGTCCTCGAGCGCCATGAGGAACACCGAGGAGACGATCTGCGCGCCCGGCCTGGTCTTGATGATCTCGAAGGAAGGCCGGATGGTGTGCGCCGTGGAGTGCGTCGCCCCGGAGACCATCCCGTCGGCCTCGCCCATCTGCACCATCATGGTGCCGAAGTAGGAGACGTCCTGGATCCGCTCGCGGGCCTGCTCGAGGGTGACACCCTTCTTCGCCCGCAGCCGGGCGTACTCGGCGGCGTACCGCTCGAGGCGCTCCGGATCGTGCGGGGAGACGATCTGCGCCTCGGAGATGTCGTGGCCCAGCTGGGAGGCCTTGGCGCGGATCTGGTTCTCCTCGCCCAGCAGGATCAGGTCCGCCACGCCGCGGGCGAGGATCGCCTCGGCGGCGGCGATGATGCGCGGCTCATCCCCCTCGGGCAGGACGATCGTCTTCTTCTCCCCGCGGGCCCGGCCCAGCAGCTCGAACTCGAACATCATCGGCGTGACGACCTCGCTGCGGCTCACCTCGAGCGCGGCCAGCACGTCGGAGGTGGGCAGGTGCTCGGCGACCGCGCGGCGGGCCGCATCCATCTTCTGGGGGATGCCGGCGCTGAGCCGGCCGCGGGTGCGGGCGACCTTCACGGCGGTGTCGAAGGTCGACAGGTCGGTGGTGATCACCGGGAGGTCCTGCTGGACGCCGGAGACCAGGCGGCTGACCTCGTCGGGGACGTCGTAACCGCCGGTCAGCACGATCGAGGACAGCGACGGGAAGGTGCCGGACTGCTGGGCCATGACCAGGCCGGGCAGCAGGTCGTAGCGGTCGCCGGGGGCGATCACGGTGCAGTTCTCGGTGAGGCGGCTGAGCACGTTGGGCAGGCTCATCGCCGCGATCACGGTGCCGAGGGCCACGCGGTCCATCCACGACGGGTTGCCCTGCAGGAGCGTGCCGCCCACGGAATCCTTCACCTCCTGCACGGTCGGCGCCATGATCACGGGGTTCTCCGGGATCACCGCGATCAGCGCGCCGTGGACCCGGGGGCCGACGGCGGCCCGGACAGCGTCCGGTGACTCGGCCTCGGCGCGGTTGACGACCACGGCGATCGGGGCGGCATGGTGGGCGGTGAACTCGCCGACGGAGACGGCGGCGAGGGCCGCGATCTGGTCCGGGCTGCGGTCCAGGCCGGACAGTACGATCACCACGGGGGCGCCCATGTTCGCGGCGACCTCTGCGTTGAACGCCATCTCGGTGGGGTTGGCCAGGTCGTCGTAGTCGCTGCCGAGCACGACCAGCATCGAGTAGCGCTCGGCCAGGTCCCGATAGCGGCCCAGGATGCGCTCGTGCGCCGTGTCCGGGTCCGACAGCAGCAGCTGGTGGTCCACCCCGATGGCGTCCTCGTACTCCTGGTCGACGGCGGGGTGGGAGGTGAGCAGGTCGACCGCGTAGTCGCGGGCACGGTCGGCCTTCACGACGGGGCGATAGACGCCGACGCGGTCGGAGCGGGAGGCGAGGGCTTCGAGCAGACCGAAAGCCACCATCGACTTCCCGGTCATTCCCTCCGGACTGGCGATATACACACTCTGGGTCACGCTCCCCAGCATAGGTCCGTGTCGGCGCGCCGCACGGGGGCCGGGAGGATCGGGCAGGGGATCGGACCGTTCGGGGCCTCGACGGTCCGTGCTCCCGGCGCTGCGGCGGGACCCAGGTCCTGCCCGGACGGACAGATGCCTCACAGCGGGTGGCGTGACCGATCGCCCATCGTGCCGTCCAGGTGCGGCTCGTACGATGAGAGCATGCTCCGCACCGCCCTCCGCCCCCGCTTCCTCGGGCTGCTCGCCCTGATGGTGGTGGCGACCCTCGTGTGCGGGCTCCTCGCCACGTGGCAGTGGGACCGGGCGCATCAGGCGATCACGGATGAGGCGGACGGCGCGGAGCACCGCGGCGCGCTCGAGGACGTGCTCGACGTCGGCGACCCCGTCACCAACGCGATCGTCGGCGACATCGTCACCGCGACGGGGCACTACGAGCCCGACGACCAGATCGTGGTCCCCGGCCGGCACATCGACGGCACCGACGCGGCGATCGTGGTGACCGCCCTGCGCGTCGACCTCGCAGACGGCACCACGGGATATCTGCCGGTGGCGCGCGGATGGATGCCCGCCGAGGACCTCACGGGCCCCGACGGCGAGATCGATCCCGGCCTCGCCCCGCCGGTGCCCTCCGGCGAGGTCGAGGTGACCGGCCGCCTGGAGGCCGGCGAATCCGCCTCCGGCGGCGTCGAGAACGGCGTCGCCCCGGAGATCGCCACCACCATGCTGGTCAACGTCTGGGGATCGCCCATGTACGCCGGCTACGTCGCCCAGGTCGACCCCAACGCCGGCCTGCACCCGATGCCGGAGGCGGAGTCCACCTTCAGCAAGGGCCTGGACCTGCAGAACATCGGCTACTCCTTCCAGTGGGTCCTGTTCGGCGGCTTCTTCCTGTACCTGTGGTGGCGCTCCGTGCGCACCGCCCACCTCGACGAGCTCGACGCCCGGCGCGAGGCGATGGAGGAGACCCTGCGGGGCTCCGCGCCGAACGCCGACGGCAGCGACCGTCACGACGACCACCGCGAACCGGCCGTCGCCGGCTCGCCCACCTCCACTTCTCCGACCCCTGACAAGGACGTGTGACCCGTGCCCACCCCTCGACCGCTGGACGATGTCGCCTGCAGGACCTCCTTCGCCCGCTTCCGCGTGGCCTCCATCGTGGAGGGCATCGCCCTGCTGGTCCTGGTGACCATCATGGTCATGCGCTATGTCGTGTTCGGCGGAGACGCCTGGTTCACCTCGACCTCCCCGACGTGGGAGCACATCTCCTCCATCTGGTCCCCGATCCACGGCCTGATCTACATGATCTACGTGATCCTCGGCTTCGACCTGTGGCTGAAGATGCGCTGGGCCCTGCCGAGGATGCTGCTGCTGATGTTCTTCGGCGTGATCCCCGTGCTGTCCTTCTTCGGCGAGCGCTGGACCCACCAGCAGGTCGAGAACGACCTCCAGCGGCGCCCCACCCTGCAGGACGAGACCGAGGCGGCGCCGGGCGCCTGAGAGCGCCCGCCCTCGCCGGTTCCCGCACTCGTCGGCTTCCGGCGCTCCCCGGCTTCCGCACGGGCATGCGCTGACGCGGGAGGCGCCGGTCCGGAGGCGCCTCTGACGACGCGTCGTGCACGCCGCATCGCGATCGGCCGCACGGCGACATGGCCGACGGTCGCACGGAATCCTCGTGCGATGACGGAGCGGCGTGACGAGGATTGCGCCGTCGCCGTCCGGACAGGGGCTCCCTCCGGGCCTGCGCGCCCGTAGACTCGGCCTCGTGACCGACACCGACCAGCGCCCCGTCCTCGTCGTCGACTTCGGCGCCCAGTACGCCCAGCTCATCGCCCGCCGCGTCCGGGAGGCCCGGGTCTATTCCGAGGTCGTGCCCCACTCGATGGACACGGGGGCGATCCTCGCCAAGAAGCCCCGGGCGATCATCCTCTCCGGCGGACCCAGCTCCGTCTACGCCGAAGGCGCTCCGCGCCTGGACCGCGCGCTGCTCGAGGCCGGTGTGCCGGTGCTCGGGCTCTGCTACGGGTTCCAGTCCATGGCCGCGGCCCTGGACGGGACCGTCGCCGCGACTGGCGTGCGCGAGTACGGCGCGACCCGGCTCGCGTCCGTCGACGGCTCCTCCCGCCTGCTCGCCGAGCAGGACGTCGAGCAGAACGTGTGGATGAGCCACGGCGACTCCGTGACCGCCGCCCCCGAGGGCTTCGCGGTCGTCGCGACCTCCTCCGCCAGCCCTGTCGCCGCCTTCGAGGACACCGAGAGGTGCCTGTTCGGCGTGCAGTGGCACCCCGAGGTCGGTCATTCCGACCGCGGCCAGGAGGTGCTGGAGAACTTCCTGTACCGCGGCGCCGGCCTGGAGCCGTCCTGGACCACGGGCAGCGTCATCGAGGAGCAGGTCGAGCGGGTCCGCGCGCAGGTCGGCGAGGGAACCGCGATCTGCGGCCTGTCCGGAGGCGTCGACTCCGCCGTGGCCGCCGCGCTCGTCCAGCGCGCCATCGGAGACCGCCTCACCTGCGTGTACGTGAACCATGGGCTCATGCGCCAGGACGAGTCCGAGCAGATCGAGAAGGCCTTCGGCGAGTCCACCGGCGGCGCGAAGCTGGTCATGGTCGACGCCGAGGAGCAGTTCCTCACGGCGCTCGCCGGGGTCACCGATCCCGAGCAGAAGCGCAAGATCATCGGCCACGAGTTCATCCGCTCGTTCGAACAGGCGCAGGAGGACATCTTGCGCGAGCAGGGTGTCATCGAGGGGGCCGGAGGCGACGCGCACACTGCCGGCTCGGGGCAGAAGGCCTTCCTCGTCCAGGGCACCCTGTACCCCGACGTCGTCGAATCCGGCGGGGGAGAGGGCGCGGCCAACATCAAGAGCCACCACAATGTCGGCGGTCTGCCCGAGGACCTCTCCTTCGAACTGGTCGAGCCGTTGCGCACCCTGTTCAAGGACGAGGTGCGCGCCGTCGGCTCCGAGCTGGGACTCCCGGATGACATCGTGTGGCGTCAGCCCTTCCCCGGACCGGGGCTGGGCATCCGCATCATCGGTGACGTCACCAAGGAGCGGCTCGACATCCTGCGCGCGGCCGACGCGATCGCCCGCGCCGAGCTGACGGCCGCCGGTCTGGATCGCACCATCTGGCAGTGCCCCGTCGTGCTGCTGGCCGACGTGCGCTCCGTGGGGGTCCAGGGCGACGGCCGCACCTACGGCCACCCCGTCGTGCTGCGCCCCGTCACCAGCGACGACGCCATGACCGCGGACTGGGCCAAGGTGCCCTACGACGTGCTCTCCCGCATCTCGACCCGGATCACGAACGAGGTGAGCGAGATCAACCGCGTCACCCTCGACATCACGTCCAAGCCCCCCGGGACCATCGAGTGGGAGTGAGCGCGGCCTGAGACCGCGGCGGGGTCCGGCCCGGTGCTCCCTCACCCCTTGACGGCACCTTCGGAGAGCCCGGAGATGAAGTGGCGCTGGTTGAACAGGAAGACCAGCAGCACAGGCAGGGTCACGATGATCGCGGCCGCCATCAGCGGCGCGTACTGGATGTTGCCGCTCTGCGTGAACCCCGTCAGCGCGAGCTGCACCGTCTGGCTCCGCGGTGAGGAGGAGACGACCAGCGGCCACAGCAGATCGTCCCAGACCGCCGTGAAGGAGAAGATCGCGACCACCGCGATGATCGGCTTCGAGATCGGCAGGTAGATCGTCCAGAAGATGCGCAGCTCGCTCGCCCCGTCGATGCGGGCGGCCTCGGCGAGCTCTCGGCTCATGCTGCGGAAGAACTGGCGCACCAGGAAGATGCTCATGGTCCCCACCAGGTAGGGGATCGCGAGGCCGCCGAGAGTGTCGGTCAGGCCGCTGCCGCCGCGGCCGAGGGCGTCGTTCCCGCCGGCGAAGGGCACGCTCGAGACCATCAGGAACAGCGGGATCAGCGTCACCGCCACCGGGATGGCCGCCGTGGACAGCAGGATGTAGAACACGACGGTGCTGCCCCGGAACGGCAGATGCGCGAAGGCGTAGCCGGCCGCCACGGCGATCACACAGTTGGACGCCACGGCGGCGAGGGCGACGATGACCGAGTTGAGGAACGCGCGCCCCAGGTTCCCGACGGTCAGGGCGGTCACGAAGTTCTGAAAGGTCGGGCTGTCGGGCCAGAGCGTCACCTCCCGGAAGGCATCCTGCGCCGGCGTGAACGCCAGAGAGATCATCCACAGGAACGGGAACAGGACGATGGCCGTCGCGATCAGCAGCAGGGCGACGTTGAGGCCTGTGCTCCGGCGGTCGCGCGTCAGGCGCGGCCGACGGGCTCCACGGTCGGTGACGGTGCCGGTCATCGTTCACGCCCTCCTCTCAGGGCGATCAGCGTGAGGCCGGCGATGAAGGCGAACAGGACGAACGCCATCGCCGAGGCCGACCCCATGCTGCTGTACTCGAAGGCCTCGGTGTAGATCAGGTAGTTCACGGTCGTCGTGGAGTTCATCGGGCCGCCCGAGGTCAGCACGAAGATCTCGGCGAAGCTCTGTGACAGGTAGATGATGTCGGTCGCCACCACGTAGACCAGCATCGGCCGCAGCCCCGGCAGGGTGACGTGCCGGAAGCGGTGCCAGGCCCCGGCGCCGTCGATGCTCGCCGCCTCGTACAGGTGCTTCGGGATCGTCTGCAGTCCCGCCAGCAGCAGCACCATGTTGCTCCCCAGCGCCTTCCAGATGCGCATGGCCGAGACGCCGTTCAGCGCCGTCGCGGGATCGTTCAGCCACTTCTGCGGGGACAGATCGAAGGTGGCGAGGATGTCGTTGAACAGCCCGTTCTGCGAGTACATCCACAGCCAGATCATGCTCACGGCCGTCAGCGAGACGATGTGCGGGACGTAGAGCGCGGAGCGGAAGAGACCGACGCCGCGGAACGGACGGTTCGCGAGCATCGCCAGCACCAGGGCGATCATGACCGTCGGCGGGAGCACCTGCAGGGTGTAGCGCGCCGTCACCCACAGCGCATTGCGGAACCCGCCGTCGGCGAGCAGACCGGCGTAGTTGGACAGGCCCACGAAGGTCGGGGCCCCACGCTGCAGAGGGGTGTACTCGGTGAAGCTGAGCACGAGGCCGTACAGCACCGGCACGATCTGGAAGACCAGCACGTACACCACGGCGGGGGCCACCAGCAGCATGCCTGCCCGGGACATCGTGCGGTCCAGGGGCCTGCGGGGCCGTCGGTCGCGCCGACGCGATCCCTGCGCGGGGTGGTTCGCCGCGCCACCCGCGGAGGTGCCGCGTGCTCCGGTGCGCGACACCTCCGCCCCCGTGCTGCCCGCACTCCTCGCCGCGCCGCTCGCACTCTTCGCCGCGCGGCCCGTCCCTGGCGAACCGGTCCCGGGAATGGCGATCACGCTTCCTTCGCGATGATCTGCTCGAGCTCGGCGGCGGCCTGCTCGAGGGCGTCCTGCGGTGTCAGCGCCGCATTGAGCGCCTGTTCGATGTACTCGGCCAGCGTGTCCCGGATCTGCGTCCAGCCCGCGACGTTGGGATTGGAGCGGAAATGCTCCATGTTCTCCACCGCGGACGCGATCGCGGGGGTCTCCTGGACGTAGTCGCTCTCGACCGCGGAGGCCCGTGCGGGGACGATCCCGACCTCCTCGGCGTACTTGTTGTTGTACTCCTTGCTCCCGATCAGTTGCATGAACTCCCAGGCGAGATCCATCTTCTGGCTGTCCGGGTTGATCAGCAGGCCGGTCGCTGCCCCGCCGAAGGCGGCGGGCTCGTCGCCGTCCTCGAAGGGCAGCACGTCCATGAAGCGCAGATCGAGATCCGGGGCGGCGGCCGTGATCTGGGTGAGGGTCGCCGGGTCCGTGAAGAGCATCGAGGTGTCCTCGGTCGCCAGGGGCGACTGCGCCGGCGGCAGGGCGTCCCAGGTGCCGCCGAGATTGCTGTCCACGGGGGAGTCGCCCTGATAGAGGCTCACGTACCACTCGAGCGCCTCGAGGCCCTCCGGGCTGGTGAACTGCACGGAGGCCCCGTCCTCGGACAGCAGCCTGCCGCCGTGCGCCCACAGCATGCTGGTGTAGGCCTGCTGCATCGCCGGAGGATCGGCACCGAAGACGATGCCCGCCCGCTCGAGCTGACCGCCGGAGCGGACGGCCAGGGCGGCGGCCGCCTCGCGCAGCTCGACGAGGGTGCTCGGCGGAGCATCCGGGTCGAGCCCGGCCTCCTCGAAGTGCGCGGCGTTGAAGGCCACCTGCCGTCCCGTGGCGGCGATCGGGAACATGTAGTGGACGCCGTCGACGACCCCGCTGTCCAGACCGGTCCTCAGATCCTCGCGATCCGCCTCGTCCATCTGCTCGAGATGCTCGTCCAGGGGCTCGATGCGCCCGTACTTCACCAGGTCCGCCACGGCGGCGGGGCCGTGGCCGTACAGATCCGGGCCGGTCCCCGAGGAGAAGCCGGCGTTCAGTCGGGGAGACATGTCCGGCCAGTCGATGAAGGTGACCGAGGCGCCGCGTCCTGTCCTCTCCGTGAAGGCGGGCACCAGGACCTCGGTGACGAAGTCCTGTTCGGTGGGCTGCACGCCGGGCCACCAGATGACGAGGTCCCCGTCGGGACCGCTGGCCCCGTCGGACCCGCCGCCGCAGGCCGACAGCATCAGCGGTGCGCCGACGACGGCGGCTGCGCCGGTCAGGAACGTGCGTCTGCGGGTGGGGAGCACGATGGGTACCTCTCGTTCCACTCAGAGTCGGTCGGTGCGGTGGGTGCGAGGGGTCTCGCCCGTCCGCATCGGCCGCGGCCGACACCGTGATCCGCGTCCGGTCCTCGGATCGGGCGACCTCGGCACGATGAAGGCGTTACGTATAAGGCTCTGATCAGAACCATAGGCATGGCGCAGATCACAGTCAAGGGGGTGACGATTCGCTCGGGTCCCCACGTCGGCGGGTCGTGAGCGGCATGACCGTCGATGACCTGCGAGCCACGGGATGCGGTCCGGCGGTGCCGAGGGTCGCCCGCGTCCGACCTTGAGGATCATGGGCTCGCCGTCTACAGTCGATACCGGAACTGATACGAACAAGGAGTTGCTGGTGCGAGTACGTCAGCGCGACATCGCGCAAGCAGCCGGGGTCTCGCAGGCGACGGTGTCCCTGGTGGTGAGCGGTCGCGCCTCCGAGGGAGGGGTCTCCGCTCGGACGCAGGAGCGCGTTCGCACGGCGATGGCGGACCTGGGGTACGTGCCCGATCCCGTCGCGCAGTCCCTCCGGGGCGGTCGCAGCGGATTGATCGGGGTCTTCACCTACGAGCCGGTCTTCCCCGCGACGCCCGATGACTACTTCCACGAGTTCCTGGTCGGGATCGAGATCGCCGCCGCGGAGCTCGGGCGCGACCTGGTGCTGTTCTCCTCGACCCAGCGCGCCGACGGCAGCCGGACCATCTACGACCGCGGGACGAATCGCCTCCAGGTCGCCGACGGGTCCGTGGTCCTCGGGCAGCAGCGTGACGAGCAGGAGCTGAGTCGGCTCGCCGAGGACGGCTATCCCTTCGTGAGCCTGGGCGGCTATGACCCGGTCCCCGCGGCGGCCTGGGTGGCCGTCGACTACGAGGGGGCCGTCCGCGGGCTGGTCGAGGACCTGCACGGGGCGGGGCATCGCTGCCTCGCCTACGTCCGGGGGGACGACGATCGCCTTCCCTCGGTCGCCCGCCGCGAGGCCTTCGCCGCCGCGACGGTCGACGACGAGACCTACCAGGTCCCGTTGTCGCGGCTGACCCGGGACGTGGTGGAGCAGTGGAGGCTGGACGGGGTGAGCGCGGTGGTGGCCGAGAACCCGACCTCGGCCGAGAGCCTCGCATCGACGGTGTCCCGGGCGGGGCTGCGGATCCCGGACGATCTGTCGGCCGTGTGCCTGGAGAGGCCGTTGCGCAGCGGGCGGACCGCGGGGTGGTCGCACCTGGTCATCCCGAAGCAGGAGGTGGGAAGCCGCGCCGTGAAGGTGCTCGCGGCGATCCTCGACGGCGACCTCCCGTCCGACCATCACGGCATGATCCGGTGCCTGCCGCACCACCTCGGGACGATCTCGCCCGTCGAGGAGCGAGCCGCCCGACCCGCCCGGACCGTCCCGGGCAGACAGCACACCGCGTAGGAAGGGCCCCTCCATGACCATGCCGAGCACCCGTGATCAGCTCCCGGTGTCCCGGGCCGACCTCGTCGTGGTCGGCGGTGGACTCGGCGGCGTGGCGGCGGCGCTGACCGCCGCCCGACTCGGACGGCGCGTGATCCTCACCGAGGCCGACTCGTGGCTCGGTGGCCAGCTGACCGTCCAGGCCGTGCCGCCGGACGAGTCGCGCTGGGCCGACAGCCATCCCACGTCGGCCTCCTACGCGGAGTTCCGCGAGCGCGTGCGCGATCACTACCGGCGTCATTTCCCGCTGACGGACCGCGCGCGCGAGGACCCGTTCCTGAACCCGGGAGCCGGCTTCGTCTCCCGGCTGTGCCACGAGCCGCGGATCGGTGCGCTCGTGCTCGAGGAGATGCTCTCCCCGCTGCTGTCCAGCGGGCGAGTGCAGTGGCTGCGAGAACACGAGGTGGTCGGCGTGGACCGACAGGGTGACCGCATCACCGCCGTGACCGTGCGCGGGACGACGTCCGGGCAGGGGCGCCGGCTGATCGCACCCCTGTTCGTGGACGCGACGGAACTCGGTGACCTGCTCGCCCTCGGCGACCTCGACCACGTGATCGGGGCGGAGGGTCGCGCCGAGCACGGCGAGCTGCACGCCCCGGCCGACGCCGACCCGTCGGACCAGCAGGCGGTCACCTGGTGCTGCGCCCTGGACTGGGCACCGGGCCATGAGGAGCTGGTGCCGCGCCCCGCCCTGTACGAGCGCTTCGCCACGGTCGTCCCGGACTTCTGGCCCGGCCCGCAGCTCTCCTTCGACGACGTCCACCCGATCACTCTTCAGCGGCGCTCCCGGCCGATCTTCGCGGGAGATCCGACGGACCACGAGCGGCTCGACGGGGTCGGTGACATGTGGCACTACCGGCGCATCCGCGCCCAGCGGCTGATGGAGCCGGGCAGCCCCGGCGGGGACGTGACGCTGGTGAACTGGCCGCAGGTCGATTTCTGGGATGCACCGCTGCTCGGTGTCGATGCGGAGGCCCGTGCCCGTGCCGAGGACGAGGCCCGCCAGCTCACGCTGTCCTTCGTCCACTGGTTGCAGCACGAGGCACCGCGCAGCGACGGGGGAACGGGATATCCGGAGCTGCGGCTGCGCGGGGACGTGCTCGGCACGGCCGACGGGCTGGCCAGACAGCCCTACATCCGCGAATCGCGCCGGATCCGCGCCCGGTTCACGATCACCGAGGAGCACATCGGCCGGGAGATGCGCGGCGAGCACGCCGGATCGGAGGAGTTCGCCGACACCGTCGGCACCGGCCACTATCGCATCGACCTGCACCCCTCGACGTCGGGGCGGAACTACGTCGACATCGACTGCTTTCCCTTCCAGATCCCGTTGGGCGCGCTCATCCCGCGGGACGTGACGAACCTGGTGCCGGCGAACAAGAACATCGGCACCACCCATATCTCCAACGGCGCCTACCGGCTCCACCCCGTGGAGTGGTCGATCGGCGAGGCCGTGGGCGCCCTGTCGGAGATCACCGGGCGGCACGGCGTCGACCCGGCCGCGGTCCACGCCAGCGACGAGCTCACTCGCGAGCTGCAGGCGCTCCTGGCCGACGAGCTGAGGGTGCAGCTTGCCTGGCCCGACGCCATCCGACGGCGGCTTCCCGAGGACGAGCCCGCCACGGTGGGCTGAGGAGCTCTCCGCCGCAGGCCGCCCCGGGCCGGGGGTCGGCACCGAGCGCAGGCCGACGCCTCACGTCCCGCGTGTCCGGTGACCCCCGTCAGTCCGTCGGCGGTTCGAGCAGGCGCGAGGCGTGCGCGGGCGCGGAGGAGTGCCAGGACTGCGTGCGCTCGTGGGTCGCCCAGCCCATCGACTCGTACAGCCCGTCGGCGCCGGTGGGGGAGTCGGCGTCGACCTCGAGATCGACGTGGGTGCGGCCCCGCTCGGCAGCGTCGCGGATCGCGGCCCCCAGCAGCGACTTCGCGATGCCGTGGCCACGGGCGCTGCGGTGGACGCCGAGGTACTCGAGGTACGTGCCCTCACCCAGGGCCGGGGTGGCCGGCATCCGCGCCGCGACCAGGCCGCCGGCGGGCAGCCACATCTCCTCGCGCTCGATCTCCGCGATCCACCAGTGGTCCCAGGCCGCCTCCTCGGGGGTCTCGATGAGGCGCTGGACGAACTCCGCGAAGGACTCGCGATAGGAGCCCCAGTGGTCGGCGAAGGACTCCTCGAGCATCCGGTGGACGGTGCGGACGTCCTGCGCCACGGGCAGTCCCGACTCGTGACGGTGCACGGGCCTCACGCGGGTGCCCTGCCGGGGCTCGGGCCCGCCGTCGGCCTCGTCGGCCGTCACCGGGCGGCGCATGTGCAGCCAGGTGCGCACCATCTCGTACCCGGCGGCCCGCAGCAGGCTCGCGCGGTCGACGTCCAGCTCGTAGGTGTCGCAGGACATCTGCGTGCTCTCGACCCCGCGGTGGCGGGCGAAGGATCCGCCGACCTCGACCGCCCACTCCATGAGGGCGGCGGCCAGGGCCTCGCGCTCGGGCGCCTCGCGGGCGATGACGAACTGCAGGTCGGTGCGCCCGCGGGCGCGATCCTCGAGGGCGAGCCAGGCCAGTGGGTCCTCGTCCTCGGTGGGGGAGCCGTCGGCCGCGGCAGGGACGACGACGATCTCGCGCCGGGACCAGGACTTCAACCCGACCAGCTGGGACCGCAGGGAGTCCTCGTCGACGATGCCCTCCGGCGTGTGCTCCCGCTGGGCCGTCGCGAGCAGTCCAGCCAGCGGCTCGACGTCGGACTCGGAGGGCAGACGGGTCGTCAGCCTCCCCTCGAGCGAGGCGGGGAGCGAGGGCGGGAAGTGATCGGTGAGAGGCACCCGTTCATGGTCCCACGAAGCCGGCGGCCTGCACCGGGTCGGCGACGGAACCGTGACCGGGGTGGAATGGAATCGGCGTCGATGAGAGAGGCCCTGCACCGATCACGCGGTGCAGGGCCTCTCGGAACCGGAGACGGCGACGCGGAATCCCCGCGCTCGGGATCAGACCCGAGTGCGGTGGGGGTCGGCGGAGACGTCGGAGCCCCCGTCGGCCTCGCCGTGGACCTCGTCCTCGTCGACCGCGAGCGCCGGTACCGAGCCCGTGCTGGTGGCCGGCTCATGGTGATCCAGGGTGTCGCGGAGCTTCAGGTGCGGAATGAAGATCGACAGCACGATGGCGACGACCACGAAGGGGATCGCGGTGAAGAACACGTCGTGCATCGCCTCGCCCATGCCGGTGCGGATGGCCTCGACGATCGGGGCCGGGAGCTTCTCCAGCGTGCCCTGGTCGAGCACCGAGCCCACCCCGGCGCCGCTGTCGCCGCCCTGCATCATGGCGGAGGCGCCGGCCGGCAGACGGCTCTCGATCGCCGGTTGCATCCGCGAGGTCATCACCGTGCCGAGGACGGCGATGCCGACGGTCGACCCGATGTTGCGGAAGAACTGGACCGAGGCGGTGGCCACGCCCAGCTCGGACTGCGGCACGGCGTTCTGCACCACCAGGGTGAAGATCTGCATCATCATGCCCAGGCCCAGGCCGATCACCACCATCGCGACCGTCAGGTGCCAGGCGGCGTCGCCGTAGGCGACCTGGGTGAGCAGCCAGTAGCCCGTCAGCATCACGAGCCCGCCGACGATCAGGATCTCCTTGTACCGGCCGGTCCGGGAGACCAGCAGGCCCGAGAGGATGGACATGCCGATCATCGAGACCGACTGCGGGATGAGGATCGCGCCGGACCCGGTGGCGGAGACGCCCATGACGGCCTGGGCGTACACCGGGATGTAGATGATCGCGCCGAACATCGCCACGGCGACGGCGAAGGAGGCCAGGATCGACAGCGCGACCACCGGACGGGCCAGCATGCCCAGCGGCAGCAGCGGGTTCTCGGCCCGCATCTCGATCCGCACGAACAGTCCCAGCAGCAGGGCGGCCGCGACGTACATGCCGATGATCGTCGGGGAGTCCCAGGCGTAGGTGGCGCCGCCCCAGGAGGTCGCCAGGAGCCCGATGACCAGACCCGGGGTGAGGGTGATGATGCCCAGCACGTCGACGGTGGTGCGGCGGGCGACGTGGTCCAGGTGCAGGAACCGCAGCACGAACGCGAAGGCGATCACGCCCAGGGGCAGCGTGAGGAAGAACAGGTAGCGCCAGCCGAAGTGGTCGGTCACGGTGCCGCCGATCAGCGGCCCGGCGATGGAGGCCAGACCGAACGTGGCGCCCATCAGGCCCTGGTACTTGCCGCGCTGACGCGGCGGGATGATGTCGCCGATGATCGTCTGGGACAGGGGCATCAGGGTGCCCATGCCCAGGCCCTGCACGGCGCGGGCGGCGACCAGGAACCAGAAGTTCGTGGAGAAGCCGGCCAGGATCGAGCCGAGCAGGAAGATCGCGATGCCGGCGAGGTAGAAGCCGCGGCGGCCGTACTGGTCGGAGAGCTTGCCGACCACGGGGACGGTGACGGCGGAGACCAGCATCGCGGAGGTCGCGATCCAGCTGTAGTGCGCCATCCCGCCCAGGTCGGCGACGATGACCGGCATAGCGGGACTGACGATGGTCTGGGAGAGGGAGGCGACCAGCATGCCGAGCATGAGGCCGGCGAAGACGAGCTTGCTCCGTCGATCCAGGCCGACGAAGGGCTCAGGGGTGGGGGAGGGCGCGGTGCCGACGGCGGAGTCGGGCGCCGACGCGGAGGTCGATGCAGTGCTCACGGAGGTCCTCGGGAGATGAGAGGTGGACGGGCGGACGTTCTCGGGCGGGAGGGGACTCGTCCGACGGTCGCTGCACACCATCGAGCCTCGACCGGATCATCCTAGCCAACTGTTGCATTGACTGCACTATTTCAGTGGATGCAATATTTGTGATCTGACGGACCTACGATGGGAGCCGTGATGGACCCACAGACTTCCTCCGCCCCGCCCGCCTCCTCGCCGGGCGATGGCGGCGATCCGGCGACCGAGGGCCTCGGACTGCGCGAGCTGAAGAAGCGCCAGACCCGCGTGGCGATGCACCGGGCCGCGCTCGAGCTCGTCGCCGAGCACGGCTTCGCGCAGGTGACGGTCGAGATGATCGCCCGACGCGCCGGAGTCTCCACCCGAACCTTCTTCAACCACTGGACCACCAAGGATGCGGCGGTCCTCGGCGTGATCACGGGCGATTCGATCGAGATCGGAGGACGGCTGCGCGTCGAACTCGCGGAGCACTCGCCCCGCGAGGCGCTGCGGATCGTGCTGCGCGATGCCCTGACCGCGGTCCCCGCGGATCCGGAGCTGCGGGATCTGAAGAAGCAGGTGATGGCCAAGGAGCCGCTGCTGCACTCGATCTCCTCGGGCCGGCTCCTGGAGGTCCAGACCGAGATGACCGAGGCCCTGACGGCAGTGCTGGAGGGGGAGGAGGCCCGCACTCGTGCCGTCGTCGCCGTGCAGGTCGGCTTCGCCCTGACCCGCAGCGCGTTCGCGCTGTCCATGGCCAAGGGCATCGACCTGCTCGCGGCGTTCGACGAGGTCACCGACCTCTACGATTCGGGGATCATCGAAGCCTGAGGCGGCATCGCGCGCCCCTACCGCACCAGGCGGCCGACGCCGACCTCCCAGCCGCGACCGTCGGCCAGACGCTCGGCGACGACGCGCTCGAGCCGGGTGACGCGCGGCAGGGCCGCGGCCTCGTAGGGCGGGCGCTCGCCGAAGACGAAGAACGCCGCGGAGTCCGCGCCGGGGGAGTGGGAGACGATCTCCCAGCGGTCGACGAAGCCACCGATGTTCGAGTCGGCCCCCAGCTCGTCGACGAGCACCGGGTTCATCAGCCACGAGTCGCACACGAACTCGTGCCCGAATGCCGGGGCACCCTGCGGTCGGTCGGCATCGAGGTCGGCGTAGTGCGTGGTGGCGCACTCGGTGGCGCGGAGGAAGGAGTCCTCGACCGCCTCCGGCGTCAGCGGGCCGCGGGCAGGGATGTGGGTGCCCAGCACCCAGCGCTCGTGGCCGGTCCCTTCCTCGATGCGATGCAGATCGAACTGCAGCCGGCCCAGATGGACCAGACGTCCGGCCCAGTTCAGGGCCATCCAGCCGAGCTGGTGCAGCCCGAGCCGTCCGCTGCTGCGCCGGTGCACCCGCATCTGCTGGCCGAGATCGGCGAGGACCTCCCAGGACAGCTCGGTGCTCAGCCCCCGCGCCGCATGCCAGGCGCGCACGGTGCTCGTGCTCACCGCGAGCGCGAGGATCGCCACCAGGCCCTCGCCGGGCGCGAGGCGCTGCTGAAGGGTCCGGTGGTGCTCGCCGAGCGACCCGAGGTCCGCCTCCGGCACGTCGAGTCCGGCACCGGCGCGCAGCAGGTTCGCGGTGCGGGTGATCTCCCCGAGGATCTCGTCGTCGGCAGCTGCGGGGCCCAGCAGGGGCATGAGCTCGTCATGGTCCTGGCCCGTGATCCCCAGCAGGTCGAGCAGCTCGGGCGCCGACGGAGCGGTCAGCATCGTGGCGACATCGGCCGCGCCGAGCTCGTCGACGGGACGGACTGCCGACGGCGGATCGCCGTGGACCTGGAGGGATGCATCGCGGAGTGAGGTCATGGGCATACAGGGTAGCCGCGCAGAGCCCGCCCTCCGGGGACCCGGTGGCGCCGCGGGGAGGCGGCACCGACGGACGAGGGCCCCTCCTGCAGCTGCCGGAAGGGCCCTCGTCCGAGGCCGGCGATCAGCTCCGCGGCCCGGTGATCGTGCGGTCCGTGCTCACTTCGTGCCCTGGTTCGCGACGGCCTCGGCGGCGGCCTTCGCGGCGACCGGGTCGAGGTAGCGGCCACCCTTCTCGACGGGCTCGAAGCTCTCGTCGAGCTCGTACACCAGCGGCTGACCGGTGGGGATGTTCAGGGACGAGATCTCCTCGTCGGAGATGCCGTCGAGGTACTTCACCAGCGCGCGCAGCGAGTTGCCGTGGGCGGCGATCAATACCGTCCTGCCTTCGACGAGATCGGGCTTGATGCCCTCCTCCCAGTACGGGAGGAAGCGCTCGACGACGTCCTTGAGGCACTCGGACTTCGGCAGTTGATCACCGAGATCCGCGTACTGCGGGTCCTGGTCCTGGCTGAACTCCGTGCCGAACTCGATCTCCGGCGGCGGGGTGTCGTAGGAGCGGCGCCAGGCCATGAACTTCTCCTCGCCGTACTTCTCCCGGATCTCGGACTTGTTCATGCCCTGCAGAGCGCCGTAGTGGCGCTCGTTCAGGCGCCAGTCGCGCTTGACGGGGATCCAGTGGCGGTCCGCGGCGTCCAGGGAGAGGTTCGCGGTCATGATCGCGCGACGCTGCAGGGAGGTGTGCACGATGTCGGGGAGTATCCCGGCCTCCTTGAGCAGGTCGCCGCCCTCGGTGGCCTCCTGGCGTCCCTTCTCGGTGAGGGGCACGTCCACCCATCCGGTGAACAGGTTCTTCGCGTTCCAGTCGCTCTCGCCGTGGCGGAGCAGCACGAGTGTGTAGGTCATGGCGCCAGCCTACGCGGGCCCGGGACGAGGCGCATATCGCGCCCACGCCGTTGCCGCCTGCGCGGACGGCGGCGGGCGAGAAGCGAGGCCGACGGCGATGACGGTCCGCCGATAGTGTCGGGGCCATGTCGATCCTCGCGCCCGGCGCCCTCGCCGATGTCCCCGTCGTCCTGCTGGATCTCGACGGAACCCTGGTCGATTCGGGGCCGGGGATCCTCGACGGGCTCGGGCGCGCCTTCGCCGAGTGCGGGGAGGAGCTGCCTCCGCCCGAGGTGCTGCGGACCTTCGTCGGCCCGCCGCTGGCCGAATCGTTCCAGGGGACCCTCGGCCTCAGCGCAGAGCGCGCCGAGAAGCTCGAACTCGCCTACAGCGAGCACTATCAGGTGGGCGGGCTCCTGGCGGCGCCGCCGTATCCGGGGATCCCCGAGCTGCTGGAGGGACTCGCCCGGGACGGTCGCACCATGGCGGTCGCCACCAACAAACCCGAGACCACGGCGCGCCGTCTCCTCGCCCATCAGGGGCTCGACGGCGACCTGGCCCTGATCGCCGGCACCGACCGGGCGACGGGTCGGGACGACAAGGCGGCCGTCGTCCGGAGCGTTCTGGTCCGGCTCGGCCTCGAGGCGCGCACCACGGCGACCGACCGCGGTGCTGTCTCCGGGGCGCCGGCCGTGATGATCGGCGATCGGATCCACGATGCCGAGGGCGCCGCGGTGCACGGCCTGCCCGCCGTGCTCACAGGCTGGGGGTACGGGGGAGCCGTCGAACGGGAGTCCGGGTGGCCCCGCGCGGAGACCGTCGCCGACCTCGCGGCGATGCTGCTGCGCTGAGGGCCCTGCGGCGCTCCCTCAGGCCTCCAGCAGGAGAGTGACCGGGCCGTCGTTCACGAGGCCGACGCGCATGTGCGCGCCGAAGCGGCCCGCGGAGACCTCCACCCCGCGGTCGCGGATCGCCTCGACGACCTGCGCCACGAGCGGCTCGGCCACCGCCCCCGGGGCGGCTGCGCTCCAGGAGGGCCGGCGCCCCTTCCGCGCATCGCCGTACAGCGTGAACTGGGACACGACCAGGACCTGAGCGCCGGTATCGAGGACCGAGCGCTCGCCCTCGAGGATCCGCAGCTCGCAGATCTTCCGGGCGATCGTGGACACCTGCTCGGGGCCGTCCTCATGGGTCACGCCGACCAGCGCCACCAGGCCCTCGCCCGCGACGGCGCCGATCATCTCGCCGTCGACCTCGACCTGGGCACCGTCGACTCGCTGGAGCACTGCACGCATGCCTCGATCCTGGCACACCCCGACGGTCCGCAGGATGGGCCGTGCCGGTCAGCACGGCCGGGCCAGCGCGGCCGGTCAGTCGGTCACTGCGGCAGGATCGAGTCGATCCGACGTTCCTGGGTGGGGGAGTCGTCGCCGCTGTCGCGGCGATCGGGCTGCTCCGCCACCGGGAGCGGCTGCGTCGAACCCGACGACTGCGGTGGTGGCGTCGAGCGTGCCTCGGGGGAAGTGCGCTGCTCGGGCGGGGGAGCGGGTCGGGTGGGGGCGACGGGTTGCTGCTCGGGTCCTGGTGTCGCTCGAGAAGGGGCCACGGATCGCGGCCGCGCGGGCGGACGGCCCGACGCGCCCGGAGCGCCCGCCGGCACCTCGGCGGAGCCCTGTGGGGCGGGGCGCAACCCCGTCGGGCCCTGCGGGTCGGGACGCATGCCCGTCGGGCCCCGCGGTGCCGAGCCGCTCGGAACGCTCGAGGAGGGAGTGTGCGAGGGGGGCGGCGAGGACGGCGTGGGGTCCTGGGCGGCGAGGCGGTGGGACTCGGCCGCACGGGCGCGGGAGACCCATTGCTCGGCCACGCGCACGATCGCCTCGGTCGCAGCCTCCCAAGCCGCCTCCTGCTGGCGATGCGGCCCGGTGGCCAGCGACAGCACGACGCCCGCGGACCGCAGAGCGAGCTCGGTGGGATCGACCCGATCCGCGAACGTTCTCTGCCAGGTGCGGATCGCCTCCTCGACGCGCTCCTGCATGGCGCGATCGATCCGGCCGGCGTTGCCGTAGTCGGCCAGCACGCTGAGGTGGGCGAGTAGGCAGGCGAGGTCATCCGCCCGTCGGCCCGGCCCCACCGTGTCGATGTCCAGCAGGCCCACCACCCTGCCGTTCTGGACGAAGACCTGCGCCTCGTAGAAGTCCCCGTGGACCACGTCGTGGGGGCGCATGTCCATCCGCTGCTCGAGGGCCGCCAGACCGTCGCGGATGGTGCGCACGAGGGCGTCGAGCCGGGGCGCCAGGGACGGCACCGAAGAGCTGACGATCCCCGCGTAGAACTCCACCGAATCGGTCCAGGGCGGCCGCACCGACAGGGTGTACAGGGAGGCGGGGAGCCGGTCCAGGAGAGCGACCAGGTCGCCGGCGGAACAGGCCTCGACCCCCTCGTCGATCACCGCGCGGGCCAGGGGGCGGCCGGGCAGCTCCTCGAGCACCACCAGCCCGTTGTGATGGGCGATCACGGCGGGGACCGGGACCCCGGCGGCCAGCAGGCGCTCGTGGCGGTCGACGATCTCCCCGCTGCGATGCGGCTGCATGACCTTGAGGTAGACGGCCCGGTCGCCCTGGCTCGCCCGCAGCACCGCCCGGCGCCCGGGCCGGTACGAGACGACGTCGATCGCGATCGACGCGGAGGGGTCCTGGCCCAGCGGCACCCCCAGGTCCGCCAGGGTACGGCCGACGACGTCCGGATAGCACACCAGCGGGAGCATCGGCAGCCATGGATCGTGGGGGTAGCGCCACACGCGCACGTTGATGTCCCCGTCGGTCATGACCAGGGTCTGCTCGGCGACGTAGAGGTTCTTCTCGCGCTCGCCGATGTGGGCGCTCGCGCCGAACAGCTCCTCGCGCGCCGGGGCCTGCGGACCATCGAGCTCGGGCCAGGACACCATCGTGCGGTAGAGCGCCTTCGTGCTGCGGCCGGGCCGATGGTCGACATGATCCAGCTGCCAGCTGTGCAGCACGCCGCCGGAGTTCCCGACGGCCGATCGGAGCAGGCCCCCTGCTCCGGACCCGGTGAGAAGCTCCGAGCCGTCCTGCGTGTGTGACATGGGGTATCAATCTGGTCCGAGAGGTCATCAGGCGCCAGCGCCTACGATGCTTTCATGGCAGATCGTACCGATAACCTCACCAGCGGGAATCTTCTGGGCATCCCGGAGACCCTGCTGCCCGACGATTTCATCGACCTCCAGGTGACCGAGGAGCTCTCCGACGGTGAGCCGCGCGACATCGCGGCCCGCCATCCCGAGTCGCCGATGGTCTGGGCGACCCTGGCGCAGGACGCGCTGACCGACGGCGACGAGATCGCGGCCTACGCCTACGCACGCACCGGGTACCACCGCGGTCTCGACGCCCTGCGCCAGGCCGGTTGGCGGGGACAGGGCCCGATCCCGGCCTCCCACGCCCCCAACCGCGGCTTCCTGCGCGCACTGGCGATGCTGGGGGAGACCTCGCGTCGCCTGGGCGATGACGCGGAGGCCGATCGGGTGACGGCGTTCCTCCGCGAAGCGGACCCCAGCCTGCTCGGCTGAGCGGCGTGGCCCTGCTGGGCCGAGCGCGTGGCCTGCCGGGCCGAGCGGGTGCCGCGCGCATGGCGGTCGGCGGGCATCGCATCCGGTGGCCTCATGCGAGCACGGTGACCGCTGTGCGGGGTCGCCTGCTGGCGGAGCGCCGGTGGGTGCGATGCCGTGAGGCTGCCGCACGGTCACTGGCCGGTTGAGGCCGCGCCCAGACGTCGCCCGGACTGTGCTTGGTAGGCTCTACGCGGTCCGTCGGCGCGGTCCATCGGCCGCGCCGCTGACCCGCGGACCCGCAGTCCATTCCTCGTATCCCGATCCTCATCCCCCGATCAGCCCCCTTCGTCGCACGTCGACGATCACTCGTCCCAGGAGCCGCCATGCCCGCCGTCATGATCGTCGGAGCCCAGTGGGGTGACGAGGGGAAGGGCAAGGCCACCGACCTCCTCGGAGAGCGGGTCGACTACGTCGTCAAGCCCAACGGCGGCAACAACGCCGGGCACACCGTGGTGGTCGGCGGCGAGAAGTTCGAGCTCAAGCTCCTTCCCGCCGGGATCCTCTCCTCGCAGGTCACACCCGTCATCGGCAACGGCGTGGTGGTCAATCTCGAAGCGCTGTTCGAGGAGATCGGCATGCTCGAGCAGCGTGGCGTGGACACCTCGCGCCTGCGGATCAGCGCCGACGCGCACGTCGTCACCTCCTTCCACCAGACGATGGACAAGGTCACCGAGCGCTTCCTCGGCAAGCGCGCGATCGGCACCACCGGACGCGGCATCGGCCCGGCCTACATGGACAAGATCGGTCGCCTCGGCATCCGCGTCCAGGACCTCTTCGACGCCTCGATCCTGCGGCAGAAGGTCGAGAGCTCCCTGCGGCAGAAGAACGAGTTGCTGGTGAAGGTCTACAACCGGCGCGACGTCGACCCCGAGGAGATCACCCAGGAGCTGCTCACCTACGCCGAGCGCCTCCGCCCGATGGTGGTCGACACCGTCGAGCTGTTGAACTCCGCCCTGGACCGGGACGAGGTCGTGCTGATGGAGGGCGGCCAGGCCACGTACCTGGACGTCGACCACGGCACGTACCCGTTCGTGACCAGCTCCAATCCGACCGCGGGCGGTGCCTGCACGGGCGCGGGGATCGGCCCCACCCGCGTCGACCGGGTGATCGGCATCGTCAAGGCCTACACCACCCGTGTGGGAGCCGGCCCGTTCCCCACCGAGCTCTTCGACAAGTGGGGCGAGTACCTCCAGAGAACCGGTGGCGAGGTCGGCGTGAACACCGGGCGCCCCCGCCGCTGCGGCTGGTACGACGCCCTGATGATCCGCCATGCGGTGCGCATCAACGGCTTCACCGACATCGTGCTGACCAAGCTCGACGTGCTCACCGGCCTCGACGAGGTGCCGATCTGCACCGGCTATGACATCGACGGGGTCATCCATCGCGAGATGCCGATGACCCAGACCGAGTTCCACCACGCGACGCCGGTCCACGAGACGCTGCCCGGCTGGTCCGAGGACCTCTCCGAGGCACGCACCTTCGAGGACCTGCCGGAGAACGCCCGGGCGTACGTCCATCGCCTCGAGGAGCTCGCCGGCTGCCGGATCAGCGCCATCGGCGTCGGGCCCGATCGGGCCGACACCATCGCCGTGCACGATCTGCTGCCGGAGACGACTCGCTGACGTGGTGACCCGCAGGACCGATCCCGAAGCAGGTCGCAGCGCCCTGGCGCGATGGGCGAGCGACCCCGCGGCCGCACGGCGCGCGGTACTCGCCCCCGCAGTCCGGCACACGCTGGAGATCTTCGCCGAGGAGCACCCCGGCGGAGCGGTCGAACTGCGCGTCCCGCCGTACGCGGCCGTGCAGGCCATCGAGGGGACCCGCCACACCCGGGGCACCCCGCCCGCGGTGGTCGAGACCGACGCCGCCGCCTGGCTCGAGCTCGTCAGCGGCGAACTTCTCTGGGCCGACGCCGTCGCCGCCGGACGCGTCCGCGCCAGCGGTGAGCGCAGCGACCTCGCCGAGCTGCTGCCCCTGCCCGGAGCGCGACGCGTCGTCCGCACCGCGCGGGAGCAGCGGGAGCAGACCGCGCTGCCCGTCCGGGAGCAGGCCGAGACACCCTCCCGAGGGCAGAGGCCGATCGATCACGAGCCCCAGGAGGACCGATGAGCTGCGCCGTGGAGATCGCCGTCCAGGACCTCGCCGGCCTGGAGGTCGCCGCACTCGGCGGCGCCGACCGGGTGGAGCTGTGCACGGACCTGGACCGCGGTGGCCTGACGCCGCCGCCCGAGCTGGTCGAGCAGTGCGTCGCCCGTGCCACGGCCCTGGTCGCCGCCCGGGACGCCAAGCCCCACTTCGACGTGCACGTGCTGATCCGCTGCCGCGCCGGTCAGGACGACTTCCTGGGACGACCTGCCGAGTTCGCCTTCTCCGACGAGGAGATCGCCCGGATGGCCCGCCAGGCCGAGGAGACCGTCACCGCCGGCGCCGCCGGCGTGGTGCTCGGCGCGCTCACCCCCGACGGCGAGCTGGACGTCCCCGCGATCGAGACGGTCCGGGACACCGCCCTGGTCGCCGCGCAGTCCGCGGCGCGCGGTCTGACCTTGACCTTCCACCGGGCCGTCGACGCCCTCCCCGGCCGCGAGCAGCGTGCCCAGGCCGTGCGCGACCTCCTCGGCCTCGGCTTCCACCGGGTGCTCAGCTCCGGTGGGGCCGCTCGCGCCCTCGACGGGGCCGACGACCTCGCGGCGATGGTCGCGGCGGCCGAGGAGCTGCTGGACGTGTGCGCCGGGGGAGGGGTCCGGCCCGCGGACCTCGCCGACCTCGCCGCCCGCACCGGCGTCGCCGACGTGCACCTGTCCGCCCGCCGCCGCCCCGGCGCCCCCGTCGAACCGGGCGCCCCCGACACCGAGACCGACCCGGCCGTCGTCGCCGCCGCGGTCGACGCCGCAGGAGAGCTGTGAACACCACCCGAGACGCCGAAGGCGCCGACCACCCCGACGATCTCGACCGGGGCGCATCCTCCGCCGCAGATGCGGCCGAGGAGTCGAAGGTCACCGAGGCACCGGTCGAGTCAGCGGAGGCGGACGCGGCCGCCCCGCGCTCCGTGGACCCCGACGACCCCACCGACCAGCCGTCCGCCACCGCGCGGGACACTTCCTCGGACGCCGGTTCCACCAGCATCTACGTGCGCCGCCGCCGCATCCCGACCCTGGCGTTCTGGGTCGCCGTGCTGATCGCCGCACCCATGGTGATCGCCCTGGTCATCTCGCCGTTCCTCGTCTTCCGGGATACCAGCAGCGTGGTGACCTTCGTGCTCGTCGTCGGGGTCTTCGTGGGGATCCCGCTGGCCGCCGTCGCCGCCGTGGTCGACGCCGTCCGCAACCGCTCCGGCGGTCCTCGCCGGCGGTGAGCGGCGGCCGCGTGCCCGGGTGCGCTGTGTCATCATGGTGCCGTGGCACGCGGAGACGGAAAGCTCACCCATGACCTGCTCCCCGGGGAGAAGGGCCCGCAGGATTCCTGCGGAGTCTTCGGCGTCTTCGCCCCCGGCGAGGACGTCTCGAAACTGACCTACTACGGTCTCTACGCTCTGCAGCACCGCGGGCAGGAGTCCGCCGGCATCGCGGCCTCCGACGGCTCGCAGATCCTCGTCTACAAGGACATGGGCCTGGTCTCCCAGGTGTTCGACGAGGCCTCCCTCGAAGCCCTGCAGGGGCATATCGCCATCGGGCACACGCGCTACTCGACCACCGGCGGTTCCGTGTGGTCCAACGCCCAGCCCACCCTCGGCCCCCGCCCCGACGGCACCGTGGCGCTCGCCCACAACGGCAACCTCGTCAACACCGATCAGCTGCTGGAGCTCGTCGAGCAGCGCCGCGGCACGCCCCGCTCCGGGGAGCTCGCCCGCGGCAACACCACCGACACCGCGCTGGTCACTGCCCTGCTCGACGCCGACGGTCCGCTCGAGGACTCGCTGCGCGAGATCATGCCGCATCTGCACGGCGCCTACTGCTTCACCCTCATGAACGAGTCCACGCTGTATGCCGCGCGCGACCCGCAAGGGATCCGCCCCCTCGTGCTGGGCCGTCTCGAGCGGGGATGGGTGGTGGCCTCCGAGACCGCCGCCCTGGACATCTGCGGCGCGAGCTTCGTGCGGGAGGTCGCCCCCGGTGAGATGATCGTCATCGACGAGCGCGGGCTGCGCTGCGAGCAGGTCATGGAGCCGCGGCCCAAGGGCTGCGTCTTCGAGTACGCCTACCTCGCCCGCCCCGACACGCGGATCGCGGGGCGCAGCGTCAACGAGGCGCGCGCCGAGATGGGCCGCCAGCTGGCCCGAGAGCACCCCGTGGACGCGGACCTGGTGATCCCGACCCCGGAATCCGGCACGCCCGCCGCGATCGGGTACGCCCAGGAGTCCGGTCTCCCCTACGGCCAGGGCATGGTCAAGAACGCCTACGTCGGCCGCACCTTCATCCAGCCCAGCCAGACCATCCGTCAGCTCGGCATCCGGTTGAAGCTCAATCCTCTGCGGGAGGTCATCGAGGGCAAGCGCCTGGTGGTCGTCGACGACTCGATCGTCCGCGGGAACACCCAGCGCGCCGTGGTCCGGATGCTCCGCGAGGCCGGCGCGGCGGAGGTCCATGTGCGGATCTCCTCGCCACCGGTGCGCTGGCCCTGCTTCTACGGCATCGACTTCGCCTCCCGGGCCGAGCTGATCGCCAATGGGCTGGGCATCGAGGAGATCGCCCGGTCCCTGGGAGCGGACTCGCTCGGCTACATCTCCGAGGAGGGCATGGTCGCGGCCACCGAGCAGCCCGCCGACTCCCTGTGCACCGCCTGCTTCTCCGGGACCTACCCGGTCTCGCTGCCCGACCCCGTCGCGCGTGCCCAGGGGATCGTCACCTCGGTCAACCACGAAGCCATCGCCGTCGGGAAGGACGCATGAACACCACGGACCCCAGCGCCCCCGCGATCACCTACGCCGATTCGGGGGTCGACACAGCTGCGGGCGACCGCGCCGTCGACCTCATGAAGGAGGCCGTGGCCGCGACGCACGGACCGCAGGTGCTCGGAGGGATCGGCGCCTTCGCGGGACTCGTCGACGTCAGCGCGCTGAAGGACTACCGCCGGCCGCTGCTGGCCTCCTCCACCGACGGCGTCGGCACCAAGCTCGCGATCGCCCGGGAGATGGACACCCACGACACCATCGGCCGCGACCTCGTCGGCATGGTCGTCGACGACATCGTCGTGGTCGGGGCGGCCCCGCTGGCCATGACCGACTACATCGCGTGCGGTGCCGTGGTGCCCGAGCGGATCGCGGACATCGTGCGCGGCATCGCCGAAGGCTGCACGCTCGCGGGCTGCGCGCTGGTGGGAGGCGAGACCGCCGAGCATCCCGGGCTGATGGGCGAGGACGACTACGACGTGGCCGGGGCCGCCGTCGGCGTCGTCGAGGCGGATCAGCTGCTGGGACCGGACCGCGTCCGTGACGGCGACGTGGTGATCGGGATGGACGCCTCCGGACTGCATTCCAACGGGTACTCGCTGGTGCGCGCCGTGCTCGCCGCGCAGAGCCTGTCGCTCCGGACCCATATCGACGACTTCGGCCGCAGCCTGGGCGAGGAGCTGCTGGAGCCCACGCGCATCTACACCGCCGACCTACTGGCCGTCCTCGCGGACCCGCGGGCCACCGGCGGCGTCCACGCGCTCAGCCACGTCACCGGCGGTGGTCTCGGCGCGAACCTCGCCCGCGTCATGCCCCGCGGCCTGGCGGCGCGCATCGACCGCGGCAGCTGGGAGCCCGGTGCCGTGTTCTCGCAGATCGCCCGCTGGGGCTCGGTGCCGCAGCTCGACCTGGAGGGCACGCTGAACATGGGGATCGGCATGGTCGCCCTGGTCGGTGCCGAGCAGGCCGATGCGACCCTCGCGGTGCTGTCCGAGCGGGGAGTGGGAGCGCGGGTGATCGGTGAGGTCGTCGGCGAGGACCGGCTGCCCGAACCGGGCAGCCATCTCGAGCACGTCATCGCGGGTGCCAAGGGCGTGGACGGCGGGGCGGTCCTTCTCGCCGGTCAGCACCCGGGCTGGGACTGAGGGGTCATGACCGCCGACACAGCACGAGGGCCGACCCATCGGGTCGGCCCTCGTGCCTGGTCACGGTCCCTGCGTGCGTCGGACGGTCCGCGTTCCGCTGCGGTGCGTGCGTCCCGCCGCCGACTCGTCCGTTCCCGGAGATCGCCTGTGCGGGTCGTCGACGGTCCTCAGCGGCGGTGCGCCGACGGCGCGTTCTCGTCCGCCCAGTCGTCGCTGTCCTCGGTCCGGTCGTCGCCGTCCGCGGAGCCCTCACCCCGCTGGGACTGCAGCTCGCGCTGCAGCGCCGACAGGTCCGTCGGCGGGCTGTAGTACTTGAGGTCCCGTGCCACCTTGGTGTGCTTGGCTTTCTGTCGGCCGCGACCCATGGATCTGACCCCCTGTGCGTCGGCTGCCGGGCTTCTTGTCGACCCGGAAGATGGCAGTGTGTCGGAACCTGATCGTACATGCATGCCCTGGCTTCCGGCGAACCGCGAGGGCGCGGACGTGCTCGATGTCCCTTCCCGTCGGTCGCGGTGCGGCGATGATACCGTCGAGAAACTTGGTCGGAAGCAGGGGTATGGTTTACCTGCACACGAACCTCGGCCGTCTATCCTTTGGTGGACGCCTTACCCGGGGCCGCCGTGACCGGACTCGTCAGGTCGACGCGGCCCGCGGACAGTTCCGACCCGGAGCTTGTCGCACTGTCTGCCCGTTGTACCGCTCGAAAGGCCCCCTGCATGAACACTGGATCCCCGGAGCGCCCGCACGAGCCCGGTGACCCCGGTGCGGAGCTGATGACTCCTGCCCAGGTCGCCAAGATGTTCCATGTCGACCCCAAGACCGTCACGCGCTGGGCACAGGCGGGCAAGCTCTCGTACATGCGCACGCTGGGCGGCCATCGTCGGTACCGCCGCGACGAGGTGGTCGATCTGCTGCGGGACAGCACCGAGGACGCGTGATCGAGGACCCGGTCCTCGGGGCCGGGTACACCGTCCGTCGGCTCGATCTGGGCGCCGACGAGGAGGGGCCGCTGGTGGCCTCCCTCGTGCACCGCGAGCCGACCGGTCCGCGCACGCACGGCGCTCGAAAGACCGCCGCCCGTGACGCGAGGCCCCCGGTCCTGGTCATGCATGGCTGGTCCGACTACGTCTTCGACCGAGGGCTGCTCGAGCACCTCGGGAAGGCCGGGTACGACGTCTGGGGCCTGGACCTGCGCAAGTACGGACGCAGCCTGCTGCCGGACCAGACCCCGACCTCCGTCGACCACCTCAGCCGCTACGACCGGGAGATCGGGACGGCGCTGCGGATCATCGGTGCGGATCGACCGCCGGTGCTGCTGGCCCATTCCGCCGGCGGACTGACCGCGGCGCTGTGGGCGCAGCGTCGGCCCGGCACGGTCCGTGCGCTCGCCCTGAACTCGCCGTGGCTGGAGATGCATCTCGGATCGGGTGTGCGCACTCTCGCCCGGACGCCCGTGCGGCTGCTGGCCGAGCATCTGCGCGCGCGCCCGATCCTTCCCGAGGGATCCTCGCACTACTCCCGCGCCCTCCACCGTGACTTCGGCGGGATGTACGACTACGACCTGGCGCTCAAGCCCGCCCGCGGGCATCGATTCCCCGCCGAGACCCTGGCAGCCGTGCTCGACGGCCAGACGCGGCTGCGCGCCGCCGGGCCCCTGGGGATCCCGGTGCTCGTGATGCACTCGGCCCGCAGCCGGTTCGGGGCGTCCTTCCGGGAAGGCATGCGACGCGCCGATACCGTGCTGGACGTGCATGCCCTCGCCCGGGCCGCCCGGCGCCTGGGACCCGACGTGCGGGTCGAGCCGATCGAGGGCGCTCGCCACGACGTGTTCCTCTCCGACGCCGACGCACGAGCGCGTGCGATCGGGATCCTGGACGACTGGCTGGAGACGCTCGCACCGTGAACGCCTACGATGGCAGCGCCCGGCGTCGGTGCGATCGAGACCGCGGTCGGCCCCGGGACCTGTGAGAAGGAGATGCCGGATGACCGCGGACCCGCGCCAGCTGAGGGAGCATGCCGCGGTGCTCCGCCACGGCGCCGACCGACTGACCCTGCTCCGCCTGCGCCTGGCCAACACGATCGTCGACGTCACCCGCTCCGGGGACGCGACCACCCGGCGGATCGGCGAGGAGGTCCGCGAGCGCTGGACGGATCAGCCCTACCTCGAGCTGGGACGCATCGCGGCCGGACTGCGGGCCAGCGCTCGGCGTCTCGACCGGATCGCCACCGTCGGGGAGCGCACCAGCGGCCGACGACTCGGCGGCTACGAGGGCGCCGGATTCCTGGGCCGCGGCGACGATGCCCACCGCCATGTGGGCGAGGTCGCGGAGTTCGTGGGCACCGCCCGCGGCGCCAGCATCGGCGGTTTCCCCCTCGTCCCGGCCGCCGACGAGGGACTGCTCGCCCATCCCTCGCACACCCTCGGCGTCGCCACCCCGGCCTATGACGAGGACGCCGACCAGGAGTGACCTCGCCGCGCGGGCAGCGTGGTCGAGACGACGATGCTGATCGCCCCGGCCAGCAGCGGCACCACCAGGGTGGCCACCAGCATCAGCATCATCGCCGCCGCAGCATCGGCCGCCGCGACTCCCAGGCCGACCAGCGCCGCGGCCAGGACCGTCTCGGAGATGCCGGCCCCGCCCGGGGTCACCGGCACCAGGGACAGCACGCGACCCAGCGCGAACACGGCCACCGTCAGCAGCAGGGGAATCTCGGCGCCGACCGCGTCGATCGCCAGCAGCAGCGCCCCCCACTGCACCGCCCGCGCCGCCAGCGTGGGCAGCAGCAACGGCCCGGTCCGCCGACGAAGGATCTGGATCAGGGCGTCCCGCTGGGTCAGGATCACGGTCTCGTACCGGGACGGGATCAGCTCCCCGAAGCGCCGGAGCAGACGCGTGAGCACCTCCCGACGCAGGAGGATCACGGTCAGCGCCAGGGCGAGCACCGCGCCGAGGAGCGCGACCAGTCCCGCCCCCAGGGCCCCGGGCAGGGAGGCCCCCGCCGGGGCCAGCAGCGAGGAGAGGGCATAGGCGCCCAGCCCCAGCAGCGGGACCAGGATCGAGGTGATCACCATCTCGACCAGCGAGGCGGCGATGATCCCGGTGACGATCACCGCCACCGTGACTCCCGAGCGGCGCAGGATCCATCCCAGCAGGCCGAGACCGAGCATCGACCCGCCCGGCAGCGCCAGGCCCATGCCCGCCGAGGCCGTGTGCCCGAGCAGCGCCGCGGGATACCGCGCACCGCGGACGGCGGTGCGCACCGTCAGCGCCTCCAGCGCCAGGGCGAGCAGTCCGAGCAGGGCCACCGCGACCGGCGCCCAGCCGGGGACCGCCGCCAGGGCGGCACCGATCTGCGTCCAGGTCACGCCGACCACCCAGGGCAGTCCCCAGATCAGCACGACGACCACCAGCAGCAGCGAGAGCACGCCGGTGACGAGCTTGCCGGGCGAGACCCGCGGGCGGTGCTCGAGATCCAGCGTCTCCGGCACCCAGGACGAGGCCGGGCCGGTGGCCGGCCCGGACTCGGGAGCAGGAGTGTCGGGGGAGCCGTCGGGAGCCGCTGACATGCGGCGATTCTCGCACGTCGCAGGCAGGGGCCTCCCAGGCCGTGCCCCGTATCGTGGAGGCATGTCCTTCGTGATCTCGCTCCTGCTCGTCCTGCACCTGCTCTGCTGGGCCACCAGCCTCGGCCTGTGGGTCGCCGCCCTGCGCACCAAGCAGCCCAACCGCGCCATGGCGCACGCCGCCGGGGGAGCCCTGGTGCTGGGCGTCATCATGATGGGGCTGTCGATGGCCACGGGCGCCGACGGGCACCTGTGGTTCACCCTGAAGCTGGTGATCGGCCTGGTCGTGACCGCCTTCTCCTATGTGGCGATCAACCGCCGCGAGGAGACCCCCGCGATCATCTGGTACGGCATCCCGACCGCGATCGCCCTGAACGTGGTCGTCGCGGTCTTCGGCATCGGCCGCTGACCCGACCGGGGCCACCCGAGCGGCGGGACGCCCCGTCCTCCGCCTCGACCTCTCGTCCACACGGGGCTCGTCAGCACTCGCGCTGTCGGGTCCCGTGCCTATCCTGGGGGCCTCATGAGTTCACTCTTCGACGACCTCTCCCTGCCCGATGCCTTCCGCCGCCTCGACGGTGTGACGGTCGCCCCCTCGGCCGCCGCGCCCGCCGACGGGAGCACCGGCCGGGAGCAGGCGCATCCGGGGCCGGGGGAAGCGCCCGCCCAGGAGGAGCCGCCCCTCGCGGAGGAACCGCCGCCGGAGGACGAGCCCCCGTTCGAGGACGTGTCCCCGTTCGAGGACGAGCCGCCGTCGACCGCGCTCCCCGCAGCGCCGGCGGATGACGAGCAGATCCCGCATCCGGCCGACCGGGCCCGACCTGCCGGAGACCGTCACGATGCCTTCGCCGTCGACCCCGCCGTCCTCTCCGAGCTCACCGACGGGCTGAACCCGGCCCAGCGGGAGGCCGTCGAGCACCGCGGCAGCCCGCTGCTGATCGTCGCCGGCGCCGGCTCCGGCAAGACTCGGGTGCTGACCCGGCGCATCGCGCATCTGCTCCGCGCCCGGGAGGCCCTGCCCGGGGAGATCCTCGCGATCACCTTCACCAACAAGGCCGCCGCCGAGATGCGCGAACGGGTCGGGGAGCTGGTGGGACCGGTCGCCCGCAGCATGTGGGTCTCCACCTTCCACAGCGCCTGCGTGAGGATCCTGCGCCGCGACGCCCAGGCCGCCGGCCTCAAGAGCACCTTCACGATCTACGACAGCGCCGACTCCCTGCGGTTGATCACCACGATCGCCAAGGACCTGGAGCTCGACACCAAGAAGCACGCCCCCCGGGCCCTGGCTTCGCGCATCTCCTCGCTGAAGAACGAGCTCATCGACCCGATCGACTTCGCCGATGAGGCCGAGAGCGCGAAGAACCCCTTCGAACGGACGCTGGCGCGGATCTACACGAACTACACCGAGCGCCTGCGCCAGGCCAATGCGGTGGACTTCGACGACCTCATCGCGTTGACGGTGACGCTGCTGCGGGAGAACCCGGCGATCCGCGAGGGCTACCGCCGCCGCTTCCGCCACCTCCTGGTCGACGAGTACCAGGACACCAACACAGCGCAGTATCAGCTGGTCCGTGAGCTGGTGGGGGAGGACCCTCGCGCCGATCTCACCGTGGTGGGCGACTCCGACCAGTCGATCTACGCGTTCCGCGGGGCCACGATCCGCAACATCATCGAGTTCGAGAAGGACTTCCCCTCGGCCCGCACCATCGTGCTGGAGCAGAACTACCGCTCGACCCAGAACATCCTCACGGCCGCCAACGCGGTGATCGAGGAGAACGAGGGACGGCGCAAGAAGAACCTGTGGACCGATCAGGGGGAGGGCGAGCAGATCACCCTGTATGTCGCCGACGACGAGCAGGCCGAGGCGCGCTACATCGCCCGCCAGATCGACGCCCTGGTCGACCATGGCCGCAGCGCCGGGGACATCGCGATCTTCTATCGCGCCAACGCGCAGTCACGCGCTCTGGAGGACCAGCTGATCCGGGTGGGGCTGCCCTACCGGGTCGTCGGCGGGACCCGCTTCTACGAACGGCGCGAGATCAAGGACGCCATGGCGTACCTGCGTGTCCTGGCCAACCCGGCCGACGAGATCAACCTGCGGCGGATCCTCAACGTCCCCAAGCGCGGCATCGGCGACCGGGCGGAGGCCGCGATCGCGATGCTCGCCGAGCGGGACCGGATCAGCTTCGGCGAGGCGCTGCGGCGTGCCGACGAGGCGCCGGGGATCGCCACCCGCTCCCTGAACGCGGTGCGCACCTTCGTCGCGATGCTCGAGGACCTCCAGGAGATGGCGTCCCGCGGTGACGGGCCCGCCGAGCTGGTCGAGGCGATCCTGCAGCGGTCGGGCTATTACGCCGAGCTGCAGGGCAGCGAGGACCTCCAGGACGAGTCGCGCCTGGAGAACCTCGCCGAGCTGATCAGCGTGGCCGCCGAGTTCGAGGCCGAGACCGAGGCGGCCGACGCCGCCGCCAGCGAGTTCGAGGAGGCGGAGCCAGAGGTAGGGTCCGACTCCGGGTCCAGGTCCGACCCCGGGGCCGAGCCCGGGACCGCCGCGGGGCCCGGGACGGCCGCAGGGCCCGGGACCGGCGCGGAGGGCTCGACCGAGGGACCGGCCGGATCCTCCGAGGTGATCGGCGCCGACATCGACCCCGAGGCCGCGCTCAGCGCCCCGGATGATCCCGAGGCCTCCCTGGTGGACCGCTTCCTGGAGAAGGTCTCCCTGGTGGCCGACGCCGATCAGCTCCCCGGCGGCGAGGACCAGTTCGTCACCCTGATGACACTGCACACGGCCAAGGGCCTGGAGTTCCCGGTCGTGTTCCTCACCGGCATGGAGGACGGCACCTTTCCCCACAACCGCACCCTCTCGGATCCGCACGAGCTGCAGGAGGAGCGGCGCCTGGCGTACGTGGGCATCACCCGCTCCCGCGAGCGGCTCTACCTCACCCGCGCTCAGATGCGCACCACCTGGGGACAGTCGCAGTTCATGCCCGGCAGCCGCTTCCTCGACGAGATCCCCGAGGCCGTGCTCGACGTGGCGCGGGCCGGCTCCACCCTCAGCGGCGCGGATTTCGGCGGCATGGGCGCGGGCGGATACGGCTCCGGCACCTCTGGCGGCAGCCGCTCCGGCGGCGGGCGCGGCCCGTCCTTCAGCGGCGGGATCGGCGGGGGGCGAAGCGATGTGAAGCGGCCAAGCTTCGGATCGGGGCGCACGCCCGTCTCCGCCGCGGCGATGCCCCAGCTGAGCGTCGGGGACCGTGTCACCCACGACTCCTTCGGCATGGGCTCGGTCACCGAGGTCTCCGGGCAAGGGGAGAAGACCCAGGTCGAGGTGCAGTTCAAGCCGCCGAACGGGACCAAGCGGCTGCTGCTGCGCTATGCGCCGCTGACGAAGCTCTAGGACGGGACCGTGGCTCCTCCCGCGACGATCTCCACCTCGATGCCTTCGGGGTTCTCGCCGTACCAGGCGATGTGATCGGGTCCGCCGGCATGCGGATAGGCCCCGGCGAACAGCTCGTGCCAGCCGGGCGCGTGCGCGGCGACGTCGGCGGTCCACAGTTCCAGATGGTGCAGCCCGGAGGGCGGCCTCGGCGCGTCCGGTTCGGGCGGGCGGGGCTCCACGGGCATGAGGTGATACTAGGCCGACGCGCTGCGTCGTGACGTGGATCAGGGCGCGGGGTCCTCCTCGCCCGGCTCCGATTCCGTCTCCGTCCCGCGGTAGCGGAAGCGGGAGTACATGCCCGTGCCGAAGCTGATCACGACGATCACCAGGACGACGATGACCACGGCCGAGAAGGGGATCTGGAGTCCCGCCGCAGCGAGCACCAGCCAGATCACGAGCAGGGACAGCCCGATCAGGACGGCGTCGCGCACGGAGCGCAGGATGCGCGGGACGATCCCCGCGGAGCGCACCCGGCGCTCGGCGACCGTGTAGTACGCGGCGGCCCCTTTGCGCAGTGACTCCGCGTCGAGCGGCGGGCGCGGGGAGGAGTCCTGGCCTCGCTCGCGGTCGCGGCGGACCTGTGGGCCATGGCCCGACGCGGGCGGCTGCTGATCGTCCCGCCCGGCGTCCACCGCGCGGCCGGCGGCGCGGGCGTAGTCGCCCGCTCGGGAGGTGGCCCGCTTCGCGGCGTCGCGCGCCCCGGGGGCCTGCTTGCGGGCCGTGTTCCGTGCGGCCTTCGCGTACGTCTTCCAGTCAGCCATGGCGTCTCCTCGCTCAGCGATCGTCGCCCGGACGGTCGTCCTCGCGCCACCGGATGTCCCCGCCGCCCCGCGACGCGGGGCGGGGCCGCGGATTCCGGGCTCGGTGATCGGTGTAGTAGGAGAGGGCGACGTTCAGCGCGAGGGTGATCCCCACCGACAGCACGAAGCCCGCGAAGGTCGAGCGCACCCCGAGCAGGCGCAGCACCACGAACAGCACCCCGATCGCGATCACGCTGAAGCCGAGGTGCTCGCGCACGCGGCGGGCGAGACTGCGGGATCGTCGGCTCATCGGTCCATGCTATCGCCCGGATCTGAACGCCCGGTCCCGTGGGAGGCGGTTTCCCCGCTGGACGTGAGACTGCGCGCACCCTGGCCGCAGCGGTGCGACGAGCACCGCAGAAGCGATACGCTGAGCGCGTTCCCAGGGGTGGCATCGTGGCCGCTGTGGCCTGCCGCCCTCTGCCGACATCGAGAGGAAAGCACCCCGTGGACCTGTATGAGTACCAGGCCCGCGATCTCTTCGAGAAGCACGGCGTGCCCGTGCTCGGAGGAGTCGTCGCGGAGGATCCTGCCACTGCCAAGGCTGCTGCAGAGCAGCTCGGCACCCCGGTCGTCGTCGTCAAGGCCCAGGTGAAGACCGGTGGCCGCGGCAAGGCCGGTGGCGTGAAGATCGCCAAGTCCCCCGAGGAGGCGGAGCAGAAGGCCGCCGAGATCCTCGGGATGGACATCAAGGGCCACACCGTGCATCGGGTCATGGTCGCCGCCGGCGCCGACATCGCCGAGGAGTACTACTTCTCGCTGCTGCTGGACCGCGCGAACCGTAACTACCTGGCCATGTGCTCCGTCGAGGGCGGCATGGAGATCGAGCAGCTCGCGGTCGAGCGTCCCGAGGCCCTCGCCCGGGTCGCCGTCGACCCCAACGTCGGCATCGACGAGGCCAAAGCCGCCGAGATCGTGCAGGCTGCGAACTTCGACGAGGAGACCGCGCACAAGGTCGCTCCTGTGCTGATCAAGCTGTGGGACGCCTACCGCGAGGAGGACGCCTCACTGGTCGAGGTCAACCCGCTGGTCAAGACCGGCGACGGCAAGATCATCGCCCTCGACGGCAAGATCACGATCGACGAGAACGCGGCCTTCCGTCACGAGGACCATGCGGCCCTGGTCGACACCTCCTCCGAGGACCCGCTGGAGACCAAGGCCAAGGCCCTGGATCTCAACTACGTCAAGCTCGACGGCGAGGTCGGCATCATCGGCAACGGTGCGGGTCTGGTCATGTCCACGCTCGACGTGGTCGCGTACGCCGGCGAGCAGCACGGCGTCAAGCCGGCCAACTTCCTCGACATCGGCGGCGGCGCCTCCGCGGATGTGATGGCCAACGGCCTCGACGTGATCCTCGGCGACGAGCAGGTCGCCGCGGTGTTCGTCAACGTCTTCGGGGGAATCACCGCCTGCGACGCAGTGGCCAACGGCATCGTCGGTGCGCTGAAGAAGCTCGGCGACACCGCCACGAAGCCGCTCGTGGTCCGTCTCGACGGCAACAACGTCGAGGAGGGCCGCAAGATCCTCGCGGACTTCGCGCACCCCCTCGTCACCCAGGCCGACACCATGGACGGCGGCGCCGCGAAGGTCGCCGAGCTCGCCGCCGCCGCAGGAAAGTGAGCAGCACCCGAGATGTCTATCTTCCTTGATGCCAACAGCAAGGTCATCGTCCAGGGCATGACGGGCTCGGAGGGCATGAAGCACTCCCAGCGCATGCTCGACTCCGGCACGAACATCGTCGGCGGCGTGAACCCCCGCAAGGCCGGTCAGAGCGTCTCCTTCGACGGCGGTCACGACGTTCCCGTCTTCGGATCCGTCGCGGAGGCCATGGAGGCCACCGGCGCGAACGTCTCGGTGGTCTTCGTGCCGCCGAAGTTCGCCAAGAGCGCGGCGGTCGAGGCCATCGACGCCGCGATCGAGCTCCTGGTGATCATCACCGAGGGGATCCCGGTCAAGGACTCGGCCGAGTTCTTCAACTATGCCCAGTCCACGGGCACCACCCGCATCATCGGGCCCAACTGCCCCGGCGTGATCACCCCCGGTGTCTCCAACGCGGGCATCACGCCCTCGAACATCACCGGCACCGGCAAGCTGGGCCTGGTCTCCAAGTCCGGCACGCTGACCTACCAGATGATGTACGAGTTGGCCGACATCGGCTTCACCACCGCCATCGGCATCGGCGGCGATCCGGTCATCGGCACCACCCACATCGACGCGCTCGAGGCGTTCGAGAACGACCCCGAGACCGTCGGCGTCGTGATGATCGGCGAGATCGGCGGCGACGCCGAGGAGCGTGCGGCGGCGTACATCAAGGACAACATGTCCAAGCCGGTCGTCGGCTACGTCGCGGGCTTCACCGCGCCCGAGGGCAAGACGATGGGCCACGCGGGCGCCATCGTCTCCGGTTCCGCGGGCACCGCCCAGGCGAAGAAGGAGGCTCTCGAGGCCGCCGGCGTCAAGGTCGGCAAGACGCCGACCGAGACCGCTGATCTCATGCGCGAGATCGTCAAGGCCCGGGCCTGACCGGTTCCTCCCCCGGGTGAGATCGGCCGAGTCCGATTCCGCCCGCTCGCAGTGCCCCGGACCCGTGCGGTCCGGGGCACTGCCCGTTCCCGCGACGATCTCCTCCGGGGGGGGAGGAGGCGATGTGCTGTTCGCCCTGAAGCACACCTTCTCCCACGGCGACGGCCCCTCTGGGCGAATGCCCTGCAGGCGATCGCGATGCAGGGCACAACAGGGATCGCCGTGGGATTGTTGTGGTCCCGCCGGCGCAGGATCTGGGCCTGCATCATCGCCCATCTGCTCCTGAACGGTCTGGGCGTCGGCCTGCACCTGCTGACCCTGCTGGGCTGACCGGCAAGCTGGGACGACAGGGCGCGGCGCGTCGGGCGGACGACTAAGATGTCGGGAGCCTGCCGTGCGCCCGACCTAGGAGGGGACCCCGTGACCGGAGATCTCATCGACACCACCGAGATGTATCTGAAGACGGTGTTCGAGCTCCACGAGGCGGGCATCGCGCCGATGCGCGCCCGGATCGCGGAGCGCCTGGGGCATTCCGGACCGACGGTCTCCCAGACCGTGGCCCGGATGGAGCGCGACGGCCTGCTCCATCTCGACGATCAGCGACGCATCCGACTGACGGAGAAGGGCCACGCGGTCGCCACGGACGTGATGCGCAAGCACCGCTTGGCCGAGCGTCATCTGTTGGACGTGATCGGTCTGGACTACGCCCTCGTCCACGAGGAGGCCTGCCGGTGGGAGCACGTGATGAGCCTCGAGGTCGAGCAGCGGCTCGCGGAGAAGCTCGCACCGCCGTTCGTCGACCCCTACGGCAACCCGATCCCGGGGTTGTCCGCCCTCGGGATCACCGAGACGCGTGCCACCGGAGAGGGTAAAGGAACGACCAATCCGCCCCGCGAGCTGATCGACGTCCTGAAAGACGGTCAGACCACTCGGGTCCTGCTGCGTCGCATCGGCGAAAGGATCCAGAGCGACGTCCAGCTCCTCGGAGAACTCGCACGTCATGGCATTGTTCCGCAGGCCGAGCTGGAGGCCGAACGGCTCGGGGGCTCCCTCGTGCTGCGCGGACCTGCCGGTGGGGAGGTGGCCGTCTCCGAGGTCGATGCCGGCCAGCTCCACGTGACGCCGCTGGCAGCCGGGTAAAGGCTCCGTCAAGCTCTTCCCCAGAGCTTTCTGTCGCCCTGACTGAGGGGCACCCGATCGCCTAGGGTCGTGAACGTGCCGAGACGTCCGGGTCTCGGTATTCCGCCTGGAGAGCCCCACCGCGCACCGGGTCCGGAGCACGAGAAAACGCACGCGCGAGGGCACACGCCCGGGGCCGGGAGCCACAACGTGTCGAAGACCTCGCTCAACACTCACCGCCGCGCCATGCGCACGGTGACCCCCGCCGTTCGTGCCGGACGCGCCACCGCCGGAGCCGCCATGGCCGCCGCGATGCTCTTCGGCGGCGCCGCCGCAGCGACCGCTGAGCCGTCCGATCCGCAGGCCGACGCCCCGGCCGCACCGGAGGCGGACGCCGCCCCCGCCGTGATCGCCCCCGTGACCGCCCCGGCCGTGGGCCTTCCCGCCGTCGAGGCCGGCGAGGACGACGGCTCCGAGGAGTCCTCCTTCGCCCCCGCCGCCACCAGCATCTCCGTCGAGGTCGGCCCCACCGAGGAAGAGATCGCCGCCGCCCAGGCCGCAGCCGAGGAGGCCGCAGCCCAGGAAGCCGCTGAGCAGGAGGCCGCCGAGCAGGAGGCCGCCGAGCAGGAGCAGGACCAGCAGGCGCCCGAGACCCGCGAGGACGACGACTCGAGCCGGTCGAACGAGCGCGATGACTCCGAGAGTCAGAGCTCCGAGTCCGAGCAGTCCAGCGATTCCTCCGGCTCGCAGGAGTCCGCGTCGGCGCCCTCGGCCGCCAAGGGCAGCTCGATCCTCGCCACCGCCCGCTCCGGCATCGGCACCCCCTACGTCTTCGGCGGCACCTCGCCCTCGGGCTGGGACTGCTCCGGCTTCGTCCAGTGGGTCTACGCCCAGCACGGCGTCGACCTGCCGCGCGGCGCCAACGCGCAGGGTGCGTCCGGCACCGTCATCCCGCGCTCCGAGGCTCAGCCCGGCGACCTCGTCTTCAAGCCCGGCCACATCGGCATCTACGCCGGGAACGGTCAGTTCGTCGACGCCGGCAACCCGCGTGTGGACACCTCCGAGCGTGACATCTACTCCGGCAGCTGGACCTTCGTCCGGGTCGGCTGACACGCCCCGCACCGTCGGCGGCCCCGCCCCACCCTCGGTGGGACGGGGCCGTTCCCGTTCTCGTGGCCGTTGGGGTCGACGGCATCCGCAGGAGCCGATAGTTCCGGCCGAGGCCGACGGAGCCTGCTGAGAGCGTCCCCGTTCGGTGCCCGGTACCGTGGGTCAGGTGTCCACCGCCCGAGATCTCCTCGCCGTCCTGCTGCTGATCGCCGCCACGTTGCTCGCGTCCTTCTGGTTGCCCGCCGCGTGGCTCCAGTCGCATGTCGTGGACCAGGACGGCTTCGTGGAGATCACCCAGCCGCTGGCGGACGACCCCGCGTTCCAGCGCACCCTCACCGACGGGGCGGTCGAGACGATCCTCCGCGACGAGACCGTGCCGGGCTGGATCGCCGACTCGCTGACGCCCATCGCTCAGGAGCAGGCCGCCCGCGCCACCGGCACCGAGGTCTACACCACCGTGTGGGATGCCGCGATGATCGAACTGCACGGTGCGCTGTTCTCCCCGGGCTCCTCGGATCTCGAGGTCGATCTCGCTCCGGTGATCGACACGCTGCTGACCGGTGTCGAGGAGCAGGTGCCCCTCCTGGACGTCCCGCGGCCGGATTCCGCCGCCGTCACGATCGCCACCATCCCCGACATCCCGCTGCTCACCCACGCCACGGCCCTGGACCCCTGGGCGCAGCGGGCGGGTCCGATCGCGCTGGGGCTGGCGGTGCTGGCGCTGCTGATCGCCCGTCACCGTCGGGGGATGCTGATGCTGGCGGGTCTGGGCACCATGCTTGCCGGTCTCGGCACCTGGGCCCTCGCCCAGCGCGTCGAGGACCTGGTGCCGGACCGCGTCGATCAGAAGGCTTTCCTCGGTCCGATCGTGCAGGCCTTCGAGCAGCGCTTCACGGCCGACGTCACACCCCAGGGCGTGATCCTGCTCGGGGTGGGCGCGCTGGTCGCGGCCGCAGGTCTCGTGCTGATCGGACTGCGCCGGCGGAGCTGACGGCGCCGCAGCAGCTGGGGGTCAGCCCAGGCCGAGCCGGGCGAAGGCGCTCACGATCCCGTGCTCCACCGGGCCGGGGACCACGAGATCCGCCGCGGCCAGCACCTCGGTGGGGGCGCCGGAGATCGCGACGGACGTCCCGGCCGCCTGGAGCATCCCCAGGTCGTTCATGCCGTCCCCGATCGCGACCGTCGCCTCCGGACCCAGGCCGAGATGCTCCCGGACGCGACGCATCCCGTCGGCCTTGTCGACGGTGCGCAGGTGCAGTTCCCCGGAGCTGAGGTCGTCCGTGGTGATCGAGCTCGGCAGCGCCCCCAGCTCGGGTCCGCTCTCGGCGGCGAGCTGCTCGATCGGAACCCGCGAGTCCCACAGCGAGATCTTCGCGAAGGAGCAGTCGGCGACGTCCTCGCGCACGCGCACGGCAGCGATGATGTCGGTCGGTCCGCTCCCGATCCCCCCGGCGCTGCTCGGGCCCGAGGGGCGCATCCGGGCCCGGATCCGCTCGGCCGAGAACGGGGTGCACCACAGCGCATCCGGGGCCTCCAGGGCGAAGGCCACCTCGTGCCGGTGCAGCACCTCGATGGTGCGGCGTCCCACGGCGGCGGGGAAGCGTTCGTCGTGCAGCACCTCGTCCCCCAGACGCAGGAAGCCGCCCGCGGAGGCGACCACGCCGTCGAACAGCGCCGCGACCTCGGGCACGATGATCGAGGCGGGGCGTCCGGTGCACAGCAGCACCACATGCCCCTGCGCCCGGGCGCGCCCGACGGCCTCGGCGTGCTCGCGCGGGACCACGCCCCGATCCGCGAGGGTGCCGTCGAAGTCGATGAACACGCAGCGGCGGTCGGCCACAGAGGTCTCCTCGGAAGGGTCGGGATGAGGGTGACCAGCCTAATCGCTTCCGGCGCACCGCGACGCCGGGCCCGCTACCGCGGACGGTGGCTGCTGACCGTCACGGAGACCGTGACGGAGAAGGGCTCGGAGCCGGAGGACCTGCGGAACTGCTCGGTGACCTCATCGAGAGTTGCGGGCCGGACATGGCGAGCGCTCGGGGTCATGGCGACCAGATCCCTCACCCGCTCGACGTCCAGGGGAAGCTCGTAGCGCACCGTGCGCTGCGGGCCCGCGACGAAGAAGGGCGCGAGCGCCTCGTGCAGCCGCTCCTCCTTGTGCGGATCCATCGCCACCATCGACGGGATCTCCTCCCGCAGCTCGGCGAGGTGATCGGTGCCCGGACGCGCGACCACCAGAGCCCCGGACGGCCCGAGCACCCGGGCGAACTCGGCGGGATGGCGCGGGGCGAACACGTCGATCAGCAGGTCGATCGAGTCGTCGGCGAGAGGGAAGGGCGCGAAGACGTCCCCGGAGCAGGCGGCGGCCCGCTCGTGGGCGCGGGCGGCGAACCGCAGCGAGCGCGCCGAGGTGTCGACCCCGAGCCCCCGGGCGCCCTCGAAGCGGTCCAGCAGCCCCGCGAGGTAATAGCCGGGCCCGCACCCCATGTCCAGGACGATCGGCGCGGAGCTGCTCGGGCCCGCAGCGGCCGGCGGGCCCCCCGCGTCGGCGGCAGTCGGCAGAGCGGTGGGGGAGGAGCCCGGCAGGTCGGCGGCGGTCAGCGCCGGGACGGCGGACGCGGCGAGATCGCCGATCGCCGTGAGCAGCGGGGCATAGGCGCCGCTGCCCAGGAAGCGGGCCCGGGCCCGGGCCATTTTGTCGTCGTCACCGCTTCTGGCACCGCCGCCGCCCAGCATCGAGGCGTATCCGGCCCGGGCGATGTCGAAGGTGTGCCGCTGCGGGCAGCGCAGGCTCCGGTCGAGGACCGTCAGCTCGCCGCCGCAACTCGGGCAGCGCAGGATGTCGAGGGCGTCGAGCAGGGCGGCGGGCACGGGGGAGGGCACGACGGCAGAGTATCCGTGCTCAGATGCTCGCGTCGCCCCGTGCTCACCTCCCAGCAGCCGCGGCGTGCCCCCTCGCCGTCAGGTGCACCTGTGCGGTGGGGAAGTCGCCGATCCCGCAGTTCGGGTTCGGGATGCGCACGGCGGTCCCCGCACTGCGCTCAGCTCGCCCCGACGTACTGCGCCAGATGCGTCCCGGTCAGGGTCGAGGCGTCGGCCACCAGCTGGGACGGGGTCCCCTCGAACACGACTCGGCCGCCGTCGACCCCGGCTCCGGGCCCGAGGTCGATGATCCAGTCCGCATGGGCCATGACGGCTTGGTGGTGCTCGATGACGATCACGGTCCTTCCGGAGTCCACCAGTCGATCCAGCAGAGCCAGCAGGGCGTCGATGTCGGCCAGGTGCAGGCCGGTGGTCGGCTCGTCGAGCACCAGGATCCCGCCCTTCTCGCCCAGATGCATGGCGAGCTTGAGCCGCTGCCGCTCGCCGCCGGAGAGGGTGGTCAGCGGCTGGCCGATGGTCAGATATCCCAGGCCGACCTCCTCCAGATGGCGCAGCACCTTCGCCGCGGCGGGGACCTTCGCCTCCGGGGTGGTCACCAGCGCCAGCGCCTCCTCGACGGACATCTCCAGCACGTCTGCGATGCTCGCCCCGCCGAGGGTGTACTCGAGCACCGAGGCCTGGAACCGCCTGCCGTCGCATTCCTCGCAGACGGTGGTGACGGTCTCCATGAAGCCGAGCTCGGTGAAGATCATCCCGGCGCCCTTGCACACCGGGCAGGCCCCGTCGGAGTTGCTGGAGAACAGCGCGGGCCCCACCCCGTTGGCCTTCGCGAAGGCCTTTCGGATCGGCTCCAGCAGGCCCGTGTAGGTGGCGGCGTTGGAGCGACGGGAGCCGCGGATGGCCCCCTGATCGACCACGGTGACCTCGGCGTCGCGGGGCAGGGAGCCGTGCACCAAGGAGCTCTTGCCGGAGCCGGCCACCCCGGTGATGACGGTCAGCACCCCCAGTGGCACGTCGACGTCCACGTCCTGCAGGTTGTGCTGGTCGGCGCCGCGGATCTCGAGGGCGCCGCGGCCCGTGCGCACCTGGTCCTTCACGGTGGCGCGGCGGTCGAGATGGCGCCCGGTGAGGGTGTCGGAGGCCCGCAGGCCCGCCACGTCGCCCTCGTACTGCAGCCGGCCGCCGTGCACACCGGCGCGCGGACCGAGGTCGACGACGTGATCGGCGATGGCGATCGACTCGGGCTTGTGCTCGACGACCAGCACGGTGTTGCCCTTGTCCCGCAGGGCCAGCAGGAGCTGGTTCATGGTCGTGATGTCGTGCGGATGCAGACCGATCGTGGGCTCGTCGAACACGTAGGTGATGTCGGTCAGCGCCGAGCCGAGGTGCCGGATCATCTTGGTGCGCTGGGACTCGCCGCCGGACAGCGTGCCGGAGGCACGATCCAGACTGAGATAGCCCAGACCGATCTTCACGAAGCTCTCCAGCAGCGCCGAGAGGTTCGTCAGCAGCGGGGCGACCGTCGGCCCCGTGTGCAGCGTGCGCAGGGACTGCACCCATGCGGCCAGGTCCGTGATCTGCAGGGAGCTGGCATCGGCGATCGAGAGGCCGTCGATCCGGGAGGTGCGGGCGTGCTCGGCCAGGCGGGTCCCCTCGCACTCGGGGCAGACGATGAACTTCACGGCGCGGTCCACGAACGCGCGCACATGCGGCTGCATCGCGTCGCGGTCCTTGCTCAGCATGGACTTCTGGATCTTCGGGATCAGCCCCTCATAGGTGATGTTGACGCCCTCGATCTTCACCTTCGTGGGTTCCTTGTACAGGAAGTCGTGCAGCTGACGCTTCGTGAAGGAGCGGATCGGTGTGTCGGAGGGGAAGAAGCCGGAGGCGGCGAACTGCTTCTGGTACCAGCCTCCGGCGGCGTAGTTCGGGATCGTGAACGGGCCCTCGTCGAGGGAGAGGTTCTCGTCGTACAGCTCGGTGAGGTCCACGTCGGAGACCTCGCCCATGCCTTCGCAGCGCGGACACATGCCGCCCACCCGCGAGAAGCTGGCCTTCTCGGCGATGGTCTTCTTGCCCTTCTGCAGGGTGATCGCCCCGGAGGCGGTGACGCTGGGGACGTTGAAGGAGTACGCGCCGGGCCCGCCGACGTGTGGTTCGGCGAGCTTGGAGAACAGGGTGCGCAGGTAGGAGCCGGCGTCCGTGACGGTCCCGACGGTGGAGCGGACGTTGGCGCCCATCCGCTCCTGGTCGACGATGATCGCGGGGGTCAGCCCCTGCAGCTCGTCCACGTCGGGACGAGCGAGGGAGGGCATGAAACCCTGGACGAACGAGCTGTAGGTCTCGTTGATCATCCGCTGGGACTCGGCGGCGATGGTGCCGAACACCAGGGAGCTCTTCCCGGAGCCGGAGACGCCCGTGAACACGGTCAGGCGGCGCTTGGGGAGGTCGAGGGAGATGTCGCGGAGGTTGTTCTCCCGGGCGCCGCGCACCAGGATCACGTCGTGGGCGTCGGCGGGGCGGTGTGTGTCGGCTGAGGGTTGGGCGTCGGCGGTGGTCATCGATCCTCCAGATGCGGCGGTCCACGGGCAGGCGGTACGAGTTCTCGGGACTTCGATCGTATCCTTGAGATTCTCGTTGAACCCTGGCGCCAGGGGAGGTGCCTGGCCATGCGTCATAACCTCAAAGGTGGTCCAGATGCGTCCCATCGACCTGGCCCGCGAGCACGGGCTGTCCAGCCAGGCCGTGCGCAACTACGAGGACGCCGGGGCGCTGCCCGCGGCCGAGCGCACGAGCACCGGGCACCGTCGCTACACCGCCCGCCACGCCAGGGCGCTGCGGGCTTTCCTCGCGCTCCGCCGCGCCATCGGGCACCGGCCGGCTCTGGACATCATGGCCGCTCTGCACGGCGGGGACCTCGACGCGGCGCTGACCTTGCTGGACCGTGCGCACGAGCAGCTGCTGCGCGATCGCGGGACGCTGACCGTGGTGGAGCGGGCCCTCGGCGACCTCGAGCGCGGAGAGGACCCGGGACGCGCCCCACGGACCCTCTGGATCGGGGAGCTCGCCGCACGACTGCGGCTCTCCCCGGCGACGCTTCGGCACTGGGAGAGCGCGGGCCTGATCGACCCGCCCCGGGACCCGGGCAGCGGGCACCGTCTCTATCCGCCGAGCGCGGTGCACGATGCGGAGCTGGTCCATCTGCTGCGTCGCGGCGGGCACCGCCTGGGGGACATCGCCGAGATCCTCGGTCAGGTGCGGGTGTTGGGGGAGACCTCGTCGGTCCATACCGCCCTGGCGGCCTCCCGGGAACGCGTCTCGGTCCGGGCGATCGCCTTGCTGGACGCTTCCGCAGCGCTCGCGGAGCATGTGCGCGACGGGGCGGCTAGCCTGGGACGGTGACCGACGAGACGCACTTCGACATCGCCCTGATCGGCTCCGGCTCCGCGAACTCTTTCCCGGGACCCGAGTTCGCGGACCGCTCCATCGTCCAGATCGACCGCGGCGTCGGGCCCCGCCACGTGTTCGGCGGGACCTGCCTGAACCTCGGCTGCATCCCCACCAAGATGTTCGTGCACACCGCGAACCTCGCCGCGACGCCCTCCGAAGCCGGCCCCTTCGGCCTGACCGAGCAGCTGCGCCACGTCGACTGGCCCGCGATCCGCGACCGCATCTTCGGGCGCATCGACCCGATCACGGCCGGCGGCGAGGAGTACCGCCGGGACCACGGGGACAATGCGAACCTCACCCTGCTGCGGGGTACCGCGACCTTCACCGGGGCGAAGACCCTGCGCGTGCGGGAGCAGGACGGCACCGAGCGCGCGGTGAGCGCCGACACCATCGTCCTCGGCGCCGGCTCCCGGCCGACGCTGCCGCTGATCGACGGTCTCGCGGAGGCGGCTCCGCACACCTCGGACACGATCATGCGGATCGACCGTCTGCCCTCCTCGCTCGCGATCCTCGGATCCGGCGTGATCGCCGTCGAGATGGCGCACGTGTTCGCGTCCTTCGGCGTCGAGGTCACGCTCATCGCCCGTTCGCAGCAGGTGCTGCGCGGGGCCGACGCCGACATCTCGGCGCGGCTGACGGAGATCCTCGGCGACCGGCTGCACCTGGAGACCCGGTTGTCGACCACCTCGGTGCGCCGCACCGCCGACGGGGTCGAGCTGCGCGGGATGCGCGAGGGCCAGGAGGTCGTGCTGGGCGCCGAGGAGCTGATGGTCGCGACCGGGCGTCGCCCCAATTCCGACCTGCTGGACGTCTCCGCCGCCGGCATCGACACCACCGAGGACGGCCGCGTGGCGGTCGATGCGTACCAGCGCGTTCTCGCAGGTGGCGAGGTGCTCGACGGTCTCTGGGCGCTGGGCGACCTCTCCAGCGACCACCAGCTCAAGCACGTCGCCAACCACGAACAGCGCATCGTGCGGCACAACATCCTGCACCCGGAGCGGCTGCGCCGCTCCGACACGATGCCGATCCCCAGCGGGGTGTTCACCCATCCGCAGGTGGCCTGGGTCGGGATGGACGAGGAGACGGCCCGCCGCAGCGGCCGCGACATCGCGGTCGCCGTCCAGGAGTACGCCTCGATCGCCTACGGCTGGGCGATGGAGGACACCACCGGCTTCGTGAAGCTCATCGCGGACGCCGAGACCACCGAGATCCTCGGCGCCCACCTCATCGGCCCCGAGGCAACCACCCTGGTGCAGCTGATGATCCAGGCGATGAGCACCGGACAGACCGCCCGGGACATCGCCACCACGCAGTACTGGATCCATCCGGCGATGCCGGAGCTGATCGAGAACGCCCTGCTCCAGCTGGTGGACTGACTCCCCCGGGGGGAGCGCCGTCGCTCAGCCCTGCTGGGCCTCGGCTCCCGGCAGGCAGGACTTCAGCGGATCGTGATCGATCGTCGGCTCGTCCGTCGGCGTCGTCTCCGACGAGGAGGTCTCGTCCTCGCTCGTGGTCTCCTCCTCCGTGGTCTCCTCCTCGGTCGTCTCCTCCGAGTCCGGGACGTCGTCGGAGGAGCTCTCCTCCTCGGGAGCGGCGCCGGTGTCCGCGGGATCGGTCGACCCCGGCTCGGTCTCCCCGAGCACCGACTCCGGCGGGTCCTGCTTCATGGAGTCCTCGATGGAGGCCTGCACCCAGGACTCGAGGTATTCGTAGTCCGGGTTCCCCGAGGGGGTCACGTCCGGGGTGATCGGGTAGGAGGTGAAACCACCGTCCTTGATCCGCAGGGCCAGATCGACGAAGGCGTCCAGGTTCGAGACCGGGATGTCGGTCTGGATGTTCGCCTCCGTGGCGGAGACCAGGCGGGGCACCGACATGGCCAAGGTCGCGGGGTCGGCCTCCTCGGCCACCGCTCGCACGATGCGCTGCTGGCGGCAGTTGCGGTCGAAGTCGTTGGACCCTTCGCGGGAGCGGGCGTACCACAGCGCGTGATAGCCGTCGAGCTTCTGCGAACCCGGTTCGATGTAGCCGTCGATCGGGCCGGCGCCTCCTCCGATGGGGATGCGCCGTTCCACGACCAGGTCGACGCCGCCGATGGCGTTGACGAGATCCTCGAAGCCCTGCAGGTTCACCATCGCGTAGTAGTCGGTGTCCAGACCGAGAGTCTCCTCGACCGCCCAGCGGGTGGCCGTGAGCCCCGGGTTGGGATCGTCGGGGAAGAGATCGGGATGCTCCTCGGCCCAGGTCCACACCGCATTGATCAGGTCCTGGTTCGGTCCGTAGTAGTCGAAGCCGTCGGGGAACTCCTCGGCCGCGGGGGTCCCCTCCGGGAACTCGACCTTCTCGAGGTTTCGGGGGATGGAGAACAGGGCGGTCTGTCCGGTCTCGGTGTCGATCGAGGCCACCATGATCGTGTCCGGGCGGGTGCCGGTGCGGTCGGAGCCGGCGTCCTGGCCCAGCAGCATGACGTTCACGCGCTCGGTGTTCGCCCACGGGTCCTTGCCCTCCGCCAGCGTCCGACCGTCGCCGTCCCGACCGCCGAACACCGTTGTCGAGCCGAGCAGACCCTGCGCCGCCCACAGCGACTGCACGCCGCGGCCGACGGGGAAGACGACGGCGACGACCATGAGAGCCGCCAGGGCGAGGGCGAGATAGCGCTTGGTCCCCTCGAGGCGCTGGCGGCGGGAGTGGGTGAGGTTCGCCGCCACGATCTGCAGCGCCCACACCAGGCCGATGACCACGGCGGTGATCAGGAACCCGATCAGGACGGCGCGGTTGGTCAGCAGCATCATGCCGTTGCGCATCGGGTCGCCGATGACCAGGAAGGCCGTCAGCGTCACGGCGGCGAGGGCCAGGATCGCGAGCAGCACCCAGCCGATCCGGCGCAGTCGGGTGGTGACCAGGCCCGAGCCGGGCAGCAGGGTGGTGAGAACGGTCCAGAACGCCACCTTCGGCAGCGATCCCTCGTGCGCATCCGCCGCGTCCGACGTGCCCGTCGCGCCGGGCGCTCCGGCCGGGCCGGTCGACCCGGTCGCGCGTGAGGGCTCGGAGTCCCCGGCGGTCGCGGGGGAGCCCGGTTCCGTGGGGCCGTCGCCGGGAGCGGCGGGCTCGGACGAGCCACGGGGGGCGATCGAGCCCGACCAGGCGTCGTGCTCGCTCGACGTCGCCTCCTGCGACCAGGCGTCGTGCACGGGAGCATTGCCGCGCAGCGGGCGCGAGAGCGACGGCCGCCCGCTGCCGTCCTGGCCGGCGGCTCCCTGCACGGGCGGGGACGCCGGGGTGCCGTCCGCGGCCAACGGGTAGGCGGCCCGTCGGCCTCGGGGACGACGGGGAGCCGCATCCGCGGAGGACGGGCCCGGGGCCGGGGACTCCGCCGCCGGAGAAGAGGAGGGCTCTGCGGCGGCAGGGGGTGCGGGCTCCGCCGCGGTCGCAGAGGAAGGCTCTGCCTCGCCGGGGGACGGGCTCGACGCCGACGGGGCGGGGGCCCCGGATTCGGCGGACGCGGCCGTCTCCGCGGTGCCACCGATCCACGTGCGCTTGGGATTCGGGGTGCCGAAGGCCGCGTCCCGATTCCTGCGTGCCTCGTCCGGAGGCAGGGGCGTCGACGGGGCGCGTCGGACCGGCTCCTGGTGTCTGCCGGATCGACGTCGCCGGCGCCGGGAGGCCGAGGAGGGGTCCATCATGCGCTACATCCTAGATTCACGAGGACGGATCGTCTCGCATCCGCCTGTGAGAACCTGGTGCAGGTCGTATGACGGGACGATATCCGTATCCTGGCCCCATGCGCCTGATCCACACCCCGTCGACGGACCTGACCTACGACGACTGCTTCTTCCTGCCCGCCCGTTCAGCGATCACCTCCCGGTTCGACGCCGATCTCGCCAGCGATGACGGCACCGGCACCACGATCCCGCTGATCGCCGCGAACATGACCGCGGTCTCCGGCCGCCGCATGGCGGAGGTCATGGCCCGGCGCGGCGGACTCGCCGTGCTGCCCCAGGACCTCTCGCCGGACCGGATCGACTGGATCATCCGCTCGGTGAAGCAGCGCGACCTGCTGGTGGACCACCCCCTGACCCTCACCGTCGACGGCACCCTCGGCCAAGCCGCCGACCTGCTGCCCAAGCGACCCCACGGCATCGTCGTCGTTGTCGACGAGCAGCGTCGGCCCCTGGGCACGGTCTCCGCCGAGGAGATCGCCGGACGCGATTCCTTCTCCCCGGTGGGCGACGTGCTGAGCACGGACGTGCCCGTCCTGCAGCCCGCGGATCTCGAGATCGCCCCCGCCGAGCTGCACGCCCGCATCGCCGCCACCCATCACGACGCCGCCGTCGTCGTCGAGTCCGCGGCCGACGGCGGGGCGCTGCGCGGGGTCCTGACCGCCACCGGCGTGCTGCGCTCGACCATCTACCGCCCCGCGACCGACGCCGCCGGTCAGCTGCGGGTCGCGGTCGCCGTCGGGATCAACGCCGACGTCTCCACCCGGGTGCGGGAGCTGGTCTCCGCCGGTGCCGACGTGATCGTGCTGGACACCGCCCACGGCCACCAGGACAAGATGCTCGAGGCCCTGCGCACCGCCCGGACGGCGCTCGGGGACCGCGATGCGACACCGGTGCGCCTGGCGGCCGGGAACATCGTCACCGCCGAGGGCACCCGTGAGCTGATCGAGGCCGGGGCCGACATCGTCAAGGTCGGCGTCGGCCCCGGCGCCATGTGCACCACCCGCATGATGACGGGTGTCGGCCGGCCCCAGTTCTCCGCCGTCCTGGAATGCGCCGCCGAAGCGCGTCGCCTGGGAGGGCACGTGTGGGCCGACGGCGGGGTCCGCCATCCCCGGGACGTCGCCCTCGCCCTCGCCGCCGGCGCCTCCAACGTGATGATCGGCTCCTGGTTCGCCGGGACCTACGAGTCCCCGGGCCAGATGCGGGCCGACGAGAACGGTCGCCGCTACAAGGAGAGCTTCGGCATGGCCTCCAAGCGCGCCGTCTCCCACCGCACCGCTCACGAGGACGCCTTCGCCCGGGCCCGCAAGGGCCTGTTCGAGGAGGGCATCTCCACCTCGCGCATGTACCTGGCCGAGACCGGCGGCGGGGTGGAGGACCTGCTCGACGAGATCACCGCCGGGGTGCGGTCCTCCTTCACCTACGCCGGTGCCGCCAGCACCGCCGAGTTCCGCGATCGGGCCGTGATCGGCCTCCAGAGCGCCGCGGGCTACGCGGAGGGACGCCCGCTGACCGGCTCCTGGAGCTGACTGACCGGTAGGATGTCAACCATGACGACTCTCGTGACCGGTGGCGCCGGGTACATCGGATCGCACGTGGTGCGACTCCTCCTCGACCAGGGGCAGAAGGTGCTCGTGGTCGACGACCTCTCCACGGGGATCCGGGCGCGGACCGAGGGCGCCGAACTGATCGATCTCGACATCACGGCGCCCGACGCGAGCGAGAAGCTCGCCGTCCGGCTGCGCGCCTCCGGCGTCGATTCGGTGATCCACTTCGCCGCGCACAAACAGGTCGGCGAGTCGGTCGCGAACCCCGAGATGTACTGGCGCGACAACATCGGCGGCCTCGCCAACGTGCTGGCCGCCTGTGCGACCGCCGAGGTGCGCGACGTGGTCTTCTCCTCGTCGGCGGCCGTCTACGGCGTCCCGGACGTGGACCTCGTCACCGAGGACCTCACCCCGCAGCCGATCAACCCCTACGGCGCCACCAAGTACGTGGGCGAGTGGATGCTGGCCGATTCCGAGCGTGCCCACGGCATGCGCACCGTCGCGCTGCGCTACTTCAACGTGGCCGGCGCCGGCTGGCCCGAGCTCGCCGACACCGCGGTGATGAACCTGGTGCCGATCGTCCTGGACCGCCTCGAGCAGGGCAAGGCCCCCGTCGTCTTCGGCGACGACTACGACACCCCGGACGGCACCTGCATCCGCGACTACGTCCACGTGCTCGACCTCGCCCATGCGCACATCGCGGCGCTGGACTACCTGCGCGGTGAGGACCGCCCGCACCGGGTGTTCAACGTCGGGACCGGGGAGGGTTCGAGCGTGCTCGAGGTGATCGACGCGATCGCCCGCGTCCAGGGCATCGAGATCACCCCCGAGATCGGCCCGCGGCGCGCCGGGGACCCGGCCCGCCTGGTCTGTTCGGGCGACCGCATCGCCCAGCAGCTCGGATGGAAGTCCGAGCACGGACTGGACGACATCGTCCGCTCCGCGGTCGAGGCCAGGTCGCTGACGCTCACCCCCGACGCGGAGGCCTACCCCGAGGCCTGACCCGGGCGAGGGCCGGGGGCGGCCGAGCGGGACGGGGCGCCGCGTCGCGTCCTCAGGTGAGGTAGCGGTAGATCGGGTCGTGGGGATCGATGCGCTCGATGTCCATGGTCGAGGCCGCCATGCGCGACATCAGCGGCTCGAGGTCGCGGCGGTCACCGATCTCGAGCCCCACCAGTGCGGGCCCCTCCTCGCGGTTGTTGCGCTTGATGTAGTCGAACAGCACGATGTCGTCGTTCGGCCCCAGCACCCGGTCCAGGAACCGCCGCAGCGCCCCGGGCTCCTGCGGGAAGGTGACCAGGAAGTAGTGCTTGAGCCCCTCGTGGACCAGGGACCGCTCGACGATCTCGTGGTACCGCGAGACGTCATTGTTGCCGCCGGAGAGGATCACCACGATGTCGCCGGTCTCCTCCTCGGGGGAAGGGCCCCCCGCAGCAGGCAGGCCCAGGTGCTCGATCGCGCCGGTGGCGACCGCGGTGGCGGCCAGGGCCCCGGCGGGCTCGGCGATGATGCCGTCGACCTGGTAGAGCTCCAGCATCTCTGTGCACACCGCGCCCTCGTCGACCGCCGTCAGCTCGGGCTCGACGGCCTGCACCATGCGCAGCGGCTCCGCGCCGACCCGACGCACCGAGGCACCGTCGACGAAACGGTCCATCTCCTGCAGGGTCACGGGATGCCCCGCCCGCAGGGCGGCGGCCATCGACGCCGCGCCGGCCGGCTCCACGCCGACGATCCGCACCGCCGGGGTCCGCTCCCGCAGCCAGGCTCCGCAGCCGCCCAGAAGGCCACCGCCCCCGATGGGGAGGACCATCGTGCCGACCTCGCGACCCTGCTCGGTGCGCAGCTGGTCCACGGCCTCGAGGGCCACGGTGCCCTGCCCGGCCATGATCGTCGGATGGTCGAAGGGCGGGACCTGGGTGGCACCGGTGCGGTCGGCGTCCTCGGCCGCGGCCTCGGCCGCATCATCGAAGGTGTCGCCCACCAGGACCAGCTCGACGCGGTCCCCGCCGATCGCCGTGATCCTCTCGCGCTTCTGGCGCGGGGTGCTGCCGGGGACGTAGATCCGTCCGTGGATGCCGAGGGTGCGGCAGGCCTGGGCGACGCCCTGGGCATGGTTGCCGGCGCTGGCCGCCACGACCCCGGACGCCCGGGACTCCTGGTCCAGGGAATCGAGGAAGAGCTGGGCGCCGCGCAGCTTGTAGGAGCGCACCGACTGCAGGTCCTCGCGCTTGAGCCACACCGGGACCCCGGCCAGGTCGCTGAGCCGCTCGCTGCGGTGCAGCGGGGTGCGCCGCAGCACCGGGGCCAGGCGCTCCGCAGCGGCCTCCACGTCCTCGGCGGTCAGGGCCATCGCGGTCCTCTCGGTGGTCATCGCTGCTCCTCGCAGACCCAGGTCAGGCCGTGGTGTCTCCGTCGATCCGGGCCAGGACGCGGTCGATGTCGTCATAGGTGACCTGGGGGTTGGTGCCCAGCAGCAGGGGCATGCCGGAGATCTGGGGGATCCCGAGGGCGGGGGGCAGGCCGACGGTGCTGACGACGAGATCGGCCTGGAAATCGGCCGAGAGCAGGTCCATCACGGTGGCCTGGACCACGTGGGCGTCGCGGCCACGGGACGTGAGGTGGTCGCGCACCTGCTCCGCGACCAGCGCGGAGGTGGCGATCCCCGCGCCGCACACGATGGCGATGGTGAGCATGCGAACTCCTGGGGCGGTCGAGGGCGGGGCGACGGTCGACGGCCCCGGGGCGTGCAGATCGGCAGGATGTCACGGCACCCCGGCGAGGGTCGATTCTGTCATGTGCGGCCGGGCAGGCACGCGAGGAGCCCGGCGGCGGATGCTCAGGAGGCGAGGACCTCGTCGAGGATCGACTCGGCATCGGTCTCGTCGGTCTTCTCCGCGAGGGCGAGTTCGGAGACCAGGATCTGACGCGCCTTGGCCAGCATGCGCTTCTCCCCGGCCGACAGGCCGCGGTCCTGATCGCGGCGCCAGAGATCGCGCACGACCTCGGCCACCTTCTTGACGTCCCCGGAAGCCAGCTTCTCGACGTTCGCCTTGTAGCGGCGCGACCAGTTGGTGGGCTCTTCGGTGTAGGGCTGACGCAGCACCTCGAAGACCTCGTCGAGGCCTTCCTTGTCCACGACGTCGCGCACGCCGACGAGATCGACGTTGTCAGCGGGGACCTCGATCGTCAGGTCGCCCTGGGCGACCTTGAGCTTGAGGTAGGTGCGATCCTCGCCCTTGATGGTGCGGGTCTTGACCTCTTCGATGAGTGCGGCACCGTGGTGCGGGTAGACGACGGTCTCGCCGACAGCAAAATTCATGTGGTGGGTCCCCTTTCCGCAGACCAGTCTAGCACCGGTGCGCCGTGTTAGGATCCGCGCCCTCGTGCGAATCCGCTGTTCATGGCCGCTTCACGGCAGATGCGGGGGCCTGTGACGCGGCGCCGGGAGCTCGTGATGCGGGGGCAGGCCGCGGGCATCGACCGTGACGGTCGGCCGGCGGCGGGGCGGCGGCGGGGCGGCGGCGGGATCCGGTGCGGAGGTGGGGTAACCTGTCAGAGCTGTCCCCGGAACGTCCCGCCGTCCTCAGCGGCACCGAACAGGAGTCCCCCGTGAGTCGTCCTCGCCGTCTCGTGCTCACCGCAGCCGCCGTGGGTCTCGCCCTCTCGGCCTCCGGATGCGCGTACTTCAGCCCGGTGCAGACGCACGAGTTCTACCAGTCGGGCGACGGCAACAACGCCAACATCGAGCAGGCGGGCATGCTCCACGCCGGTGTGCGCAACGCGCTCATCATCGCTGACGCCGACGGCGGCAACCCGGCGTTCTCGGCGACCGTGCAGAACTACTCCGACGAGGAGATCACCGTCGAGCTCGAGGGCGTCGCCGCCGGCACCACCGTCTTCGCAACCTCCGTCGCCGTCCCCGCGCACGAGTCCGTGGAGCTCGGCCGGACCGAGACCAACCAGCAGGTGCCGATCACCGAGATCCCCACCACGCCGGGCCACCTCATCGACCTCGAGGTCACCGCGGCGGGGGAGACCACCACCATCAAGATTCCGGTGATGCCGATCTCCCTGGAGCACTACGGTCCGCCCGAGGCAGGCTGAGGGACTCCCGCACGCGCGAGGGCCCACCGCCGCCACGACCGCCGCAGGAACCGCCCCGCAGCCAGGCTGCGGGGCGGTTCTCGTCGGTGTCCGCGACGGGCGGGGTGACTCAGCCGGCCGCCCCGGCGGATTCGAACTTGTAGCCCAGTCCGCGCACGGTCACCAGGTGCGCCGGGTTCTTCGGGTCGTCCTCGATCTTGGCGCGCAGGCGCTTGACGTGGACGTCGAGGGTCTTGGTGTCGCCGACGTAGTTCGCGCCCCAGACCCGGTCGATGAGCTGACCGCGGGTGAGCACCCGGTCCACGTTGCGCAGCAGCATCTCCAGCAGCTCGAACTCCTTCAGCGGCAGCGAGACGTCCTCGCCGCGGACCTGGACGACGTGCCGCTCGACGTCCATCATGATGCCGCCCGCCGTCAGCGTCGCCTCCTCCTCGACCTCGGCCGAGTCCTGGCCACGACGCAGCACCGCCTTGATCCGCGCGAGCAGCTCCCGCGAGGAGTACGGCTTGGTGACGTAGTCGTCCGCACCCAGCTCGAGCCCCAGGACCTTGTCGAACTCGTCGTCCTTCGCCGTGAGCATGATGACCGGGACGCTCGAGGTGCGCCGGATCTCCCGGCACACCTCCGTGCCGCTCATCCCGGGCAGCATGAGATCCAGCAGCACCAGGTCGGCACCGTGCACCGAGAAGATGCGCAGGCCGTCGGTGCCGTTGTCGGCGACAGCGACCTCGTACCCCTCCTTGCGCAGCGAGTAGGAGAGGGGATCGGAGAACGACTCCTCGTCCTCCACGATCAGGATCCGCGTCATGTCAGCTTCCCTTTCCGTGCGCGTGGTCGGTCGCCACGGCGCGTGTCGTTCCGCGGTGCCCGGAGGACCCGCGCCTGCTCTCGGCCGTCGGGTCCTCGCCCGTCCCGGCCGGTGTCCTGGGCTCCGCGGTGCTCGCGGGGAGGGGCACCGGCGAGGTGATCGTCTCGGTGCTGCCCATCTCCGGCAGGCGGAGCGTGAAGGTCGAGCCCTGGCCGGGCATCGACCACGCGGTGACCTCGCCCCCGTGATCGGTCGCGATGTGCTTGACGATCGCGAGGCCCAGCCCGGACCCGCCGGTGGTGCGGGAGCGGGCCCGGTCGACCCGGAAGAACCGCTCGAAGACCCGCTCGAGGTGCTCCTTGGTGATCCCGATGCCCTCGTCCTTGACGGACAGCTCGATCATCCCTCCGTCGCGCCGCGCGGAGACCCCGACCCGGGTCCTCGGATCCGAGTACGCGATCGCATTGGAGATCAGGTTCGACAGCGCCGTGGTCAGCATCGAGGCCGAGCCGAAGACCCGCAGACCGCTCGGCGTCCCGGTCGCCAGCTCGATGCTGGAGCCGAGTGCGAGGTTGCGGCTGAGGGAGACCGCGTCGTCGATGACGTCGTCGATCTCGACCGGCTCCGCGTCCGGCAGGGACGAGCTGCCCTGGACTCGCGAGAGCTCGATGATCTCCTGCACCAGGTGGGAGAGCCGGCGGGACTCGACCTGCATCCTCTCGGCGAATCGGCGTACGGCGTCCGGGTCCTCGGCCGCGTCCTCCATGGTCTCGCCCAGGAGGGTGATCGCCCCTACCGGTGTCTTCAGCTCGTGCGACACGTTGGCCACGAAGTCGCGCCGGGTCTCCTCGACGCGGACGGCGCGGGTGAGGTCGTCGGCCAGCAGCAGCGCCCCGTGCTCTCCGAGCGCTCCGATGCGCACGTCGATCACGGCATCGGTGTCGCGCTGGCTGGAGCGGTGCAGGGTGAGACGCTCGTCGCGGAAGCCGCCGTTGCGCCCGACGTCGGCCGCCAGCTCCATCAGCTCGGAGTTGGCCAGCCGCGGGTAGTCGCCCTCGGCGGCGCGCACGATGCCGTAGGAGTAGGCCAGCGGCGAGGCCCGCAGCACGTCGCCGCTCGCGTCGAGCACGACGTACGCCGAGGACAGGATGGCGAGCACCTCGGCGGTCGCCCCGGGCACGCCGTGCTGCGTGACCGATGGGGTCGTGGCGTGCCGACGGTCGGACCGCACGAACGCCAGCGTCGCCGCGCAACCGATCACGAGACCGATCGCCGCGGCGAGCAGGAGGAGGGCAGTCAGGGGCACACCGACAGCCTAGGCCCCGCCCGGCGCCCGCCCGACAGGTCGACGCGGCGCCCGGGACAGGCGGGCGAGGAGTTCACGGGCAGGATGCCTCCTGTTCACCCCGGCGCGACGCCCGTTCACCGTCCCTTGCGATACTGCCGGGTGAGGAAACCGTCGGACGAAGGAGCAACCATCATGCGCGAGGCGTACCAGAGCGACCTGCGGCACATCGTCGATGATCTGGTCGACATGGCAGAACTGGTCGGGAGGGCGCTCGAGGATGCGACCCGTTCTCTGCTCGAGGGCGACCTGGGGCTGGCCGAGCGGGTGATCGCCGCCGACCCCCACATCGACGAGCGGCAGGTCGAGCTGGACGCCAAAGCCGTCGAGCTGCTCGCTCGGCAGGCCCCCGTCGCCACCGATCTGCGGCTGCTCGTCGCGGCGATGCGCATGAGCTCCTCGCTCGAGCGCATGGGCGATCTGTGCGCGCACGTGGCGCTGGTGGCCCGGCGCACGCACCCGGCGGCGGCAGTCCCCGAGCAGCATCGGGAGCAGATCGCCCGGATGTCGTCCCTGGCGGGGGCCGCCCTGGCGGAGGCGTCGCAGGTGATCGCCGATCGTGACCTGGCACTGGCCGCCCAGGTGGAGAAGGAGGACGACGAGATCGACGAGCTGATGCTGGAGATCTCCCGGGAGATCGCCCGTGGCCACGGGTACACCAACGGCCAGGTCGTCGACCTCACGCTGCTGATCCGCTTCTACGAGCGCATCGGCGACCATGCCGTGTCGCTCGTGCGCCGGGTCGGCTTCCTGGTCACCGGGGACTCCCTGGACACCCTGCACGAGAGCGTGGACGTCTCCGAGTTCTGAGGTCGCGGGGGCTCGGGCTCAGCCGCGGTTGGGGCGGGGGCGCCGCATGGTCAGGCGCTCGGCGCCCGACTTGGCGCCGCGCTTGGCCGCCATCCGCAGTCCCTGCAGCAGGACGCCGGAGACGGTCGCCCACAGCAGCATCTTCCAGATCGGCTGATCGTCCACGGGATCCTTGATGGCGTCGATCTCGGCCTTCGGCAGGCCGTCCTTCTTGGCCTGTTTGCGGCGCTTCTCGGCGTCCTTCTGGGCGGCCTTGTTCGCCTTCACGGTCGGAGCGTCCTCCCCGAAGACGGCGCCCCATCCCTTGGCTGCGGCTCTGTTGCCGACCTGGGAGGCGATGATTCCTGCCACCGGCACGGCGATCTTGACGAGTGGATTGGCCACGGGATTCCTCCAAGCGGTCGGTCAGGGACGGCAGCCGGGGCGGGCGATCAGGCGGTCCCGGCGTTCTGAGCGTAATAGGTTCCCATGTCGTCCGTGCGCAGCGCCTCGCGCAGCACGTCCATCGCCTCCTCGTCGGTGGCCACGACGCTCGCCCCGCCGGAGGTGGTGGTCGGGCTCCCGTGCGGGACCGAGAGGTAGTGGAGATCGCTCGAGCGGATCGAGCGCATCGACAGCCCGAGCTCGACCATCTTCCCGCCGGTCAGGCTCGCATCGGTGGTGAGGTACGGGGAGATGGACTCGACGGTGCTGGAGAGCTTGCCCGGGTCGCTCAGCGTGTCGGCGCTGATCAGCTTGCTCGCGATGCCCTGGAGCACCGCCTGCTGGTTCCGGTTGCGCTGGAAATCACCGTCGGAGAACTGCTTGCGCTCGCGGACGAAGGCCAGCGCCTCCTCGCCGTTCAGCGTCTGGGTGCCCTCGGTGAACTGATGGCCCTGGGCCTCGAAGGATTCCGGGATCTTCACGTCGATGCCGCCGAGCGTGTCGACCAGTCCCTCGATGCCCTCGAAGTCGATGAGCGCGACGTGGTCGATCGGCACCCCGACATAGTTCTCCACCGTGGTCACCGCGAGACCCACCCCGCCGTAGGCCAGGGCGGAGTTGATGCGGTCCTTCCCGTGCCCTGGGACGTCGACGTAGAGGTCGCGCGGGAAGGAGGTGATGTAGACGCTCTGGTTGTCGTCGGAGACGTGCACCAGCATCATCACGTCCGAGCGCTGGCCGCTGACCCCCTCGGACGCGGCGTCCTCGGGGGCGCGCTTGTCGGAGCCCAGCAGCAGGATGTTGCGGCCGGAACCCTCGATCTCCTCGGGCCGCTCCCCGTCGGAGGCGCCCCGGGTGATCTGCACGACCGTGCGCTTCTGGTACGCGCTGCCCAAGCCGTGGAGGTAGTTGGCGATCACCAGCCCCACCCCCAGCACGAGGACCGCGACGAGGCCGAGGCCGAGCAGCGCGACGCGGCGACCGCGACGTTGGCGGGGGTCGGGCTGGTCGCCGTCCTCCCAGTCGGACGGGAGGTCGACATCGTCGGGGGCGTTCATACGGGCTCGCTCTCACAGGGAGCCGCCGGGGCGGCCGAAGTCCGGAGGATCTAGGTGGAGGCGCGTCCGGACTGCCGAGGCACCCGGGTGTACGCGAGATCCCATACTAGACGCCCGGCACCGCGTCCCTTGGCCTCGAAGCTGGTCTTCACACGACCCTCGAATCGTGGTGCCCAGCCGGTTCGGGGTGTCCCCTCCGGTACGGGGTCGCTGCTGTGGTCCCCGGGACGAGGGCCGTCGGGGTGGATCAGCTCGAGCTCCTCGCGGGCGTCGAGGAGGCCGCGCATGTGATGGGCGTACTGGGCCCAGTCCGTGGCCAGGCGGAACTCGGCCCCATCGGCCAGCAGCGGCAGCACCGCATCCAGGAAGGGGGGATTGATCAACCGTCGCTTGTGATGGCGGGACTTGGGCCAGGGGTCGGAGAAGTAGACCCACAGCTGCGCGATGGAGGCCTCCGGCAGCAGGGCGGGCAGGCTGCGCTGGGCATCCAGGGGCAGCAGGCGGATGTTCTCCGGCAGGTCCGCGCGCTCGAGGCGGCTGAGGGTCTGGGCGAGGCCGGGGCGATACACCTCCACGGCCAGATGGTCCCGCTCGGGGTGCTCGACGGCGGCCGCGGCGATGTTCTCGCCCAGGCCGCTGCCCACCTCGACGACGAGATCCGCGCGGCGGCCGAAGACCTCCTCGAGGTCGAGGGAGGCCTCGGCGCCCGGCACGGTGTCGCGCTCACCGCGCGCCGGATCGAGCACGTACCGCTCCGACCAGCGGTCCCAGGCCTTCTGCCGGCCGGGAGAGAGCCGCTCGCCGCGCCGGACGAAGGAGACGATCTCACGCGGCGGCTTGGGGGAGCGGCCGTCAGCCGGCACGGCGGACGGCCCCGTCCTCCACCATCACGTCGACCTCGGGCAGGTGTCGGGTGGCCGGGCCGGCCAGCACCTCGCCGTTCTCGGCGTCGAACTTGGAGCCGTGGCACGGGCAGTCCAGCTCGTCCTGGATCTGGCTCAGGGCACAGCCGTTGTGGGTGCAGTAGCCGGAATAGGCGGTGAGGTCGTCGCCGGTGCCGCGGACCAGCAGCACGAAGGGCTGCTGACCACCGAAGTTGACCATGGTGCTGGCGTTCTCCGGGATCTCGTCCAGAGGGACCGAGCCCTCGTCGGCGCGGAGGGGCTCGGGATTGTTCGAACCCCCCTCCTGCGGTCCGCAGGCGGCCAGGGTGCCCGCCCCCGCTGCGGATGCGGGCAGCAGGAGGGCGTGACGACGAGAGAGGCACGGACGGCGTTCCATGCCCCCAGGGTAGCGATCATTCCCTGGTGGTGCCGCTTCCCGATACCGGGCTGTGACGGTCCGGACGTGGCGGCCCGCCGCGGGGCGCGGGTGGTCGCGCCGGGGCTGAGCCCGTCGGGCCGCGGCTCAGACGTCCGCGGCCTCGATCTGCCGCGGGTCCCAGGTGCGCAGACCCCCGGCCCGCCAGCCGCGTGCCGTCACCGCGTCGAGGGCCTCCCGCCGGCGCGCAGGCGTGAGGCGGTCGAGGTAGAGGGTGCCCTCGAGGTGGTCGACCTCGTGCTGCAGCGCCCGGGCGAGCACCCCGCCGGTGTCCTCGACGACGACCTCCTGCCCGTCCAGGTCGATCCCGGTGACCCGCGCCCCGCGGTGGCGGGCGGCGGGGAAGCCCTCCCCGGGCACCGACAGGCACCCCTCCAGGGTCTCTTCGTCGAGCTCGATCCCGCCGAAGCGCTCCAGGCGCGGATTGAGGACCACGCCGCGCTGCTCGATGCCCTGGACGTCGGTGCAGGAGTAGACGAACAGCCGCCAGCGTGCGCCGACCTGAGGGGCGGCGAGACCCGCCCCGTCGGCCGCGTCGTTCGTCTCGAACATGTCCGCGACGAGGGTGCGGATGTCCTCGGTCACCTCGCGGACGCGGCGGGTGCGCTGTGCGAGGGCGCGATGGCCGACGATCGTGATCGGGCGGACGCTCATGCGACGGGGTCTCCTGTGTTCGAGGGGGCGGGAGGATCGGGCGGCCCGGCGGGATCCTCGGGCTCGGGACCGGAGAGGGCGCGCTTCTTGGGCGGGTTCACCGCCAGCGGATTGCGGGCGTCGACGATCCACGGACCGCGCGCCCGATGCAGGCTCTCCCCGTCCCGCGCGGCGCCGGCCACTTCTCGGCTGAGCTCCTCGGCCTCGGCGGCATCCCGGGCCAGGAAGTCCAGGGTGTGCGTGGCATGGGAATCCAGCACGATGTGGTCCCAGGCGGACAGTCCGCTCGCGATCTGTCGGGCCCGCAGGAACTCGGCATCCAGCGCCGCACCCGTGACGATGACGATATTGGCCAGCCACAGCAGCAGCAGGATCGCGATCAGCCCGTTGAGCACCGTCAGCACCTCGGTGACGCGCGTCGCGTACACGAGCAGGCGTCCGGCCGCGACGGCGGATCCGAACATCACCAGCACCGACAGGACCGACCCCAGGGACATCAGCCGGTAGCGGGGCAGGCGCACGTTGGGGAACAGATAGTAGGCCAGGGACACGCCGATGATCAGGATCACCAGCAGGATGGGCCACTTCACCAGGTTCCAGGCGTTGAAGGCGATGCGGGGGATGCCGATGAAGTCGCCGATGCGCTGGGAGGCCTCGCCGCCGACGATGATCATGCCCACGGCCAGCAGCACCACCGCCACGATCAGCACCGTCTCGCCGAACACGATGGTGCGGAACCACAGGAACGGCCGGCCCTCCCGGGTGTCGTAGACCCGGTGCAGCGCGCGGTGGAACGCGGCGACCCCGTTGGAGGCCGACAACAGTGAGCCGACGGTGCCCAGCGCGAGCCCCAGCAGACCGCCGTTGCTCGTGGTGACCGCGTGGATGGCGGTGAGGAACGGGCGCGGGTCCAGGGTCGGGAAGATCTCCTGGAACATCCCCGACAGCGCCTTCAGGGTCTCGGCCTCGATGCCGATCAGGGACATCATCGACACCGCCGCGACCGCGCCCGGGAACAGCGAGAGCACCAGGTAGAACGTCATGGTGCCCGCCACGTCCCACACCTGGATGTCCAGCAGGCGCATCCGGACCCGGTTCAGGACGTGCAGGATGCTCAGCCGGGGCCGGGGGTACTCGACCACCGGCTTCGGCCGACGGGGGCGGGATGAGGTCACCGTGCGCTCGTGCTCCGGGCTGTGGAGGAAGGTCAGGACGCCCGGAGCCTATGCCACCGGGGCACCGGATGCCGGGATCAGGCAGGGGTCGGGGTCAGGCTTCCTCGATGATGTCGTCGGGATCGGTCAGGGCCGGGTACTCCCAGGGGTCCTCGGGGTCCTTGGGGACGAACGAGGTCATGATCGAGCCGTCGGCTCGCTGGTCGCCGAGGCCGACGGGGGAGGCCAACACCGCATCGTCGAGCACGGGGCCCTGATCCGGCAACGGCACCGAGGTGCCTGCGGCGGTCACGAGCACGTTCTGTCCGCGCACCGAGACCTCGAACTCGCGTCCGCTGACGAGTGTGAGGATGATCTCCTCACGCAGCAGGCGGACACGGATGCGGGAGCCGCGCACCGTGAGCGGGAAGGACAGCTCCGGCCAGTCCTCGGGCAGGCGCGGGTCGAAGGAGAGCCGCCCCTGATCGTGCCGCATCCCGCCGAATCCGTGCACCAGGGCGTTCCACACCCCGCCGGCGGAGGCGATGTGCACCCCGTCGGCGGTGTTGCCGTGCAGGTTCCCGAGGTCGACGAACAGCCCGGCCCGAAAATAGTCCAGCGCGGCCTTCTGGTGGCCCACTTCGGCGGCCATGATCGACTGCACCACGGCCGACAGCGAGGAGTCACCGGTGGTGATCGGGTCGTAGTACTCGAAGTCCGCGCGCTTCTCCTCGGCCGTGAACTCGCTGCCGCGCAGGAACAGGGCGAGCACCACATCGGCCTGCTTGAGCACCTGGAAGCGGTAGATCACCAGCGGATGGAAGTTCAGCAGCAGCGGGAAGACGTCGTCGGGGGTGCTGGAGAGGTCCCAGACCTCGCGCTCGAGGAAGCGGTCCTCCTGGAGGTGGATGCCCAGGGCATCGTCCTTGGCGACGTACATGCCCTCGGCGCAGGCGTCCCACTGCTCGAGCTCGAGTTCGTCCAGGTCGAGCTCGGCCTGCAGCACCCGATAGGCGTCCTCGTCGGCCTCCCGCAGCTCGCGCACCGCCCGCGCCGCCCGGCGCAGGTTGTGGCGGGCCATGACGTTGGTGAACATGTTGTTGTTGACCACGGTGGTGTACTCGTCGGGCCCCGTCACCCCGTTGATGTGGAAGCTGGCGTCCCCGCTGGCCGTCAGCCGCCAGAATCCCAGGTCGGCCCACATCCGGGCGGTCTCGGTCAGGACCCGCGCCCCGTCACGATGCTGGAAATCGACATCGCCGGTGACGTCCACGTACTGGGCGAAGGCATAGGCCACGTCGGCGTTGATGTGGTACTGCGCGGTGCCCGCCGCGTAGTAGGCCGAGGCCTCGTCCCCGTTGATGGTGCGCCAGGGGAACAGCGCCCCGCGCTGATTGAGCTCTCGGGCGCGCTCGCGTGCCTTGGGCAGCAGGTTGCTGCGGAAGCGCAGCGCGTTGCGGGCCCACCGGGGCTCGGTGAACGTCAGGAAGGGGACGACATAGACCTCGGTGTCCCAGAAGTAGTGGCCTTCGTACCCGGAGCCGGTCAGCCCCTTGGCGGGGATGCCCCATTGATCGGAGCGGGCCGCGGCCTGGGCGAGCTGGAACAGGCACCACCGGGTGGTCTGCTGCTCGACGGGTCGGCCCGGCAGCTGCACGTCCGAGCGCTCCCAGAAGTCGGCGAGGTAGTCGCGCTGATCCTGGAACTGGGGTTCGAACCCGTCGGCCCGCACCCGGTCCAGCGTGCGTCGGCAGCGGTCGAACAGCTCGCGGTGGGGGACCGAGCGGGAGGAGTGGTAGGAGACCGCCTTGCGGACGGTCAGTGATCCGCCCTCCTCGAGGCGCGCGCGGAAGACCTGCCGACCGCGGTCCTCGCTGGTCTCCACCAGACGCTCGACCTCGGCGTCCGATTCGACGCTGTGATCCGCGCCGACGGCGAGGGTCATGCCCGAGGTGGCCACCCGGTAGCCCAGCAGCATCCGCCGCTCGCTGTGCCAGTTCTGGAGCGGCTCGAGCACCCGATGGGTGAAGGCCGTGGCCCGGCGCGGGTCGTCGGTATCGGTGATCGGCGCCCCGTCCACGCCGCGCCCGTAGTCGTCGGTGATGTCCTGACGGTTGATGATCTGGGAGGAGACCGCGATCGGGGCGGAGCCGTCGAGCATCGTGACCCGCAGGGTCATCAGCGCCAGGTGTCGCTGGGTGAAGGAGACCAGGCGAGAGGTGGAGACCTTCACGCGCTTGCCGGCCGGCGTGCGCCAGATCAGCTCCCGGCGCAGCACGCCCTCGCGGAAGTCGATCCAGCGCTCGTACTCCACCAGGTCCGCGATCGACAGCAGCAGCGGTTCGTCGTCGACGTACAGCTTCATGACGGTCGAATCGGGCACCGAGATCATGGTCTGCCCGGTGCGGGCGAAGCCGAAGGCCGATTCCGCGTGGTTGATGCGCCAGGTCTCGTGGAAGCCGTTGAGATAGGTGCCGTGGCTGTGCACGTCCCGGCCCTCCGCCGGGGTGCCGCGCATCCCGAGGTATCCGTTGGCGGTGCTGAACAGGGTCTCCATCAGACCCAGGTCCCCGCCCGGGCGGGATTCCACCAGCCGCCACTCGTCCAGCGGCAGGCGGGTGCGGTCGACGGGGTCGGCGGGCAGCGAGCGCAGGCGGGTCACGCGATCTCCTCCAGGTCGGACACGACGAGGGTGGCACCGGCGGCGGCGAGCGCATCGGCCCCGACGCCGCGGTCCACCCCGATGACGGCGCCGAACGCGCCGTCCGCCCCGGCGCGGACCCCGGAGACCGCGTCCTCGTAGACCACCGCGTCACCGGGGTCCACGCCGAGCTGGTGGGCGGCGTGGAGGAAGGTGGCGGGGGACGGCTTGCCGGGAAGTCCCTCGTCGGCGGCGACGTTCCCGTCGACGACGTGCTCGAACCGCCCGAGCAGTCCGGCGCCGCGCAGCACCTCCTCGGCGTTGCGCGAGGAGGAGACGATCGCGAGACGGGAGCGCCGGGGCAAAGTGTCGAGATAGGCGAGGGTACCCGGATACGGGGCGACGCCCTCGGTCCGGATCAGGGACAGCACCAGGTCGTTCTTGCGGTTGCCGAGCCCACGGACCGTCTCCTGCCCGACCGGTTGGTCGCCGGCGTCCTCGTCATCGCCCTCGGGCAGCTCGAGGCCGCGGGAGGTCAGGAATGCGCGCACCCCGTCGTAGCGGGGTCGACCGTCGACGTGGGCGAAGTAGTCCTCGTCGGTGTAGGGATCGACGATCCCGCGCCCGGCGAGGAAGGCGTCGAACATGTCGGCCCAGGCGCGCATGTGGACCTCGGCGGTCGGCGTGATGACGCCGTCGAGGTCGAACAGATGAGCGGAGAAGGCGGATGGGTCGAAGGCGGCCTCAGCAGTCACGCGTGCCATCGTACGGCGAGGTCCTCGCCCGACGGGCGCCGGGCGCCCGTCCCCAGCCGCTCCCGCCCCGTGGCGCCGGATGCGCCGGTCGACTAGTCTGCCAGCGTCCGCCCCCGCAGCGTCCGCCCCGCACGGCCGCGCCGGCGCGGAACTGTCCGACCCTGCCGAGGAGAAGATGGCTGCCAGTCAGTCGCCGACCGTGGTCGATGCCGTGCGACGCGAGCTCGAGATCCAGGACCAGGACGTCGACGGGCGCCCCGTGGTGCGCACGACCGCGACCTTGACCACGAACGTCGCCCGGTCACCTGCCCAGCTGTGGCCGCTGCTGACCGATCCCGCACGCCTGGCCGACTGGTTCGGGCCGGTCACCGGTGACCTCCGCGAAGGCGGACGCTTCGTCGCGCCCGATGCCCACGGGACCGTGCTCCGGGTCGAGCCGCCCCATCTGCTCTCGGTGACCTGGGAGCAGCACGGCGCCGTCGACCCCCTGGTGATCCGTCTGGACCCCGAGGACGACGGCACCACCTCGCTGCGCCTGCGCTACACCACGCTCAGCGACCGCGAGCGGTTCGAGTCCTTCGGACCGGGCCTGCGGGCGGTGGACTGGGAGATCGCTCTGCTGGGGCTCGCCGCGGCCGCCGACGGCTGGCGCACCGTGTGCATGACCGATGTGCCGACGCCGACCCCGGCGTGGTTGGCCGGACCCGACGGACGCGACCTGCTGCGCGCCTGGTCGGTGCGGTGGGCGGCCGAGGCCGTCGCCGCCGGGGTCGAGGAGGACACCGCCCGCCAGGGGGAGCGGGCGACCACGAGCGCGTACCTCGACTGAGCGACCGGCAGCGCTGCGGTCACCCCCGGTGTCCGCCCGCCGGGAAGTGTTTGCCCGGGCTCACTATCCGGTGACAGACTCGCTCGGTGACCACCCCCGAGCCCGCCTCTCCCTCCGGGAGGTCGAGGCCCGCGACACAGGTGCTGTGGTCCCTGGCTCCCTCGGTGTACGTTCCCAGCCTGCTGGAGTTCTCCGGACTGGCGGCCCTGATGCCGGTGATCCCGCTGCTGGCCCTCGACCTCGGCTTCAGCGCCTGGCAGGCCGCGGCGCTGACGACGATCTTCGGCCTCACCTCGTTCCTGGGACCGATCCCGGCCGGACGCCTCATCTCCCGGATCGGGGCACGCAGCGCCCTGGTGGCCACCGGGTGCCTGCTGGTGGTCGCGAACGTGATCGCCTTCGTGGTGCTCACGCCGGCGGTCCACGACGGGCCCGCCCCCGTCCACCGCGTCGCCCTGGTGGTGCTGCTGCTGGTGATGGCCACGAACACGCAGGTGTGGCAGCTGGGGCGGCAGGCCTACCTGGGCACGGCACTGCCGCCGATGATGCGGGCGCGCGGGATGACGCTGTTCGGCGGGGTGATCCGCATCGGACAGGTGATCGGTCCGCTCCTCGGCGCGGTGGTCATGGCCACCGGCTCCGACACCGGGGTGTTCCTGCTGTTCGCGGCGACCGCAGCCGCCGCCACCGTGATGATCGCTGTCTTCCTCCCTCCGGGGGAGGAGCAGGCGGGCCCGACGCGACCGCGCGGGCAGCGTCCGCCCCGCAGTCCGGCGCGGAGGGTGCTGAACCGTGCGGTGCTGGCCCGGATGGCGGTCGTCGGCCTCGGCATCACGCCGGTGATGATGGCGCGGGTGAACCGCCCGGTGATCGTGCCGCTGCTGGGCGCGGCGCTGGGGCTGGACTCGGTGTGGATCTCGATCGTGTTCGGCGTCAGCGCCGTCCTCGAGATCCTGCTGGTGATACCGGCCGGCACCCTCATGGACCGCCATGGTCGTGCCGCCGTGGCGGTGCCGTGCGCAGTGCTGATGGGGGCCGGTTACCTGCTGCTGGCGATCCTGGGAACCGCCTGGGCCGGGCAGGGGCAGAACCTCGCACTGCTCGCCCTGCTGGTGCCGAGCCTGTTGATCGGGATCGGCAACGGCCTGGGATCAGGGATCGTCATGACGCTGGGGATCGACGTGTCCCCGGTGCACGAGCGCACCCGCTACCTCGCCTGGTGGAACACGATGCTCGGGGCGGGGCGCCTCGCGGCACCGCTGGTCGTCACCGGGGTCGCCGTGTTCGCCCCGATCACCGTGGCCGGGGCTGCGATGGGGGCTCTGTGCCTCGTCGGCGGAGCCTGGTTGTCGCGGGTCCTGCCCCGGGTCACGCCGTCCGGAGGGACCCGGGCGCGGTGAACCGCGGCGGGATGCGGCGATCAGGTGCCCGCAGCGCCGGGGAAGGTCAGGACGCGGAGCGGCCCGGCCGCCTTCGCGCCCTCTGACGCACCGCGGGTCCGCACCCCTTGCGCGCCGCGGGTTCGCATCCTCTGGCGCTCTGCGAGCAGGCTCCGCCGAATGGGGCGGAGCCTGCTGAGACGACGCCGGTGGATACGACCGATGCCGCGGGCGGCTCGTGGTCCCTGCTGTCCGCGGCCGCGGGAAGCGGACGCCCGACGCGCCCGGGGCAGGGAAAGGCTCAGGCGGCGTCGCCGGGGGCGCCGGCCGCGACCGCGCGCTCGGCGGTGTCCTGCAGGAGGAGGTCGGCCTGCTCGATGGTGATCGAGCGCGTGATCGCGATCTCCGCGGCGAGCGGGGCGATCGCCTGCTTGAGCAGATTGCGCTCCGCCAGGCTGGAGGGCGTCCCGCCCGAGTCGCCGAGGATGCTGCGGATGACTCCGATGCGATCCGAGATCCGTCCCGACTGCAGCTGCATCGTCAGGGACTTGATCCGGTGGGCCCAGGAGGGCTTCTTCGCCGGCGGCTCGATCGGCTCGACGAGCTGGACGAGGAGGTCGGCGATCTCCTTCTCCTCGAGCACGGCGCGCAGTCCGATGACGTCCTTGCCGTCGGCGGGCACGGAGATCCGCATCTCGTCGCCGATGACCTCCATGTCGACGTACTCCCGCTCGGTCCCGCGGACGGTGCGGGTGCAGGTGGAGACGATGCGCACCGGACCGTGGACCGGGTGGGTGAGCACCTCGCCGGGGGTCGGGGCAGCGGAGTCGACGGACGCGGTGGCGACGGACAAGGGAAAACCTCCTGGACGAACCTGTGCGCCGCCGGTACCTCGGGCCCGCCAGGGCCAGGGCGGCCGCGCTCCGGGCCGCGACGACCCGGATCGGGCGCGGCATCGAGGGTTCGGAGACGGCTCGAGTGCTGCTCGACCTGCAGGAACAGGGTGGCAACACCTACGACAGCGCTGTCCTATGATCTCATGGATCTGACATGATATCTAGAGGGTGACGTTTCCGGTTGCATCACATGGCCCGGTCGACGGGCGGACACCTGCCCCGGCCCCCGGGCGGACACCTGCCCCGGTCCCCGGGCGGGACCCGCTGCGGGAGGCCGACGGCCGCCGGCGAGGAACAGACCGAAGTCGGAGGTCCGCGGGCGGCCCCGCGAGGATGATGAGGGGATGAGAACCTCCGCAGCGCGCCCCGAGGCGAAGGACCGCGTACCCGTCCGCTTCGAGGGCGTCGGCGTCGTCCTCGACCAGAACGTGCTGCTGGGGGAGGCGACCGGTCGTGCGGAGGCGGGGGAGGTGCTGGCCCTGACCGGTGCCAACGGGTCCGGCAAGACGACGCTGCTGCGCGTGCTCGCCGGTCTGCTCGAGCCCACCGAGGGCACGGTGCGCATCGAGGGCCGACGTCCCGATGACCGCGACCGGGCCTTCCGCACGGCGCTGGCGGCGCTGATCGGGCCGCCGCAGACCGCGCGCGATCTCACCGTCGTCGAGCATCTGCAGTTCATCGGCGCCACCTGGGGCACCGAGGCGAAGGCCGCCCGGGCCCGGGCAGGGCAGCTGCTCGAGGAGCTGCAGATATCCCACCTCGGGGGTCGCTTCCCCCACGAGCTCTCCAGCGGGCAGTCGCAGCTGCTCGCCCTCGCGCTCACGCTGGCCCGCCCCTGCAGGGTGCTGCTGCTGGATGAGCCCGAGCAGCGCCTGGACGCCGACCGCCTGGGCCTGGTGATCGCGGCGATCCGGTCCCGCGCCGAGTCCGGCAGCGCCGTCGTGCTCGCCAGCCACAGCCCCCGTCTGCTCGAGGAGCTCACCGACTCCCGCCTGCACCTTCAGGAGCAGCGGTGAACGGTTCGCTCGGTCCGGTTCGGCAGGTGTGGGCGCAGCGCGCCGAAGCCCGGACGACGACGGACGTGCTGTACCTGGTGTACGTGGCCGTGCTCAGCCTGCTGATCTTCGGGACCACGGGCCTGCGGGCGGCGGCCGACGCCCTGACCCGTCCCGACGTGCTGCCGGTGCTGCTCCTGGACCGGGCCCCGCAGATCAGCACCGCGCTCGCCCTCGCCGGGGGAGCGACGCTGCTGCTGCTCGGTGCCGTGCGCGGCCCGGCCCTGCTCTCGCCGTTCTTCACCGCGACGCTGGCCGCGAGCGGGATCCCGCGCCGCCGGGTGCTCTGGCGCCCCGTCGCCCGGGCCCTGGCCGCGCTGGTGCTGGCCATGATCGTCCCCGCCGCGCTGATCGGTGCCATCCTGGCCACCGCCGGACACGTGGGCACCGGGGCCGTGATCCGGTTCGTGCTGGCGGCCGCCGGGACCGGCCTGCTGCTGTTGGTGGTCTGGTTGCTCGGCCAGCTGCTGGGCGACGCCGCGCGTCGTCTCCTCGCCGGGGTCCTCGCCGCTGCCGCGGTCGCGGCAGCGCTGCTCCCCACCGGCCTCGGAATCGGGGGAGCGTACCCGACGTCCGAGGGGCACGCGGGGGTCTGGGCCGGAGGCCCGCTGGCGCTCGGGGCCCTCGCCATCGGGGCGTCCGTGCCGCTGCTGGATCGGCTGCGCGGAGCCGTGCTCCGGGAGCAGGCGATCCGCTGGGACTCGGCGACCACGGCGGCGACCAGCATGGACGTGGCCGGCGCCGCGGGGCTTCTACGAGCCCTGCCCAGCACAGGTCGCCGTCTGCGGGCGGTCGGTCCGGGCCCGCTGGCGGTGCTGTACGCCCGACGCGACGCGATCGCCTGGCTGCGCAGCCCGGACCGGCTGGCGACCGGCGTGCTCGGCGCGCTGGCGGCCGGGGCTGCCCTCGCCGGGGCCACGCTCCTGACCGGGCCGCCGGCGTGGTTCGTGGTGCTCGTCGGCTCCCTCGTTCTGTGGTCCGCGAGCGGGGCCTTCGTGGACGGCATGCGCCATGGCGTGCACACGCTCGGGGCACCGCAGCTTTTCGGCCAATCCGCCGGAGGTCAGGTCCTGCTGCATGCGATCGCCCCGCTGCTGGCGCTGATCGTGCTCGGGGCCGTCGGCGGCGGCGCGGTGGGGCTCCTGGCGGCCGACGGGACGAGAGCCGCGCTCGGGGCCGTTCTCCTGCCCGTGGTGATGGCGCCGGTGCTCGTCGCGGGCCGAGCCCGGGATGCCGCCAAGGGACCGATGCCGCTCGCGCTCAGCACCCCGATGCCCACGGCGCAGGGGGACCTGTCGGTGGTCACCATGTTCGCCTGGCAGTCCGATGCGGTCCTGCTGGCCCTTGCGGGCGGGGCCGTCCTGGTGGCCGTCGGCCCGCTCGGCGCGGCCTGGACGCTGGGGGCCGCCGGCGCCCTGACCGCGCTGATGATCCTGATGACCCGGGGGCGCCTGCGCTCCCTGCGCTCGTGACGAGGGAAGGACCTGACAGATGGACATCCGCACCACGCCGAACCCTCTGATCCGCTGGGCGGGGCGCGCCCTGGGGACCCTGAACGCCCGACATCCGTGGAACCACAACGACCACTTCCATCCCTGGGTCCTGGGCGCGCTGCCGAGGCCGACCGCCCGGGTGCTCGACGTCGGGTGCGGACGCGGGGAGCTGCTGGCCGCCCTGGCCGGGACCGCGGGAGAGGTCGACGGGATCGACGCCGATCAGGAGATGGCCTACCTCGCCGCCACCCGTTTCCAGGACGTCCCGCACGTGCGCGTCCGCCGTCGCACCCTCAGCGAGCATGCCGCGCGTCCCGAGCTCGTCGAGAGCTACGACGCGATCACGATGATCGCCTCGCTGCACCACATGCCGCTCGATGCCGCGCTCGCCGAGGCCCGACAGCTCCTGCGCCCCGGCGGGCGACTGCTGGTGGTCACGCTGACCATGCCCGTGGGCGCGCCCGACCAGGCCTGGGACGTCGTGAGCGCGCTGACCAATCCACTGATCGGACTGGTCAAGCACCCGCAGGCGGTGCGTGAGCCGGGCCCTGAGAGACCGCAGCCGATCCGGGACCCGGCGTGGTCGATCGCCGAGCTGCGCGAGCAGGCCGCGGCCCAGCTGCCCGGCGCGGTCATCCGGCGGCGGGAAGGGTTCCGCGTGACCCTGCGCTGGCAGAAGCCCGGGACGAGCGCACCGGAGTCATGAGGTCGCTGACGACGCGAGGGTGATCCCTCGTGTGGGGGATGGGCCTGCGCGGAGCGGGCGCCACCTCCCGGGATGCCCCGGCGCGTCAGTGCCGTCGGTGCTGGGCGATGACCTGTCCGAGGCGCGCGACCGCATCCGCGATGACCGCGGGGGAGTGCGTCACGAAGCTCAGGCGCATGGTCGAGAGATCGGCCTGGTCGGCGTAGAAGGACCAGCCCGGCAGGTAGGCGACACCGGCGGCGACCGCCTCGGCGAGCATCCGTTGGGCGTCGTAGCCCTCGCCGAGCGCGGCCCACAGGAACATGCCGCCGTCGGGACGGGTCAGATGGGCACCGTCCGGCAGCACCGGCGCGATCGCGGACGCCATCGCATCGCGCCGTTCGCGATAGACCGCGCTGACCCGCGCGATGTGCGCGTCGAGATCGGCGGTGGCCAGGTAGCGGGCCACCGTCAGCTGGTCCACCACGGAGGACTGCATCGAGATCGCGGCCTTGGCGACGGCGAGGGTGTCGAGGATCGAACCCTCGGCGCGGATCCAGCCGATACGCACGCCGGGGCTCATCAGCTTGCTCATGGAGTTCAGCAGCAGCGTGCGCTCGCCCATCCCCGGCAGGGACGCGATCGGTGCCCAGGTGCTGCCCGTGAAGCTGAGCGCCCCGTACGGGTCGTCCTCCACGAGGGGGACGCCGGTGCGCAGCAGGACGTCGGCGACCGCCTGCCGCCGGGCGACGGGCATCGTGCGCCCCGTGGGGTTCTGGAAGGTGGGGATCAGGTACACCATCCGCGGGTGATGGGTGCGGATCGCCTCCTCGAGCGCTTCGGGCACCACGCCGTCGTCGTCCGTGTCGACGCCGATCATGCGGGCGCCGTGCACCGCGAAGGCCTGGACGGCCGCGAGATAGGTGGGGGACTCCACGAGCACCACGTCACCCGGCTCCAGCATGGCCTCGGCGACGACGAAGAGCCCCTCCTGCGAGCCGGAGGTGACCCGGATCTGGGAGGCGTCGGTGGGCAGATCCCGCGAGAGCCGACGGGCGGCCTGTTCGCGCAGCTCCGCCTCACCCTCGCTGACCCCGTACTGCAGGGCCCGGTGGCCCTGGTGGGTCAGCACCCAGTCGTAGCAGGCGGCGACGTCCTCGAGGTCGAACAGCTCCGGGTCCGGGATCCCCCCGGCGAAGGAGACGACGTCCTCGCGGGCGGCGAGGGCGAAGATGTCCTTCAGCGGCGAGGACTCCATGCCCGCGTAACGGGCGGCGACGGGGAAGCGGTACGGCTCGGAGGGAAGGGGCATGGTCATCGGCCTATCGTGTCACGCGCTCAAGGCACCCTCGAGGACCAGCAGTGCCTGTTTCGTCTCGATCCCGCCCGCGTAGCCGGTCAGCGACCCGCTGGTCCCCAGCACCCGGTGGCACGGCACCACGATCGAGAGGGGGTTCGAGCCGACCGCCGCCCCCACCGCCTGGGCCGCTCGAGGACGGTCGAGCTCCTGGGCGATCCGGCCGTAGGTGGTGGTGGTGCCGCGCGGGATCGCCAGCAATCGCGCCCAGACGGCCTGCTGGAACGCGGTGCCGCGCGGGGCCAGCGGCAGATCGAACTCCTCGCGTTCGCCGGCCAGGTAGGCCAGCAGCTGCTCCTCGGCGGCGTCCAGCAGAGGATCCGTCGCCGCGGCAGGCTCCCCGAGCCGCTCGAGCGCCGGGAAATGGGTCTGCTCCTCGCGCCAGATGCCGATGACGGCATCGCCGTCGGCGGCGAGCACGTAGGTGCCCAGCGGGGTGGGGAGTCGGCGGTGCCGCGGCCCCGGCGCGGGCGGCTCCCCGGCGTGCGGGTGGGTCGTGTGCGGGTGGGTCGCGTTCGGGGGCGGGGTGGGCGTCGAGGTCATCTCGGGGATCCTTCCAGGGGTCGGGAGAGGGGCGATGGATGCGGTCGGAGAGGGGTCGGGTGCGGTCGGTGAGCAGCAGCGGCGTCTCCCATCAGCGGGACTCGGACGCGCCGCGCAGCGAGGCCTGGTGCTGCCACAGATGGGCGGCGGCGTAGGAGCGCCACGGGGAGGCGGCCGCGAGCGCGCGGCGCAGGGCGGCGTGGTCGTCGGCCAGGCCGAGATCGCGGGCCGCCCCGAGCAGGGCGGCGTCCCGGGCCGGGGCGACGTCGACCGCGCGGACGCCGCGCAGCAGGACGTAGTCCGCGGTCCAGGGGCCGATGCCGTGCAGCGCCAGCAGACGCTCCCGCAGCTCGTCGACGCTCCCGGCCAGGGGCAGGCCCTGCTCGTCCTCGGCGATCGCCGGGACCGCGGAGACCAGGGTGTCGCGGCGGGCGCGGGGCCCGCGGAACCACTGCGACGCCGCGGCGGCCGCCGCGGCGGGATCCACGGGCGCGCGGTGCACGCCGGCCAGATGCAGCGGCACCGGCAGCGCGGCGCCCAGCAGATCCGTGGCCCGGCTGATCTGCTCGCGAGCCTGCGCGGTGGTGATCTGCTGTCCGGTGATCGCCCACAGCAGTGCTTCGGCGAGGCTCGGCGTGCCCGGCAGGCGCACCCCCGGCCGCGCCGTGAGCACGGGGGCGAGAGCCGGCAGGGCGGCGGTCAGCCCGGCGTCGATGCCGACGGGGTCCGCGTCGAGGTCGAGCAGTCGTCGCAGCAGGGCGATCGCTGCGGCATGATCGCGCAGATCCGCCAGGCGCATCGTGACCGGCAGCGCCCCGTCGGCACCGAGATCGACCTGCACCACGGCCGGCCCGTGAGGCAGCTGCACGGCCCGGGTCCAGACCAGGCCGGCGACCTCCTCGACGCCGGGTACGGCCCGGTGGGCGAACCAGCCGGCGAGGCCGGCGCCGTCGAAGGGCCGACGGACGGCCAGACGCGCCGTGACCTCGGCGCTGTCCACGACGTGCGCGGAGGCCGCAGGGGCGGAGGAGCTCGCGGTCGTCGCACGGATCGCAGGGGTCGCGGCGCCCGACGCGCCGTCGGGTGCGCGGTGCACCCGGTCTCGCTCGCGGACCACCGAGGGGGCGTGGCCGAAGACCTCGGTGAAGGTCTCGTGGAACTGGCGCTCGCTGCCGAAGCCGGCCGCATGCGCGATCCGTGCCAGCGGCAGCGTCGAGCCGACGACGAGCTCCCGGGCGCGTCGGGCCCGGCGCAGGCGCGCATGGGCGAGGGCTCCGGCCCCGGTGGCCGCGATCAGAGCCCTGTGCAGGGTCCGCTCCGAGACCGCCAGATGACGGGCGAGAGAGGGCACCGTCCCCCCGTCGTCGAGGGCGCCCGCGTCGATCAGTCGCAGCGCCCGGCCGGCCAGTGAGCCCTGCGGATCGTCGTCGGGGCTCCCGGGCGGGGCCAACGGCCCGCAGCGCTTGCAGGCGCGATAGCCGCCGGCGACCGCCGCCGCGGCCGAGGTCACGAAGTCGACGCCGCCGCGCTGCGGCGTGCGCGCCGGGCAGGAAGGGCGGCAGAAGATGCCGGTGGAGCGCACGCAGGTGAAGAACATCCCGTCGAAACGGGTGTCCCGGGCACGGATAGCGGCATAGCGCTCGTCATCGGTCATCGTGGTCATGCATCCAGTGAACCGCGTCGCGGCCTGCGGCACCAGCGGGAAACGGACAGCGCGGCCGGGAGGCGCCGTCAGCTCGGTCGGCATGGTCACGTCGGCCGGTGCACGGACGACCTGGCGCGAGGGACGGCCGCGGACGGAGAATAGGACGATGGGGACGTTCGGGACGCCGGGGCCGACGACGGCCGGGTCGCACGATGCCCTCGTGGAGCGTTTGCGACGCGCCGGCTGCGTCTTCGCCGAGCAGGAGGCGGAACTCCTCGAGCAGGCCGCCTCGGATCCGCAGGAACGGGAGCGGATGTGCGCCCGCCGCGAGGCCGGGGAGTTCCTCGAGCACGTGATCGGCACCGTCGACATCTGCGGGGAGAAGCTGGCCGTCGGCCCCGGGGACTTCGTGCCGCGCCAGCGCACCGCGCTGCTGATCGAGGCGGGGATCGCCGAGGCGCGGCGTCGGCGTCGGCCCGTCGTCGTCGAGGCCTACTGCGGCGTGGCCCCCGTCGCCGCGCTGATCGGACGGCGCGTGTCCGGCGCCCGCGTGCACGCGTCCGACTGCGACCCCCGCCCGCTCGTCCACGCCCGCGCGAACCTCCCGCCCGGGGCCGGGGTGCACCCCGGCAGCGGTCTGGACGCGCTGCCGACGGCACTCGAGGGCACCGTGGATCTCCTGGTCGCCGTCCCTCCGTACGTTCCCGCCAGGCAGTGGGACCTGATGCCGCGCGAAGCGCGGGAGCACGAGCCGATCTCCGCCCTCGTCGCGGGGCGGGACGGACTCGAGCAGGTCCGGCACCTGCTGACCGAGGCACCGCGCTGGCTCGCCCCCGGCGGGGTGCTGCTGATCGAGATGCATCGCGACCAGGCACCGCCCGCGCTCGCCGCCGCCGGCCGGGTCCGTGCCTACGCGGAATGCGGATCCGTGGCCGGGGAGGACGGGGAGACCGTCCTGGTGCGCGCGAGGACGCCGGTCTCCGCTGCGGCCTCCGCGCCGATCCCTGCCGCGGTTCCCGCTCCGTCGGACGCCGTGAGATCCGTCCTGCCGGGCCCGGCCCCGGACCTCGTGCTGCTGCGGAGGGTGCGGGACCGGATCGACCGCGACCACGCCCAGCCGTGGGATGTCGAGATGCTCGCGCGCTCCGTGCACCTCTCCGGCGGGCACCTCAGCCGCCGCTTCCGGGAGGAGTACGGGGAGTCGCCGTACTCCTACCTCATGACCCGGCGGATCGAACGGGCGATGGCCCTGCTGCGGCACACCGACCGCTCCGTCACAGACATCTGCACGGCCGTCGGCTTCTCCTCGCTGGGCACCTTCAGCACCCGCTTCAAGGAGCTGCTCGGGGTCTCGCCGTCGGCCTACCGAGTCCGGGGCGCCGAGGTGCTGGACTCGATGCCGCCGTGCATCGCACGGCGCGTGACCAGACCGATCAGGAATCGAGAAGCGGCGCCGCCGGGCGGGGTCTAGATTCCGGGGTATGACACAGACACCCCGCTCCGCCGCCACCGCCTGCTCGATCCACTCCAGCTTCCTGCCTCACACCGACGCCGACGCCTCTCTCGCCTTCTACCGCGACGTGCTCGGATTCGAGGTGCGGCTCGACGTCGGCGGCGGACGGATGCGGTGGATCACCGTCGGTCCGGCCGGGCAGGACACCGCGATCGTGCTGCACCCGCTGTTCGAGGGCAACGGGATCACCCCCGAGGAGAACGCGATGCTGGCGGGGCTGATCGCCAAGGGCTCCTACTTCGGGGTGAACCTCGCCGCCGACGACCTCGACGCGACCTTCGCCGCCCTCGAAGCGGCCCGAGCCGACATCGTCCAGGAGCCCATCGACCAGGACTACGGTCTGCGCGACTGCGCCGTCCGCGACCCCGCCGGCAATCTCCTGCGCATCCAGCAGAACGCCTGATCCTCCGGCACGAACGGCCGGCTGACCGAGCGGGAGCTGGACGTCCTGCGTCTGATCGCCGAGGGGTACGGCGATCGGGAGATCGCGGGACTCCCGCACCTGGCGGAGGGGACGGTCAAGAAGCACTCCTCGACGATCCTGCAGAAGACCGGGGCGCGATCGCACCCAGGCCGTGCTCCGGGCGCTCCGCGACGGGACCCTGGAATGAGCCGCACCCCGAGGGGGCCCGACGCAGAAGAGCCGCGACCCCGATGAGGGGCCGCGGCTCTCGCGCTGGAGCGGGCGACGGGAATCGAACCCGCGTAATCAGTTTGGAAGACTGAGGCTCTACCATTGAGCTACGCCCGCGGACCGCACCATTGAACCAGATCAGCGACGCGATGGCACATCCGCAGTGGGCCAGCAGACATGGGTCTGCTCACAGGGTGCCTGCGCGATTCAGGCGCGCGGCAGGGGGAACGGGTAATATCCCCTGGGTTGCCCTCCGGGGTGTAGCTCAGCTTGGTAGAGCACCCGCTTTGGGAGCGGGAAGTCGCAGGTTCAAATCCTGTCACCCCGACTCCGTCTCCGGGTCGCCACCGTGTGCGAGCTCCGAGGCGTCCGTGAGAACAGACCATAGACCGACCATCCACAGGGAGACCTGACCAGTGAAGACCGAGTCCGAGAAGCTCAGCCCCACCCGGGTGAAGCTCACCGTCGAGGTGCCCTTCGACGAGCTGCAGCCGGCCGTCGAGACCGCCACGAAGAAGATCGCCGACCAGGTGCAGATCCCCGGCTTCCGCAAGGGCAAGGTCCCCTCCCGCCTGGTCGAGCAGCGTTTCGGTCGCCCCGCGATCATGCAGGAGGCCGTCAACGACGCGCTTCCCGACTACTACCAGCAGGCCGCCGCCGAGGCCGAGATCAAGCCCGTGGGCCGTCCTGAGGTCGAGGTCAGCGAGATCCCGGGCCTGGACGGCTCCTCCGAGGGGAATCTCGTCTTCGTCGTCGAGCAGGACGTGCGCCCCGAGATCGACCTGCCCGAGTTCTCGACCCTCGAGGTCGAGATCGAGGAGCCCACCGTCGACGACGATGCCGTCGAGGTGCGTCTGACCGAGCTGCGCGAGCGATTCGGCACCCTGGTGGGCGTGGACCGCCCCGCCGAGGACCGGGACTTCGTCTCGCTCGATCTCGTCGCCACCATCGAGGGCGAGGAGATCGAGACCGTCGAAGGGGTGTCCTACCAGATCGGTGAGGGCAACATGCTCGAGGGGCTGGACGAGGCCCTGATCGGCCTCTCCGCCGAGGAGACCACCACCTTCACCTCGAAGCTCGCCGGTGGCGATCGCGCCGGCGAGGAGGCCGAGGTCAAGGTCACCGCGCAGTCCGTCAAGGTGCGCGAGCTGCCCGAGGCCGACGACGAGTTCGCCGAGATGGCCTCCGAGTTCGACACCGTCGACGAGCTCAAGGACGACCTGCGCGCCCAGGCCGCCGCCGACGCCGAGGGCAACCGCGTGGCCCTGGCCCGCAACGCCCTGCTCGAGAAGCTCCTCGACGAGCTCGAGATCCCCGTGCCCGAGCAGCTGGTCCAGGACGAGATCAACGCTCACCTCGAGAACGAGGGCAAGGAGGAGGGCGACCCCCACGGCGAGGAGATCCGCGAGGAGACCACCAAGGCCGTCCGCGCCCAGTTCCTGTTGGACGAGATCAACGCGACCCGCGAGGTCAGCGTCGAGCAGGACGATCTCATGAACTACATGACGCAGCTGTCGGCGCAGTACGGCGTCGAGCAGAACCAGCTGCTGCAGATGCTGGCCCAGTCCGGCCAGCTCGAGCAGATCTTCGGCGAGGTGCAGCGCTCCAAGGCACTCGAGGTCGTCCTGGCGGACGTCATCGTGAAGAACGCCGCCGGCGAGACGCTGGACCTGGGCCTTGAAGCCCCGGAGGAGGAGGCGTCCACGGACGCGCCCGAATCCGACGAGGCTGCGGCCGAGGCCGAGCAGGCCGACGCGCCGGCCACGGCCGAGCAGGCCGAGGAGCCCGCCGCCGAGGAGAAGCCGGCCAAGAAGGCCCCGGCCAAGAAGGCTTCGGCCAAGAAGGCTCCGGCGAAGAAGGCCGACACCGAGGAGAAGCCGGCCAAGAAGGCTCCGGCGAAGAAGGCCGATGCCGAGAAGGCTGACGACACCGAGGCGTGATCCTCGTGCCCGGCCCCGACGCCGGGTGAATCATCGACGGGCCGTCGCCCCCTCGCGGGGCGGCGGTCCGTCGGCATGCGCGGGGGAGTTGGAGCATCGAGGGCGAGGGCGAGGGCGAGGGCGAGGGCTGGGGCGCGGGCCGCCGTGTCAGGAGCCGGATCAGCAGTGTCGGCCGCTGCAGTCGCGTACTCGGCGAGCCCACCGTCGCGTTCGCGTCGCTTCCGGGGCTACGGAGCGACAACTGAGCAATGGTCGAGGCTGCGGCGTCGCGTGCACAGCAGCGTCACTGCTCGCGGTGGTGGTGCGTGAGGTGCCCTGGTCGTCGACACCGGCGGCGATGTCCCCGCCACGAGACCCCGCCGACACGAGGACGCCGCCCATGCCGCCGGCTCGTGCGAGGTGGGGTCCGACGCACCGTGACCGGGTTCGAGGCCGCCGCGGCATGCACGAAGGCCCGGTCTCCATGCGGAGACCGGGCCCTCGTCGACCTGTGCTGGGCGGATCAGCGGTAGGTCACGAAGCTGGGGTTGCCCCAGAGACCGCGCTCGACGACCACCTGCTTGGAGCCGGAAGCGTCGATGATCTGGCCGTCGCCGGCGTAGATCGCGACGTGGCCGGGCCAGGCGACGATGTCGCCGGGCTGGGCCTCGGACTGCGAGATCGAGCGGCCGCCGTCGGCGATGGCGCCGCTGGTGCGCGGGATGTCGATGCCGGCCGCCTCGTAGGCGTAGGTGACCAGGCCGGAGCAGTCCATGCCGCTGAGGCTCGTGCCGCCCCAGCTGTACGGGGTGCCGATGGCGGACCGGGCGGAGTCCACGATGGAGCCGGCGCTCGAGGAGGCCGGGGCCGGGGCCGAGGTGCCGCCGGAGGGGACGGAGGAGCTGCCGTTGAGGGAGCCGAAGGTCTCCGGACCGACCACGCCGTCGACCTGCAGGCCGTTGGAGGCCTGGTAGTCCTTGACCGCGGAGAAGGTGCGGGGGCCGAAGATGCCGTCCTCGGCGAGGCTGGCGCCGTGGTCGTTCAGCTCGTCCTGCAGGTCCACCACGGTGGAGCCCTCGGAGCCCCAGCGCAGCTTCTCGCTGGTGTCCAGCTGGGACGTCGCGACCGGGGTGGCCGGCGCGGCCGGGGCGGTCTGTGCCGAGGGGGCCGCAGGAGCGGGGGAGGTGGCCGGAGCGGCCTGCGCGGCGGAGCCCGCGAACGCGGTCCCGACCAGGACGCCACCGAGGACGGCGGCGCCGCCGAAGCCGCGGGCTGCGCGCTGGGCGTGGTGGGTCGGGAGCTGGGCGCGTCCGATGGTGCGGTGCGTATTGTGCTGGGCCATGATGTGCGGATCGTTCCTTCCGTTCCCGGCGCGGGAGGCCAGGGACTACCTGCTTGGTGAATGACCACCGCTGTCGGGGCGATCGTCGTCGGGGCGATGGGAAACACCGTAGGAGGGCTTCGGCGCCAGGTCGCGAGGCTTGGAAGAGGTCGGCACGGAACTTGACGGGGTTTTTGCTCGATCACGGGTCCACGTGACCAGAACCCGGCCGAGCTTGACGCTGCCGAGGGTGGGAAGACACACGGGAAGGTGGGCGCCCAGGCCGCGGTGGACGGGCGGAGACCTCCGCGATGCACGCTCGGTGACGCGCCCCCGCCCGTGCACCCTCTGCGATGCGCCCTCGGCGATGCGCCTGCGGCGAACAGTGCACCGCAGCTTCCGGCGCAGGCAATAGAGTCGACGCATCGACGGATACCGCTACCTAGGAGACCTTGTGACCTCTCAGAGCATCCAGCCCCCCTCGCCCCGCGCTGCGGTCGGCGACGCCCCGATGGGATTGGACGACAGCGTCTACCAGCGCCTGCTGCGCGATCGCATCGTGTGGCTCGGCTCCGAGGTCCGCGACGAGAACGCCAACGCGATCTGTGCCAAGATCCTGCTGCTGGCCGCCGAGGACCCCGAGAAGGACATCTACCTCTACATCAACAGCCCCGGCGGCTCCATCACCGCGGGCATGGCCATCTACGACACGATGCAGTACGTCCAGCCGGACGTCGTCACGATCGGCATGGGCATGGCCGCATCGATGGGCCAGTTCCTGCTCTCCTCCGGCACCAAGGGCAAGCGCTACGCCACCGCGCACACGCGGGTGCTGATGCACCAGCCGCTCGGCGGTCTCGGCGGCACCGCCACCGACATCAAGATCCAGGCCGACCTCATCCTGTCCATGAAGCGCCAGCTCGCCGAGCTGATCGCCGAGCAGACCGACAAGAGCGTCGAGCAGATCACCGAGGACTCGGACCGGGACCGCTGGTTCACGGCGCCCGAGGCCCTCGAGTACGGCTTCATCGACAAGATCGTCACCGGAGCGGCGGACGTCACCGGCGGCGGCGGCACCGACTGACCGCCCCGGACGCACCCCCGACCCGTTTCGAGCAAGGAGACCCCGTGACTTTCGATCCCCGCACCATCGGCGCCCTGCCGACCGCCCAGGCCGGCCGGATGGCCCCGACGGCCCCGCTTCCGACGTCCCGCTACGTGCTCCCGCAGTACGAGGAGCGCACCGCGTACGGCATGAAGCGCCAGGACCCGTACACCAAGCTGTTCGAGGACCGCATCATCTTCCTCGGCGTGCAGGTGGACGATGCCTCCGCCGACGACGTGATGGCCCAGCTGCTGGTCCTGGAGTCCCAGGACCCCGACCGTGACATCACGCTGTACATCAACAGCCCCGGCGGCTCCTTCACGGCGCTGACCGCCATCTACGACACCATGCAGTACATCAAGCCGGAGATCACCACGGTCTGCCTCGGCCAGGCGGCCTCGGCCGCCGCGGTGCTGCTGGCCGCCGGCTCCCCGGGCAAGCGCCTGGCGCTGCCGAACGCCCGGATCCTGATCCACCAGCCGGCCATGGGCGGCGAGGGCGGCGGCGGTCAGGCCTCCGACCTGGAGATCCAGGCCAATGAGATCATGCGCATGCGGGAGTGGCTCGAGACCACCCTCGCCGAGCACACCGGTCGCACCCCGGAGCAGGTCAGCACCGACATCGAGCGCGACAAGATCCTCACCGCGGCCAGCGCGCTCGAGTACGGGCTGGTCGACCAGGTGCTGGAGTCGCGCAAGGCGCCGCGGCGGCCGATCTCCTCGTGAGGGCGCGCCGCAGCCGGAGGAATGCTCCCCGGTGCGCGGCTACCGCAGCTGCCCCGGCGGCCCCTCGCCCCGCTGTGCGCGGGACGGGGGGTCGTGCGATGCGGCTCGGCTGACTCGGCGGCGCCCAGCAGGGCCCGCCTCCCGCGGCGGGCGGTGCGGGCACGGTACCGTGGAACGGTCCGCGGCTCCCGGGTCGACAGCCCGGGGCGGACGACGAACGCACTGATGGTGGCCCGACGAAAGGACACGGAGATGGCGCGCACGAGCGATGGGGCCGACGTGTTCAAATGCTCCTTCTGCGGGAAGTCGCAGAAGCAGGTCGAACGTCTGATCTCGGGCCCCGGGGTGTACATCTGCGAAGAGTGCATCGAGCTGTGCAACGAGATCATCGCCGAGGAGATCCAGGCCGCGCAGCCCGCCGCCGAGGAGCACGCCCCGCTGCCCACCCCGCAGGAGATCCACACCTTCCTCGGCGACTACGTCGTGGGTCAGGAGCCTGCCAAGCGGGCCCTCGCGGTCGCGGTCTACAACCACTACAAGCGCGTGCGGGCGCAGGAGGGTGAGGATGCGCCCGCGTCGGCAAAGAGCGCCGCCGAGACCCTGGCGGAGGAGACGGACGGCGACCGCGACGAGATCGAGGTCGCGAAGTCGAACGTCATGATGGTCGGCCCCACCGGCTGCGGCAAGACGTACCTCGCCCAGACTCTCGCGCGCATGCTCGACGTCCCCTTCGCGATGGCCGACGCCACTGCCCTGACCGAGGCCGGCTACGTCGGCGAGGACGTCGAGAACATCCTGCTCAAGCTGCTGCAGGCCGCCGACTACGACGTCAAGAAGGCCGAACGCGGGATCATCTACATCGACGAGGTCGACAAGATCGGTCGCAAGTCGGAGAACCCCTCGATCACCCGCGACGTCTCCGGCGAAGGCGTGCAGCAGGCGCTGCTGAAGATCATCGAGGGAACTGTCGCCGCGGTGCCCCCGCAGGGTGGGCGGAAGCACCCCCATCAGGAATTCATCCAGATCGACACCACGAACGTGCTGTTCATCGTGGCGGGCGCCTTCGCGGGCATCGAGGACATCATCGGCTCCCGGATCGGCAAGCGGGGCATCGGCTTCGGCGCCGAGCTGCACACGCCGCTCGAGCAGGAGGCGATCTACGCCAAGCTGCTGCCCGAGGACCTGTTGAAGTTCGGCCTGATCCCGGAGTTCATCGGTCGCCTGCCGGTCATCACGAGCGTGTCGAACCTGGACCGCGAGGCCCTCATCCGGATCCTCACCGAACCGCGCAACGCGCTGGTCAAGCAGTTCCAGAAGATGTTCGCCCTGGACGGGGTGGAGCTCGACTTCGAACGCAGCGCCCTGGAGGCGGTCGCCGAGCGCGCGATCGAGCGCGGCACCGGGGCGCGCGGCCTGCGGGCGATCCTGGAGGATTCGCTGCAGGAGGTCATGTTCGACGTCCCCTCCCGCAGCGACGTCGTCAAGGTGGTCATCACCGAGGGCGTCATCACCGAGGGTCGTGCCCCGCTGATGGTCACCGGCAAGGACGGCGACCGCGAGGTCGAGCCCTCCCGTCAGGACCGGTCCGCCTGATGGCGCCCGACCGCGCGGAGGACGACCGCGGCAGGCATGACCGCGGCGATGCCGCACGGGCCCGCGAGCTGCTGGCCCAGGAGCGTCGCAGCATCGACAACATCGACGCCGCGCTCGTCCACCTGCTTGCCGAGCGCTTCGCCCACACCCAGCGCGTCGGCGTCTTGAAGGCCACCCACGGCCTGCCGCCCGCCGATCCCACCCGCGAGCAGGAGCAGATCGAGCATCTGCGCTCCCTGGCGGACACCGCGGGCCTCGACCCCGTCTTCGCCGAGGCGTTCATGCGCTTCATCGTCACCGAGGTGATCCGCCACCACGAGCGGATCCGCGAGGAGGGGGCCGCCGGGTCCTGAACCACGGCGGTGGGCTGGTAACCTGGATCACATGGCAGGATTCCAGTTCCTCGAGTGGCCGGTGATCCGGCAGCTGCGCGGCGCGGACCCGTCCGGCCGGGGCAGCGCGGTCACCTCGCGGGCGACTCGGAACATCGCTCCCCGCACGCGCGAGGCGGACACCGTCGTCCAGAGCGTCTGCCCGTACTGCGCCGTCGGCTGCGGGCAGAAGGTCTACGCCAAGGACAACCGCGTCATCCAGATCGAGGGCGATCCTGACTCTCCGATCTCGCGAGGTCGGCTCTGCCCCAAGGGGGCCGCGAGCGAGCAGCTGGTCAATTCCTCGCGCCGCGTCACGACGGTCCGCTACCGCCCCCCGTACGCCACGGACTGGCAGGACCTCGACCTCGACACCGCCCTGGACATGATCGCCGACCGCTTCCTCGAAGCGCGACGCCGTCACTGGGAGGAGGAGGACGAGGAGGGCCGCCCGCTGCGGCGGGCGATGGGAATCGCATCGCTCGGCGGCGCGACCATCGACAACGAGGAGAACTACCTCGCCAAGAAGCTCTTCACCGCGGCGGGAGCCATCCAGATGGAGAACCAGGCGCGCATTTGACACTCCGCCACGGTCCCCGGTCTGGGGACCTCGTTCGGACGCGGTGGGGCCACGCAGCACCTGCAGGACATGGCCCATGCCGATTGCATCGTCATCCAGGGCTCCAACATGGCGGAGGCCCATCCGGTGGGCTATCAGTGGGTCATGGAGGCGCGGTCGCGCGGAGCCCGGGTCATCCACGTCGACCCGCGGTTCTCGCGCACCAGCGCGAACGTCGACAAGCACCTGCCGATCCGGGCGGGCACGGACATCGTGCTCCTCGGCGCCCTGATCAACTACGTGCTCGCTCATGACCTCTGGTTCGAGGACTACGTCAAGGCGTTCACCAATGCCTCCTCGATCCTCGAGGAGGACTACGCCGATGCCGAGGACCTCGACGGGCTCTTCTCGGGGTTCGACCCCGCCACGGGCACCTACGACACCTCCTCGTGGCAGTACGCGGATGCGTCCGAGGAGGGCGAGAGCCGGGCGACGGGCACTCCGACGACGCACGGCGAGTCCCACGGCGAATCGCACGGCTCCGGCGGCCCCCAGCTGGGACGCGGCGTGCCTGTCCGGGACGAGAGCCTGCAGGATCCCCAGTGCATCTTCCAGATCCTGAAGCGCCACTACGCCCGGTACACCGCGGAGATGGTCGAGGAGGCGTGCGGCATCTCGCGCGCCGACTTCGAGTACCTGGCCCGGTCGGTGACGGAGAACTCCGGTCCGGAGCGCACCACCTGCTTCGCCTACGCCGTGGGCTGGACCCAGCACGTCGGCGGCGCGCAGTTCATCCGGGCCGCCGGAGTGCTGCAGCTGCTGCTGGGGAACATGGGCCGCCCGGGCGGCGGGATCATGGCGCTGCGGGGCCACGCCACGATCCAGGGCTCGACCGACATCCCGACCTTGTTCAACCTCCTGCCGGGGTACCTGCCGATGCCCAAGGTCGGAGCGCATGATGCGTTCCGGGATTACGTCGACTCGATCGGCACGAAGACCCAGAAGGGCTTCTGGGCGGACTCCGAGTCGTACGCGGTGAACCTGCTCAAAGCGTGGTGGGGCGATGCGGCGACCGCGGAGAACGACTGGGCGTTCGACAACCTGCCGCGCCTGACCGGCGCCCACGGTACGTACCAGACCACGATGCGGATGCTCGAGGACGGCGTCGACGGGTACTTCCTGCTGGGACAGAACCCCGCCGTGGGCTCCGCCAACGGTCGCCTGCAGCGCCTGGGGATGTCGCATCTGAAATGGATGGTCGTGCGTGACTTCTCCATGATCGAATCGGCCACGTGGTGGAAGGAGGGGCCGGAGATCGAATCGGGAGAGCTGAGGACCGAGGACATCGCCACCGAGATGTTCTTCCTGCCCGCCGCGAACCATACGGAGAAGGCCGGGTCGTTCACCCAGACGCAGCGCCTGGTGCAGTGGCGGGAGCGGGCCGTCACCCCGCCCGGTGACTGCACGAGCGAGCTGTCGTTCATGCACGAGCTCGGTCGGCGCGTCCGGGAGCGGCTGAAGGACTCGCAGGATCCGCGGGACCGCCCGCTGCTGGACCTCACCTGGGACTACCCGACCGACGAGCACGGCGAACCGGACCCGGAGGCGGTGCTCAAGGAGATCAACGGCTATCACGTCGGCGGGGAGAAGGATGGCACGCCCCTGTCCTCCTACACGGAGATGACGGCCGACGGCACCACCGCCGGCGGCTGCTGGATCTACGCCGGCGTCTACGCGGGCGGGGTCAACCAGGCTGCCCGTCGCAAACCCGGCAGTGAACAGGACAGCACGGCGGCCGAATGGGCATGGGCGTGGCCCGCCAACCGTCGGATCCTTTACAACCGCGCCTCCGCCGACGCCGACGGCAGGCCCTGGAGCGAACGCAAGAGATATGTCTGGTGGGACGAGGACGCCGAGCAGTGGACCGGGAAGGACGTTCCCGACTTCCCCCCGGACAAGCATCCCCACGACAGGGGGGATGCCGAGAAGGGCGGTGCCGCCGCCCTCGCCGGCAACGATGCGTTCGTCATGCAGGCCGACGGGCGGGGCTGGCTGTTCGCGCCCTCGGGCATGGTGGACGGCCCGTTGCCCACGCACTACGAGGCGGTCGAGTCACCGATCCCCAACCCGTTGTACGCCCAGCAGGCGAACCCCACGCAGAGGACGATCGCGGACCGCGACAACATGAACGCCCCGGGCATCACCGCGACGGCGGCCGAGGGCGAGGTGTATCCGTACGTGTTCACCACCTACCGCCTCACGGAGCATCACACCGCCGGGGGGATGAGCCGTTTCCTGCCGTATCTCGCCGAACTGCAGCCGGAACTGTTCTGCGAGGTCTCCCCGGAGCTCGCGGCCGAGGTCGGGCTGGAACCGTACGGCTGGGCGACCGTGATCTCCGCCCGGTCGGCGATCGAGGCCCGCGTGCTGATCACCCGCCGCATGTCCCCGCTGCGGGCGGGCGGGCGCACGGTGCACCAGATCGGGATCCCGTACCACTGGGCGCAGGGCAGCGAGGCGGTGGTCTCGGGGGACGCGGTCAACGACCTCGTCGGGATGAACCTCGACGCCAACACGCAGATCCAGAACTCCAAGGTCGTCGCCTGCGCGCTGCGCCCCGGCCGTCGTCCGCGCGGACCGGCGCTGCGCGATCTGGTGGCAGACTTCCAGCGTCGGGCGGGGATCGGTCCGACGACGGGCGACGAGGCGATCGCCCCCGCCGTTCTTCCCGAGGATGCGCGGGCCGGGAACACCCCGGGCCAGGACGATGACGAGGCACCCGAGGCCGAGCGCACCACGCGAGAGGAGCACTGATGGGATCGACGATCGAGTCCGCAGGACGTCGGGGGACCGGTGCCGAGACCGAGCACGAGCATCCGCGCAAGGGTTTCTTCACCGACACCTCGATCTGCATCGGATGCAAGGCCTGCGAGGTCGCGTGCAAGGAGTGGAACCGCAATCCTGCCGACGGGGATCTGGAGCTGCTCGGGTCCTCCTTCGACAACACCGGGGGGCTGGGCGCGAACACCTGGCGTCACGTGGCCTTCGTGGAGCAGGACTCCGAGCGCATCGAGGAGGCCCGGGACTCGGGCCGACGTCTCGTCGACCTGGGCATGCCCACCGTGGGCCCCCGCCCCGGCGGCCCGCGGCCCGGTGCGTCGTCAACCCCCGGCGGCCGGCCCGGGGACGACCTCAGCGGCGAGGACACCACGCCGCCGGACACCCCCGAGTTCCGCTGGCTGATGTCCTCGGACGTCTGCAAGCACTGCACCAATGCCGGGTGCCTGGACGTGTGCCCGACCGGAGCGCTGTACCGCACGGAGTTCGGCAGCGTCGTCGTGCAGCAGGACATCTGCAACGGGTGCGGGACCTGTGTGGGCGGATGCCCGTTCGGCGTGATCGAGCGCCGTGACGACGGCACCATCTCCCCGCGGTCCTCCCGCGAGGAGCCGGAGGAGGTCCCCGAGCTCGGGACGGCCCACAAGTGCACCCTCTGCCACGACCGGCTGGTCGACGGCGAGACGCCCGCCTGCGCGCAGACCTGCCCGACCACCTCGATCAAGTTCGGCGACCACGAGGACATGGTCGAGTCCGCCGAGGACCGGGTCCAGCAGCTGCACACGCAGGGCATGACCGAAGCGCGTCTCTACGGCGCCAACGCGAACGACGGCGTGGGCGGCATCGGATCGGTGTTCCTGCTGCTCGACGAGCCCGAGGTCTACGGGCTGCCGCCCGACCCGCAGGTGCCCACGAAGGCGCTGCCGCAGATGTACCGCACGGCCGGGGTCGCCGCCCTCGGGATGATCACCGCGACCGCTCTCGCCTTCCTCGGAGGGCGTCGGTGACGCACGCGGCGCATTCCGAGTACGACGCGTACCGCCCGCCGGAACCGCCGCGGCGGAAGCGTCGAGGTGACGGCAGACCCCGTCGGCAGTCCGGATCGTCCGGCGGAGGCGACGGCTCGCGCGAGACGCCCATGGTCGAGGACATCGAGTTCAGCTCCTACTACGGGCGCCCCGTGGTCAAGGCACCGCCGTGGGAGTGGCCGATCGGCCTGTACCTCTTCGTCGGCGGTCTCGCGGGCGGTTCCGCCCTGCTCGGCGCCGGCGGAGACCTCACCGGTCTGCCCCGCCTGAGACGCAATGCACGGCTGACCGCACTCGGGGCGGTCGGCGTCGGCCTGCCGGCGCTGGTCCTCGACCTCGGGCGCCCGGAGCGCTTCCTGCACATGCTGCGCGTGGTCAAACCGACGTCGCCGATGAGCGTGGGGACCTGGTTGCTGACGGCTTTCGGCACATCCGCCGGGTTCGCCGTGGCCGGTGAGCTGGATCGGATGACCGGCGAGCGCTTGCCGCTGGGCCGTCTTCGACGCCCCCTGCGTGCGGCCGAGGGCGCCGGGGGAGCGACAGCGGCGGTGCTCGGCGCGCCGCTGGCCGCCTACACGGCCGTGCTGCTCGGCGACACCGCCGTCCCCACCTGGGCGGCCTCCCGCAGGGGATTGGCGTACGTCTTCGTGTCCTCGGCGAGCATCGCCGCCGGCGGGGCCGCTCTGGTGACGACCTCCACGCAGGAGTCCGGGCCGGCTCGGATCGTGGCCGTGCTCGGCGCCGCGGGGGACGTGATCGGGATGCGCAGCATGAAGAGGCAGATGCACCCCTTGGAATCCGAACCGCTCGAGACGGGCGGCGCGGGGCGGAAACTCCGGCTGGCCGAGGGCCTCGCGCTCGCGGGCGGTCTGGGAGCGCTGCTGGGCGGACGCCGTCGCGGGATCGCGGTCGTCAGCGGGCTCGCGCTGGTCGGCGCCTCGGCGCTCACCCGCTTCGGCGTGCTCGAGGCCGGTCTGGAATCGGTCAAGGACCCTCGCCGCGTCATCGAGCCGCAGCGGGAGCGGCTCGCTCAGCGCCGCGCAGCCGGTATCACCGATGACTCGATCACCACCGCCCCGCGCCCCGCGGGCCACGAGACGGCGGACCCCGGGCAGACCGGGCCTGGCCCCGCACGGCCCGAGGCCGCCGAGTCCGGCTCCCCGGACACGGGCGCGCCCGATGTCCCGGAGAACCGCGGATACTGAGCGCGGCGGGCACTGCCTGCGGTGAGCACCCTGCGCGGCCACGGCCCGGCTGCCGACCGACGGGGCAGGGTCAGCGCACCTCGAGCCCCGAGCCCCCGACGATCTCGCCGATGATCGGGTGACCGGGGACCTCGCCGACGACCAGCAGCCCGCCGGAGGTCTGCGCATCGGCCAGCAGCAGCAGGTCGTCCTCGGTGATGCCGGGCCCTGCCTGCAGGTGGTCGCGGACCCAGTCGAGGTTCCGTCGGGTGCCGCCGGAGACGTAGCCGTCCCGCAGCGCCTCGGCGGCCCCGTCGATCAGCGGCACCGCGGAGCGGTCCACGACCGCTCCGACCCCGGAGGCCCGCGTCATCTTGTGCAGATGGCCCAGCAGTCCGAAGCCCGTCACGTCGGTCGCGGCCCGGGCCCCGGCGTCCAGGGCGGCCCGGGCCGCCTCCCGGTTCAGGGTGGTCATGGTCTCGACGGCGGCCGCGGAGACCTCGGCGGTGGACGTCATCCGGTTGTTCAGCAGCCCGACGCCGAGCGGTTTGGTCAGCGTCAGCGGCAGGCCGGGCCGCGCGGCATCGTTGCGCAGCAGGCGGTCCGGGTCGGCGGTGCCCGTGACGGCCATGCCGTACTTCGGTTCCGGGTCGTCCACGGAGTGACCGCCGATCACGGGCACGCCCGCCTCCTGGGCGATCGCGAGCCCGCCGGCGAGGACCTCGCGCAGCAGCTCCAGCGGCAGCACGCCGCGCGGCCAGCCCACCAGATTGATCGCCACCACCGGGTCCCCGCCCATCGCGTAGATGTCGGAGAGCGCGTTGGCGGCGGCGATGCGCCCCCAGTCGTAGGCGTCATCCACCACGGGGGTGAAGAAGTCGGCGGTCGACAGCACGGCGGTGCCGCCCGCGATCCGCACCGCGGCGGCGTCGTCCCCGTCGTCCAGCCCCACGATCACCTGTTCGTGCTGTGGGCCGGCGAGGGCGCCGACCACCTCCTCGAGCTCGCCCGGCGGGATCTTGGAGGCGCAGCCGCCGCCGTGGGCCATCGTCGTCAGGCGGACCGCGGGAACCGCCGGGGTCGTCGGCACCGGGATGATCGGGGATTCGGAGACCGGAGAGTCGCTCATGCCCGGAGCCTACTCAGCAGGCTAGGAATGTGCAGGTGGGACGGTGGTACCTTGTGGGCGGAGGCGTACGTGTCCTGGTGGGCGCCCCGGTCTTCAAAACCGGTGAGACCGAGCATCTCGGTCTGGCGGGTTCGATTCCCGTCCGCCTCCGCCAACGCCATGCCGCGCCGAGGAGGTTCACCGTGACCCAGGATCCGGGGAGCCGCCGGGCCCCGGGGGGCCGTGAGGCGCCGGGACGCCCTGCGGGTCCGCTGCCCAGGCCGGCGACGGAGGACCCTCGGCGGCGCATCCCGCGCACGGACTCCCTGCTCGCCCACCCTGAGATCGCGCGAGCGAGCGCGACCATGAGCGCTCGCGTGGTGCGCGACCTCGTCCGGGCTGCCCAGGACCGCGCCCGGGGCGGACAGATCGCTCCCGAGCAGGTGCTCGACGAGGTCCTCGCCGCGCTCGGCGACGGCGCCGCCTCCTCGCTGCGCCCGGTGCTGAACGCCACCGGGGTCATCGTGCACACCAACCTCGGCCGTGCGCCGCTGTCCGAGACCGCCCGGGAAGCGGTCCAGGACGCCGCCGGGTACACCGACGTCGAGTTCGACCTCGCCACCGGGGCACGATCCCGTCGCGGCGCAGGGGCCCGGGCCGCCCTGCTGGCCGCCTGCCCCGCGGCCGAGGAAGCGCTCGTGGTCACCAACGGCGCCGCCGCCCTGCTGCTCGCGACCACCGCCCTGGTCGGGTCCGGCGACGTGGTGCTCAGCCGGGGGGAGATGATCGAGATCGGGGCCGGATTCCGATTGCCCGACCTCATCACCTCCACCGGCGCGGCGCTTCACGAGGTCGGCACCACCAACCGCACCCACCTGGCCGACTACGAACAGGCCCTCGGACCCGACACCGGCTGCGTGCTGCGGATCCACACCAGCAACTACCGCGTCATCGGCTTCACCAGCGAGGTCCCCCTGCCCGATATCGCCGGCCCCTGCCGCGCCGCGGGTGTCCCTCTGGTCGCCGACCTCGGCAGCGGCCTGCTCGCCCCCGAACCGCTCCTGCCCGCCGAGCCCGACGCCGCCACCGCCCTGCGTGACGGCGCGGACCTCGTCCTCGCCAGCGGGGACAAGCTCCTCGGCGGGCCCCAAGCCGGCATCCTGCTCGGGACGGCCGAGGTCATCGCACGCCTGGCCCGTCATCCGCTGGCGCGGGCGGTCCGCGCCGACAAACTCACCCTGGCCGCCCTCGAAGCGACGTTGACGGGCCCCACCCCGCCGGTGCTCGCGGCCCTGCGCACCGACGAGGGCCGGCTGCGCGAGCGCACCGCCGCCCTCGCCGGACGGACGGGCGGGCGGCTCGTCGCCCACGACGGCCGCGTCGGCGGCGGGGAAGGGGCCGAGGTGCCGCTGCCCGGCTGGGCGGTCGCCCTCGAGCCCGAGCTCGCCGGGCCCCTGCGCACCGGCAGACCCGCGGTCGTGGCGACCGTGCGGGAGGACACCTGCCTGCTGGACCTGCGCTGCATCCCCGAGGATCAGGACGACCTGGTGATCGCGGCCGTCGAGGCGGCGCGGGCCCGGGGCAGGACCGCGGAGCCGCCCCGATGAGGCAGGTGGTCGCGACCGCCGGGCACGTCGACCACGGCAAGTCGACGCTGATCCGCGCCCTGACCGGCACCGACCCGGACCGTCTGCGCGAGGAGAAGCAGCGGGGGCTGACCATCGAGCTCGGCTTCGCCGGGATGACCCTGCCCTCGGGCACGGAGGTGTCCTTCGTCGACGTTCCCGGGCACGAGCGATTCCTGGGCACCATGCTGGCTGGTCTCGGACCTGCCCCGATCGTGTGCTTCGTGATCGCGGCCGACGAGGGCTGGAGCGCCCAGTCCGGCGACCACCGCGACGCTCTCGAGGCGCTCGGCATCGACCAGGGGCTGATCGTCATCACCCGCACCGACCTGGCCCCGGACCGGGTGGAGACCGCTCTCGCCCGGTCCCGCGCCGAGCTGGCCGGGACCGGGCTCGCCGATGCCCCCGCCGTCGCCGTCTCCTCGGTGACCGGGGACGGGCTGGACCAGCTGCGGGACCGGCTCGACGAGGTCGTGCGCAGCGCTCCGGCGCCGTCGGCGACACAGCGGATACGGCTGTGGGTGGATCGTTCCTTCCCGATCTCCGGCGCCGGCACCGTGGTCACCGGCACGCTCCCGGCCGGGACCCTCGCGCAGGGGGACCGGCTCGAGCTGGCCGGGGCCCGACGCGGGGGTGTGCTCACCGTCCGCGGTCTTCAGCACCTCGGCGGACAGACCGACCGGCTCGTCCCGGTCACGCGGGCGGCGGTGAATCTGCGCGGGGTGGCCGCCGAGAACATCGGACGCGGCGACGCCCTGCTCACCCCCGGGACATGGATGCACACTGCCGTGCTGGACGTGCGCCGCGTGAGCGGTGACGGCTTCGAGAACTCCCCGGCACAGCTGATGGTCCACCTCGGCACCGCGACCGTCGCGGCCCGGCTGCGGCCGCTGGGAGCGGACCATGCGCGCCTCACCCTCGACCGGCCGCTCCCGCTGACGGTCGGGGACCGCCTGGTCCTGCGCGCCACCAGCTCCCGCGCCGTACGCGGGGGCGCGGTCGTGCTCGACCTCGACCCGCCCCACCTCGACCGCCGCGGGGAAGGCCGGCGCCGAGCCCGGACCCTCGCGTCGATGCCGGCCCAGGGAGACGCCGCCGCTGAGGTGGCGCGCCGCGGCGCGATGCGGGAGGACACCCTGGTCCGCGCCGGGATCGCCGTGCCCGAGCAGCTCCCGGACACGCTGGCCCGGCACGGGCGCTGGCTGGTGGACGCCCCCGCGCTGCAGTCCTGGTCCGTACGGCTGCGAGAGCTCGTCGCCGCGGACCGTGACGCCGACGCGCTGTCCCCGGGACTGCCGCGCAAGGCGGCGGCCGACGCCCTGGAGCTGCCCGACCCGGACCTGCTGGCCCCCGTCCTCGCCGCCGCCGGCCTGCACCAGGTGACAGGGCGCATCCGCGCGACGACCGACGCCGACTCCCTGGGCCCGGCCGAGCCCGCGGTGCGTCGGCTCGAACAGCGCCTGGGCGAGCATCCCTTCGTCGCCCCGGAGGCCGACGAGCTGGTCGTGCTGGGCCTGGGACCGCGCGAGCTCGCCGCGGCCGCCCGGCTGCGGCGATTGCTGCGTCTGCCCGGGGAGGTGATCCTGCTGCCCACCGCGCCGGCACTGGCCATGCGCGAGCTCGCCGCGCTGCCGCAGCCGTTCACCACCAGCCAGGCCCGGCAGGCACTGGGCACCACGCGGCGCATCGCGGTCCCGCTGCTGGAGCACCTGGATGCCCGCGGCTGGACCCGCCGCCCGGACCGGGGCCACCGCGAGGTCGTGCGCTGAGCCCCGGTGGCCGGCGCCTCCCGGCGGATCGGCCGGCGGTCAGCGCCGCCCGGACAACCACTCCCGGTGCGCCGCCAGGAGCGCGTTCTGTGCCGTGGAGTGGTCCGCGTCGCCGAGCAGCGATCCCGGGGAGGTCGGGGACTCCCAGAGCGCCCGCACCTCGATCCGGGACCGGTCGCGGAGCTCCGCGATCGCCACGGTGCGGGACGTGCCCGACGGGGGCGGCAGCAGCTGATGGAGCTGCTCCCAGCGCACGGACCGCTCGGCCCCGAGGAACCCGCACCAGGTGAATCCGTCGGCATCGATCTGCAGGCGGGAGCGCCGCGCGCCGCGCAGCACGAAGGCTCCGCCGGCGAGGGCGAGCGCGGCCGGGATGAACAGGGCGAGGAAGCCCGCGGCACCCAGCACGATGGTCAGCACGATCGCGGTGATCCCCGCGCCGATGCCGATCAGCATGACCAGGGGTCCGATGACGAGATTCACGCGCGATCCTGCGCCGCGGATCGTCCGTGGCATGTGCGCCTCCGAGGGATGGTGGGGTGTGGTGGGCCGTGCCGGGTGGGCCGTGGTGCTCCGAGGAGCCCGCCCGGCGGTGCTGCGGGATCCACCCTATGGGGAGTACTCCCCATGGGCGGGACGGAGCGATCGTCGTAGGCTCGCTCCCACGTCAGGGTCAGCGGAGGACAGCACGAGGGGAGCGGTCGTGGCCGAATTCTACGGTGGGGACACCGAGCAGATGCGGCAGCACGGCGCGGCCTGCACACAGGGGGCACAGAGGCTCGAGGACCTCGTCGCGAGTGCGCAGTCCGCGATCGACAGCGCGAGCTGGGAGGGCCCGGACGCAGATGCATTCCGGGAGCGCTGGCACGGCGCCGTGCGGCAGGAGCTGCTGGCCCGCAGCGAGGACGTGCGCGAGCGGGCGCGTCAGCTCGAGCAGCACGCGGAGCAGCAGGACGAGACCTCCCGCGACGGCGGCTTCTTCGACGTCGTCTCCGGCCGGCTGCCCGGCGGGCCCTTCGGCCCGTTGATGCCGCTGCCGGCGTTCCCCGGTGCTCCGCTGGGGCCGGGGCTCCTCGGGGTGCTGGGCAACGCTCTGGGAACCGGTGACCCCGGGGGAGGAGGCCCGGGCTTCTACGGCGACCCCGGATATGGCGTCGGCAATGCCGCCTCGAACGCCCGCCCGGTCGGGGGGAATGACGCGGGCGGATCGCACTGGGACGGCCGCGAGATCGACAACGAGCGCGGCTACTTCGACGGGTACGCGAACACGCGCGCGAGCGCCGGCACCAGCACCACGACCGATGAGTTCGGCAACACCACCCGGACCGCAGGGGCCCGCGCCGGGGCCGAGATCGGATTCGACGAGCAGCTGAACCTGCCCGGCGGGATGTCGTACCAGACCGACGGCCGCCTCGGCGCGGAGGCGTACGCCGAGGCGGGGATCACGACGGGTCCGGACGGGGCGAGCATGGGCGCCTCGGCCGGCGCCGGCGCCTACGGCGACATCCACGGCACCTTGAACGGCCCCTTCGGGTCCAGCAACACGATCGGCGTCACCGGGTACGCCGGGGCCGAGGCCCACGTGAACTCCTATGCCCATCTGACGCGCAACGACGAGGGCGACGTCAACGGCTTCACCTTCGGGGCCGACGCCGGAGCGTTCGCGGGCGCCAAGGCCGATGCGGACTTCTCCTCGACCTCGCCGGGCGGCTGGTTCAGCTCCTCGGGCTCCTTCGGCGTCGAGGCGGGCGCCGGCATCGGCGGGAGCTACGGCGGGACCGTCTCGACCGACGAGGTCGGCCTGGCCGTCGGCGGCGACGTCGCCGCCGCCGTCGGCATCGATGCGGACCTCGCCGTCTCGATCCACCCCAACGAGATCGTCAACGACATCACGCCCGGAGATTACAACCTCGACGACGCCATCGGCGACGCCCAGGGCGCCTTCGAGGGTGCCAGCGACTTCGTCGAGGACAAGTGGCCGTTCTGAGCCCCGGGCCGCTCGCTCAGCCCTGGTTCCGCGGCTGCTTGACCGGCGGCTCGCCCAGCTCGACGTCCTCGGCGAGGATGTCCTCGCCCTCTCCGGCCACGAGCTCGAACCGCTCGATCCGGCCCAGCGCCGTGAGGTCCGCGGAGGCGGCCTCGAGATGCCCCAGGGACGTCTGCGGCGCCACCAGCTTCACCTGGAGGATCGGGGTCTTCTGGGAGACCTTCGCATCGGACTTGATGCGCCGCACCGAGACCGCGGCGCGGGCGACGGAATCCAGCAGCGACTCGTCCTGCCCGGCAGCGGCCTCGCGCAGGGGCTCCGCGACGGGCCAGGCCTGGGTGTGCACGCTGCCGCCGCGCCACCACGACCAGACCTCCTCGGTGGCGAAGACGATCACGGGGGCGAACAGGCGCAGCAGCACCTCGAGGGTGATCGCCAGCGCCGCTCGGGCCGACGCCGCCCCGGCGTCCCCCGCGGGTCCGTTGCCGTGGGCACGCTCCTTGACCAGCTCGATGTAGTCGTCGCAGAAGGCCCAGAAGAAGGGCTCGGCGACCTCGAGGCTGCGGGCATAGTCCATCTCCTCGAAGGCGGCCGTGGCCTGGTCGACGACCCGGGCGAGATTCGCCAGCAGAGCGCGATCCAGCGGATCGGTGACGGCCGACGGGTCCGCGGCCAGGCGTCCGCTGGGGTCCGCCGGGGCGGTGCCGAAGCCGAGGGCGAACTTGGAGGCGTTGAGGATCTTGATCGCCAGGCGTCGGCCGATCTTCATCTGCCCCTCGTCGAAGGCCGTGTCCACGCCCTGGCGCGCCCGGCCCGCCCAGTAGCGCACCCCGTCGGAGCCGTGCTGGTGCAGCAGACCGATGGGGGTGACCACGTTGCCCTTGGACTTGGACATCTTCTTGCGGTCCGGGTCCAGGATCCAGCCGTTGATCGAGGCGTGCTTCCACGGCAGCGAATCCTGCTGCAGATGGGAGCGCACGATCGTGGAGAACAGCCAGGTGCGGATGATGTCGTGCCCCTGGGGGCGCAGATCCATCGGATACACCGTGGAGAAGAGCCCGTCGGAGGCCGCGTCGGCGTTCCAGCCGCCCGCGAGCTGCGGGCTCAGCGAGGAGGTCGCCCAGGTGTCGAGGATGTCCGGGTCGGCGACGAAGCCGCCGGGGCGGTTCCGCTGCGACTCCTCGTACCCGGCGGGCACGTCGATCGTGGGGTCGATCGGCAGCGACTCGACGGGCGGGGTGAGCACCGTGTCGTAATCGGTCTCGCCATCGGCACCGACCGCATACCAGAGGGGGAACGGCACGCCGTAGAAGCGCTGGCGGGAGATCAGCCAGTCGCCGGTGAGGCCCTCGACCCAGTTGCGGTAGCGGGATTCCATGTACGCGGGGTGCCAGGTCAGCTCGGACCCGCGGGCGATGAGCTCATCGCGCAGGCCTCCTTCGGAGGTGTCGCGCCCGCCGTTGGTGAGGTACCACTGGCGGGAGGTGACGAACTCCAGCGGCTTGTCGCCGTTCTCGTAGAACTTCACCGGGTGGGAGATCTTCTCCGGCTCGCCGACCAGGTCCCCGGAGGCGGTGAGCATCTCCACCACGCGCTTCTGGGCGCTGAACACCGTCAGCCCCACCAGCTCGGAGTAGGAGGCCCGGCCGTCGGCGGTGGTGATCCACGGAGTCTCGGGCAGGAAGCGGCCGTCGCGACCCACCACGGAGCGGGTGGGCAACTCGAGCTCGCGCCACCACGTCACGTCGTTCGCGTCGCCGAAGGTGCAGATCATCGCGATGCCGGCGCCCTTGTCCATCTGGGCGAGGGGGTGCGCCATGACGGGCACCTCGACGCCGAACAGGGGAGAGGTCACGGTGGAGCCGAACAGCTCCTGGTAGCGCTCGTCCTCGGGATGGGCCACCAGGGCCACGCAGGCCGGCAGAAGCTCGGGGCGGGTGGTCTCGATGAACACCGTCTCCCCGGTGCCGTCGATCCTGGTGAAACCGATGCGGTGGTAGGCGCCGTCGCGCTCGCGGTCCTCCTGCTCGGCCTGCGCCACCGCGGTGCGGTAGGTGACGTCCCACATCGTGGGTGCCTCCGCCTGGTACGCCTGACCCTGCTCGAGGTTCTCGAGGAAGGCGCGCTGGGAGGTCGCGCGGGAGGCGGCGTCGATCGTCTGGTAGCTGTGGTTCCAGTCCACCGACAGTCCCAGGGTGCGGAAGACCTCTTCGAAGGACTTCTCGTCCAGGGTGGTGAGCCGCTCGCACAGCTCGATGAAGTTGCGGCGCGAGACCGGCAGCTGGTTCGCGGCCTTGGAGGACTTGTTCGAGCCGCCCTCCTGCGGGGGCGTGAAGTCCGGATCGTAGGGCAGGCTCGGGTCGCAGCGCACCCCGTAGTAGTTCTGGGCGCGACGCTCGGTGGGCAGGCCGTTGTCGTCCCAGCCCAGCGGGTAGAACACGTTCTTGCCGCGCATGCGCTGGTAGCGCACGATCATGTCCGCCTGCGAGTAGCCGAACACGTGGCCGATGTGCAGCGATCCGGACGCCGTCGGCGGCGGGGTGTCGACGCTGAACACCTGGTCACGGGTGGTGTCCTGGTCGAAGGCGTAGAGCTGCTGCTCGCTCCATACCCCGTCCCACTTCTCCTCGAGACCCTCCAGGGAGGGTCGATCGGGGAGGGCAGGACCAGTGTCAGGGCGCGGTGCGGTATCGGTCATGGGGCCATTGTTCCAGGTCTGCGCCTCGGTGCAACGCAGGCGTCAGCAGTGTGAGCGCCCTCGCGAGGCTCCGGAGGCCTCATCGGCCCGAGAGTTCTGGTGCCGCGTGCGGCGAGAGCTCCGTCGCCCGGCGCGGCTCACGGCACCCGGGTGGTCCATTCCTCGGTGGCGAACTTCGTGGTCACCAGGTCCCGGGCCTTCGCCAGCTCGTCCTCGGTGTACGTCGAGTCGACGGTGTCGTAACGGGCGCGGAAGAAGTCCAGGAACCCCTCGATGATCTGCTCGCGGGCCAGGCCCGTCTGCGAGCGCATCGGGTCCACGCGCTTGTTCGCGCTGCGGGTGCCCTTGTCCGAGAGCTTCTCCCTGCCGATCCTCAGCACCTCGGCCATCTTGTCGGCGTCGATGTCGTAGCTCATCGTCACGTGGTGCAGCAGCACGCCTCCGGCGAAGCGACGCTGGGCGGCACCACCGATCTTGCCCTGCTCGGAGGCGATGTCGTTCAGCGGCACGTAATGGGCCTTCACCCCGATCTCCGCGAGCGCCCCCATCACCCAGTCGTCGAGGTAGGCGTAGGCCTGCTCGAAGCTGAGCCCCTCGACCAGCGAGGTGGGCACCACCAGGGAGTAGGTGATGCAGTTGCCCTGCTCCATGAACATGGCGCCGCCGCCGGTGATGCGCCGCACCACGCCGATGCCGTGCTTCCGCGCCCCGTCGGCGTCGATCTCATTGCTCAGCGACTGGTAGGAGCCGATCACCACGAGCGGGGAGTCCCAGTCCCAGATCCGGAAATGGGGACGGCGCCGGCCGGCGATCACCTCGTGGGGCAGCACCTCGTCCAGCGCGACGTGCATCACCGGCGGCAGCGAGACCGCCGGGATCACGTCGAAGGTGAGGTCCTCCCAGCTGGAGGCGTGGCCGAGCGCGCGTCGGGTCGCGATCGCGATCGCCTCCTCGTCGAAGCCGATCATCTCGACGGGATCGGACCGGGACTCGAGCCGCGCCGTGACGGCGGCGGAGAGCTCCGCGGCCGTGGCCTGGGTGGGCATCCCCTCCAGGGCGGCGTTCAGATCCTCGAGAGCGTCGTCGGGCTCGAGGAAGAAGTCTCCGAACACGTGGGCGGTGGCGATCCGACCGTCCTCGGTCGTCAGCTCCACCGAGACCAGCTTGCCGCCGCGGACCTTGTACTCGCCGTGCATCGTCGTGCTGTTCTCGCGCTCATCCATGACCCCATCCTCTCGCATCCTCTCGCACCCGGACGGCAGCGCGCGGACGCGAGCGCGGGCCGGGCAGAGCGGCCCCCACGTGCCAGGAGCAGTGCCGGACAGCGCGGGACGGGAACCGGGTGGCCCAGCGGTGGTCAGCCGATCCCGCCGCGGGCGTAGATCGTCCGCACCAGGTCCTCGACGGCGGGTTCGGTCAGCGCCAAGTCCCGCACCGTGGTCTGGGCGCCGATCGCCGACAGCAGCGCGGGAACCGTCAGCTCCGCCCCCGAGAAGCGGATGCGGTGGCGGATCCCCTCGGCCTCCACCGCCGCCGTCTCGGCCGAGCCCGGCAGGGCGAGGGCGGCGACCGGCTCGGCGAGGTCGACGACCAGCTCCCGGGGCGCGCCGAGATGCGCGCGGAAGGAGTCCAGCGCCCCGTCGTAGGCGACCGTGCCGGCATTGACGACCACGATCCGCTCGCACAGCCGCTCCACGTCGCCCATGTCGTGCGTGGTCAGGAACAACGTCGTGCCGCGCTCGGCGCGGTCGGTGCGCAGGAAGCGCCGCAGCCCCTCCTTGGAGACCATGTCCAGCCCGATCGTCGGCTCGTCGAGCACCACCAGGTCGGGGGAGTGCAGGAGCGCGGCCGCCACCTCGCCGCGCATCCGCTGGCCGAGCGAGAGCTGACGCACCGGGCGGCCCAGGAAGCCGCCGAGGTCCAGGCCCTCGACCAGGCGATCCAGCCGTGCTTCGCGCTGTCGGTCGGTGAGCCGGTGCATCGCGGCGAGGATCGTGTAGCTCTCCCGCAGGGGCAGGTCCCACCACAGCTGGGAGCGCTGGCCGAACACGACGCCGATCTCGCGGGCGAGGTGCCGCCGCTGGGGCACCGGATCGCGGCCGAGCACGCGCAGGCCCCCGGACGTCGGGCGCAGGATGCCCGTCATCATCTTGATGGTGGTGGACTTGCCGGCGCCGTTGGCGCCGACGAAGCCGACCGACTCGCCCCGGGCGATGGTCAGCGAGACGTCGTCGACCGCGCGCACGATCTGGCGCCGACGCCGGCGCGAGCCGGCCACCCTCGAGCGCACCGCGTAGTCGCGGCGCAGAGAGCTCAGCTCGACGGCCGGCTCGTCGGGCGCTGCGGTCGGGGGACCGCCGCAGGGATCGGAGGCGTCGGTCGAGGGATGGGGTTCGGGGGTGGTCATCCACCGGCTCCTGTGTATCGACGGACTCCCGCGCGCCAGGCCGTGCCGGCGACGATCCAGGCGAGGAGCGCGGCGGGCAGCCCGGCCCACCCGGCCCATGCGGGGACCAGGAGGGGACCGGGCAGGTCCAGCAGCGCGAGAGTGGGGGCGTAGGCGATCAGCGTCGCGGGGACGACGAAGGTGAAGAAGGCGCGCAGCGGCAGGGCGAACACCGCGCCCGGGGTGGTGGCGACATAGTTGCCGCCGTAGGTGAAGGCGTTGGCGAACTCACGGCCGTCGACGAGCCAGAACTGCAGGGCGCCGGCCAGGGTGAACAGGGCGCCGAAGATCAGGGCACCGGCCGGCGGGGCCAGGATCGCGAGCGCCACCGTGGCGACGGTGGGCTGGAAGCCGGCGATCCCCAGCGCGGTCACGAACATCGCCAGCCCCACGAGGATCCGGCCGATGCGGCGCAGCGACAGGTCCAGGCTGGAGATCTGCAGGAGCACCGGCACGGGTCGGATCAGCAGGGACTCGAGCTTCCCGGACCTGATGGCGCTCGAGAGACCGTCGATCTCCCCGAAGAGCATGTCGGCGATCCCGAAGGCCAGCGCGCCGAGGCCGTAGACCACCGCGACCTGGGGGAGCGTCATCCCGCCCAGGGTGCTGACCTGCGAGAGGATCACCCACAGCTCGAGGAACTCGGTGCCGACGATGAGCACTTGACCGGCGAGGTCGGCGAGGAAGCTGGCGCGGAAAGTCGCCTGGGAGCGGATCCGCGAGCCGTACAGGGTCGCCACTATGCGGGCCGTCGAGACCGGACGATCCGGGTCGCGGCGGCGCGGTGGGCGCGTCGTGCGGGCGGGACGGGGCCTCGGGTCAGCCACCTTGGACCTCCACGCTGCGCACACCCGAACGCAGCATCAGCTGGGCCGCGAGGGCGAGCACCGCCAGCCACGCCCCCTGGACCAGGACCAGGGGGAGCGCCTCGAGGGGCGGGATGCGGCCGGAGAGGGTGTCGATCGGGGTCTGGATCATCGAGGGGAACGGGGTGGCGCGGGCGATGGTCAGCAGCCAGTCCGGGAACCACACGATCGGGATCAGGAAACCCGAGAGCAGGTTCATCACGCCGTTGTAGACGACGGTCAGCCCCCGCGTCTCCAGCAGCCAGAAGGCCGCGAGGTTGACCATCATGTCTGCCAGGAACGCCACCGTGATCGCCAGCAGGAGCGAGACGGCCCCCAGCAGGTAGGAGAGGGGATCCTTCGGCAGCGCGAGCCCCGTCACCAGCGCGCCCACCAGCAGGGGAGGGATGCCGCGCCCCAGCAGCAGGAACGCGGAGCGGCCGAGCTTCTGCGCGTAGTACAGGCCGAGGAACGCGGTGGGCCGCAGCAGGTCGACCGCCACATCGCCCTGGTGGACCCGCTGGGAGACCTCGCGGGTGCCGAAGGCCTCGACCGGCGCCAGCAGGGCCTGTCCGAGCCACACGTAGGTCGCGGCCTGGGCGACGGTGTACCCGCTGAGCTCTCCGCCCGCCGTCGTGATCGCGGCGATCAGGATCGAGGCGCGGATGAGCCCGAAGACGGTGTTGGTGAAGACCCCGGCGGCGGTCGCCATCCGGTAGGTCGAGTACTGGCGGAAGGACGCCGAGGCGATCGACCAGTACGTGGGCACTCGCGCGATCCTAGCGAGGTGTGGAGCCTGTCACAAGGTCCATCGCGGCGGGGTTCGCGGCCGGTGCACGGCTCTAGCCTGACCCGGTCCCGACCCCTGCAGCAGAACCGGATCGCTCATGAACACCGCCGCCCGCTCCGTGGCCCCCGACAGAACCGACGAGGGCCCCGAGGCGGACTCCGCGCAGGATGCCCCTGATGCGCAGAGTCGCCAGGAGGGTCCCGAGACTCCGGACGGATCCGGGACCCCGGATGGTTCCGGAGCCGCCGCTGGGCGTCGCTCGCGTTTCGGCCTGCTTCCGCGCATCGTCCTCGCCATCGCCCTGGGCATCCTGCTGGGTCTCGTGCTGCCGGAATCGATCGCCCGCGTCTTCACCACCTTCAACTCGCTGTTCTCGGGGTTCCTCGGCTTCCTCATCCCCCTGATCATCGTGGGTCTGGTGACGCCCGCGATCGCCGAGCTGGGCCACGGCGCCGGAAAGATGCTGGCCGCGACCGCGGGCATCGCCTACCTCTCGACGGTCCTGTGCGGCGTCTTCGCCCTGACCCTGTCCCTGCTCCTGCTGCCCCGCATGCTCCAGGGGCAGAGCATCGCCTCGCTGGAGAACCCCGAGGACTCCGCGATCGCCCCCTACGTCGAGCTCGACATCCCGCCCGTCTTCGACGTGATGACGGCACTCATCCTCGCCTTCTGCCTCGGCATCGGCCTGACCCTGGTGCGCCGGGGCGCGCTGCAGGAGTCCTTCGAACAGCTGCGCACGATCGTCGTGCGCATCATCGAGGCGATCATCATCCCGCTGCTGCCGCTGTACATCTTCGGGATGTTCCTGGGCCTGACCCTGAACGGTCAGATCTGGACGGTGATCGGCACCTTCCTCACCGTGATCCTGCTCGTGCTCGCGATGACCGTGGTGGTGCTGCTGGCGCAGTACGCCGTGGCCGGCTGGGCCATGGGCCGCAACCCCCTGAAGATGCTGTGGACCATGATCCCCGCCTACGCCACGGCACTGGGCACCAGCTCCTCCGCCGCGACCATCCCGGTCACCACCGAATGCGCCAAGCGCAACGGCATCCCGGACGCCATCGCGGACTTCGTCGTGCCGTTGTGCGCGACGATCCACCTGGCCGGCTCGACGCTCAAGATCACCACCTTCGCGGTCGCCATCATGATCGTCACCGGCATGCCGCTGACCATCGGGCCCCTGATCGGCTTCGTCCTCATGCTCGGCGTCGTGATGATCGCCGCTCCCGGTGTCCCGGGCGGCGCGATCATGGCGGCCGCCGGCGTGCTGTCCTCGATCCTCGGCTTCGACGAGGCGGCCGTCGGGCTGATGATCGCCGCCTACATCGCGATCGACTCCTTCGGCACGGCGACCAACGTCACCGGCGACGGCGCGATCGCGGCGCTGATGGCGCGGCTGTCGAAGGGGCGGGTCTCCGGCGATCTGCGGACCCCGGAGCACCCGCAGGTCCAGGGGGTCTGAGGGAGCCGCCGCGCAGATGGTCGGGACCGTCCCCGTATCCTGAGGTCATGATGGACCCGACCGCCGCCGCGCCCGCCCCGCGTTCCTCCGCGCCCGCTGCCGCACCGCTGACCGCCGTGGTCACCGGGGCCTCGTCGGGGATCGGCCGCGCGACCGCCGCCCGTCTGGTCGCCGACGGCTGGCGGGTCCTGGCCGTCGCCCGTCGCGAGGATCGACTGGCCGAGCTGGCGGCCGAGACCGGCTGCGAGGTGCTCGGCGTCGACGTCACCTCCGACGAGTCCGTCGACCGCCTGGTGGCACGGGCCGAGGACCTCTTCTCCGGATCGCTGAACGCGGTCGTGCACGTCGCCGGGGGCGCCCTCGGGGTCGAGCCCGCGGCCGAGGCCGATCTGGGCAAGTGGCAGCGCATGTACGACATCAACGTGCTCGGCGCCGTGCGCGTCACTCGTGCCCTGCTGCCCGCGCTGCGCGCGAGCGGACGGGGCGACCTGCTGTTCGTCACCTCCGTCGCCGGCCAGGAGGCCTACCCCGGCGGCTCCGGGTACAACGCCGCGAAGGCCGGGGAGCACATGCTCGCCGCCGCCCTGCGCCTGGAGCTGAACGGCGAACCGATCCGCGTCATCGAGATCGCGCCCGGCATGGTGGCCACGGAGGAGTTCTCCCTCGTCCGGCTCGGGGACCAGGAGGCGGCCGACGCCGTCTACGACGGGGTCGAGAACCCGCTGACGGCCGAGGACTGCGCCGACGTCATCGCCTACGCCCTGGGCGCCCCGCACCACGTCAACCTGGATCTGGTCACGGTGCGACCGCTCGCCCAGGCCGCCGCGCACCGCGTGGCCCGCCACCGGGGGATCTGAGAGCCCGCGGGGGCCACGGGATCGGGGACGGGGCCGACGGGCGACCGACGGCCCGGCCCGATCCGGCCGGGGTCGGTGCCGGGAGCCGGGGCGGGGAGGCCCCGACTACGACCAAAGGTGTAGACGGATGTCCTCCTCCCGCCCGATGCGCGGTGAGGTCGGGGAGGGGAGGATCGGGTCATCGCCCGGTGCGGGAGGGCGGATGCGACAGCACCCGACCCGCGGACCGGACGACCACCGCCGCACCCGAGTACCCAGGACGTCATCATGGCGACGATTCCCCCCGACCGCTCCTCGCACGATCACCGCGGACGCAAGCCGTCCGTCGGCCGTCCGGTCCTGTTCGTCGTCCTGCTCGCGATCGCGTCGCTCGGTGTGCTGGGCCTGCTCGTCGTCGGTCCCAGCATCACGCTGCCGGTCGCGGTGGCCGTGGCCGCCGGGCTGCTGGGTCTGGTCGGGGTCGCGTGGGCGGTGGCCGGGCCCCGTCTGTGATCCGCTGATCCGTGCGCGCCCGTGAGCGCTTCCCGTCCGTGAGCCGCACCGGTCCATGACCAGCGCGCTGACCACGCGACGGGCTGATCAGACGTCGATCTGGATCTCACCCTCGCCGCGCGAGACGCAGGTGGTCATCTGCTCGTCCTGCTCGTCCTCCATGAGGAACTCATCCAGGTGCTCGACCTGTCCCGAGACCAGGGGCACCACGCAGGTGCCGCAGACCCCGCCCTCGCAGGAGTAGTCCATATCGACGCCGGCATCGAGGAGCGATTGCAGGAGGGACTGACCCTCGGCGACCTCGACCGTCATCCCGGACCTGAGGCACTTCGCCGTGAAGGGTTTTCCGAACAGCGACATCCTCGCTCCTTCTGCGTGGGCCGCCCGGGGCGGCAGCCAGGACTGCCAGTTTCCCATGCCGGAGGTGGAGAGCAGGGGGTGAGTCGCGCCTCACCAGCGGGTTCCTACTCGCCGACCTCGCCCTCGGCCCCGACCTCGGAGCGCGGGGGCATCGACATCGCCGCGGTCGGGGACACGGCCGGGGAGGCGGAGACGCGGGCGGGCGCCGGCGCCGCTGTCGAGGACGGGCTCAGCGCGAGAGCGGCGGGGCCGAAGCTCAGCACCAGCAGGGCGGTCGCACCCAGTGCGGCGGCTCCGGCGGTGGCGCGGCCGGCCAGGCCGCGAGATCCGGAGAGGAGCTCGGGGGTCGGAGCGAGCGCCGAGGGGAGCTCCGCGCAGACCGCGACCTCGGTCGCTGCCGTCGAGGGGCGCGAAGCTCTGCCGGTCTCGTCGTCCATATCGGTTCCTCCTTCGGGAACTGCGGCGATCTGCCGAGGAACCCATTCCAGACGCTTCAGCTGTGCTGGCGCTGTGCACGCGGATCGGGTTCTCTGTGATCCGCGCATCGGATCCGCTCCCCATCGGATGATTGCCTCGGGCCGGGCGCGTACACTGGGCCGTATCGGCATCGACCCGGCCATCACCGGAGAGCCGCGGGAAGAACCGCCCGTCGTCCGCTCGCGGAGGAGGGCCCAGTAGAACCCGCCGGGACCAGCCCGTCATCGCTGAGGAACAAGGGGAAGCCCCCGCGCCGGTCCGCCGGTTCGGACGGGCATCAACCGAGGTGGTACCGCGCCGCCGATCTCCGGGTCGGCAAGCGTCCTCGGACATCGTGATGTCCCAGCCGCCGCCCCCTGTTCTTCTTCGGAGGTCCGTCCCCATGGTCTACCCGGTCAGCGGAGCCCCGCTCGTCCCCTCGCCGAACCTGCCGGCGCTCGAGAACGCCATCCAGGAGTTCTGGCGCGCCGACGACACCTTCCGCGCCTCGATCGCGCAGCGCGAGGGCGCCGAGGAGTTCGTCTTCTACGACGGCCCGCCCTTCGCCAACGGCCTGCCGCACTACGGGCACCTCCTGACCGGTTTCGTCAAGGACGTCGTCCCCCGATTCCGCACCATGTGCGGCAACAAGGTCGACCGGCGCTTCGGCTGGGACACCCACGGCCTGCCCGCCGAGCTCGAGGCGATGCGCGAACTGGGCATGACCGAGAAGTCCGAGATCGAGGACATGGGCCTGCAGGCGTTCAACAACGCCGCCCGGGCCTCGGTGCTGAAGTACACCAAGGAGTGGGAGGACTACGTCACCCGCCAGGCCCGCTGGGTGGACTTCGAGGACGACTACAAGACCCTCGACGCCACCTTCATGGAGTCGGTGCTGTGGGCCTTCAAGACCCTGTACGACTCAGGCCGCGCCTATGAGGGCTACTACGTGCTGCCCTACTGCTGGAAGGACCAGACGCCGCTGAGCGCGCACGAGCTGCGCATGGACGACGACGTCTACCAGGAGCGCCAGGACCAGACCGTCACCGTCACCTTCCCCTTCCTCGGGGACAAGGCCGAGCAGCTGGGTCTGGACGGGGTCAGCGCGCTGGCCTGGACCACGACCCCGTGGACCCTGCCCACCAACTTCTCCCTCGCCGTCGGTCCCGAGCTCGAGTACTCCGTGGTCCCCGCCGGCCCGCGCGGAGCCGCCGACGGCACCGCCGCCGGGGCGGGACGCTACCTGCTGGCCACGGCGCTGCTCGGCGCCCACGCCGAGGCGCTCGGGTACGTCAGCGCCGAGGACGCCCTCGCAGCGTGCGAGGAGCGGGTCTTCCTCGGCTCCGAGCTCGAGCACATGGCCTACCGGCCGCTGTGGACCGTCTACTCCGCGGACCGGGAGAAGTGGGGGACGCAGAACGCCTGGATCGTGACCGTCGCGGACTACGTCTCGACCGACGACGGCACCGGCGTGGTCCACCAGGCCACCGCCTACGGTGAAGCCGACCAGCAGGTCAACGCCGATTACGGCATCCCCGTGATCGTCTCGGTGGACGAGGGTGCTCAATTCCTGGACTACTTCGCCGGCACCGAGCTCGACGAGATCGCCGGGGTGCAGGTGTTCGACGCGAACCGTCCGATCATCCGCAACCTCCAGCGCTCCGGGCGCCTGCTGCGCGAGGCCAGCTACGTGCACTCCTACCCGCACTGCTGGCGCTGCCGGAACCCCCTGATCTACAAGGCCGTCAGCTCCTGGTACGTCAAGGTCGCCGACCAGCGCCGGCGCATGCTCGAGCTGAACGAGCAGATCGACTGGGTGCCCGGCAACGTCAAGGACGGCCAGTTCGGCCGCTGGCTCGAGGGCGCCCGCGACTGGGCGATCTCCCGCAACCGCTACTGGGGCTCCCCGATCCCGGTGTGGAAGAGCGACGACCCGAACCACCCCCGCATCGACGTGTACGGCTCGCTGGCGGAGCTCGAGGAGGCCTTCGGTGCTCTCCCGCGCGACGAGCACGGAGAGGTGAACCTCCACCGCCCCTACATCGACGAGCTCACCCGGGCGAACCCGGACGACCCGACCGGGGCCTCCACCATGCGCCGGGTCGACGAGGTCTTCGACGTCTGGTTCGACTCCGGCTCGATGCCCTACGCGCAGGTGCACTATCCCTTCGAGAACTCCGACTGGTTCGAGACGCACAACCCGGCGGACTTCATCGTCGAGTACGTCGGCCAGACCCGCGGCTGGTTCTACGTCATGCACGTGCTCTCGACCGCGCTGTTCGACCGGCCCGCGTTCACCTCGGTGATCTGCCACGGCATCGTGCTCGGCGAGGACGGGCAGAAGATGTCCAAGTCGCTGCGCAACTACCCCGACGTGCGCGAGATGTTCGACACCTACGGGGCCGACGCGATGCGCTGGTTCCTCATGAGCTCGCCGATCCTGCGGGGCGGCAATCTCGTCGTCGACGAGCCGAAGATCCGCGACGCCACCCGCCACGTGGTGCTGCCGCTGTGGAACGTCTGGTACTTCCTGGGGCTCTACGCCAACGCCGCGGGGGAGAAGGACGAGCACGGGCGGCCGACGGGCTACCGCGGGAAGACCCGCTACGAGTCCACCGACGTCATGGACCGCTACCTGCTGGCCCGCACCGGCGATCTGGTGCGACAGGTGCGCGAACAGATGACCGCGCTCGCCATCGCCGATGCCGCCGAGCTGATCCAGGACTACCTGGACATGCTCACCAACTGGTACGTGCGCCGCTCCCGCGACCGGTTCTGGGAAGGCGACGAACAGGCGATCGACGTGCTCTCGACCTGCCTGGAGACGCTGTGCCAGGTGGCGGCCCCGCTGCTGCCCATGGTGACCGAGGAGATCTGGAAGCAGCTGACCGGAGAGCGCTCCGTGCACCTGACGGACTGGCCCGACGACTCGCTGTTCCCCCGCGACCCCGCACTGGTCGCCCAGATGGACGACGTGCGCGCGATCGCCGGCGTCGGCAACTCCCTGCGCAAGAAGGAACAGCTGCGGGCACGGCTGCCGCTGGCCGAGCTCACCGTGGTCCACCACGACCCCACCTCCCTCGAGCCCTTCACCGCCCTGATCGCCGACGAGCTCAACGTCAAGGCGGTGCGCCTGCTGGACGTGGCCGGCGATCAGGCCCAGGGCATGGGCGTCGAGCAGCGGCTGACCGTCAACGCGCGCGCCGCCGGCCCGCGCCTGGGCAAGCAGGTCCAGACGGTCATCAAGGGGTCGAAGTCCGGTGACTGGTCGGTGGACGAGGCCGGCACGGTCACCGCCGGGGGCATCGACCTCGTATCCGGTGAGTACTCGCTCGACCTCGTGGCCGGGCAGTCCGCCGCGATGGAGGGCCGGGCCGTGGGCGTGCTGCGCGGCGGCGACTTCCTGGCGCTGGACATCCGTCTCGACCCCGAGCTCGAGGCCGAGGGCACCGCTCGTGATGTCGTACGCGCCATCCAGTCGGCCCGGCGTGGGGCCGGGCTGGACGTCTCGGACCGGATCCGCCTCACCGTGGACGGCGACGAGCGGGTCGTTGAGGCGGTGACCGCGCACCGCGAGCTGGTGGCGGGGGAGGTGCTGGCCGTCGAGCTGGCGGTGCCCGCCGCTCCTGCCGACGGCGCCCATGCCGCGACCGAGACGGTCTCCGGCGGGACCGTGACCGTCTCGGTCGCCGCCGTGTGAGGCGGGCGCGACCGACCGAGCTCCGCGCTGTCGTTGCCACAGCGGACCATGGCACCGATGACGCAGAGCTCGCCCGAGGGAAGGCCCGGGGGAAGGAGAGCGGAGGGGGTTCCGGTGCCGCGGGCACGCGCGGCATGGGATACTCGCAGCGGTCGCGACGACCGCGGCCGGTGGGGCGCACGGGTCGCCCGGTCTCCCGCGGGAGCGCGACGGCGAGAGACCCGGCCCACGTCGAGAACGGACAGGGACGATGATGGGACGACGACGCCTCCTCACCGCGGGCCTTGCTCTGTCGGCGGGGTTCCTCAGCGGCTGCGGGCTGCGCGGACGAACGCTGCAGGGGACGCTCAACGAGGCGGCCGAGAGTGTCGACGGGGTCACCGTCTCCGCTCTCGAGACCGTCAGCGGCGCCGAGTTCCAGCGCGCGATCCGAGGGCGGGTCGAGACCTCCGCCGCCGAACGGGAGGACGTGCTGGAGATCTTCGGGCAGGTGATGTCCGCGCTGGTCGCGGCGGTCGACGAGCACGGTGACCCCGACACCGGGGGCTCGCGCGTGGTGGGTGCGATCACGGCCCTCGGCGCCGACAGCGAGGAGTACGACATGTGGGATCTTCGTCCGGACCTCGAACGGACCGCGGGGCGGCTCGACGCGGTGATCCTGGAGGACTTCGCCGAGTAGGGGAGCGGGGGCCACGCCGCTGATCCGGCTCAGGGATCCCCGCGCCCCACGGTCACGACCTGGGACCGTGCGACGTAGGTGCCGTCACCCAGGTACACCCCTGCGAGATCGTCCTGGAGCGCGGACAGCGTGGGATCGCTCGCCGTGCTCCGGGCGAGGGATCCCGAATAGCCCCCTGCCGGATCGTGACCCGGTCCCAGGGAGTCGTGGTTCGCGACCAGCACCGGCACGGGATCGATACCGGTGACCGGGTAGGGGTCCAGGGTCACCTCGTGGCGATTCGGGGCGCCGAGGTGCGTCCCGCCGGGTTGAGCCCCACCGAGATCCGTCGCGGCGATCAGGTCGCCGCGGAAGCCATCGGCTCCGATCCCGGCCTCGTGATGGACGTTCACCGATCGGGTGGTGCCCTGCGCCGGGACGACGGTCTGCACCGGAGAGCCGACCGAGAAGGTGTGGGTGACATTGTAGGTGCCGGGGTCTCCGGAGGAGCTGTTGAAGCTCGGGTCCGCCGCGAGCTGGTTCGCGATGATCCCTCCCTGGCTGTGGCCGACGATCAGGACATCGGCGCCGGGTGGCACATCTGCTGCCGCCATCGCCGCCTGCACGTCTTCCATCGCCGCGGGATGCTGGCCGGCGACCAGGCGCAGGTTCGAGCCCCAGTCCCGGGAATTGCCCTGCTCGCCGTACGCCTCGGGGACGTCGGTCGCCGCCGCCCCTTCGGTGGGCGGGACCTGCACGATGTAGGAGGACTGCCCGCCGGCGTCACGGCGGACCTCCTGGATCCCGATCCGGCCCGCCTCCAGCGGGGCCTGGCCCGGGTTGTCCATCCGCAGCGCATCGTTGTCGACGACCAGGTCCTGCAGATCCTGCGGGGACCGTGCAGGCCCGTCGTCGGACACCACATCCGTCACGATGCCGCCGGCACGGTCGTCGAGGAAGGGGGTGTCCTCGCCCGTGACGGCCTCGTACACGCCCACTCCGGCGGATCCCGTGGTCACCAGGGCGGCGGCCCCGAGCTCGGCGTAGGTCGGGACCCGCTCCCCGGTGGCCCAGTCCTCGAGGATCGTGCCGAGATGGTCGGTGTCGCGCTGGAACTGCGCGATGCCGTCGGTCCTCACCCCGACGGACCCCAGCCCGCCCTCGATCAGGTCGATGCCCGTGTCGACGCCCCAGCCGATCGCGTCGGACGTCACCCCGGCCACGCCGGACAGCCCCTCCTCCAGCGGAGCCTCGAGCCAGTCGGGCATCCACGGCGCGTCGTCCCGGCGGTAGCCGCGCGCGATGTCCGCGGCAGGAGCGGGCGGGATCGTGGCCCCTTCGCCGGCCGTCCCTGCTCCTTCGCCGGCCGTCCCTGCTCCTCCGTCGTCCGGTGCAGAGGTCGCGTCCTGCTCGTCCGCCTCGGCGAGCGCCCGGTCGCCGAGGCGCTCGAGCTGATCGCACAGAGCGATCAGGGTGTCGGTGGCCTCCTCGCGCCACCGGCCGCGGAACTCCTCGGCATCCGGACCCGTCCAGGAGACCGACCGCACGGCGGCGTCGAGTCGTCCGCGTCGGTCCTCGAGGTCGCCGGAGGCGGTGTGCAGGCGCCGGGCGTACGAGCGCACCGCGGCGGGGGCCATCCCGTCGAAGCCGCTCATCGCGCCTCTGTCCGGACGGGCCGGGCCGCGGCGAAGCGCAGGCCGTCCTGCAGGACGGGCAGCACGCTGCCCAGCACGTCCCCGTCTGCCACCGGGTGGACCGGGCCGAGAGCCGCCAGCGTGTCATCCACCCGGTACAGCGAGCGCTCGCCGCGCACCCACAGCCGGGACCACGTCTGCGCCGACCGCAGATGTCGCCCGGAGGGGTCGTGCCGCGTCAGCGAGACCGCGGCCCGCGGCCCCTTGGCGGTCAGCGCGTCCAGCAGATCCGGGTCGATGCCGTCCGCGGCGGCGAACGCCTCCGTCGGGGCCGCGCCGCGGGAGAGTGCGAGCCGGACCTGCTCGATCTCCTCCCTCGTGAGCCGGAGACCGGTCGACTCCCGTCGGACCTCGAGGCGTGCTGGACCGCCGGCGAGACCGATCGGGGTGAGAAGCTGCTCGATCAGTGCCGGGAGCCGCTCCACGGGGGCGGCGGACCAGGTCGAGGGGGAGCCGTCGCGGGAGGTCTCGACCGTCGCCGCGTCGGGATGCAGCCCGATGCGCAGCCTGCTGGTCGAGTCTGCCTCGGTCGCGGCGACCACGAGCAGGGCGGGGGAGGCGAAGTGCCGACCCAGGAGCGCGGTGGAGGCAGGATCGTGCTCGCCCCGCCCGGCTCCGGCGGGAGCGCGGTCCGGGGCGGCGACGAGCGTCCGGTACACGGGATTCCACGTCTCGGGCGACACGGAGGCCTCGGCGACGCGGCGGGCGGCCTGCTCCACGTCGGCGGTCAGCGGTGGCATCGCCGCCTCCTCACGTGCTCGAGCCGGAGTCCCCGGCGCTGCTGATGTCCCCGAGACTAGGAGGAGGGCCTCCGCCGGCCCATGGGGAGGACTCCCCATGTGGACAGTCACCCCCTGGGGAGGAACGATTCCTCCGCGGCCCCTCGTAGACTGAGGCCACCCCCGACCGCCTCGCCCCACCCAGGAGCCTTCGTGCCGAGTTCTCCCCGCCCGGGAACGTCCCGTCCGGCGCTGTCACCCGAGCTGCGGGAGGTCTATGCCGCGCTGCTCGAGCGCGCCCCGGAGAACCGGATCGAGCCGGACCTCGCGCGCATCACGCGCGTGATGGAGCTGATGGGCGACCCCCAGAACGACTACCGCTCGATCCGCATCGCCGGCACCAACGGCAAGACCACCACGGCGCGGATCCTCGAACGGATCCTGCGCGAGGCCGGGCTGCGCACGGGACGCACCACCAGCCCCCACCTGCATTCACCTCTCGAGCGGATCGCGATCGACGGCGCCTCCATCGACGAGGAGGGCTTCCTCCAGGCCTACCGGGACGTGGAGCCGTTCGCCGCGATCGTCGACGCCGAGCAGGAGGCCGCCGGGGGAGCGCGGCTGACGTACTTCGAATACCTCACGGCGATGTCCTTCCAGGCGTTCGCCTCCGCCCCGGTCGACGTCGCGGTGGTCGAGACCGGGCTCGGCGGCACCTGGGACGCCACCGGCGTCGTCACCCCCGATGTCACCGTGATCACCCCCATCTCCCTGGACCACCAGGACTACCTCGGCGACACCATCGCGGAGATCGCCGGGGAGAAGGCCGGGATCCTCACCGCCGATGCCACGGCGGTCATCGCCGATCAGCCCTATGAGGACGCGGCCGACGTGCTCCGCGAGCGAATCACCGACCTCGGCGCGGAGGCCGCCGTCGAGGACCAGCAGATCGGCGTGCTCGCCCGCACCCCGGGCGTGGGCGGCCAGATGCTGACCCTGCAGGGGATCGCGGGCCGCTACGAGGAGGTTTTCCTCTCGCTGCTGGGAGAGCACCAGGCGCGCAACGCGCTGCTCGCCGTCGCGGCGACCGAGGCGCTGCTCGGCGACGGCGGCACCGTGCTGGACGGGGAGATGCTGGGCGCGGCCCTGGCCTCGATCACCTCACCCGGACGCGCCGAGGTGGTCCGGCAGTCGCCGACCGTCCTGCTGGACGCCGCCCACAACCCCGCCGGGGCCCTGACCCTGGTGGGGACCGTCCGGGAGAACTTCCGCTTCACGCGCACCATCGGTCTGGTCGGCATCCTGGAGGAGAAGGACGCGGAGGAGATCCTCGCGGTCCTCGAGCCGCTGCTGGACCACGTCGTGATCACCCAGTCCTCCTCGCCACGGGCGATCCCGACCGATGTCCTCGCCGACCTCGCCCGGGACGTCTTCGACGACGAGGACCGCGTCCTCGAGCAGGGCAGCCTGCCCGATGCGATCCAGGCCGCGGTCGACCTCGCCGAGACCGAGGGTGACCAGTTCGGCGGGGTGGTGGTCGCCGGCTCCGTCACGCTCGCCGCCGAGGTGCGGGACCTGCTCGGCGTCTCGCGGGAGGACTGACCATGGCACTGGACCTGACCCCGTCGCCGCGCCCCCACGGGGCGCAGCGGATGTTCTCCGCCACCATCCTCATCATCGAGGCCTTCGTGGTGTTCTTCGCGGTCCTGGTCGCTCATCAGCTGGCTCCCGAATCGCGGGTCAGCACCTGGGTCTGGGGCGTGCTGACGGCCCTGGCCCTGGTGGCGTGCTCGGGACTGCTGCGGCGCGGGGCCTGGCCGTACTGGGTCGGGATCGCCCTGCAGATCCCCACGGTCCTGCTGGGGCTGCGGGTGGGTGCGATGTGGGTGGTCGCTCTCGCCTTCGCGGCCCTGTTCGTCTACGGGGCGTTCAAAGGCCACCAGCTGGACCGGGAGAAGGACACGGTCGATGCCCGCGTGCGCGCGGCGCAGGGAGAGGCCCCCGCAGCACCGGACGACGTCTGATCCGGCGCCCTCTCGATGCGGTTCGGCCCCGGCGCAGGTCATGGGTACCCTGGTGCCATGACCGCACAGCGCACCCTCGTCCTGCTCAAGCCCGACGCCGTCCAGCGCGGCCTGCGCGGGGAGATCATCCGCCGGATCGAGGCCAAGGGGTACGACATCGTCGCCCTGGCCCAGCGCACCGCGAGCGCCCAGGAGCTCGCCGCCCACTACGCCGAGCACGAGGGCAAGCCCTTCTACCCCGGACTCGTCGAGTACATGAGCGCCTCCCCGCTGGTCGCGCTCGTCGCCGAAGGCGTCGGTGTGATCCCGGGCTTCCGCTCCCTGGCCGGTGCCACCAACCCCACCGAGGCCGCTCCTGGCACGATCCGCGGCGACCTCGCCTGCGAGGACGACCTCCCGGTCATCCAGAACCTCGTGCACGGCTCGGACTCCGAGGAATCCTCCACGCGCGAGATCGGCATCTGGTTCCCCGAGATCGACTGACCTACCGGTTGCCGGCGCGTGAGGCGCGTCGCAGGGCAGGATCCAGCCGATCCCGATCTGCGGCGTGCACACTGTGGTCATGGCACTGCCCATCGTCACCGTCCTCTTCCTGGGGATCGCCCTGCTGGTCGGGCTCGGGATCCTGGTCCTCGTCGCGCTGCCGCACCTGCGCGGGCGCGGGGACGACGAGGAGCCGACCACGGATCGCTCCCGCCGCCACTCCTCACGCACCGGCCGCTGACCGGGGCGATCTTCCGGCTGCTCGCAGGATGCCCTGCACCTCGAGCACACGTCGCCGCGACGCGGCTCCGTCAGAAGGGGCCCATCGCGGCGTCCTAGACTGACCGATGGCCGCGCCGCATAGTCGGCTTCCCCGACCCCGGAGGTGACCCGTGGACCCCAATGACATCCTTGCCCTGATCGCCGGAGGCGGCGGCAGCGTCCTCGTGATCGGTGCAGGCGCCTGGGCCTACGTGCGCAGCCGCGGCAGGAAGAAGTCCTCCGACGAGGGCACGTCGCGGGACGGAACGGACTCGGCGAGCAGGGCCGCGGGATCGCGGAGCTCGACCGCCGTCAAGGACCGACCGGCCGCGCCCACCTGGGCCGACACCCTCTCGGCCCCGCCGACGACGTCGGCGGAGGACACGTCCGCGTCCACGGCGCCCGAGACCGCCGAGCGGCCGGCGGCGGAGACCGCGCCGACCGGGACGGGCGACGACGCGCGCACCGGATCGACGGCCGAGGCCCCCGAGGGCGCTCGAGCGTCCGGGGCCGACACCGCTGCCACGATGGAGCCCGGCACTGCCGAGGAGTCCGGGACGGCCGCGGAACCGGCGTCGGACGCGACGGCCCCCGCGGAGCCCGCCACCGCTCCCGCGGAGCCCGCCACGGCTCCCGCGGAGCCCGCCTCAGCACCCACAGGATCCACCACCGCTCCGGCGGAGTCCGCCGGGACCGGCTCGGACGCGCCCGCCCTGGAGACGCCCGAGGCCCCCGCCGACCGGATGGTGCGCCTGCGCGAGCGCCTCTCCCGCTCCGGAGCCCTGGGTCGCGGCATCCTCGGCCTGCTCACCCGCGGCAGCGTCGACGAGGAGACCTGGGACGAGATCGAGGAGACCCTGCTGCTGGCCGACCTCGGCCCCGACGCGACCGACGAGCTGCTGGAGAACCTCCGCCGGCGCATCCAGGTCCTCGGCACCGAGGACACCGCGGCTGTCCACGACGCGCTCCGCGAGGAGCTGCTGACGCTCGTCGACCCCTCCCTCGACCGCCGCCTGGCCGCCACCCGGCGTGACGCCCCGGACGGCACCGTGCTCCCCTCCGTGATGCTCATGGTGGGGGTCAACGGCACCGGCAAGACCACCACCGTCGGCAAGCTCGCCCGCGTGCTGGTCGCCGCCGATCGCAGCGTCGTCCTCGGCGCGGCCGACACCTTCCGCGCCGCCGCCGCCGAGCAGCTGACCACCTGGGGATCCCGCGTCGGCGTCGACACGGTGCGCTCGGACCGCGAGGGGGCCGACCCCGCCGCCGTCGCCTACGACGCCGTGAGGACCGGCATCGAGCAGGAGGTCGACGTGGTCATCATCGACACCGCCGGTCGCCTGCAGAACAAGAAGGGCCTGATGGACGAGCTCGGCAAGGTCCGACGCGTCGCCGAGAAGGGCCTGCACGGGGACCAGGTCGCCGAGGTGCTGCTGGTCATCGACGCCACGACGGGCCAGAACGGCATGCAGCAGGCGCGGGTCTTCTCCGAAGCCGTCGCCATCACCGGCATCGTCCTGACCAAGCTCGACGGGACCGCCAAGGGCGGCATCGTCGTCAACGTCCAGCGCGAGCTCGGCGTGCCCGTCAAGATGGTCGGCCTCGGTGAGGGGATGGACGACCTGACCCCCTTCGACCCGCACGGCTTCGTCGACTCGCTGCTGGGGGACTGACGAGCCGGGGCACTCCCCGCGCTTCGGACACCGCCTGCTCGTCGGGCCCCCACGCGCACCTCACGCCCGTGGACCCCGGCGTCCACCCGGTGGGACGTGAGATCACGGAATGATCACGGGGGCATCACGGCCTCGGTGAGGGGCCGCCGTGGTCGCACGATGTGAGCGCGACCCGTCGGGCCGCGCGGATCCCGGGTCGCCGAGGCGGGCCGGGGCCGGCCCCCTTCCTGTTCGGAGACGACATGGAGCCCTTCACCCTCGATACGGGGGCGACGGCCTGGATCCTGATCAGCGCCGCCCTCGTGCTGCTGATGACCCCCGGCCTGTCCCTCTTCTACGGCGGCATGGTGCGTGCCCGCACCGTGCTGAACATGATGCTGATGTCCTTCAGCGCCATGGCCGTCGTCGCGATCGCCTGGACGGTCGCCGGCTACTCCATCGCCTTCGGCACCGACATCGGCGGGCTGATCGGCAACCCCACGGAGCATCTCGGACTCGCCGGGACCGATGAGCAGTCGATCCTCGTCGACAGCGGCGTGCCCTTCCTCGTCGCCGCTGGGTTCCAGATGACCTTCGCGATCATCTCCACCGCCCTGATCTCCGGGGCCATCGCCGACCGCGTCAAGCTCGGCACCTGGATGGTCTTCTCCCTGCTGTGGGTCCTCATCGTCTACGCACCGCTGGCGCACATGGTCTGGGGCGGCGGCCTGCTCGGCGCGGACGGCCCCTTCGCGGCGATCGCCGAGCCGGTCGACTTCGCCGGCGGCACCGTCGTGCACATCAATGCCGGTATCGCCGGGCTGGTCCTCGCCCTCGTGGTCGGGGCGCGCAAGGGCTTCGGCAAGGAGGCGATGAAGCCGCACAACCTGCCGCTGGTCATGCTCGGCGCCGCCCTGCTGTGGTTCGGGTGGTTCGGCTTCAACGCCGGGTCCGCCGGCACCGCCGACCGGACCGCGGGTCTGGCCTGGGTGAACACCACCGTCGCCACCGCCGGGGCGATGCTGGGCTGGGCGGCGATCGAACGACTCCGCGACCGCCACGTCACCTCCCTCGGCATGGCCTCCGGGGTCGTCGCGGGCCTGGTCGCCATCACCCCGGCCGCCGCCGCACTCTCCCCGCTGACCGCCATCGTCCTCGGCCTCGCGGCCGGTGCGGCCTGTGCCCTCGCCGTCGGGCTCAAGTACCGATTCGGGATAGACGACTCCCTCGATGTCGTCGGAGTCCACCTCGTGGGCGGCCTGGTCGGCACCGTCGGCATCGGATTCCTCGCCACGGACGGGGGGCTGCTGCTCGGCGGCGGAGTGCGCCTCCTGATCGTCCAGGTCCTGGTCGCTGCCGCGGCGATGATCCTCTCCGGCGCCCTCACCGCCGTGATCGCCCTGGCGCTGAAGTACACGATGGGCTGGAGGATCAGCGCGGCCGACGAGCGCAGCGGCATCGACCTCACCCACCACGCGGAGGCCGGATACGATCTGGCCGGGGCCCCGTCCGCCCGTCGGGACCGCGCGATCGCCCCGAGGAGGGACCCGTCGACCGGGGCATCCGCCGCGACGGAGCCGCGGAACGCGGCCCCGGACCCGGGGGCCCCGTCGGACCCCCGGAGCGCCGCGGCGGGCACCCAGCCCGTCACTCGGCCCATCACCACAGGAGAGCCGCGATGAAGCTCATCACCGCCATCATCCAGCCGCACGCCCTGCAGGACGTCACCGACTCCCTGCGCGAGTACGGGGTCAGCGGCCTGACCATCACCGAGGTCGCCGGATACGGGCGCCAGGGCGGGCACACCGAGGTCTACCGAGGTGCCGAGTACACCATCGACACGATCCCGAAGATCAAGGTCGAGGTGCTCGCCGAGGACGCCGACGAGGCCGCGATCCTGGATCTCGTCGTCGCCTCCTCCCGCAGCGGGCGGATCGGGGACGGCAAGGTCTGGACCACGGACGTCGGCACCGTCGTGAGGGTGCGCACCGGAGAACGCGACGCGGATGCCCTCTGACCCGTTGCCCTCGCGCCGGATCAGCCAGGTGCTCCACGAGGGTTTCGCGGACCCCGCCGCCGGACCCCGTCGCCGCCTGGCCCAGGCCGAGCTCGTCGACGACTGGCTGACCGGGCTGTGGGAGACGGTCGATGCGCCCGCGTCCGGAGCGGCGCTCGCCGCGATCGGCTCGCTGGGCCGGCGCGACCTCGGGCCGGGCAGCGATCTCGATCTGGTGCTGCTGCTGGACCCCGACGCCGTCGATGCGGACGGGGCGCAGCGTCTCGCGAGCGCCCTGTGGTACCCGATCTGGGACTCCGGGACCTCCCTCGATCACGCCGTGCGCACTCCGGTCGAATGCGAGGACGTGGCCCGGGAGGATCTGCTGGCGGCGATCTCGCTGCTGGATCTGCGCCCCGTCGCCGGAGACCCCGACCTGGTCGCGGACACGGCCCGGCGCGTGCGCGCCCAATGGCGTCGGGAGGCCCGGCGGCGCCTCGGGGATCTCGTCGTGCTCGCCGCCGACCGCTCCGGTCGCTACGGCTCCCTCGCCCACTCCACCGAGCCGAATCTCAAGTCCGACCGCGGCGGTCTGCGGGACGTGACCGTCATCCGCGCCCTCGCCGAGAGCTGGCTGGCCGATCACGACCACGGGATCGTCGACGCGGCGGCGCGCACCCTGGCCGATGCCCGCGATGCCCTGCAGGCGGTCACCGGGACCGCCGGCACCCGACTGGGCCGGGCCGATCAGGACGCCGTCGCTGCGCTGACCGGGCACGCCACGGCCGACGACCACCACACCGTGCTCGCCGAGGCGGCCCGGGCCGTGACCTGGCAGCTGCATCGGGCCGTCCGCGCCGCCGAGGCCGCCGGTGCCCGCAGCGCCACCCGGGGCACCGGCACCGAGCGTCGCCCCGCTCTGACCCGTCTGCCCCACGGCGTGCTGGTGGCCTCGGGCGAGGTGACGGTCGATCCGGGTTCGCCCGACCGACTCCGGGACCTCGCGGCAGTGCGCCATGCGGCCGCGACGGGCCTGCCGCTCGCCGATGCGACGCTCGCCCGCATGGCCTCGAGCGAGGCCGCGCCGCTGACGCCCGCCCAGCGCGACGTGCTGGTCGACGCGCTGGCGGGGGAGCACTTCGCCGCCGCCTACGAGGCGCTCGACGTCAGCGGCATCTTCGCTCGCTGGATCCCGGGGTGGGCGGAGGTGCGCAATCGTCCCCAGCGTTCGACCGTGCACCGCTTCACCGTGGACCGGCATCAGGTCCAGACCGTGCTCGAGGCCCAGCGCTTCCTGTCCCGCGTCAGCCGACCCGACCTGCTGCTGATCGCGGCGCTGCTGCATGACCTCGGGAAGCGGGCCGATCGGCGCGACCACGCCGCCGAGGGCGCCCCGCTCGCCGAGACGGCCGCCCGCCGGCTGGGCTTCGGAGAGCCGGACGTCCGGGCGGTCGGCCTGCTCGTGCGCGAGCACCTGACCTTGATCTCCCTGGCCACCGGACGCGACCTCGCCGACCCCGCGACCCTGCACGACCTGCTGACCGCCGTGGGGCATGACGCCGACACCCTCGAGCTCCTGCGCGCCCTGACCGAGGCGGACGCGCTCGCTGCCGGCCCCGCCGCCTGGTCCACCTGGCGCGCCGACCTCGTCGACCACCTCACCGATCTGGCCCGCGATGCCCTTCGCGGCACCGCCCCCGCGCCGCGCACCGTGCTGACCCCGCAGCGCGGCGTGGCCGACGCGGTGCTCGCCGCGGTGCGCGACAGCGGCAGCGCCCAGGTGATCTATCCGGCGCACACCGAGGACGAGCCCATCTCCCAGATCTGCGCGGGAGCACCTGACGGGGACGGGGTGTTCGCCGCCATGGCCCGCGTGCTGGTGCGGCTGCGCCTGGACGTCCACAGCGCCGTCGTCCTCAGTCGGCATGGCGTCGCCCTGAACACGTGGTGGGTCGCGGCCGCACCGTCGGACCTGCCGCACCCCTCCGTGCTGCGCAGCGCGCTGGATCGGGAGCTCGCCCATCGGGACCGCCCCGACGCCCGGGTGCTCGAGCTCCCGCCGGCGCCGCCGCCGCGCACCACCGAGGACACCCCTGTGGTGACCGTCCTGCCCGACGCGTCCCGCGAGGCGACCGTCATCCAGGTCAACGCCCGCAACCGCCCCAGTCTGCTGGCCGACGTCGCCGCGGCGATCACCGAGCACGGCCTGCAGGTGCGCAGCGCCCACATGCTGACCCTCGGCCGGCGAGCCGTGGACGTGCTGTACCTGACCGATCAGCACGGGCGTGTGCTCGACCCTCCGACGACGGGCAGGATCGTCTCCGCGCTGATGGATGCCGCGGCGACCTGAGGACGACGAGAACGGCGATCACGGGGCCGGAGCCGGAGCCGGAGCCGGAGCCGGAGCCGGAGACCGAGGCGGGGCCGGAGCCCGAGCGGGCGTCGGGACCGGACCGGCCGCGTGCCCTTCGCCTCGACGGCGTCGCTCCGGCGTGCTCAGTCCAGGGGCGGCCACTACACTGATGCGGTCCGTCCGACCAAGGGGAAGCGCTTCGTGTTCAACAATCTCTCCGATCGCATCACAGCGTCGCTGAAGGGGCTGCGCGGCCACGGCCGGTTGTCCGAGGCGGACGTCGACAAGACGATCCGCGAGATCCGTCGTGCGCTGCTCGACGCCGACGTCGCCGTCTCCGTGGTGCGCGAGTTCACCGGCCGGGTGCGCGAGCGAGCGCTGGGCGAAGAGGTCTCCAAGGCCCTCAACCCTGCTCAGCAGGTCGTCAAGATCGTCAACGACGAGCTGGTCGAGGTCCTCGGCGGTGCCACGGGTGAGCTGCAGTGGGCCAAGAATCCGCCGACGGTCATCATGCTGGCCGGTCTCCAGGGTGCCGGCAAGACCACCCTCGCCGGCAAGCTCGCGACCTGGATGAAGTCCGAGGGGCACACCCCGCTGCTCGTCGCGGCGGACCTCCAGCGGCCCAATGCCGTGAACCAGTTGCAGATCGTCGGCGAGCGCGCGGGCGTCCCGGTGTTCGCGCCCGAGCCCGGCAACGGCGTGGGCAATCCGGTGCTGGTCGCCATGAACGGCGTCTCCACCGCCCAGTTCCAGCAGCACGACGTGGTCATCGTCGACACCGCCGGTCGTCTCGGCGTCGACGAGGAGATGATGCAGCAGGCGCGGGACATCCGCGACGCCGTCAATCCTCACGAGACCCTGTTCGTGGTCGACGCGATGATCGGCCAGGACGCCGCCCGCGTCGCCGAGGCCTTCCGCGACGGGGTCGGCTTCACCGGCGTGGTGCTCTCCAAGCTCGACGGCGACGCCCGCGGCGGCGCCGCGCTGTCGATCACCGGCGTCACCCGGCGACCGATCCTCTTCGCATCCACCGGTGAGGGCCTCCAGGACTTCGAGCGGTTCCACCCGGATCGCATGGCCAACCGCATCCTCGACATGGGGGACGTGCTCACCCTCATCGAGCAGGCCGAGAAGGCGTTCGATCAGCAGGAAGCGGAGAAGGCGGCCGCGAAGCTCGCCTCCGGCGAGGACTTCACCCTCGATGACTTCCTGAACCAGATGCAGCAGCTCAAGAACATGGGCAACATCAAGAAGATGCTCGGGATGCTGCCGAACATGGGTCAGCACCGGGAGGCACTGGAGAGCTTCGACGAGGGCGAGATCGGTCGCATCGAGGCGATCATCCGCTCGATGACGCCCGAGGAGCGCAACAACCCCAAGGTCATCAACGGCTCGCGCCGCGGTCGCATCGCCAAGGGCTCCGGCACCACGGTCCAGCAGATCAACCAGCTGCTCGAGCGCTTCAAGCAGGCGCAGCAGATGATGCGCAGCATGGGTTCGGGCATGGCCGGCGGTGGCGGCGGGATGCCGGGCATGCCCGGCGGCCCCGGCATGGGCATGGGCAAGAAGTCCCGTGGCCGTCAGCAGGCGCCGAAGCAGGGCAAGAAGTCGAAGGCCTCGAAGAATCCCGCGAAGGCCGCGCGCGAACAGGCCGAGGCCGCCCGGAAGGCCGCGGCCGGCGAGGGGCAGAAGAAGGGCGGCTCCGCCTTCGGCGGCTCGTCGACCGAGAACGCGCCGGATGCCGCCGACTTCGACCCCAAGCAGCTGCCCCCGGAGATGCAGAAGCTCTTCGGCGGCAAGTGACGCGGGGCGCGACGGCGGGACCTGTGCGTCCGCGCCCCGGTCCTGCGCGTGCCCCTTGCCGTGCTCCGGGGCAGGCCCTCCTCCCGCCACCAGCCGCGCCGACACGGCATGCCCCCACGGGTCCTCGCATCGGCGTCGGTAGGCTCCCGTCATGACGACCGCGACCACCGGAGCCGAGACCGTCGACTCCGCTTCCGACCACTCCGCGCCCGTCCTGCACCTCACGGGACCGATCCTCCTCGGCCCGGAGCAGGAGATCTCCGAGGCCTGGGTCGCCGGCGGCCGGATCCTCCACGAGCGGCCTGATCTGCCGGCCGGGGCCGAGATCCGCGCGCTCGACGGATTCGTGGTCCCGGGGCTCGCGGACCTGCACTGCCACCTCGGAATCGGCGACGACGGCGCGGGCACCACCCTGGCGACAGCCCGCGAGCAGGCGCTCACCGACCGCGCGACCGGGGTGCTGCTGATCCGTGACGCCGGGTCGATCATCGACAACTCCCCGCTGCAGCAGCAGGGTGACCTTCCGCAGCTGTTCCGCTGCGGCAGACATCTCGCCCGGACCCGCCGATACCTGCGCGGCTACGCCCACGAGCTGGAGCCCGAGGACCTCCCGGCAGCCGTCACCGCCGAAGCGGAGCGGAGCGATGGCTGGGTCAAGCTCGTGGGCGACTGGATCGACCGCCGGGCCGGGGACCTCGCCCCCTGCTGGAGCGGCGACGACTTCGCAGCGGCCGCCCGTGCCGCGCACACGGCCGGGGCCCGCATCACCACGCACACCTTCGACGAGGAGACGCTCCCGCTCGTCCTGGATGCCGGCTTCGACTGCCTCGAGCACGCGACCGGCCTGACCGATGAGACGATCCGGCGGGTCGCCGAGGCGGGCATCCCGGTGGTCACCACCCTCGTGAACGTCGACGAGTTCGAGACCTACGCGAGCCAGGGCGAGGCCAAGTTCCCCACCTATGCGGCCCATATGCGACGGTTGCGCGCCTCCCGATTCGAGCGCACGCGCGATGCCCACGACGCCGGGGTCCCACTGCTGGTGGGCACCGACGCCGGGGGAGTGCTGGGCCACGGCATCATCCATGACGAGCTCGACGAGCTGGCCCTCGCCGGGCTCGGCGCCACGGAGATCCTCGAGGCCGCCGCCTGGGCCCCCCGGCGCTTCCTCGGTGCGCCCGGGCTCGAGGACGGCGCTCCGGCCGATCTTCTGGTCCTGCCCCGGGACCCCCGCGCCGACCATCAGGCTCTGCGCGAACGGTCGGCCGTGGTGCTGCGCGGACGCGTCGTCGCCGAGGAGTAGGGGGCGGCACGCGACGCGGACGGTGCGACAAGGAATACGCGCGACGCGCCGTCCGACCCGACGGCATCCGCCGAAGGTGTCCGTGACCACCCTAGGATCGCCAGCTATGGAACCACCTCCGAGGGAAACGCAGAACGCTCCGGCACGATGGAAGCTCATCGGCCCCGGCCTCGCCGTGGCCGCCACCGGCATCGGCGCCGGGGACCTGATCGCCACGCTGGTGGCCGGATCGCAGTACGGCTACGCCCTGCTGTGGGCCGCGGTCCTCGGCGTCGTCATCAAGATCTTCCTGGTCGAGGGGGCAGGACGCTGGTCGCTGGCCACCGGTCGCACCATCTTCCAGGGCTGGCAGCGCGTGGGCCGGTGGACGTCGGTCTACTTCGGTCCGTACATCCTGCTGTGGGGATTCGTCTACGGCGCCACCGCCATGAGCTCGACGGCCCTGCCCGTCTACACCGTGTTCCCGCAGGTGCCGTTCATCGTCTGGGCGATCCTGACGGGCCTGATCGGGGCCGCCCTGGTGTGGAGCGGTCGCTACCGCGCCTTCGAGAAGATGATCGCGGTCCTGGTCGGCGTGATGTTCGTGACCGTCGTCGGCGCGGCCGTCGTCACCGTGCCGAATCTCCCCGAGATCCTCGCCGGGCTGGTCCCGCGGATCCCCGAGGGGGGACTCGTGTACACGCTGAGCCTCGCCGGGGGAGTCGGCGGGACGATCACCCTGGCCGCCTACGGGTACTGGCTGAGGGAGAAGGGCTGGTCGAGCCCGCGCTGGATGAAGGTCATGCGGATCGACAACTCCGTCGCCTACGTCATCTCCGGCATCTTCGTGATCTCGATGCTGATCGTCGGCGCCGAGCTGCTGTACTCCGCCCAGATCGCGATCACCGACGGGGACGAAGGCCTCGTCGAGCTCTCCGGTGTGCTGGAGGAGCGCTACGGCTCGGTCATGCGGTACGTGTTCCTGCTGGGCTTCTGGGCCTCGTCCTTCAGCTCGGTGCTGGGGGTGTGGAACGGCGTCTCGATCATGTTCGCGGACTTCTGGGGCAACCTGCGCGGGCTGCCCGAGGAGCACCCCGGGCGAGGCATCGGCGGACGGTACTACCGCGGGTACATCCTGTGGCTCACCTTCCCGCCGATGCTCCTGCTCCTGCTGGGCAAACCGGTGCAGGTGATCATCGCCTACGGGGTGCTGGGCTCGTTGTTCATGCCGTTCCTGGCGCTGACGCTCCTGTTCCTGCTGAACTCCCGGCACATGCCGAAGAGGTGGCGCAACGGGTGGGTGCTGAACGCGATCCTGGTGGTCGTCGCGGTGCTGTTCATCGTCCTGGGCATCCAGCAGCTGATCGGCGCGATCACCGGTTCCTGAGCGTCCCCGCGTCCCGTCGGCAGCACCTCGGCACACCCGCGGCGGGTCCGGGTGCCGGTTGTGCCCCGGTGCACATCGGCGCGGGTGGTGCCGGAGCGCGGATCCCTGGCATAATCTCTCCCTGTATGCGTCCGGGCCGGCCCTCTACCCGCCCGGGCACGTCACCCCGAGAACCGTCAGCGCCCGCATGACCCCACAGGCTGCGGCGGGACTCACCCGAACATCATTGAAGGAGAGTCCACCCACGTGGCTGTCAAGATCCGCCTGAAGCGCATGGGCAAGGTCCGTGCACCGCACTACCGCATCGTCGTGGCCGATTCGCGCAAGAAGCGCGACGGTGCCGTGATCGAGCAGATCGGCCAGTACCACCCGACCGAGGAGCCCTCGTTCATCGAGGTCGACTCCGAGCGCGCGCAGTACTGGCTCGGCGTCGGGGCTCAGCCGAGCCCGCAGGTCGCCGCGATCCTCAAGGTCACCGGTGACTGGGCGAAGCACACGGGCGAGGGCGATGTCGCCGGCACGCTGAAGACCCGCGCCGACAAGCAGTCCGCCGAGGACCTCGTCGCCGAGACCTCCAAGGCTGCCTCCGCCTCCCGGGAGAGCGCCAAGAAGGCCAAGGCCGAGGAGCCCTCCGCCGCGGACGCCGCGGTCGAGCCCGGCTCCGAGGAGGCCCCGGCCGCGGGCGAGTCCACCGAGGACGCCGAGGCCGCGACGACCGACGAGGCCTGAGATGAGCGCCCGCGCCGAAGCCCTCGACCACCTCGTCCGCGGCATCGTCGACGACCCCGAGGCCGTGAGCGTGAACGAGAAGTCCACGCGCCGAGGGCCCTTGCTCGAGGTCCGGGTCGGTGCCGACGACCTGGGACGCGTCATCGGGCGTTCCGGCCGCACCGCCCGTGCCCTGCGCACGGTCACCGCGGCCCTGTCCGAGGACGACGTGCGCGTCGACATCGTCGACGTCGACCGGCGCTGAGGTGCCTCGTACGACCTCTGGGAGCGGCACTGCCGACAGGACGGACGTCACCGTCCTGATCCGGCAGTGCCGCTCCTGGTCGTCCAGGCCTCTCCGGCGCACTGCGCGCACGACGGGCGTCCTGCTCGGTGCGTCCCTGCTGCTGGCCGGATGCAGCGTCGCCGGCGGAGGAGACCCCGAGGAGACCTCGACCGCGGCTCCTGGCGAGTCCGGGCCGGCCGCCGCCGATGCGACCACCACGGCGGAGCCCGAGCTCGCCGCCGCCTGCCAGCAGTTCTGGGGCGATCCCGACTACACCGCGCCGTTGTCCCGCGTCGTGCTCGACCGGGCCGCCACCGCCCCCGAGGCGGGCCCGTCGGACCCCTTCTTCTACGCCACCACCGGCGATGAGGTGGAGACCACCTTCGCCGAGGCTCCCGCGGACGCGCAGGCCGCGGCGACCGATCTGGCGGACTGGTTCCGCAGCGAGCCCGAGCGTGGGCCGGACGCCGACCTCGACGCCTTCGCCGCCGCCTGGGACGGCGTGGCCGGTGCCTGTGCGGACAGCTCCCTCGCCGCCACCTGGGCCCTGGGCCCCGGCGAAGACGGCACGAAACCCGCTGCACTGACCTGCGCGGACGTGTTCGACACCCCGGGCACCCTGACCCACTTCGCCAATGCGAACGTGCTGACCTCGAACATGTTCAAGCTCGTCGGCCGCGCTCCCCGCACGGTCCCCGCCGATCGCATGGAGGACGTGCAGGACACCGCCGATCTGCTCTCCACCGAGATCGCTGCGGTCGACGACGAGGCCGTGCGCGAGGCCCTGATCCAGGTGCGCGCCCCGTTCCAGGACGCCCTGGACGGGGACACCTGGTCCGAGGGCCTGCAGGATCCCCTGACCGAACTCAGCACCGCCTGCGACGCGGCCGGGTACGCCGCTCCCGAGCTCGGCGAGACCGATGGCGGCGAGCCCGCCGAGGACAGCGAAGGACTGGTATGAACACCCTGGACGTCACCGTCGCCACGATCGGGCGCGCCCACGGACTGCGTGGGGAGATCGCGCTGATCCTGCGCACCGACCAGCCCGAGGAGCGCCTCGGCCGAGGGGCGCGCTTCGAGGTCTCCACCGGGGCCGGTCCGCGGTCCCTCACCGTGCGGAGCACCCGCAGGCAGCAGGAGCGCTGGTACGTCTCCTTCGACGAGGTCTCCGACCGCACCGATGCCGAGTCGCTGCGCGGCGTGGAGCTCGTGCTGGCCGTGGACGCCGAGGACGAGGCCGCCGAGGACCCGGACGCCTGGTACCCGAGCCAGCTCACAGGCCTGACCGTGCGCCACGTCGACGGTCGCGAGCTCGGCACCGTGCAGGGGGTGGAGCACTACCCGGCGCAGGACCTGCTGGTGGTGCGCGCCACGGACCGCCGACGCGTCCAGCTCCCGTTGGTCGAGCAGCTGGTGCCCGAGGTGGACCTCGAGGCCGGCATCGTCCTCGCGAACCCGCCCGGCGGTCTCTTCGACGCCCTGCCCGAGGACGAGCAGGGACCCGAGCCCGAGACCTCCGCGCCGCCCGAGCGCCCGCGGGGCTGAGGCCGCGATGCGCATCGACGTCCTCACCCTCTTCCCCGAGTACCTCGCCCCGCTCGAGCTCTCCCTGATCGGCAGGGCCCGACGCGATGGCCGCGTCGACCTGCAGGTCCACGACCTGCGCGATTGGACCCACGACCGTCACCGCACCGTGGACGACACCCCGCTGGGGGGCGGCGCCGGCATGGTGATGAAGCCCGAGCCCTGGGCGGAGGCCTTCGCGGGCGTCCGCGCCGCCGGGCAGGAGGCGCTCGGCGACGTGGAACCACTGGTCGTCTTCCCCAACCCGGCCGGCGCCCCGTTCGCCCAGGCCACCGCCCAGGAATGGTCGCACCGCGAGTGGATCATCTTTGCCTGCGGGCGCTACGAGGGCATCGACGAGCGGGTCTACGAGCATCTGGCCGATACCGGCTACGAGGTCGCTCTCGCCTCCCTCGGCGACTACGTGCTCAACGGCGGAGAGGTCGCCGTGCTCGCGATCACCGAGGCCGTGGTGCGCCTGGTGCCCGGCGTCGTCGGCAATGCTGAGTCCCTGGTCGAGGAATCCCACTCCGACGGGCTGCTCGAGTACCCGCTGTACACCCGCCCCGCCACCTGGAGGGACCCCGCCGGCGTCGTGCGCGAGGCGCCGTCGATCCTGCTCTCCGGCGACCACGGGAGGATCGCGGCCTGGCGCCGCGAACGGTCCGTGCAGCGCACCGGGGAGCGACGTCCCGATCTGCTCGGACCGACGGGCGGGGAGGCCGACGGGCCCGATGCCCCGCACTGAGCTCCGGGGAGGACGTGCCGTGCCGTGACGGATCCGACATCGCGGGATCGCGCTGACCTGGGTCATCGGCAGGAGCGAGGCTTGCCGAGGAGTTCCTGCGCTGGCAGAATGTCCCCTTGTGCGCACCGTGCGTTCCTCTGCCTCAGGGGAGGGACGCAGCATGCGGTCGGGCAGATCCGTGGCGATGGGAGTCGCCGCCAGAGGCCCAGCACACCGGGAGGGGAGTTCGCTCCTCGCCGGATCGACGGTTCATGACGGACCCCGACCATCTCGGGGCGTCCGACGAACACGCCGTCCGACCTGAGGCGGAGGGCTGGAGATACACCATGCAGAAGCTCGATGAGCTCGACCAGGCGTCCCTGCGCGAGGACGTCCCCGATTTCCGCGCCGGCGACAACGTCAAGGTGCACGTGAAGGTCATCGAGGGCAACCGCTCTCGTATCCAGGTCTTCCAGGGCTACGTCATCGGTCGCCAGGGCCACGGCGTGGGCGAGACCTTCCGCGTCCGCAAGATCTCCTTCGGCGTCGGCGTCGAGCGCGTGTTCCCCGTGCACGCCCCGACCGTCGACAAGATCGAAGTCGTCACCCGCGGTGACGTGCGTCGCGCGAAGCTGTACTACCTGCGCAACCTCACGGGCAAGAAGGCCCGCATCAAGGAGAAGCGCACCCACTCCTGATCCAGGAATGCATCGCGATCCCGTGCGCGGACGGCGGCGGCCCCACCCGGTGGTGGCCGCCGCCGTCTGCGTCGTGCTGCTCCTGGTCGCAGCCGGGACGGTGCGGCATGTCGTGGTCCGCCCCTTCCGGGTGCCGTCGGCATCCATGGAGCCCGCGCTCGTCGCGGGAGACGTGATCCTCGCCGATCGCTCCACGCGGGGGACCGCGACACGCGGGGACGTCGTCGTCTTCGACGGCACCGGATACTTCGCCCCGTCGGCCGAGGACGGGGGCCGGTACTGGGTCAAGCGCGTGATCGGCGTCGGCGGCGACCGGGTGCGCTGCTGCGACCCGGACGGCGCGATCACCATCGACGGCGAACCGCTCCAGGAGCCCTACCTGGCCCCGGGCACGGCTCCCAGCGAGATCGAGTTCGATCTGCGCGTTCCCCCCGGGCGCATGTTCGTGCTCGGCGACAACCGCTCGGACTCCACGGATTCGCGGCATCTGCTGGGGGCGCCGGGGGGCGGGATGATCCCTGTTGACCGGGTCGTGGGCGACGTCGATCGCATCGTGTGGCCTCTCACGCGTCGCGGTACGGTCTGACACGCAGGTTGTGCGGATAGTATCGCCGCGATGAACGCGTCCGAAGAGCCCCACCGTGCCGAGTCCCATTCCCAGGACGCCGCACCGGAGGAGGATGCCCCCGGGAGGCACCGGGCGACTCAGCGCCCCGGCCGCCGTGCCCGGATGCCGCTGTGGCTGGACACGGTGGTCACCATGGTCGTCGCCCTGCTCATCGCGGTGCTGGTCAAGACGTTCCTGATCCAGCCGTTCTACATCCCGTCGGCGTCGATGAACCCCACGCTGCTCGAGAACGACAAGATCCTGGTCTCGAAGCTGACCCCGGGCGTGTTCGACCTGCACCGGGGCGACGTCATCGTCTTCGAGGACCCGGACAACTGGATCCCCGGGGATGCGACCGAGAACCCCACCCCCCGGGTGCGGGTGATGATGGTGCTCAGCCTCGTCGGCCTCGCCCCCGATCCCTCCCAGGACCATCTGGTCAAGCGGCTCATCGGGCTGCCCGGCGATCACGTCGAGTGCGAGGAGCAGGGCGGACCGCTGACGGTCAACGGCGTCGAGCTCGACGAGCCCTACACCAATCAGGCCACCTCGCCCTGCCAGGTCGCCTTCGACGTCACCGTGCCCGAGGACCGGGTGTGGGTGATGGGCGACAACCGCCATGCCTCCGCGGACTCCGCCTGGCACGAGTCCCAGGGCGAGAACGGTTTCGTCCCCGAGTCGAACATCACCGGCAAGGCCGAGGTCGTCTTCTGGCCCGTCTCCCGGTGGGGCGGTCTGGGCGACGGCCGCGACAGCTTCACCGACGTCCCCGACCAGCCGTGACCGTCACACTGCCCACCCTCGACCTCGAGCTCGCCCTGGCCGCCCGCTGCGGACCGGGACGGCGCCTCGTCGTCGGCCTCGACGAGGTCGGTCGCGGCGCGCTGGCGGGCCCCGTCGCCATGGGCGCCTGCGCGCTCGAGATCGTCGACGGACGGACCCCCGCCCTGCCCGAGGGCGTGCGGGACTCGAAGAAGCTCAGCCCGCGACGCCGGGAGGCGCTGGTGGAGCCGATCCTGAAGGCGGTCCATGCCGGGGCGGTCGGATGGGCGGGTCCCGCCGAGATCGACGAGTTCGGCATCGTGGGGGCACTGACCCGGGCCGGCCTGCGCGCCCTCGAGGGTCTCGGCGTCGAGCCCGATGCGATCCTGCTGGACGGCGACGCCGACGTGCTCTCCGCCGCGCTGGTCCGTCCGGACAGACCGGCGCCCGTGGTCGAGCTGCGGGTCGCGGCCGACCGGGACTGCGCGAGCGTCTCCGCCGCCAGCGTGCTGGCGAAGGTCGCCCGCGATGCGCACATGGTCGAGCTCGACGGCCTCGCCCCGGAGTACTGCTGGGCGTCGAACAAGGGGTACGGCTCGGCCGCGCATCGGGAGGCCATCGACCGGCTCGGAGTCCACGAGCACCACCGTCGCAGCTGGCGGCTCGGCTCCGCCCCCGGGGCCCCGGTGGCGGCGCTGACCGCGGTGGGTCCGGCCCCCGCGGCTGCGGAGGAACCGGCGGCCTCCGCGGCACCGGTGGTGCCCACCTCCGTGCCCGCACCTGCTCCCAGCCCCGCTGGCGTACTGTGGAGCGACCAGTGGCCCCTGCAGCACAAGGAGGAGCGTCGGTGAGCGCGCAGGATCTCGAGAACTACGAGTCCGACCTCGAACTCCAGCTGTTCCGCGAATACCGCGACGTGGTCAGCCTGTTCACCTACGTGGTCGAGACGGAGCGGCGCTTCTACCTCGCCAACCAGGTCGACCTCCAGGTCCGCTCCGGCGGCGGCGAGGTGTTCTACGAGCTGCGTCTGGCCGACGTGTGGGTCTGGGACATCTACCGCTCCAACCGCTTCGTGCGCTCGGTGCGCGTGGTGACGTTCAAGGACGTCAACATCGAGGAGCTCAACAAGCCGGACATCTCCTTGCCCTGACCACCGCCTCGACCTCGGGGCGGGCGGCCCAGCGCCGGTCGGCGCCGGTCTGCTCCGCCCTTCCTCCCCAGAGGGTGCTCGTCCACAGAACGGGCGGCCGGGGCTGTGCCGCGAGCGGGATCCATCCACGCTGGCGGGCATGAACTCCCTCGCCTCCACCCCGCGACCCGCGACCGACAGTCCTCCACCTCGTCCTCCCCGCCCCGCCGACGGCACGGTCCCGCCGTCGGAAGAGGCTCCTGTGGTGGGCGAGGCGGGACATCCGCCGGTCGCCGGGCCCTCCGCCCCGCCGGGGCGTCGCAGGGTCCGGGAGATGACCACCGCGGAGCTGGGACGGGCGGGGGAGGACCTCGCCGCCGAGCACCTGGTGGCCTGCGGATGGCAGATCATCGAGCGCAACCTCCAGCTCTCCCAGGGTGAGCTCGACATCGTCGCCCTCGCGCACACGACCCTCGTCTTCGTCGAGGTCAAGACACGCCGCACGTTCGTCACCGGAGTGCCGCAGGCCGCTGTCACCACCGCGAAGCTGCGACGTCTGCGACGACTGGCGGGGGAGTACCTCATGGAGCGGTCCACCCCGCATCGGGACGTGCGCGTCGACGTGATCGGTGTCCATGCGCACCTCGACGGGACCTTCTCCCTCGAGCATCTCGAAGCGGTGTGAGGATGGGCCACGCACGCACGCTCTCGGTCAGCCTCTCCGGTCTCGACGGGACGCTCGTCGAGGTCGAGGCCGACGTCTCCCCGGGACTGCCGGCCTTCACCCTCGTGGGGCTGCCGGATTCCTCCACGCTGCAGGCGAGGGAGCGGGTGAGGGCCGCCACCGCCCACAGCGGCGTCCCTCTGGCCGCCCGCCGGATCACCGTGAACATGACACCGGCCTGGCGGCCCAAACGCGGGTCCGGGTTCGACCTCGCCATCGCGATGGCGGTCGTGGACGCCCAGGGCGACCTCCTCGTCCACGTCCCCGGCGACACGGTGCTGCTGGGAGAACTGGGGCTGGATGGGCGCGTCCGCCCGATCCCCGGGGTGCTGCCGGCGCTGCTGGCGGCGCGCGGCCTGGGGATCTCCCGGGCAGTGGTCCCGCAGCAGAACCTGACCGAGGCGCGGCTGGTCGACGGGCTCGAGGTCGACGGCGCCGAGGATCTCACCGACCTCCTGCACCGCTTCGGGGCCGACGTCCCGTCCTCCCCGGTGCGCCAGAGCCTGCAGCTGACCGCACCGCGTCCGGGGGCGATGGATCGACCCGGCCCCGCCGCACCCCCGGACTTCGCCGACGTCCTCGGCCAGGCCCAGGCACGCCGCGCTGCCGAGGTCGCCGCCGCGGGAGGGCACCACCTGCTGCTGACGGGGCCACCGGGGGCCGGCAAGACGATGATCGCCTCCCGCATCCCGGGGATCCTCCCCGAGCTCGAGATCGACGACTCCTTGACGGTCTCGGCGATCCACTCGCTCGGCGGCCGTTTCGATGCCGACGACGGGCTCTGTCGGACGCCCCCGTTCGAGAGTCCGCATCACACCTCCAGCACCGCGGCGATCGTCGGGGGAGGGTCCGGGCTGGCCCGTCCCGGAGCGATCTCCCGCGCCCATGCCGGGGTCCTCTTCCTCGACGAGGCCCCCGAGTTCTCCTCCCGCGTGCTCGAGGCGCTGCGCGAACCGCTCGAGACCGGGGACATCACCCTCCACCGCGCCCGCGCGGTGACCCGATACCCGGCGCGCTTCCAGCTGGTCCTGGCGGCCAACCCGTGCCCCTGCGGCCAAGCCTTCGGCAAGGGTGCAGGATGCTCCTGCACCGCGATGCAGAAACGGCGGTACGCAGCACGCCTTTCCGGACCGGTGCTGGACCGCATCGACATGCGCGTGCAGGTGGGCCCGGTGGACATCCGCCGCACCAGCGAGACGGAGGCCGAGCCCACGGCCGTGATCGCCCAGCGGGTGGCCGCGGCACGTCGGCGCCAGCGCCAGCGGTTCGCGGGCCTGCCCTGGCGCACCAACGCCCAGCTGCCCGGGCCCCGGCTGCGCCGGGAGTTCTCACCCCGGTTGCCCGAGCGCCGCCTCCTGGACCATGCCGTCGCCCAGGGTCGGCTGACTCTGCGCGGCCACGACCGGGTCCTGCGTCTGGCCTGGACCCTGGCCGATCTCGACGAGTCGGACCGGCCCGACGCCGAGCACATCGGCCTCGCCCTCACCCTGCGCGAAGGAGAACCGCGATGACCCCCTCGACCTCGACCCCCGCACCGGCCGATGACCCTGCCGACCGCCTCGCCAGGATCACCTGGTCCCTGATCGCCGAGCCCTCGGATCCCGTCGCCCTGCTGGCCCGCAGCCTCCTCGGCCCTGTCGAGGCCCTGACCCTCGCCCGGGAGGGAACCGACACGGAACTGACCACGCGGCTCGGCGGCGAGCTCCCGGCCGACGCCGCCGAGCCAGGTGCCCCTCACGAGCGGTCCCGGCGCGCCCTGGCCCGCTGGCGCTCCCGCTGGGCCGAGATCGACCTCGATGCGGTCCTCGAGGACGCCGGGCGCCGTCGGATCCGGATCCTCACCCCGGCGGACCCGGAGTGGCCCGCGCCCCTGGCGGACCTGCAGGAGACCAGCCCCCATTGCCTGTGGGTGCAGGGCCCGGGGCGGCTCGACGAGCTGATCGCGTCCCGCTGCGCCGCGATCGTCGGCTCCCGCGCCTCGACCCCCTACGGGGAGGACGCCGCCACTGGCTTCGGGGCGGAGCTCGCCGCCCGCGGTGGCACCGTCGTCTCCGGCGGCGCCTACGGGATCGACGCCGCCGCCCATCGCGGGGCGCTCGCGGCACCCGATGGGGCGACGGTCGCCGTGCTCGCCGGCGGGCTCGACCGTCTCTATCCCGGGGGGAACACCGACCTGCTCGAACGCATCCGGGACGACCACCTCGTGCTCAGCGAGGCCCCGCCGGGGACCGCCCCCACCCGGTGGCGCTTCCTGGCCCGCAACCGCCTGATCGCGGCATTGGGCCAGGCCGTGCTGGTGGTCGAGGCCTCCTGGCGCTCCGGGGCGCTGTCCACCGCGCGCCTCGCGGATCAGCTCTCGCGCCCGGTCGGCGCCGTGCCCGGACCGATCACCTCCGCGGCGAGCGCCGGATGCCACCGCGTCATCCGCGAGCGAGGAGCCGTGCTGGTCACCGAACCGTCCGAGCTGCTGGACCTGCTCCCCGGCGGCCCCGCCGCCGGGGACGGGAGCTTCGCGGTCCAGGACGAGCTCGATCTGCTCAGCCCTGCCGATCGGCGGGTCCTGGATGCGGTGCCCCCGCGCTCGAGCCTCGCCATCGCCCGCATCGCCCGCGAGGTCGGTTTCGGGCAGGCGGAGGTCGACGCCGCGCTGGCACGCCTGGCCCTGCTGGGACTCGTGGAGACGCTGGGGGACCGTGCGCGACGCGCCCGACCTCGCAGGTGACGAGAGCTCCGGCCTCGGGATGAGGGACCATGGGGCCATGACAGCCGCGTCGGAGTCCTCCGGAGAGGTGAAGCCTTCCGGGCAGGCGGAGCCCGCCCTCGAGGCCGTGGTCTCCGCCTTCGCCGAGCATCTCCGTCTCGAGCGGGGGCGCTCGGAGCACACCGTGCGGGCTTACTGCCGGGAGGCCACGAGCCTTCTCGAGCATCTGGCCGCCGTCGAGCGCGTCGATCTGGTCGAGCTCGACGTGGCCGCGCTGCGCTCCTGGCTGGCGGCACGCTCGGAGACCGGTGCGGCGGCCAGCACGCTCGCCCGCTCGGCGGCCGCAGCGCGCACCTTCACCACCTGGCTCGCGACCACCGGCCGCATCCCACAGGATGTCGGGGGGCGCCTGAAGGCACCGCGCCGGGGCCGTCATCTGCCGGTCGTGCTCTCGGGGGACCAGGCCGCGGACCTGCTGGACGGGGTCACCGCCGCCCCCGAGCGCCCCGCCCCACCCGACGGGAACGCGCCCCCTGACCCGATCGAGGCACCGCTATCCTCCGACCCGAGCCACGCTCCTGATCCGTCGGAGGCCCGCGATCCGGATCGTGATCCGCACCGCGGCCACGGCACGACGGAGGCGACCGTCCCGGGCGAGGACCCCGTGCAGCACGCGATCGCGCTGCGCGATGCGGCGGTGCTCGAGCTGCTGTACTCCTCGGGACTGCGCGTGTCGGAACTGGTCGCGCTGGACACCCGGGGCGTCGACAGCACCCAGCGGACCGTGCGGGTGCGCGGCAAGGGGGACAAGGAGCGCGTCGTCCCGGTCGGGATTCCCGCGCTCGAGGCCGTACAGCGGTGGGAGCTCGAGGGCCGTCCCGTCCTCGCCGGCCGGGCTCGGACCGTGGCACGGAACCGCGGGACACCGGACCCGAGGGGGGCTCTGTTCCTGGGCGTGCGCGGCGGCCGACTCGGGGACCGCGCGGTGCGCACTCTGATCGATCGCTACGCGACCCGGGCCGGCATCGCCAAGCACATCACCCCGCACACCCTGCGCCACAGCGCGGCCACCCATCTCGTCGAGGGCGGGGCGGACCTGCGCAGCGTCCAGGACTTCCTCGGGCACTCCTCGCTGGCGACCACACAGATCTACACGCACGTCAGCGCGGACCGCCTGCGGCGGACGATCGACCAGGCCCACCCCCGCGCCTGACGGACACCGCCGAGACCCCGGAGCGGAAGGTGCCCTTCATCTCGCCAGCGCGATCCGCACACCGGCCCCGGCACCCGTCGTCGCCGCGCGGTCCGTGCTCCGCGGCGGGATGCGGGGCGGTGGACGGGAGACCGGCGGGTGCGAGAGCGAATCCGACCTCGCTTCTGTCTCCTCCGCGACGGCTCGTCCCTCGGTCGTCGCCCGCTCCTCCGTGACCGTGCGCCCCGCCACCGCGCCCCTGGCCGTCGCCCGTCCGTCCGATGACCACGGCAGCAGCACGCTGGGGCCTCGCGCCCCGAGCAGCACCTCCGGATCAAGGTATCCCTGGCCCCGACGCGCCCCCAGATGCAGACACATCCGGCCCGAGCAGTGGGAGGCCTCGCTCTCGGCGACCACGCCCAACATCTCGCCGGCCCGGACCTTTGTGCCCTCCGCCAGCGTTCCGGCGACGGGTTCGTAGGTCGAGATCAGCCCGTCGGCGTGCAGCACCGAGACCACACCGCGCCCGGCCACGCTCCCGCTGAATCGCACCGTGCCCGCCTCGACGGCGCGGACGGGCGTCCCGCCGCCCGGCACGGCCACGTCGATGCCGCGATGGCCGGGCCCGTAGGGATCCTCCGGGGCGTCGAAGGGATGGACCACCGGATGCGGTCCTGGGACCGGCCATCGCCAGCGCGGCCCCTCGGCCCCCGCCGGGCCTTCGGCACCGGCCGGCCCCTCAGCCCTTGCTGGGGCAGGGACAGCCAGGGCGAGCAGCACACACAGCACGATCAGCACGATGCGCAGCACGCGCGGGACAACCGGGCGTGGGGGCGGCGTGATCGCGGACGGATGACGGGGAACCATCCAGGCATCCTCCCCGGCGGCGGCAGCCCTGACCCGGGCAGGGCCGTCGCGGTGGACGCAGGGGTGTTGGGGAGGACGGTCGACCTCGCGCATCGCGCTCCTCGACCAACCCCCATCCCCGTGCGCCCCGGCCCCGCACCCGACTCACGTTCGCCTCCCGCCCCGTCCCCGCCCGGCCCGCCCGGCACCCGTTCCCGTCCCTCGCCCCGCCCGTTCTCCGTCCGGTCCTGTCGTCGGGCCGATGCGCATCCACTGGCGGAATGCGAGCAAGGTGCCGCGTATAGGGCGGTATAGGGCGGTGCGTGCACGTAAGGCGCCCGTGGATGCGAGAGCGCGCCGGCGCACCGTATCCGGCGTGACGCATCCAGCACCGGGGGATGCGTCGACGTCGGCTAGACTCTCCCCAGCATCCGGTCCGTCCGGATGACTTCGCGTGCCCATCAGGGCTCGTCGGCCCTCGGTCCTCGGCCGCATCGCACCTCGGTGCGAGCATCGTCGGGGCGGCCGGCACCCGGGCACCAGGCCCCGCACCGACCGGTGTCGGGGGAGAACTGAGAGAACAGGTCCTGCGCGATGACCACGGACGCCTCCGGGCGAGTCGTGTGAGCCCAGGCCCAGAACAGAGGACACCACCATGGCAGTCGTCACCATGCGCCAGCTCCTGGAGAGCGGCGTCCACTTCGGTCACCAGACCCGCCGCTGGAACCCGAAGGTCCGTCGCTTCATCTTCACGGAGCGCAACGGCATCTACATCGTCGACCTCATGCAGACCCTGTCGTACATCGACAAGGCCTTCGACTTCGTCAAGCAGACGGTCGCCCACGGCGGCACCATCCTGTTCGTCGGCACCAAGAAGCAGGCTCAGGAGTCCATCCAGGAGCAGGCCACCCGCGTGGGCATGCCCTACGTGAACCAGCGCTGGCTGGGCGGCATGCTCACCAACCTGCAGACGGTCTCCGCGCGCGTGAACCGTCTCAAGGAGCTCGAGCAGATCGACTTCGAGGATGTGGCCTCCTCCGGCCGCACCAAGAAGGAGCTGCTGATGATGCGCCGCGAGAAGGACAAGCTCGAGCGCACCCTGGGCGGTATCCGCGACATGCCCAAGGCCCCGTCGGCCGTGTGGATCGTGGACACCAACAAGGAGCACCTGGCCGTCGACGAGGCGCAGAAGCTGAGCATCCCCGTCGTCGCGATCCTGGACACCAACTGCGACCCCGACGAGATCACCTACCCGATCCCCGGCAACGATGACGCGATCCGCTCCGTCACCCTGCTGACGCGGGTCGTGGCCGACGCCGTCGCCGCCGGCCTGCAGGAGCGTCACGCCAAGGCATCCGGTGCCGACGGGGGCGAGAAGAACGTCTCCGCCGTCGCCGCCGAGCCGCTGGCCGAGTGGGAGCAGGAGCTGCTGAAGCAGTCCGAGGTCCAGCAGCAGGACGCACCCGCCGAGGAGTCGGTCGCCGCCGAGGCCACCGAGGCCGCACAGGCAGCGGACGAGTCGGCGGCCCCCGCGGCCGCTGAGGTTCCCGGCAGCTCTGCCCCGGCCGAGAACGCGCCGGCCGCCGCCGAGGCGAAGGCCGCCGAGTCCGCCGAGGCCGACGAGCCCACCTCCGCCGAGTGATCGTCCGGAACCGGACGGGCCCTGGGCCCGCCCGGTTCCGGCACGTTTCGCCTGACCCGACACTTCACGTCCCCGAGGGAGACATACATGGCCAATTACACGGCAGCAGACATCAAGGAGATCCGGGAGATCACCGGCGCGGGAATGCTCGACGTCAAGAAGGCCCTCGACGAGGCCGACGGCGAGAAGGCCAAGGCCATCGAGGTCATCCGCGTCAAGGGCCTCAAGGGCATCGCCAAGCGTGAGGCGCGCACCGCCTCCGAGGGCCTCATCGCCGTCGACATCCGCGACAGCGAAGGCGGCCGGACCGGCACCCTCGTGGAGCTCAACTGCGAGACCGACTTCGTGGCCAAGAACGACAAGTTCGTCGCCCTGGGCGACGAGGCCGTGGCCGCGGCGGTCGACTCCGGCGCCGAGCAGCCCGAGGATCTCTCCGAGACCGCTTTCGGCGAGGCTCTGACCAACGCGGGCGCCACCATGGGCGAGAAGATCCTGGTGCGCCGCATCGGCCGCGTCTCCGGTGAGGCGATCACCTCCTACATGCACCGCACCAACAAGGACCTGCCCCCGCAGGTCGGTGTGCTGGTCGCCTCCGATGCGGCCGGTGCCGAGGTCGCGCGCGACGTCGCGATGCACATCGCCGCGTTCTCCCCGGCCTACCTCACGCGCGAGGAGGTCCCCGAGGAGATCGTCGCCAACGAGCGCCGGATCGCTCAGGAGACCGCCGAGAACGAGAACAAGCCCGAGAAGGCGATCCCGAAGATCGTCGAGGGCCGTCTGAACGGTTACTACAAGGAGAACGTCCTGCTCGACCAGGCGTTCGCCAAGGACCCGAAGCAGAGCGTCGGTGCGGTCGTCGAGGCCGCCGGAGGCTCCCTGAGCGGATTCGTCCGCTTCCGCGTCGGCGGCTGAGACCGCCTCGGGGAGCCGGACCTCCCGGCCCGGCGCCCCCGGCCCCGCGTGAGCGTGGCCACCGACCCGCGGCCCCGCACCATCGGTGCGGGGCCGCGCCGGTATCATCGCCGAGGACCCAGTGCGGAAGGACCCTCATGACCCAGACGTTCACGTCGCCCATCCCTGTTCTCCCCCGGAAGCAGGACGGACGCCGAGTCCTCCTGAAGCTGTCCGGCGAAGCCTTCGGGGGAGGTGCCGTCGGGGTCGATCCCGACGTGGTCTCCCGCATCGCGGCGGAGATCGCCGAAGGGGTGGCCGAGGGCGTCGAGTGCGCCATCGTCGTCGGCGGCGGCAACTTCTTCCGCGGCGCCGAGCTGTCCCAGCGCGGCATGGACCGTCGGCGTGCCGATTACATGGGGATGCTCGGCACCGTCATGAACTGCCTGGCGCTGCAGGACTTCCTCGAGCAGCGCGGGGTCTCCACCCGTGTGCAGACCGCCATCGAGATGGGACAGGTCGCCGAGCCCTACATCCCGCTGCGCGCCGTGCGGCACCTGGAGAAGGGTCGCGTGGTCATCTTCGGCGCCGGTGCCGGCATGCCCTACTTCTCGACGGACACCGTCGCGGTCCAGCGCGCTCTGGAGATCGGCTGCGAAGAGGTCCTGATGGGCAAGAACGGGGTCGACGGCGTCTACGACGCGGATCCACGCACCCACCCCGACGCCGTGAAGCTGGACCACGTGACCTACAACGACGCCCTCCAGCGCGGTCTCAAGGTGGTCGACTCCACCGCTTTCAGCCTGTGCATGGACAATGCGCAGCAGATGATGGTGTTCGGCCTCGACGCGCCCGGCAACATCACCCGGGCCATGCGCGGCGACCGGATCGGCACGGTCGTCACGCACGACTGACCGTCCCTCGGTCCGACGCCGTCGGCCGACATCGCCGCCCGGCGCCGTCGGTCGGCCCCGGACCTGCCCCGCGCCCGCCCGCACCGGCTTGACGGTGCGGGACAATGGACCCACCACACCCCGAGAATCGAGGAGCAGTCGTGAGCGACGACCCCGCCAGCATCCTGAAGGACGCCAAGGCCAAGATGTCCAAGTCCGTCGAGGTCACCAAGGAGGAGTTCACCGCCATCCGCACGGGACGGGCCTCCGCCGCGATGTTCCAGGGCATCACGGTCGAGTACTACGGTGCGCCGACGCCGCTGAACCAGCTCGCCTCGCTCCAGTTCCCCGAGGCGCGCACGGTCATCGTCACCCCGTACGACAAGTCCGCCATGGCGCAGGTGGAGTCCGCGCTCCGGGACTCCGACCTGGGCGTGAACCCGACCAACAACGGCGACACCCTCCGCGTGGTCCTGCCCGCGCTGACGGAGGAGCGTCGCCGGGACTACGTCAAGCTCGCCAAGAGCAAGGCCGAAGAAGGCCACGTCGCGGTGCGTGGCTCCCGCGGCAACGCGAAGAAGGCGCTCGAGAAGCTGGTCAAGGACGGCGAGATCGGCGAGGACGAGGGCTCCCGCGCGGAGAAGGAGCTGGAGTCGCTGACCAGGACGGCCAACGAGCAGATCGATGAGGCCCTGGCCCTCAAGGAGACCGAGCTCGAGACGTTCTGACCTCTCGGCCGACTCCTGACCGCGCCCCGTGAGTATCGCCCCGGACTCCCCGCCGTCGACGACCGCCTCGACCCCCGTCGAGGCGGTCGTCGACGCGGGTGCGCCGGCGCACGCCAAGCGACGGGGCCCGGGCCGCAACCTCCCGGCGGCCATCGCCGTGGGAGCGGGCCTGGGCGGCGTGGTGCTGTGCACGCTGTTCCTGCTCCCGCAGGCGTTCCCCGTGCTGGTGGCCGTCGTGATGGTGCTGGCGGTGCTCGAGCTCACCCGGGCGCTGGCCCAGGGCGGCCTGGAGGTGCCGCCCGTCCCGCTCCTGGTCGGCGTGATCGGCATGGCCGTCTCGACGGTCGTCTTCGACACGGAGGGCCTGCTGGTGGCCACCGCCGTCGCCGTCTGCGTGCTGATCCTGTGGCGGGTCTCCGAATCCATGGGGCTGACTGCTCTGCGGGACGTCGCCGGGGGCGTGTTCTGCCTGGCCTGGGTGGCGTTCCTGGGATGCTTCACCCTGCTGCTGTTCGGGCTCGAGCAGGGGCCGATGCTGGTGCTGCTGGCGGTGCTCGGCTCCGTCGGCAATGACATCGGCGGCTACGTGGCCGGGGTGCTGTTCGGCTCCCACCCGATGGCACCGGGGATCAGCCCCAAGAAGAGCTGGGAAGGGTTCGCCGGTTCCCTGATCATGGGCGTCGCCGCCGTCACCACCGTGGGCGTGCTCGCCCTCGACCTGCCCTGGTGGATCGGCGTGCTCCTCGGCGTGGTCCTCGTGATCGTCTCCACCTGCGGCGACCTGTCCGAATCGCTCCTGAAGCGGGACCTCGGGATCAAGGACATGGGTCATCTGCTCCCGGGCCACGGCGGAGTGCTCGACCGAGTGGACTCGATCCTGATCGCCGCGCCCACCACCTACATCATGCTGGAGGTCCTGCTGCCATGAACCACCCTGCCGACCGCCCCGCCGGCCGCTCCTCGTCCTCCGGCCCCGCCGGCCGCGCGGAGAGGACCGCTCCCGCCACCCGGGCGGAGCTGCCCGATCTCTCCCGGGAGGCCGTACCCGGCGAGAAGGTCGCCCTCGCCCCCGGCCAGCTGCAGCTGCGCCCGGCCCGGCGCGGCAAGCCGCCGGCGCATCTGGCGGACCTCACCCTGGACGAGCGGATCGCCGCGGTCGAGGAGATGGGTCTGCCGGGGTACCGCGCCAAGCAGCTGTCCGTGCACTACTTCGAGCACTTCACCACGGACCCCGAGGATCTCACCGACCTGCCGAAGGACCGTCGGCAGGAGCTCACGGACCGCTTCTTCCCGCCGCTGCTGAGCATCGTCTCCCGGCAGTCCGCGGACCACGGCGCGACCCAGAAGTTCCTGTGGAAGCTGTTCGACGGCCCGATGGTCGAGTCGGTGCTGATGCGCTACAGCGACCGCGTCACCCTGTGCATCTCCTCCGAAGCCGGCTGCGGCATGAACTGTCCCTTCTGCGCCACCGGGCAGATGGGCCTGACCCGCAACCTCTCGGCCGCCGAGATCCTCGAGCAGGTCCGCATCGCCAATAAGCTGCTGGCCGACGGCGAGCTGCCCGGTGGCCCCGGTCGCGTCTCCAACGTCGTGTTCATGGGGATGGGCGAGCCGCTGGCGAACTACCGGCCCGTGGCCACCGTGTGCAAGCGGCTGAACGCCCCCGCGCCCGAGGGCTTCGGCATGGGCGCCCGCCACATCACCGTCTCGACGGTGGGGCTGGCCGCCGCCGTGCGCAAGCTGACCGCCGAGAGGATCCCGGTCACCCTCGCGGTCTCCCTGCACGCCCCCGACGACGCGCTGCGCAACGAGCTGGTGCCGATCAACACCCGCTTCGACATCGACGAGATCCTCGACGCGGCTTGGGAGTACTTCGAGGCGACCGGCCGCCGCGTGAGCATCGAGTACGCCCTGATCCGCGACATCAACGACCAGGCGCATCGGGCCCAGCTGCTCGCCGACCGTCTGATCGCCAAGGGTGGGGCCCACTGGATCCACGTCAACCCGATCCCGCTGAACCCGGTCAAGGGCTCGAAGTGGACCGCGTCGGACCCCTTCGTCGAGAAGCAGTTCGTCCGGACGCTGCGCGATGCCGGCATCTCCGCGACCATCCGCGACACCCGCGGCTCCGACATCGACGGCGCCTGCGGCCAGCTCGCGGCCGAGGTCATCGAGACCGATGAGCACCGCGAGGACCGCGAGGCGCGGATCGCGCGCGTCGAGGCCGTCGCCGGAGCGGTCGACTGATGGTGCCGTCCGCCTCCCCGACCCCCGCCTCCCCGAACCCCGCCTCCCACCCCGCTACAGTGGGACCCCGACAGCACCGAGGAAGGATCCACTGGTGAGCACATCGTTCGAGCGCGTCTCTCGCTTCAGCGTCGGATACGACATGCGCGAGGTCGACGACTTCCTCGCGCGCGCCCGCACCTCCTATGAGGGGCGCGACCCCGAATTCTCCGGGGCGGACATCACGTCGGCCAGCTTCGGGACCGAGCGCGGGGGCTATGACATGCGGGTGGTCGACGAGGCGCTGGACCGCCTCTCCGACGCCTTCGCCCTGCAGGCCCGGGACGACGCCATCGCGTCGACGGGCGAGGATGTCTGGGTCGCCCAGCTCACCGAGCGCGCCGAGAGCCTCAAGGAGCGCCTCGAGCGTCCCGCCGGGGACCGATTCGCCCCGGCCTCGCAGGGAGAGCCGTCCTACGACAAGGCCGACGTCGACGCGCTGTGCGATCAGCTGGTCGCCTACTTCACGGACGGGCTGCCGATGAGCGTCGACGATGTGCGGCGCTCCGCCTTCCGGCGCCGTCGCGGGGCCGAGGGCTACCGCGAGGCCGTGGTCGACGTCTACCTGGACCACGTCGCGGACGTGATGGCCTCCGTGCCGTGATCGACGCCGACGCCGTCGTCGGCGACGGGTCGGCGCGATGAGCGCGGCCCTGTTCGTCCTCGGCGTCCTGGTCGTGGCCGCGGGCCTGGCGGTCTCGATCGCCCTGCACGAGATCGGGCACCTGGTCCCGGCGAAGCTCTTCGGCGTCCGGGTCACCCAGTACATGATCGGCTTCGGACCGACGGTCTGGTCCCGCACGCGGGGGGAGACCGAGTACGGCGTCAAGGCCTTCCCCCTCGGCGGCTACATCCGCATGATCGGCATGTTCCCGCCGCACCGGGGCGAGCCCGAGGGCACCATCCGTGAGGATTCCACCGGTCTGCTCCAGCAGATGACCGAGATGTCCGAGGACGCCAAGGCCTACGAGTCCTCGCAGTACGGTGCCGAGGACGCGCATCGCACCTTCGTGGCGCTGTCGGTGCCCAAGAAGCTCGTCGTGATGCTCGGCGGCCCGACGATGAACCTGCTGATCTCCCTGGTGCTGATGACGGTGATGGTCAGCGGCATCGGGATGCCGGCGGTGACCCCGACGGTGCAGGCGGTCTCCGAGTGCGTGCTGCCGGCCGGGGCTCCCGCCGACGCGAGCTGCGAGGGGGAGCGGCCCCCCCCCGCGCTCGCCGCCGGGATCCGGCCGGGGGACACCCTGCGGTCCATCGACGGCCACGAGATCAGCACCTGGTCCGATGTGACCACCGCGATCCGTGCCAGCGGCGACCGCACCGTTCCCGTCGTCGTCGAGCGCGACGGCGAGACGCTGCGGCTTCAGGCGACCCCGATCGTCGACGCCCGTCCGGTGCTCGACGAGGACGGGGCCGTCGTCCGCGATGCCGAGGGCGACCTGGTCACCGAGCAGGTCGGCTTCCTCGGGGTCTCGGGCACGCCCGACCTGGTGCCCCGGTCCCCGGCCGTCGTGCCGGAGCTGGCCTGGACCACCTTCTCGCGGACCGGCGAGCTGGTCCTCACCCTGCCCGTGCGGCTGTACGAGGTCGGCCAGGCCGCGTTCGGCAGCGCCGAGCGCGACCCGAACGGTCCGCTCGGCGTGGTCGGCGTCTCGCGCCTGGCCGGGGAGGTCGCCGCCGCCGATCAGCCCGGATTCGAGCTGCGCGAGAAGGTCGGCACCATGATCTCGATGCTGGCCTCGCTGAACATGGCGCTGTTCGTGTTCAACCTGGTGCCGCTGCTGCCCCTGGACGGCGGCCATGTGGCCGGAGCGCTGGTCGAGGGGGTGCGACGGTTCCTGGCCCGTCTGCGCGGGAGAGCGGATCCGGGTCCGGTGGACATGTCGCGCCTGCTGCCGCTGACCAATGCGGTCGCGATCGTCTTCGTGCTGATGACGGTGCTGCTGCTGTACGCCGACATCGTCGAACCCATCACGCTGTTCCCCTGACCTCCGCCGGCATGAGCACATCGCCAGGACGAGACGGCCATAATGGGGACGTGACTTCCGTGAGCCCGGGCATCCCCGCCGCGCCGACGGCGCTGCCGGCGGCCCCGTGCCCCGCGGCCGACCCGGAGGGCGAGGTGGTCGTCTCTCACGGTGCCGTCTCGGTCTCGGCAGGCTGAGGGGCGATGTTCCGGCGCGGTGGCCGGGTCCGGCCGGTCCGCCCCAGCGGTCTCGATGCCGCGCTCGCGCTCGCCCTGCAGGACCCGGTGGCCAATGCTCTCGCGGGCGCTCGGCTGCGGGAGGTGGGGCACCATCCCGCCGTCTCCCAGGAGTTCTCCTCCATCGGCGACGAGAAGGAGCCCAGCGGTCTGCTGTGGCACGGCGTGAACGTCTCGCCGCTCTCGGCGACCGAGGAGGCGCTGGACGAATTCGGCCGCCACGTGGCCGCTCGCTCCCGCCGGGCCAGCTCGGTGGTGGGCCGACGCCGCGCGGTCGAGACCCTGTGGGAACCGCTGGCCGACGTCTGGGGCCCGGCCGTGCGCGAGTACCGCTGGAGCCAGCCGCTGCTGGTGGCCGGCGAGGCCGGGAGCCTCGGGGCGTCCCGGCTGCGCCCCGCGCTGCCCGGGGAGGAGGGCGCGGTCTTCCCGGCCGCGGTCGCGATGTTCCGGGAGGAGGTCGGGATCGATCCCCTGCTGGGCGACGGCGGGCGCTCCTATCGAACTCGGATCAAGGAGCTGATCCGCCTCGGCCGCACCTATGTCGTCATCGAGGACGGCCAAGTGCTCTTCAAGGCCGACGTCGGTTCCCTGTTCGGCCCTGTCGCCCAGATCCACGGCGTGTGGGTGCGTCCTGACCACCGCGGCCACGGCCTGGGCCGGACCGCCATGGCGGACCTGGTGCGGCAGGTGCGCCGCGATCACGCGCCGCAGGTCTCCCTCTACGTCAACGACTTCAACGAGCCGGCCCGGCGGGCCTACGCCGCCTCCGGATTCCACCAGGTCGGGGAGCTGTCCACGATCCTGTTCTGACCGGGGCCGGGCGTCTACGATGCCTCGATGAGCACATCCCCGGACCAGGGACCCGCCCCTGATAGCACGATCGGGGCCCGGGTGTTCCTGCTCGTGGGCCCACCGGCCGTGACGGCGCAGCCCCGGACCCCGATCGTCGATCAGCACCGGTTCAGCACCGGCTCAGCACCGGTTCTGCTCGGGCCCGTGTCCGCTCACTTCCCGCTGAGCGCATCCAGCGCCAGCAGCACGTTCGCCGCCGTCCACGCCAGCGGCGCGACCGCGGCGGGCCGCCCGTCGAAGAGCACCTTCTCGGGCAGAGAGCCGGCTCCGGTGCGGTGCTCGGCGAGCCAGGTCAGGATCTCCTCGGCCTCCGCCGTCCGCCCGGACCGGGCGAACGCGAGGGCGAGCAGGCTCGTCGACGGTGTCCAGCTGATCCCGTCGGCCTTCCAGGACGCGCCGGGGGCGATCCCGCCGGCCGGGCGGGCCAGCTCCTGACGCAGGGAGAGGAGCCGGTCGGTCGGCGCGATGTCGTGGCAGCCGGTGGCGTCCAGGAACGCCAGGGCCGAGTCCGCGCCCCCGCCGCGCCGGTGGCGCTGGTATCCGTGCGCCCCGAAGGTCTCCGTCAGCAGGGACTCGAATGCCACCGCTGCGCGTCGCGCGCGGTCCTGGCCGGTCAGCTCCGCCCCCGCTCGCAGGCCCGCGAGCGTGGCGGCCATGATGCCGAGCGTCACGGAGCGCTCATGGACCTCCCAGTAGTCGGGGGAGACCGGCGGCATCACCGTGCCGTCCCCGGTCGAGGCCAGCAGCACCCGCTGGGACGTGCTGATCAGCACGGTGAGACGGTCCACGAGCTCGGCGCGGGAATCCTCGGGTGCCGTGCGGGCCACCTCCGCGGCGGCCCAGAGCACCAGACCGGTCCCGTCGAACTGGCGGGCGCGGTCATCGGGCGCCCGGCCCGTCCCTGGCACGTACCGCGCCTCGTACCAGCCATCGGCGGCCTGCAGGGACTGCAGATGGGTCAGGACGTCCAGAGCTCGGTCAAGAAGCCCGATACGGGCGAGGGCCACCGCGGCGAAGGCCGCGTCCCGCGGCCAGATGAAGCGCCAGTTGCGGCTCCAGCCCGCGACCGGGGCGGGGAGCTCATCGGTGAGCACCCACAGGTCGGCCAGCGCCGAGGACCCGAGCTCGCGCAGCGCGGGGGGTGCGGCGGGAGAGCCGGAGCCGGAGGCGAGACGGTCCGTCCACGCGGCGGCGCCGGCCAGGAACGCCGCGGCGCGCTCGCGGACCGGTGCCTGCTCCGGGACCGTCTCCAGCACCCGGGTCCCAGGTTTCGGGGAACCCCTCCGGTCCGGTGCCCCGTCGGCCCCTACCAGCTGCCGGGACCCGGAGGCGTCGTAGGCCACCGTGGTCGAGAACAGCGGGACGACCGTGCGCGGATCGACCGGAGGCGAGAGTCGACGGCTGAGCGTATAGGCCCCGGCCCCGGCCGCTCCGAGGACGGCCAGCGTCCCGGCACCGCGCAGGACGCGACGGCGGGACGGGGCCTCGGGAACCGCAGCGTCCTCCTCCGTCCCCGTCGAGGGGTCCGGGACGGAGGAGCGGGGCGTCCGCCGGTGGCCTGGCCGATGCATCCCTCCAGGGTACTGCGGGGCCGGTGGCGTGCTCGGGTCCGCGACGGTCGGTCAGTCGCTCTCGGCGACGGCCCCGGCCGCGGCGGCCAGCTCGCTGATCCGCCGCGCCATCGCGAGGTCGCGCTGCGTGATCCCGCCGACGTCGTGGCTGGTCAGGGTGACGCCGACGGAGCCGTAGCCGAGCGTCAGGTCAGGGTGGTGATTCGCCTCCTCCGCGGCCGCCCCGATCTCGGTCACGAGGGCCAGCGCGGCGGCGAAGTCCTTCGTGCGGTAGCTGGCCGTGAGCACGGGGGTGGGCCGGCCGAAGTCGGCGAGATCGGCTGCGTCGATCTCGGCGGGGGTGAGGGCAGGGGTCTTCTCGCTCATGTCGGCCACCCTGCCACCGGCGCGCGGTGGGCGGAAGGGCGCGCACCGCTCGGTTCGCCGATAGGATCCTCCCTGGAGCTCCTGCCCACGATGAGAGGCCGTCCTGCCATGATCCGTATGTCGTCGTCGTTCGTCCGCACCCTGCGGGAGGACCCGGCCGACGCCGAGGTCGCCAGCCATCGGCTGCTCGTGCGCGCCGGGTACATCCGCCGCAGCGCGCCGGGGGTCTACACCTGGCTGCCGCTGGGACTGAAGGTGCTGCGCAAGGTCGAGCGGATCGTGCGCGAGGAGCAGGACCGCATCGGTGGTCAGGAACTGGTCTTCTCCGCGCTGCAGCCGCGGGAGCCCTACGAGGCGACGGGACGCTGGGAGGAGTACGGGCCCCTCCTGTTCCGTCTGCAGGACCGGCGGGAGGGCGACTACCTGCTCGCGCCCACCCACGAGGAGATGTTCACCCTGACGGTGAAGGACCTCTTCAGCTCCTACAAGGATCTGCCGACGATGCTGTACCAGATCCAGACCAAGTATCGCGACGAGGCGCGTCCCCGGGCGGGACTTCTGCGCACGCGCGAGTTCATCATGAAGGACGCCTACTCCTTCGACGTGGACGACGCCGGCCTGGACGCCTCCTACGAGAAGCAGCGCGGCGCCTACCAGCGCACCTTCGACCGGCTCGGACTGCCCACCGTGATCTGCCGGGCCGACGCCGGCGCGATGGGCGGTTCCCGCTCGGAGGAGTTCCTCCACCCCACGCTGGTCGGCGAGGACACCTTCGTGGTCTCCGACGGCGGCTTCGCCGCGAACGTCGAGGCCGTCACCACCGTCGGCCCCGCGCCGCTGGACGCCGCGGCGATGGCCGCGCTGCCGCCCTCCCGGGACGTGACCACGCCCGGCACGGGCACCATCGCGAGTCTCGTGGACCACCTCAACGGCCACGAGCCGCGTCAGGACGGCCGGGACTGGGACCGCACCGACACCCTCAAGGCGCTCGTGTACCAGCTCCACCACCCCGACGGCTCCACCCAGCCGCTGCTGGTGATGATCCCGGGCGATCGCGACGCCGACCCCAAGCGGCTCGAGGCCGCCCTCGCCCCCGCCACCGCCGTGCCCTTCACCGAGGAGGACTTCGCGGCGCACCCCGTGCTCACCAAGGGATTCATCGGCCCGGTCGGGCTGGGGGAGGACTCCGACTCGGGCGTGAAGGTGCTGATCGATCCGCGCGCCGCCGACGGGACCCGCTGGGTGGTCGGCGGCCTGGCCCCGGACGTGCACACGCTCGACGTGGTGCCCGGGCGCGACTTCGTCCCGGACGGGTACATCGAGGCCGCTGAGGTGCGCGAGGGAGATCCGGCGCCGGACGGCTCCGGCCCCCTGCACCTGACCCGCGGCATGGAGATGGGGCACATCTTCCAGCTCGGCCGCACGTACGCCGAGGCCCTGGACCTGCGGGTGCTCGACGTGAACGGCAAGTCCGTCGTGGTGACCATGGGGTCCTACGGGATCGGGGTCACCCGCGCGGTGGCCGCGATCGCCGAGCTGAACCATGACGACAAGGGCCTCGTGTGGCCCCGCCAGATCGCTCCGGCCGACGTCCACATCATGGCCACCGGCAAGGACCAGGAGGTGCATGACGAGGCCGAGCGGATCGCGTCCGAGCTCGAGGCCCGGGGCCTCGAGGTGCTCTTCGACGACCGCCCGAAGGTCTCCCCGGGGGTGAAGTTCAAGGATGCCGAGCTGCTCGGCGTGCCCACCTCCGTGGTGGTCGGCAAGGGGCTGGCGACCGGCATCGTCGAGGTCCGCGACCGCGCGAGCGGGGCGATCGACGAGGTGCCGCATCAGGAGGCGATCGAGGCCGTGCTCGCGGCGGTCCGCGCCGGCTGAGTCAGGTCGCGTCGCCCGGCGGCGGGTCCTCGGCCTCCAGGCTCGGCAGCGGCCGCATCTGCCCGGCGCGGCCCACCAGCGTCTCCGCCTCCTGCATCGCGGCGACGATGGACAGGGGACGACGGGCGAACGGCGCCGCCCCGACCAGGGCGACGTGGTCGACCATGAGAGCGCGGGCGAGCTGTGCGGGCAGGCGCGCGGCAGACCCCTCCTCGAGCGCGCCGTCCGGCAGGGCGTACACCGCCTGCCGAGGCACCACCGGCCCGCCGTCCTCCTCGGCGACCGCCGTGAGGGTCTCGGCCCGCTGCCGGTGGCGGTCGCGGAGGACGAGGTGGCCCTCGCGCACATCACCGCTGGTGCGTGCCGCGAGCACCTCGTGGACGTATCCCGTGTACCACTCCTCCTGCTGGGCCTGCTCGAGCGTGGAGTGGTAGTCGACCTCCGCCCCGATCGACGGCGGATCCGTCTCGGGGACCTCGCGGCGCGGCCGGATCTCCTCGCTCGTGCGCAGGGCGGGCACCTCGCCCGCCTCCGCCGCCTGCTGCAGGACGTGCACGCTCCAGGCGGTCCGTGCCGCGATCGCGACCACCGGCCGAGCGAGGGAGCCGGAGACCTGACGGGCGGCGTCGGCCGCGGTCCGTCGCAGGTCGACGAGCACGGCGACCAGTGCCGCCGCGTCCTCGGGCGCCTCCGGGGGCGGGGGAGTGGATGCCACGGCGGGATCCGATGCCGCGTCCTGCTCCCGCTCGTACTGCGCCCCGGTCAGCAGCGCGGTGCGCTGGACGGGAAGAGCGGAGCCGAGATCCCCGAGCGCCGCGTCGAGGGCGGAGGATGCTCCGCTCCCGGCATCGGCCCGCTGGGCCAGCAGGTTCCGTCCGGCCTCGGCCCGCTCGATCAGAGTCAGCAGGTCGGAGCGGTAGAGGTCGTCGATCCCCGGGGGTGGAGGCGTGTACTGCTCGGGCCCGCCGAGGCGGATCGGGCCGCAGCCGGACAGCGCGGCGGGCAGGGCGAGCACGCCGATCGTGCCCACGCTCAGCAGGCGGCGCCGGCTGACCGGGCGGGCCGGGAAGGACGGGCGAACGGGACGGTGCACAGGAGGATTCTCGCATCGGGACCCCCTGAGGAGGCACCGGCGGCCCGGGGCCACTATCCTGGGGGTGCACCGCGGGGCATCGCCCCCGGTGGGCACAAGCATTCATAGGCAGGAGGAGGTGAGCGAGCGATGAGCGATCCTGGCGATCATCCGGCACACACCGCCCTGCGGGACGCGGCGACCGAGGTCCTGGCGCCCCATGGCCTCGTGCTCGAGGAGATCGTGGTGGCGGGCCCCCGGACGCGCCCCGAGGTGCGACTGGTCGTGGATCTGCCCGAGGACAGCCTGGGCAGCGTCGATCTCGACACCGTCACCGCGGCCTCGCGGGAGCTCAGCGCACGGATCGACGCCGACGACACCCTGCTCGGACCGGATCCGGCCGTCCTCGAGATCACCACCCCCGGAGTGGAGCGTGAGCTCACCGCCGCTCGCCACGTCCGCCGCGCCCGCGGGCGCCTGCTGACGCTGACCGTCGCCGACGGCACCCGGTACCGGGCTCGTCTGCTCGCTCTCACCGCCGGGGACGTCCTTTTGCTGCGCCAGGAACCCGGCCGCGACGACCGCGGGCGTCCCCGCCGCCGCCCCGCGGGCACCCCCGAGAGGCTCGAGATCCCGCGGGCCGATATCGTCTCCGCCCGCGTGGAGATCGAGTTCGACCCGCCCGCCGATCTCGCGCAGCTGACCGCTGACGCCGAGAACACCGCATCGGACCACACCGCCACCACGAAGGAGAGCTGAGATGGACATCGACATGGGTGCCCTGCGGGCCCTCGAACGCGAGCGGGACATCCGCCTGCCCGTCCTGCTGGACGCGATCCGCTCGGCTCTGCACGCCGCCTACCTGCACACCGACCACCCTGTGCGGGACTCCGAGGTGATCATCGACGAATCCACGGGCGAGGTCGCCGTCCTCGCCCGGGAGCGCGACGGGGACGGCACCGTCCTCGAGCAATGGGACGACACCCCCGAGAACTTCGGGCGGGTGGCGGCCTCCACGGCGCGTCAGGTGATCTTCCAGCGCATCCGCGACCTGGAGGACGACGCGGTGCTGGGCGAGTACGCCGACCGGGCCGACGACATCGTCTCGGGGATCATCCAGCAGGGCCGTGACCCGCGCATGGTGCTGGTGGACCTCGGGGAGGTCGAGGCCGTCCTGCCGCCGCACGAACGGGTGCCGGGGGAGGACTACTCGCACGGACGCCGGCTGCGCGCCTACGTCACCGAGGCGCGCCGCGGCCCCAAGGGTCCGCAGATCACGCTCTCGCGCTCGCATCCGAACCTGGTGCGTCGCCTGTTCGCCCTCGAGGTGCCGGAGGTCGCCGACGGCACCGTCGAGATCACGGGGCTGGCCCGCGAGGCCGGGCACCGGACCAAGATGGCGGTGCACGCGACCGTGCCCGGGGTCAACGCCAAGGGATCGTGCATCGGCCCGATGGGTGCGCGCGTCCGTGCCGTGATGAACGAGCTGGCGGGGGAGAAGATCGACATCGTCGACCACGACGAGGATCCCGCGACCTTCGTCGCCAACGCCCTCTCGCCCTCGAAGGTCTCCAGCGTGACGGTGATCGACGAGGTGGGCAGGGCGGTCCGTGCGATCGTCCCCGAGGCGCAGTTCTCGCTCGCGATCGGCAAGGACGGGCAGAACGCCCGACTCGCCGCGAAGCTCACCGGATGGAAGATCGACATCAGGCCCGAGGGAGATCCGGACGCCGGCACGGTGGTCGACGGCGGCCAAGGCGCCCAATAGCGCCTGAGGTGTGGCTCACGCCTCCCGCAGGAGCGGGCGTCGCGGCGGTCCGCTACACTGGGGAGGCTGTTCGTCGAGGCGCTCCGCCGGCCGTCCGCGGTCCCGTGTCCGCCCCGACGAGAGTGCTCGGAACGGAGGTGGAGGCGTGGTCATCCACCGTTCGGCCTCCCGTCCCGAACGCACGTGCGTCGGCTGCCGTCAGGTGGTTGCGCGCGATCAGCTGGTGCGTCTGGTCCGGGAGCCCGCTCCCGACGGCGCCGCCCCGCGAGTCCGTCCCGATCCCACCGGATCGGCCAGCGGCCGCGGCGCGTGGCTCCATCCCGACGCGTCATGTCTCGACCTCGCCCTGCGGCGAGGCGGCTTCGCCCGGTCCTTCCGCGGCGCGGTCGACACCGGGCTCCTGGCCCGGGACCTCGAGAACCCCGATTTCACCCGAACGTGGAACAGGTAGAAGAACCCATGGACATCCGATGAGTACTCACCCATGAGCACCCTCAGGAATTAATGGTCCGCGCCCTCTTGTCGGCCGGACCGAGACAGGAGAAAAGTGGCTAAGGTCCGCGTCCACGAGCTCGCCAAGGAGCTCGGACACCCCAGCAAGGCCGTTCTGCAGAAGCTGCAGGACATGGGCGAATTCGTGCGCTCCGCCTCATCGACCATCGAGGCGCCCGTCGCCCGCCGTCTGCGAGAGGAGCTCCCCGCCAAGAGCCGGGACGACGCCTCCTCCAGGAGCAGCTCCGGCAAGAGCGCCTCCGGCACGACCGGCTCCGGTGAGGCGTCCCCGGCGCGCAAGCCCGGTGGTGCCCCCAAGCCCGGCAGCGCGCCCAAGCCGGGAGCGAAGCCCGCGCCGGCCGCCGCGTCGGCCGAGGAGAAGCCCGCCGCTCCCGCACCGGCGGGCGGGAAGCCGGCCGCTGAGCGGCCGGAGCCGTCGGAGAAGCCGGCCGATCCCGCGCCTGAGCAGGCCCCGGCCGATCCGGCCCCGGCGGCGGAGGAGTCCCGTCCCGGTGCCCCGAAGCCCGGTGGCGCGCGTCCGACCGCCCCGAAGCCCGGTGGCGAGCGCCCGGGCGCCCCGAAGCCCGGTGGCGCACGCCCGGGCAACAATCCGTTCGCCAGCTCGCAGGGCATGCCTCGCCCCGGCTCCCGCAAGCAGGACCAGGGCGGCGGCGGTCGCCCTCCGCGTGAGGGCGGTCCGCGTCCGGGTGGTCCCCGTCCGGGCAACAATCCCTTCGCCACCTCGCAGGGCATGCCCCGTCCCGGTGCTCGCAAGCCGGGCCAGGGCGGCGAGCAGTCCGGCTCCGGCCGTCCGCCCCGCGAGGGCGCCGGCTCCGGGTCCGGCGGTCCCCGCCCCGGGATGCCGACCCCCGGCATCATGCGGCAGCACTCGCATGGCGGCCTCGCCGATGCCCGCCCGGGCGGCGGCTCCGGCGGCGGCCGCGGCCGCGGCGGACGTCCCGGTCCCGGCGGCGGTGGTGGGACGGGCGGCCCCGGTCGTCCCGCCGGCGGCCCCCGCGGTCGCGGCGGCCGCGGCAGCACCCAGGGTGCTTTCGGCCGTGGCGGCAAGCCCGCCCGCTCGCGCAAGTCGAAGCGCGCCAAGCGCCAGGAGTTCGAGCAGCAGCACCAGGCACCCGCGCCCGGTGGCGTCGCGATCCCGCGCGGTGACGGCGAGACCCCGATCCGTCTGCGCCGCGGTGCCTCGCTGACCGACTTCGCCGACCGCATCGACGTCAATCCCGCCTCGCTGATCACGGTGCTGTTCGCGATGGGTGAGATGGCCACGGCCACCCAGTCGCTGGACGAGGAGACCTTCGATCTGCTCGGCGCCGAGCTGGGCTACAAGATCGAGATCGTCTCCCCGGAGGACGAGGAGCGCGAGCTGCTGGAGCAGTTCGACATCGATCTGGATGCCGAGCTCGCCGAGGAGAGCGAGGAGGACCGTGTCCCGCGCCCGCCGGTCGTGACCGTCATGGGCCACGTCGACCACGGCAAGACCCGCCTGCTGGACACGATCCGGAAGGAGACGGTCGGTGCCGGCGAGGCCGGAGGGATCACCCAGCACATCGGTGCCTACCAGGTGCCGGTGGAGCACGAGGATCAGGAGCGTTCCCTGACGTTCATCGATACCCCGGGCCACGAGGCGTTCACCGCCATGCGTGCCCGTGGCGCGGACGTCACCGACATCGCGATCCTCGTGGTCGCGGCCGATGACGGCGTCATGCCGCAGACCATCGAGGCGCTCAACCACGCCCAGGCGGCGAACGTGCCGATCGTGGTCGCGGTGAACAAGATCGACAAGCCCGAGGCGAATCCGCAGAAGATCCGTCAGCAGCTGACCGAGTACAACCTGATCGCCGAGGAGTACGGCGGCGAGACGATGTTCGTCGACGTCTCCGCCCGGGAGAACCAGAACATCGAGGCGCTGCTCGAGGCGGTCCTGCTGACCGCGGACGCCGCCCTCGAGCTCTCCGCGAACGCCGACAAGGACGCCCGCGGTGTGGCCATCGAGGCGAACCTGGACCGCGGCCGCGGCCCGGTCGCCACGGTGCTGGTCCAGCAGGGCACGTTGCACGTCGGCGATGCCATCGTGTGCGGCGTCGGCCACGGCCGTGTCCGTGCGATGCTCGACGAGAACGGCGACACCGTCCGCGAGGCGGGCCCGTCCCGTCCGGTCCAGGTGCTCGGCCTGACCTCGGTCCCCGGTGCCGGCGACTCGTTCCTGGTCGCCCAGGACGAGCGCACCGCCCGACAGATCGCCGAGAAGCGCGAGGCCGCCAAGCGTGCCGCGTCGCTGTCCAAGGCCCGCAAGCGCATCAGCCTCGAGGACATCACCAAGTCGATGGCCGAGGGCAAGGTCGAGACCCTCAACCTCATCCTCAAGGGTGACGCCGCCGGTGCGGTGGAGGCCCTGGAGGAGTCGCTGCTGGGCATCGATGTCGGCGAGGGCGTGGACCTGCGCATCATCGACCGCGGCGTCGGCGCCATCACGATGAACAACATCAACCTCGCCGTCGCCTCGGACGCGATCATCGTCGGCTACAACGTGCGGGCCGAGGGTCCGAACGCGCAGTACGCCGACCGCGAGGGCGTGGAGATCAAGTACTACAGCGTGATCTACAACGCGATCGACGAGATCGAGCAGGCGCTCAAGGGCATGCTCAAGCCGGAGTACGAGGAGGTCGAGCTGGGCTCGGCGGAGATCCGCGAGATCTTCCGCTCCTCCAAGTTCGGCAACATCGCCGGTTCGATCGTGCGCAGCGGCCTCATCAAGCGCGGCGCCAAGGCTCGCATCACGCGAGACGGCGTGGTGATCACGGAGAGCCTCGAGATCGCCGGGCTGCGTCGTTACAAGGACGATGTGACCGAGGTCCGGGAGGGCTTCGAGTGCGGCATCAACCTGGGGTCCTTCAATGACCTGCAGACCGGTGACACCATCACGACGTACGAGATGCAGGAGAAGCCCCGCAGCTGATCCGACGACGCCCGGGCGACCCCGCTCGCCCGAGCGTCGTCGCGGGGGAGGAGCGACGCATGGAGACGACGTCCCTCCTCCTCCGCGCCCCCTCGACCAACCGTGTCTACACGGCGGCGGCCGGGCCGCTCGCCCGCGCCGAGGCCCGCTGGGTCCTCGGCGCCCGTCTCGGCAGTTCCCCTCGGGTGCGCGAGCGCCGCATCGGAGGGATGGACGCCCTGGAGATCCACGCGTCCGCGCTCGCCTCCGACGAGAGTGCTCGCCTGCTGGGATCGCTCTCGACGACCCTCGGGGTGCTCGACCTCGTCGAGGACGATCCCGAGACCCCGTTGCTGCGACCGCGGACCCTGCCGGATCCTTTCCGACATCCTTCCGACCTGGAGACGATCCTCAGATACCCGGGCAAGACCAATGAGCAGTTCACCGCGTTGCTGGTGAATCTCGCCGCCGCGCTGAGCTCGCGCCGGTCCGGCCTGTTCGACGGCTCGCTGTCCCTGCTCGATCCCTTGTGCGGCCGGGGCACCACCCTGAACCGGGCGCTGCGCCTCGGTCTCAGCCCGATCGGTGCGGACCTCGACCGCACGGACCACGAGGCCTATCGGGCCTTCCTGTCCACCTGGCTGCGCGATCACCGCTACAAGCACACCGTCTCGGCCACGAAGCTCACCGTGCACGGGGAGCGGCTCGGCCCCCGCCTCGACGTCGAGCTCGCCGCCGACAAGCAGACCCTGCGCGCGGGGCGCGGCCAGACCCTGACCATGCTCGGCTGCGACACCACCCGCCTCGGGGAGCTGCTGCCGGCCCGCTCCGTCGACGCGCTGGTGGCGGATCTTCCCTACGGCGTCCAGCACGGCGCCCGCGCCGACGGCGCCTGGCAGCGATCTCCGCGCGAGGTGCTGCGCCGCGCCGCCGACGGGTGGCGTCGCCTGCTGCGCGACGGCGGAGGCCTCGCCCTCGCCGTCAATCGGCGCACTCTCGACCATGAGGCCGCCGACGAGGTGCTCGCCGCCGCCGGCTTCCGGCTCCTCAGCCGCGACGGCGCCTTCCGCCACCGCGTGGACCACGCCATCGACCGCGACGTCCTGCTCGCGGTCCCCACCGACCACCCCCAGCTCGAGCAGCTCGCAGCTCTCGACGCCGACCAGGAGACTGACCGACCATGAACGACAACCCCCGTGCCCTCAAGCTCGCCGACCGCATCAAGGTCATCGTCGCGACCATGCTCGACACCCGGGTCAAGGACCCGCGGCTCGGGTTCGTGACCATCACCGACGTGCGCGTGAGCGGCGACCTCCAGCACGCCACGGTGTTCTACACCGTCTTCGGCACCGGCGAGGAGCGGGAGGGCACCGCCGCCGCGCTCGTCAGCGCCACCGGGATGCTGCGCCGCGAGGTGGGCCGTCAGACCGGGGTCCGCCTCACCCCGACGCTCGAGTTCATCGCCGATGCGATCCCCGAGAACGCGCGCGTCATCGAGGACCTCCTGACCGAGGCCCGTGGCCGCGATGCCGAGCTCGCCCGCTCGAAGGAGGGCGCCGCCTACGCCGGGGAGGCAGACCCCTACCGCACCCCGCACGAGGAGCCGGCCGATGACGATCTCGCCGGCGATGACGAATCGCCCGGCACCGACGGGCGCGGCCGCGAGGACGCGTGAGCGCCCCGCACGGGATCCTGCTGGTCGACAAGGCGCCGGGCCGCACCAGCCACGACGTCGTCGCCCGGGTCCGCTGGTTGCTGGGCACCAAGAAAGTGGGTCACGCCGGCACCCTGGACCCGATGGCCACCGGACTGCTGATCCTCGGCATCGGGCAGGGCACCCGGCTGCTCACGCACCTGGTGGGCCTGGACAAGACCTACGAAGCCACGATCCGCCTGGGCCGCGCCACCACCACGGATGACCGGGAGGGCGAAGACCTCGGCGAGGTCGTGGAGGCGAGCAGGCTCGAGGACGCCGCGATCGCTGAGCAGGTCGCCCCGCTGCGCGGTGACATCGAGCAGGTTCCCTCCACCGTCAGCGCCATCAAGGTCGACGGCCGCCGTGCCTACGCCCGGGCACGGGCCGGGGAGGACATCGAGCTGGCGGCCCGCCCGGTGCGGATCTCCCGCTTCGAGATCACCGCGCGTCGCGCCGAGGGCCCGTACCTCGACCTCGACGCCGTGATCACCTGCTCCTCGGGCACCTATGTGCGCGCCCTGGCCCGCGATCTCGGCGCGGCCCTCGGCGTCGGGGGGCATCTGACCGAGCTGCGCCGCACCAGCATCGGCCCGTTCGCCGTGCAGGAGGGGTCACCCGTCCCTGCCCGCGGCGAGGGCGACGACGTCGAGCTGCCGCTGCACGGGCTGGGGGACAGCGCCGCCCGCGTGCTGGCCACCCTCGACGTGGACGAGCAGAGCTCCCGCGACCTCGCCGACGGCCGGCGCATCCCGCGCCGCGCGGAGCCCTCGCCGGCCCCCGAGGGTCTGCGGACGGATCCGCGCGGCGGGAGCGAGGAACGCGAGCTCGTCGCCGCCCTCGGCCCCGACGGCGTCCTGTGCGCCGTGCTCCGCCCCCGGGGCGAGCACTGGCAGCCCGTGCTGGTCGTCCCGGCCGACGCCCGCAGCTGAGCCGCCATCAGCGGGTCCGGCCCGCCGTCGAGCCGCGCTCGCCCTGACGGCGAAGGCCCCTCCCGCGCATTCGGGAGGGGCCTTCGACCACCGGGATCAGACGCGGGAGGTCAGGTGTGGACCTCGACCCGGGTGCCCATCGACGCCCAGTCGTACAGCCACTTGGCATCGGAGACCGGCATGTTGATGCAGCCGTGCGATCCCGAGTACCCGAAGGACGAGCGCCACGGCGCGCCGTGGAAACCGTAGCCGTTGTGGAAGTACTGCACCCAGGGCACGTCCTCGGTGAGGTAGTACTTCGGATGCCCTTCGGGGTAGTAGGCGGCGTTGGTCATGTCCTGCTGGTCGTAGCGCAGGTAGATCTCATAGGTGCCGGTGGGCGTCTCATTGCCCTCCTTGCCGTCGACCATCGAGCGAGGGCCCCACACCGGGGTGTCACCGACATAGGCGGTGACCGTCTTGTTGGTCAGGTCGACGTCGATCCACTTCTCGCCCGTGGGCTCCGCCGCCTGCTCGGACTCCTCCTCGGTGCCCTTCTCCTCCGTGCCCTTCTTCTCGGAGTCCTTCTTGTCGGCGTCCTTCTCGTCGTCCGTGGACGGCGCGTCGACCTCTTCGACCTCGGCCTTGACCGTCTTGGTCTCGAAGGCCGCTTCGAGGGGCGTGGTGCCGTTCAGCGCCGCGATCAGCTCCTCGGCGACCGCGTCGGCGTTGGTGATCTTCAGCCCGTCCTGCTTCTCGGCGACGACCTTGACGACCTCACCCTTCTCGTCGACCTGCTCGATGCCGTCCTTGACCTCGACGGAGTCCTGATCGGCCTGGGCGGAGACCCACTCGCGCACCGCATCCTCGTCGACCGAGATCGTCAGGGCCTTGCCGGAGTCGTCCGGGGTGACCGCGAGCCAGCCGCTGCGACGCTCCGGCGAGACCTCGTGGGTCTCACCGTCGGCACCCTCGATCGACATCGGCTGCTCGAGCAGGGAGGACAGCGCGCCGACCGTCTCCTCGGCCTCGGCCGTGGTGATCGCCGGGGCGATCTCCTCGACCGGCTGCTCGACGCTGAAGTCCTCCAGCGACGGCGCCTTCTGCGTCACCGAGTCCACCAGCACCTGCGGATCCATGCCCTGGCCCTTGGTGCCGGGCACGACCTTCCAGCTCTGCGCGTCCTCGTCGAAGGTGACCCCCGCATCGACCGGCTGGGTCCTGTCCTCGGGGATGAGCCCGGTGGCGAAGTCCGCGACCGCGGCCTCGTCGACCGTGACCACGGGATCGACCGGGTTCTCGCCGGACCAGGTGGAGGAGATGATATCCCCGAAGGACTCCTCGGCGTCGACGGCCGCCTGCGCGGTGGCATCGGCATCGACGGACACCCCGAGATCGGCGAGCGAGACCTCGCGCTCCTGATCACCAGCGGTGACCGTGACGGTCACGGACTTCGCCTGCTCGGCGACGAGAGCGGCGATCTGCTCCGGCGTCTTGCCGGACACGTCCTGACCGAGCACCGTGGTGCCCGGCAGGGCCTTGCCCTCGTACTGCTTGGCATAGGCGAGCGCGCCGCTGGTGAGGACGACGGCGAGGACGGCGATGATGGCGCCCAGGATGATCAGCGCCCGTCGACGGCCGCGGCGGTCGGAGGGTCGGGACGGGCCGCCCATCGCGGCCTGCTCGGTCACGTTCGTCATGAGTCATCGATCCGTTCTCAGCGGCCGTCGTGTCAGCCCCCGCATGAAACGCGGGAGGGCACAGGGGTCCCTCCCCGGCGCCGCATTGCCCTTCAGGGTAACGGAGAGGACGGGCGGGGCGGGTTGTCCGCCGCACCGACCTTCGTCACAGCTCGGTCACGCCACGGGTCTCGAGCGTGCCGCCGCGGGCGTTACAGTGTTCTGCGGCGTGCTGACACCGCAGCCTCCGCAGCGCGTGTGCGACCGCCGCGCCACCCGTGGGTGCCCGAGAGCACCCGGCCCCGGAAGGACATGACCGCGCCGTGACCCGCACCCCCATCTGGCACACCCTGCAGGACGTGCCCGCCGATCTCGGGGCGACGGCCGTCTCGATCGGCAACTACGACGGGATCCACCGCGGCCACCGCTTCGTGCTCGACCAGCTGCTGCGCCACGCCGAGTCCCGCTCGCTGACCCCGGTCGCCCTCACCTTCTGGCCGCACCCCCGCCACGTCATGCGCGGCGTCGCCGAGCCTCCGCTGATCACCGGGCACGCCGACCGGGATCGCCTCCTGCTGCTGGCCGGGGTCACCGGAGTGCTGGACCTCGAGTACACCCTCGAGTTCGCCCAGTACTCCCCGGAGGACTTCGTGCGGATCTTCCTCGTCGAGGGTCTGCACGCCCGGTGCGTGGTGCTCGGTCAGGACGCCCTGTTCGGGAGGGGGAACTCGGGGGACATCGAGACGATGCGCGAGCTCGGGAGGCGGTACGGCTTCGAGGTGGTCACCGTCACGGAGCTCGGACCGGAGGGGGAGGGCACCGGACGCATCTCCTCCTCGAGGATCCGCGACAGCCTGCTCGCCGGTGACGTCGAGATCGCGGCGGAGGGTCTGGGGCGACCGCACACCGTCACCGACACCGTCCACCACGGCCATCGACGCGGCCGCGAGCTCGGCTTCCCGACCGCGAACCTGGGGCCGACGCCCGAGGGGCTGATCCCCGCCGACGGCGTCTACGCCGGCCGCCTCACCGTCGTCGAGCAGGACCGCGCCCACGCGGGCGTCCCGCCGCTGACCGGGGCGCCCGCGACCATCTCGATCGGGACGAACCCGACCTTCGAGGTCGACGGCGCCCCGCGACGGACCGTCGAGGCCTACGTCCATGGTGATCACGACCTCGATCTCTACGGGGACCGGGTCCGGCTCGAGTTCGTGGCCTTCCAGCGCCCCACCCTGACGTTCGACTCGGTCGAGACCCTGGTCCAGGAGATGCAGCGCGATGTCGAGGTGACCCGCCGCACTCTCGGCGCGGAGCGCTCCCGTCCGGCCCTGACCGACTGATATCCTGCGCAGGCCGTGAATATCGGCCGCGGAGAGTTCGTCCGCCCCTCCTGCTGCCCGCGTCCCGGACGCGAGCGGTCCACGACGGGGCGACGCTCGTCCAGAGAGCCCGGGACATCAGGTCCCGGTGCGCCGCGCAACGACCCAGGAGAGCCATGGCCTTCGACACCGCCACCAAGCAGGAGATCATCAAGGAGTACGCGACCGCCGAGGGCGACACCGGCTCGCCCGAGGTCCAGGCCGCGCTCCTGACCCACCGCATCAAGTACCTGACCGAGCACCTGAAGACCCACAAGCACGATCACCACACGCGCCGTGGTCTGATGCTGCTGGTCGGTCAGCGCAAGCGCCTGCTGAAGTACCTGCAGGCCTCCGACATCACGCGGTACCGTGCGCTGATCCAGCGCCTCGGCATCCGCCGCTGACACCCGCCGCCGCTCGCCCTCGGGGCGGGCGGCGGTTGCGTCTGCCCGCCTCCCGGCGGGGGACCAGACCCCGCCCCCGACCAGGTTCGGTCCTCGGCAGTGACCTGCGGTCCGGTCGTCGGAAGATCCCGACCGCACCGCGCGTGACTGGCGAAGGCCGCACCGGCAGGGGCACCCCCTGAACAAGGAGATACCCCATGGCCATGGAAGGCCCTGACGTCACCACCACGACCGCGGTCATCGACAACGGCTCCTTCGGCCGTCGCGAGGTCCGCTTCGAGACCGGGCGCCTCGCGCAGCAGGCCGCCGGCGCCGTCTCCGTCTACCTCGACGACGACACCATGATCCTGTCGGCCACCGCCGTCTCGAACCGTCCCAAGGACCAGTTCGACTTCTTCCCGCTCACGATAGATGTCGAGGAGCGGATGTACGCGGCCGGGCGCATCCCCGGAGCGTTCTTCCGCCGCGAGGGCCGCCCCAGCACCGACGCGATCCTCGCCGCCCGCCTCACCGACCGCCCGCTGCGCCCGGCCTTCGTCAAGGGTCTGCGCAACGAGGTCCAGGTCGTGCTGACGGTCATGGCCAACGGCCCGGACGACGCCTACGACGTCGTCGGCATCAACGGCGCCTCGGCCTCCACCCAGATCTCCGGCCTGCCTTTCTCCGGCCCGATCGGCGCCGTGCGCATCGCGCTGCTGCCGACCGCCCAGGGCGGCCAGTGGGTCGCGTTCCCGACCTTCTCGCAGCTCGAGGAGGCCGTGTTCTCCATGGTCGTCGCCGGCCGCATCGTCGGCGAGGGCGACCAGGCCGACGTCGCGATCATGATGGTCGAGGCCGAGGCCACCGACAATTCCTGGAACCTCGTCAAGGAGCAGGGCGCGATCGCCCCCACCGAGGAGATCGTCGCCGAGGGCCTCGAGGCCGCGAAGGTCTTCGTCCGCAGCCTGTGCGTGGCCCAGCAGGAGCTGGCCGCGGCCGCCGCCAAGCCGGTCCGCGAGTTCCCGCTGTTCCTGGACCATCAGGACGACGCCTACGAGATCGTCGCCGCGGCCGCGACCGACCGGCTCGCGGAGGTCATGTCGATCGCCGCCAAGACCGAGCGGGAGGAGCGCACCGACCAGCTGCAGGCCGAGGTCACCGAGGAGCTCGCCGGAGAGGGCAAGCAGCTCGAGGGCCGCGAGAAGGAGGTCGGCGGGGCGTTCCGCGCCCTGTCCAAGCAGGTCGTGCGCCAGAAGGTGCTCACCGACGGCATCCGCATCGACGGCCGGGGCCTGCGGGACATCCGGGCGCTCTCCGCCGAGGTCGAGGTGCTCCCGAGGGTGCACGGCTCGGCGCTGTTCCAGCGCGGTGAGACCCAGATCCTGGGCGTGACCACGCTGAACATGCTCAAGATGGAGCAGCATCTGGATTCGCTCTCGCCGGTCCGGCACAAGCGCTACCTCCACCACTACAACTTCCCGCCCTACTCCACCGGTGAGACCGGTCGCGTCGGCTCCCCGAAGCGTCGCGAGATCGGCCACGGCATGCTCGCCGAGCGCGCCCTGGTGCCGGTGCTGCCCAGCCGCGAGGAGTTCCCCTACGCGATCCGTCAGGTCTCCGAGGCCCTCGGGTCCAACGGCTCGACCTCGATGGGTTCCGTGTGCGCCTCGACCCTGGCGCTGATGAACGCCGGTGTGCCGCTGCGCGCCCCGGTCGCCGGCATCGCCATGGGCCTGATCTCGGACACCGTCGACGGTGAGACCCGCTACGCGGCGCTGACCGACATCCTCGGCGCCGAGGACGCCTTCGGCGACATGGACTTCAAGGTCGCCGGGACCAGCGAGTTCATCACCGCGATCCAGCTGGACACGAAGCTCGACGGCATCCCCGCCTCCGTGCTGGCCAGTGCCCTGTCGCAGGCCAAGGAGGCGCGTCTGGCGATCCTCGGCGTGATGCACGAGGCGATCGACGCGCCCGACGAGATGAGCCCGCACGCCCCGCGCGTGCTCGCGGTCACCGTCCCCGTCGACAAGATCGGAGCGGTCATCGGCCCGAAGGGCCAGATCATCAATCAGATCCAGGACGACACGGGTGCCGACATCACCATCGAGGACGACGGCACCGTCTACATCGGCGCGACCGACGGACCCTCGGCCGAGGCCGCCCGCTCCGCGGTCAACGCCATCGCCAACCCGATGGTCCCCGAGGTCGGCGAGCGCTACCTCGGCACCGTGGTGCGCGTGGTCGACTTCGGCGCGTTCGTGTCGCTCACCCCCGGCAAGGACGGCCTGCTCCACGTCACCCAGCTGCGCAAGCTGAACGGCGGCAAGCGGGTCGAGAACGTCGAGGACGTCGCCCAGGTCGGCCAGAAGCTCGAGGTCGAGATCCGCGAGATCGACTCGCGCGGCAAGATCTCCCTGGCCGTGAGCGAGGACGAGGAGAAGCCCGCCGAGGAGGACTCCTCCGTGGCGAAGTGATCCTTGCGGCGGCCTGAGAGCCGCCCACCCCAGGACGGGGAGGCACCGCACGGTGCCTCCCCGTCCTGCTGCGCGGAGGTCCTCGGCGGTCTCCCGATCGGGGGCGTCCGCCGGTGACGAACCCCGCGATCACCATGCCGCACGGCGTGGAACAATCAGTCGATGCCTTCCCTCCTGACCTACGACGATCCCGCCTCCGACGTGATGCTCGATGCCGCCACCGGCGTGCGGCGCAGCATCCTTCCCGGAGGCGTCCGCCTGCTGACCCAGACCGATCGCAGCGTGCGCAGCGCGTCCATCGGACTGTGGCTGCCGGTGGGCTCGCGCGACGAGCGCCCCGAACACGCCGGGTCCACCCACGCCCTCGAGCACCTGCTGTTCAAGGGCACCGAGCGCCGCACCGCGATGGACATCGCCACCGCCTTCGACGAGGTCGGCGGGGACTCCAACGCCGTCACCGCCAAGGAGCACACCCTCTACTACGGCCGGGTGCGCTCCTCGGACGTGCCGCGCGCCATCGACGTGCTCACGGACATGATCACCGCGAGCCTCCTCACCCCGGAGGCCCTGGAGACCGAGCGTCAGGTGATCCTCGAAGAGCTCGCCATGGCCGAGGACGACCCCACCGACATCGGCTACGAGACCTTCCTCGCCGACGTGCTCGGCGCGGACACCGCCGTCGGCCGGCCCGTCGGCGGCACCGCCCGGAGCGTCGCCGCGCTGGACATCGAGGACGTGCGCGCCCACTGCCGCGAGCACTACCGCCCCGAGAACCTGGTCGTCACCGCCGTCGGCGACATCGACCACGACGAGCTCACCGAGCTGCTGGTCGAGGGACTGCGCCGCGGCGGCTGGGAGCTGGAGACGGGGACGCTTCCCCGTCGTCGGCCCGACGCGGACGGTGACCTCCTGGCCGGGCCCGACCCGACCACCGACGTCGCCGCGATCTCCCCCCACCGACTGATCCGCCCCACCGAGCAGAACCACATCTTCCTCGGCGGACCGGGCATCAGCGCCGTCAGCGAGGACCGGCACACCATGTCGGTGCTCATGTCCGTCCTCGGCGGCGGCATGTCCTCCCGCCTGTTCCAGAACATCCGCGAGCAGCGCGGACTGGCCTACTCCGTGTACTCCTTCACGGCCGGCTACCGCGACGTCGGCCTTTTCGGCATGTACGCCGCCTGCCGCCCCGGTCGCACCGAGCAGGTCGTCGAGCTGCTCGCCGCCGAGCTCGCACGGATGGGCACGTACGGCATCGGCGAGGACGAGCTGACGCGGGCGAAGGGCCAGATCACCGGGACCTTCGCCCTCGGCCTCGAGGACACCAGCAGCCGCATGGGCCGCCTGGGCACGATCGAACTGGTCCACGGGCGGTACACCAGCGTCGACGAGACCCTGGCGAAGATCTCCCGGGTCGATGTCGCCGCGGTGCGCGAGCTGGCCGGCCGTCTCGGGCAGTCCTTCAGCACACGCGTCGAGATCGGCCCCGACGCCTGAGCGCACCGGCCACCGCACCCCACCCCATACCGCGAGCACTCAGGAGAGCATCATGACCCCCACCGACACCACCCCGCTGCGCGTCGCCGTCCTCGGCGCCGGAGGCCGCATGGGCTCCGAAGCCTGCCGCGCCGTCGAGGAGGCCGCGGACCTGGAGCTGGTGGCCCGGATCGGTCGCGAGGACCCCCTCGGGAGGATCGCCGAGGCCGGCGCACAGGTCGCCGTCGACCTCACCGTCCCCGCCGTCACCGCCGAGAACGTCAGCTGGCTCGTCGAGCACGGCATCCACGCCGTGGTCGGTACCACCGGGTGGACCGAGCAGTCCCTCGACCCGCTGCGCTCCCAGCTCGAGGGGGCCGACGGGGTCGGGGTGCTGATCGCCCCGAACTTCGCCCTCGGGGCCGTGCTGGCCATGCGCTTCGCCGAGATCGCCGCCCGGTACTACGACAGCGCCGAGGTGATCGAGATGCATCACCCGAACAAGCTCGACGCCCCCTCCGGCACCGCCCGCCACACGGCGGCCGCCATCGCCCGCGGTCGGGCCGCCGGCGGCCTCGGTCCCGTCCCGGACGCCACCGAGAAGGACCCCGACGGAGCCCGTGGAGCGGTCGTCGACGGCATCCACGTCCACGCGGTGCGCCAGCGCGGCCTCGTCGCCCACGAGGTGGTCCAGTTCGGCGGACCCGGGGAGCAGTTCCAACTGCGTCACGACTCCTTCGACCGTGCGAGCTTCATGCCCGGGGTGCTGCTGGGCGTGCGCGAGGTCGCCGCGCACCCCGGCCTCACCGTGGGCCTGGACGGCTACATGGATCTCGGCTGAGGCCGGCGGGACAGATGCGATCGAAGATCTTCGTCGCCGCGCTCGTGCTGATCACCGCGGCGTATTGCTGGGGCCTGGGTTGGATCGCCTGGGGCTTCCTGCGCGTCGGCAGCGCCCTAGGGTACGGACTCGCCCTGGGCATCGCGATCCTGCTGGCGCTGAGCGTCTGGGTGATCTGGCGGGAGGTCCTCTTCGGCGTGCATGCGGGCGACCTCTCGCGCCGCTACCAGGTGCCCCCCGATGCCGTTCCCGGCGATCCGCGGGCCGAGTTCGAGGCCGCCCGGACCGCGGTCCAGGACAGCGGCGAGGCGGACTGGACCGCCTGGTACCGCCTGGCGCTGGCCTACGACGCCCTGCGTGATCGAGCGGGGGCGCGGCGAGCGACCCGGCGGGCGATCGACGCCGCGCGGCGCTGAGCGTCGCGGCGTCCGCGTCTCACCCCCATCCGAGAGCTCGCAGACCGGCCGCGACCAGGGCCGCACCGATCACGACCACCAGGAACGGGGCACGCAGCGCGAGCAGCCCGGCGGCCACTCCGAGCGCGGCCAGACGGGCGTCGAGCACGATCTCGGGCCCGCTGGTCGCTGCCTGCGTCGCGACCAGCGCCCCCAGCAGGGCGATCGGCAGCATCGTGGTGATCCGCGCGACCCGCGGACGCTCGAGCACGTCGGGCGGTGCCTGGTAGCCGATCCATTTCTGGGCGAAGGACAGCAGCGAGGCCGCGATCACCACGATCCACAGCACGCTCATGAGATCTCCTCCTCGCCGGCTCGGTGCGGGGCATCGCCTCCGCGCTCGGCATCCGCCCCGGTCGCTGCATCCGCCTCGGCCCGGACAGCGCGCCGCCGCACCGGGATCAGACCGGCGCCGACCGCCACCAGCGCCGCCGCCAGCACCGGCAGTCCGGCCGGCAGCGCCGGGGTGGTCACCAGGGCCACGAAGGCCGCCGCCACCGCGATCGCGACCGCGTCCCGGGACCGCAGACGCGGCCACAGCAGGGCGAGGAAGGCGGCGGCCGCGGCGGCGTCGAGCCCCCACGCGGCCGGGTCCGCGATGTGCCGGCCCCCGAGCGCACCGAGCAGCGAGAACAGGTTCCAGAAGACGTAGACCCAGACCCCCGCGGACCAGAAGCCCGCCCGCCGCGACTCCTCGTCCGCGCCGGTCGCCGCGAGCGCGGCGGACTCGTCGATCGTCAGCTGGACCCGCGCCAGCGCCCTCCACCCGCGGCGGGGGAGGTTCGGGGCCAGGATCAGTCCGTACAGGGTGTTGCGCACGCCCAGCAGGAGCGCGGCGAGCGCTGCGCCGAGCGCGGATCCGCCCCCGCCGAGCACCCCGACGAAGGCGAACTGGCTGCCACCGGTGAACATCACCGCCGAGAGCACCATCGCCTGCCAGACGTCGAGTCCGGAGGCGGTGGCGAGCGCCCCGTAGGAGATGCCGTACAGGCCGGTCGCGAGCCCGATCGAGAAGCCGGTGCGGCGCACGCTGCGCACGCGGTCCGGGGTCTCGTGGGGGCGGCGCCCGAGGGGCTGGGAAGCGGTGGACATGATGACCCTCACGGTACGGTCACCTGGGCGGACACCGTCGTCGCGTCCGCCGGGTGGTGTGAGATCGTAGAACCATGACGGCCTCCCAGGACACCTCCGACGCGCCCCGGCCCACCGCTGCGCTCCCGTTGCGCGCCCGAGCTCTCCTGCTGGACATGGACGGCACCCTGATCGACTCCGGACCGGCGGTCGAGCGGGCCTGGAACACGCTGCTGCGCGAGCTCGGCACCGACCTCGAGTTCGGGCACGCCCAGCACGGCCGCCCCGCGCGCCAGGTGCTCGCCGAGCTGCTGCCCGGCCTCGACGCGGAGGAGCTCGACGCCGCGCATGCGCGCGTCGAGCAGCTCGAGATCGCCGACGTCGACTCCATCGTGACGCTGCCGGGCACCGAGCGCCTCCTGCGGGAGCTCGACGCGGCCGCCCGGCAGCTGGGCCGGGACACGTGGGCGATCGTGACCTCCTGCACCGCACCGCTGTTCGCGGCCCGCTGGGGCCGGACGGGGCTGGCCGAGCCCGCCCAGCTGGTCACCGCGGACCAGGTCCGACGGGGCAAGCCCGACCCAGCGCCGTACCTGCTCGGCGCCGAGCGCCTGGGCATCGCGCCGGGGGAGACCGTCGTCCTGGAGGATTCCGTCGGCGGCCTGGTCTCGGGGGCCGAGGCGGGGGCCCGCACGGTCGCCGTGACGAGCACCACGCCGGCCGCGGAGCTGGCCCCGCTGGCGGACGCCCTGGTCACCTCGCTCGACGACCTGGAGATCCGCGTCGACGGCGAGGACCTCGTGCTGGCCCGCCGCGGTAGCTGAACGTCACGTCGCGCCTGGGCTCTCGGGGGCGGCGGCGTTGATAGGCTCAGGCGGCCGATCCTGGATCCTGCGTCGACCTGTGGCGTTGTCATCGCGGATCGGAGCAGCCCCCTCGAAAGGACTCGCCTCATGTGCGGAATCTCCGGCAGCTACGGATTCGGCGCCGACGCCGAGGGCATCGCCCGGCAGATGAACAGCGCCCTGGCCCACCGCGGCCCCGACGGTGAAGGCCTGTTCACGCACGGCCAGGCGTCCCTGGCGCACCGTCGCCTGTCCATCATCGACCGTGAGCACGGCGCCCAGCCGATGACCACGGCCGACGGCCGCTTCACGATCGTGTACAACGGCGAGACCTACAACTACCTCGAGCTGCGCGCCGAGCTCGAGGGGCTCGGGCGCACCTTCCGCACCGCCTCCGACACCGAGGTGCTGCTGCAGGCGCACGCCGAATGGGGCACCGCGGCCTACGACCGTTTCAACGGCATGTTCGCCTTCGCGATCCACGATGCGTCCACCGGCACGGTCACCGTCGCCCGCGATCACTTCGGCATCAAGCCCCTCTACTACTGGATCGACGAGACCGCGGGATCCGGCGGAGACGGCCCCCAGGTGCTGTTCGGCTCCGAGATCCGAGCCCTGCTGGCTGCGCAGCGCTTCGAGGCGGCGCCCGACGATCGTGCCGTCTACCGCTACCTGAAGTACCGCGTGCAGGACGACGACTCCCGGACGTTCTTCCGCGGCGTGCGCCGCCTGATGCCCGGACAGGTCCTCGAGATCAGCGCGGACGGCACCTCGATCACGGCCTTCACCTCCCTGCAGCAGGAGCTGCGCGAGATCGCGGCGCGTCCCAGCCGCCCGTACAGCGCCGAGGTGGTCGACGAGTACCGCGAGCGCTTCGGTGAGGCGGTGCGGCTGCGCCTGCAGTCCGAGGTGCCGGTCGGCACCTCGCTCTCCGGCGGTCTGGATTCCTCCGCGGTCGCCGCCGTCATCGCCCGTCACCTGCGCGAACAGCCCCAGGACGAGAGCTTCAGCGCCGTGGGCGCACGGCAGAACACCTTCTCCGCGGTGTTCCCCGACTCCTCGAACGACGAGGAGCGGTACGTCGATGCGCTGCTGGAGGAGAACGCCGGCCAGATCACCTCCCACAAGATCCATCCGCAGCCGGAGACCTTCCTCGAGGACGTGCGCGACTTCGTGCGCACCCAGGAGGAGCCGATCATCTCCACCGGGCCCTACGCGCAGTACGCGGTGATGCGTGCGGCGAGCGAGCACGTCACCGTGCTGCTGGACGGCCAGGGCGCCGACGAGATGATGGCCGGGTACAACCCCTACTTCTACGTCTACCTGCGCCAGCTGCGCCGCCAGAAGCGGTTCAAGGAGCTCGCGAGCGAGGTCGTCGGCTCGCGCGACATCCTGCGCAAGCTCGCCCGCACGAAGTACTCCGGGCGCACCTCGGTCCCGGTCGAGGCGCTGCTGAACTCGAGCTTCGTCGCCGAGCACAGCGCCGAGAAGGTCACATCCGTCCAGGACGACCTCAAGGAGCGTCTGCTCGAGGACACCTTCCGCTCCTCACTGCCCTCGCTGCTGCGCTACGAGGACAAGAACACGATGCGCTTCAGCATCGAGGGCCGCGTGCCGTTCGTGGACAAGGAACTGCTGAAGTTCCTGTTCTCCCTCGACGAGTCCGCGATCATCCATGACGGCTGGAACAAGCGGATCCTGCGCGAGTCGATGGACGGGATCCTGCCCGACGCGATCTCCAAGCGGCGCAACAAGATCGGCTTCACCACGCCGGAGGGGGAATGGTTCCGCACCATCGCCCCGGAGCTGATGGAGATCTTCGCCTCCGAGTCCTTCGCGAGCCGCCCCTACTTCGACGCCCCCAGCGTCATCGCCCTGTTCGAGGACTACATCGCCCACCCCGGCAATCACGGCACGATGATGTTCTGGCGCCTGCTGAACGTCGAGCTGTGGATGCGCACCTTCTTCGACGACACCGAGGGCTCCACGCGGGCCCTGGGGGACGAGGCCGCCGCCGACGAGCGCGCGGCCCTCGCCGCCGCGGGCGAGAGCTCCGCGCCCGAGGAGACCAGGACCGCCGCAGCGGGGACCGCGGGTGCCGAGGCCGAGGAGCCCAAGAGCGACTACGTCGCCAACCCGGACAAGCAGCTGGACCTGGTCTCCGACACCGATCGCCACACCTGGCGCCGACTGCCCCTGCAGACCGCACTGGTGGCCCGCGGCGACGACCTCCAGGCGCTGGTGCGCGAGCGGGTCGAGCGCTTCGCCGCCTCCCTGCCCGCCGACGTCGTGCCCGAGGGGTCCCCGTGGTACTTCGTGATCAGCGAGAAGATCATCGCGATCACGCAGGGCCGCTCGTGGTTCACCTGGGAGATCGCGCCGCGTCCCGCCGCGAAGGTGCTCAGCCGCTTCGTGACCCGCACCCCGGCCGGCATCGGCCTGGGAGACCCGACCACCATGGAGCTGGCCATCCGCGAGGTCGGTCTGCCGCGGGTGGTGGCGGCCTCCGCGGCCGGCGCGGTCGGCAAGGTGATCGGCAGGAAGGGGCTGTTCTACGAGGTGGTCGGCGCGAACGTGCGCGCGATCGACGGGCCGACGCCGTACTCGGCGTTCCCCTCGAACGTCTCCGCGAAGCTGCCCCCGAAGGATCCCGACGCCGTGTCCGCCTCGCTCTCGGCGGCGATCCGCGGGGCCGACATCCCGGTGGCGCTGCGCGACAGCTTCGTGGGCACGGTCGTCATGGACGCCAACGACATCGGACGCAACGTGCTGGGCTCGGACGTCTCCGTCCCGCACGAGCGGCTCGAGGCGACGTTCGCCGACAATCCCCTCGGTCAGGGCCGCCAGCGCACCCCGCTCGCGATCCTGGTCGATCTCGGCGCCGCGTCACAGCGTTGAGAGCGGACGGGGCTGGACTAGGCTCCGTGCAACAGATCTTTCTCGGGAGGAGACCATGACCAGCACCGCCCCGCGACCCGCCCGGCCGTTCGGCACGGTGGGGACCGCCATGGTCACACCGATGACCGAGGACGCCCACGAGATCGACCTCGATGCCGCCCAGGAGCTCGCGGTGCACGTCACCGAGCACGGCAACGACATGATCGTCGTCTCCGGCACCACCGGAGAAGCCCCCACCCTGACCGACGTCGAGAAGCTGGAGCTCGCGCGGGCGGTCCGTGCGGCCGTCGGCCCCGAGATCAAGGTCATCGCCGGCGTGGGCACCTACGACACCGCGCACTCGATCGACCTCGCCCGCGAGCATGCGAAGCTCGGGCTCGACGGCCTGCTGGTCGTGACCCCGTACTACTCCAAGCCCACCCAGGCCGGGATCGTCGCGCACGTCTCCGCGATCGCCGACTCCACCGACCTGCCCCTGATGCTGTACGACATCCCCGGCCGCACCGGTACCCCGCTCGCCTACGAGACGCTGCTGCGCCTGGGCGAGCACGAGAAGGTCCTGGCGATCAAGGATGCCAAGGCGAACCTCCAGCAGGCTTCCCTGGTGATGGAGCAGACGGACCTGACGTACTACTCCGGCGAGGACGCCCTGAACCTGGCGTGGCTGGCGATCGGCGCCTCCGGCATGGTGTCCGTGGTCGGCCAGGTCGCCGGTGACCTGGAGCGGAAGATGGTCGATGCCGTAGACCGCTCCGACCTCGCCGCCGCCCGGGACGCCCATCACGGCCTCGTCCCCATCGTCGAGGCCATCATGAATCGCATCCCCGGGGCCGTCGCCGCCAAGGCCGCCCTCGCCCTGCAGGGGGTGCTGCCCCACGCCGCCATGCGTGGTCCCCACGTCCCCGCCGACGTCGATCAGCTGCGGGCGCTGGCCGAGGCGCTGGAGGCGGTGGACGGCATCCCCTCCTGCGACCCGGCTCGGAGACCCCTGTGACCACCGCCTTCTCCCAGCGACTGCATCAGGCGCCGAAACTGCGCAGCGGCTCGCTGCGCATCACGCCGCTGGGCGGACTCGGCGACGTCGGCCGGAACATGACCGTGTTCGAGATCGAGGGCCGCCTGCTGATCATCGACTGCGGCGTGCTCTTCCCCGAGGACGCACAGCCCGGCGTGGACCTGATCCTCCCGGACTTCGACCTCCTCCGAGACCGCCTCGACGACATCGCGGCGATCGTGCTGACCCACGGGCACGAGGACCACATCGGGGCGGTGCCCTACCTGCTGCGCATGAGGCCGGACATCCCCCTGGTCGGCAGCGCGCTCACCCTCGCGTTCATCGAGGCGAAGCTCCGCGAGCACCGGATCAGGCCCGTCACCCACGCGGTCGCGGAGGGGCGGACCGAGAGCTTCGGGCCCTTCGACTGCGAGTTCATCGCCGTGAACCATTCGATTCCCGACGCCCTGGCGGTCCATGTCTCGACCCCGGCGGGGACGGTGCTGCACACCGGGGACTTCAAGATGGACCAGCTGCCGCTGGACGGCCGGATCACCGACCTTCGCGCCTTCGCCCGACTCGGCGAGGCCGGCGTGGATCTGTTCATGACCGACTCCACCAATGCCGAGGTCCCGGGGTTCACCGTCGGGGAGCAGGAGATCGGCCCGACGCTGGACGCGATCTTCGCCAAAGCCCGGCAGAAGATCGTGGTGGCCTCGTTCTCGAGCCATGTCCACCGGGTCCAGCAGGTCCTCGACGCGGCCGCGGCCCACGGGCGCCGGGTCGCCTTCGTCGGCCGCTCCATGGTGCGCAACATGGGCATCGCCGCCGAGATGGGATACCTCGACGTCCCCCCGAACACCCTCATCGACGCCAAGAAGGTCGGTGACCTGCCCGACGAGCAGGTGGTGATCATGTGCACGGGCAGCCAGGGAGAACCGATGGCCGCCCTCAGCCGCATCGCCAACCGCGACCACCGCGTCAGCGTGGGCCCGGGAGACCTGGTCGTGCTGGCCTCCTCCCTGATCCCCGGCAACGAGAACGCCGTGTTCCGCGTGGTCAACGGGCTGATGGCGCTCGGCGCCGAGGTGGTCCACAAGGGCAACGCGAAAGTCCACACCTCCGGGCACGCGAGCGCCGGCGAACTGCTGTACTGCTACAACATCGTGCGCCCCAGGAACGTGATGCCCATCCACGGCGAGGTGCGCCACCTGATCGCCAACGGGCGCCTCGCCGAAGCCACCGGCGTCCCACCGGAGCGCATCGTCCATGCCCAGGACGGCCATGTCGTCGACCTCCGGGACGGGGTGGCGGCGGTCGTCGGCGAGGTGCCCAACGGGTACGTGTACGTGGACGGCTCCAGCGTCGGCGAGATCTCCGAGGCCGATCTGAAGGACCGCCGCATCCTCGGCGACGAGGGCTTCATCTCCCTGTTCGCCGTGGTCAACTCCGAGACCGGCGCGCTCATCGCGGGCCCCGAGATCCACGCCCGCGGCGTGGCGGAGGACGATGCGGTGTTCGAGAGGATCCGCCCGGAGATCGTCTCGGCCCTCGAACAGGCCGTCGCCGACCAGCCCACCCGTCGCGACACCCATCAGCTGCAGCAGGTCATGCGCCGGGTGATCGGTCGTTACGTGTCCCAGCGCCTGCGCCGCCGCCCGATGATCATCCCGATCGTCATCGAAGCCTGATCGACGTGCTGCGAGGGACGAGCGGTAGGGGATCTGGCAGGTGAGCGACGTCTGATCGACGTGCTGCGAGGGACGAGCGGTAGGAGATCTGGCAGGTGAGCGACGCCTGAGTCCGGCGCGGGCGTGAGATGCGCCCGCTGCGACCGGCCGCAGCGCGCCGCCTCCTCGGGCTGAGGGGAGGGGAGCGGTACCCTGGGGTCCATGGCGACACGTACGTCTTCCCCCGCACGTGCGTCGAAAGGCTCGTCGCGGACCTCGGCTGCCGGCACGTCCCGCACCTCCGGCTCCGCGAACCACGACCCGTCGACGCTCCCTCTGCCGGTGCGCGCAGTGCGCTCCGGCTATCTCGCGATCGCCCGCATGGTCGGCGGATTCATCCGCTCCATCGGCGTGGCGCGCTGGGAGGTCGGCCCGGAGCAGAGGCGCGACGGCTACGCGCTGTTCCTGCTGCTGATCGCGGCCCTGGTGGCCGTCGTGGAGTGGTGGCAGTCCGCCGGTCCCGTCTTCGGGGCCGTGCACACCGTGGTCGCCGGCACCTTCGGCATCTCCTCCATGGTGATCCCGCTGCTCGCCGCCGGCTGGGCGATGCGCATGTTCCGTCGGCCCGACCACGTGCGGGCCAACACCCGCATCGCGATCGGCATCGCCCTGCTGCTCACCGCGATCTCGGCGATCGCCTCCGTCTCCGCTCGCCTTCCCGCACCGGCCGACGGCATCGACGCCCTGGCCCGCGGCGGCGGCGTGCTCGGCTTCCTCGCCGCCGCCCCGCTGCAGGCCCTGGTGCCCCCTGTCGCCGTGGTCGTCCTCCATGCCGTCGTGATCGCCTTCGGGATCCTCGTGCTCACCGCGACCCCGGTGGAGTCGATCCCCGCGCGCCTGCGCGGCGTCTACGACGTGATGGTCGGCACCAGCGAGGAGGAGGACGCCGAGCGCGTCGCGCTCGGTCTGCGCTCCCGTCGGCCGGACCCTGCCGTCCATGACCAGGCCACCGAGGCGCAGCCGGCCGGTCGCCCGCGCCGCCGCAGCCGCAAGGAGAAGGCCGAGGACGCGGCCCAGCGCGATCACGAGAACTTCGGCTACGCCGGCGACGAGGCCTTCGAGCAGGGCGTGGCCGAGGGGGAGGGCGCCACGGCCACGCCGAAGAAGAACCGCACGAAGGGTCCGAAGCGCGGCGCACCCACCGACTCCACCCAGGCTCTCGACGCCGTGGAGGGCGAGAACTCCCGGGCCAAGACCTTCCCCGGCACCGGGGCCGCCGCCGAGGCTTCGGCCGGCGCCGCCGGGGCGACCACCCCGATGCCCACCGCCGCGAAGGGGGGGCGACCCACCAAGCCGGCGCCCACCCAGGCGACCCCGAGCTCGGCGGCCGCCGAGGAGAAGCCCGAGCTGGTGCCGCCGCCGATGGGCGACCTCCCGCGAGCCGGGGAGCAGCTCGAACTGGCCGGTGACGTCGTCTACACGCTGCCGGAATCCTCCTACCTGCTGGAAGGGCCGCCCCACAAGACCCGCTCCGAGGTCAACGACCAGGTCGTCGCTGCGCTCGAGGAGGTCTTCGAGCAGTTCAACGTCAATGCCAAGGTGGTCGACTTCTCCCGCGGGCCGACGGTCACGCGCTACGAGGTCGAGCTCGCCCCGGGCACCAAGGTCGAGAAGGTCACGGCCCTGGACAAGAACATCTCCTACGCCGTGGCCAGCTCCGACGTGCGCATCCTCTCGCCGATCCCCGGCAAGAAGGCGATCGGCATCGAGATCCCGAACACCGACCGCGAGACCGTCGTCCTCGGCGATGTGCTGCGCAGCTCCGTCGCACGCCGCACCGAACACCCGCTGGTGATGGGTGTGGGCAAGGACGTCGAGGGCGGCTACGTGGTCGCGAACCTCTCCAAGATGCCGCACCTGCTCGTGGCTGGCGCCACCGGCGCCGGCAAGTCGGTCTTCGTGAACTCGATGATCACCTCGATCCTGATGCGCGCCACGCCCGAGGAGGTGCGCATGGTGCTGGTCGACCCCAAGCGCGTCGAGCTCAGCATCTACGAGGGCATCCCGCACCTGATCACCCCGATCATCACGAACCCCAAGAAGGCCGCCGAGGCCCTGGAGTGGGTGGTCAAGGAGATGGACGCGCGCTACGACGACCTCGCCACCTTCGGGTACAAGCACATCGACGACTTCAACAAGGCGGTGCGCGCAGGGGAGGTGCAGGTGCCCCCGGGCAGCGAGCGCCGACTGGCCCCGTACCCGTACCTGCTGGTCGTGGTCGACGAGCTCGCGGATCTCATGATGGTCGCCCCGCGCGACGTGGAGGCGTCCATCCAGCGCATCACGCAGCTGGCACGCGCCGCGGGGATCCACCTGATCCTCGCCACGCAGCGCCCGTCGGTCGACGTCGTCACCGGCATCATCAAGGCCAATGTGCCCAGCCGTCTGGCCTTCTCGACCTCCTCCCTGCAGGACTCGCGCGTCATCCTCGACGCCGTCGGCGCGGAGAAGCTGATCGGCCAGGGCGATGCCCTGTTCCATCCGATGGGCAAGGCCAAACCCATGCGCGTGCAGGGCGCGTGGGTCAATGAGTCGGAGATCCACAAGGTCGTCGACCACGTCAAGACCCAGATGAAGCCCAACTACCGCGAGGACGTGCAGGTCGTCGCGGCCAAGAAACAGATCGACGAGGACATCGGCGACGACCTCGACGTGCTCCTGCAGGCGGCCGAGCTGGTGGTCACCACACAGTTCGGCTCCACCTCGATGCTCCAGCGGAAGCTGCGCGTGGGCTTCGCGAAGGCGGGTCGCCTGATGGATCTGCTCGAATCCCGCGAGATCGTCGGGCCCTCGGAGGGGTCCAAGGCCCGGGACGTGATGGTCCATCCCGACGAGCTCGGCACTGCGCTCGCCCGCATCCGCGGCGAGGAGGTCGCCGAGGGCGACCAGGCGTACGGTGCGGACCAGGCCGTCGAGCTCGGCGACGCCCCGGGAGGCGCGCCGGCGCCCGAGGCGACCGACGGGTCCGACGGGACGGAGGACCGCTACGGCAGCGATCCGCTGGCCGACGACGGCTCCGAGCCCGCCACCGACTACTTCGACGAGGACGACGACGAGGACAGCGAGGACGCCTGGAGCCTGACCGGCCGCTGAGCGCCCGGGCCCGCTGAGCAGCCCCGGCCGCAGCGGACGTCACCCCTTTCCACCACCCACCGCAGGAGCACCGATGACCACACCGCGCACGGAGCCGGTCCCGCTCTGGAACATCGCCAACATCCTGACCATGGTGCGGTGCGCGATGGTCCCGCTGCTCGTGGTGCTCGCCATCCTGTACCCGGACACGGTCCCGGGCCGGCTGGTGGTCGCCGGAGTGTTCGTCCTGGCGATGATCACCGACTTCCTGGACGGCCACCTGGCCCGCAGCCGGAACCTGATCACCGACTTCGGCAAGATCGTCGACCCCATCGCCGACAAGGCGATGACCGGGGCGGCCCTGATCATGCTGTCGGTGTGGGAGTACGTGCCGTGGTGGATGACCGTGCTGATCCTGGTGCGCGAGATCGGGATCACCGTCATGCGCTTCACGATCCTGAAGTACGGGGCGCTGCCGGCGAACATGGCCGGGAAGGCCAAGACGATGGTGCAGACGATCGCGATCACGTTCTGTCTGATCCCGTTCGAGCTGTGGTGGGAGCCGGCCCGCTGGATCGGCCTCGCCCTGGTGCTGCTCGCCGTGGTCCTGACCGTCTGGTCCGGCCTGGTGAATCTCAAGGACGGCCTGCGCCTGCGCCGTGAGGCTCTCGCCGGCCCCACGTCGTGAGCACGGACCCTGCTGCGGTCATCGCCCGGGCGGCGGAGCGCGGGCTCACCCTCGCCACGGCCGAGTCCCTGACCGCCGGTGCCGTCGTGGCCCGTCTGGTGGACGTCCCCGGGGCGAGCGCCGTGGTCGCCGGGGGAGCGGCCTGCTACTCCTGCTCCGCGAAGACCCGCGTGCTGGGGGTGGACGCCGAGCTCCTGGAGGAGACGGGTGCGGTGACCGCCGAGATCGCCGCCGCGATGGCGGAGGGAGCGCTCGGTCTGTACGCCGCCGACCTCGCGATCGCGACCACGGGGGTCGCCGGCCCGGGGCCCGACGCGCGCGGCGTCCCCGCCGGGACCGTCCATCTGGGGCTGGCCCGATCCGGCCGCGCCCCGCGCACGCGTGAACTCCATCTCACCGGCGGGAGGGCCCGCATCCGGGCCGCGACGGTCGCTGCGGCGATCGACGAGCTGGCGGCGGCGCTCGATCTCTGACCTGGTGCGCTGGTCAGCGTCGCACGGGCGGTGCCGCCCTCCGGCGCCTCGTCGTGCACACCTCCCGGTCAGGTGTGAGCGAGGAGCTACTAGACTCTGGGGAACACACCGGGCGGCCGGGGCGTTGTGGTCGCCATGATGACTTCGATGCACCGCACCCCCGAGGTGTTCCACCAGTTCCATCAGAGGAAGGGAGGCAAGGCCATGGTGCTGTTCCGTCAGGAGCTCGGAGACGTGCTGCGCGACGCGCGCCGCTCACAGGGTCGCACCCTGCGGCAGGTGTCCTCCGACGCCCGCGTGTCCCTGGGGTACCTCAGCGAGATCGAGCGGGGACAGAAGGAGGCCTCCAGCGAGCTGCTGGTCTCCGTGACGGAGGCTCTGGGCCTCCCGCTGTCCTTCGTCCTGCGCGAGGTGTCCGACCGCATCGCCCTCGCCGAGCGCGTCACCATCCCCGACACCGTGCCCGAGGGCCTCGCCGACGACGCGAGCCCGCTGGTCGGCGCGCACTGAGGTGCGCCGCAGCGAATTCGCGGAGCTGGCCGACCACGTGTTCGGCCCGACCCTGGCTCGCACCTATGTCCGGGACCTCGTGCTCGTGGACGTCGGCGGCATGACCGCCGAGCAGGCCCTCGAGCACGGGGTCCCCGTGCGTGCGGTGTGGACCGCCCTGTGCGAGGCGATGGACGTTCCCGAGCAGCGACGCTGGGAGATCCCTCTCGCGCAGCGACGTCGCTGAGGCCGCTGACGCCGCCGGGCGGGCCGATGACCGCTCGGATCGGGCACGGCGCCGGTGCGTCCGCGCCGGGCAGCCGCGGACGCGACATGCGACACGCCGCCAGGAGCCCTCGCTGTCGAGTGTTCGAACGCCTGTTCGGTACAGTGGGGTCCGACGGTCTCCCCGGCACGACGTCCACCACCTCGTCGATCCTCCCCACCGCCCGGCCATCCACATCGGGAACGGGGCGGCGACGAATGTCGGGGGCCCGGCTTAGTGTGGCCGCACGGTCACAACGTCGGCCCACCCGGCCACCCGGAAGGAACGAAGCACATGCCTGCACCGAAGTCCGCTGCCCCCAAGTCCACCGCGAAGGATCGCGGGTCCTCCCTCGACAATGCGCTCGCGCAGATCGACCGCCAGTTCGGCAAGGGATCGATCATGCGACTGGGCGATGACACCCGCCCGCCGGTCGAGGTCATCCCCACCGGCTCCGTGGCGCTGGACGCCGCGCTCGGCGTCGGCGGCCTGCCCCGTGGCCGCATCGTCGAGATCTATGGCCCCGAGTCCTCCGGCAAGACCACGCTCGCCCTGCACGCGGTCGCCAATGCCCAGCGCAACGGCGGCATCGCCGCCTTCATCGACGCCGAGCACGCCATGGACCCCGACTACGCCAAGAAGCTCGGCGTGGACACCGACGCCCTGCTGGTGTCCCAGCCGGACACCGGTGAGCAGGCCCTGGAGATCACGGACATGCTGATCCGTTCCGGGGCGCTGGACGTGGTCGTTGTCGATTCCGTCGCGGCCCTCGTCCCCAAGGCCGAGATCGAGGGCGAGATGGGAGATTCCCACGTCGGTCTCCAGGCCCGCCTGATGTCCCAGGCTCTGCGCAAGCTCACCGGTGCGCTGTCCTCCTCGGGCACCACCGCGATCTTCATCAACCAGCTGCGCGAGAAGATCGGCGTCTTCTTCGGCAGCCCCGAGACCACCACCGGCGGCAAGGCGCTGAAGTTCTACGCCTCCGTGCGCATGGACATCCGTCGCATCGAGACCCTCAAGTCCGGTACGGACTCCGTGGGCAACCGCACCCGCGTCAAGGTCGTCAAGAACAAGATGGCTCCGCCCTTCAAGCAGGCCGAGTTCGACATCCTGTACGGCGAGGGCATCTCCCGCGAGGGCGGCCTGATCGACCTCGGGGTCGAGCACGGGGTGGTCCGCAAGTCCGGTGCCTGGTTCACCTATGAGGGTGATCAGCTGGGCCAGGGCAAGGAGAACGCCCGCCAGTTCCTCAAGGACAACCCGGACCTGGCCGTCGAGATCGAGGAGAAGATCCTGCGCACCCTCGGCGTGGGCAAGTACGCCGCCGAGCAGGAGACCCCGGAGGCTGCGCCCGCGGAGGACGCGCTCGGCGAGGACGAGTTCCTCGACGAGGACGTCCCTGCCACCATCTGACCCATGGCGGATCTCCGCCCCGCCGGGAGCGACAGCGCGCCCGCAGCCGCTCCCGGCGCCCCGGGCCACCTCCCGACCGCCGCCGAGGTCCGCACCGACCTCGGCCGGCGCACCCAGGAGATCCTGGAGGCCCCCCGCGACCCGGTCGCTCCCGGAGCCCGCGAGCGCGAGAAGGCCGTCGTGCACGAGTGCCGCTACCTGATGCGCCTGCTGGCGATGCGGCGGCGGTCGGAGGGGGAGATGCGCACCCGCCTGGCCCGACGTGAGGTGTCGACCGACATCGCCCACGAGGTGATGGCGCGCATCGACCGGGCCGGACTGATCGATGACGCCGCATTCGCCCGGGACTGGGTCGCCCAGCGGCGCGCGCTGCGCGCACTCGGCGACGAGGCGCTGCGCCGAGAACTCCGCGATCGAGCGGTAGAGCCCGCGCACATCGAATCCGCTCTGACCACGGGCCGGAGCGATGAGGAGACGCGGTGCCGGGACCTGGTCCGCTCCCGGATCGGTCACCGGGACCGGCAGCGGCTGCGCGCGGAGGGCGACGGCAGCCACCGCCGCCGCCTCTCCCGGCGGCTCGATGCGCTGCTGACCCGCAAGGGCTACCCGGGCTCGCTGGCGGTCCACGTCATCGCCTCCGAACTGCGCGAGGCCGCAGATCCCGCGCTGCGCTGAGACCGGCGCGCACCGTATTCTGGAGGCACTATGTCCCTCAGCTCCCTGCCCACCGACTCCGCACCGCCCGCGGAGGGCGGAGCCGCGTCCCGCGGCACGTACCAGGTGCGCACCTTCGGGTGCCAGATGAACGTCCACGACTCCGAACGCCTGACGGGCCTGCTCGAGGAGTCCGGCTACGTCGCCGCCCCGCCGGAGGCGGAGGCCCGCCGCGGCGAGGTCGACGTCGTCGTGTTCAACACCTGTGCAGTGCGCGAGAACGCCGACAACAAGCTCTACGGCACGCTCGGCGGTCTGCGACCGGGCAAGGACGTCCACCCCGGCATGCAGATCGCCGTCGGCGGCTGCCTCGCCCAGAAGGACCGCGAGGCCATCGTCGAGCGCGCCCCCTGGGTCGACGTCGTCTTCGGCACCCACAACATCGGCTCCCTGCCCGTGCTGCTGGATCGTGCCCGGCACAACTCCGAGGCCCAGGTGGAGATCCTGGAGTCGCTCGACGTCTTCCCCTCCACGCTGCCCACCCGCCGCGAGTCCGTCTACGCCGCCTGGGTCTCCATCAGCGTCGGCTGCAACAACACCTGCACCTTCTGCATCGTGCCCTCCCTGCGCGGCACGGAGAAGGACCGCCGTCCCGGCGACGTCCTCGCCGAGGTGCGCGACGTCGTCGAGACCGGGGCCACCGAGGTGACCCTGCTGGGCCAGAACGTGAACTCCTACGGTGTCGAGTTCGGCGACCGCGGCGCCTTCGCGAAGCTGCTGCGCGCCTGCGGCGAGATCGACTCCCTGGAGCGGGTCCGCTTCACCTCCCCGCACCCGGCGATGTTCACCGACGACGTGATCGATGCGATGGCCGAGACCCCCAACGTCATGCCCCAGTTGCACATGCCGCTGCAATCCGGGTCCGATGACGTCCTGCGCCGCATGAAGCGCTCCTATCGGTCCAAGAAGTTCCTCGGCATCCTCGAGCGGGTGCGCGAGCGCATACCGGACGCGGCCATCACCACGGACATCATCGTCGGCTTCCCCGGCGAGACCGAGGACGACTTCCAGCGCACCCTCGACGTGGTCGAGGCCTCCCGCTTCTCCAGCGCCTTCACCTTCCAGTACTCGATCCGCCCGGGCACCCCGGCGGCGGCGATGGACGATCAGATCCCCCAGGACGTCGTCCAGGAGCGCTACGAGCGGCTGATCGCCCTGCAGGACCGGATCACCTACGAGGAGAACCGCAAGCTCGAGGGCAGCACCGTCGAGGTCCTGGTCGCCGAGGGGGAGGGGGAGCGTGACGCGGTCACCCATCGCCTCTCCGGACGCTCCCGGGACCATCGCCTGGTCCACCTGTCCCTGCCGACCGAGCTGCCGGAGTCCCGGCGCCCTCGCCCCGGCGACCTGGTGACCGCGACGGTCACCCGCGCCGCCCCGCACTACCTGATCGCCGACAGCGCCCTCGAGCCGGCCCCCGGCGCCTCCCCGACGCGGGAGCAGTTCTCGGTGCGTCGCACGCGCTCGGGGGATGCCTGGGAGGCCGGCGTGCAGGGGACCGACAGCGGGCCCGCCTGCGGCACCGGCCACGGCGGCGCGGCGACGGCGGGTCCTGTCACTCTCGGGATACCGAGCCTGCGCCGGGCCTGACCTGCCCGGACAGCGCAGCGGCCGGTACCCGGGAGGGCACCGGCCGCGGCGTGGACGGGGAGGGGGCCGGCGTCAGCCGTCGAGCTCGTCGAGCTCCGGGCCCAGCCTCTCCTCGAGACTGTGGAAGAAGGCGATCACCGTGCTCAGCCCGCACTTGATCGCGCTGTCGACCTGGGAATCCAGGGCACCGGCGCGGAAGTCGGCGGCGAGCTCGCCGTAGACACCCAGCAGCCCCTCGGACTCCCGGCGCACGTAGACCTTGGGCCAGACGCGGTTCATGTTCCACTCGTTGCACAGCTTGACCATCTCCACCTTGCGGGAGATGTCCACGGAGTGGTTCCAGCGACCACGCGTCTGCATCACGGCGTGGTCCTCGCCGGAGAGCATGAACTGGAAGCGGTAGTCGTCGAACCGGGCGCGGAGGATCTCGGGGTGCTCCTCGTCCTCGACGAAGGCGTACCCGTGACGGGTGAGACTCTCCTCGACCCTCGTCAGGGACATCGGAGCCAGAGAAGCGGCCGAGTCCGGCAGCGCGGAGGACTCGTTCGGTGCAGTCACTTCCAACCTCAGGTATCGCACTAGGAGATGAGGACGGCCCGGGGACCCGGACCGCGGCTCACCCTACTCCCTCCCCCTGGTATTCGGCCCCTCACCAGGAGTGATCCGCCTGACCCTGGGTGAGTGCGCAGGTAGGATGCGGGTATGGACGACCCCTCGGACCCCGGTGGCGGACCACCAACCGGCTCCGCGCCGCTGATCGCGATCGTCGGCGCCACCGCCACCGGGAAGTCCGACCTCGCCATCGCCCTGGCCCGACACCTGGACGGCGAGGTCGTGGGCGCCGACGCCCTCCAGCTCTACCGCGGCATGGACATCGGCACCGCCAAGGTCCCCCCGGCCGAGCGCGAAGGCGTCCCCCATCACCTCGTCGACGTGCTCGAGGTGACCGAGGAGGCGAGCGTCTCCGCCTATCAGCGTGCCGCACGGGAGGCGATCGCGGCGATCCGTGCCCGGGGCCGCACCCCGATCCTGGCCGGCGGCTCCGGGCTGTACGTGCGAGCCGTGCTCGATGACATCGAGTTCCCGCCCACCGACGCCGCCACACGCGCCCGTCTGGAGGCCCGCGCCGAGCAGGAGGGGCCCCAGGTGCTGCATGCGCAGCTGACCCGCACCGACCCCGAGGCCGCCGCCGCGATCGGAGCCCGGGACACCCGGCGCATCGTGCGCGCTCTCGAGGTGGGGCAGCTGACCGGGCGCTCCTTCACCGCTTTCCTGCCCCGTCCGCAGTACGTCCAGCAGCGGACCGTCCAGATCGGCCTCCGCCTCGACCGCGCCGATCTGCACGCCCGCATCGCCCGCCGCGTGCACCGCATGGTGGACCTCGGCCTGCTCGAGGAGGTCCGCGAGCTGCGCCGCCGCGGGCTCGGCCGGGGTGCGACCGCCCGTCGGGCGATCGGCTACGAGCAGGCACTGGCGGTGCTCGAGGGCCGCATGAGCTGCCCCGACGCCATCGATTCCACCATCGCCGGCACCCGCCGCCTGGTGCGCAAGCAGGACACCTGGTTCCGCCGCGATCACCGCGTGCGCTGGATCGACGCCCCGACGGACCCGGCGGCCGGACGGCGTCGCACGGTCGGCAGCGCCCTGGCCGAGATCGAGGCGGGCATCACGGCGGATCCCTCCGACCAGGCTCGGGGCCCTAGGCTCGAGCCATGACCGAGAGCGTGCGTTTCACCAAGGGGCACGGCACCGAGAACGACTTCGTGCTGCTCGACGACCCCGAGGGCCGGCTGGACCTGGGTCCTGAGCAGGTCGTCGCCCTCGCCGACCGTCGGGCCGGCATCGGCGGTGACGGCGTGATCCGGGCCGTCCGCACCCGGCGGGCGGGGATCGACGCCCCGTCGGACGCCCCCGAATGGTTCATGGACTACCGCAACGCCGACGGCTCCCTCGCCGAGATGTGCGGGAACGGGGTCCGGGTGCTCGCCGCCCACCTGCGGCGCGCCGGTCATGTCCGCGAGGACGGCTTCGCGATCTGGACCCGGGCCGGGGTGCGCACCGTCGAGATCCTCGAGCACCCCGCCCGCCAGGGGGCCTCCTGGTCGGTGCGGGTGGGGATGGGCGCGAGCGATCTCGTCCCCGCGGCGCGCACCGTCGAGATCGACGGGCATCGGCTCGAGGCGACCGACGTCGACATGGGCAACCCCCACGCCGTCGCCTTCCTGCCCGCGGACCTCGACCTGACGGATCTCGACCTGATGCGTCGGCCCCCGACCCTCGATCCGGCACCCGCCGGCGGCGCCAACATCGAGCTCGTGGCGGCGCGCGGCGACCGCCACGTCGCGATGCGGGTCCTCGAGCGCGGGGTGGGGGAGACCCGCTCCTGCGGGACGGGCGTGGCCGCCGTCGCCGTCGCCGCGGCCCATCGCGCCGGCGACGAGACCGGGGAGCCCTGGACGGTCGACGTCCCGGGAGGACGGCTCCAGGTCGGCTGGAGCGCCGCGGGCGACGTCACCCTCACCGGCCCGGCCGTGCTCGTGGCCGACGGGGTCATGCGCGGCTGAGCGGGCCCGGCCGGGTGCCCCGGGCGCAGCCGATCTCAGCGGCGCGGCCCGATCTCGAGCACCCGGAAGCCCTTGGCGCTGGCCACCTTGGCGACGTCGCGGCCGTCGAGCTGCTCGGCGAGCCAGCGGGCCAGCGGATCCGCCCCCAGATTCTTGCCGACCACCAGGGCGGCGGTGCCCTGCGGCGTGAGCCGCGCCGTCCACCGCAGCAGCAGCTCGTGCAGGGCCTGCTTCCCGATCCGGATCGGCGGATTCGACCAGATCGCGTCGAACATCATCTCGTCGGGCACGTCCTCGGGGGCTGCCACGTGCACGGTCCCGGCCGCGGCGCGCACCGCGTTCTCGGCGGTCAGCTCCCGGGCCCGCTCGCTGACGTCCACCGCCCACACCTCCGCGTCGGGGTGCTCCAGCGCTGCCGTCAGGGCGATCGGCCCCCAGCCGCAGCCCAGGTCCAGGATCCTCGCACCGGCGGGAGGCTCGGTGAGCGTGTCGAGCCGAGCCAGCAGCACCGCGGTGGCCTTGTCCAGGCCGTGCCCGCTGAACACCGAGGCGCTGGAGACCAGGTCGAGATCCCTGCCCGCCAGCCGCACGGGCAGCGGGAAGCGTCGGTCGTCGGTCGCCGGGGAAGGGGTGAAGTAGTGCTCGTCCACCCCAGCAGGATACGGACCCCGCCGCGGGATCCTCGCCCCTGCTCCGCCCAGCGCAAAATCGCTCGACCGCGGCGACACGACGTGGGATTCTGGAAGCACAGCTCGTCCCCGACCCCAAGGAGCGCTCCGATCGTGCCCATCGCTTTCCATCCCGAACCCGAATCCGACACGGACGTCGACGGGACCACCACGGGAGGGACCGGGGCCGCGGCGCGCACCGAGACCACGGACGCCGCGACCACCCCGTCCCGCCGGGACCCGCTGACCGAGCGGATCCTCTCCCGCGGCGATGCCTCGGTCTCCGCCGTCACCTACGACTCCGAGGCCGACGGCGCGCAGTACGACCTCGCCGACCGCCAGGCCCTGCGGCGCGTAGCGGGGCTGTCCACCGAACTCGAGGACGTCACCGAGGTCGAGTATCGCCAGCTCCGCCTGGAGCGGGTCGTGCTGGCCGGGCTGTACACCTCCGGTGGCACCGCCGAGGCGGAGACCAGTCTGCACGAGCTCGCGGCGCTCGCGGAGACCGCCGGCTCCACGGTGCTCGACGGTGTGCTCCAGCGCCGTGCCCACCCCGACCCGGCCACCTTCCTGGGCAAGGGCAAGGCCGCGGAGCTGGCGGAGGTCGTCGCGGAGCACGGTGCCGACACCGTGATCACCGACGGCGAGCTCGGCCCCGGCCAGCGCCGTGCGCTCGAGGACATCGTCAAGGTCAAGGTCATCGATCGCACCGCTCTGATCCTGGACATCTTCGCCCAGCACGCCAAGTCCCGCGAGGGCAAGGCGCAGGTGGAGCTCGCCCAGCTCGAGTACCTGATGCCGCGTCTGCGCGGCTGGGGCGAATCGATGTCCCGCCAGGCCGGCGGCCAGGTGGGCGGTGCCGGTGCCGGTATGGGCTCGCGCGGCCCCGGCGAGACGAAGATCGAGCTGGACCGGCGTCGCATCCGCGACCGCATGGCCAAGCTGCGTCGCCAGATCGCGGCGATGACCCCGGGCCGGGACACCCAGCGCGCCGACCGCAAGCGCAATCAGGTGCCCGCGGTCGCCATCGCCGGGTACACCAACGCCGGCAAGTCCTCCCTGCTGAACCGGCTCACCGGTGCTGGTGCGCTGGTCGAGAACGCTCTGTTCGCGACCCTCGATCCGACGGTCCGGCGCTCGAGGACGCCCGACGGCCGGGAGTTCACCTATGCCGACACCGTCGGTTTCGTGCGGCACCTGCCCACCCAGCTGGTGGAGGCGTTCCGCTCCACCCTCGAGGAGGTCGGGGACGCCGACCTCCTGCTGCATGTGGTCGATGCCTCCCACCCGGATCCCGAAGGGCAGATCCGGGCTGTGCGCACCGTGCTCGGCGAGCTCGAGGGCTTCGACGTCCCCGAGATCGTCGTGCTCAACAAGGCGGACATCGCGGAGCCCGAGACGATCGCGCGCCTGCGCAGCCAGGTCGGCGAGGCGATCGTCGTCTCCGCCCGCACCGGGATGGGCGCGGCGGAGCTGCGCGATCTGATCGCGGAGCGCCTGCCGCGGCCCGCGGTCGAGATCGACGTGGTCGTGCCGTACTCCCGCGGCGATCTCGTCTCGCGCGTGCACAGCAGCGGAGAGGTCATCGCCGAGGAGCACGTCATGGAGGGCACCCACCTCCATGCCCGCGTGGACGAGGCGCTCGCCGCAGAGCTGCACGGCGCGGCCTGACGGGGCGGGAACGGTGGCACGGATATCCTGATCCGATGACCACCGCCACCGCTCACGAGGCCGCTCCGGCGGCCGCCGAGATCCAACTGTCGACCCTCATGGACGCGGCGGTCACGGCCATCGGCGGCACCCAGCGCCCCGGACAGCAGGCCATGGCGGAGGCCGTGGAGACGGCCATGACCGGCGGGCGCCATCTGCTGGTCCAGGCGGGCACCGGCACCGGAAAGTCGCTCGCCTATCTGGTGCCGGCGCTGCGCCATGCGCTGGTCAGCCGTCGGCCCGTGGTGATCTCCACCGCGACCATCGCGCTGCAGACGCAGATCGTGCGCAAGGATCTGCCGTACCTGGTCGAGGCGCTCTCTCCGCATCTGCCGCGCACCCCGACCTTCGCGCTGCTGAAGGGCCGGGCGAACTACCTGTGCCGCCACAAGATCGACGGCGGCTATCCCGTGGACATCGATCCCGGCGCGCTGTTCGCCGAGGCCTCGGCGGACCCCGGCCGCGGGGGCGGCGAACGCCTGGGCGATCAGGTGCGTCGCCTGCGGGAGTGGTCTGAGGAGACCGACAGCGGCGACCGCGACTCGCTCGAGGACCCGGTCTCCGACCGCGCCTGGAGGCAGGTCTCCGTCACCGGCTCCCAATGCCTGGGCGGCACCTGTCCGATGATCGAGTCCTGCTTCGCCGAGCGCAGTCGGGAGCTCGCCCGCGAGGTCGACATCGTGGTGACCAACCATGCCCTGCTGGCGATCGACTCCTTCGACCATCACGGCATCATCCCCGACCACGACGTCGTCGTCTTCGACGAGGCCCACGACCTCACCGGCCGCGTCACGGGAGCCGTGACCGAGGTCCTCAGCCCCGGCATGCTGCGGGGCGCGGTGCGCGAGCTGCGCGGGCTGGGGGTCGGGGCGACCGCTCTCGACGACGCCGCCGAGGAGCTGCGCGAGTCCCTCGAGCTCGCACCGGACGGCCGGGTGCTCGGCGACCTGCCCGACCGCCTGGCCGATGCCGTCCAGCAGCTGCGCATCCAGGCCCGCACCGCCCACTCCGACGCGAAGGACGCCGGCGACGACGGTTCCGCGGCCACGGCCGGGACCCGCAAGACGGTCCGGGCGAACCTGCAGGAGATCATCGACGTCTGCGAGCGGCTCGGTGCGCCGGGGGAGGACGACGTGGTCTCCGTCTCCCACTCCCAGGCCACCGGGCGCTCGAGCATCCAGGTGGCCCCGCTCAGCGTCGCCGCGGCGATGCGCGGGGCGATCCTGGAGGACCGCACCGCCGTGCTCACCTCGGCGACCCTCGCCCTCGGCGGCCGCTTCGACCCCGCTGCCGGGGATGTGGGCCTGGGCCGGGCCGGCCGCACCGAGGTGGACGAGTTGCCGCCCGGGGAGGACAGCGGGGCCTGGGCGGGCCTGGACGTGGGCAGCCCCTTCGCCTATCGGAGCCAGGGGATCCTCTACACCGCCCGGCACCTGCCGCAGCCCGGGCGGGAGGGGCCCTCACAGGCAATGCTCGATCACCTGACCGATCTCGTGGAGGCCTCCCGCGGGGGAGCGCTGTGCCTGTTCTCCTCGCGCCGCGGCGCGGAGCTGGCGGCCGAACACGTCCGTGCCCGCCTCGACCTCACGATCGAGGTGCAGGGGGAGGACTCGATGGCGAACCTGGTGCGAAACTTCCGCGAGGACGAGGACGCGTCCCTGTTCGGCACCCTCACGCTGTGGCAGGGGGTGGACGTCTCGGGGCGGTCGCTGCGTCTGGTCACCATCGACCGGATCCCGTTCCCGCGGCCCGACGACCCGCTGACCTCCGCCCGCCAGGAACGGATCGCCCGCCACGGCGGCAACGGCTTCATGGCGGTCTCCGCCCAGCATGCCGCGCTGCTGCTGGCCCAGGGGGCGGGGCGCCTGATCCGCTCGCGGGAGGACCGGGGCATGGTGGCCGTGCTGGATCCGCGCCTGGCCACCGCGCGCTACGGGGGCTTCCTGCGCGAGGCGATGCCGCCGCTGTGGCCGACGGCCGATCCCGAGGTCGCGCTCGGCGCTCTGCGCCGTCTCGCCGATTCCTGACCCCGCCGCCGCGGACCTGAGGGTCGGCGTCCGCGGGTCGGAGGGCGCTCAGACGGCGCGCAGCACCGCGACGACCTTGCCGAGGATCTCGGCGTGGTCGCCCAGGATCGGGGCGAAGGCGGGGTTGTGGGGCATGAGCCAGACGTGGTCGTCGCGCTGGACGAAGGTCTTCACGGTGGCTTCCCCGTCGATCATGGCGGCGACGATCTCGCCCTTCTCGGCCGAGCGCTGACTGCGCACCACCACCCAGTCGCCGTCGCAGATGGCGGCGTCGATCATGGAGTCGCCGACGACCTGCAGCAGGAAGAGGTTCCCGTCGCCGACCAGGCGCGAGGGGAGGCTGAAGACGTCCTCGACCTGCTCCTCGGCGGTGATCGGCACGCCAGCCGCGATCCGGCCGACCAGCGGCACCGTGACCGACTCGGGGGTGATGTCCGGGAGCGGCACGGCTGCGGGGGCGCCGTCGTCCTCGGGCATCACGACCTCCATCGCCCGCGGACGCTTCGGATCCCGGCGCAGGAAGCCCTTGCGCTCGAGCGCCTGGAGCTGATGGGACACCGAGGAGGACGAGGTCAGCCCGACGGCGTCGCCGATCTCGCGCATCGTGGGTGGGTACCCGCGAGCGGCGACGGCGTCGTTGATGGTCTCCAGGACGAGGCGCTGGCGACGGGTGAGCCCGGCCGTGGCGGGATCCGCCGGGGCGTCGCCGCGGGACCGGATCGGCTGGGGGGTGCTCGGCGTCATCGTGCGGCCTCCTGGCTTCGTCTGTCGGACCCTCGCGGTTCCGTTGTCCTGTCACCCAGCCTAGGGCGGCGCGCATCGGATGCCAAACAGGTGTTCGAGATTCCTCTTGCGTGTCGCGCCGCCTCCCGGCTACAGTCGCACAGAGATTCGATCGAACAGGAGTTCGGACATGGCTACGCAGACCGCGACGGTCCTTCCCTTCCCGCAGCATCACGACCAGCACGACGTCCAAGAATCTCGAGCGGACGTTCGACTCGAGCCCACGCGGCGGGGCCGCGCTCTGCTGACGCTGATCGCCTTCCTGCTCGGGCTCCTCGTCGCCGGCGCCCTGCTGCTGGTGTTCGACGTGTCCACCGCCCTGGCGGGCCCCGAGCCGGAACCGCCGACGACCATCACCGTCGAGGCCGGCGACACCCTGTGGGGCTACGCCGAGCAGTACGCACCGGCGCAGATGAGCGAGAGGGAGTACATCGCCGAGGTGCGCACCCTGAACCAGTTGCCCACCGGTCGCGTCACCGCCGGTCAGCAGATCGAGCTGCCGGCCGCGGGGTCCCTCACCCCCTGAGCCTCCGGCGTGCCGCTATCCTGACCGGATGCACTGTCCGTTCTGCCGCCATCCTGACTCCCGGGTCGTGGATTCGCGCACGTCCGATGATGGCGCGACCATCCGACGCCGTCGTCAGTGCCCGAACTGCTCGCGGCGCTTCTCGACCTCCGAGACGGCCTCGCTGTCCGTGCTCAAGCGCTCCGGGGTCAGCGAGCCGTTCAGCCGGGCGAAGGTGATCTCCGGGGTGCGCAAGGCCTGCCAGGGTCGCCCGGTCAGCGACGACCAGCTGGCGATGCTCGCCCAGCGGGTCGAGGAGACCATCCGCTCCAGCGGCCAGGCGGAGATCGATGCGCACCAGGTCGGTCTGTCGATCCTGCAGCCGCTGCAGGAGCTCGATCTGGTCGCCTACCTCCGGTTCGCGAGCGTCTACCAGGACTTCGACTCGCTCGAGGACTTCGAGAGCGAGATCGCCCGGCTTCGCGCCGAGGCGGCCTCCGCACCGGCCTGAGGACGGCCGCCGGGACGATCCCGGCATAGCGTGCGGGTTTCGGGAATTCTGCCCCGATCGGTTCGAAGCATCCGCCGGCTGTGCATAAGATGTCCCTCGTGCACTCTCGCAGTGCACGACCGATCGGCGGTCGCGGAGGGGAAGCCGCGGCCGCCGATCCCCGTCTCAGGCCGGGCCGATCCCCTCCGGCAGATCCCGCGCGTGGACCACGCCGAGGTGCCGCGTCGCCCGGGTCATCGCGACGTACAGATCGCCGGCGCCGTGGGCGTCGATCAGCTCGGCCGGCTCCAGGATGATCACCCCGTCGAACTCCAGCCCTTTCGCGTCCTGCGCGGTCATCACGGCGATCTCGTCGTCCACGCCGGCGGAGCCCGCACCCGCCCGGGGCAGGTCCGGATGATCGCGCAGCCGCGCGAGCACGGCGTCCACGCGCTCGGTCACCGTGATCACGGCCAGACGGCCCGTGCCGGCGGCGTGCGCGGCGGCCACTGATGCGGCCGTGCGGTCGACGAGCCCGGTCTCCTCGTCGCGCTCGATCAACGGGTCCCGATCACCCTCGCGCACCGAGCTCACCTCGGTGACCGGCAGCTGATGGGCCTTGGCCATGGCCACGGCCCGGTCCATGATGCGGCTCGGGGTGCGGTAGTTGACGGTCAGGTGCTCGACCTGCAGGCGATCCTGGATGTAGGGACCCAGCGCATCGGTCCAGGACGAGGTGCCCCCGGCCGAGGAGGTCTGGGCGACGTCCCCGACCACGGTGAAGGATTTGGTGGGGGCGCGCCGCATCAGGGCCCGCCAGCTCATGGGGGAGTGCTCCTGGGCCTCGTCGACCACGACGTGTCCGTAGGTCCAGCTGCGCTCGGCCGAGGCGCGCTCGGCGAGGGTGCGGCCGTCACGGACCTGGCTGACCTGGTCGGCGAGGTCCTCGGCACGCACGATGCCCGAGGTGTCGATGTTCTCGATCACCCGGCGTGCGTAGTCGACGTCGGCCTCCCGACGGTCGGCCGCCTCCCGTGCCCGGGCCTCGGCCGGAGCGGCGTCCTCGCCCAGCAGCTCGGCCACCTCGTCCAGGAGCGGGACGTCCTCCACGGTCCAGGCGGAGTCCTTCGCGCGGACCAGCAGCTCGAGCTGCCGGGTGAGGGCCGGCGGTGCCGCGGCGCGCAGACGGTCCGGACGTGACAGCAGGATCCGCAGGAAGCCCTGCGGGGTGTAGGGCAGCCAGGCCAGGTTCAGCCGACGCTTGACCTCGCTGTCGTGGCGGAGGTCGGACAGCAGATCGGGGCGGTCCTCCGGCACCACGGTGCGACCCTGTGCGACCAGCGCCTTCTCGTACGCCTCGACCAGGCGGTCCATCGCCGCCCGGACGAACACGGTGCGCGCGGCGTTGTGCGGCTTGTGCGTGGCGCGGGCTTCCCGTCGGGCCCCGCGGAGCGCGTCGCGGGTCAGCGTGACCGGGGTGCCGTCGATCCGCAGCTCGATGTCTTCCGCCGGGATGAGCTGACGCTGCTTGACCGCACGGGCGAGGAGGTCGGCCATCGACGCATCGCCTTTGACACGGGCGACGTCGTCGACGTCGTGCAGGAAGGTCTCGATGCCGGGGAAGAGCTCTCCCGGAGTGAGCATGACCACCCCGGACTCGCCGAGGCTCGGCAGCACGCGTTCGATGTACCGCAGGAAGCCCGAGGTGGGAGCCATGATCAGCACGCCCGTGTGCTCGAGCCGCCGGCGATGGGTGTAGAGCAGGTAGGCCGCCCGGTGCAGCGCGACGGCCGTCTTGCCCGTGCCGGGGCCGCCCTGGACCACGAGCACCCCGCGGTTCGACGAGCGGATGATGCGATCCTGCTCGGCCTGGATCGTCGCGACGATGTCGCCCATGCGCCCGGTGCGCTGCCCGGAGACCGCTGCGAGCAGGGCACCCTCACCCTGCAGGACGACGTCGTGCTGGTCGCCCTCGAGCACCGACTGGTCCAGGACGTCGTCCTCGAGCCCGATCACCGTGCGTCCCCGACTGATCAGGTGGCGGCGCAGGCGCACGTCCTGGCGGTCGGTGCTGGTGGCCTGGTAGAAGGCGGCGGCGGCGGGAGCCCGCCAGTCCACCAGGAGCTGCTCGCGATCGGCGGTGAACAGACCGATGCGGCCGATGTAGTGCCGGGCGGCCTCATCGGTGTCCAGTCGGCCGAAGACGACGCTGCGGGCCACGGAGCGCAGCAGGGCCAGACGGTCCTCGTACAGCGCCATGAACGAGTCCCTCTCGGACCGGTTCTGGTGGGTGGAGGCGTGCTGGGAGGCCTGGATGCCCTCCAGGTTCCCCTCGACCTGCGCGATGAGCTCGTCGAGCCGAGCATAGAGTCGGTCGGCGTAGGCCTGCTCGCGCGCGATCTCCCGGGCGATCTGCTCTTCCGCATCGTCCACGGACCTGCCCCCTTCGACGGTTGATCCTGCCGCCGCCCAGGAAACACCCGGGGTCGGCGAAGCACGGTGGTCCATTATGGTGGACAGGCCTGGGTGCGCGTGTCATCCGGACCCCGACATCTGGCCGGCCACGAGGGAGGAGACACCGATGCGTGACCCACGTGACCTGTACCGGTTCGAGGACGCCGAGGTGCTGGCCGCGGTCCCGCGCACGGGGCTGACGCTGGTCCACGCCCTGCCAGGCCTGGTCGACGCCGGCAACGCCTGCCGGATCGCCTCCACCTATCTCCGGGACGAGCTGCGGCACCTGCGCCTGGTCACCTTCGACATGGACGAGCTGCTGGACTACCGCGGATCCCGCCCGCAGGCGGTGTTCGACGGCACGTCCTATGCGAGCGTCGACATCCCCGAGCTCACCCTGTCGCTCATGTACGACGAGGCCGACCGCCCGTTCCTGTTCCTGGACGGCCCGGAGCCGGATCTGCAGTGGCGGCGTCTGTCCGAAGCGCTCATCGACCTGGTCGAGTTCTTCGACGTCGAGCGCGTGGTGGGCATGCAGGCCGTGCCCATGGCGGTTCCGCACACCCGCCCGATCGGGCTGATCGCCCATGCCAACGACCCCTCCCTGCTGGGGCGCCCCGGCACCCGCCCCACGCCGGCTCCGGGCACCGGTCCGTCGGAGGACGGAGAGGAGGCCTCCGAGGTCGTGGTGCCGGCCGCCTTCGGGGCCATGGTGGAGCATGAGCTGGGCCGCGCGGACCATCCGGCGATGGGCTATGCGGCGCAGATCCCGCACTACCTCACACGGACCGACTTCCCGGCCGGCGCCCTCGCCCTGCTGCGCCGGGTCAGCGACGCGGCCGGGCTCGACCTGCCGCTGGTCCACCTCGGTGACCTCACCGATGCGGCGACCGTCGCCCTGCAGGGGACCCTCGCGCAGAACAGCGAGGTGCGTCAGATCGTCACCGCCCTGGAGGAGCAGTACGACTCCCTGAGCGAGGGCGGGGACGCCTCGGCGCTCGCGACCACCATGGACCTGCCGACGGCCGACGAGATCGGCGAGCACTTCGAGCGATTCCTGGCCGACCACGAGGGCGACGGCCCGGACGATCCCCGCTCGCCATAGGCCCCGGGGGACCGCCTCGGCGGCGCGTCGCGCGACGAGTTGTTACTGCTTCGTGACCGCTGATCGCCGATCGGTGTGTGAACGAGGACACTGTCGTGAGAGAATGACGGCGTTGCGGTGATGCAGGTCCAGCAGGACAGTCCGTCGAAGGTGCCTCGGCACAGCAGTACGGCTTGCACCTGACGCCACCCGCCTCGGCGGGGGACGGCTTCACGCGGCGCCGCGATCGCGTACTGCGATCGTTGATGGACGACACAGAAGGTGACAGGTATGGCACAGGGCTCGGTCAAGTGGTTCAACGCTGAAAAGGGCTACGGATTCATCGAGATCGACGGAGGCGGCGCTGACGTCTTCGTGCATCACAGCAAGATCGACATGGACGGCTACCGCGCCCTCGACGAGGGTCAGCGTGTGGAGTTCGAGGTCAGCCAGGGAGACAAGGGTCCGCAGGCCGAGCAGGTCCGCCCCCTCTGATTCCGGGTTACCCGAGATCTCACGGGCCGGGCAGGAGCAAATGCTCCTGCCCGGCCCGTCGCCGTGCGGGCGGCGGGCGAGCGGCGGCGGCCGCGGAGCTCAGTGCTCGGTCAGCACTCTGCCCGCCCGTGCCAGGGCCTGGACCTGGGAGGGCTGCGCGAGCCGCACCGAGACCGCGTCCGAGCGCAGGCCACGGTCGATGCCCTCCGGCAGCGGCCCGTCGGAGGCCAGGAGTACGCAGTTGCCCCGACGCTTGCCGGACAGGTGCGCCGGCTCGGCGATCACTCCGACGTGGGCGAAGACGGTGCTGAGGGTGGCGACCTCGTCGGCCATCAGCCCCGTCCCCGCAGGAGCGGCGCAGTTGGCGAGGTAGAGCCCGCCGGGCTTCAGGACCCGGGCGGCGTGCTCGGCGGCCTCGCGGGAGATCAGCGGTGGCGGCGTCGTCGCCCCCGCGAACACGTCGCGCACCAGGACGTCGAAGCGGTCCTCCCGCCAGGAGGTCAGAGCGCCGAGGGCGTCGTCGATCCGCAGTCGCAGCTGGGGCGAGCGCGGCAGGTCGAACCAGACGCGCACCTGGTCGACGAGCAGCTCGTCGAGCTCGACCACGATCTGCCGGGAGCGGGGTCGGCCCGCGGCGATCGCCCGGGGCAGCGAGCAGCCGCCCCCGCCGAGATGGGCGAGCTGGGGACGGGAGCGTCCTCCCGCCGACGGGCCGGGCTCGACGGGTCCGAGATGCGCGTCGATGGCGATCAGCATCCACCGCATGTACTCGAAGACGAGGTGCTCGGGGTCGGGGTGCAGCTGCGAGGAGGGCACTCCGTTGACCTCGAGCAGGACGGACCCGTCGTTCTCGAGGGTGAGGCGGGCGGTCCCCGTGGAGATCGGGAGGGCGGCACCGAGCGGACCGAGGTGCTCGAAGGGGGCGTGGCGCACACGCTCGCGACGGGGCATCGCCCCACTCTAGAAGACGTCCTGCTCCCGGCGAAGGCGCCCTGCGGCCCGAGACGCGTCGGCGGGGGAGCGGGCCGCGACCGCCCTCCCCACCACCTGGTCGTCCCCATCGGGGCCTCGCCCCGGCCGTCTGTCGGACCCCGCCCCTAGCGTGATGGACATCAGCAGTCGAGGCGGTTCCGAGCTCGTGCGGGCGACGGGACCCAGGGAAGGAGGAGCAGCGATGGCCACCACCACGTCCCGCCGCCGAGGGCGGGCCCGGGAGCTCCCGGCCGACGGCCGCAGCCTCCGCCTGCGGCTCGCGCACCTCGACCAGGACCAGGCGGACCTCGACCGGGCCCGCGACCTGCTGCGTCAGGCGAACGATGCCGCCGACGATCCGCGCGAGGCCTTCGAGCTCGTGCACCGGGCCGCGCTGCGCGGAGCGGGCATCCTGGTCGCCCGGGCCAACCGCGACCGGCGGCGCCGGCTCCCGCTGAACGTCTGGACCGCGCTGGAGAAGCTCGGCGGCGCGGAGGCCGAGCGGGCGAGCGCCCTGCCACCGCTGGTGGCGGAGCGGGCGCGCCTGGACCGCGACCCGTCAGCACGCCCCGATCCGCAGCTGCTCGGCGAGCACCTGCAGGGCACGGCGGAGCACCTCGACGAGGTCTCCCGCCGACTGCTCGCCGACCTTCCGGACCACGTCGCCTCCCTGGCCGGATGACCCGTTCCGCCGCTGCGACGCCCCGCCCGGCGCCGGGTACAGTGCCTGCACGAAGGAGGTGCCGATGCACGCACGGACGGGCGCGGAGTCGTCATCGGAGATCCCCGGGATCCTTCACCTGGACATGGATGCCTTCTTCGCCTCCGTCGAAGTGCGCGACGACCCGGGACTGCAGGGCCTGCCGGTCGTGGTGGGAGGAGCCGGTACCCGCGGCGTGGTCGCCGCCGCCAGCTACCCTGCCCGCACCCGCGGGATCCGCTCGGCGATGCCGATGGCCACGGCACGACGCCTCGCCCCGGACCTGGTCATCGTCCCTCCCCGGATCGCCCGCTATCGCGAGGCCTCCGCCCGGGTGATGGAGATCCTCGGGTCCGTGGTCGCCGAGGTGGAGCAGATCAGCATCGACGAGGCGTTCCTCGACGTGCGCGGGGCACGCCGACTGTTCGGCGAGCCCCAGCAGATCGCCGCCCTGTTGCGCCGGACGATCCGCGAGGAGCTGGACCTGCCCAGCTCCGTGGGCGGCTCGGTCTCCCGCGCGGTCGCCAAGATCGCCTCGGCCCGGGCGAAGCCCGATGGCCAGCTGATCGTGCCGGCGGCGGGAACGGCCGACTTCCTGGCCCCGCTGCCGGTCTCCGTGGTCTCCGGGATCGGCCCCAAGGCCGTCGCCTCCCTCGAGCGGATCGGGGTCCGCACCATCGGCCAGATCCGTGAGATCCCTCCGTCCGCCCTGGCCCGCGCTCTCGGTCCCCGCGCGCCGGAGATCGCTCGCCTCGCCGCGGGCAGCGACCGCACGGGCCTGGGCCGTCGCGTGCGGGACAAGTCCGTGGGGACCGAACGCACCTGGGACGAGGACCTCACGGACGCCGATCAGGTGCGCCGCCGCATCACGGTGATGGCGGACGACGTCGCCCGGCAGCTGCGCCGCGGGGAACTCGTCGCGCGCACCGTCGTGCTCAAGCTGCGCAGCCCGGACGGGACCACCATCACCCGCTCGGCGACCCTGGACCAGCCGACGGCCAGCGGGGAGCGGTTGCGCGAGCACGTGGTGGCGCTGTGGGAGCGGGAGAGCCACCGGCTGCACCGCATCCGCCTGGCCGGGGTGCGCGCCACCCATCTCGAGCCCGAGGCCTCGACCCCGTACCAGCACGAGCTGACCGCCCGGTCGGGACAATGGAGGGATCTCGAGGCGGCGATGGACCGCGCCGTGGACCGGTTCGGGACCACCAGCCTCAGCCGCGGGTCCACCCTTCAGAGGGCCCCGGAGGAGGCGCCGCGGGTCGGCTCCCCGGCCTCTCCCGACCAGGATCGGCCCTGAAAGCCGCCTGTCCGTGTGATGCGTCGCGGCCGGAGTTCCCATAACTCAGGAACTGGCTCTAAACTGGGGGAAACGCCGATGGAGGCTCCGGACCACGATCGGCGGTCGGTGCGCCCACCAGCGCGAGAGGACCGGGGACAAGGAGCGGGAATCATGCCGCTGTCTGACCATGAGCAGAAGATGCTCGACGAGATGGAGCGTCAGCTCTTCGCTGACGACCCACATCTCGCGAAGGCGTTCGCGCCGGCCAGGAACCGTCGTCGCAGCGGGCGACGGATCGCGATCGGGCTCGGCGGCGTCGTCGTCGGCCTCGCCGTGCTGGTCCTGGCCGTCTCGTTGCCCGCGATCTGGCTGGGCGTCATCGCCTTCATGGGGATGCTCGCCGGCGCCGTCTTCGCGGTGACCACCCCGAGCTCGTCCTCCCAGGAGGGCCCCACCGATTCCGACGGCGGCGGTGGCGGGGGCAGCGGCCCCAGCACCCCGCGCGGCTCGGACGGCGGAAACTTCATGAGCAAGCTCGAGGCGCGATGGGAGAAGCGCTCCGGGGACGACCCCCGCCTCTGAGACGAGCTCCCCGACGCGCCCCCGCGCGCCGCACCACGACCCCTGAAGCCCCGGCTCCCACGAGCCGGGGCTTCGTCGTGCCCGGACCTGGGTGACCTTCCCGCCGCCTGCTCGCGATCCCTGACCGGAACCGGGGGTGACCCGCCCCTCGGACACGGGCGATCCGCGGTCGGCCCCGGCAGCACGGGCCTCTGGCCGACCGCGCGGTCCGTGCGGTGATCCGGCGCCGTCGGGTCTGCTGCGCGGGTCGCCCCGGTGCATCGTCCCCGGGGACCCCCACTTCGCTCCACCGCAGCCCTCCCCGGCCCTCCACCATCGCCCTCGTTCGGCCTCCGAGAGGCCGTGAGTGGCTGTGACCTGCGAGATTCCTGGGGTGCCGTGGGGGGAGGGGTGGGGAAGCGCGGCACATCGCGCCGACCGAGCTCCGCCGGCGACGCGCCGTGCGCCATATTCCCCCCACTTCCCACCACCCTGTTGACCTGTAGTGATGCTCGCCATGAGGGGTCTTTTCGCCGTTCTGATAGCACGACGTGGGGATTAGTGGGGTAAAGTGGAGCGCGTTGGGAGGAGATGGGTGTCGGATCGCGAGTCTCGGCGAGTGAAGGAGGGCCTGGATGTTCCTCGGCACCTTCACGCCCAAGCTCGACGACAAGGGTCGCCTGATCTTCCCGGCCAAGTTCCGCGACGAGCTCGCCTCGGGACTGGTCATGACTCGTGGGCAGGAGCACTGCATCGCCGTGTACCCGCTCGCCGAGTTCCGCCAGAAGCTCGAGGAGGCCCGTCGGGCGCCCACCACCGACCGGCGCACCCGCGACTACCTGCGTGTGCTGCTGTCCGGAGCGGAGGACGTCATCCCGGACAAGCAGGGCCGCATCACCATCCCGGGCCACCTTCGCGGGTACGCGGACCTGGACCGGGAATGCGCCGTCATCGGCGCGCTCGATCGACTCGAGATCTGGTCGCTCCCGGCCTGGGAGACCTATCTCGAGCAGAAGGAGGAAGGCTTCGCCGAGACCTCCGAGGAGGTGGTCCCCGGCTTGTTCTGAGCTCGGCCGGACGGACATCCGTCCCGTGAGACCTCTCGTCGTTCCCGCCCCGATGCAACTTCCCCGGTGGCGGGTCGGGAACGACGGGGAATCTGACAGGACGGCACCGCGCGACCGGACGGCGGAGCCGAGAGGAGCAGGGGGACCCGGTCCTCGCCCGCAGCACACGAACGACCCAGGACAGGGGGGGACATGGACGAGACGACGGACGGCCCGCCGGCCCGGGACCGACACCTCCCGGTCCTGCTCGCCACGTCGGTCGAGCTGCTCGTGCCCGCGCTCCAGGAGCCGGGCGCGATCTACGTCGACGCCACCCTGGGAATGGGCGGGCACGCCGCCGCCGTGCTCCGCGCCGCCCCGCAGGCGCAGCTGGTGGGCATCGACCGTGACCCCCAGGCGCTCGAGCTGGCCCGGCGGCGGCTGGACGGCGAGGGCGTGGGCGACCGCGCCACCCTCGTCCATGCCACCTACGACGAGATCCCCGACGTGCTGACGGAGCTCGACCTGTCCGGCGCCCACGCCGTGATGATGGATCTGGGCCTGTCCAGCTTCCAGATCGACACCACGGATCGCGGCTTCTCCTACGCGGCCGACGCCCCGCTGGACATGCGCATGGACACCGCCTCCGACGGCCCCACGGCCGCGGACCTCCTGCGGGAGCTGCCTGAGGCGGAGATCTCCCGGATCCTCCACGACCTCGGTGACGAGCGCTTCGCCCGCCGCATCGCGCGCCGCATCGTTCAGCAGCGCGAGACCGCGCCGCTGGAGCGCAGCGGCGAGCTGGTCGCCCTGCTGGACCGGGCGATCCCCGGCGCCTCCAAGGCCGGCGGCGGCCATCCCGCCAAGCGGACCTTCCAGGCGCTGCGGATCGCCGTGAACCAGGAGCTCGAGATCCTCGCCTCTGCGCTCGAATCGGCCCTCGACTGCCTGCACGTCGGCGGACGCATCGTCGTGGAGTCCTACCACTCGGGTGAGGATCGCCTGGTCAAGACCGCCTTCGCGCGGCGGACCCACTCCTCGGCCCCGCCCGGACTGCCGGTCGAGCTCGACGAGCACCTCCCGACGTTCACCCCGCTCGTGCGGGGAGCCCTGAAGGCCGACGACGCCGAACGGGACACCAACTCCCGCGCCGCCTCCGTGCGGCTGCGGGCCCTCACCCGTACCCGATCCGCCCGGAGAGGTCACTGATATGGCCAGCACGTCAGCCGTTCACGCCCCGGCGGTCCGCCCCGCTCGCGGACCGCGATCCTCTGCCGCCCCTCGCCCGCGCCTGACCGTCGTCGCGGCGCCGCGGACCACCGGCGGCACGATGCCGTTCACCCTCCTGTGCACCCTGATCGTGGTCTCGACGCTGGCCGCGCTGCTGTACCTGAACATCCAGATGTCCGACACCAGCTACGAGATCACCCGGCTCCAGAGCCAGTCGCAGCGGCTGACCGAGGAGAAGCAGGCGCTCTCGGAGACCAACGAGCGCCTGGGCACCCCGCAGTCGCTCGAGCGCCAGGCGCGGGAGCTCGGCATGGTCCCGGTCACCGATCCGGCCTATATCGACCTCGACACGGGCGAGATCCTCGGCGAGACCTCTCCGGCACAGCAGACTGAGGTCAACCCGGAGCTGGCGGACGTCCCGGCCGAGAAGGCCGTTCCGCCGGCTGAGATCTACGACGAGCCCACCACCTACCACGGCATGGGCAACGAGGGAGCCTGACCATGGCGCGGTCCCGCACGACCCGGTCCGCCGGGGGCACGCGCCGCCCACGCGGCGGCAGCACGCGCGACGGCAGCGGCACCCGGGCGGCGACGTCCCGGATCGGGGCGCCGCGCGTCCGCCACCGCCTGCTGATCTGCATGATCCTCGTCGCCGTGCTGATGATCTCCGGACGACTGGTCTGGGTCCAGGGCCTCGATGCCAGCGCCCGCGCCCAGGAGGCCATCGAGCAGCGCACCGTCACCCGCTCGATCCCCGCCCTGCGCGGAGACATCCTGGACCGCGACGGCACCACCATGGCCAGCTCCGTGGAACGGTACGACCTCTGGGTGAACCAGCTGCAGGTCGACCAGTACCGCCAGGGCGCCGACGAGGGCCCCACCGGCATCGAGGCCGCCGCCCAGGAGCTCGCCCCCGTGCTCGGCTGGTCGATCAGCGACACCGAGAAGGCGCTGACCGGCGACCGCGGTTTCGTCTACCTCTCCAAGAACGTCGAGCCCAAGGTGCGCGATGCGGCCCTCGCCCTGAAGATCCCGGGCATCGGCGCGGACCGGGTCGCCGACCGCATCTACCCCTCCGGCTCGGTGGGCGGCAACGTCCTCGGCTTCGTCGGCGCCGACGGAACGCCCCTGGCCGGCGTCGAGTACTCCTACGACGACACGCTCAGCGGCACCGACGGCGAGCGGACCTATGAGCGTGGCGCCGGCGGCCAGATCATCCCGACCGGCGAGCAGCACACCACCCCTGCGGTCGACGGCAGCGATCTGCTGCTGACCATCGACCGCGACCTGCAGTGGAAGGCGCAGCAGATCGTCGCCGGGGCCGTGGACAAGTGGGGCGCCGAGGGCGGCAGCGCCGTCGTGCTGAACTCGCACAGTGGTGAGGTCCTGGCCCTGGCCGAGTACCCCTCCTACGACCCCAACGCCCCCCAGGAGGACGAGTACCTCGGCAATCGGTCGATCTCGAACGTCTTCGAACCCGGCTCGACGGGCAAGCTGTTCACGCTCGCCGCCGCCCTCGAGGAGGGCACGGCGACCCCGGACTCCGAGTACGAGGTCCCTTACGAGCAGTACTTCGAGGGGGAGCGCATCAAGGACTCCCACTACCATCCGGACCAGCAGCTCACCCTCGCGGGCGTGCTCAAGCACAGCTCGAACGTCGGCACCGTGCAGATCGCCGAGGAGATGTCCCCGCAGGTCCGCTACGACTACCTGCGGGCCTTCGGGCTCGGCGAGCCGACCGGCGTGCAGCTGCCCGGCGAGTCCGCCGGCACCGTGCACCCGCCGGAGGACTGGAACGGCCGCACCCGGTACACCACCGCCTTCGGGCAGGGCTACAACGTCAACGCCCTGCAGATGGTCTCCGCCGTCGGCACGTTCGCCAACGACGGGGTGCGCGTCCAGCCCTCCCTCGTCTCCGGGGTCCGGCAGGACGACGGCACCGTGCGGCCGGTGGGCCAGCCCGAGAGCACCCGGGTGATCTCCTCCGAGACCGCCGCGACCATGCGCACGATGATGGACAACGACGTCGACGAGGAGAAGGACCGCGCCGCCGTGAGCGGCTACGCCACGGCCGGCAAGACCGGCACCGCGCAGGTCGCCGACGGCACCTACACCGCGTCCTTCATCGGCTACGCCCCGGCGGACGACCCCGACATCGTCATCGGCGTGTTCGTCTTCGGCCTGAACTCGTTCATCTCCGGCAGCCGCGCCGCCTCCCCGGCGTTCTCCGAGCTGATGACCTTCACCCTGCAGAACCAGGGCATCCCGCCGACCGGGGTCCCCGGTCGTGAACTCGAGAACGAGTGGTGAGCGCCTCATGACCGCGCAGCGCGATCCCGCCCCCGAGCCGCCCCGGCCGCGCCGCCCCCTCGGCGCGACCGCGGCAGCCCTCGCCGCCGCCCTCGGGGCCGAGGCCCCCTCGACCGACCTGACCGTCACCGGGGTCACGCTGGACTCCCGCAGCGTCGCCCCCGGGGAGCTCTGGTGCGCGCTGCCGGGGGCCAACGCCCACGGCGCCGACTTCGCGGCCCAGGCGAGCGCTCGCGGAGCGGTGCTGGCGCTCACCGATCCCACCGGGGCCGGGCGCTGCCGCGACGCCGGTCTGCCCACCCTCGTCGTCGCCGACCCGCGCGAGGCCACCGCCCGGGCCGCGGCCCTGGTCCAGGGCCGACCCGCCGAGCGCCTGGCCACCCTCGGAGTGACCGGCACCAACGGGAAGACCTCCGTGACCACGGTCGTCACCCGCTCCCTGGACGCCCTCGGCGTCGCCGCCGGCATGATCGGCACCAGCGGCACCACCTACCGCGACGAGGCCGGCAGTGATCACGCCATCGCGACCGTCCGCACCACCCCGGAGTCCCCCGAGCTGCACGGCATCCTCGCTCGCATGCTCGAGGACCGGGTCCAGGTGGCCTCCATGGAGGTCTCCAGCCACGCGCTGGTCCTGCACCGGGCCGACGAAGTCGTCTTCGACGTCGCCTGCTTCACCAACCTCACCCAGGACCATCTCGACTTCCACGGCACCATGGAGGCCTACTACGAGGCCAAGCGACGCCTGTTCACCCCGGAGCACTCGCGCCGCGGCATCGTCTGCGTCGACGACGAGTGGGGCCGGCGCCTGGCCCGCGAGGCGCGGGTCCCCGTCACCACCTACGCCACGGCGCCCGACGCCGTGGCCGACCACAGGGTCCGCGAGATCGTCCCCGAGGGCTACGGCAGCACCTTCACCGTCGAGGGCCCGGAGGGGACGCGGACGCTGCACGCCGCGCTGCCCGGACGCCACTACGTCGCCAACACCCTCGCCGCCGAGCTGCTGCTGGCCGGTATCGGCCGGCACGGCCCCGAGGTCGCCCGTGCCCTCGGTGAGGCCGGGACGGTCCCCGGCCGCATGGAGCTGGTCGTCCGCGCCCCGATCCGCGGCGTGGTCGACTACTCCCACACCGCCGCTGCTCTCGAGCAGGCCCTGACCACCCTGCGCGCCGTGCCCGGCACCCGCCGGCTGATCGTCGTCATGGGCGCCGGCGGCGACCGCGACCGGGGCAAGCGGCCCGCCATGGGAGAGGCCGCCGCTCGCCTGGCCGACGTGGTCATCATCACGGACGACAACCCCCGCACGGAGGACCCCGCGGAGATCCGCCGAGCCGTCCGCGCGGGCATTCCCGCCACGGCGAATGCGCAGGTCCACGAGGTCGACGGACGCGGGCCCGCGATCGAGCTGGCCGCCGACCTGGCCGACGTGTCCGACACCATCCTGGTCGCCGGCAAGGGCGCCGAGACGGGGCAGCAGATCGGCGGTATCGTCCATCCGTTCGATGACCGTCTCCGCCTGCGCACCGCGTTGGCCGGCCCTGGCGGCACGGGCGACGACGACACGGACGGAGAACGCTGACCATGCTGCAGATCACGGCACGGGAGATCGCCGACATCACCGGCGGTCGCCTGGTGGCCGGAGCCACCGGGGACGAGCTCGTCACCGGGACGGCCCGGATCGACTCCCGCGAGGTCGTCGGCGGAGACCTCTTCGCCGCCTTCCCCGGGGAGCACGTCGACGGGCACGGGTACGCCGCCGCCGCGCAGCAGGCCGGGGCCGCGCTGGCCCTGGTCTCCCGGGAGACCGCCGCCCCGGCGGTGCTGGTCCAGGACGTCCGCACGGCCCTGTGGGATCTCGCCCACGCCCAGCTGGAGCGCGCCCGGGGCGAGAACCCCGAGCTGGTGGTCCTCGCGATCACCGGCAGCGCCGGCAAGACCGGCACCAAGGACCTGCTCGGCACGATCCTGCGCACGGCCGGCGAGACGATCGCCCCGGCCGGCAGCTTCAACAACGAGCTCGGTCTGCCGCTGACGGTGCTGCGCCTCACCGCGAGCACCCGCTTCCTGGTCCTCGAGATGGGCGCGCGCGGCATCGGCCACGTCGCCCAGCTGACCGCCATCGCCCGCCCCGACATCTCCCTGGTCCTCAACGTCGGCAGCGCCCACCTCGGGGAGTTCGGCAGTGTCGAGGGAATCGCGCGCGCCAAGGGCGAGCTGGTCGAGGCGCTGACCCCTGCGGGCCGCGCCGTCCTGAACGCCGAGGACCGCCTGGTCGCCGCCATGGCCGAGCGCAGCAGCGCCCCCGTCCTCACATGGGGCTTCACCACCGGTGAGGTGCGCGGACAGGAGCTCACGCTGGACGACGACGCCCGCGTCGCCTTCACCCTCGTCGTCCCCGAGGGCCTGCGGACCCTGGGCGGGACGCCGATCACGGCCGGCCGCTTCGCCGTCCGGCCCGATCTGATGGGCGAGCACCAGGCCGCGAACGTCCTGGCCGCCCTGGCCGCCGCGCTGAGCGCCGGCGTCGACCCCGGCGCGGCCGCGGCCGCGCTCGACGGGGCCAAGCTCGCCTCCGGCCAGCGGATGGAGGCCCTGCGCGCCGGCGGGGTGCTGGTGATCAACGACGCCTACAACGCCAATCCCGATTCGATGCGCCAGGCGCTGAAGACCCTCGCCCACCTCGGACGCGGTCGCCGCACCATCGCCGTGCTCGGCGAGATGCTGGAGATGGGTCCGGACACCATCGCTCTGCACGACGAGATCGGCCGTCTCGCGGTGCGGCTGAACATCGGCCAGCTGTACGTGATCGGCGACGGCGCGGCCCCTATCCACCACGGCGCCAGCCTCGAGGGCAGCTTCGGCGGGGAGTCCGAGTACCTCGACACCGCGGACGACGCGATCACCGTGCTGAAGGAGACCCTGGCGCCCGGCGACGTGGTGCTCCTGAAGTCCTCCCGGGACGCCGGCCTCCGGCAGATCGCCCGCCCTCTCATCGACCATCTGGGACGATGTGAGACGCCCGAGGGACGGGCGGACGGAGGGGACGACGCATGATCGCGATCATCATCGCGGGAGCCGCCTCTCTCGCCCTGTCCATCCTCGGCACCCCGCTGTTCATCAAGCTGCTGGTCAAGAAGAGCTACGGCCAGTTCGTCCGCGACGACGGCCCCACCTCCCACGCCACCAAGCGCGGCACGCCCACCATGGGCGGTGTCGCCATCATCCTGGCCACCTTGCTCGCCTACGGCCTCTCCCACCTGCTCACCCAGACCTGGCCGAGCGTCTCGGTGCTGCTGGTGCTGTTCCTCATGGTGGGTCTCGGCGTCGTCGGCTTCCTCGACGACTACCTCAAGATCGCCCAGCAGCGCAGCCTGGGGCTCCGCCCCCGCGCGAAGCTGCTCGGCCAGTTCCTGGTCGCCACGGCCTTCGCCGTGCTCGCCCTGCTGTTCCCCGACGGCACCGGGAACACCCCGGCCTCCACGCAGATCTCCTTCGTCCGCGACATCGAGTGGCTCGACCTCGCCTTCGCCGGGACCGTGGTCGGTTTCATCCTCTTCGCCATCTGGGCGAACTTCCTGGTCGCCGCGTGGTCCAACGGCGTGAACCTCACCGACGGGCTCGACGGTCTGGCCAGCGGGGCGACCATCATCTTCACCGCCGCCTATCTCGTCATCTCCTTCTGGCAGTGGCGCCAGGTGTGCAACGTCGACCTCGACGCCGGGGGAGTGGTGCACTGCTACGCCTCCCGCGATCCGCTGGACGTCGCCGTCCTGTGCGCCGCGATCATCGGGGCCTGCGTCGGCTTCCTGTGGTGGAACACCTCGCCCGCGAAGATCTTCATGGGCGACACCGGCTCCCTCGCGCTCGGCGGCGCGATCGCCGGACTGACCATCGTCTCGCGCACCGAGGTCCTCGGCGCCATCATCGGCGGCCTGTTCGTCCTCATCTCGCTGTCGGTGATCATCCAGGTCGGCAGCTTCAAGATGACCGGCAAGCGCGTGTTCCGGATGGCACCGCTGCAGCACCACTTCGAGCTCAAGGGCTGGAACGAGGTCACCATCGTGGTGCGCTTCTGGATCGTCGCCGGCATCCTCGCCGGCGTCGGCCTGGGCATCTTCTACCTCGACGCCCTGCCGAGGCTCACCTCATGAGCGCGCCCGTCGCGGATCGTCCCTGGCCCGGACTCGACGTCTCCGGGGTGTCGATCCTGGTCGCCGGGTTCGGCGTCTCCGGCTACGCGGTGGCCGACCAGACCATGCAGCGCGGCGCCGACGTGCTCGTCGTCGACGGCGCCGAGACCCCTGAGATCCGCGAGCGTGCCGAGGTCCTCGAGGTCCTCGGCGTCGAGGTCCGTCTGGGCGGCGAGCACGCCCTCGTCCTGCCGAGCGACCGCGCCGTCGACCTCGTGGTCACCTCGCCCGGCTGGCGCCCCGACCAGCCCTTGCTGGCCGCCGCGGCCGCAGCGGGGATCCCGATCTGGAGCGAGGTCGAGCTGGCCCGGCGCATGCAGAGCGCCGACGGCCCCGACTGGCTGGCCGTCACCGGCACCAACGGCAAGACCACCACGGTCACCATGCTCGAATCGATCCTCCAGCAGGCGGGACTGCGCGCCGTCGCCTGCGGCAACGTGGGCCTTCCCGTGATCGAGGCGGCCCTGGACCCCGAGGGCTTCGACGTGCTCGCCATCGAGCTCTCCAGCTTCCAGCTGCACTGGACCGAGCACCTGGACTGCGAGGCGGCAGCCGTGCTGAACGTCAGCCCCGACCATCTGGACTGGCACGGCGGTGCCGCGGAGTACGCCCGCGCCAAGGGCCGGATCTTCGAGGGTGTGAGCACCGCCTGCGTCTACAACACGGCCGACGTGATCACCCGGGAGCTGGTCGAGGACGCCGACGTCCGCGAGGGCGCCCGCGCCGTCGGCCTCACGCTGGGATCCCCGGGGCTCTCCGAGCTCGGGGTCGTCGACGGCATGCTCGTCGACCGGGCGTTCCTCACCCAGCGGCGCACGTCCGCGGCGGAGCTCGCGACCCTCGAGGACCTCGCGCACCTGGGCCCGCAGGGCGCCGGCCCCCACGTCGTGCTCGACGCCCTCGCCGCCGCGGCCCTGGCCCGCGCCCACGGCATCCAGGCGATCGCGATCCGCGACGGGCTGCGGGCCTACCGGATGGGCAGCCACCGCGCCCAGCTGCTGGCCACGATCGAGGGCATCAGCTACGTCGATGACACCAAGGCCACCAACCCCGCGGCCGCCTCCGCCTCGCTGCGCGCGGCCGAGCGGATCGTGTGGATCGCCGGCGGCGACACCAAGGGCGCGGACCTCGACGAGCTCGTCGGCCAGGTCCGCGACCGGCTGGTCGGGGTGGTCCTGCTGGGGGCCGACGAGCGGCCGTTCACCGCTGCCCTGACGCGACACGCCCCCGAGGTCCCCGTCCGCCGGGTCGATCCGGGTGACACTGACGACGTCGCCGGGCGCTCCCGACTCATGGAGGACGCGGTGCGGGCCGCACGATCCCTCGCCTCGGCCGGGGACGTGGTGCTGCTGGCACCGGCCGCAGCCTCCATCGATCAGTTCCGTGACTATGCGGAACGGGGGGATCTGTTCGCGGCGGCCGTGACCCGAGGGCCAGGAGCGAGCTCATGACGATCGAGGAGACCCGGCGGGATGGCCGACGGTCCACCGGTGTCGTCCGCCCCGACGAGGACCAGCCGCTGGGCAACATCAGCTCCCGCATGCGCGAGGGGGTCGGGTCCTGGCTGAGGTCCCCGGCCCTGGACTTCTACGGCCTGATCGTCATCGGAGCCCTGTTGATCAGCGTCGGGCTCGTGATGGTGCTGTCCTCGACCGCGGTGCTGAACATCGCCAAGGGCAACTCCGGCTATGCGGGACTGCTGCGCCAGGGCACCTTCGCCGCCATGGGGCTCGTGCTGCTGGTCGTCGCCGCCTGCCTGCCCCCGGGCTTCTACCGCAAGGCGGCCTGGCCGTTGTTCGGGATCGGCCTCGCGCTGCAGTGCCTGGTGTTCGTCCCCGGACTGGGCGTGGCCGTGGACGGCAACCGCAACTGGGTCAGCATCGGCGGGCAGACCCTGCAGCCCTCCGAGTTCCTCAAGCTCGCCCTCGCCGTGTGGCTGGGAGCGCTGCTGTCCACCAAACGTCCGCTGCTGCACAAGCCCGGCCACCTGCTCTTCCCGCTGCTCCCGGGGGTGGTCCTCGCACTCGGCCTGGTGATGGCCGGCCATGACCTCGGCACCATGATGATCATGGCGATGCTCGTCGCGAGCGCCGTCTGGGTGTCCGGCGTCCCGCGGCGCTGGTTCATGGCGGCCGGCGTGGCGGGGGCCCTCGGGATCGTCGCGATGACCGTCACCAGCGCGAACCGCATGGCCCGCATCGGCAACTGGCTCCACGGGGTCTGCGAGGGCGATTCCTGCTACCAGTCCGACCAGGGGCTGATGGGCCTGGCCGAGGGCGGCTGGTGGGGCGTCGGCCTCGGGGAGTCCCGCCAGAAGTGGGGGCGCCTGCCCGCCGCCGAGGACGACTACATCTTCGCCATCATCGGCGAGGAGCTCGGGCTGATCGGCACCCTCGGGGTGCTCGCCCTGTTCACGGTGCTGGCGCTGCTCATGTTCCGCATGATCACCCGCATCGACGACCACTTCCTGCAGATCACCATCGCCGGCATCAGCGCCTGGCTGCTCGGTCAGGCCTTCGTGAACATGATGGTGGTCACCGGCCTCCTGCCCGTGATCGGTGTGCCGCTGCCGTTCATCTCCTCCGGGGGCTCCGCCCTGCTCGCCTCCATGACGGCGCTGGGAGTGCTGATCTCCTTCGCCCGCCGTGAGCCCGGTGCCCCGGAGGCGATCAGCGCCCGCCTGGGATCGGTGCGCCGCTCCATCAGCGTGCTGCCCGCCCCCCGGGACGCCGCGTCCTCCTCGCGTCCCCGCCGCGCGAGCCGCGCCAAGGGCACGAAGCGCGCCCCCGGATCGAACCGCCCGAAGCGCGCGAGGGGGTCGAAGCGCTCGACCCGTCGGACGGGTCGATCCTCGGCGTCGTCCTCCTCGTCCGCCTCGTCCTCCTCGTCCCGAAGGACCCGATGACCACCCAGCCCCCGCCCCGCATCCTGCTCGCCGGGGGCGGCAGCGCCGGACACGTCTCCCCGCTGCTCGCCACCGCCGCCCAGATCACCCGCCGCAGCCCCGAGGCCGAGGTGCTCGTCCTGGGCACCCCGGACGGCCTGGAGACGGACCTCGTCCCGGCCGCCGGCTACGAGCTGACCACGATCGAGAAGGTCCCCTTCCCGCGCCGCCCCGACGCCGCCGCGCTGCGCTTCCCCGGGCGCTTCGGCGGCACCCTCCGCCACGTCCGCTCCCTGCTGCGCGGGCGCGGCATCGACGTGGTGGCCGGCTTCGGCGGCTACGTGTGCCCGCCCGCCTACCTCGCCGCCGCCTCGGCGCGACTGCCCGTCGTGGTCCACGAGGCCAACCGCCGTCCCGGCCTGGCCAACCGGCTGGGTGCCCGCCGCGCCGCCGCCGTGCTCACGGCCTTCGAAGGCACCCCCCTGCCCCGGGCGCGCCGCATCGGCATGCCGATGCGCGAGGGCATCGCCCATCTCGATCGCGCGAGTCACCGCGAGGAGGCCGTGGCGCGCTTCGGGCTCGACCCCGCCCGACCCGTGCTGCTGGCCACCGGCGGCTCCCTCGGCGCCCAGCGGCTCAACGCCGCGGTCTCCGCGGCCGCCGAGGCCTTCACCGCCGGAGGAGCCCAGATCCTCCACGTCACCGGCCGCGGCAAGGCCGACGGGGTCCGGGAGCACCCCGGCTATCGGGTGGTGGAGTACGTCGGCGCGATGGAGGACGCCTACGCCGCCGCCGATCTCGCCCTGACCCGCTCCGGCGCCGGCACCGTCAGCGAGCTGACCGCCGTGGGCCTGCCCGCGGTGCTGGTCCCGCTGCCGATCGGCAACGGCGAGCAGGCGCTGAACGGCCAGGAGGTCGTGGCCGCCGGCGGCGCCCTGATGGTGCCCGACGCCGAGCTCGACGCCGCCCACCTGCGTGGCAAGGTGCTCCCGTTGCTGCAGGACGAACCACGCCGGCTCGCGATGGCCGAGGCCGCCCGCGCCTTCGGCATCACGGACGCCGCCGAGGTGATGGCGGACGTCGTGACCGGCGTCGCACGCCGAGCCTGATCAGGATGCCGAACCCGGCGGACTACGGTGATCCCATGACCTCCGACGCACCTTCGACCGGCCCCTCCGCGCCGCGCACGCCGCGCACGATCCTGCACCCCGGGGCCGTCATCTCCCGGGCCGACTGGCCCACCGAGGGCGAGGTCCGCTCCGTCCACGTCATCCGCATCGGCGGTGCCGGCATGTCCGCCGTCGGCCGCCTCGCCCTCGAGGCCGGACTGACCGTCAGCGGCTCCGATTCCCAGGACGGCCAGTTCATCGCCCCGCTGCGCGACGCCGGCGCCCGCATCACGATCGGTTTCGACGCCGCCGCTCTCGCCGACGACGTCGACGTCGTGGTGGTCTCCACCGCGGTGCGCGGGGACAACCCCGAGGTCCGCGCCGCCCGCGAGCGCGGGGTCCCCGTCGTCCACCGTGCCGCCGCCCTGGCCGGTCTGCTCGCCGACCGCGAGCTGGTCGCCGTCGCCGGCACGCACGGCAAGACCTCCACCACCGGCATGGCCGTCATGGCGCTGCGCGGTGCCGGCGAGGATCCTGCCTGGGCGCTCGGTGCCGCGGTCCCGGACCTGGGGCGCAATGCCGGCTTCTCGGCCGCCGCGGAGCTCGGGCAGCAGCCCGCCGCCGCGGGAACCGCGGTGATCGAGGCCGACGAGTCCGACGGCTCCTTCCTCGCCTTCACCCCGGCCTCCCTCGTGGTCACCAACCTCGAACCCGACCATCTCGACTTCCACGGCGACGCCGCCGCCCTCACCGCCGCCTTCGACGCGGCGGTCGCCCGGCTCCGGCCCGGCGGGACCCTGGTGGTCTGCACGGACGACACCGGTGCCCGCAGCCTGGGGGAGCGGGCCGCGGCCGACGGGGTCGCCGTGACCACGTACGGCGCCGACGCGGCGGCCGACTGGCGGATCCTGGACGAGCGCGGGGGCGCCGGGGGCACCGAGACCGAGCTCGAGACCCCGCACGGCCGCCTGCGCCTCGAGCTGTCCGTCGCCGGCCACCACAACGTGCTCAACGCCCTCGGCGCGCTCGCCGCGACCAGCGCCGTCGCCCCGCAGGCGGACCTCGGCGCGCTGGCCGCGGGCCTGTCCGCGTTCACCGGCGCCGCCCGTCGCTTCGACGTGGCCGGCGTGGCCGGGGACGTCACCGTCGTCGACGATTACGCCCACCATCCGCGGGAGGTCTCCGCGACCCTCGCCGCCGCCCGTGGCATCGTCGAGGCGCAGCAGCGCGGGGGACGGGTGCTGGCGGTCTTCCAGCCCCACCTGTTCTCCCGCACCCGCGACTTCGCGGCGGACTTCGCCACGGCGCTCGCGAGCGCGGACCGTGCCTGGGTGATGCCCGTCTACGCCGCCCGCGAGGATCCTGATCCGAGCACCGACGCCCGCACCATCACCGACCACCTCACCGATGACCGGGTCCGGCCCCTGACCGACCGGGACCAGGTCCCCGCCGCGGTGCGCGAGGCCGCCCGCCCCGGCGACCTGCTGCTCATGCTCGGCGCCGGGGACGTCGTGGAGACGACCCCCGAGGTGATGGCCGTCCTGAACACCCCGCGGGAGCAGGGGTGATGGCCCGCCGCCCCACGGCCCCGCGCCCCCGGACGGGTGCCCGGCGCCCCGCTGCTCCCGGACCACGGCGCCCCGCGCCGTCGGCTCCCTCCGCCCCGACGCCGACCCCGGCGGCCTCTCCCGCGAGCCCGGGCCCCGCGCCGAGGACTCGCCCCGCGGCGCGGCGGAGCACCCCCGTGGGCCGCTCGAGCCCCGCCCCGTCGCGCGCCGAGGCCACGCCCCCGGCCGACCCTGCGCCGGAGGGGGGCGGCGGCCGCGTGGTCCAGGCCGCCGGCCGCTTCCGCGAACTGGTCGCCGGCCGCCCCTGGCGCCGCCGTCGCCGCGCGATCCTCGCGACCGCCGCCGCCACGGCGCTGATTCTCCTCGCCGCCCTCTCCGCGGCGATCTTCCTCCCGGCCCTCCAGCTCCAGCAGGTGGCCGTCTCGGGACTCGGCTACGTCGAGGAGGACGAGGTGCTCGCCGCGGTGGAGCCCTACCGCGGCGACAGCGTGCTGCTGCTGGGGATCTCCGACATCGCCGCGGACGTCACCGCGGTGCCCGGCGTCCGCGACGCCGAGGTGGACCGCTCCTGGCCCGACGGCGTCCGAGTGAGCGTCACCGAGGCAGAGCCCGTCGGGGTGCTGACACGGCCCGACGGCTCCACCGCCGTGGTCGACGCGCAGGGGCAGGAGCTGCCCGAGGCCGCGGCCGACGGGGCGGATCTGGTGCCGCTGACGGTCGACCCCGGCGCCGCGGATCCCGAAGGGGCGGCGGTCGCCATGAGCGAGGTGCTGGCGAGCATGCCCGCGGACCTGCGCGGCTCGGTGCAGACGGTGACCGCCTCGAGCAGGAGCGACGTCCGCTTCGCCCTCGCCCTCGAGGACGGCGGCGCCCGCACGGTCGTGTGGGGCGACGCCGCCGACGCCGAGCTGAAGGCCGAGGTGGTCCAGGCCCTGCTCGCCGAGCCCGGCTCGGAGATCGACGTCTCCTCCCCGATGGCCCCCGTGACCCGGTGACGGGATTCTCGCGCCGCCTTCTCCGCCGGATCGTGACGCTCCCGACCCTGCCGATCCTGCACGGCCGACACGCGCCCTTTGTATTTGCGTGGGCGTGCTCCCGTCCCTAGCGTCAAAGGAAAGAAGAGGCGCCCCGAAGTCTTAACCTCAACTCGAGGTTGAGGGTTTTGGCAGTCGATGACCAGGCACGACGCAGGCCCCTTTTCCCCATCGAACGACAAGAGCAAGGACCCCAAACGTGGCCGGAACCCAGATCTCCCTCGCAGTCATCAAGGTCGTCGGCGTCGGCGGCGGCGGTGTCAATGCTGTCAACCGCATGATCGAGTCCGGGATGAAGGGCGTCGAATTCATCGCGATCAACACCGATGCGCAGGCGCTGCTGATGTCCGACGCGGATGTCAAGCTCGACGTCGGCAAGGACATCACCCGGGGACTCGGGGCCGGCGCCGACCCCGAGGTCGGCAAGCGGGCCGCCGAGGACCACGCCGAGGAGATCGAAGAGGTGATCCAGGGCGCGGACATGGTCTTCGTCACCGCCGGCGAAGGCGGCGGCACCGGGACCGGCGGCGCCCCCGTGGTCGCCAAGATCGCCCGCAGCCTCGGCGCGCTGACCATCGGCGTGGTCACCCGCCCGTTCACCTTCGAGGGGCGTCGCCGCTCCACGCAGGCCGAGTCGGGCATCGCCGGCCTCCAGGCCGAGGTCGACACGCTCATCGTCATCCCCAACGACCGTCTGCTCTCCATCGCGGACAAGCAGGTCTCCATGCTCGACGCCTTCAAGAGCGCCGACCAGGTGCTGCTCTCCGGCGTCCAGGGCATCACGGACCTGATCACCACGCCCGGGCTGATCAACCTCGACTTCGCCGACGTGAAGTCCGTGATGCAGGGAGCCGGCAGCGCCTTGATGGGCATCGGCTCCGCCCGGGGTGACGACCGTGCCCTGCAGGCCGCCGAGCTCGCGGTCTCCAGCCCGCTGCTGGAGGCCTCGATCGACGGTGCCTACGGCGTGCTGCTGTCCATCCAGGGCGGCAGCGACCTGGGTCTGTACGAGGTCTCCGAGGCGGCCCGTCTGGTCCAGGAGGCCGCCCACCCGGACGCGAACATCATCTTCGGCTCCGTGATCGACGACGCTCTCGGCGACGAGGTGCGCGTCACGGTCATCGCCGCCGGCTTCGAGGGGGGCGGCCCGGCCCCGCGCCAGGACGTCAGCCCGCAGCAGCGTCCGGCCCCGCGCCCCGAGCCCACCCCGGCACCGCGTCCCGCTCCTGCCCCGGCGGAGCAGCGCCCCGCCGGGGCAGGCGCCGGTGCGGCCGCCGCCCCGGGCGCCTGGGGGCTGCCGCAGCAGACCTTCTCGCCGTCGCGCCAGGGTCAGGCCTCCGCCGAGCCGGAGACCGAGGTGATGGAGCCCACCGAGGCAGATCAGGAGCAGCCGGCCCAGGGCGCACCGCAGCAGGCGCAGTTCCCGCCGCAGCCGGCCCCGCGCGCCCCCGAGCCGCAGCCGGCGCGGCCCCCGCGGATCGAGGAGCCGCCGTCGGACGACGACGACCTCGACCTGCCGTCCTTCCTCAAGTGACGAGCACTCTCCCGGCACGGGCCCCGCGACTGAGCGGGGCCCGTGCCCTGTTCACGGGGCGCGCCGGGGGAGTGAGCACCGGGGATCGCGCCGCGCTGAACCTCGCCCGTCACGTCGGGGACGACCCGGACGCCGTCGAGCGCAACCGGCAGCGGGTGGCCGCGGCGATCGGGGCGCCCCTGGTGTTCGTCGACCAGGTGCACTCCGCCGAGGTCCACGTCGTGGCCGGCCCCACCGGGGGCCACGACGCGGGAGAGGTCCCCGTCGTCTCGGCCGACGCCCTGGTCACCCGGCGCGCGGACGTGGCGCTGGCGATCATGGTCGCGGACTGCCTGCCGGTGCTGCTGGCCGACCCGGTCGCGGGAGTGGTCGGCGCCGCCCATGCCGGCCGTGCCGGGCTGCTGGACGGGGTGCTGGAGGCCACGATCTCCGAGATGCGCGCGCTGGGGTCCCGACCCGAGGACCTCACCGCCAGCATCGGCCCCTCCATCTGCGGGGCCTGCTACGAGGTCCCCGCGGCGATGCGCGAGGAGGCCGCCACCCGCCTGCCCGCCACCCGCGCCCGCACCCGCTGGGGCATCCCGGCCCTCGATCTGCGCGCCGGGGCGATCAGCGTGCTGCGGTCCGCCGGGGTCCCACCGGCCGCGATCGACGCCGAGCACCCCTGCACCCGCGAGGACGAGAGCCTGTTCTCGTACCGCCGACAGGCGAGCACCGGGCGGTTCGCCGGGGTGATCCGTCGGACCTGAGCGGTGCGACACGACCACGACACGCCGACCGCCTCCCGGGGTCACGGAAAACCCTGGGGTACTTTCAACGTGCAAGGGCTCCCGCGCACTCCCCGTGCTTCCCCGGGGCCCAGGTCAGCGCGAACAACAAGCTGGGAGAACTGCGATGGGCAACTGGCGCAACGCCATGGTCGCACTCGGCCTCGCCAACGAGGTCGACGACGAGTACTACGAGGACGAGCGGCTCCGTCAGGACGAGGCGGCCGCTCCTGCTCGCCGCACCGAGCGCGGCCCCGAGCCCGCTCCCGAACGGGAGGCCCAGGTGACCCCGATCCGACAGCGGTCGAACGTCGTGTCCATGGCCCCGGCAGTGGAGGAGTCGATGCAGCGCATCACCACGATCCATCCACGTTCCTACAACGACGCGAAGGCGATCGGCGAGTCCTTCCGTGACGGGGTCCCCGTCATCGTGAACCTCTCGGACATGCAGGACGGCGACGCCAAGCGCATGGTCGACTTCTGCGCCGGTCTGATCTTCGGTCTGCGCGGCACCATCGAGCGAGTCACCTCCAAGGTGTTCCTGCTCTCCCCGGAGTTCGTCCAGGTCGACGGAGACACCTCTGCCGACGAGGGCAGCTTCTACAACCAGAGCTGAGCGTTCTCGTGCAGATCGTCGCAGGGGTGCTGTACCTCGCAGTCCTGCTGTATCTGATCGTGCTCATCGCGCGCCTGGTCCTGGAGTGGATCCAGTCCTTCGCCCGCGAGTACCGCCCCAGCGGGCTCGTGCTGGTGCTGTTCGAGGTCGTCTACACGCTGACCGATCCGCCCGTGAAGGGACTGCGACGGATCATCCCCCCGCTGCGCCTGGGTGCCGTGGTCCTCGACCTGAGCCTCATGATCCTGCTCGTCGTGGGCTGGATCCTGCTGTCCGTGCTCTCCGCCTTCACCTTCTGAGGGTGATCGCGCCCCCGGTGCGTCGTGGGGCGCCCCCGACATCCGCTAGGCTGTCGGCACCGCGCTTCACCGCGCATTTCGATCCCAGACTGACGAGAAGGTGACCCATGGCTCTGATGCCCGATGACCTGCTGTCCAAGCGGTTCACCCCGGTTCGGTTCTCCGAGGGCTATGACATGGACGAGGTGGACAACTACCTCGACAACGACATCCTGCCGCGCCTCCAAGAGCTGATCGACGAGAACAACCGACTGACCAAGGAGCTCGAGGAGGCGCACAACCGCCTCGCCGAGGTCGAGTCGGCGCCCGCCGCTGCCGCCCCGGACGAGGCGGAGGAGACCGCGTCGGAAGAGGTCATCGACGAGACCCCGGTCTCGACGACGTCCGCCGTCTCGACGACGCCCGCGCAGGACGAGGACGTCACGGCCCAGCAGGCCGCCGTCGACGACGTCCCGGCCGAGGAGGAGCCCGGCGCCGCCCCGGCCGTCGCTCCCGCCGTGGCAGAGAGCCCGGACCAGTCCGCAGCCGGCATCATCGCCCTGGCGAACCGTCTGCACGACGAGCACGTCAAGAACGGCGAGGACGAGCGCGACCGGATGATCACCGAGGCCAACGACGAGCACAAGCGCATCGTCGGCGAGGCGGAGGAGAAGTCCCGCACCACCTTGGCCGATCTCGAGACCAAGAAGGCCGAGCTCGACAAGACCATCGAGGGGCTGCGCAACTTCGAGCGCGACTACCGCAACCGGCTGCGCAACTACCTCGAGAACCAGCTGCGTGATCTCGACACCAGCGAGACGCAGGACAAGCAGGCGAACTTCGGTCTGTGAACCCCGCTGATCCCTCCTCGACGAGCGCCGGGCCCACAGGGTCCGGCGCTCGTCGCCGTCCGGGCCGTCTCACCGTCCTCGGCGGCATGGCGGCCGTCGGCGCGGTGATCGCCGTCGCCGACCAGCTGACCAAGAACTGGGCCGAGGCGACCCTTCCGCTGCTGGACCCCCAGCCCTTCCTCGGCGAGTTCCTGCAGCTGACCCTGCTGTACAACTCGGGGGCGGCCTGGGGGCTGGGCGCGGAGATCACCCCGGTGGTCACCGGGGTGCAGATCCTGATCGTGCTCGGCGTGATCGTCTTCGCCCTGCGTGCCGTGCGCTCGCTCTGGTACACCCTGGCCTTCGGCCTGATCCTGGGCGGGGCGCTGGGCAACATCCACGACCGCCTGCTGCGTCCGCCCGGCCCGTTCCACGGCGAGGTCGTCGATTTCCTCGAGCTGCCGCACTGGCCCGTGTTCAACGTGGCCGACATGGCCGTCGTCGGCGGGGCGATCCTCGTCGTGCTGCTGGGGATCATCGGCCACGCGCCCGATCCCGTCGCGGACGCAGCCGAGCGGGCCGCGGGGGCCGCGGCGACGGAGCAGGCGCAGGACGGGGAGCAGGCGCAGGACGGAGACGCCCGGTGAGCACCTCCCGCACCCTCCTGGTCCCCGACGGGCTCGCCGGGGAGCGCGTGGACGTCGGCATCTCGAGGATGCTGGGACTGTCCCGCACCCGCGCCGCGGACCTCGTCATGGCCGGGAACGTACAGGTGGACGGCCAGATGCCGGCCCGCTCCACCCGTCTCGAGCCCGGTGCGACGGTCGACGTCCAGCTGCCCGACGAGCGGCCCGCCGCCGAGGCGCGGCCCCAGATCGCCGCGGGCATGAGCCTGGTCCACCAGGACGAGGACATCGTGGTGATCGACAAGCCCGTCGGCGTCGCCGCCCACCCCAGCGCCGGTTGGTCAGGGCCCACCGTGCTCGGCCACCTCGCCGCGGCCGGCGTCAGCATCCGCACCAGCGGCGACCCGGACCGCCAGGGCATCGTCAGCCGCCTGGACGTCGGCACCAGCGGGCTGATGGTCATCGCCCGCACCGAGCGCGCCTACACCACGCTGAAGGACGCCTTCCGCGCCCGGGAGGTCGGCAAGGTGTACCACGCCGTCTGCCAGGGCACCCCGGACCAGCCCGAGGGGACCATCGAGGCGGCGATCGGCCGCTCGCCGAACCACGACTACAAGTTCGCGGTGCGCCGGGACGGCAAGCACTCGGTGACCCACTACGAGACCCTCGAGGCCCTGCACGGCGCGACCCTGCTGAAGGTGCGCCTGGAGACCGGCCGCACCCACCAGATCCGCGTGCACCTGGCAGCCCTGCACCACCCGCTGGTCGGCGACCCGCTCTACGGCGCCGACCCCACCCTCGCCGCGCGCATCGGCCTGATCCGGCAGTGGCTGCACGCGATGGAGCTGACGTTCCTCCATCCCGCCACCGGGCGCGAGGTGACCTTCACCTCGCAGTACCCCCGAGACCTCGGGGCCGCGCTCGACGCGCTGCGCGACTGACCCGGGCGCGCCCCGGGCCCGGCAGGCGGTAGCGTCGAGGCATGAGCGACGAGCAGACCTCCACGGCGCTGAGCCCCACGCGCGACGCAGCCCTGGCCCGCCCCGACTTCCCCTTCACGCGCGTCGCGCGCCGCCTCGGCATCGATCCCGCCGAGGCGGAGGTGGCGCTGCGCGACGACGACCGGGCCCGGACGGCGATCGCCCGCACGGTGGGCGAGTTCCTGGAGGCCGACGACGCCCGCCGCGCCGGTCGCGCGCCGGAGTCCGCGATGGGGCTGGACCCCGACTTCCCGACCGGCGTCGGCATGGCCCTGGTCGGCGCGGCCGTGCTGTGGGAGGCCCGCGACCTGGTGCCGCAGGTCGCGCTGCGGGTGGCGAAGGACCACTACGAGGACGGGGCCGACGAGCTCGCCGCCAGCTACATCGCCCTCGTCCAGGAGTCCGTCGACCCCGGCGCGGAGAGCCGGGACGACGCCATCGCCTGGGCCGCGCAGTCGCTGCTGGTCTCCGTGCTGCAGCGTTCCGGGGATCCCGCCCAGGCTGCGGAGATCGCCCGCGACCTGGCCGCCCACGCGATCCCGATCGACCTGTGGCGCGATGACGACCCGTCCCTGCCGGACGATTCGATGTCCTGGCACGGCGGCGCCTTCGTCGGCGGCATCCCCCCGCGCCGTGACGAGCGCTCGCTGAGCTACGAGGACGTCCACGACTACATGAACACGCTGCTGGCCGACATGCGCCGCGAGCAGGAGGCGGAGGAGTAGGCGGGCATCGCGGGGGATCCCGTCCGCCCGACACGCCGGGCGCGCCGAGGTGACCTCACCGACCCCGTGCCGGCGGCGCGTCGAGACCTCCGACTGGCTACGCTGGAGGGTATGGCTCCCGCGGACTCCGATGACTTCGTCCACCTCCACGTCCACACCGATTACTCGCTCCTGGACGGGGCCTCGAAGATCGACAAACTGGTCGACGAGACCGTGCGACAGGGCCAGAAGGCCGTGGCCATCACGGACCACGGCTACCTGTTCGGCGCCTACGAGTTCTACCGGACCGCCACCGCCGCCGGCATCAAGCCGATCGTCGGCATCGAGGCCTACGTGACCCCGGGGACCAGCCGCCATGACCGCACCCGCCAGCAGTGGGGGACCCGGGAGCAGCAGCTCGCCGGCGACGACGTCTCCGCCCGCGGGGCCTACACCCACCTCACTCTCCTCTCGCGCACCACGGCGGGCATGCACAACCTGTTCCGCCTGGGCTCCTACGCCTCCCTCGAGGGCCAGATGGGCAAGTGGCCCCGGATGGACCGCGAGATCCTCTCGACCTACTCCGACGGACTGATCGCCACCTCCGGCTGTCCCTCCGGCGAGGTGCAGACCCGGTTGCGCCTGGGACAGTTCGACGAGGCGGTCCGGGCCGCGGGCGAGTACCAGGACATGTTCGGCAAGGAGAACTACTTCATCGAGCTGATGGACCACGGGCTCGACATCGAGAAGCGCGTGACCAAGGACCTGCTGGAGGTCTCCAAGGCCGTCGGCGCGCCGCTGGTGGCCACCAACGATCTCCACTACGTCACCGAGCAGGACGCCCAGATCCAGGACGTCCTGCTGTGCATCAACTCCGGCTCCCGCCTGAACGACCCCGACCGCTTCAAGTTCGGCGGCTCCGGCTACTTCCTGAAGTCCGCCGCGCAGATGCGCGAGCTGTTCCGCGAGTTCCCCGAGGCCTGCGACAACACCCTGCGCATCGCCGAGATGTGCGAGGTGGAGTTCCGCACCACCGACGACGGCGCCAACTACATGCCCAACTTCCCCACCCCGGCGGGGGAGGACGAGGAGTCCTGGTTCATCAAGGAGATCCAGCGGGGTCTGGAGTACCGCTACCCCGCGGGGATCCCGGATGCCGTCCAGCAGCGCGCCGACTACGAGGTCGGCATCATCTTGCAGATGGGTTTCCCCGGGTACTTCCTGGTGGTCTCCGACTACATCAAGTGGGCCAAGGAGCAGGGGATCCGGGTGGGTCCCGGCCGTGGTTCCGGCGCCGGTTCGATGGTCGCCTACGCCATGCGCATCACCGATCTCGATCCCCTTGAGCACGGTCTGCTGTTCGAGCGATTCCTGAACCCCGACCGCGTCTCGATGCCCGACTTCGACGTCGACTTCGATGATCGCCGCCGCGGCGAGGTCATCGAGTACGTCGAGCGCAAGTACGGCGACGACCGCATCGCCCAGGTCATCACCTACGGCGTCATGAAGACGAAGAACTCCCTCAAGGACGCCGCCCGCGTGCTGGACTACCCCTACGCGATGGGCGACAGGCTCTCCAAGGCGCTCCCGCCGACGGTGATGGGCAAGGACATCTCGGTCAAGGGCATCTTCGACCCCGAGGACAAGCGCTACGCGGAGGCCGGGGAGTTCCGCCGGCTCCACGACGAGGACCCCGACGTCCAGAAGGTCGTCGAGATCGCGAAGGGCGTGGAGGGCCTGACCCGCGGCTGGGGCGTCCACGCCTGCGCCGTGATCATGTCTAGCGACCCGCTGATCGACATCGTCCCGATGATGCGCCGCCCCTCGGACGGCCAGATCATCACCCAGTTCGAGTACCCCACCCTGGAGACGCTCGGCCTGCTGAAGATGGACTTCCTGGGGCTGCGCAACCTCACCGTGCTCTCCGACGCCGTGGACAACATGGCGCGCAACGGCAAGACGCCGCCGGACCTGGAGACGCTGCCCTTCGACGACGAGAAGACCTACGAGCTCCTCCAGCGTGGCGACACCCTGGGCGTTTTCCAGCTGGACGGCTCCGGCATGCGCACCCTGCTGCGGCAGATGAAGCCCGACCACTTCGCGGACATCACCGCGGTCTCCGCGCTGTACCGCCCCGGCCCGATGGGCATGGGCTCGCACACCAACTACGCGCTGCGCAAGAACGGGCTGCAGGAGATCACCCCGATCCACCCGGAGCTCGAAGAGCCCCTCGCCCACATCCTGGACGAGACCTACGGCGTGCTGGTCTACCAGGAGCAGGTCATGCAGACCGCGCAGACGGTCGCCGGGTACAGCCTCGGCGAGGCCGACATCCTGCGCCGCGCGATGGGCAAGAAGAAGAAGGCCGAGCTGGACAAGCAGTACGTCTCCTTCGAGGCCGGGATGAAGGGCAACGGGTACTCCGACTCCGCCGTGCAGGCGCTGTGGGAGACGCTGCTGCCCTTCGCCGACTACGCCTTCAACAAGTCGCACTCCGCGGCCTACGGCGTGGTCTCCTACTGGACCGGTTACCTCAAGGCGAACCACCCCACCGAGTACATGGCGGCGCTGCTGACCTCCACCCAGGAGAATCGCGACCGTCTGGGCCTGTACCTCGGCGACTGCCGCCACCGCGGCATCACCGTGCTGCCGCCCGACGTCAACGAGTCCGACCTGTACTTCTCCGCCGTCGGCGACGACATCCGCTTCGGGCTGTCGGCGATCCGCAACGTCGGCGCCCACGTGGTGAAGGAGATCATCACCACCCGCGAGGAGAAGGGCGCCTTCACCTCCTTCACCGACTTCCTGGACAAGGTGCCGCTGACCGTGTGCAACAAGCGCACGATCGAGTCGCTCATCAAGGGCGGGGCCTTCGACTCCCTCGGCGCGAACCGTCGCTCCCTGGTGCTCATCCACGAGGACGCGGTCGACTCCGTGGTCGACGTCAAGCGCAAGGAGGCCCAGGGCCAGTACGACCTGTTCGGCGACGTCTTCAGCGGCGGGGGAGGCGGCGAGGACGTCGCGACCGGCTCCGCGGCCACCATCGTGGTCCCCGACCTGCCGGAATGGGACCGCAAGGAGAAGCTCGCCTTCGAGCGGAACATGCTGGGCCTGTACGTCTCCGACCATCCCCTGTACGGGCTCGAGCACGTCATCGCCCAGAACTCCTCGACCGCGATCAGCGCGCTGGCCGACGACGGCGCCGTCGAGGACGGCGCCATGGTCACCATCGCGGGTCTGATCACGTCCCTGCAGCGCAAGACCACGAAGAAGGGCGACATGTGGGCGATCGCCACGGTCGAGGACCTGGAGGGCTCGATCGACTGCCTCCTGTTCCCCTCCACCTACCAGACCGTCGCCACCGAGCTCGCGGAGGACCTCGTCGTCTCGATGAAGGGCCGGGTGGACACCTCCAAGGGCATGCCGGAGCTGAAGGTCATGGAGATGACCATCCCGGAGACCGGGGGAGGGCCCGACGGCCCGGTCACCATCGCCCTGCCCGCGATGCGCGCCACCACCAAGGTCGCTCAGCAGCTGCGCGGCGTGCTGGAGGACAACCCCGGCCCCAGCGAGGTGCGACTGCGTCTGCAGGAGCCGGGCCGGTCCACGCTGATGCAGCTGGACAAGCGGCTGTCGGTCGCCCCGTCGGCCGCGCTGTACGCCTCGCTGAAGACGTTGCTGGGCCCGGGCTGCCTGCAGTGACCCCATGACCGCGCTGCGGGTCGCGACGTACAACATCCACCACGGGGCCGACGGCCGGGATCGGGGGGATCTGCCGCGCACCGCCGCCGCGCTCGCCGCCCTGGACGCCGACGTCATCGGCGTCCAGGAGGTCGACGTCGGCTTCGGGACGAGGTCCGCGCACGAGGACCAGCCGGCACGGCTCGCCGAGCTGCTGGGGTACCAGGGATGCTTCGGTGCGACCCTCGACCGCCCCGCGTCGGCCGGCGGTGCTCGCGCGCGCTACGGCCTCGCGCTGCTGACCCGCGGCCAGATCCTCACCCACGAGATGCGGCTCCTGCCCGGCGACCCGCGGCGACCGTCGGCCCACGAACCGCGCGGCCTGCTGAGCGTGCGCCTGCGCTCGCCGCAGGGCGCGGACCTGACCGTGCTGGTCACCCATCTGGACCCCGCGCACCGGCACCACCGCGCCGCCCAGGTGCAGGCGATCCTCGACACCGCCGAGGCGTTGGAGGGTCCCCGGGTGCTGCTCGGCGACCTGAACACGGACCCTGCCGCCCCGGAGCTCGTCGCCCTCGCAACGGGCGGATGGCGGGAGGCCGCCGCGGAGCTCGTCGGCCCCCTTGCCGGTCGGCCCCTCGTGACGCGCCTCGTCGCGGCCCTGCCCGGCCGGCCGCTGCGGGCCACCTTCCCCTCCCGCCTGCCGCTGCGGCGCCTGGACTCCGTCTGGGTGCACGACGGGGCCCGGGTGGAGGCCCTCGAGGTGGGCCGCAGCCACGCCTCGGACCACCGGGGCGTGGTGGCGAGCATCCGCCTGCCGCAGAGCTCCTCTATCGTGGGGCCATGAACCCCCTCGAGCCCGCGACCTTCCTCCCCGAGCCGTGGCTGCGGACCGTCCGCGAACGTGCTGTGGTCCACGACCGGGACAACACCTTTCCCGCCGACGACCTCGCCGACCTGCGCGAGCTGGGATACCTGCGTCTGCTGGTGCCCACCGAGTTCGGAGGGCTCGGCGCGAGCCTGCTGGAAGCCTCCCGGGTCCAGCGCCGCCTCGCCCAGGCCGCCCCCGCGACGGCGCTGGCGATGAACATGCATCTGGTGGTCACCGGCGCCGCCCTGCACGCCCATCGGCTCGGCGTGAGCGCCGTGTCCACGATCCTGGAGGATGCGGCGCGGGGCCACCTGTTCGCCTTCGGGATCTCCGAGGCCGGCAACGACGCCATGCTCTTCGACTCCTCGACCAGCGCGGAGGTCCTCGGCGGTGGTGGGTACCGGATGACCGGCACCAAGATCTTCACCTCCCTCGCCCCGGTCTGGGACCGCCTGGTGGTCCACGGGCGCGTCGCCGTGGCCAGCGAGACCGCCCCGCGACTGGTCTTCGGGGTGCTCGAGCGCAGCGACGAGGTCGAGACGCGCCATGACTGGGACACCCACGGCATGCGCGCCACCCAGTCCTGCACCACCCGCCTGCACGGCGCCCGGATCGAGCCCGAGCGCGTCATCACCCAGACCCCCGTCGGGCCCAACACGGACCCCTTCGCGATGGGGGTCTTCGGCGCCTTCGAGCTGCTGATCGCCTCCGTCTACACCGGGATCGCCGAGCGGGCGATCGCCGTCGGTGCGGACATCGCCGCCACCCGTCGCAATCTCACCAAGGGCATCGTCCACGCCGACGACCCCGACATCCGGTGGCGCCTGGCCGATGCCGCGATCGGCGTGGACGGCGTCGTGCTCCAGCTCGAGAAGGTGCTGGCGGACCTCGACGCGCTGGGGGCGGGGGAGACCGGCCCCGGGATCACCGATCACGGCCCGCGCTGGTACCTGCACTTCTCCGGCGTCAAGGCCCGCGCCACCGAGTCAGCGCTGCGTTCCGTGGACCAGGTGCTGCGGGCCAGCGGCGGGTCCCAGTTCTCCCGGCGCAGCGAGCTCGAACGGCTCTCGCGCGATGTGCGCGCCGGGATGTACCACCCCTCCGACGAGGAATCCGTCCACGCCTCCTACGCCAAGGCGCTGCTCGGCGAGATCGGCGCGACCCGCCTGCCCGGGGACTTCTGAGCGCAGCCGCGGGGACGAGCCGTGGATCAGAGGGCGTCTCACGATGCGTCCTCCACGTCCGTATGATGGGATCACGGGTCTAGGGTCGTCCCTCGTGAGCACTGCACCAGAGACGATCCCCGACGCCCCCGCGGCCTCGCCCGCCAACACCCGCGGCCGCGTCATCACGGCCTCGATGGTCGGCACGACGATCGAGTTCTTCGATTTCTACGCCTACGCGACCGCGGCCTCGCTGGTCTTCCCGGCCCTGTTCTTCCCCGCTCAGACCCCGGCGAACCAGCTGCTGAGCTCCTTCGCCGTCTTCGGCGTGGCCTTCGTGGCCCGCCCGCTGGGCTCGCTGATCTTCGGCCACTTCGGCGACCGCGTCGGTCGCAAGACCACCCTCGTGGCGAGCCTGCTGGTCATGGGCATCGCCACGGTCCTGATCGGGGTCCTGCCCAGCGCCTCGACGCCGGGCTTCTCCGTCCTCGCGCCGGCGATCCTGGTGCTGCTGCGCTTCTGCCAGGGTGTGGGCCTGGGCGGCGAGTGGTCCGGGGCCGCACTGCTGGCCACCGAGAACGCCCCGCCCGGGAAGCGCGCCCTGTACGGCACCTTCCCGCAGCTGGGCGCCCCGCTCGGCTTCATCCTGTCCAACGTGATCTTCGTGGTGCTCAGCCTGCGGCTCACCCCGGAGCAGTTCGTCTCCTGGGGCTGGCGCGTGCCCTTCCTGCTCTCGGCGATCCTGGTCGCCGTCGGGCTGTGGGTGCGCTTGAAGCTCATGGAGTCCCCGGCCTTCCAGAAGGTCATCGACGAGGAGAGGGTCGCCGCGGTCCCGATCGCCCGCATCGTCCGCACCGCCTGGCGGCCGCTGATCCTCGCCACCCTCGCGATGGTCGCGACCTACGTGCTCTTCTACCTCATGACGGCCTTCCTGATGGTGGTCGGCACTCGACCGGCCGATGAGAACTCCGCGCGGGCCGCGGCCGAGGCCGCCGGGAACTCCTTCGATCCGGCCTCCTTCGTGCCGGGGCTCGGCTACGACCGTCCGCAGTTCCTGACCATGCTGATCATCGGCGTGGTGTTCTTCGGGATCTTCACCGTGGTCTCCGGCCCGCTCGCCGACCGCGTCGGGCGCCGGCCGCTGCTGCTGGTCGTCACCGTCGCGATCGCCGTGTTCGGGATGCTCATCGAACCGCTGATGAGCTCCGGCACCGTCGGGGTCATGGCCGCACTGATCGTCGGGTTCACCCTGATGGGGCTGACCTTCGGGCCGATGGCCGCGTTCCTGCCGGAGATGTTCCGGGCCGACGTCCGCTACACCGGCAGCGCCGTCAGCTACAACCTCGCCTCCGTGATCGGGGCCGCCCCCGCCCCGTACGCGCTGATCGCGCTGTGGCAGGCGCTCGGCGGCTCGCTGTGGCTGGTCGGTGCCTATCTCGCCCTCGCCGCGGGGATCACGCTGATGGCGCTGCTGGTGGGCACGGAGACCCGCGAGGTGGACTACCTGGCCTGAGCATCCGCCCCGCGGCCCGCTCCCCGGTCTCGATCAGCGCTGCCGGTGCTCGCGGTAGTAGCGGATCAGCGCAGCGGTCGAGGCGTCCTCGGCGGCGATCGCGGACTCCTCGCCCGCGACGGCGCCCGCGAGGTCCTTCGCGAGCTGCTTGCCCAGCTCCACGCCCCACTGGTCGAAGGAGTTGATGCCCCACACCACGCCCTGGACGAAGGTGATGTGCTCGTACAGCGCGATCAGCTGGCCCAGCACCGAGGGCGTGAGCTTCGGGGCCATGATCGAGGTGGTGGGGCGGTCTCCGGAGAACGCGCGGGCCGCGACCAGATCGCCCTCGGTGCCCTCGGCGCGCACCTCCTCGGCGGTCTTGCCGAAGGCCAGCGCCTTGGTCTGGGCGAAGAAGTTCGCCAGGAACAGCTCGTGGACGTCCTGCTCGCCGTCGGCGAGGGCATGGTTCGGGGTGGCGAAGGCGATGAAGTCCGCCGGGATGATCCGGGTGCCCTGGTGGATCAGCTGGTAGAAGGCGTGCTGGCCGTTGGTTCCGGGCTCGCCCCAGAACACCTCACCGGTGTCGGTGGCGGCGAGCGACCCGTCCCAGCGCACCGCCTTGCCGTTGGACTCCATGGTCAGCTGCTGGAGGTAGGCGGGGAAGCGGTGGAGGTACTGGGAGTAGGGGAGCACGGCGTGGGTCTCCGCCTCCAGGAAGTTCACGTTCCACACGTTCAGCAGCCCCATCAGCAGGGGCACGTTCTGCTCGGCGGGAGCGGTGGCGAAGTGCTCGTCCATCGCGTGGAAGCCGGCCAGCAGCTCCTCGAAGGCGTCCGGTCCCAGCACGGTGGCCAGCACGGTGCCGATCGCGGAGTCGACGGAGTACCGGCCGCCCACCCAGTCCCAGAAGCCGAAGGCGTTGTCGGGGTCGATGCCGAAGTCCGCCACCTTGTCCAGCGCGGTCGAGACGGCCACGAAATGCTTGGCGACGGCCTCCTTCTCCTGCTCCGGCGTCAGTGCCGCGTTCTCCCGCAGTCCCTGCAGCATCCATTCGCGCACCAGGCGCGCGTTGGTGAGGGTCTCCAGCGTCGTGAAGGTCTTCGAGGCGACGATCACCAGCGTGGTCTCGGGGTCGAGGTCCTTGGTGGACTCGTAGGCGTCGGTGGGATCGATGTTCGAGACGAAGCGGGCCGACAGGCCCTCCTGGGCCCACGGCTTCAGCGCCTCGTGGACCATCACGGGACCGAGGTCGGAGCCGCCGATGCCGATGTTCACGATGGTCTCGATCCGTCGGCCGGTCATGCCGGTCCACTCCCCGGAACGCACCGTGTCGGCGAAGGCGTACACGCGCCGGAGGGTCTCCTGGACGTCGGCGTCGATCTGCTGGCCGTCCACCTCGAGGGCGGGGGAGGCGCCGGCGGGCCGACGCAGCGCGGTGTGGAGGACGGCGCGGTCCTCGGTGGTGTTGATGTGGGCGCCGGCGAACATCGCATCGCGGCGCTCCCCGACCCCGACCTCGCGGGCGAGCTGCTGCAGCAGCTCCATGGTCTCGGCGGTCACGAGATTCTTCGAGAGGTCGACGTGGAGGTCCGCGGCGGTGTGGCTGAAGCGCTCGGCGCGCTGCGGATCCGCGGAGAACCACTCGCGCAGCGAGGTGCTCTGCTCGAGGTGATGCGCCTCGAGCGCTGACCAGGCGTCGGTGGTCGTCGGGTCGACGGGGGCGGCAGGGGAGATCGGAGCAGTCATACGGCCATTGTGGCCCTCCGGGAGCACGTCGGCCACTCGGTCCGCCGAGCTCTGGTGATCGAAACGTGACCCGGTGGAGCGCGTCCTGAGCGACCGGACGGTGCAGACTGGCCCTACGATCATGGCGCACCCGCAATCCGGGTGCCCTTTATTGCACCCACAGGAGAACCCCATGGCGATTTCGCGACGATCAATGATGCTCGGCTCCGCGGCAGGCGGCGTCTCCGCACTGGCACTTGCTGCGTGCGGCAACGGCGGCGAGGACGGAGGCAGCGGCGGCGGCAGCGACGGAGGCGGCGAGGGCGGCAACCCGATCCTGGCCAACGGGACCGAGCCGCAGAACCCTCTGATCCCGACCAACACCAATGAGGTCGGCGGCGGACGCATCGTCCAGAACGTCTTCGCGGGCCTGGTCTCCTACGATGCCGAGGGCACCCAGAGCAACGAGGTCGCGGCGTCCATCGAGACGGAGGACAGCCAGACCTACACGATCACCCTCAACGAGGGGTGGACCTTCTCGGACGGCACCGACGTGACCGCGCAGAGCTTCGTCGACGCGTGGAACTACGGTGCCAACGCCTCCAACGCTCAGCTGTCCGGGTACTTCTTCGAGCCCATCGAGGGCTACGAGGATCTGCAGGGCGAGGACGTCGCCGCCGATGCGACGCTGACCGGCCTGACGGCGGAGGACGACCTCACGCTCGTCGTCAAGCTGGTCTCTCCGCAGGCCGACTTCCCGATCCGGCTGGGCTACGCCGCCTTCTCGCCCTTGCCGAAGGCCTTCTTCGACGACCCGGAGGGCTTCGGGGAGAAGCCGATCGGCAACGGCCCGTACACGCTGACCTCCTGGGAGCACGAGGTCTCCGCCGAGCTCGCGGTGAACCCGGACTACGCCGGCAACCGCAAGCCCGCCAACGAGGGAGTGCGCTTCACCTTCTACCAGGACTTCGAGACCGCGTACAACGATCTGCTCTCCGCGGGCGTCGACGTCATCGACAACATCCCGGCCAGCGCGCTGACCACCTTCGAGGACGAGCTCGGAGACCGCGCCATCAACCAGCCGGCCGCGGTCTTCCAGTCCTTCACCATCCACATGGAGGACCCGAACTTCAGCGGTGAGGCGGGCAGCCTGCGTCGCCAGGCGCTGTCGCTGGCGATCGATCGCCAGACGATCTGCGACGCCATCTTCCAGGGCACCTCGTCCCCGGCCACGGACTTCTCCAGCCCCGTGGTCAACGGCTACTCGGACTCCATCCCGGGCAGCGAGGTCCTCCAGTTCGATCCGGAGAAGGCCAAGCAGCTCTGGGACGAGGCCGAAGGGATCCAGCCCTTCGAAGGGCCGTTCACCCTCGCCTACAACGCCGACGGCGACCACGCCGCCTGGGTCGACGCCGTCACCAACCAGCTGCTGAACAACCTCGGCATCGAGGCCAGCGGCAAGTCGTACCCGACCTTCGCGGCGCTGCGCGACGAGGTCCTGAACCGCACGATCACCGGTGCCTTCCGCTCCGGCTGGCAGGCGGACTATCCCTCCGTGTTCAACTTCCTCGGCCCGCTGTACGGCTCGGCCGCGGCAGAGGGGCGCGGCTCCAACGACGGCGACTACATGAACGACGAGTTCGACCAGCTGTTGGCCGAGGGCCTCGCGGCCACCGACGAGGAGACCGCCTTCGCGAAGGCGCAGGCGGCCGAGGAGCTGCTGTTCCGCGACCTCCCGGCGATCCCGCTGTGGAACGACAACGTCACCGGCGGCTCCGCGGAGACCGTGGAGAACGTCACCTTCGGCTGGGACAGCCAGCCGCAGTACCACGAGATCACCAAGACGGCCTGACCAGGACGTCCTACCTCGCCGGAGCGGGGGTGCGGTGCGACACCGCGCCCCCGCTCCGTGCCGGGACCGCCCGGGACGCCCCGGAGTCTGAGAGCGCCGTGCGCGCTCCTCCGCACTAGGGTGGCCCGGATTACCCCGCGCGCCGCACGGCACTGCCCGTCCCGGCGCGCCCGAACCACGCAAAGGTGCAACGCATGGCCTGGTATGTCATCCGGCGCGTGCTGCAGATGATCCCCGTCTTCTTCGGCGCGACGTTCCTGGTGTACTTCCTGGTGTTCTCGATGCCCGGAGACCCCATCGCGGCGCTCGGCGGCAACAAGCCGCTCTCGCCCGCGGTGCAGGACCGTCTCCGCGCGGAGTACAACCTCGACGAACCCCTCCTCACCCAGTACTTCCTCTACCTGCAGGGGCTGATCCAGGGCGACTTCGGCACGACCTTCGCGGGTCGGCCCGTCATCGACGACATCCGCAGCGCCTTCCCGGTGACCGCGCGGCTCGCCGTCATCGCGATCGTCTTCGAAGCCGTCCTGGGGATCCTCGGCGGCGTCGTCTCCGGGCTGCGCAAGGGCACCTGGATCGATTCGACCCTGCTGGTCACCTCCATCCTGGTGATCGCCGTCCCGACCTTCGTGATCGGCTTCGTCGCCCAGTTCGTCTTCGGCGTGAAGCTGGGATGGGTGACGATCAACGTCGGGGCGAACGTCAGCTGGGGGACGCTGCTGCTGCCCGGCATGGTGCTGGGCGCGGTCAGCTTCGCCTACGTGCTGCGGCTGACACGCACCCAGATCACCGAGACGATGACCGCGGACCACGTCCGCACGGCCACGGCCAAGGGCCTGTCCCGTCCGCGCGTCATCAACGTCCACATCCTGCGCAACTCGCTGATCCCCGTCGTCACCTTCCTCGGCGTCGACCTGGGACAGCTGATGGGCGGAGCGATCGTGACGGAGGGGATCTTCAACATCCCCGGGCTCGGCTTCCACCTCTTCGACGCGATCCAGCGCGGCGAGAGCACGAAGATGGTCTCGATGGTGACGCTGCTGGTCATCATCTTCATCGTCTCGAACCTGATCATCGATCTGCTGTACGCACTTCTCGACCCGAGGATCCGCTATGACGCACGCACGTGACACCAGCGGCGCCACGGTGCGCCGCGGCCAGGAGCATTTCGTCGCTCCGGTCGACGAGACCCCGCTCCTCGCGGTCGACACCCTCAACACCGACGTCAAGCCCCGCTCCCTCTGGTCGCAGGCCTGGCGCGATCTGCGGCGCAACCCGATGTTCATCGTCTCGGCGGTCCTCATCGCCCTGGTGGTGACCGTCGCCGTCTTCCCCCGCCTGTTCACCGACCTGGACCCCTATTCCCAGGGCGCCTGCAACCTGGCCGACAACTACGGCGGACCGGAGCCCGGCCATCCCTTCGGGTTCGACCGGCAGGGCTGCGACGTGTACTCCCGCGTCATCTTCGGTGCGCGTCCCTCGGTCATCGTCGGCGTCGTCACCACCATCGGCGTCTTCGTCGTGGGCGGTCTGATCGGGTCCGTGGCCGGCTGGTTCGGTGGGTGGATCGACGCGATCCTCTCCCGCCTGACGGACATCTTCTTCGCCATCCCGCTGATCCTGGCCGCGATCGTCGTCGGCCAGGTCTTCGAGCTCAACGCCATCACACTGTCGCTGATCCTGGTCGCCTTCGGCTGGACCGCGATCGCCCGCATCGCCCGCGGCAGTGTCATGAGCGTGATGAACTCCGAGTTCATCACCGCCTCCAAGGCGCTGGGAGCCACCTCCGCCCAGAACCTGTTCCGCCACGTCGTGCCCAACGCGATCGCACCCGTGATCGTCACCGCGATGGTCAACCTCGGCGTCTACATCGTCCTCGAGGCGACCCTGTCGTTCCTGGGGGTCGGTCTCCCGGCCTCCACGATCTCGTGGGGCACGGACATCTCCACCGCGCAGGGCGCGCTGAGGGTGCGTCCCGAACTGCTGTTCTACCCCTCCGGAGCACTCGCCATCACGATCCTCAGCTTCATCATGCTGGGAGACGCCGTGCGCGATGCCCTCGACCCGAAGACGAAGAAGCGATGAGCTACGACCCGAACTTCCCGCACACCGACGGCGACGCCGTCGACGAGCAGCGCACGGCTCCGGTCGATCCGCGCACGGCGGACGACGACGCGGCCGCGGCGGTGGACCTCGAGCAGATCCATCCCGCCGAGGGCGGTGCCGCCGGCGTCGTCCACGACTGGGACCGGGACCGCCCGCTGCTCGAGATCAGCGACCTCGACATCACTTTCTCGACATCCGGCGGCGACGTGCCGGCGGTCCGCGGCGCGAACCTGACCGTGTATCCCGGCCAGACCGTGGCGATCGTCGGCGAGTCAGGCTCCGGCAAGACCACCACCGCGATGGCGGTCGCCGGGCTGCTGGCCTCCAACGGCCGCGTCAGCTCCGGGAGCATCTCCTTCCAGGACGAGGACATCTCCCGAGCCTCCGGCAAGCGCATCCGCCAGCTGCGGGGCGACGAGATCGGCATGGTCCCCCAGGACCCGATGTCGAACCTGAACCCGCTGTGGAAGATCGGCTTCCAGGTCAAGGAAGGGCTGACCGCCAACAAGGTCGCCAAGGGCAAGGAGGCCGACCGTCGGGTCGTCGAGCTGCTCGAGGAAGCCGGCCTGCCGGACGCCCAGCGGCGGGCGAAGCAGTACCCGCACGAGTTCTCCGGCGGCATGCGCCAGCGCGCCCTGATCGCCATGGGCCTCGCGGCGCGCCCGTCCCTGCTGATCGCCGACGAGCCCACCAGCGCCCTGGACGTGACGGTCCAGCGCCAGATCCTGGACCACCTCGACGTGCTCACCGGCCAGCTCGGCGTCGCCGTCCTGCTGATCACCCACGACCTGGGCCTGGCCGCCGAGCGGGCCCAGCACGTGGTGGTCATGTACCGCGGACGCGTGGTGGAGTCCGGCCCGGCGCTGGAGATCCTCCAGAACCCCCAGCACCCGTACACCAAGCGCCTGATCAGCGCGGCGCCGTCGCTGGCGTCCCAGCGGCTGACCTCACGCTCCGAGCGCGCCGAGGTGCGCGAGCAGGCTCCGGAGCGGACGACGGGGGATGCCGCCGCGGAGCGCGGGAACGGCGAGGTCGACGAGGACGCGGTGATCCAGGTCCAGGATCTCACCAAGGTGTTCGACATCCGGGGTTCCGTGCCCTGGCGGAGCACCCCGTTCACCGCCGTCGACTCGGTCTCCTTCGACCTGAAGCGCGGGACCACCACGGCGATCGTGGGGGAGTCGGGGTCCGGCAAGTCCACCGTCGCCCAGATGGTCCTCAAGCTCCTCCAACCCACGTCCGGGCGGGTGCTGTTCGAGGGCAAGGACATCACGACCTATCAGGGCGCCGAGCTCAAGAATCTGCGACGTCGCCTGCAGCCGGTGTTCCAGAACCCCTACGGTTCGATCGACCCCACCTACTCGATCTTCCGCACGGTCGAGGAGCCCCTGCGGCTGCACGGCGTCACCAAGCATGCCGAGCGGGAGGCCCGGGTCCGCCAGCTGCTGGACCAGGTCTCGCTGCCCGCGGCGACCATGCAGCGCTACCCCAACGAGCTCTCCGGGGGACAGCGGCAGCGCATCGCGGTCGCCCGCGCGCTCGCCCTGCGGCCCGAGGTGCTGGTGCTCGACGAGGCCGTCTCGGCACTCGACGTCCTGGTCCAGGACCAGGTGCTCCAGCTGCTCAGCGACCTCCAGGCCGAGCTCGACCTGTCCTACATCTTCATCACCCATGATCTCGCCGTCGTGCGCCAGATCGCCGACGACGTGATGGTGATGGACCACGGGAAGGTCGTCGAGCACGCTCGCACGGAGCAGGTGTTCACCGACCCGCAGCAGGAGTACACCCGGCGCCTGCTGGAGGCGATCCCCGGCCGCGGCATCACCCTGGGCGCGGAGGGCTGACGGGCAAGGCGTCGAAGGTCTCACCGGCACTCCGCTGACCGAGGCCGCCCCGGCGGATAGACTCACGGGGGCCCTGGAGCGGGCCGCACCCTGCGTGCGGCCGGGCGCTGCTCGGTCCACGACCCGCCGCGCAACCTGAAACGAGCACCTGCGTATGACTCCCCGCCTCCGCACCGACCTGCGAAACGTCGCCATCGTCGCCCACGTCGACCACGGGAAGACCACCCTCGTCGACGCCATGCTCACCCAGGGCGGTGCTTTCGGCGACCACGACACGCACGACGAGCGGGCCATGGACTCCGGAGAGCTGGAGCGCGAGAAGGGCATCACCATCCTCGCGAAGAACACGGCGATCCGGTACACCGGGCCGTCGGCCGCCGAGGCGGGGGAGCCGGACGGCATCACCATCAACGTCATCGACACCCCCGGCCACGCCGACTTCGGCGGCGAGGTCGAGCGCGGGCTGTCCATGGTCGACGGGGTCGTGCTGCTGGTGGACTCCTCGGAGGGACCTCTGCCGCAGACCCGCTTCGTGCTGCGCAAGGCGCTGGCCGCGAAGCTGCCCGTGATCCTCGTGGTCAACAAGGTCGACCGCCCCGACGCCCGGATCGAGGACGTCGTCAGCGATTCCACCGACCTCCTGCTGGGCCTGGCCTCCGACCTGGCCGAGGAGATCGACGACATCGACCTCGACGCCGTCCTCGACGTCCCGGTCGTCTACGCCTCCGGCAAGGCCGGCCGCGCGTCGACCACCCAGCCGGCCGACGGCGAGCTCCCGGAGGAGGAGAACGTCGAGCCGCTGTTCAAGACCATCCTCGAGTCGATCCCGGCGCCGAGCTACGACGACGAGATGCCGCTGCAGGCCCACGTCACCAACCTCGATGCCTCCCCGTTCCTGGGTCGCCTGGCGCTGCTGCGGATCAAGAACGGCGAGCTGCGCAAGGGCCAGCAGGTCGCCTGGTGCACCCGCGACGGCGAGACCAAGCAGGTCAAGATCACCGAGCTGCTGGAGACCAAGGGGCTCTCCCGCGAGCCGATGACCGACGCCGCCCGCCCGGGCGACATCGTCGCCGTCGCCGGCATTCCCGAGATCATGATCGGCGAGACCCTCGCCGACCTCGCGGACCCGCGTCCCCTGCCGCTGATCACCATCGACGACCCGGCGATCTCGATGACCATCGGCATCAACACCTCGCCGCTGGCCGGCAAGAACGCCAAGGGCCACAAGCTCACCGCCCGCCAGGTCAAGGACCGTCTGGACCAGGAGCTCGTCGGCAACGTCTCGCTGAAGGTGCTGCCCACCGAGCGCCCCGACGCCTGGGAGGTCCAGGGCCGCGGCGAGCTGGCGCTGTCGATCCTGGTCGAGCAGATGCGGCGCGAGGGCTTCGAGCTGACCGTGGGCAAGCCCAAGGTGCTCACCCGCGAGATCGACGGCACGATCCACGAGCCCGTCGAGCGGATGACGATCGACGTCCCCGAGGAGTACCTCGGCACCGTCACCCAGCTGATGGCCTCCCGCAAGGGCCGCATGGAGACCATGAGCAACCACGGCTCCGGCTGGGTGCGCATGGAGTTCACGGTGCCCGCGCGCGGGCTGATCGGCTTCCGGACCCGGTTCATGACCGAGACCCGCGGCAACGGCATCGCCGCCTCCTACGCCGACGGCTTCGAGCCCTGGATGGGGCGGATCGAGTTCCGGTCCACCGGCTCCCTGGTCGCCGACCGCGCCGGCAGTGTCACGCCGTTCGCGATGATCAACCTCCAGGAGCGCGGCTCGTTCTTCGTCGAGCCCACGTCCGAGGTCTACGCCGGCCAGATCGTCGGCGAGAACTCGCGCAACGAGGACATGGACGTGAACATCACCAAGGAGAAGAAGCTGACGAACATGCGCGCAGCCTCCTCGGAGTCGTTCGAGAACCTCGTCCCGCCGCGTCGGCTGACCCTCGAGGAGTCCCTCGAGTTCACGGCCGAGGACGAGTGCGTCGAGGTCACTCCCGAGATCGTGCGCATCCGCAAGGTCATCCTCGATGCCACCGAGCGTCATCGTGCTCGCTCGAAGGCCAAGTCCGGGAAGTGACCCGGTGACGGACACGCGCCACCGCGGGACCGTGGTGGAGACGGCCTCCCCGGGCGCCCGGATCACCCAGGGCGTCCTAGGGGTCGTCCTCACCGTGCTCTCGGTGCTGCTGATGCTCACCACGCATCGGATGCAGCTGCCCCTCGGCGGGGTGGACCTGCCCGTGGGCCTGATCTTCGGCGGCGCGTTCCAGATCGTCACCTGCGTGTTCCTGTATGCGGCCACCGGATCCCGGCTGCCGCTGATCGTGGTCGGTTCCCTGTGGGGGCTGGTGGCCCTGCCGTTCCTCGGCCACGGCGCCGGCGGCGGCGTGCTGATGCCCGCCGAGATCGCCGGTCAGCTCCAGCTCGCCGGCTGGATCGTGCAGGGGCTCGGGATCGGCATCCCCTTCCTGGCCGCCCTGGTCGTCACCGTGGGCCGGGCCTGGCGACAGCGGCGGCGATGAGCTCCCGGATGACGAGCTCCCGGGGCCGGCCCGACTGGGCGACGATCCCGAACCTGGTCACCCTCGCCCGCTTCGCCCTGCTCGCCCCGGTGTGCGTGCTGCTGTGGGACGGCGCGGGCACTCTCGCCGTCGTCCTGCTGCTGGTGTGGGCGAGCACGGACTGGATCGACGGGCTGCTCGCCCGCGCCCTGGGCCAGACCAGCCGGACCGGAGCGATCATCGACCCGATCGCCGACCGCCTGGGTCTGGCGGCGATCGCGGCGACCCTCGTCCTGGTCGACCTGCTGCCCTGGGCGGCGCTGGTGATCATCCTCGTCGTCGATCTCGCCACCACGGTGCTGGCCACCGGGGCCGCGCTCGGCGGTCGCATCGAGGTCTCGATCCTCGGCAAGGTCCGCACCGCGGTCCTGGTGACCTCGGTCTTCCTGCTGGTCGCCGCGGCGGCCTGGGCTCCGGGGCTGGTCGGTGCCGTACAGGTGCTGGTGTGGACCGCGGTGGGTCTGCACGTGCTCTCGGGCGGGGACTACATCCTCAGGGCGTCGCGCGCTCCGCGGGTCGCGTCGGCGGGGGAGGGACCTCCTTCGCCGCGATGACCAGTCTCCGCGGCACGCGCACCTGACCACGGCGGGTCATCACCCGCACCTCGGTCTCATCGGCCGTCTGGATCGTCCCCAGCGCATCGGTCATCGACTCCCCGTGCGGGGAGGCCTCGCGATCGATCGCGTAGCGCAGGACCACGCGGGTCCCGGCGCGGAGGAAGGGTGCCCAGCCGGCGCGCCGGCGGTGCTCATCGCGGATCGTCATCCCTCGAGGCTATCGGGCAGCGGCTGGTGCCCGCGCCCGATGTTCCTCGCATCACGTCCGCTGCGCGGGCCGGCGCAGGGCAGGTCCCCTCCGGCGCGGGGATGAGAGGATGGGGACGTCTCCCGGACGGAAGGATGCTGCATCATGACGTACGTCATCGCCCTGCCCTGCGTCGACGTGAAGGATCGCGCCTGCGTCGATGAGTGCCCCGTGGACTGCATCTACGAGGGGAACCGGATGCTGTACATCCAGCCCGACGAGTGCGTGGACTGCGGGGCCTGCGAGCCGGTCTGCCCCGTCGAGGCGATCTTCTACGAGGACGACACCCCGGACCAGTGGGCCGAGTACTACAAGGCCAACGTCGAGTTCTTCGATGACCTGGGGGCGCCCGGCGGCGCCGCCAAGATGGGCGTGATCGACAAGGACCACCCGATCATCGAGGCCCTGCCGATCCAGCCCAACCCCCTGGCCTGAGCCGTGGCCGCCACCCTGCCCACCACCGCCCGCCGCGGACTCGCCGCCCGCCTGCCCGCCTTCCCCTGGGACGCCCTGACCGGAGCGAAGCAGCGCGCCGCCGCGCACGGGGACGGCCTCGTCGACCTCTCCGTCGGCACCCCCGTCGACCCGACACCCGCCTCCGTGCAGACCGCGCTCGCCGCCGCCGCGGACCGCCCGGGGTACCCGACCACGGTCGGCACCCCTGCGCTGCGCGAGGCCCTGGTGGACTTCGCCGGTCGCCACCGCGCCGCCCCTGACACGCTCGACGTCGACGGCGTGCTGCCCACCGTCGGCTCCAAGGAGCTGGTCGCCCACCTGCCCTTCCAGCTCGGCATCGGCCCCGGCGAGATCGTCGCCTTCCCCGCGATCGCCTACCCGACCTACGACATGGGCGCCCGCTTCGTCGGCGCCGAGGCACTGCCGCTGGACCTGGCCGAGCTCGCCTCCGAGGGCGACGCCGCGCTGCCCGATCCGTCGGCCGCCTCGCGGATCCGCCTGCTGTGGCTGAACTCCCCGTCGAACCCCACCGGTGACGTGCTCGACGCCGAGCAGATGGCCGCGATCGTCGACTGGGCCCGCGCCCGGGAGATCATCGTCGCGTCCGACGAGTGCTACGCCCTGCTGCCGTGGACCGTCGACGAGGTCCCCTCCGTGCTGGACCCGCGTGTGAACGCCGGCTCCCTGGAGGGCGTGCTGTGCGCGTACTCGCTGTCCAAGCAGTCCAACCTCGCCGGCTACCGGGCGGCCTTCGTCGCCGGGGATCCCGCGTTGGTGGGAGAGCTGCTCGCGGTGCGCAAGCAGGCCGGGATGATGCTCCCCGGCCCCGTCCAGGAGGCGATGACCGTCGCCCTCGGGGACGACGCCGCGGCCACCGGCCAGCGAGCGATCTACCGAGGGCGCCGCGAGGTCCTCGAGCCCGCCCTGCGCGCGGCAGGGGGCACGATCCACGGCTCCCAGGCCGGCCTGTACCTCTGGACGACCTTCGGCGAGGACGCGATGGCCACGGTCGATCGCCTCGCCGACCTCGGGATCCTGGTCGCCCCGGGGATGTTCTATGGTGAGGGGGGCGGGAACTTCGTCCGCGTCGCCCTCACCGCGACCGACGAGCGGATCACTGCCGCCGCCCGGCGCCTCGCGCGCCCCTGAGACCCGCGCCCTGCGCGCGCCCACCGATCCGACACTGCACAACGGAGAGCCCATGGATCACGCGACGTCGACTGCACAGCTCACGGTCCGGGAGAAGTCCCTCGACCTCCCGATCATCCCCGCCGTCGAGGGCAACTCCGGCATCACGATCGGGCCGCTGCGCACGGAGACCGGGGACGTCACCTACGACCCCGGTTTCATGAACACCGCGAACGCCAAGTCCGCGATCACCTACATCGACGGCGAAGCGGGCATCCTGCGCTACCGCGGGTACCCCATCGAGCAGCTGGCCGAGAAGTCCTCCTTCCTCGAGGTCAGCTACCTGCTGATCAACGGCGAGCTGCCCACCAAGGGCCAGCTGGAGAACTTCGAGGCCCAGGTGGAGCGGCGCACCCTGCTCGACGAGCGCTTCAAGCGGATGTTCGACGGCTACCCGCGCGACGCCCATCCGATGGCGGTGCTGCAGGCCGGGGTCTCGGGCCTGTCGACCTTCTACCAGGACTCCCTGGACCCCTTCGACATGGAGCAGACCCGGCTGTCGACCGTGCGGCTGCTGGCGAAGGTGCCGACGATGGCCGCCTACGCCCACCGCATCGCTCAGGGCCACGCCCTGCTGTACCCGGACAACCGGCTCTCGCTGATCGAGAACTTCCTGCGCCTGACCTTCGGCTTCCCCGTCGAGGAATACGTGGCCGACCCGGTCGTCGTCCGTGCCATGGAGCAGCTGCTGATCCTCCACGCCGATCACGAGCAGAACTGCTCCACCTCCGCGGTGCGCCTGGTCGGCTCCGCCCAGGCGAATCTGTTCACCTCGATCTCCGCCGGCATCGGCGCCCTCTCGGGTCCCGCCCACGGCGGCGCCAACGCGGCCGTGATGGAGATGCTCGACGAGATCAGGACCCGGGACCTGGACCCGAAGGCCTTCATGGAGAAGGTGAAGAACAAGGAGGACGGCATCCGCCTGATGGGCTTCGGGCACCGGGTCTACAAGAACTACGACCCCCGCGCGAAGTTCGTCAAGAAGATCGCCGACGACGTCCTCGAGCGCCTCGGGGTGCACGACGAGCAGCTGGAGCTGGCCATGGAGCTCGAGGAGATCGCGCTGCAGGACGACTACTTCGTCGAGCGCAAGCTCTACCCGAACGTCGACTTCTACACCGGCCTGATCTACAAGGCCATCGGGTTCCCCACCCACATGTTCACCGTGCTGTTCGCCATCGGTCGCCTGCCGGGCTGGATCGCCCAGTGGCAGGAGATGGTCCACGACCCGGAGACGAAGATCGGCCGCCCGCGGCAGATCTACACCGGGCACGCCGAGCGCGAGTACGTGCCGATGGAGACCCGCACCGGCACCACCGAGCTGCGCCTCGAGCAGCTCGCGACGGAGCTGGACGAGGAGCGCCGTGCGCACCAGGAGCAGCTCGCCAAGGAGCACCGACTGGACCACTGAGCAGATGCCCCGGGCGTCATCGGGCTCCCGGGGATCTATTGCCCGCTGACCAGCACGACGACGTTCTCGGGGTCGCCGCCGTCGAGGGAGGACCAGACGGCGGCGTCCTTGCCCCGCAGCGAGCGGTCCCAGACCCGACCCTGGTAGGACACCTGGACCACGCCGTCGTCCGCCGCTCGCGCGACCGCCCAGTTCGCGAGCGCCCACCCGAGACGCGTGTCGCCCTGGGGGTCGATGACCAGCGCGGTCGCGCCCGCGTCGACCGGCAGCTGCGGCGCCGCCTGGGAGGCTGCGGTCAGCGAGGAGCTGATGTCTCCCGCCTCCGTCAGCCGCGGGAACTGGCGGGTCAGCTCGGAGCGGAGCTGCCCGGGCGAGACGGTCGCGCCGACGGGGCCGAGCGTGCACACCAGGTTCGCCCCGCTCTGCCCGGTCAGCGCCGAGGCGTACAGCCGTCCCTCGGTCTCGTGGTCCCGGTACGCCTCCGGATGACCGCTGCGCTGGACCCGCTGAGCGACGTCGTTGATGTCCGCAGCGGGGTACCCCTCGATCTTCTCCAGCTCGTCGTAGAAGGCGTTGGTGGAGTAGATCGGATCCATGATCTGCTCCTCGCTGCCCCAGCCCTGGGATGGACGCTGCTGGAACAGCCCCAGCGAGTCGCGGTCGCCGTGGTCGAGGTTGCGCAGCTGCGACTCCTGGTACGCGGTGGTCAGCGCGATCGAGGCTGCGCGCGGCGGCAGGCCCCGGTCCATGGCGACAGCGCTGATCAGCGCGGCGTTCGCGGCGCGGTCGGTGGAATAGCGGTGGCTCGTGCCCAATCCGCTGGCGGTGCAGGTGCCCGCATGGGCGGGGGACCCGTACCGCTGCAGGGCGAGATAGGAACCGCCCGCTATCCCGGCGAAGATCAGCACCATGACCAGGGGGATCACGAGGTGACGAGCAGTCGAACCCGGCCGGCCCCTGGTGCGCGCCATCTCGTGTCCGTGCTGTCGATCAGTTCGCGTGCAGCGCGGCGTTCAGGGCGACGGTCTGACCTTCGCGGGCCACCGCCTGGACCGCACCGGTCAGCGAGTTGCGACGGAACAGCAGATTGTTCACGCCGGAGAGGTCCCGGGCCTTGACCACGTGCGCCTGCGCACCTGCCTCGCCCACGAGCTCCACCTTCGTGCCGGCCGTGACATAGAGCCCGGCCTCGACCACGCAGTCGTCGCCGAGGGCGATGCCGACCCCGGCCTCGGCCCCGACCAGGGAGCGTCGGCCGATGCTCACGCGCTCGGTGCCGCCGCCGGAGAGGGTACCCATGGTCGAGGCGCCGCCGCCCACGTCGGACCCGTCGCCCACGACGACGCCCTGGGAGATGCGTCCTTCGATCATCGAGGAGCCCAGGGTGCCGGCGTTGAAGTTCACGAAGCCCTCGTGCATGACGGTGCTGCCCTCGGCCAGGTGCGCGCCCAGGCGCACGCGGTCGGCGTCGCCGATGCGCACGCCGGTGGGCATCACGTAGTCCACCATCCGCGGGAACTTGTCGACGCTGAGCACGGTGGGCCGGCGACCCGCCGCGATCAGGCGCAGCCGGGTCTCCTCGAAGCCGGGCACGGCGCAGGGGCCCTCGGAGGTCCACACCACATTGGTGAGCGTGCCGAACAGACCCTCGAGGTTCTGTGCATTGGGCTGGACCAGCCGGTGGGAGAGCAGGTGCAGGCGCAGGTAGGCGTCGGCGGCATCGGCCGGGGCGGCGGCCAGCTCGATCTCGCGCACCACGACCTCCTGCGTGGTGCCGCGCACGTCGTCGGCCCGAGCGGCGGCGGTCAGCTGCGCGTGCAGCGGATGGCTCAGAGCTGCGGAATCAGCCTCGCCGAGCTGTGGTGAGGGATACCATGCATCCAGGACGGAGCCGTCGGCGCCAAGGGTGGTGAGCGCGATGCCCCAGGCCCGAACGGCGGGGGAGTCAGGTGTCGTCGTGGTCATGCGCCGAGTCTACGAAGTGCGGTGGCTCCAGGTCACGCTGGGCGCACCGGTGGGGGCGAACGGCACATCGGCGCCCGGGATCGGGCGCGGATGAGCGTGCCTGCGGCGACGACGCCGCTGCGGCGTAGTCCCGAGTACCTCCGCTGGCTGATGGGGGATCTCCTCCTCGACATCGGCACGGGCATCGGGGCCTTCGCCTTCCCCCTGGTGACCTTCATGGTCACCGATGACCTGGGCACCACCGGCCTGGTGGCGCTGGTCCAGGGCGCCGGCGCGCTGGTCGGGCTGATCCCGGGCGGGCTGCTCGCCGATCGCGTCGAGAGGCGACGACTGCGACTGCTGGCCGGGGTGGTCGGGGCGATCGTCCAGGCGATGCTGGTTCTCGTGCTGGCGACGGGTGTGGCCGGCGCCGTGGTGCTCGCCGTGCTGGCGTTCGCGGACAGGTTCCGCGAGACGCTGCTGGGCAGCGCCTCCCACGCCATGCTCAAGCAGATCGTGCCGACCACCCAGCTGCCCCGGGCGGTCTCGGTCAACCAGGGACGAGAGGCCGCGGTCGAGATGGCCTCCGGGCCCGTCGGTGGCGCGCTGCTGGGCCTGTCGCTCGTGTTCCCGCCATTGGCCCAGCTGCTGGGCAACCTCGGCTCGGTCGCCGCGACCCTCACCATGCGCCGCAGATACTTCCCGCGGACCGAGGGCGCCGAGCGCACGTCGGTGGCCGAGGACCTGCGCGAGGCGCTCGCCTGGATGATCTCGCAGCCCATCCGTCTGCAGGTGCTGGCTCTCGCGTCCGCCGTGAACCTCGGAGCCAACGGCCTGATCTTCGCCGTGCTGCTGGACCTCGCGTCCGACGGGGTGCCGGCGACGAGGATCGGCCTGCTGAACACGGTGCTGGCCGCGGCGATCCTGCTCGGTGCCGTCCTCGCGCCGCGCCTGGTGGACACCGTCCCGACCGGTGCGCTGGCGATCGTCCCGGTGCTGCTGATGGCGGGGGTCGGGATCTTCCTCGCCTTCGCCCCCGGCATGCTCTGGATCGGCGCGGCCTATGGCGTCCTGGGGATAGGGCTGCCCGCGATCAACGCCTCCAGCCAGGGCTTCTTCACCCACATCACGCCGATCGCGATGCAGGGACGGGTCAGCTCGCTGATGCGCCTGGTCTCCTCGGCGCTGATGCCGCTGGCTCCGGCGGTCGCCGGGTGGGGGCTGGACACCGTCGGCACCCTGCCCACCATGCTCGTCTTCGCGGTGGTCCTGGCCCTCGGAGGGCTGGTGGGGCTGCTGGGGCCGGATCTGCGCCGGATCCCCACCGCGCCGCGGTGGGAGACCTACGCCCGTCAGGAGGGGTTGGCAGTCGGGGAGTGAGGGGCGGGGTCGGGTCGCTGTGCGGGACCTTTCCTCCCCAGGGTGCGGGGTCTTTCCTTCTCAGGGTGCGAGGGCCTTCCTCCCCACGGTGCGAGGGCCTTCCTCCCCAGGGTCTGCTCGTCCACCATCGACCCTTCCGTCTGTCGTGTGTCGGACCCTCTGTCTACGCTCGGAGGAGATGGAGAACCTGGTTCTCGGGGCTCCTGTCATGGTGACGGACGCGGAGGTGGGGAGCATGTCGCAGACGATGACGCCGGCCGCAGTTCCGCGCGGGGCAGAGCCTCCGCGTCCCCTCGGGCGTGCGCGACGTGACCTCGATGCGGCCTCGCTCGCCGATCGCGGCGACCTCGAGCAGGGATCGGCCGCCCACGGTGCTGCCACCCGGCTTCTCGCCCGGGGCCGTCGCGCCTCCCGCGACCATGCCGAGCGTCTGCGTGACATCGCCGCGCTGTGGGTTCCGCGGGAGGACGAGGACCTGCGCGATGACCGCGAGGAATCCGACGTCGCCGTCGCCCTCGCGCTGCGCACCACGACCGCCCGGGCCGGGACCCTGCTGCGCGATGCCCACATGGCGGTCACCGAGGTGCCCGCGACCTTCGCGCGCCTGGCCTCGGGCGACATGCCCGTGGAGTGGTTCGACCGCCTGGTGCGGGCGCTGCGGGACCTGACCCCCGTCCAGCGCGCCCAGATCGACGAGCGGGTCTCCACCTGGGACCTCGACTCCCTGCCGGTGGACAGCTACCGCCGGTCGCTGCACCTGCTGTTGGCCTGGTTCCAGTCCCCGGCCCCGGAGGTCGCCCCGCAGGAGCAGCGCGACGTCGCCCTCGAGCTGCCCACGGTCGCCGACGGCACCGCCTGCCTGCGCCTGACCGGACCCATCCCGGAGATCCTCGCGCTCTCTCGCCGCCTCGACGCGGCCGCCCGCGCGGTGCAGACCACCCAGCGCCATGCCCTCGACGACGGTGCCCCGGTGCCCTTCGACCTCGAGGCGGCGGCGGCCACGACCGCGCGGCCGCTGCCCCTGCGCTCCCTGCGCTACGCGGTGATGACTCGTTCGGTTCTCGACACGGGCGGCACCGAGGTCCCGCGCGAGCCATTCCGCCTCAGCGTGGTGGTCCCTGTGATGTCCCTGATGGGCGAGTCGGACGCTCCGGCCCTGCTCGATGGGCGAATCCCGATCCCCGCCTCGATGGCCCGCATGATCGCCGCGGAGGAGAGCATGTGGTTCCGCGTGCTCACCGACCCGGTCGACGGGACCTTCCTCCCCACCGCTGCGCAGCGGTACCGGCCGCCGGAGGCGATGCGCGAGCACCTGCGACTGCGCGATCCCGTGTGCGCGGTCCCCGGGTGCGGTCGGGCCACCTCCACCTGCTCGGAATCGGACCACATCCAGGAATATGACCACGCGGATCCCGCCGCGGGCGGGCAGACCACCCCGGAGAACCTCCACGACCTGTGCTGGATGCATCACCGGCTGAAGACTCGCGGCCTGATCGACCCGGTCCGCGGTCCCGACGGGGCGATCACCCACTGGAAGACCCGCTCCGGGGCACATGCCTCGGTGGCGCCGAACACCGACCTGCTCACGCCCGAGCTGGCCGCTGTCCTCCAAGCGCGCTGGGAGCAGTACGAGTTCGAGCGAGACATCACCGCGATGGTCATCGCCGGGGAACTCGAACGATTCGCCCGCGAGGACGGACCCACCGACCCCCTGCTGGACGACCGCGCCGGCACCCGTGAAGCGTCACCAGCTCGAGGACTCGAGGATCAGCCGCCACCGTTCTGAGCTGTGCCGCTGCTCTCGGCGGGCTGTTCGCCGTCCGAATCCGGATCCCCGTCCCGGTCGCTTCCGTGCTCATCGCGGTTGATGCGGCGGTACCGTGTGATCTCGCTCTGCGCGGACCGAAGGGCTCGCCGCGGGCGAGTGAGGAGACAGAGCCCCGGGATCAGGAATCGTCCGCGGGCGGACGATCACCGAACCACTCCGCGGCCCGCTCCCGCCGCACGACCTGCTCCAGCCGACGACCGCGCAGCTGGACGGCGAGGACCGCCAGCAGCAGCGCGAGCACCCCTCCGCCGAGCGACCACAGCGCCGCCGTGGTCATGGTGGCCGCATCCGGGCTCAGCAGCGTGATCAGCAGCACGGCGGCCCCCACGCAGATCGCGATGATCCCCAGCCCCACCATCACGGCCGGGCCCAGCGAGCTCAGGATCGCGGGTCCGGCCGATCCGCCCTGCAGCGGGCGACGCATCGGCAGGCCTCGTCCGAGCTGACCCGGCCGGTCCACGGCCCAGTCCAGGAGGGACCGGTCCCTGCGGCGGCTCGCGAGCGTCCCGATCACCGCCGCGACGATCACCAGGGCGGCGATCCCGATCAGGAACGGCCCCGCGGACGGCGGCAGGGAGGAGCGGCTGAGGTCGTCGGCCCGCAGACCCAGGACGACCAGGGCGATGGCGAGGCCCAGAGCCACCAGCAGCAGCGCGCCCTCGAGGACCCGCAGCGGGAGCTGTCGGGCGGCGCGCTCGGCCTCGGCGGCGGAGGCGAGCTCGTCCTCGACCGGATCCGCGCCCTCCTCGAGCACCACCCGGCGCTCATCCGCCAGGCGCTCCATGAAGTCCTCGACCTGGGACCCCGCGCGCAGGGACACGGCGTAGCGGGCGCGCTGGGCGGCCGTCAGCCATGCCGTCATCACCATCGAATCGGCGAGCGCCCGCTCCTCGGGCAGCTGGCTCGAGTTCGCGATCGCGCGGATCCGCGCGGCCCGTCTCCCGGCGAGCAGCCCTCCCGGGGCGTCGGGCGCACCGTGGGGGAGGTGCCGCGGCGGCGGGGGCGTGGTGGTCATGCCCCCATGGTCCCAGAACCCCGCCCGCGCGGAAGGGCGATCCGTCCGCGCCATACTGGGGGGATGACCGTCGCCGCCCCCGATCTCGCCCGCACCGTCGCCGTGATCGGGGCGGGGCCGCGGGGGACGGCGATCATCGAGCGCCTGGTCGCCGCCTCCCACGATCCCGGCTGGCACGGACCGCTGACCGTGCACCTGGTGGATCCCTTCGTCGGCCGCGGCGGCAGGGTCTGGCGGCACGACCAGTCCGAGGTGCTGCTGATGAACACCACCACCTGCCAGACCACGATGTATCCGGACGCCAGCTGCCACGCGGTGATGCCGTCCCTGCACACCGACACCCTCGCCGACCACCTCGCCGCGGAGGGCCTGGGTCCCGGCGACTTCGCCTCCCGTGCCGCTCACGGCCGCTACCTCGCCCGCGTGCTCGAGACCGCCGAGGCCGACGCGGACCCCGCCCGCCTGCGGATCGTCCGCCACGAGGCCGAGGCGGTGGACGTCACCGGCTCCGCCGACGGGATCCAGCGGGTGCGGCTCAGCGACAGCCGCGTGCTGCGGGCCGACGCCGTCGCCCTCGCCCTCGGCCACCTGCCCACCGCGCTCGGCCCCCGCTCCCAGCAGCTTGCCGACGCCGCCGCCCGTCATGGCCTGGTCCACCTCGGTCCCGCCAACCCGCTCGAGGTCGACTACGCCGCGCTGCTGGGCCGCGAGTCGATCGCCGTGCAGGGCCTCGGCCTGAACTTCTACGACGCGATCGGCATGCTCACCGCCGTCGCCGGGGGCCGCTTCGTGCCCGACGACCGCGCGCCCTCGGGGCTGCGCTACCTGCCCGGCGGCGGCGAGCCGCGGCTCGTCGTCGGCTCCCGCTCCGGCATGGTCTACCGCCCCAAGCCCGATCTCGGCCCCGAGCTGCCCGCCCCGTACTCACCGCAGGTCCTCACCGGCGAGCGGGTCCTGGAGCTGGCGGTGCGCTCGGCCGGCGTCGACCACGAGCGGGAGGTGATGCCGCTGATCCTCGCCGAGCTGCGCCGGGCGCTCGCCGGGGCCGGCTTCGCCGGGCTCGCCACCGACGAGGCGCTGATCCGCTGGCTGTTCCCCTTCGGCCGGCGCGGCGGCGAGACGGCCGAAGCCCACCGACGCACCCGCGACGTGCTGCGCGGCTCTCTGCACGCGGCCACCGACCCCGACCCCGCCTGGGTGCTCGTCTACCGGGTGCTGATCGCCATGCGCACCCAGGTGGGCCGGCTCATCGACCTGGGGGCCTACACGACCGAGTCCGTGCGCCGCGACATCGACGGGCACCTGCGCAACGCCTTCGCCTCCTGGGCCTCCGGCCCGCCGGTGCTGCGGGTGCGCCAGCTGCTCGCCCTCGAGGAAGCAGGGCTGGTGCAGTTCCTCGGACCGCGCATGCACCTGGACATCGACGACGACGCCGGACGCTTCGCGGCGCGCGGGGCCGACGGCCCGGCCATCCTGTGCGACGGCGTGCTCGAAGCGCACCTGCCGCCGGTGGACCTGCCCGCCTATCGCAGCGCCCTGATCGGGGCGTGGCGCGAGCGGGGGGAGGTCCAGAAGGATTCCTGGGCCTCCCGCGGCAGCCGCCGACGGATGCTGACCGGCTCCATCGCCGTGGACGGGCTCTACGCCCCCGTGGGGTCGGACGAGACGGTCTACGACCGGCGTCTGCTGGTGGGGGTCCCGGTCTCCACCGCGCAGCCCGGCTCGGCGATCACCGCCGAACCCGGCACGTCCGCCCAGCTGCTGCGCCACGCCGAGGCGGTCGCCCTGCGCCTGGCCCGGGCCGGGGGAGCACTGGGCGATCCGTGATCCGCGGGCGAGCGGCCGACGGTGGCACGATGGCCCCATGCACAATGCTCCCGCGCCCGTCCTGGATCCCCACGCCGACATCGTCGAGCTCACCGCCGCGATCGTCGACATCGAATCCGTCTCCGGGAACGAGACGGCGCTCGCCGATGCGGTCGAGGCCGCGCTGCGCACCCACGCCGATCACCTGGAGGTGATCCGCGACGGAGACACCGTCATCGCCCGCACCCATCGCGGCCTGGACCGACGAGTGCTGCTGGCCGGGCACCTCGACACCGTCCCGGTGGCGGAGAACCTGCCCTCGTCCCGGCGCACCCGCGACGGGCGCGAGGAGCTCGTCGGGCGCGGCAGCTGCGACATGAAGGGCGGTGTCGCGGTGTTCCTGAAGCTCGCCGTCGAGGCGGTCACCGCCCCCGTCGACCTCACCTGGGTGTTCTACGACCACGAGGAGGTCGCCGCGGCGGACAACTCCCTGACCCGCATCGCCGCCGAGCACCCCGAGTACCTCGCGGCGGACTTCGCGATCCTCGGCGAGCCGACCTCGGCCGGTGTCGAGGGCGGCTGCAAGGGCACCATGAAGCTCGCGGTCACCGCGCGCGGCATCGCCGCCCACTCGGCCCGCGACTGGGTGGGGGACAACGCGATCCACCACCTCGCGCCGGTGCTCGAGCGTCTGGCCTCCTACGAGGCGCGCCGCGCCGTGATCGACGGGCTCGAGTACCGCGAGTGCCTGAACGCCGTGGGGATCTCCGGCGGCATCGCCGGCAACGTGATCCCCGATCGTGCCACCGCGCTGCTGAACTACCGCTTCGCGCCCGACACCTCCGTCGACCAGGCCGAGGCGCATGTGCGCGAGGTGCTGGCCGGCCTCGACCTCGAGATCACGGTCACCGACTCTTCCGCGGGCGCGCTGCCCGGGCTCTCCGACCCGGCCGCCGCCGACTTCCTGGCCGCCCTGGGCCAGGGCGTCACCCTCGCCGCCAAGCAGGGCTGGACCGATGTGGCCCGCTTCGCCGCCCTGGGGACCCCGGCGGTGAACTTCGGACCCGGGGACGCGCTGCTCGCCCACACCGACGACGAGCACGTGCCGCTCGAGGACCTCCGCTCGGCCCTCGAGGCTCTGCGGCGCTGGCTGGAGATCTCCCGGTGACGAGCACCGAGGGCGCCCTCCGCCGCAGCCTCGGCCTGCCGCAGCTGCTCGCCTACGGCCTGGTCTTCATCGGACCGGCCGCCGCGGTCGGCGTCTGGGGCACGCTGGATGCGGTCTCGGGCGGCGTGGTGCCCGTGGTCTACCTGGTGGCCACGATCGTCATGGCGCTGACCGCCTCCAGCTACGCGCTGATGTCCGCGGAGGTGCCGCGCGCCGGCAGCGTCTTCGCCTACGCGTCCGAGGGCATCGGCCGCCGTACCGGCCACATGGGCGGCTGGATGATGCTGCTGGACTACCTGCTCATCCCCTCGGTCGCCTACCTCTTCAGCGGCATCGCCCTGCACTCGCTGGTCCCGCAGGTCCCGGTGTGGGTGTTCGTGATCGCCGCGGTCGTGATCTCCACCGGGCTGAACCTCGCCGGGGTCACCGTGACGGCCTGGGTCTCCACCGTGGTGGTGATGGTCGAGGTGGTGGTCCTGGCCGCCGTCCTCGCCGTCGGGATCTGGGTGCTGGCGACCATCGGCCCGCTCCGCGGCTGGCTCGACCCGCTCACCGGCGGGGCGGCCGGGCTGGACGCGGGTCTCGTGCTCGGCGCCGTCAGCATCGCCGTGCTCTCCTATCTCGGCTTCGACGCCCTGGCCACCTTCGCCGAGGAGACCCGCGGGGGTGCGAAGGTCGTCGGACGCGCCACGCTGGTCTGCCTCGTCGTGGCCGGCTTCCTGTTCATCCTCCAGTCCTACGTCGGGGCGCTGCTGTCCCCGCAGACCACCGCGGAGCTGCAGGCCGACCCCTCGCTGCAGGGCGATGCCTACTACGCCATGGTCGACTCCGAGATCTCCCCGCTGCTGCACGCCCTGCTGTCGCTGGCCAAGGGCATCGGCGCGATCTTCAGCGCCCTGGTGGGACAGGCCGCCGCCAGCCGCATCATCTGGGACATGGGACGCTCCGGCTCCCTGCCGCACGTCTTCTCCCGTCTGTCGACCCGCACGGGCGTGCCCGTGGTCGGTGTGCTCGTGGCCTCCGCCGGCAACGTCCTCGTCGCCGGCTGGGCCTCGACCCGCGGGGACGGCCTGAACCTGGTCTCCTCGATGGTCGACGTCGGCGCCATCACCGGCTTCGTGCTCGTGCACGCCTCCGTGATCGGCTACTTCGTGGTGCGCCGGCGCGGGGGAGCGGTGCGCCCGGTGCGGCACCTGGTGATCCCCGTGCTCGGCGCCGGTCTGCTGATCGTCGTGCTGGTCTCCTCCAGCCCGGTGGCGCTGATCGTCGGCGCCATCTGGGCCCTCCTGGGCTTCGCCGTGCTGCTCCTGCGCCGGCCGAGCGCCGGCACAGCCGATACGCTCGGCCGATGACGCCCGAGGAACGAGCACGCCATCGCAAGGGGCCCGTCACGCTGCGCGGCGCCCAGCGCCCCGAGCGCACCACCGACCAGCGGCTGCTGGAGGAGTCCGGGCCCGGGGACTGGGTCCACGCCGATCCGTGGCGGGTGATGCGCATCCAGGCCGAGTTCGTCGAGGGCTTCGGGGCGCTCGCCGAGCTGGGGCCGGCCATCTCGATCTTCGGCTCCGCCCGCCTGGGACCGGAGCATCCCTACTACCGATGCGCCGTCGAGATCGCCCACGGCGTGGTCGACCTCGGCTACGCCGTGATCACCGGGGGCGGCCCCGGCATCATGGAGGCCGGCAACCGCGGCGCCCAGGAGGCGGGCGGCGTCTCCGTCGGCCTCGGGATCGAACTGCCCCATGAAGACGGGATGAACGAATATGTCGACCTCGGGGTCGACTTCCGGTACTTCTTCGCCCGCAAGACCATGTTCGTGAAGTACTCCAGCGGCTTCGTGGTGATGCCGGGCGGCTTCGGAACCTTCGACGAGCTGTTCGAGGCGCTGTGCCTGATGCAGACGCACAAGATCGACCTGTTCCCCGTGGTGCTGGTCGGGCGCGCCTACTGGCAGGGCCTGCTCGACTGGCTGGGCGGCGCCGTCCTCGAGGGCGGGACGATCAACGCCGTCGACGTCGACCTGCTGCGGGTCGTCGACACCGCCGAGGAGGCGCTCGGCGTGCTCCGCGAGGCTGCGCACCGATGACCGCCGTCAGCCCCATCGTGCTGCTCCTGCTGCTGGTCGCAGCCGTCGTCGCGGTGCTCATGGTGGTGCTCGCCCAGGGTCGGATCGGCGACGGGATCGAGGCCCCGCAGCGCCCCCGGAGACGCCGACGTACGAACCGCTCGCGGAACCTGAGATAATAGCCACCGTACGCGCGCTGTCCGAGGCCCCGTCCGGGGGAGCACCTCGCAGGCAGCGACACCATCAAGGAGGCACGCCATGGCTGCTATGAAGCCGCGCACCGGGGACGGTCCGCTCGAGGTCGTGGAGGAGGGGCGAAGCATCATCATGCGCGTCCCGCTCGAGGGGGGCGGCCGTCTGGTCGTCGAGATCGCCGCGTCGGAGGCCGTGGAGCTTCATGACGCGCTGAAGGGCGTGATCCCGTCCTGATCCGTTGAACGGCACCCGTGGGACAGCCCCGCACCGCGTCGGTGCGGGGCTGTTCTGCGTCGACCGCGCCGTCAGCGCCGGGCGGGCCGCAGCACCGCGGCGAGCACCCCGTCGCCGCTGCCGGTGAGCGCCGGGACCAGGTCCTCCGTCGCGGTGACCGCCCGCAGCACCTCCCGCACCGCACGGGTCCGCTCATCGCGTGCCGTGGGGTCGGCGACCCGGTCGTGGTACAGGGCGTGGGGGACCACCAGCACCCCACCGGGGCGCAGCAGGCGCCGGGCGTGCTCGAGCAGGTCCAGGGCGTGCGGGGCCTGGGCCGGGAAGCTCACCAGGTCGTACGCGTGATCGGTGAGCCGGCCGATGACGTCGCGCGGGCTGCCGGCGATGGTCCGCACCCGGGGGGACCGGATCTGGGCCTCGGCGAAGGACACCCGGGCGGCGCGCTGGTTCTCGACCTCCGGGTCGATGGTGGTCAGCACCCCGTCGGGGTGCATGCCCGCAAGCAGGTAGAGGGAACCGACGCCGCTGCCGGTGCCGATCTCGACGGCCGAGCGGGCCTGCACCGCCGCGGCGAGCACCCGCATCAGCGCCCCGGCCCCGGGCAGGACCGGGGTCGCGCCCAGCTCGCCGCCCCGCTCCCGGGCGCGGGCGAGGACGCCGTCGTCGGAGAAGAGGAGCGCCTCGTCGAGGAACTCCTCGCCATGGGCCCAGCTGGCCACCTTTCCCGACGACATGTGCGCTTCCTTCCGATCGACCTGTCCGAACGGGCCCAGACTATGCCAGGAACACGCCATGGCTGGGAATCGCATGCCCGCCGCGATGCAATAATGGGCCAG